>CAJTTZ010000010.1 GCA_910579505.1 uncultured Lachnospiraceae bacterium
GTTCCCACGTCTTCATCAACTCTTATAGGCTTGTAAAACTGATTATATTTTTCAGAAAAGATAAGTTTGATTCTATTTTTATCCATGATTCCGCCTTCCTTAACTCTGTAATTCTTTCAGTCTGTCTCTTCTTGACGGTTTCTTATTGGCTTTCTTATCAGCTTCAACATTCTTTGATACTTTCTTTTCTCCAAAATCAATATCATCTAATGTCATTGTAGGAGCTGCCTTGATAGCATTTTCTCTTTCATCATGTTTCTGTTTTGCAATATCCTTAATGCTGTTGATATGGTCAAACGGATAGGATAAGCCAGCAATTACAGTGATTGCGTTTGTGCTTCCGAATCCTTCAAAAGTCCTTATTGGAGTGCCTACAATGTTAATAATCTCCGCTTTGTTGATTCTCTTGCCAGTAGCATTGATGATACCGATATATTCACATCGGTTATCTTTCTGCAATGGTGCAAAGATATTTTTCGTTGTTAATCTCTCAATGACGCTTGCATCACTTACTTTATCCGCTTTAAGCACCGACAATATAAAGTTACCAGATGTAGCAATCATAGTACGTTTCTCCTGTTCGTCTACATTTCCATATTCTGATACGGAATTATTTGTCAGGAACGCATGAAGCATATTTGCACAGTGTTTATTGATGTTCTGCTTATTGTCAGCATTGTTATCAAGAAACATTACCGATCCCAAACCTTCTATATTAAGAAGTTCCTGACAACACTTGTAACTATTCACATGGAAATCATAATCTTCTGTCTTGTCCGGCAACACTACAATACAGCAGATTGTTTTATCTGTTTCCTCCGCAAGCATTTCAGCCAATGCAGGAGCGACACCTGAGCCAGTACCACCAGCCGAACTAAAAATAATGTAGATAATGGATTCCTTCAGTGCGCTAATCTCGTCAATAATATCCATATTTTTTGCAATCGCCTGTTCTGCCAACTGACGATTACCGGCGCATCCATTGAAGCCTTTTAAATGCCTGATTGTTTTTGCACCACTGATAGCAGATTCATCCTGTGTACTGGAATTAATATGGATAGTGGTATATCCTAACTTCTCAAAATTGAAAGCTATATTCGTTCCTGCACCTCCGACACCACAAATCGCAACATCGTTCATTAAACTTTTATTAACCGTATTATTCATCCTTTTTTCCTCCATTCCATTTGATTCTCTTTAGACCGCTTTCCGTAATAAAATATGTGTTGCTGATTACATCTTTAATTCCTTCTTCAATATACTTCAAAGAACATAACCCTCTGATCCGCTTACACAAGTTAGGTCTTGCTGATAAAGGCGGCTTGTCTTCTCCATAATAGGAATTTATTTCATTTACGGTCATTCCATTAAGTTCATCCGTTGCCTCTTCTTTGGCAAGTATCATTAAAATATTGAGATCTAAACGGTTTATATCTGAATTACCCATCCTTTTTACTCTCCTTCCTTGCCAAAATTTCTTTAATGCCCTGTTTAGAAAATCTTTTTGATAGTTCACCATAGGTAAGATTTTCATACTCAATTTCTTTTGTCTTCTTATTTATGACGTTATATTTTCCACAATTATTTTTCCTGATCTTATACCCATATTTACCAGCTTTCACCTGAATCAAATTCACGGATCGCTCCTTTGATTTTTTGATGCCTGGATTTTTTACCAGTTTGAAGTAATAATTCCGATACATATTACTCAAAATCTTATCTGGTCTAATAGGGTGTGGTTTTGGCTGCCCTTTTCGGTTTTTCTTGAACTCATGCACCTTAAATTCCCATTCATATACCAGAGACGCATAATCTTTGGGATATTTGCGTTTAAATGCTTCTATAAAATTATCTTCACCTAACCGGTTATCTGCCCTAAGTTCATTAAATAGGACAGTAACCTTATTTCGCAGATTATCAATATAAATCCTTCCGTATGCCAATAATCAACGCCCCTTTCTCTTTATGGCTGCTTTTGCATTGCCTTTTCTCCGATTACGGATACGCTTCAAATTTCTCTCCCTCTGACCGCTTCCTTCACAGAATTTATATAATATCGGTGCTTCGTTGGATAAATTATTGATTCCCACACGATTGCATAACAACACACAAGCATTCGTCAGTTCTTTGCTCTTACATTCGTGAAGCGTGAATTTATTCATAAAAACTTTAAATTCATGTGTTGCATATGGAGCTTTATATCTGCCTACAACTACAGCTTTCTGATGATTTGAACATCCTCCTGAAGTAATTAGCATATTCATTAAATGCTGTTCCTTTTCCTGTATTTCCTTTTTTGTAGGCAATTCTGTTAATACCTTTTTCACACCTTCTTCACTCAATCCAAAAGGTATGGTATTAACAAGTCTAAATGTTTGATTCTTCCCTTGTTTTATGAGAATGTCAAAGCCACTCAGATGTTTATTCAGATTTTCTGCAAGTGAAACAATCACTTTCTTTTCCTGTGCAAGTTCTTTTATTTCTTTTGGAACTTCCCGTTCCACGTAGATCCGCATTGTATCACGATACGCCTGAATATCTTCCAAAGATTTATCATCAAAATTACTTCTCGCATATTTAAATGCCTGAATCTTCATATCCTTGGCTTCTCTGTACCTATCCTCTTTAAACAGATCATCCCATTGATTAGAAAATATTCCATATGTTATAGCATCTCGATTTCCCTTGTGTCTTTTTACAAGCATCATATATACAATGACTGCTTTTTCTTTACTTGTTTGATTTCCAAACTTCTTTTGACTTGTCATAACATAAAATCCTCCTAAATTTGTGCTTTACAAAATGATTTACCTGAATCTGTGATGAAATATGTACTGGCTAAACCATCAACCAATCCACATTTGACATATCCAAGATGTTCCATGTTACATAGATGACGATATACTGTACTGTATGACTTCCGTTGCTTCTCTTCCATAAGCGATAGAATCTGACTAACACATAACGCTTTTGATGGAGTTTCTACATCATTATCATTCAGCACATTCAAGATTGCTAAACTAAATTTTGTCATCAATATTCATTTCTCCTTTCCTCTCGTCATTTAATGGTAAAAAAATATTGTTGCTCATAACTATCTTCTACTTTTCAAATTAGATTTTCTCTGTACAACTTATAAATAATAAGATTTTTTCAAATTTTCTATGAAATAATAAAATTTAGAAAGATTTATTCAAACAAAAAACACTACATATATAGATCCTTCTTAATCTATAAGTAGTGTTTTGTGTCTTCGCTATATGTATTACATATAAACTGTAATAAAAAATAAGTCTTTTATATAATTCCCAAGAACATATGCAAACTATCTTTTAAAAATCTATACCGTTCTGGTTTTGCCTTACCCTCAAAATCACCCTTTTCTATGCTTTTTAAAACATCATCTAACCAATTACCCAATTTTATTTCACACTCTGCCCTCTGGTTCACCATTGAATCTTCTAAGATTCTGTCATATTCCCTTAACATCATTCTAATTATCAACTCTCCAAAATAGTCTGATAAAGGTTGTATTTTATCCATGCTTATATTTACATAATTGTAATATGATTGTGTTGAATGTAATCTTTTTTCAATAACATTCTCGTATATTTCGCCTTTTCCAGAATCAAAAAAATCGTTCACCAATTCTTTGATAAACCCATTTATACTTTTACCTGTTTTATCAATATATTTTTTCAAGCGTTCGTAATCTTCCATATCCGCTGGTGTATACTTAATTGATACCGTCTTTGTTTTCTGATCATATTTCTTTTGCGCTGCCTTTTGAGCATCTGATATAGTATTTTTTATTTCTTCCATCATTAATTTACACTCCATATATCTATGTAGTACCTATACATCAATTTTCATTTTTACATATAGGTATTACATATAGCAACTTGTATTTTTCAAATCTATGTAATACATAGTATACTCTCTTGTCAGATATTTCAATCTCATCTATCTGTATTTTGTGTGTATCTCATATGGAATTTATTTGTAACTGGAAAATATTAGCCAATACTATTATGTACAGCTTAAATACGGCAATGAAATCATGGTTTTAAGTGCTTTAAAATTTCAACCTATATTATGAATTATAGTAACCATATTGCTGACAAATTTCATGGATAGTCTCAGCATATATACTTCTGGAATGTTTATGTGGATCAGTATTATTGTTTTTCTTATCTAAATACAAATCCCTTACCTCTTGCCAATATCCATTATCCTTAATCCATTCCGCTTTTTCATCTAACAAATAGAATCCTTGTGGCTGTTTCTGCCAGTAATACTCATTTTGCTTTTTATTAAAGTGAATATATTCTTGTCTCTCATTACCATTATCATCTATATAATCATTTACAATGGCAAAATCACAGCTATGTAGTATTCTGGAATTTTCCCTGTCCTTAAATTTAATCGTAATAACCCTTGTAGAATCTTCTGCATTATCATATCCATAACGATAGACAACTTTATTGAGTGCAAGCATGATTTTTGTTTTAATTTCTTTTGCGGAATATTTATAGTCATCATCATTGACTTGTATATTTACATCAAAATCATAGCCTATATTTGTTTCAACATCATACGTTACCATATTTCGTTTAACGCTACCAACAAAATAAAACTGGAAGGTAAAATATTGTCGCACATCATCTTGTACAGAATGAATGATCTGTATCAATTCTTTCTTAGTAGAGGATAATTGTTTTGTTGTTACATACTGGAAATTGTGCATTTTCGTTCTTCTCCTTTTGAATTTTATCCCCCATGCCTACCATTCAACTTTTGCTAAATCATTTTATTGTACTCTAATTTTGTTGTTTGTCAAGAATCAATTTTTTAGGCTACAAAAAATTAAAAGTAACAAAAATAGCCAGTCTGTTTAACAGGCTGGCTTAATTCATGTGGTCACTGAATTATTATAAAACAGTGTATTTACAGTATGATTTTTATAAAGAATCCAGTAAAATCAACACTTTCCATATGGTCCCTATAAAGAAATGCCTATTTTTCAATGTTTTTGGCACATATGAGCGCAAAAAATGGCTTATTTTCGTTGTGTCCGGTCACATTAAATTATTATCTTACTCCAAATCCACTGCATATTCTTAAACAAATTTCTTTAAAGTTCTCATCAAGTTCTATTATTCCTTCATGCCATCTCATTTCTTTTGTTCCAAAAGAATATTCATATGCTTCCTTTATTTTTTCAAATCCCATATGGAATTTTTCTTCATCTTCCTTTTGTTTACCTCTTTCTTCACCAAATCGACATGCTAATTCCCACAAGGCTGGAACATTTTCAAATAATTCAGACAATATGCCATCTTCTCCATTTAAAAATCTCATTTTCTTACCTTCATCTTTTATACCCAATATGGCAATAATTGGAATGAATGCAGAAAACATAAATCCACGATAACCATTATCATTAACATAGTTAGATGATGCGGCCAATGAAATATATTCATAAAAACGCATGTTTTCTCTGAGTGTTAATTTATAATAATCATTCAATCCTAATGCAACATGTTCTAAATGATATTGTCTTTTCCCAAAATCTATTTCTAACCTTTCCCCAAATCGGATATCTATTTTTGGCAGATAAACATTCCTATCAAAGAATTTATCCAAATACCCTGTAGAATCAAAATTTGTACCGTAATATTTTGAAATAGAATGAATTAATTGTTCCCTATTTACAGACGCTATAAAAATTATTCTATCATCATCAAAATAATGCTTTATACGTTCCAACATTTCTATTGCAAAACTAGGTCTGCAACGGTCTAATTCATCAATGAATATCACAAGTTTCTCTACGTTCTCAACTATAATGCTATTAAAGATTTCTTTTACCTTATCTCTAATTTCCTCTTCTGTCTTTACGGATGATAAAATATCTTTATTAGTAAAGTTTTCTTTGATACTTTCAAAGTTACTCCCTATTTGAAAATTACCGATTGAAATTGAAAAAGGATTTATCAACGCTATCAGCTTATCTTTTAAATCGCTACTACTTAATTTTGTATCGCAATATGATTCACACGCCTTTGTTATAATTAGTATCAAAGACATTAACGGATCACTATGATTATCATATAACCAAGCATTATAGTACACCGGACAATATGTATGTTCTAATTCCAATGATCCTAATAAACTTTTGGAAAAAGCTGTCTCAATATTTTTTTCTATATCTAGCTTTTTATCTTTTCTAGTCAAATAATTTAAAGTCTGTTCAATCTGTCTTACATAAAATGTCTTGCCAGCTCCCCATTTCGCATCAAGACTGATAAACATATTTCCCTCTATCTGTTCCAATGCCATAATAAAATCTATAATATCTTGTGTTCTATTAAATTTATTTTCTTTGATTGATTCTAATACATTTTCTATAGTTGCTTCTTCTGCTAATTTCTTCATAATAAACTTCCCTTCATTAAACAATCTCAACAGTTCCAAACAATATCTAATGAAATTCCTTTGCATTTACAATATTCTTGTAATTCCTTACGCTCTCTTTTATAGTCACTATCCGTAAGCCTGCATAATTCTTGATCCGAAATCCTATGCTCATCTAAAAATATCTTGTGCCTATAGTTCCAGTGATTTTGTCTTATCTCTCTTAACTCATAATCTTCTATTTGGAAAATTTCAGTATTGTTAAGAACTTTCTTAAATTGTTCTTCCAGTGATAAATATTGCTTTTCCATATGTTTTCTCTATGTATATCCCCTCTCTTAAATATTTTTAAGCCTTTTAATCAGTTGCCTTGCAAACATTATAGCGATCTGATCACAAGTATATTTTTTTGAATCAATCGCTTGAATATCCGCTACAGATGGATATCGCTCTTGTAATTGTGCTAACGTTATGTTATGTAATATTGGAAGAATGAGTTTTTGTCCATTTCTATTTTGTCTGCTCAAAAATTCAGCCAATTCTTTTTCTGTCCATTCTCTATCAAAGAAATTTTCAGATATAACTATTACTGCAAATTCTGATTTCTTAGTACCGTTTAATATTGCTGCTTTCCAATTATCACCCCATTCAAGGGACTCTTTATCATAAAAGATATTTATACCCAACTTATTAATAGCCTGATAAAGTTCTTCCACAAAATTTTCTTTATCTCTATTGGCATGAGAAATAAATACATCATATTGAGGAATACCCTTTGCTTGATATTTAGGCACAGCTACTTCCTGAATCCCATTCATTTTATCAATAAACTTACTATCTTTGCTAATGCTTGTAAGACATGAAACTAACTCATTATATTTTCTATGAAATAGTAATGAATGTATACGTTCTCCAAGTGCATGATTCTTTAAATAACTCTCATAAAAAATTTGCACATCATTCATCCATACCTCGCTTGGCATATTATATTCATTAATGTTAGTACCAAGTGGAGCTGCATTTATTGGCGATTTAATATTCTTTGTTCTCTCCAAAAGTTCATTTAATTGTGTTTCAAAATCAGATACCATTATAATATTCCTCCCTTTCTCCAAACCAAATTGGACATATAATTTAATTTACAATACAAACAAAAACACTCAAAAAACCTACACATAAATACAGGAATTATCATTTTTGTTTATCTTCCAGTATTTTCATCCGCAATTTTTCGAGTGTATCTCTGTTTTTTCTCATGTATATTTTTACCAATAATATCATGGGGATTTTCCTTTGTCAATATGTAGTGTGAAAGTTTTTTAAGTCATACTAGATATAGGTATGGTATTTTTTTAGGTAAACTACATTATTATTTCTGTGTATATTATCTTACATTTATCTATACTCTATCTGTAACATAGTCGAACATAAAAATACCTTATCTATAACTTATCTGTAACGCCTCGAATTTCCTATCGTCTCAGCATTTTCAATAATTTTCCTCCGCAATCCCATCTCTCACAATTCCCTTTATAAAAATCCCCTGTTTTCCCAATATTCACACCGAAAAACACACCGAAGGACGTATATTTCTTATTATTCCCATCATTTTAGTGGGTATTATAACAAAATAAAATCTGCCATTTCCTCAATATTTCCACAAGAAAATAGCAGATTCTTTCTTACCAAAATGATATTAAATTTGCTGCTCTATCGAACTTCACTCAAAATCCATACTTTTTGTACCAAATAACTAGAAAATAATTCTCTTAAAATCGCAAAAACCTTAAAAAATAAGAATAAAGACAATTATAATATATTATCACCGAACCCCTCAAATAAAATCTATTTTGATTTATCCTTTTTCTTCTTTTTGATAATGTATTTTATCTCATTTACAGAAGCACTTCTTTTATCCTCATCTGCTTCAACTATTTTCTTTAATTCGTTCCAGTCTATTTTTTTGATCACTTTTTTAGTAAATGGATTTACTAAGTTATTTCCAGTCAATTTATTTTTTCTAATATGTGATATAACTGGCGTATGCTCATCATACACAATATCAGATAATTTATATTTCTTTGAAATTTTGAATGAATTTCCGATATAATTACAATTTCCAGTTATACTTACAGCAATCGTTTCTTCATCAAAATATGTAGGTCTTTCAATTATATCTTTTAATACCTGCCTAGGAAACTTTGCTAAATCAAATGAAAATCTATAATAATTCTCTAATGATATTCTTTCATCTGTCAGCGTAAACTCACTATTAATCAATAATGGATTTTCCTGCTTTATATATGAACAAGTTACCGCACAAACAGCATTGTGAATATCATAATGATTTCTATTTCCAATTAATATCCCTAAAGTAAGTTTATTCTTTGCTTCCCAACTTGTCCTATGTCGAATAACTAATTTATCAGGAAATATTATTCGCGGTTCTCTATTCAAAATATATGCAAAAATATAGCTTGTTAAAATAGCAATAGCTGCAACTTCAACTATATTTTGTACAAAATAAATAATTGCCGTCACAATACAATTACTTATCTGTATGTTACCACTCACAAATTGACAATATAAGAAGTCCATAAATGCTATATCTAAATTATATCTATACTTATATAACAAACATGAAAATATAAAAATATCTAATACATAAAATATCATATACCATAGAATACTTTTAAGAATTTTCTTTATCATCTGTCTTCCTCAATTATCACCACAGTTTTATCATCTGATTCATTTGCTCTTGTTGTCATTTGATCTATTGTCATCTGATAAAGTTTTTTACCAGAAACATTTTTTACAATATCTGAAAATCCATCACTACATATAATTATTTTACTATTGTTCAAAATATCTATAGTACCATTATTCACAAAATTTATAGCTCTAAAATCACCATTAAGCACTCCATAAGAATAAGGGTGGAATTTATTATTACATATCTCATTTCTTATTTCGTAAGCACTAAACTCCTTTTTATGTTTTGCTATTTTCTCAGTTTGACATTTAGTAAATATAGTCTTATCACCTTTATTACTAATAACTAGTCCATAACAGTCTCCAATATATGCATAAAATAGTTTATAATCTCGTATTACTATTATAATGCCAACTGTTCCTGGCAAAAAATTATCAATCCATTCTTTTTTACTGTTGTATTCGTTAATTTCATCATTACCTTTTTTTATTGCATTGTGCAGTAAATCCAATATATTTGCATTTGCATCTTCATTTATATTTTCTAACAAAAATTTGTAAACTGATTTTACAAACAATTTTGATACATCGAAGGATGGACTAGGATTAGGATATATCCCATTTATTTTATCTCTTGATACGCCATCAACCAATAAATAGATACCTCTATCATCATCACACAAATAAAAGTCCTCATTAGGTTTATTTATATTTTTACTATTTATTATTGAAACCGAACTACTTTTATATTTTACCATAGCATTTATAACCTTTCATCTATAAAATTTCATACCTATGTCCAATTTATTCACAGAAAATTTAATATACAGAAAAGGCTACACATTTCTGCATAACCTTTTCCCAACAACAAAATCAATCAATAGGTAATCACTCCTATGATCTACTCAAATTATATCATGGAACACTCAATATTGCTACTGATTTTTCCTAATTACCACTAATCTTGTATGCAGATTATCCGCATTCACACCGCAACCTGCCTATATTCCCCTTTATCATCCTTCTCAAAAACAATATCCATACTTTTACCGAAAAATGATTCTTCATAATCAGGATGCCATACTCTTATCTTACCATCCATATCAATCATAATCCATGATCTATCTTCAAGTATCTCAAATTCATAGTCTTCTGTCTCATTCGATATAAAGGCACATTGTCCTTCTATACAAGATTCTAATCCACCTTTATTATCAGGATCAAAATCCTTTGTACATAATACTGGTACTGGTGAATCATAACTAACTTTCACTTCTACCAGCTTACCATTTTCCTCTACATATTGTTTTTCATCAGCATTAATATATTTCCATGCTTCCGCTTCAGTAGGAAAGAACTTCATTCCTTCATGCATCAACACGCCTCTTCCCTTAGTAGTGACATTTGTGAAATAAACCATCCACCCATTCTCCATTCCCAACTGATACTTAGCCGCCCTTACTGGTCGTGTACAAAGTTCCCTTGCATTTTGTTGAAATACGCTGCCTAGCTGAAAATTATGTATGTCCATTGCTCTTTATTCTCCTTTCGCTCATTTCCCATATTTACTGTCTACAACTGCTTTTCCAACCACAAAAAAGATGTAAATACAGAGAGTAACAACTATTACCGCTATTCTTATTGCTGCCAATCCATCATAAAATGTTGAAAAACAAATCCCACACAACCATATAACCGTTGCGACATAAAAGCCATATTTAAAAAATTCTGTCAGTATATGGATTTTAGGAAGATCACTAAAGGTATAATAGATGTTTCCCTCTTTGTCTTTTTTACCAATAAACACACTTAATACCTCTCTTCCTTCCGAATTTTCTCTAATCTTTCCTTTTTCTGATTTTTATATCTTACCCTTGCCCTCGGCTTATACTTATCGCAATGCTGACAGTAGTGAGCATGATCCGCTTTCCTGCCCTTCTTACATAATCTAGCGCATACATAATATAAGCATGGTGTCTGTCTATCTGTTGCCATTGTCTGAATCCTCCATAAATTTATAGGGTGGTAATAATCGCTGTCCACAAAAATCACACCTTTGCTTATTATAACTTGTTCCCCGATGGCATGTAGGACAAATCCACCCTCTAAGTTTCCAACTTAATTCAATTTTTCGCGGTTCTTCCTTATCAATAAACCTACAAGTATACCATTCATGTACATATCTTTTATATGGTATTTTTACTTTTCCAGAATTTATTAAATACTCTGCTTCACTAAAAGTATCTGCTTCTACAGTAACAATATCACATCCCATTACGTCAATTTTATACTCTGCCACAATACATATGCTCCTTAATACACATTGACTAACTTTTCTTTTACATCCAAAACACAGTAATGTTCTGATACATTCTCAAAAGTATGATAAACATATTCATTATCAAAGCGGATTATCCAGTTATCTTTCCGCCCACCGCATCCGCATTCTGTTATGATCAATTTTCCTATTGGTATATCACGTTTTCTTCCAAAAGGAAGATCAGATTCCATATATATTCCATTATTTCTAATGAACATATTGATTGTTGCATTATCTATAATTTCTATTATTTTCTCATTAACACCTCTGCAAATAGGTTCTATTGGTGTATCATCGAATATCTGAAATTTTTCTGGATTACAATAATCCCGATAAACACCATCATAAGAAAACGCTAACTTCTTAAATTCATCCGATGCAAAGAAATCATTGATTTCTCTTTCAATATCAATCATTCTTTTGTTACATGCCATTTGCTGAACCCCTCCTAAATTAATACATATCAAAATACATTTTTTGTTTATTATTAAAGATTAAGGTGTATCGCCTAATTGAAGTAATCCAATCCGCTTTACTTTTTTCAATATTGTTTACCTGCTTTTTCAAAATTTCTATGACACAGTTTTTCTTATCCTTTTCTCCTGCACTATGACGTGTCCATCCATGCTGAAACACTATCTTATTTTCTTTCTTTTTAATAAGAATTGTTCCTTCTTCTGAGAAAAACTCCTGCTTCATCTGAACATTATTGTTTTTATATGTAACGGTAATATTTCTATAATCGTACATTTTATTATTTCTTTCTAATTCCTTTATAAACTCATCCCAAAAAAGATAATTATTATCTTCCATTCTCTGAATATATGCAAAAAATCTACCAATGCATATATTGACATTCTCTGCTAAACATTTGCTATACTCTTCTGGATGGTGCCTATTATAGCATGAATTTTGTTCATTTTTAGAAATTTCCCCTTGAATAATATCATAAAGGCAATCATACATCTCTTTTGAAAGAATTCCTGTTTCGGATGCACACTTTATTAATTCATTTTCCATTTCCTCTTCTCTAACTGCCTTAACTATTTCTTCATTTTTCATACTGGTTGGTGAATAGGAAGCTCCCCAGGATGAACCTTTTGACCACGGTTCTCCACCTCTATAATAAAATTCTGTTGGTATGTAATGCGGACATCCAATTACTTCATCACACATTCCATGCTTTCTATCGCAAACATCATAAACCCGACTTACTTTACAGGTATTGCACAATTTGTTTTCAAGTCTCATATTAGTCATGATTATATCTCCGCTTTCATTCAATTTTTCCTTGATCTCAATCACGCTATAAAATCCACATCTGTCATATCAGAAATATTTGAGGTCTTTGTAACAGTCTTTACTTCCATTGTTAATCCTTTTCTGATCATGACCGCCTGTGCCAAAATCTTTGCTTCTTTTTCATTAAAGCATGAGACGAAAACGGTTTTCCCATCTTTAAAAGTTACTACATAATAATTACGTTTCAATTTGATTCCCCTCCACTTCCAATCACACACAAACTATCACATCATCTTCATTAATATAAAGTTGTCCATCGTGGACAATTCCATTAATACAGCAGCATTCCGCATTCAAATCTACAAAACACATCCCATTGCCTGTAAATTCCTTATGCTCTCCATTTTCCCCTGCGTCAATATCGGTCAGTTTATAATCAGATAATAAGAATTTCCTGTCTTCTGGTGACAAATCTCCCCACCGCATACCCTCATAATCTTTTTCCCATGCCCTGACTACATTTACAAAATCCGACCATTGAACGCCATCACAAGCATTAAGATCACTTGCTGTCTGCTCTGCATCATCACAATCTATTGCCTCAACTTCTCTATAGCCTGTCCGTGTAACTTCCACTATATACCTTTTCATTACGCCGATTCCTCCATCTTCACAAACTGAAAACCAATGACCTTTATCGCTCTGGTAGATTTCTTTTTCATCTGAATCTTTCCTTCATCTTCCAATTTCAGTAAATGAGCATATACGCTTGATGTAGAACTAAGGTCAGTTCCGACACAAATCTCTCTTACAGACGGTGCATATCCGTTTTTCTTGATAAATTCCACAATGAAGTTATACACTCGTTCTCGTCCTGTTCCTCTTATATGCTTGTTTCCACTTTCCATAGCTTTCACCTATCCTTTAAACTGTTTATAATTCTCATAATCTGTATTAACAAGCCACCCGTCATGATGAAAATCTGCAATGGCAATATTCATAGCGGTCTTTGCATTGTCAGCTTGAATAATTACTTCTCTTGTAATATTTCTATAAATAGGCACAATAAACTTTTTCACTCCATGTTCATCATTCCATACGGATTCAATATCATCCATAATATCCATTAGATTCTGCTTTGCATCCTTTAACCAGTATAATTCCCCATTGATTTCTGCTGGCTTGCCGATTTCAAATTGGTGCTGAATGTGATCCGCTAATCGTTTCCGTCCTACTTCCATGCCTAATCTGAAAATCTCATTGTTTGTCATATCCATGTTGTTGTTATTCATACTGTTTATCCTCCAGCTGTCTATTTTTTTAACGCTAAAAGTCTCTTATTGTTTGTGTTCCTTCTATATATAATAAGATTCCATCCGATTACTCTAAAGAAAATCAAAATAATTTTATATGGTTCTGTAATGCGTTCTCTATATCCTTACTTTGCAAGCCGATATACCGCTGTGTGGTTACTGTAGATGAATGTTGCAACAATACACGAACCAAATTTATATCATAGTGGTTATTTACATAGATACTGGTTGCAAAATACTTTCTAAAGCTATGGCTTCCTATTCCAGAATATCCAAGATGATCACAAACCAGTTTCAAATGCTTTGTAACTGCACGTTCTGACATATCAAACAATTTAGCAGCAGGATTGATGTTATTTTCCAGTGCATAGTTCTGAATGTAGATATAAATATCCGTTGGAACTGTAAACTCTCTTTTCTTTTTGGTTTTCTGTTCAACAATATCCAATCTGTATCTGTCACCATCACGGACAATAACCGATAAACGCAACTGCAATATATCACTGATCCGCAATCCTAAATTTGCTTCCAATGATAAAGCTGTTGCAATTCTATTATTCGGCTTTACAATGTGACCATCCGAACATACAAATCCATTGCGTATTGTAGAAATAATTTCTCTATACTGTTCTTCCGTGAGTGCGACTGTTTTCTTATTCAAATTTTTTCACCTTCTTAAAAGTTCCTATTTTCGATATGTTTTAGTTCTTATTTTCCAGATATGCGTATCATACATATCTCAAACCCTTGTAAATAAAGGAAAGTTCCTAATCTGTATAGTTATTGGAACTAAATATTTGATTGCCATTTCCACCATTTCAACCTATACTATAAATAATAAGAAAGTTCTGAAATTTCCAAGCTACACAAAAAAATTTTTAAGGGAGTGATAATAATAGATATAGAAATCAAAGACCGTAACCGAACAAAAGAATTTTTTCAAAATTTCCATAGTAAAGCCGAGGACATAGCATTTTCCATTATCCAAAAGATTCCAGAAAAGTTACTTCCCCATTGGCTTATGAATTGGCTTGAAAAGTATTTAGACAAGCGGATCATTGAACTAAAACAACAATCCATCAAAATGACCTGGCATAATATGTATCTCCAAAACTCATTAACTGAAATCCATAATAGGCAGCAGGACACAAAAAAAGCACCTTCAGATGATTAATTCATCCGTTGGTGCTTCCCACATATTTAACATTTTGATTTTCCGACTAAACAAGTTAGACCGATTCCAAAATGTTAAGTTTTTACATACTCGCTACAGCTTTCCGCTTTAATGCTCTTCTCCGCTCAATTTCTTTTTCCGCTTCTTTGCCGGAATTGTTGTAATACGCAACCTTTTCCGCTACTGTCATATCTTTTGTCCGTTCATAATTCTGTTCCCTGATCTTGTGAATATCCTCAATCGTAAAATCAGGACTAATAACCAATGCTTCCATAATCATCCCTCACTTTCCAATAATACAGATGGATTGATAATATCTATTCCCTTGTAACCTTCCAGATTAGTAATCGCTCTCACGCCTCTAATCGTCTTGATATTTACAATATGCTTAAAATTCCATGATATGATGCAGTCACAAGCATTGACAACAGCGGCGGCGATATGCTGACAATCATCAAAACTCTTCGGTCTTAATATGCCCATATCAATAATCTTCTGTGCAAGTTCCACGATTTCCTCATTAATTTCCAATTTGGTGTACTCAATGTCACTCAAATAATCGTATAGCTTATTCCTTTTACTCTCGGAACACTTCTCTATTTCATCCAATGTTACCTGAGAAAGATATACGTCATATTTACCATTTACAAAATCTTTCCATAGTTCCAATGTATCCTTCATGCGTTCCGGTGCATCTTCCTGTGAAAGATAACTTATAACCGATGTATCTAAGTATACCTTTAATTTCCGCATAGAGCATCACTCCTTAAATCTGGTTTCATATGCCAACTCTGGTTTTAGATCAACTTTCCATTCAATCAAATCTTCCGGCTGGCATTGTAACAACTGGCATATATCTTCAATAGTCTTTGTTGACACATCACACATAAAATCTTTTCCGTTATGAGTGTCTTTGTATTCCTGTAGCTTTTGTTCAATCTCTTCCATTGTTGCACCGCTACACATTTTAAGTTTTGTCAATGTGCTTTGCGGTATCAATGCCTTTTGTCTAATAGTGTATGTTGTAATTCCTTTTTCCTTCAATTTATTCCATAGTTTATTATAATTTACCATCATATTCTCCATTCAGTTATGATATACATTTGTATTCGTGTATATTATAACACTCCTTTCCTATTTTTTCAATCAGCACTGACAGAAAATTTCCACCAGTGCCGACTAAATCATATCATCTTATTCAATATTTTATGTACGATTTTCCATTTAACTCTATCTTTATGCCGTCTCTCCATTTGATACAGAAATATATCTGTTATTCTTTCCATAAAGTCCGATGGTAAAATGTTTCCTTTAAACAAATTGCATGGATAGCAGGTACAAGATAAATTTTCCACATCATCCTCACCGCCCATTGCTAATGGTGTGATATGATCTATTGTCATATCTTCAAGCAATATTTTCCTTCCGCATAACTCGCAACGTCCACCAGCATTAAGATATATGAGCTTTCTTGTATCCTCTGAATAAGATTTTCTTTTGATTTTTCCTTTGCTATCCCGTCTTACCATTGACAGAGATACTTTATTTTTCCGCATTTCCTTTATTTCTTCCTCTGTCATCCACTTCCACAAAATCCGCTGTGTAAGCGTATCAAACACAAAATAGTTTTTAGTCTTTTCCTCCGCTTTCTTCATTCCCTTTATTGCTTCCGCTACGGTTGAGAATTGATAAGCACTGTTTATATCCGTAGTTTTCTTTGTTGCTCCATTATCCGTATATGTAATATAATGATTTCCATTCGTAATCACTATTGCCATAATATCCACCTTCCTATTATCATGGACTGCCTATATTTCAGACAGTCCACACAATCCACTTTATACAGTTGCATCACAATATTTCTTTATAAAATCCCCTATTCCATCCTTATCTATGTGCATTGCTTCATATGTTATATCATTAAGTTCATCGCTATGTGGATCTTTACCCATAATTGACGCAAGATACAGCGAAATCATATCCCATACACGGGCATACACATCACCAAGTAAAGTACCTTCTTCTGGGCTACTTGTATTTCCATAGCCACCAAATATATGATAAATCTCTCTAATCTTCGTTGCTGCTTCATTCGCATTTTCAAGAAATTCCTGTTCATATTCTACTTTTTTCATCCTAATTTACCACCTTTCCGATTAAACTAATCCGCACAAGCAAGCCATTTTATATATTGGATTCCTTGCAATTTTCCGTCTACGTTCTGCCTCTGACCTTGCTTTCCGCTCTAATCTATCCATATAATCAAGCCTGTTATCCATTTCCAGATATTCCACCATCTGAAGCGGTGTAAGTGCGCTGTACGGCGTTTTAAGCCTTCTATCTATTACCTGGTTTCCGTCTGGTGTATCTATGATTCTAAATTCAAACATAATATTTTCCATCCTTTCCGTTATCTGCTGACTGATTAGGGTATAACTCTAACCAATCATTTCCGCTAAAACTTTCTTAATCCGATTTACTTCCACATAATAAGTTGATGACTTTATTTCCAATGCTGAATAAATTTCCTTGCTACTATATCCATCAACCTTTAATTCCGCAATTTTCCGCTGTGTATCTGATAAACTGCTTAACATTTCCGTCATTCGTTCCATTGCCATTATTTCAGATTCAGGCGATTTCCCATCAACAACACCGATACAGTTATATAAATTTTCCGTATCCGCATATTCTGCATCCAGACTAACCAATGTTCCCGATGGTTTCCGCTTCTTTGCATCTTCCATTCTGCAATGATTTCCAATCTCTGACCTCATATATTGCTGACTGATAAAGGGAAAAGCGTATTTATTCTGCAAATCTTCCCTACGGTTGTATATCTGCACCGCTTTCAAAAATCCGAAAATTGCCACATCGTAATAATTTTCCAAATTGTAACCGTGTCTATAAAGAAAATCATATACAAGATTGTGGTTTTCCGTTGCAAATTTCCGTTCAAAGTCTGTTAATGGCTCCAATTTATAATTATCCAATAATATTCACTTGCCTTTCTTATAGGGAGATTGCCACCGCCGACAATCCCCCATGATTTATTAAATTCCGAATACCTCTTTAAAAATCCGTCTGAATCCTTCAATATCTCTTTCCAGATCGTCTACATTGTAGCCATGCGGATATTGTTTTTCCGTTTTGCGATTTATCTGTTTAACGGTGTATCCTTCAAGCAATAAATCCAGTTCACATTTTAAATATCCGTTAATTCCACCATCCCACGGACACCAACCATCAATGTCAATCTCACATTCAATACACTTGTTATAAAATTCCTGAAACAGTTCATTGAAAATGACTTGCTTTTCAACATTGACTTTATGATCTATAAACCACGCCTCAATATGCTTTTCTCGTCCATGATCTTCTTCTATGGTAAAATCAAGACTACAAAATCCTCCTTCCGGCATACGTTTCTTTCTATTTCTTCTCTTGTATTCGTCTGTAACTGCCGTGTACATTTTTCTTTCAAAGACTGTAGAAAAAGCTAATTTTTCTGACAGTCCATATTCATGATATTTCTTGACCGCATTCAAATACGGAATGATAAGAATGTCATACCATTCTTCCTGATTTAACTTGTGCATTCTCATATACCAAAATAATAAGTTGTAATTCTTTGGATCAGCAGCAAAAGCCTTTTCTTCTTCTGTAAGTGGTCTATCTGTATAACTTGATTTTCTTCTATCTTCTATCATAGTGTTCTACCTCCGAATTTTTATTGTTAGGGGAGTTGTTACGCTCCCCTTTATTGATTTCTACCGCTGACTGATTAAAAGAACTTGTCAAGTAATACTTTAATGATTGCTTTTTTGAGTTCGTTCGTATGCTCTGACAAGTCAACCGTGATACTTGCACACTCTTCCAAGTGGTCATCTTCTGCATCATGGAAGTCTGACACAACACTATATTTAATAGGCTTGTTTGCTTCTAAGACAATATTTAAATATGTAAAGTCAATTACTGCCGGTTTATCGCTGAATACTCTGCTGCGCCGTTCCCAATCGGGATGCTCAATATAAACCTGCTCCCACTCCTTAGCTGATTCAATCTTTCTTGCTTCAATGGCTTTTTCAATATCAGCTTTCAGATTGTCGGACATATCGCAAATATCAATAGATACCTCCATGTAATCCTCGTTAAATGTCAGATTATCCAGTTTCAAAATGCCGATGTTAGTTGTCTCTGTTCTTTCTTTCCATTTCATCATAGTTAAATACCTACCTTTCATTTTTGATTGATTAATGTTGTTGTTACGGTATTTCTACCGATAGGGCATGTGGGGAATCGAACCCCACACAAGAACCATTTACCCTTTTACTGCTGGACTATTTCACCCTTAACACGTTGTAAGAAGTTGTTTTCTCAAACGGCTTCAGATCCTCGCCTAAAACCTCTGTCAATTTTTCTTTGTCTAATGTCGTGCGGCTCTGTGGCTTGTAGGTGATTTTTGCATTCGGTACAAATTCTGTATCAAGCTCATTCTCTGTCATGTACTCAATAATTGAATGCTCAACCGCATTTAATTCGTTTTCAATTTCTTCTTTCATGGTTTTAAGGCTTCTTAACTCTTCTACCTTGCTTTCAAGTTCTTTTTTAGTCATACACATAATGGCTACCTCCTGATTTGATTTTGTTTGTTGTGGTCTTGCTTGACCTTGTAATAACTATACACCTTTATTCGTGAATAGTCTATTAGCAATATGCACGAATAATCGGGAATAATTTTGTTTATTTTGTACACCCTTATTCGTGTATTTCATTATTGACAGTACACCTTTATTCGTGTATAATGATCTTAACAACAAAACAATCAATCATATATTTTTAAAGAGGTAATCACTTATGAGTAAATACTTTAAAGATGTGAATACACTGGAAGAGTTAAGAAGACAGTACAGAGATTTATTAAAGAAGTATCACCCTGACAATGCAAACGGAAGCACACAAGCAACACAAGAGATCAATGCAGAATATGACAGACTATTCAAAGTATTAAAGGATAGACACGAAAGCAAGACAGCGGACAGCAAAGAGAGCAACGCAAAGACAGACTTTAATAATATGAAATACGACTTTTCAGAAGATGCAAAACTCAGAGAAGTATTACAGCAGATCATAACCTTTGAAGGGATCATCATTGAAATTGTAGGGTGCTGGATATGGGTAGACGGCAACACATACGACTATAAGGACACATTAAAGAGTATCGGCTTTAAATGGGCGAGAGAGAAAAAGAAGTGGTATTTTCACACGGAAGCATTCAGGAAAAGAAGTCATAAGAAGTTAAGCATGGAAGACATACGGAACTACTACGGCAGTACAGAGGTAGAGACAGACGGAACAAGGAGACTTAAACAAGCGTAACCGCAAGTAAAAAATAAGGGTGTAACCAATGGAAACGGCTACACCCTAGCACATAAAAAGAGGAAGGTATAAAGGATATGGAAACAAGAAGTATTATGACAAAAGAACAATTTGAGAACAACACAAACTGGAAAATGACATTTGAAGAATTTCAGAAATGTGACTGTACACATTGTGATAATAAAGATTGCATACACCGTGAATCATTTAGGCGTGTGCCTGTTATTGATGGCGGTTTAGGGTTATGCCCTAACTTGAAAGAATCATAAAATATCATTCATGAAAAGGAGATCAAACACTATGAAGAAAACATTTAAAACTATCGGAATTATCGCAACTATGGGAATAATGCTTGCATCGGCTTATCTGTTAGGCACTACGCAAGCGGAAACAATAACGGAAATACAGACAGTGACGGAAACAAGGGAAGTTATACCAGATGGATATATACCGCTTCATGATGATATTGTGGATATGAATACAATCGTTGACTTTTCGGCTACTGAATACGGCTTGCAACTGTATTTTGAGGATGGAAGCGGTTACTTTTGGGAACGATAAACAGATATTCAATGATATATAATAAAGGCTATGTGCTTCAATGCTCATAGTCTTTTTGTGTGCGGTTTATTTGCTTATATTTGCATAGTTATCATGCGATTTTAGGCTCATTTACGGCGTTTAATGGCTTCATTGATACATTTTAGGTCAATGCCTGGAAAGTGGCTGGAATCGGCGTGTAACGTGCTTATTTGTAGCTTTATGCGGTCTGTATGATGGTATAGGGGCAGCAGGCACAAGGGTGTATGCCGGTAGGTTTACATTATTAAAATCTGATCATTTCTCACAAAAGGCTATAGCTGTTCAGCGCACACGTCACTAGGCTTCTGGAACCTACCGAACTATCAAGCATAGGGGGAAGGGGGTAGTTTCCATTCCAAAAATAAAGTCTCATATATAAGGGTATACCCTATATAGAAATAAGCCTTTAATAATGCCGATAATCTAATATACATCTTTAATTTTCAACCGCAACACAATCATCCAAGCGATTTATCATCTATTACTATTCCGTCTAAAATTTAAAAATATACCATTGATTATAAACACCTGAAACGCCAAAATATCAACCTTTATCAATCGTTTCTTTTATCAAATCAAGTTCATTTTTGTAATCCTCTAACCACCCATCAAGAACACAATATTTTTCTGTAAATGAATCTTGTCTCACAAAATACCAGATAATTTTCGCAAGTTCATCTAAATATTCTTTATGATAATCAATAATATTTTTCAATGTTTCATTCTCATTATAATCACCAGCGGCAACCATCAAATCAAGCCAAAATCCACCCATTAATTCATCTTCATTTGACATTGCTGTATTCTGCATAATTGTACGGTAATTGTCTGTATTATCAAGAAATTTACGATATATCATTTGATATTCGCTATCATCATTACTTACAATGTGCATATCTTTTAACAGTTTCTTAAAAATAACAATCTCTTTTGAAGTTCCTTGCAAAGAACAATTTACCACTTGTGCTATCTCATATAACCTAAGAGTAACATATTTTGCTGATATATCATCGTATAATTCATCATCATCTACGGAAAACAAAAGCACATTCATTTCACTGTCAAAACGATTATAGCTTTTCTTAAATTCTAAATTGCAATTATCAATCTCCTGCTCAATCCTTATAATATCCTCATTACTGACAGTCGAAAACACACCTATTGACACACCATGCCTTTTCAATAAAGCATCCAACTGTTCCCCATCTATCAACTCAATAGGTTTATCTTCAGCAAAAGCAATGGCACTCTTTGTAAAATATCCTGTAGTCATAAGAATACCTTTGTTTGCTCTTTCAGCAGTAATAACACCGTATAAATCCCTGATAATCGGTTCTCCAACGCTACCAGAATAACGCTTGCATTGAATGATATATTTACCAGATAAAACAGGTTCATAATTATATGCAATCAGATCAATACCACCATCACCGCTTACTTTTGTGGTTTCTACAGAAAATCCCATGTTTTCTATCAAATTTTTGCATATGTTTTCAAACTCTATTCCACTAAGAGAATTTATATCATTGCTCATAAGAATCATTCCTTCTACTTTATCCAATAAACCACACCTATGTCACTTTTGTTTACTGACCATAGCATACATTATACTAAACATCACTCCTGCAATCAATGATTTTCAGTGTTTATTCAGCTTTAATAAATCGGTTAAAAAATGGCTATATCAAATAAAGTATTGTTATTCAATATAGCCACGTTATTTATATTATTATTTTGAGCCATAGGCATAATGTCTATGGCTCTATAGAATATGCATTAATAATCAGAAATCGCATTTTAGCTTATAAGCAAAATAAAGCTATTATCTACTCATAACCACTTCCATCAGAGTCACAATCACAACTTCCACCGCCATCCTCTCCACCATCACATAATCCATTGTTCAAGTAGCAATTATTCTCCTCTTCAATTAAAGAAATCAAGACATTATTCATGCACTAATACCTCCTAATTATTTTTTTTCTTGCTAAAATGTTCAATACTATTAATGCATCTTCCACACCAAGAGATAATTTTTCACTTATTACCTCTATATTAATAACCTTATTGTTCATAAGAATATTGTAAAAATCAAAAGTAATAATGCTCCATTGTTGTACAGAAACAAAAAGAATAACTCCAAAACTTTCGATACGCCAACGAACTTTATCTGATAAGATATAATTACTAGTTATATCTATATCCTTTTGCTCGCTTGAAATTATGTTATCATCAAAGTCAAATGAGAAATTTGCATATGGATCTGGCTCATTCAATTTACCTGTCTGAACCTCAGCCTCTACTTTACATCCACCTCCACAAACATATTTTTTATTACAACCATTACATTTTTTCGGTAGTAATTCATTGCTTCGCCATTTACTCATATTATCCCATGAACTACTTATCCCTAAACTTATATCTCCGTAACTAGTTGAACTATGAGAACATGGTCTTATTAATCCATTATATCCAATCGAACAAATAATTTTGCCAGCCGTACAATGTCTTGTTTTAAATATCTGATATAACTCTTTATCATTAAAAGAACATAAAGCATATGCTTCTAAAGAAGAAATTTTCAAGTTTAATGATTTTTTTATATATAGTAGATCATATAACATCTGTTTAAATTCTGCATTTGATAGTCTATATTTAATAAATCCTTCACTATTAAACGGGGTGGCTGATTTTGTCGCAGCAAATGTTTTAACTCCGTACTTTTTTAATTCCTTAGCTGAATCAATAATATAATCCTTATTAATTTTAGTAACAACCATATTAACTGAAAAGGGTATTTTATTATGTAATAATATTTTTATTCCGTTTATTGTTTTAGTTGCAGATTCTTTTACATTGGTTATTTTATCATTAATATCGTTAAAAACACACGGTAACGAAACTAACATAGATGTAATTCCCAAATTCTTTATAGTTTTTGCCATATCTTCTGTAAGCAAAGAAACATTACTATTAATACTGACTGATACTCTATTTAATATTAATTTCTTGATATATGGTAATAATTTATCCCATACAAGTAAAGGTTCGCCTCCTGTAATAACAACATGAAATATTTTATTACAAATAATTTCATCTACAATTTTACCCCATAAACACTCTATAGAACCTTCAAAAGAATTTCTATTAGGGTCATGACACCAATAATTGTAACAATGTATGCAGTTATAATTACATTTTTCAGTTACCTCCCACTGAACAACCAAAGGTGCACTTAATTTTCTGTACATTAGTATCCCCTCTTCAAATTATTATTTTTATTATAATACCACAATACTAATCCAATTTCCATATTATAGCAAAAATCTACAAAAAAGGCATACCAGACTTTCACATCCGATATGCCTTATCCCCACTGCCCTTAATATTAATAACTCAGCATCCTTTTTTCAAGTTCCATTTCCACACCCATACGCACTCCGGCGAAACTTCTCCGCATATTCATCCTCAATCAGTTTGGTTTTAATTCTTCTTTCAAAATCTGTCATGGTTAAAAATCCTCCTGTAATTTAATCATCAAATTCAATTTTCCAGTTCATCATTGCTTCATATACCCTATCTGGAATCTTGCCCTTATACCTATCAGCAACAACGATGATAAGGGCTTCCTTATGCCTCTTATATTCCATAAACGCTTCTTTTGGCGTATTATAAACACCTAATTTTACAGTCTTACCATCAACATTCAGTGCCGCACGATATTTACCTTTATCAAAACTTACTCCAACTGGATATTTGCCACGTTTTCTCCTACAATTCAGCAAAAGAGTATTGATTGTATGCGGAACAAATACGCACGTTTCAGGACTATATACCTTATTGCCCTTGCACAAAATATCCTTATCCAAGTCCATCTGCTCATTGCCGATCATATAATAATTCTCTTCTACCCATTTATAAAATCGTTCCTTATCCTCTAACCAGTAATCACAAATGGTACAGCCTATGTACTCTGGAAATCTCTTATGTAATTTTTCATTATAACAGCGTGAATGCATATCGTTCCATAATCTTCTTGCTTTCATGCGGCTATTATTCAGGAATGGTATATACTTTTGTTCTCTGCCTAAATCATCTACACTGATCTTTCCATTCCTTAAATTATAAAATTCCCTGTCAGATACATAAATCAGATTATTGTATTTGCTATTGGAACTGTCACCATCAATATGATATACCTTGTTTTTGCCCTTTACTGGCTCTAAAAATGTCTGCGCCACTAAATTATCTGCATATACATCTCTTTTATATTCCACACCGCTTTCATCTTCATAATATATCTTCCAGTGAACTTTATTTGTTTTTGATGCCAATGTTTCATTATGTACATAGAATTTGCCCTTAATATTATTGGCTAATCTTCCCTCGGATGAAATGTAATAATGCTTTGTTCCTTCTATCAGCATGAATGTTTCAAGTTTATTTAATGGCTTTATGCCTGTACGGTTTAAATCTAATATGTTTATTTCTTGCATTGCTTAGTTAGATACTTCCTTTCGATATGTCTTTAGATAACTCAGCACCATTTTGTGCTAAGTTAATAATTGAGCATCCCGATTGTATGCTCCGAATCACTATTCATAATAAAAGAGACAATACGATTGATTCATACTGTCTCTGTAAAATACTGTATTCAGTTTTAATGTTTTCCCCAAAATTGGGGAAGTCTTTAAATTTTATATTGACAGCCAATAGGGTAAAAGGGGTAGGTATATAGCATATATATAGAAGTTATATACCTACCCCTATCACCGAAACACTATCTAATCAATATCATCCTCAATAATGATATTGGGATAACCGTCTGATTTAATATGGTACTGCTCTTTCAATGCCTTATTCGCTTTGATCTTTTTCAATCCATATAAATCCATAATCTCATTCAGACTACGTTTAATCTGCGTTTCAGTAACTTCATATCTGTATTTATTACCAAGAATATAGACGACTTCCTTTTCAGTGCAATATCCTTTTCGCTGGATGCATTGTAATATAACCTCGGAAATCTTCAAAGTGCGCTCATCACTGGCTTTTGTTGTAGTGCGGTCTACAATCTCCCCATATTCATTCTTTCTTTTCTTATATTGTGGATATATGGAAGCTGCTACATCGAATCCTTCAGAACGATAGAACATATCAAATGATATTCCTGCAATTCTATAGCCCTTTTCCTTCCATTTGATACCATTATTTTCAATAGTGCTTAACTGCTGAATTACCCATGATGGAATTGCATAGAAATTAACATGATTCCCTGATCGTTTATCTGTACCAGAATATTTAATTGCTTTGAAAAGTAATTCCTTTGGAATATCCTTATCATCAAGAATACGGATTAAATCATGGTAAATAAGCATCTTTATATACTTTCCTACTTTATCAATTCTCTTTTGATTAGTATTCATTCCAAGATATTCTGCAATCCTCTTATGTGTCACAAAGAACACTATTTCACCATCGTCATTAGAAAATTTCTCACTGTAGACATTATTCCTTGCAATAGAAAGCATCATCAAAAATGTATCTTTTGCATTTCTAATATTTTTATCTGCTTGTGGACACAATTCTTTAAACTTATTCAGCGTAATATTGCTAATCATAAGGTCAATATTTTCTCTCTGTTCTATACTCCATTGGGATTCTTTGATTGATAGGTTATAGATATTCATGATAAATTGGATTGCTTTGTATTCAGACTTGAAATCGCCTAATAATTCAATTAACTGCTTGATATTCAGCGTGAGATTTTCAGAACAACACCTATATTTCTGTACGCCATTTTGCGTAGTAAATATATTTGCAGATGGATTATGGTCATCATGCAAAACGCAACAAAATGACCTCGGATCGTCTATATCAATCAGTTCTGCTATATCCAATTCGGAATAGATATAATCCCAAAACTCATTTTTATTTTCAAATTCTATCGGATCATGTGCTAATACCTTGCGTAAATACTCTATATCATGCTCTTTGATTGCTTTTACATTTAGATTTTCATATGTAGAACGCTCTTTTGCAGTATCAGTACCTTTATTTTTGATACCGGCAGCAGTGCTATCCTTTTTCTTTTTTGATTTCGGCTTTGCATTGGATATATACTGTTCAAAATCAGCATTCCAATATTTTTCTATGATGGATTCGGCATTTATCCTTGTATCATAATCAGGATATAATACTGTATGTCCTTTACCACCGAAAAATAGCCTATCACGGTTAAAACACACTTCATCAATACCGCCAATAATTCCCATAAGCGTAGCTTGTAACTTATCCCTAATATTCCCATCCGTAATCACCGTATCATTACAAAAAATCATGCGGAATTTATGATGTTCTTCTTTGTGGCTGAATGTCGTATACATGAAACATGGTGTAATGCCTAGCGAAATGACCTTGTTATAGGCTTCTTCTATCCTTATGCCATCGTCAAAATCAAGACCAAATAATTGTTGTTCTATCCAGTTTTCAGCTTTATTCCCTCCTGCTAATACTCCTGGCTTAAATGATGCCCCATGAACTAAAGCATCTGCCAAATTTTCAATCGTAATATTTACTTGTGTCAAACTTTTCTGTACCCATCCACACTGTTTACCTTGTGGCTTATCTTTGAATCTGTGGTTAAAGTACATACATTTTATGTCATTACCCATTGAACCTCCTAGATTACCAGGAATTCAAGAAATGTTTAGATTTAACAAAATTTTTTGTATGTCTAACTTGATTAGTAAAATTTCAGAAATGTTAAGTTTTTGATTTTTGCACGTTAAAAAGATCACACCAAAAATGGCGCAATCTTTTACCTTACTCATATTTTCAAATATTCAGTTTTCATCATATTTTATGGAATTTCACTGTCCAGATTTGGACAATCGAAACTGTTGATGGTTATTAGATTTTTCTTGAATTTCGGTTTTATTAAAATTTACTATCTTTTCAAACCTATTAATGATATAATTTTTATATTGTATTTGTGCCAAACACCTTTTTCTTGAAAAGTTCGATAATCCTATAACATTCAGAATTATCAACTTGATTAGAAAACAATGTTCTCACAAGCATCTCAGCAATGTAATTTTCTTTTTCCATTTGTTGATTTGATTGTGCAACTGTATCAACTATATTACTGCTATTCATTTTTCACCAGCTTTCTGAAAGGAATGATTTTATGAAACTTGATCCTGATTGTGTACGTGATGTTTTATTATATCTTGAATCTAATTTAGAATATGTAGAGAGGTATGATTGCGGATTAGAGCATAATGAAATAACCTTTAGCACTATTACTGATGCTATATTACAGAAACACGATTATGGCAAAGATACCGTAAATTATGCCATCGAAAAATTATTGGAGGTAGGATTTATTACTTCTAACAAACAAGTGCGTGGAAGTAATAAAACTATCCTCTCCGCTCCAATTTCCGATATTACATGGAATGGACATCAATTTCTCAACAATATTCGTAAACAATCTATTTGGGATGCAACAAAATCCGGTGCCAAAAAGATTGGCGCTACTTCTATATCTGCTCTCAATATGATTGCGATGGAAATTGTCAAAACTATTGTCACAAAGCCAGAAGTAATAAATAGTATAATGAGCGGATTACACCTTTAATGTGTAATCTTCTATTATATACACTCCCTCTCAGCCTCTCTTTGGAAATCCCGTCATTCTCAAGCATAAGGCAGTATAATTACCAGAATATTTCTTACCTTTTGTAAATATATTGTATGTTGCCAATGTGTCTTTAGGCTCTTTTACCAATTTTGCTCCATATCCAACACGCTCACCTTTTGATTTTAGATTTCTTTCGCCTTTTCTCCGCAATCGTGCCAACTGTTCTTTACAAGATTTCACATTATTAGTACTGATAAATTTACGCATCCAGTCAAATAATTCTGTATCTTCTGTGTGTTCTAACTTATATCTATCAGCGGAAAATGTCTTACACCATGCTTTGGTGATATTTTCGTCCGTAGGATCGATCTGCTCTAACATGATATGTCTTGCGATAATCAGTCTTTTCTCTTGTAGATTCTTAATTTTTTTCATATAAACTTTGTTTCCTCCATAACTCTGTAACCTTTCAGTCCGTAGCAGAATCATCACACTTCTTTTGTGATAATCTTTTACATGCATCTTTCAGACGTTCACCCATCGTAAATCTGATTCTATATCGTGCTGGTACAATATTCTCTGTTATATTATTGAAACCATTAGCATTTAGTTTGACTGCTTTATAATATTTAGGTTCCATCTTGACATAATTGTTTATCTTAATAGAATCGCCGTTCTCTATAGATTCATATACCACATCCCAAAAAGCATTTAATACATTTACAATAATCTTCTGTGTATATTTTAGATGATATTTTCTTTTATACTTATTGCCATTGCCACCTATGGCTATCTTTTCATTAATCAATTTCTCTGATATTTTGTCTATAATATCCTTTTTATGTAATTCGTTATTCATTTTTCACCCCTAACCGTTTTTGAGTAAAAGCCGTTGCAGCCTGATTTAGCTTTGATCCCGCTTTAAAGTACACTCGATAATGTTCTGGAACAATCATTTCTTTATTCATGGCTACATTCCTTGATTTTCGCTCTGCCATATACTTTGTTCCTATTGTTGCATAACCATTGAGATTTACAGAATCACCATTTGAAAGCGCATCAATAATAACATCCCAAAATGCAGATACAATATTTTCAACGTCTTCCTGTGTATACTTCTTATTTCTACATTTCAATAAATCTACAACACGTTTTATTAATCCAGGTCTAATAATTTTCTCATTCATTTTCGTTCTTTACCTCTATTTTGTTATTAATCCAATTTACCATTTGCTCATACGTTCCCTGTGCCACACATTCTTGAATACCATATTTATCCTTATGGAAGATAAGATATTTGCCTAAAAGAAGTGGATGTTTTTTAGAAGTCTGATTTTGCAATCTATACCCATGTTCTTTCAATCCACTTTTCTTAAAAAGAATGCTGATATTGTTACCGCAAGTAGCTTTATATTTCAGTAGTTTATCTTTAAGAATTTCTATATTGCATTTTTTTGATATGGTCTTATCATAATTTTCTTCAAACCATGTACATAATTCTGCAAGGAAATCATCATATTCTTTAAAGTCCTGTATATCGGTTTCTCCTGCTCTTATTCTCTCCCTTGCTTTTGTTTTGGATTTTACAAATTTATGGTCATACATTCTTAATGCCCCACCATTGACCGAAAAATCATCTCTCCACCATATACACCATTGTCTCCAAACATTTTCAAGTCCAATGTGTTTGCTAGTTCTTGCCATAGAATAAGCAACGATCAATCTTTTCTCTTCTAAATCTGAAATCTTTAACATTAAAAATCCTCCTATTTTTGTCAATGAAATATGCTTTTCATGTTATGTGTAATATAATACCTTTTCTGATACTCTGTGAGGCTCATACAGCCGTTTTCGGCAAGATCATGTCCATTTCCTCACTAAATATATTCAGGCACTAAAATAAGCCCACTATCGACTATATTTCTATAATCAATAATGGACTTATTCAGATGTCCAATTATTCATTTATGGGTATTCCTATTCGTACCAAACTCTTTTATGTGGCTACTACACAACTACACAATCACTACACAAATTTGCTATTGAAATACATGGACTTGTATAGAGATATATGCTACTTTGAACTTGCTCAAACATTGATTGTATAAGGTTTTATAGAGATACATGAAGATATATAAAAATACATGAAAAAGGCTAACAAACTACGATGCCCAGTTTCATGTTATTTTATTCCTCCGTTTTTACTCAAAATAAAAAGCCTTAACAGCTATGATAGTATAGCATAGTAAGGCCCAAAAGTAAATCGCGAGATTACCATGCGATTTTGCCGGCCCTCAGCAAAATCGTCAAACAGGAATAGTCGCTCATAATCAACAAAAATCTCTGCTTAATTTCTCCAGCATTTCAAAATCGTTTGTTCTTCTTGCCAATGCTGTTAAATTTCCATTACGCTTCTTATGATTATAAACTATCTCCGCATTTTTTCTGATTCGACATTTTTGTTTATTGATTTCCCGGTTTTCAGCCTGCAAAAGGAACTTATAATGCGGATCTTTTTCCGCATTGATATTCAGCTCTACCAATTGCCCTTTCGGTACGGGAATCATGTTATTAATATTGATAACTGCGTAACCCTTTATCTTAATAAAATCCACACCTTCCTTCATCTTCTTGTGTTTGGGTTTAAACGAGGACAGAGGTGCAAAATAGGAAAATCTATTGATTTCAAAAACGACTCCAATATACTTACGTCCTGACGATCCTCCTTCATGCCGGAACAAATGCTCCTGATATTGGCTCAAATATTTTATGTAGGAATCCTTCACTCCATATATTCTTAAATTGTCTTTCATAAAACTCCTTTGTGTACAGACAACCGCATACCTTAGCCGCTGTATTATCTGACAGAAAAGGCAGAGACTCAAATAGTCCCTGCCTCCTGCTAACTCGCTCACTTATGGGCTGTGCATCACCCACTTATAACTCGCTCATTTATAAGGCTGTGCATCACCTACTATCTTTAGTATACACTATTTTTTCCTAATTACAACGCATTTAATAAAATTTTACTTTTTGGCTATACTTAAATAAATTTCGTACACCAGAAATATCCTTCACCTACAACCAGTATATTCCACCCTCTCCCGCATTCTTCCAGGAAGTGACGCCCCTCTCATCCTTCCGCCAGTAATCCCCGGCACGGTTATCCCAGATCACATTTTCGTAGACATAGGTTTCCGAAGTCTCATCCTCACCCCATAATTCTATAGAGTGATAGTTAATCGTCACGATATCATTTCCCCAGTGGATAATCTCTCCGACTGTATACCCTTCCGCCACGATCTCCTCTATGATATTCGTTTTACTGAGTTCCTTAAATTCCTCCGGGGTAATCTCCTCTCCTTCATACGGTTCCAGCCGGTCATCACCGTAATTATAATGATAGAAATACGGTTTCCATGTATGCCCGGTCCACATATGGTCGTCCTTGCCAAAATAATCCTTCTCACAAAACATATCGTACGCATCCACCCATATCTCAAATTCTTCTCTCGGATATGCGTCGCGGTATACCACCTGCCCGCGCTGCAGAGACTCGCTGATCTCCACCGGCTGCCCGTCTTCCACGGTCCATATCACACTGATATTCGCCGTCAAACAGTAATCCAGATAGAAAAACAGATACTTCCTCGACCCGAAATCCATTTTTCCGTCTATCATGCGGTATATATCGTGCTGGACTTCCAACTCAGACGCACTTCCGTCCGCTCCCGCAAAATAGAGTCTGCCATCGTATTTTTCCGTCCCATAATCATCAAAAGTGCGCCCCACGATCATAAACGCTTCCTGTTTCCCGTCCCCGTCGTAATCGTCATAGTCAAACAGTAAAATATCGCTCTCCTGCGCCCCCGCCGTGGTAAGCAGATTCTGCTTTAACACTTCCTCCCGCATCAGAATGCGGTCCTCCAGTTCTTCCTGCAGGCTTTTTGGTATATCGGTCCCCGAAAATTTCCGGCAGTCATCATACTGTATCATCTGATACCCGCCTGCATCCCACTTATCCGAGACCGCCCAGTACTGTTCTTCTGTCACTTCTTTCCCGTCTACCCAATAGGCGGGTTCTTCTCCTCCTTCCGGCAGCCCCGCCCAATAATCGTAACTTTGCAGGAGCGCCGGATGATCTTCCTCGATCTGATACACCCCGAAGTGAAGATTTCCCTGCGTGTCGTAATCGTCAAACAGGAGTCCTTCCTTCTCCCGGTACGGCATAGCGCCGTACTGCCCGTATGTGCCTAAGGCAATTACCTTACCGTCCCGAAACATAAAGACGGACGCGCCCTGTGCATGTGCGATTCCCTCCATTACGACCAGCTCCGGCACCTCATCTCCGTCCAGATAAAGCAAGGCAAATCCGGGTTCCTGCCCACTACCGCCATCCTGCCTTGGCAGCTCGTATTCCTGCAGAAAGGACGCATATCCCTCCAACGCTTCCGACTGCTCCTCCACCATCTGCGCAAGCCGGGCAGAACCTTTTCTCAAATACAAAGCGTCCGCTGTCTTCGGCTCTGTCTCCTCTCCGCTCTCCGCGTCTGCCCCTGGCTGTCCTGCATTCGGTCCGTCTTCTACATCTTCCTCTGCCTGCACTGTCTCTTTCCCGTTTTGGACGTCCTCTTCCACTGATTCCGGCGCAAGGTCTTCCACAGAAGTATCAATTTGGGCAGCATCCATCTTTTCCTGATCCGCACTGCTGACCGCAAACAGTAAGCAGACCACTATGACCGTACTCAGTATCCTTCTCTTCATCATCGCGAAAACCTTCCTCTGCCATTAGTATATCTGCCCAGCCTATCGGGTGCAAGTATGCTTCCATGAAAAATGAGAGAACCTAAAAAGACATTGCCTCCATACACCATTCATAGTAGGATATATTTATTAGGAGGACGATTTATGAAGACAAAAAAGCTAAAGGGCGGATTTACGCCATACATAACCAAGGACGAAAAGCTGCTCGTTACAGTCAGCAGAAATACGGCATATGTATATGATTTGGAAGGTGGAAAGCTGCAGCAGTCCGTAAAATCACTCAGCAATCTGTCAGAGACAGCCGTTTCCGGGGACAAAAAACTGCTGGCTGTGAAAAATACATCCGGGATGATCGCGCTGATTTCACTGGAGAACGGGGAAGAGATCGGAAGGTGCGCGATGGAGCGCAGAGAAGGGGATAAGATCGTGTTTTCGCATGATGACGGCGGCGTGCTGGATTTTGACTGGGACGGCAGAACCATGTTTTTAGACTGCTCGAGCATTAAACACCAGATTCTGGACGGACCGACAAATGTTGTATTGGGGCGGCTTCCAAAAACCGTCTCCATGCACTATGATGTTTACAGCGACCGCATTTACAGGATTATGGCTGATGAGATGGCGGGCGGTAACACAAAGGGCAGGGCTCAGGTGTCACCGGCGGATATAGGAAACATCGACTATCAGACGGTGCGGGAATTTGACAGCATACCCGACCGTCTGCATGGACTGTCATTCTGCAGGACCCATAATTACTATGTGGACTGGAAAAAGAACCTGCTCATAAAAACAGACAAAAATTTTGCGGAAGCTGCAAGAATAGAACTGCCGTCTGCGTGGAAAACCGCGACCGGCACGCTGTATGACAGAATCTGGATATCTGAAGGTGAAAAATACCTGTTTGTTGATTTTGGAAAGCAGTGTGACCCGCGCGACTACAAGGCGTATGAGGCAGCGCCGTCCCTGTCCAGCCTATACTGCCTCGCTGACATGGAAAAGATAGCGGATTTCGATTATGAATATGTATCGGACTTTCTCATGTTTGACGAGGACAGACGGTTTGTGCTGGCAACGTGGAAAGGGTCCTATCTGGGAACACTGTAGTTTCTGGGCAAAAAGCGACAGTCAGCAGGCGGTTATGTTTCAATAACGCCTGCTTTCTTTTAACTCCCGATACAAAACCGTATAATTCTCATACCGCACAAGACTGATCCCGCCCTCCTCCACTGCCTCTTTGACCCTGCATTCCGGCTCGCTGATATGGGCGCAGCCGCGAAACTTACAGTATGGTTCGTAGGCGCGGAACTCGGGATAATACCCGCCAAGCTCCTCCTTCGTGATATCCGGCATATCGAGGGAGGTAAAACCCGGCGTATCCATGATATAAGTGCCGTCCCCCAGCGCAATGATCTCCGAATGTCTGGTGGTATGCCTGCCCCGCTTGATCTTCTCACTGATCTCCCCCGTCTCCATCTTCGTTTCGGGAGAAAGCTGGTTGATCAGGGAAGACTTGCCGACGCCGCTCGGTCCGGCGAGCGCGGTGGTCTTTCCCGCCAGCAGCTCCCGTACCTGATCCAGCCCCCTGTTTTCCAGAACGCTTATAAATAACACCCGATACCCGCAAGTCTCGTACGCCCTGCGAAGCGCATCCTTCTCTTCCTGTGAGGCGATATCCTCTTTGTTAAAGCAGATCACCGTGGGAAGTTCCTGCTGCTCCATCCGGATCAGAAAACGGTCCAGCAGATTAAAGTTCGGATTCGGTTTCACAATGGCAAAGAGAATCAAGGCCTGGTCTACATTTGCCACCGCCGGCCGAAGGAGCGCGCTTTTCCGCGGCAGGATCTCCCGGATATTTCCGAGCATCTCCGTTTCATCCAGCACGTCCATCCCGACGTCATCCCCGACCAGGGGCTTGATTCCCTCTTTTCTGAATATTCCCTTTGCCTTGCACTCGTAGACGCCGCGCCCCTCCACATGCACATAGTAGAACCCGGCGATCCCTTTCATTATCTTACCTTTCATATTCCCTTCTCAAATCCGTACGGAAAATGCCGCATTTCAGGCATTCTCCTGTGTGAGACTTAGTACTTCCAAGTCAGCTATGCTGACTTTGCGACGCCGCCTCTGCTGCTGCGTTCCAGAAGTACTTCTCACACACTTCTCGCTTTATTCTTCTACAAAATCAACCTTTCTCTCCACGGTCTTTGTCTCTGTCCCGCCGCCCTCGGTCGTCGTCTCCCCCGTTTCGGGATTGGTAACCGTGATAGGCTCCGTCTGCACCGTAAAGGTGAAACGGATGATTCCTGTGGCTGACTTAATTCCCGTATAGTTGACTCCCACAGGGAAAGTGGTAGTCTGTGTATTCAAAAGCTGCGTGCCATCGTCGGCAGTGAGCGTTACGTTTACCTGCATACCGCTCTGATAAGACGCATCCTCCGTGGGCGCTGTGATGCCCTCCGAATACTTATAAGTCTTCTGGGAAGGACCTGTACTGATCCGCAGATCAACAGGCGTCCCTTTATCCACATAGGAGCCGACCGAATAACTCTGATAGCATACCATATCGGTAAGCGCCGGGTCCTCATGGGTCGTCTCCGTGACATTGCCCACAGGAAGCCCGCTTTCCGTCAGCGTGACCGTAGCGTCCATCTCCGTCATGCCCACCACATCCGGCACCCTGACCTTATTGTCCTCCGCGCCCTGGCTGACGCGGATGGTGATGCTGGAACCGGCGGACGCCGTCGTCCCTGCCTCAGGAGACTGCGAGATCACTATGCCTTTTTCCACCTTCGGGTCATAGCTCTCCACCACATTTACCACAAATCCCTCTTTTTCCAGAAGGGCAGTGCCTTCCGTCTGGGATTTTCCTGTCGCATCGGGAACCTGTACCCCTTCTGCAGCCTCCGCCACCGTGAGCACAATCGTAGTCCCCTTATCTATCATCAGCCCGTCCTGCACGCTTGCGCGAAGCACCGTGCCCGCATCGTACGAGCTGGTCTCCTCATATTTGATTTCAGGCGAAAGTTCCAAATCCAGAAGCAAGCGTTTCGCTTCATCCACATGCATACCGACCACGCGGATCATCTCCACCTGTTCTGTCTCCTGTTCCTGCTCCTCCGGCGCATTTTCCCCGCCGAAAGTAAAGACGCCCATCGCCCTTCCTACCAGAAAGATCAGGATACAGCCGATTAACAGAGCTGCCACCACCGCCAGTATGGTAGTGATCTTCTCCATCTTGGGATCGTAATCCTCCTCGTCGTCGTCCCAGTCCTCGTCGTCCTCATCCTCATAAGAACGCGCATGATCCCTGTCCCTGACATCTTTCTTTAGGCGCATTGCCTCGTCCATGGAATCCCGGCTATCCGACTGACGCTTGATCTGCACCATATCCCGGTCCGTTATCATGCGGGTGGAAGCCTCCTCGTCCGGGTCCGCCACTTTGACAAAATCCTCGTCCGGGCTGATCAGCGACTGTTTTAAATCTACAATCAGCTCAGACATGGACTGGTATCTCCTGTCCGGGCTTTTCTGGCAGCACTTAAAGACAATCTGTTCCACGCAGACCGGTATCTCCGGCACATACTCCCTCGGTGAAGGAAATTCTTCCTGAATATGTTTGATCGCTATGGCTACCGTAGTCTCCCCGTTAAAGGGCACTCTGCCCGTAAGCATTTCGAACATGGTAATGCCCAGCGAGTAGATATCGCTCTTCTCGTCGCTGTAGCCGCCTCTCGCCTGCTCCGGCGACGTATAGTGCACACTCCCCATGACGTTGGAGGTGATCGTATTGCTGGTAGCGGCCTTTGCGATACCAAAGTCCGTCACCTTCACTTTGCCTTCCTTGGAAATAATGATATTCTGCGGCTTGATATCCCTGTGTATGATGTGGTTGTTGTGCGCCGCCTCGATTCCCATGGAAACCTGAATCGCAATGCTCACCGCCTCCTTGACGGAAAGCCTCGCCTTCTTCTCGATATATTTCTTGAGGGTGATCCCCTCCACAAGCTCCATGACGATATAGTGATTCTCACCCTCCTCGCCCACATCATAGACATTGACGATATTGGGGTGCATAAGACCTGCCGCCGCCTGTGCCTCGATACGGAATTTTGAGACAAAATTGGCGTTTTCACTAAATTCCTGTTTTAAAACTTTAACCGCCACAAAACGGTTCAGCTTATGATCTTTTGCTTTATATACATCTGACATGCCGCCGGTTCCGATCTTTTCAAGGATCTCATACCGGTCAGCGATCATCATACCTATCTTAATCATGTTCTACCTCATTCCGGAGCGTTTTCATATGATTTTTCATACGAATCCTCGTCTGCTAACGGTTCGATAACGATCACCGATATATTGTCTCTGCCGCCGTTTGCGTTGGCTGTCTCTACCAGTTCTTCTACCCTGTCCCTGAGGCTTTTGCCGTTTCTCAGAATCCGGCATATCGTCTCGTCATCCACCATGTTAGTCAAACCATCCGAACAAAGTAAAACCATATCTCCTGTCTGTAATTCCAGATTGAAAAAATCAACCTCCACATCATCCCGTGCGCCTACCGCGCGGGTAATGATGTTTTTATCCGGGTGGTTTCTGGCCTCTTCCCTGCCGATTCCGCCCATTCGGACCATCTCCTCCACAAGGGAATGATCCTCCGTGATCTGCACGATCTCCTCACCAATCACATAGAGCCTGCTGTCCCCCACATTCGCCACTTCCAGATAGCGGCCGACACAGGTAGCGGCAACAAGCGTTGTCCCCATGCCGTTTAGGGAGTAATCCTCGCTGGCCCGCCTGCGCAGAATTTCGTTGGCACGGGCAATCGCATGATTCAGTATCTTCTCCGGGCTCTTCTCGAAGGACGCCGCCGCTTCCCCGACAACGGTTTCCACCGCAAGGTCGGAGGCGTAATCTCCCGCCTTGTGGCCGCCCATGCCGTCCGCCACAATAAAGAGATTCGGCAGATTTCCGACAGGCGACTCGCTGCAATAAATATAATCCTGATTTAATTGTCTTCTTCGCCCGATGTCTGTCAGCGCATAAGACTTTAACACAGCGTATTCCTCCGTTTTGTAATGATTTGCATAATTTACCAATTACCCATGTTAGCATATTCCCTGCAAAAGAGCAAGCAAATTAAAGGAATCTCCGTCTGAGCTGTCCGCAGGCGCCGTCGATGTCCCGCCCCATCTCCCTTCGGACGGTGGCGTTAATCCCCCTTTTCTTAAGATGCGCGGCGAAAGCCTCCACCGCCTGCCTCTCGGACTGCACATAGGCCCTTTCCCTGACGGGATTGACCGGTATCAGATTCACATGGCAGTTTAACCCCCGGATCAGGTCCGCCAGCGTCTCCGCGTCCTTCCTCGTATCGTTGACGTCCCGCACAAGACTGTACTCAAAGGTAATCCGCCGCCCGGTCTGCTCGAAATAGTAAACGCAGCAGTCCATCAGCTCCGCAAGCGTATACTGGTTGGCGATTGGCATCAGCTCCCGCCGTTTTTCGTCCGTCGCCGCGTGCAGGGACAGTGCCAGCGTAATCTGCAGTTTCTCTTTCGCCAGTTCCCTCATCATGGGCACAATCCCGCAGGTAGACACCGTCACGTTCCTCTGGCTGATATGCAGCCCGTTCTCATCCGTGAGCAGCGTGATAAACCGCAGGAGATTGTCATAATTGTCAAGAGGCTCCCCGCTTCCCATCACCACCACATTGGAAACCCGCTCTCCCGTCTCCCGCGTGATCGCGTAGATCTGGTCGAGCATCTCCGACGGGGACAGGCTGCGCACCAGTCCGTCCAGCGTGGAGGCGCAGAAACGGCATCCCATACGACACCCCACCTGAGAGGAAATACAGACCGAATTGCCGTGTTTATAACGCATCCACACACTCTCAACCATGTTGCCGTCAGACAGCGCGAAAAGATACTTTTTCGTGCCGTCTATGGCCGACTCCTGCACCGCCGCCGTGCGCAGCGCCGTATAATGATAGCTTTCCCCACATTTCTCTTTCATAGCCAGGGGAATGTTCGTCATTTCCGCAAAACCGCGCGCCTGTTTCTTATGCATCCACTCGTAAAGCTGTACCGCCCGGAATGGCTTTTCCCCGAGCGCCGCCATCTCTGCTTTCAGTTCCGCCAATGTGAGGGACTTGATATCCTTCTTCTCCAACATTTACGCTTTCCCTCTGTTCCTTCTCCTATGCCAGATTCTGCTTCTCGTAAACCCGCTTCTGCTTCTTCTAAACCAGGTTCTGCTTCCCTGAAACCCGACTTTACTTCTTCCGCAGTTTCGCCAGAAAGAAACCGTCCGTCTCGTGGACTCCCGGCAGAAGCTGCAGCATCCCCTCTCCCGTCTCCTTTGTAAGCGCCACAGGCAATCTGTCTTTCATGTCAACCGGCTCCAGGCCAAAGGTTTCGCAAATCCATGCCGCCATCTCTTCATTCTCCCCGGGATTCATCGTACAGGTGCTGTACATCATGATGCCGCCGGGCTTTATATAATTTATAACATTTGTTATTATATCTTTCTGTAAGGTCTGGATCTCCGCCAGGGATTCCTTTGTCACCCGGTACTTGATGTCCTGCTTGTGGCCGATCACGCCAAGCCCCGAGCACGGCACGTCAGCCAACAGGACGTCAGCCCTTCCCACAAGGGAATCGTCTCTTACCCTCGCGTCCTGCACGCGGACTGCCACGTTTTCCAAGCCGAGTCTGGCACGGTTTTCCTCGATCTTATCTGTTTTATGGCTGCTTACGTCGCAGGCAATGACCTCGCCCGTGCCGTTCAGCTTCACCGCCGCGTGAAGCGCCTTGCCGCCGGGAGCCGCGCAGACGTCTATCACCGTATCGCCGGGACAAATCCCCGCAGCTTCCACCACAAGCATGGAACTGACGTCCTGTACAAAAAACAGCCCCTCCTGATACCCCGCAAGACTACGGACGCCGGACACGCCCTGCAATCCGGCCGCATAGGGCAGATACGGGTGTCTGCGCACTTTAGCGCCCTCCTTTTCCCATGAGGCAAGGAGCGCCTCCCTATCCGTTTCAGACAGCCGCTCGTCCAGGCGCACACTGACCGCGCCCCTCTCCAGATAAGCCTGCAGAATCTTTTCACAGGCCTCCTCCCCATAGCTTTCCAAAAAATGCGTTACCAGCCAGGGCGGCATCGAATAGCGCACAGACAAAAAGGCTGTCTGGTCCGTCCGCCTGTCAGGCAGGGAAATATCCTCCCGGCCTCTGGAAATATTGCGCAGCACGCCGTTCACATATCCCTGCAGGCTCTGGAATCTGCGCTTCTTTGCAAGTTTTACCGCCTCGTTGCACACCGCCGACGCCGGAATATGCTCCATGAACAGGAGCTGGTACACACTCATGCGCAGCAGCTCCCTGATCAGCGGCTTCATTTTGATAACAGGTGTTTTAGAATATAAGTCCAACACATAGTCAAGATGAATCCGCCTCTCAATCGTCCCCTCGCTGACCCGCTTGATAAACGCTTTCTCCTTACCGTCCAGATAATCGTATTTATCAAGCGCCGCCCCGATCAGGACGTTGCTGTATTCTGTCTGCCCGGACAGCTCCAGCAGGATATCCAGAACTATCTCCCGTGTATTGACCTGTGCCATGCCATGCTCTCCCATGATTCCATTTATACAGAAGTTTTAATCTATGCAGAGAATGCCCGTACTTTTCGCATTTTTCACGTTAATCGTCCCGGCTTCTGTTGCCGAACAGAAGCACCAGGCGCAGAAGCTGCAAGATCGACGACGCTGCCGCCGCCACATAGGTCAGGGCCGCCGCCTTCAGCACCTTCCGGCATCCTGCCGCCTCGTCCCGCTCCAGCATACCGTAATCCCCCAGCATGGCAAGCGCCCTGCCGGATGCGTTGAACTCCACAGGCAGGGTCACCACCTGAAAGAGCACTGCCAGCGCAAACACCCAGATTCCGATCTGAATGAGCATCTGGTTCATCCCCAGAACCGCTCCCAGAATAATAAGCGGAATCCCCGCCTTGGAACCGATATTTGCCACAGGCACAAGAGCGGAGCGGAGTTTTAAGGGCGCATAGCCCTTATCGTGCTGCACGGCATGCCCGCACTCGTGCGCGGCCACCCCAATCGCCGCCACGGAAGCCGAGCCGTACACGGTGTCCGAGAGACGCAGCACTTTGTGCGCCGGGTCGTAGTGATCGGTAAGGCTCCCGCCCACATGCTCGATACGCACGTCATAAATCCCCGACATCTGCAGGATCCTCTGCGCCGCCTGTGCGCCAGTCATCCCCGTCCGGCTCTGCACTCTGGAAAACTTATTGTAAGTGGAACTGACTCTCGCCTGTGCCCATAGACAGAGCACCGCCCCGATCAGAACCAGAAAATACGTCGGATCAAAGTAATATCCCAATCCATACCCATAATATCCCATATTCATCATCCTTTCTCAAACGAATCGCCCGGCTTCACCGGGTATCCGAGCAGGAAGTCCTTCACCGCCATACGCTTTTTGCCTTCCGGCTGCACAGAGAGTACCTTGAGCACCCCCCTGCCCGTCTGCACATAGAAGGCATCCTTGTCCACCCAGACAACCGTGCCCGGCGCTTCGTCACCCTGCCCCGTCATGCCGTTTCCGGCTGCCGACTCCTGCCCAAGTGGCATGCACACGGCAGACATCTCCTCCGATACCACTTCCTCCTGCCATATTTTCAGAGTTTTTCCACGATAAACGGTGGAAGCCCCCGGCCAGGAAATCAGTCCACGGATCAGGCAGTCCAGTTTATCCGCCTCCATGTTCCAGTCGATTTTCCCCATGGATTTGTGCAGCATCTTTGCGTAGCAGGACTCTTCGTCGTTCTGTTTCTCAGGCGTCACATCGCCCGCTTCTATCTTCGCAAGCGCCTCCACGATCAGCCCCGCGCCCGCTGCCGCCAGCTTGTCATGCAGGGTATCCGCCGTCTCGTCAGGGGCGATCTCCACCTTTGTCTTAAAAAGCATATCCCCGGTGTCCAGCCCCTTGTCCATCTGCATGATGGTAACACCCGTTATCTTTTCTCCGTTGATGATCGCCCACTGGATCGGTCCCGCGCCGCGGTACTTCGGCAGCAGCGACGCATGGATATTCACACATCCGTACTTTGGCATCTCAAGGATCTCCTCCGAGAGAATCTGCCCGAAAGCCGCCACTACAAAGATATCCGCCCCAAAACCGCGAAGCGTTTCCACCGCCTCCGGCTCCTTGATTTTCACGGGCTGGAACACGGGAATGCCGTGCTTTTGTGCACACACTTTGACAGGCGTCATCTGCACTTCCTTCCCCCTGCCTTTCGGCTTATCCGGCTGCGTCACCACCGCCGCCATCTCATGCCCGGCTTTTATGATCGCCTCCAGCGCGCCCACCGCAAAATCAGGCGTTCCCATAAACACCACTCTCATATAATCAACGCTCTCCTTTCAAAAAACCACGGAAATTTCTCTGTCCCCGGCGAAGGACCATCTCTGCCGGACTCCGTTTCGCTTCCCACCCTGCCAGCTTTTGCGCCTTGGCCCGAGCACAGCAATACAGGACCAGAATCACTCTTCCTCCTGCAGATCCTCCGTATTCACGAGAGGTCCGTGCACTTTTTCCACATACAGGTGCCCCTCCAGATGGTCCATCTCGTGACAGATAGCCCTTGCGAGCAGCTCCGTCCCTTCAATTTCAAAGGGTTCCATATTCTCATCATAGGCAAGCGCCTTCACATAATTAGGCCTGGTCACCTTCCCGCTTTTTCCCGGAACGCTTAAACATCCCTCATAGCCATCCTGCTCCCCGCTTGTCTCCAATACCTTCGGGTTTATAAGCAAAAGGGGATCTTCCCCGGTCGTATCAATCACCACGATGCGCTTTAAAATTCCTACCTGGGGCGCCGCCAGTCCCACCCCGTTCTCCTCATACAGCGTCTCAAACATATCGTCGATCAACTCCTGCAGCCGGGGCGTGATCTCCGTCACCTCCTTGCACCTCTTTCCCAAAACCGGATCTCCCATCTCTCTGACTTTTCTGGTTGCCATACTGCTTTTCCTCCTGCCTTTTTAAATTTCCTGTTTCTTTAAAATGTATTCATAGGGTCAAAATCAAACTGCACCGTCTGTCCTTTGAGCTCTCTTTCCCTGCAAAAATTCTCCAGCCGGTCCTTTACTTCCACCAATATCCGATATTCTCCATGCCTGACATAAAAGCTATGGCGGTAAAGGTCGGCTATCTTTCCGATTGCGGCCTGCGCCGGTCCGATTACCCTAAGCCCTGCCGCACCGCCCATCTCTCTTTTGACCAAATCAGTCATTTCCATTCCCAGCCGCTCCCCTTCCTCCTGCACACGGGAGACTATGAGAACCGCCAGCATATGTTCCACGGGCGGGTAGCCCACAAGTCCCCTGTAGGCGATCTCCTCCCCGTAAAATCCCTGATAATCCTGCAGGGCCGCATAGACCACGCTGTAATGCTCCGGCTGGTAGGTCTGGATCACCACTTCTCCCGGCCTCTCTCCCCTGCCCGCCCGTCCCGCCGCCTGGGTCAGAAGCTGAAAAGTGCGTTCCCCCGCCCGGTAATCGTTTCGGTTTAAGGATAGATCCGCCGCCAGCACGCCCACCAGCGTCACGCCGGGGAAATCATGCCCTTTCACAATCATCTGCGTTCCCACGAGAATATCCGCCTCCTCGTCCGCAAAGGCGGAAAGGATTCGCTCGTAGCTGTCCTTCCTGCGGGTGGTGTCCGCGTCCATGCGAAGCACCCTCGCTTTCGGAAACTCCCTGTGAATCGCCTCCTCCACCTGCTCTGTCCCCGCCTTGAAACCCATCAGATAGGGGGAGCCGCAGGCCGGACATTTCCCCGGCTTTCTCTCCTGATACCCGCAGTAATGGCAGGCAAGCATCCCGTTTCTGTGCTCCGACAAAGATACGTCACAGTGCGGGCACTTCATCACATGACCGCAGGAGCGGCAGGAGATAAATCCCGCATAGCCCCTCCTGTTTAAAAATAGGATTGTCTGCTCTCCTCTGGAAAGCCTGTTTTGCATCAGCTCTTTCAGCTTCCTGCTGAACATGGAACGGTTCCCCTGTTTCAGCTCTTCCCTCAGGTCTATCGTATGCACCGCCGGGAGCATACTGTTCCCGGGACGCTCCTTCATCTCATACAGCTTATATTCTCCGTGGGTGGCGCGGTAATATGCCTCCATGGACGGCGTCGCCGATCCCAGCACCACACTTGCGCCGTACAGGGAAGCGATCTCCACCGCCGTCTCCCTTGCATGATAACGCGGCGAACTCTCGCTCTTATAGCTGTTTTCATGCTCCTCATCCACCACGATGACCCCAAGGTTTGCAAAGGGCGTAAACAGCGCCGAGCGCGGCCCGATCATCACGTCGATCTCCCCCGCCTTCGCCCGCTCGATCTGGTCATATCTCTCTCCTGCGGACAGCGAGGAATTGATCACCGACACCCGGTCCCCGAATCTCTTGTAAAACCGCAGGAGGGTCTGGTACGTCAGTGCAATCTCGGGGATTAGCATAATCGCCTGTTTTCCCATGGCAATCATCTCCTCGATGATGCCAAGGTACACCTCCGTCTTTCCGCTGCCCGTGACGCCGTGCACCAGATGCACCCCCGGACGTCCGGCGCGGTAATCCGCAAGCACATCCTCTATGATATGCCGCTGAGACTGATTCAACACGGGACGGATCTCACTTCGGTCCGCCGCCTTGACGGGGTTGCGGTAAAAAGCTTCCTTTTCTATACGGAGATACCCCTGTCTCTCCAGCGCCTGCAGCGTGGCCGCCGTCACATGGAGCTTCTGCCTGATTAACTCGTAAGGCAGTTCCTCCTCCGTCTGCAGAGCCGCCAGCACCCGCGCCTTCGCCCGCTGGCGCTTTCTTTCACACTCGCCCGCCGCCTGTGCGGTTTCCTCCCCTGACAGACACCGCAGCACCTTCTTTTTCTCAAGCAGCTTCTGCTTCTGTTTCACGGGGAGCACAGTCTTTAACGCTGCAATGGTCGTTCCGCCGTAATTGCTCTTTAACCAGTAGGCGATTCGGATCTGCATGCCCTCCACGGTCATACCTTTCTCATCCACGGAGAGGACTGGCTTGATCTTCTCTGGGGGATAATCCGCCTCCTTTGCAAGATCCACCACATATCCCGTCCGCTCCCTGTTGCCGTTGCCGAAAGGCACACGCACCTGCACGCCCGGCTTTACCATCTCCACAAGCTCATCCGGGATTCGGTACTGGAAAACCCGGTCTACCTTCTCATGGGCAATATCTATTATAACGTCCGCATACCGCTTGGTCATGCCCGCTCCTCTAAAATTTCCTGTATCAGCACCCTCTCGTCCATCGGGTATTTTACGCCGTTTATCTCCTGATAATCCTCATGCCCCTTGCCCGCCAGCACAATGATATCCCCCGGCTCGCCGTGGTCAATGGCGTAGGCAATGGCTTCCTTTCTGTCGCAGATCTCCACGTATTTTCCGTCCGTCTTCGCAATCCCGGTCTTAATATCATCAATGATTGCCTGAGGCTCCTCCGTCCGCGGATTGTCGGAAGTAATGATCGTCAGATCCGCCATGCGGCCGCTGACCTCTCCCATCTCGTAACGTCTGGATTTCGCCCGGTTTCCGCCGCAGCCAAAAAGACAGACCAGTCTGTGGGGATTGTAGGCGCGCAGTGTCTCCAACAGGCTTTTCAGCGCCATGGCATTGTGGGCATAGTCGATCATCAGGGTAAAGTCGTCGGACACCTTCACCATCTCTGTCCTGCCTTTCACCTTTGCCGCCGCAAGCGCTGTGCGTATCTTTTCCCCGTCCACACCGAAATGCCTGCAGATGGCTATCGCCGTAAGCGCATTGTAAACGTTGAATCTGCCGGGCGATGCGAGTTTGACCGAGAGCTCAGTAAGCCCTTTCGCCGTAAAACGCATGCCAAGGCTCCCGCCCTCGTTCAGAAAAGCAATATCCTCCGCCCGCAGATCCGCATTCGTATCAATCCCGTAAGTTTCCAGCTGACAGGTGCAGTCTTTCGTGACCGCCTCCCAGTGGGAATCGTCCCGGTTCACAATCCCTACTCTGCACTGTCTAAACAGCAGACTCTTGCAGTGCAGATAATCGTCAAAATCTTTATGCTCATTTTCCCCGATATGGTCCGGCTCCAAATTCGTGAAAATCCCGAAGTCAAAGACAAACCCCTGCGTTCTGTGCAGCATCAGCCCCTGTGACGAAACCTCCATCACTACCGTATCGCAGCCCGCGTCCGCCATCATCCGAAAATATTTCTGCACCAGATAAGACTGCGGCGTGGTATTTTCCGCATGAATATGAGTCTCCCCGATAATGACTTCTATGGTGCCGATCAGCCCCACCTTCCTACCGGCCTGTTCCAGAATGGACTTCACCAGATAGGTGGTGGTCGTTTTGCCCTTCGTGCCCGTAATGCCGATGATCTTCATCTGCTTAGCGGGATGACCGAAATAAGCCGCCGAGGCAAAGGCAAAAGCGAAGCGTACATCCGCAACCCGGATCACCGTCACATCCGCCCCTTCGGGCAGTTCCACCTCATGTTCCGTAAGCAGGGCGGCCGCCCCTGCGCGCACCGCATCCGCCGCAAACTTATGCCCGTCCGCCTTTGCCCCGGGAATGCAGACAAACAGACAGCCTTCGGTCACCTTTCGGGAATCATATATCACATCCGTTATTTCCCGCTCCGCCGTACCGCATACGCACTCATAAGATACTTCCTTTAACAGATCGCCTAAAGCTGCCATAATTTCCTCCCTGTCAGAACCCGGGCCTAACCCTGTTCTAAATCATCCTATATTTCTTATATTTATTTATATAGTAAGATAGCACGAAAATAGCGTTTTTGCAATTTTTGTCTTTTTATCTCTTTTTAAAGTTTCTTAATGTTTTTTTATTTTTCCTTCATACTCTAAACACATTTTAGACACAATTACCCTTTATGATAGGTATCAAGATAGTTGATGAATTCACTATCTCCCCCTCATAAGAAAACTGCGGAAGAGCCCGGAACACCCGGGCTTTTTCGTGTCCTGCGGTTTGTTTTTCTTTGCTCAGGCATAGGACTCGCAAATCCGCGCTTTCAGCGCTCTACGTCCGATTTCATCGGACATTTGCTCGTTAGTGCCGCAAGAAAAACAAATGTCAGCTGCGCTGCCGCTTGTTTTTCTTTTGCTTAGGCACTATAATCCTGCATCACCATCTGCAGGGACTCGACGCCCCGGTATACGTTAATGTCGGGGTAATAGATCACGCTGATTACAATGGCTGCGCTGCCCCCGGCGTAGAGCCGGTCTGTCTCCTCCTGCCCGAAATGGGCTGACAGAAACGTATGCCACTGTTCCAGATCACCGAAATACATCATGTCATACTCCCGCCCTGCTTCGTCAGCCACACGGTATTTCCCCACATTCCTATTTTTCCCCAGAATCCTCCCTCTGCATACCCGCACATTTTTCTGGGCGAAAACCGGCTTCGGGTTGCCGTTGCCGAAAGGTTCCAGAAGGGAAAGCTGTCTGACAAGCTCTGGGGTTACATAGGACATAGGCATAGGCACGTCGATATGTATGACCTCCACCAAATCTTCCTCGTGCAAACCGCTGTGAACGTTCAGAAACCTCCGAAACGCCTCGACGTTCTCCTCCGGCATGGACACCCCCGCCGCCATCTTATGCCCGCCGTACTTCGTGTACAGGTCCTTGCACTCACTCATCTTATCGTACATGTGGTAAGCCTCGATGGAACGCCCTGATCCCTTCACGCCCTCCTCGCCGCGCGTCAGGACAAAAACCGGCTTGTGATACCGCTCCCTGATCCGCCCGGCGATAATCCCTGCCAGACTCTCGTGGCAGTCCGGAAGATAAACCACAAGTACCTTATCCTCCCGGATCGCCGTATTCTCAATCTGCTCCATAGCCTGCGCCGTCCCGAGCAGGGTCATCTCTTTGCGGCTGTCGTTCAACGCCTTCAATTCCCCCGCAATGGTAACAGCCTCCGCCTGATCCTTCGTCCGAAACATGGCAAGCGCCCTTGCCGCCGTGTCCAGCCGTCCCGTTGCATTCAAACAGGGGCCGAGAACAAAGCCGACATGATACCCGGTCAGACGCTTCTGCGTCAGGTCATTCACTGTTAGCAGCGCGCGCAGTCCCAAATTAGATGACTGCTCAATCTGCCGCAGGCCATACCTGACCAGAATGCGGTTTTCATCGGTCAGCTCCATCACATCCCCCACCGTGGCAAACCCTGCGAAAGCCAGAAGCTCCTTCAAAAGCGCGTCAGCCTCCACAGTGGGCAAAGTTCCCGCCTGCGCCATTTTCCCAAGATATATCTCCATTAGTTTATATGCCACCACCGCGCCGCAGATGCCCTTATAGGGATAATGACAGCCGCTCTGTTTCGGATCTGCCACCGCATCCGCCGGAGGCAGCGTTTCCACACGGCTTTCATCTGCACCCACTTCGTAGGGCACCTCATGGTGGTCCGTCACGATCACCGTCATCCCAAGTTCCTTTGCGTGGGCAATCTGCGACAGCGCCGCAATGCCGTTGTCACAGGTGAGAATCGTATCCACGTCCTCCCCGGCAGCTTCCTCGATCAATCGGTCGTTCAGCCCGTAGCCGTCCTGAATCCTGTGGGGAATCACCACATCCGCCGCTGCGCCGCACTTCTCCAGACAGGCAATTAAAATATAGGAGGCGCAGACACCGTCAATGTCATAATCACCGATTACCCGGATTTTCTTCCGTTCTCTCGTCTTTTCGCAGAGAATATCCGCCGCCTTCCCGGCGTCCTTCAAAAGGGATGGATCGTACAGATCCGCCGTAGTGCCGTGCAGGAACTTCTCGATGGCCGCCTCATCCTCCACGTCCCTGTTGCGTATAATCCTGGCAATCACCGGGTCGATCCCAAACCTCTTTGCTATCCCGTTAAAATCCGCTTTCTTTGCTGACACCATCCATTTCGCCATAAAATATCCCGCCGCACCTTTCTGAATAATCAACAAAACCCTCCGAAAAGTCACAACCCATTGTAACATTTTCAGAGGGTAATTTATAATACCAGTTCAGCCAGACCACATCTATCTGACAAATCATGCCTGCATGAATTTGGCAGACAGATGCCGGCTGCAATTTTACTTATTCGCCTTCACAAGCTTCGTACGGAACACATACCAGAGCGCGCCTGTCAGGCAGATGGAAGAATACGTACCGCAGATGATACCAGCCATCAGAGGCAGGGCGAACTCCCGGATGGAGGAAACGCCGAACACTTCCAGGGCCGCCACCATGAAGAAAGTGGTCAGGGAAGTAAAGATACTTCTCGTGAGCGTCTGGGTGATACTCCTGTTGACCATCTCCTCCAGACCTTCCTTACTCCGCATCCCGCGCAGATTCTCACGCACACGGTCAAAAATAACGATGGTGGCGTTGATAGAGTAACCGACAATCGTCAGCATACACGCGATAAAGGTATTTCCCACGGACACCCTCACAATCGCGTAGAACGCCAGCACCACCAGCACATCGTGCAGCAGTGCAATCACAGAGCTTGCGCCGAAGCGGATATCCTTAAAGCGGAACCAGATATACAGAAGCATCAGCACCGTGGACACCAGAATCGCCTTGATCGCCCCTGACTGCATCTCAGAGCTGATCGTCGCGCTGATGGTTTCCGCCGTGATACTGTTCTCATCCACACCGAAGTTATTTACCATCACATCGTTAAATGCTTCTCTCTCCTGCACATTTAACGTCCTTGTCTTTATAATAATATCGTTGGAGCCGGCCACCTTCGTACTCATCACGTTGCCGTCGCCGGTGATCTTCTCGATGTGGGGAACGATCTGCGCGTCGATCTCCTCAATACTCATATCCTCATTCAAAGTCATGGTTGTGGAAGTACCGCCCACAAAGTCAAGACTGTAGTTCATCGTCATGCCGATGCTGGACTTATTGATACCCATAGCCACAAACCCTGCAAGGATCGCAGCGATGGAAATACCGAAGAACACGTATCTTTTGGAGAGGAAGTTGATGGTCTTTCTCTCCTTCGCCACACCGTACGCCTTCTCGCTCTGGATACCCAGCGCATAGAAGATATTCACCAGGAACTTCGTCACCACAAGGGCTGTAAACATGGAAATGATAATACCTAACATCAAGGTAATGGAAAAGCCCTTGATCGTGCCGCTTCCCATGAAATAAAGAACCAGACCTGCAATCAGGGTGGTGATATTGCCGTCCAGAATCGCGGACAAGGCCTTCTGGAAACCGATCTTAATCGCATTCTGCACACCCTTTCCTGCCGCGATCTCCTCTCGGATACGGGCGAAGATAATCACGTTCGCATCTACCGCCATACCGACAGTCAGAATAATACCCGCAATACCGGGCAGGGTTAATGTCACCTCAAAGGCATACATCAGGATGATCATAAGCTCCGTATACAGGCACAGCGCCAGAGACGCCGCAAATCCTGCCGCATAGTATACCCCAATCATGAAAACGACCACCAGCGCAAAACCGACTGCCGCCGCAATCAGGCTGGTCTGGATCGCCGCCGAACCAAGCTGTGCCCCCACCACGTTGGAACGCAGTTCTTCCAGTTCCAGCTTCAGTCCGCCGATACGGATGGTGGATGCAAGCTGCTCCGCCTCCGCCGCCGTACTCTGCCCCGTGATAACCGCGTTTCCGTCGGTGATCGCCGAGATAACGTTCGGCACGCTCACAAATGCGTCGTCATAGTAAATCGCAATGGTCTCACCGCGCTCATACGCCCTGGTCGTCGCCTCCGCGAAAGCCTGTTTGCCCGCTTCGTTAAAAGAAAGTGAAACCACATTTTCCAGATTGCCCATGGAATCCTGCTGGGCCCTCGCCTGGGCGCTCACAACCTCCGTGCCGGAGAGAACGATAGAGCCGTCCGCCTGCAGTTCCTCAATCGTCTTTGTCAGCTGATACTGGGGAATCAGATTACCCTCAGCGTCAATCCCATAGCCCATCTCGTAGTTATTGTTGCCCTCGCTGTCTGTCTGGGCGATAAAATAGAGGCTTCCGGGTTTGCCAAGCTCCTCCAGAATTGCATTGGCATCCGTGACGCCGGGAATCTCGATATTGATTCGGTCGGCTCCCTCCTGATACACCTGTGCCTCTGTACTGTAACCGTCCACACGCTGCTGCAGCTTGTAGATGGTATCGCTCATGTCTTCCGCACTGGGATCATCATCTCCCACCACCTGATAGGTGATGCTGACGCCGCCCGCCAGATCCAGTCCCAGCTTAATGCTTCCCGCCGCGCCCGACTTGTCCGAGCCGACGCCGAAAATTGCCGTGTAACCCAGCAAACCCAAAATCAGCACATAGACGATCAGACTGACAACCGCTCTGCTCTTTTTCATGACTAACTCTCCTTTTTTTCCTGATTCGAAAAACGCGACTGTGTAAATCATTTAAGGAGAATGCAAAGCATTCTCTGAATCATCGCTGCCGAGCGATGATTCCTCATCGGCAAGCGCTGCTTTTATCATAATCGCACATTCAACACGTTTCCGCTGCAGTTTGCACCCCAGCTCATAGGAACCGTTCACATCGCCGCTCTCATGGTAAGCGTTCGCCGCGCAGCCGCCGCTGCAATAAAATTTTGCGAAACAATCCCTGCATTCCTTCTTTGCATAGACATTGCACGCCTTAAACTGATCCCGGATATCCCCGCGCACAATCCCCTCGTACACATTTCCCATGAGAAACTCCTCCTGTCCCACAAACTGATGACAGGGATAAAGATCTCCCCAGGGGGTAACCGCAAGATATTCCGTCCCCGACCCGCAGCCTGACAATCTCTTTGCCACGCATGGGCCACCTTCTAAATCTATCATAAAATGAAAGAATTGAAAACCCTTTCCTTCCTTTTTTCTTCGAATATATTCCAGCGCAAGCCTGTCGTACTCTGAAAGGAGCTTGGGCACATCCTCCATGCGAAGCGCGTAATCCTCCTTTTTGTCCGCCACCACTGGCTCCACGGAGATCTGTTCAAAGCCTTCATCGGCCAAATGAATCACATCCTCGGAAAAATCCGTGTTGTTGTGGGTGTAAGTTCCCCTGACATAGTAATTCATCTGATTCCTGCTCTCAGCTGCCTTCTTATATTTCGGAAGAATCTCATCATAGCTGCCCTGCCCGCCGCGGTGTGGACGCATCAGGTCGTGTATTTCCTTTCTGCCGTCTATACTTAAAACAAGATTTGACATTTCCTTATTGGCAAATTCCAGAATCTCATCGTCGAGCAGCACGCCGTTAGTGGTCAGCGTAAAGCGGAATTTCTTATGGTGCGGCTCCTCAAGCGACCTGCCGTAAGCCACCAGGTCCTTCACCACCTGCCAGTTCATAAGCGGCTCCCCGCCAAAGAAATCCACTTCCAGATTCACCCGGCTGCCGGAATTTGCCACAAGGAAGTCAAGCGCCTTCTTTCCCACTTCCAGACTCATTAACGCCCGTCTGCCGTGGTATTCTCCCTCCCCCGCGAAGCAATATTTACAGGCCAGGTTGCAGTCGTGGGCAATATGCAGGCAGAGCGCCTTTACGACAGTCTCCCGGTTTTTAAAGGCGTCTATGTAATTCTCGTAGATGTCCTCGGCAAAGAGCTGTCCCTGCTCTCTCAGATACAGGATCTCCTCCACCGTCTCCTCCGCCTCGGAAAGCTCCATGGAAAGCTCCTCCGCCACCGTGCGGGCGATTTCTTCCTGCTCTTCCTTCCCCTGCCGAAGCAGCCGCTCCACGATGGGAACCGTATCGTAGGCAGGCTTGTCCATCACATGAACGCTGCCGCTGTTTACGTCCATCACAATATGATAACCGTTGCTTATATACTGATGTATCACAATCTGTCTCCTCACTACTTATGGTTTGTTCAGCCCGCGCCCAGGCTCACTGCACTCTCAGTTCAGCCCGCGCCCAGGCTCTGGCCAAACTGTGGGTACACAATGAGACCCGTCATGCGCCGCATGCCGGGCCTTTCTTTTTCGCTTTAAATTGGTGCGCCGCTAAAAACCTTATCTCGCCTTCTCGCAGCTCTGGTTCCCTACGGTGCAGGAAGTCTTACATGCAGACTGGCAGGAAGTCTGGCACTCGCCGCAGCCGCCCTTCTTCATGGATTCCTTCAGGTCTCTGGTAGATAATGTCTTAATATGCTTCATCGGTGTGTCCTCCTTATGTATAAACTTGCTCATAACTTTTTGTAGTATAACACAATGCCATGGGAAAGTCCAGTACCAGTTCAGCCCGCGCCATGCGCAAAACCGCCCTTTTGGCGTCCTGTGCCGCTTAACGGCCGCTGTTGGTTCAACTGACCATCCCGCCCAGCATGCCGCTTCCGGCGCAGAGGAAAAAGACCGTCATCATGTTTCCCGCGATATCTTCCACCCCTTTGTTGACCACCATGGATACGGCAACGAGAATGCCGAAGTACAGCACGCCCATCGCAAGCCCCCAGAGAAATTTCCTGCGTTTTTCCTTTTTCCCCGCGAGCAGGCCTGCCAGAAAAGTGACAATAATGTACACTGCAATGATGCACACGGACACCACTTTCTCGGACAATCCGAAACGGTACAGCATAAATGCGAGCAGCAGCAAAAGCCCCGCCGTCAGAATGTACGCCCCCAGCATACACTTAATCAAAAAGACCGCCTTTTCCATATAGAAATCCTTTTTACCCATAAAATCCCCCTTGTCCTTTCAGCACTCTCTTGTAAATATGTATTCCCCCGCGCATAAAAACTTGACACAATCTTATTCTTATAATAATATTTTTGATTATAGATATGGTAAAGGAGTGAAAAATCATTGGATACCACAGGTGTCATACAACTCGTCTCGCTGGGTGTGCTCGTATTTTTATCAGCCTTTTTCTCCTCAGCCGAGACCGCTTTTTCGACCGTTAACCGGGTGCGGCTGCGCACCTTGGCAGAGGAAGACCACAAGGGTGCTATCCGCGTGCTCGCCATTTTAGACCAGTACGGCAAAATGCTGAGCGCCATTCTGATCGGCAATAACATCGTCAACCTGTCCGCCTCCTCCCTGATGACCACTTTCGCAATCAGTCTCTGGGGCAATAAGGCTGTGGGAATCGCTACCGGCGTACTTACTTTTGTCATTCTGATGTTCGGCGAGATCATCCCCAAGACATGGGCAATGCAGCGGGCAGAGCCTATTGCACTCATGTTCAGTCCCCTCATCCGGCTGCTGATGACGCTGCTGACACCGGTGATCTTTTTGGTGGATATGCTCTCCAACTGGATTCTAAAGCTGTTACATATCAGCTCCGAGGGAAACAATTTCAGTATCACCGAGAAAGAGCTGAAAACTTATGTGGACGTAAGCCACGAGGGCGGCGTGATTGAATCGGAGGAGCGCGCGCTCATCTACAATGTGTTCGATTTCGGGGACACTGTCGCAAAGGATATTATGATCCCCCGTATCCAGATGACCACGGTACCTTTAACCGCCACCTACCAGGAACTGCTCTCCACATTCCAGTCCTGCATGTTTACACGGCTTCCTGTCTATGACGGGGATCCCGACCATATCATCGGCATTGTCAACATCAAAGATTTTATACTGGTAAAAGACAAGGAAAAGTTCAGCCTCAAGAAGATTTTGCGCGAGGCTTACTATACTTATGAGTACAAGAACATATCGGATCTGTTGATGGAAATCCGGGAAAAATCCTGCAATATTGCTTTCGTCTTAAGCGAGTACGGCGCAACGGTCGGCATGATTACGATGGAGGACATCATTGAAGAACTCGTAGGTGAAATCCGCGATGAGTACGATGCGGACGAGGAAGAACTGATTCAGGAGACAGAAGAAGGACAGTATCTGGTAGAAGGCGGCATGAAACTGAACGACATAAACGACGCCCTGAACATCTCTCTGGAATCTGAAGACTATGATTCCATCGGCGGCCTGATGATCGAAAAGCTTGACCGTCTGCCGCAGGATCAGGAGACCATCACTTTGGAGAACGGTATCACCCTGCGGGCATGCGGCGTTCAGGACAATCATATTGTGAAAGTGTTAATCACCCTTCCGCCCGAAGACGAGCCAGAAGGGGAACAAGCATCTGAGGAGTCCTGATCATCATATCCTCCCTCGCGCCTTCGCTTCGGAGTTTTTCCTCGGTGCGGAACCCCCATGTTACGCTGATACACGGCAGCGACGCATTTTTTGCCGTCTGGATATCCACCTCGGAATCTCCCACGTAGACTGCGCGGGAAGCGTCACATCCAAGCTCACGAAGCGCCCGGTACACCGTATCGGGCGCAGGTTTTCTCTTTACTTTGGCACTTTCCCCGATTGACACCGGGATAAATTCCCCGAAATACTTTTTGCAAAGTTTCTTGACCGCACCGTCAAATTTATTGGAGACAACCGCCAGATGATAGCCCTCTGACTTTAGCGCGGCAAGCATCCCCGGCACGCCATCATAAGGTTTTGTCTTATCCTCGCAATGCGCGGCATAATGCGCCTTAAAGGCGGCCAAAGCCGCCTCATAGTCGGGATTTTCCACCCCCTGCGGTATGCTGCGCTCCAAAAGCTTCGGCGCGCCGTTTCCCACAAAGCTTCGAACTTCGTCAATCGTATGCCGGGGAAAGCCAAACGTTTCCATCGCATAATTGACGCTGTCCGTCAAATCCTCAAGCGTATCTAAGAGCGTCCCGTCTAAATCAAAGATAACCGTGTCTGTCATGCCGCTTTCTTTCCTTCCTGTCCGAGATTTACGCAGCCTGCTTTTCTTCTGCTCTCCCAAGACCCGCCATTGCGCCTCCGGGCATTCCGCCTGTCTCAGCTTGGCTCTACGAGATTCAGAATCGCCTCGATCTCCGCCCCATTGTCCGGCGCAGGCTCCAGAATTTCATGCTTGCCGTCCTGCGTCACTCTGGCGATCATATTGCCGTCATTGGTATTTTCCATCGTAAAATACAGCACCTCTTCCGTGTCCCGCTTAAAGACGGCATAAACCCGGTAGCACAGCCCCTTTTTATTTGTCTCGTCGGGCATGTCCAGACGCGTAAGCTGTATCGTGTCCGTAAGGTTTAACGTCATAAAGGAGAAGTCCTCCGCCCTGCAGCCGCTCTTCTTTCCCTTCGGATATACTTCGTCGTAAAATTGCAGAAGAAGCGCGCCCTCCTCCTGCTGCAGCCTCTTTAACCCCTCTTCTTTCTGCTCGAACAGGAACTTCGGCAGAAGGAATAGGGATACCCTGTTATGGGCAAAATCCTGAAACTGCTCCTGCGTCAGCTGGACGGTCTTCATCTGCCCGACCGCCTTTCTGCGCTTTTCCGCTATCTCTAACACCGACTGGTTTAAGACCAGAATGCCGGTAAAGGGATTGACAACGACCTCCGCCACCTTATCCTGGTTTGCAGAAACCATGGAAATAACCCCCATAAAGGGCATTGCCATCACCATGGGGCTCTTCTTATCCTCGGGGATCTGCCCCGGCGAAGTAAAGATGGGAAGTGCCTGTTCTCCCGTCTCCTTGCGAAGCAGGCACGGCACAATCTTCGTGTCCTTCGGGAACTGCACCGGCTTTCCCGCTTTCAGCTGTTCCATAATTTCCGGGTCCATATCCTTTGGTGGAATTGCCGGCACCAGCACAATGGATTTCTCCAAAAGCTCCATCACCTTCACATAGCTGTCTCTCTCTTTATCCGAGCGAAAAGCCGCTATCGCCTCTTCCAGCGCCTTGTTATCTATTTTCTGCTCCGCCATATTTTATCTCCATTCCAAAATGTTTTACGCATTCTCTTCCTTTTCCGGCGCGGGTGTAATCGCAATCTGCAGCTCCGCAAGCTGCTTCTCATCCACCGTGCCCGGCGCCTCCGTCATCAGACAGGATGCATCCTTGATCTTCGGGAACGCGATCACCTCACGGATGCTGTCCGCATGGGTTAAGAGCATCACAATGCGGTCAAGGCCGTAAGCAAGTCCCGCATGGGGCGGCACGCCGTACTTGAAAGCGCTTAAGAGGAAACCGAACTGCTCCCACGCCTGCTCCTTCGTAAAGCCGAGTACCTCAAACATTTTCTCCTGTATGTCGTCCTGGTGGATTCTGACGGAACCGCCGCCGAGCTCCACCCCGTTTAATACGATATCATACGCCTTTGCCCGCACCCTGCCCGGATCGGAGTCGATATACTGCCAGTCCTCCTCCATAGGCATGGTAAAAGGATGGTGCATCGCCATAAAGCGGTTCTCCTCCTCACTCCACTCAAGGAGCGGAAACTCCACAATCCAGAGGAAGTTGAACTGCGACTCGTCGATCAGCCCCAGCTGTTTCCCAAGCTCCACGCGCAGCGCACCGAGCACGCTGTAGACAATGTTTTTCTTGTCGGCGGCAAAGAGAAGCAGATCGCCCTTTTCTCCATGCATCGCCTGTACCAGCTTATCAAGCTCCTCCTCCGTCATAAACTTCGCAAAGGAAGACTTGTAGGTGCCATCCTCCTGTACACTCAGGTAGGCAAGCCCCTTCGCGCCGTAGCCTTTCGCAAAATCCACCAGCGCGTCGATCTTTTTCCGGGGCATGGCCGCCTGTCCCTTCACATTTAAGCCGCGCACGGAGCCGCCGCTTTCCAATGCGGAGGTGAACACGCCGAAACCGCATCCCGCAACCACATCCGACACATCTGTCAGTTCCATGGCAAAGCGGGTGTCCGGCTTATCGGAACCGAAACGGTCCATCGCCTCCTGCCAAGTCATGCGCGGCAGGGGAAGCTGCACGTCGAGTCCTATCGCCTCCCTGCAGATATGCTTAATCAGCCGTTCATTCACTTCCAGCACATCATCCACATCCACAAAGGACAGCTCCATGTCCGCCTGTGTAAACTCCGGCTGCCTGTCCGCGCGCAGGTCCTCGTCCCGAAAGCACTTGGCGATCTGGAAATACCTGTCATACCCGGAGCACATCAGAAGCTGCTTGTAGAGCTGGGGCGACTGGGGCAGCGCATAGAAACTGCCCGGATGCACGCGGCTCGGCACCAGATAATCCCTTGCCCCCTCCGGCGTGGATTTACAGAGAATCGGCGTCTCAATCTCTAAAAATCCTTCCTTCGCCATAAAGTCCCGCATTTCGGAAACGATTTTACTTCTGAGCATCAGCTTTTCCTGAATATCGGGTCTTCTCAGATCCAGATAGCGGTATTTTAAGCGGATCTCCTCTTTCGTCTTTGAGTCCGCCTCCACCGGGAAGGGCGGCGTCTCGGATTCCGACAGGACGCGCACCTTGGCCGCGCGGATCTCGATCTCTCCCGTCTTCAGATTCTCGTTGACGGCGCCGGACCGTTTCTCCACCTTGCCCACAACGGCAATGACAAACTCGCTCCTCATCTTCTCCGCCTTGGCAAAAGCCTCTGCGCCGCAGTCGCTCTCCTCAAATATAATCTGCAAAATGCCGGAACGGTCGCGTAGATCCACAAAGATAATGCCGCCCTTGTTCCTCTGCTTCTGCACCCATCCCATAACAGTCACTTCTTCCCCCACATTCTGCAAGGAAAGTTCCGCACAGCGGTGCGATCTCTTTAAGCCCTTCATTGATTCTGCCATAATCGTGTTTTCCTCTCTTTGTCCCTTTCATGCGCAGGCAATTGCGAAACGCGTCTTTGCGCTAATATAATTGTGCAAATAGGATTGCCTATTTTTTCAATTCTTCTCTGTAAAACTCACAAAACTCCTCATATCCCTGGGCGGTAAGCTGCTCCTTCTGGAATTTCTTGTTCTTATTCATCCTTGCTACCAGAATCTGATTTCCGCTCTCACGCTCCGCCTGCGCCTTTGCCATCACCTCACACAGTTTTGCGGAGGGCAGCCCTTTTTCCATCAGGTACGCGATTTTCTTTCCCGCCTTCGGCACCTTGAAGCCGCTCTCCAAAAGCAGCAGGATAATCCGCTCAAAGCCGATGGAAAAACCGCATGCCGGCACGTCGTTTCCTGTAAACTTCCCAACCATCTTATCGTATCTTCCGCCGCCGCCGCAGCTTCCCCCAAACTCCGGCATGTCGATCTCAAAAATCGTACCCGTGTAGTAGGACATGCCGCGCACCAGTGTAGGGTCAAACACCAGCTTAAAGAAGTCGCCTTTGGTCGCCTCCACACTGTCTATAATCTCCTGAAAACTCTCCTTTACCCCTGCAGGGAGCACGCCTTCGAGTTTCTCCGTGATATAGGCGATGGCGTCGTCCGCCTTCTCCATCCCCGCAAACAGCGCCAGATACTTGTCCACGCTCTCCTGCGAAAACCCTGCTTCCAGAAGTTCTGCCGACACACCATCCCTGCCTATCTTGTCCATCTTGTCCAGAATGATAAACACCTGGTCGTAATCTTCTTCGGCAAAGCCGCTGTAAGCAGCCATCGCCTTTAAAATCTGCCTGTCATTGATGCGGATGTTAAAGTTTTTAAAACCGATCCTGCCAAGGGTGGTGGTGGTCGCCAGAATCAGTTCGATCTCCGCCAGATTCGTGGCCTCTCCCAGAATATCAATATCACACTGCATAAACTGACGGTAGCGTCCCCGCTGGGGTCTGTCCGCCCGCCACACATTGCCCATCTGCAGAGCTTTGAAAGGTGAGGGCAGCTCATTTGCGTGGCCGGCATAATACCGCACCAGGGGCACCGTCAGGTCGTAGCGCAGTCCCCCGTCCGTGAGGTCCTCCTCGCTCTTTGCCTCGTCGATGCGCAGCTTCTCGCCCCGCTTCAATATTTTAAAGATCAGCTTCTCGTTCTCGCCGCCCGCCTTGCAGTTTAAGTTCGCAAGGTTTTCCACACAGGGCGTCTCAATCGAGGTAAAGCCGAAATTTCCGTAGGTCTCTTTGATGATGCCGATCACATAGTCGCGGATCTCCATCTCCTCGGGGAGAATATCCTTCATGCCTGTCATCGGTTTTTTACTTAATGCCATGGTTACCTCCGTGTGGGAGTCATGTCCCACTTATTTTTTGTCTATCCGGCATGATGATACATGCTTGTTAGATTTTACACTCTTTTGGAAGGTTTTTCAAGATGTGGGGCACTGATAGCACAAAATCATTGTGCTCCTCCATTTTAGGCAAAAAAGAAAACTACTCATTAAGTAGTACACTCTAAAGTAGTTTTCTTTTCAATGCTTTTTATTTCCTTACTATATTACCGCGACGACGGCACCATCCGTATAATCCTTCCCGCAAACTCGTTAAAGTTCTGCGTCTGAAGGATCACCTTGCCCGGTCCGACCAACTTTGTCAGAAACAATCCCTCGCCGCCCAGAAGGATGTTCTTTATCCCCTTCACGGTCTCAATCTCATAGCTGACGCTTCTCTCAAAGGCGACCACGTTTCCCGTATCCACTTTAAGAACTTCCCCGGGCGCCAGATTCTTCTCAACCATATTGCCGTCAATTTCCAGAAATACCATGCCGCTTCCACTGATATCCTGCAAAATAAATCCTTCGCCGCCGAACAGCCCGGCAGAAAACTTTTTGGTAAAGGTTATGTTCAGATTCACGCTCTCCTGCGCACAGAGGAACGCCCCCTTCTGGCAGATCAGACCGCCGCTTATGCCTACGTCAACAGGAAGCACTTCCCCTGCAACCGTTGAGGCAAAAGCGATCATGCTGCCGGCACGTTCCGCCCTGTAGGTCGCCATAAAAAGGGATTCCCCCGAAAACATACGGCCGATGCTCTTTCCCAGACCGCCCTTCATATTGGAATCCATAGAAATACCTTCTGACATCCAAGCCATACCGCCCGACTGGGTATACATCGCCTCCCCCGGCGCATCAAACAAAACCTCCACAGCGGGCATCGTGTCTCCGATAATTCTGTACTGCATATTGAAATCCTCCTTTACACAACATTCTTTTCGGTTTCATTTTATCATATTTTCTTCTGACACTCTACCAGCTTTTTTGCCGGCACATCTCGTATCGCATTCCATTCGTTTCCGGGCAAGCCATATACAAGCTGCACAATACCATATCTTGCGTTTTTCCCCATAATTACTTCCCTTGCGCTCCAGATATGGTTTTGGTTATGTTTTGCACGATATTCCATATTCCATTTTTCTACACCATCTTTTTAAATTCTTTTTGCAAATTTTCTTTTTCTGTGATATATCTGTTTTAGAAAAAGTTTAACATTCTATGCTTATAAACATTTCACTCGGAATCCGTTTTATCATTATTATAATTCCGCACCTCTTCGGGGCACTGCTCCGTCATTATTTTCTAAGAAAGGAAAACACATCTATGAAACATTCTTTGCACACCGAAACCTGTCATCCTGCACCTTCCGCTATCTCAGATCACCAGACCATGTCAGAAACGCCGCCCCTCTATAACTACGAGTTTTGGGATGCCAGCGGCCAGATTCCCTACAATATGACCAATGACTATATGTTCCGTGCCGTCTTACAGTCCAACAATAAAGTGCTCCGTGGTCTGATCTGCTCCCTTCTGCATCTCTCTGAACAGGAAGTCATATCCGTGGAAATCACCAATCCCATTATCTTGGGAGAAACAGTGACCGATAAGGAATTTCGGCTGGATATCAATGTCAATCTAAACAATCACACGCTGATCAATCTGGAAATGCAGATTGCCAATAAGTTGAACTGGCGGGAACGATCAGTCATGTACCTTTGCCGCTCCTTTGACCATCTAAGTCATGGACAGAATTATTCGGAGACAAAGTCTGCCATACATATCGGATTTCTGGACTATACTTTGTTTAATGAACGGCCGGAATTTTACGCGTCTTATAAACTGATAAACGTTAAAAATCACCAAAAATATAGTGACAGTCTGACCTTAAATGTGGTAGACTTATCTCGGATAGATCTGGCGACAGCGGAAGACAAACACTATCATATTCACGAATGGGCACTGCTCTTTAAATCTACAACATGGGAGGAGATCAAAATGCTGGCATCCAAGGATGAATATCTACAGGAAGCGTCTGAAACCATATTCCGCATGAGCGCGGACGACCTGGTGCGCAAAAGGTGCCGTGACCGGGAAGAGTATTATCAGGATTTGCGCAATTATGAGAGAAAAATTGAGTTGGATCGGATCGAGCACGAGCAGGATATTCGTAATTACAAGCTAAAGATCGAGCAGGAGCGCTTGGAGCACGAGCAGGATATTCGCGATTACAAGCAGAAGATTGAGCAGGACCGCTTAGAGCACGAGCAGGATATTCGCGATTACAAGCAAAAGATCGAGCAAGACCGCTTAGAGCACGAGCAGGATATTCGCGATTACAAGCAAAAGATCGAGCAGAACCGCTTGGAGCACGAGCAGAAGATTGAGCAGGAGCGCTTGGAGCACGAGCAGGATATTCGCGATTACAAGCAAAAGATCGAGCAAGACCGCTTAGAGCACGAGCAGAAGATTGAGCAGGACCGATTAGCACACGAACAGGCAATTGCCGAAAAAGATGCCTTGATCCGACAGCTCCTTGCGGAGAATGAAGCCCTTAAAAAGCAGGAAATATTTTCAACCATGCACGTTGTTCATCCATAACTGTATTCCTCCTGTAAGCTTTCTGACTCTGCTTATGCGCATAAGCAGACTCGGTTCGCATGTTGCTCAGTGCTTCCATGCGCGCAGAAAGCCGCTATCTCCACGGGAACATATGGTTCCTGTTCCGTGAAGATAACGGCTTTGTAATTGTAATAACAGTCTTGTTGTAGAGCGGACAGCAAAAAAGGGCGCAAAAAAGCGCAGATCACCTAAGGCTTGGCTTGGCTTGGCTTGGCTTGGCTTGGCTTGGCTTGGCTAACCATTGTATCCTTTCGCGTCATTTTCTGTCAAAATAAAAAGGATGGCAATCCATTTTCACGAATCACCATCTCTTCATCCCACTATATATTCAATTTTTCTTGTTTATGACCTGTTCCAAAAAACAGCCGGACTCATTGCCCGAATTTCTGAGTCACAAAAGTCAGTTTCCCAAAAGCGCCCGTTTCCTCTCGATCATTTCATCCACCCTCTCGATATACTGGGTCACATCCTTCACATTCTCGCACCGCTCGATCCGATCGTCAGAAAACACGCCCTTGGTGATGGAACCGGCACCCAGCGCTGCGATTGTCTGCTTCTCCTCGTTGATCAGAATGTTGTAAATGCCATACTTACCCTGTCTGGAATAGCCCACATTCTCAAAATTGCCCGACATGTTTTTCTGGCGGTAAAGATAATAGGGCACCATGTCCAAAGCCGCCGCCCCGCGGGACGCGATCTCCATGATCTCCTCCGTGTTATTGTAGGCAGTCGCGCCGTGTTCCTCGATCCATTTCCCCAGTTTGGAGGCACGTTTCACCGCAAGGGAATGCACCGTCAGGGCATCCGGCGAAAGCATCTTAACCGCCTCTATGGTATGCGCCACATCCGCCGCCGTCTCCCCGGGCAGCCCCAGAATGATATCCATATTGATATTGTCAAACCCGGTCTTTCTCGCCAGATGAAACGCCTCCTCCACCTGTTCCACGGTATGCCGCCTGCCGATCAGGTCAAGGGTCTCCTGCTTCATGGTCTGGGGATTCACGGAAATTCTCGTCACACCGTTTTTCAGAAGCACCCGCAGCTTTTCCTCCGTGATGCTGTCGGCTCTCCCCGCCTCCACCGTGAACTCCTGCACAAAACTAAAATCAAACGCGCTCTTCAGTCTCGTAAGGAGCCGCGCCAGCTCCTGCGCCGACAGGGACGTGGGCGTGCCGCCGCCGATATAGACGGTGTCCAGTATCTTATCCCGCATCATTTCCGCCGTCGCATCAATCTCGCGCTCCAGCGCCGTCAGATAACTGCCCACCTTCTTTTTCCACGCGCCGATGGGATAAGAAGTGAAGGAACAGTACAGACAGGTGGTGGGGCAGAAGGGAATCCCCACGTAAAGGCTGTAGCCGTTCTCGTAATGCAGGGTGCGCAAAATCTCCTGCTCCCTCTTCGCGATATCCAACGCCAGCGCGGTTTTCTCCTCACTCACCAAATGCATGGTTTTCATGTAGTCGGCGGTTTCCGCCTCGCTTTTCCCCTGCTCCATCATGGTCATGGCAATCTTCGTGGGACGAATGCCCGTCAGATTCCCCCACGGCAGAGTCGTGCCCGTCTCCTCGCAGAGGGAGCGGTAGAAAAACCGCTTGAACGCATTTTTGTATTCCGGGGTGCCCGCCGGCTCCTGTGGCTGCCAAGTGTACACATGGCTGTCTCCTTCCTCATTTGCCACTGCCGTTCCGTTCCTTATTTCAGTGTTATGTAAACTACCGTCAGGCCCAGCATTATGTAAACCACCATAAAATTCTGACACCGCTTTCTCACATCCAGTCTTTCCCGTTTCTATCTGCCGGGAACCTCTGATCATCCTCAGTGTCACCTCATCCACACCGAAAAACAGCTCCATCACCGGCTCGCCTTCCAGAATCCTTCTGTCCCTGACCTCTGAGTCCGGCGCCAGCATCCGCGGCTCACACTCCGGGTAAAAAGACTTCAAAAGCGCCTGTATGTCATATTCAAACTGTGTCTTGTTACTCTTTATGATCTGTATCACAATAATCCTCCGTATCAGGGTCTCCAATGAAATTTTTTCTCCATCAGCCCAGTATTGACTTCCAAATAAATTTCATGCGATGACTCTATATGAAATCGTCGATCAGTTTTCTATATTTCTTATCCTCGCCTTCAAAGATTTCAGCACCTTCGCACATATATGCCTGAATCAGATACTCTCTTGCTTTCTCCATATTATGGCTCTCATAAAAGCTTTCTCCCAATCTTAACAAAATGAAGGGATTCCCAATTCCGTCAGGACATTTCAATGCCTCATTCAGATACTCTATGGCGCTGTCATACTTGCCATCAAGGTATGACACGTCTCCCAACGCCGTATATAGCCACGTACTCGCCTCCCAGTTATACTTTGGCAGCGGCACATACGCAAGCGCTTCAAGGAATAATTGTTTTGCCTTGTCAAGCTCCCCCTTTTCCGCGCACTCGTCTGCCCTGTTGCTTAAACTGGTAATTTTCTTATATGTCTTTTCGTCAAGTTCTTCGTTGCCCTTTCCAACGGCATTAGAATCATTCACGTTTAAACCGACATTTCTGTCTGACTTTTCTGTGTTCTTCTTATCTGCCAAAAAATCTGCATATTTCTTATCATACTCTGTCAGACGCCAACCGTTTTTCACCGCACTGTGCAAATTTTTACGGGCTTCCTCATAATTGCCGAGTTCATATTCCACTTTACCACGGTAGTATTCTTTTTCTCCTTTATCTCCTGTCTCTCTCTCCCTTTTTTCCGCTATATAATCCATTTTACCGATCCATTGCCGCATAACTTCTTTGTCACCGCAATCAATCGCATTTTCAATAATTCCCGCTACGACAGAAAAACTCTCCTCATGGTCTATTTTGTTTCCCGGAAGCAGCTCCCACATTTCATATAGAATTTCAAACGCCTTTTTATAATCGCCTTTTTCACTATAAAGGCACATTTCATCATAACATTCTGTCATTCTGTCCCTTAGCTCTTCTTCTGTTAAAATTTCCATCCTGGTTCCCTCCAAATGTGTTTACTCCAGACACTCGGCTTATATTTTATCAAAGAATACCTCACATATGCCCAGAAATGACTGCCGCTCTACCGATCCCACGGCATCCCCATTTTGTAACAGTTCAGCCTCCGGCTGCCCTGTTGCAGAATCTGCCCATTCCAAGTCGCCTACGGCGAGGGGCAGATTCTGTTTTGACCAAATCTACACATTCTTACGGACTTTGCAGCAAGTGCAAAGTCCTGATATGAACGGTTACCCCATCTTGTCCCTTACCCCCGCCGCGTCAATGCCGGGATGGGTCAGATAGAGACGGCAGATCTGCTCCGTCATTTCCTTGGATATTCCATATTTCACGGCAATATCGGAAACGCTTTTCCCTTTATCTACATCCCGCATAATCAGACGCAGTTTGTCCACAGAAAATACCGCCTCCGACGATTTTTTCCCGCCGTCCGCCTTTTCTTTATCAGACGCAGCCCGCCCGTTTTTTTGATCCGTGGAAACCTGTGTGTCCTGTACAATGTCCTTTCTGATAACCCGAAGCTCTCCCGTCTCCTCTTCCACTTCCACCACCGCCATGGTCACAGGCTGGGAGAAACGCCTCGGTCCACAGCTCCCGGGATTTAAGAAAAGGCAGTTTCCCTCCCTGCGCTCCTCATACTTATGCGAATGCCCATACACCGCCAGCTCATAACTTCCCATCTCTTTTGGCATATGCTTTTTATTATGTACCATAAAGACCTTCAGCCCGCAGACTTCCTCCGACAGACTTTCCGGCAGTCCCTCCGCCCACTCCTTGTCCGCATTCCCCCGGATGATATAGAGCGGCGCGATCTCCTTAAGGCTCTCCATCACCTTCGGCGTATTGATATCCCCCGCATGCAAAATCACATCGCACCCCCGCAGAATCTCCGCCACTTCCTCCCGCAGCTTCCCGTGCGTATCCGACAGCACACCGATCCGTTTCATGTCCCTCTCCTCTCAAAGCAACAGGCGCCTCCGCCTCCAAGAAGCGCCTGTTTTTATACTCTTTATATTTTATTGAACGGCTCCTTGTAACACGCCACACTCCCAAGCTCCTCCTCAATCCTAAGGAGCTGGTTGTACTTCGCCACCCGGTCGCTCCTGCAGGGCGCGCCCGTCTTGATCTGCCCGGCGTTCACCGCCACCGCCAGATCTGCGATAAAGGTATCTTCCGTCTCGCCGGAACGGTGGGAAATCACTGCCTTATAGCCGTTTTTCTGCGCCATCTCTATGGCGTCCATGGCCTCGCTGACTGTGCCGATCTGGTTCACCTTCACCAAGATCGCATTTGCCACCTGCAGCTTGATGCCCGCGTCCAGTCGCTTGGTATTCGTGACAAACAGATCGTCTCCCACAAGCTGGATTTTCTCACCCAGTTTTTTCGTCATCATCTGCCAGCCGTCCCAGTCGTCCTCCGCCAGCCCGTCCTCAATCGAGATAATGGGATAACGCTGCACCAGTTCCTCATAATAAGCCACCATCTCCTCGGTGCTCCTCGTAATCTCTGGAATCTCCCCGCAGTCCGGCGTCTGGCAGCCCGCCTCATAGCACGAAGACACAAAAGAACCTTCCGTCTCCTGCCTGTGCTGCTTTAACTCCGTCTCGCCCGGGAAATGATATACCCCGTCCGCCTCATTATAAAGCTCGGAAGCCGCCACGTCCAGCGCAATCTTGATATCCTGCCCCGGCGTGTAGCCCGCCGCCTTGATGGATTCCACGATCAGGTCAAGCACTGCAAAGGCATCCGGCAGAGACGGCGCAAATCCGCCCTCGTCTCCGACACCCGTGGAAAGCCCCCTGTCGTTACATATTTTCTTTAAGTTGTGATAGATTTCCGCACAGATGCGAAGCCCGTCCGCAAAGCTCTCCGCCTGCACGGGCATAATCATAAACTCCTGAAAATCCACGGTATTGTCAGCGTGTTTGCCGCCGTTTAAAATGTTCATCATCGGCACTGGCAAAAGTCTCGTATACGCGCCGCCAAGATACCGGTAAAGCGGAATCCCCAGCGCCGCCGCGCCCGCCCTGGCACATGCCATGGAAACGCCAAGCGTGGCGTTGGCTCCCAGATTGCTCTTATTGTCCGTGCCATCCTGTTCAATCAACACGCGGTCAACCAGTCCCTGGTCAAAGGCGTCCATGCCAAGAAGCGCCTCCCTGATCTTCGTATTCACATTATTGACCGCCTTAGTCGTTCCCAGGCCAAAGTACACCGTCTCCCCGTCGCGGAGTTCCACCGCCTCAAACCGCCCGGTGCTGGCGCCGCTCGGGACAGCCGCCCGCCCCTTGTACTGGCAGCCGCCCACCTCCTTCTCCACGGTCACCTCCGCCTCCACGGTGGGATTGCCGCGGGAATCCAATATCTGCCTTGCATGTACATCCACAATCCTCAGTTTGCTGCCCATATAAAAACCTCCTCTGCGCACTTTTTCTATCTAGTATGCGCAAAGGAGGTCTGAAACATGTATTCTACTTATTTACTTTGCCGCCGTAATCGTGAGCGCGTGCATATATGCGTCGTCCCCTCTGGAACAGGTCACGGAAATTTTCTTCCCCTTCACCAGAACCTTACAGCCGACAGGAGCGGAAACCTTGTCCATCTTTAACTCCATCTCGCCCGCGGAAGTATCTAACAAAAGAATATTCTCCGTAGACTTTTCCTTCACCGTGCCGATCACCGTAGACTGTGACGAAGTGTCCACGGAAGCCGAGGAACTGTCCTTCACGCCCACGAGAGACGCCGCATGAAGGAAGTTGTCCGAACCTCTGAAATAAGTAACCATCATCTTATTTTCCGGCGTCAGTACCATGCCTTTGGACGTGTCCGTGCTGTCGTCGATCTTAATGGTAAAAGTCCCCTCGGAAGTTGCCAGATAAAGCGTTGACTCCTCAGAAGTATCCTTCACCGTTCCCGTCACGGACCTCGTCTCGCCTGTGGGATTCACCATCGGTGTCTGCGTGTATGTCTGGGGGACCGTCCCTGTCTGGGACATGTCAGTTGAGGGAACGGGTGCCGCCGCCACATCCGCAATACTGATGGCATGCATGTAAGCATCCTCGCCTCTCGCGCAGCTTACCACATACTTCCCGGACACCACCAGAACAGAGCAGTTGCTCAGATCCGTGTTCTTGTCAATTTTTAACTCCATTTCGCCCTGCGCCGTATCCAGATGCAGAACATCTTCCGTCGTCTTATCATTTACTGTCCCGACCACACTTGAAACCTTTGAGGTATCCACGTTAACACTGGGGCTCTCCCCATTCTCCGAGATTGTGACCGCATGGAGATAGCCGTCGTTTCCGTTTGCCACCGACACACTGATCTTCTTATCCGGCAGAAGCATCTTGCAGTTGCCTGTGCTCGTGCTCCCGTCAATTTTTATTTCCATTCTGCCGTCCGAGGTATCCAGATACAGCAGCTTGGCGGTAGTCCCCTCCATCACCTTTCCCTGCACCGTGGCGATGATTTCCTCCGCATGTACTTCCAGCTTTGCTGCCGTAGGTGCAAGCAGCATCCCGCACGCTGCCAGAGCCGTCATACATATCTTTGCCGATCTTTTGTATTTTTTCATGCCCACTCCTCCATCCTATGTTGCGCAAGATTACCATAATAAATACTTATGTAAATCTATCATACAACATTTCTGGTAAAAAAAGCAAGTGTTTTTCAAATTACCTAAATTTAATCACCGGCAAAGTCACACTCTCTAATTTCTTTTAACGCTATTGTTTGTAAAAAACCTCACCGTTACACCAGAAATAATCCCTTTCCTCCGAGATACCCAGTATGTACCATGCCAGTTCACCTTCCTTTGTCCCGCGCCAGTAAATTGCCAGTTCCGGGCAAAGCCCCCTGTTACTCCTGTCCACAACATCCCACTTATAATACGTGTCACCGTAAAACTCTACTGCCGGATAGTATACCACCGCTTTATCACCGTCAAACTGCAATACCACATCATATTCTTCACTGTCGCCCACATCCTTTGGATGGTAATACCATATTCCCTGCAGCGCCTCTTTTGTGATCTTACCCCAGTCGCCTGACACATATGTATTTTCCACCGCAGAGGCGTCCGCATCCATGTTTAAATTCTCAAAAACCGACGCTTCAATCAGGCAGTCGCCCCTCTCTTCCGTATGCGTTTCAGAAAATGTCTCTGTGTCGCGGATCCATCCCTCCGCAATATGATTGCCCAGAAAACGTCTGCGCCCCGACTCGACACTCACTTTCACCTCACACGTCCGCACCCAGTCGTCCCCGTCGAATTGCAGTGTGACAACCGTGCCGTCCTCATTCATCACGCCATCCTTACACACAAACTGGCAGTAATTGGTATCGCCGCTCTCCGAACAGAAACTGTCCGTCTCCGCGTAATACCAGTCCTTCATCCCCTCGCTGCCCTCTGCCACGAGCTCGTCATAGGTAAATCCCACTTTTTCCAGAAGCAGCGCGTCCACAGCCGCCTTATCTATGGCGCCGAAATCTGTTTCGATTTCCGCCTGATTCCAACGCGCCAGATGCGCCCGCTTCTCCTCATCCGTTCCCGGTCTCCCAACCCCCGCACTGCTGTAAAACACCTGATAGAGATCGATCTGCGCAGGATTCTCCCAGTCGGACAACAGAAATCCGTAATTGGAATGATCCTGTATCCACTCCGTATATCCCGCCATCTCCTCCGCCGTCAGGCACCTGCCGTTTTCGGGTATCTCCAAGTCCTTGTCCTGCCGCTTCCCTTCTTTCGCAGACGAAGACGGCTCCCCGCTTTCCAGCCCCGCCTGCTCCCTGTCATCTCCAACTGCAGGCTGCACATCCTCGCTGTCTGCTTCCGTCTTAGCAGCCCCCGCCACATCCGCCAGCCCGCCGTCTTCATCAGGCAAAGCATCCCCGCCGGGCTGACTGCCTCCGCCGCCAGCTTCCGCACCGTCATTCACTGTCTCCGAAACATCCGCCTCAGAAATCTCCTGCCCCTGCTCCTGCACCGCGCCATCCGCCTGCTGCCCACACCCCGCGCAAAGGCACAGCATACAGATCCCTGTCAAAACCGCAATTTTCTTCCGCATACGCCTATTCTCCATGTACAAATACATCTTCATGCTTCATGCGGAGAATGCCGCTTTTGGCATTCTCCTGCGCAAAAAGAGCTTCTTGGCGTCCCGTCCAATGTCGGGACGCCATTAGAAGCTCCTTTTGCGTTATTCATTTCGTATCGCCGCCAGCGGGCTAAGCCGCATCGCCCTCCTCGCCGGAAAAAACCCTGCCACCATGCCGACCATCACCGCAAACACAAGAGACAGAAGCACGAGCCAAAGCGGAATATAGGAAATACCGCCGGAAGTCGCCATATATTCGTTGGCGTTCGCCGCCACTTTATTAATGATCACAGACAGGATAAAGCTCAAAACCAGACCAATCACGCCGCCGATGAAGCCGATAAAACCCGCCTCCATCAGAAAGAGACTGCGAATGTTTCTAAGGTCGCACCCCAGCACCTTCATCACGCCGATCTCCTTCGTCCGCTCATAAATGGACATCATCATCGTGTTGGTAATGCCGATTGCCGCCACAAATAAAGACACCGCGCCGATGCCGCCGAGCACCGCCTGAATGTAGCCCATGGTCTTCTGCTCGGACTCCACCCACTCCGCCTGACTGCTCGCCTCGTACCCCAGTTCCTGCAGACTCTTCTGCAGCGCCACCACATTGTCCATGCTGTCCACATTCACCTGCAGCTGGTTATAAAAAATCTCCTTGTAAGGCTTTCCTGTCTTGGTCCGCGGCTGTCCGGGAATGACTTTATTCTTAAACATCTTTTTAAATTCCTTCATCAGCTGGTCGATATCGCAGAAGGTATACCAGCCGTACCGGGACCACTGGTCTTCCCCGGGTTTGGCCTCCACGCCGCATGTCTCTATCAGATATTTTTTCGGCGGAGGCTTCGTCTGCCCGTTTTCATCCGGAGTGCCCGACCCATAGTACGCATCCGTATCAAAGATCACAAAAATGGGGTCTTTCATCAGATCAATATCCGGCAAAGCGCCTGTCTCATAGAAACCGCCGCCATTTCCCTTGGAATTGTAAAAGTTCTGCAAGACCTCATTGCCATAGAAAAAAGTCAGTTTATCATCATTTCCGGGAAGCTGCCCTTCTCCCACCTCGATATTCATGTTTTCAAGGGCCTCTTTCGGCAGGCCCTGTATCTGCAGATATGCCTCATAGCTTCCATACTTTGCAAGGGCATTGGTCTGCAGCATCGGATATACCGACTCCACATGCTCCATGGCGCTGATCTCGTTGATCAGTTTCTGGTCCAGACGCTTTACCTCCTCCGAAGAAGAGTCACCCCACGGCTCATACACCGTCACCTGTGTCAGGCTCCCGTAAGACTCGTACTGCGCCATCAGGGAACGGCTCAGTCCAAGACCCAGGGACACCATGACCACAATGGAGGCGACGCCGATCACCACGCCAAGAACCGTCAGGACCGTTCTCACTTTTCTTTTCCAGAGATTACTGCTGCTCATCCGCAGCAAATCAAGAAACTTCATTATGGTTACCTTTCTTACGGTCCGGCCTCGCCAGTCTTACAAATCTTTCTCCAGTTCAGCCAGTTCCTGCGCCTCCAGAAGAGCCGCTTTTTTCCTTTTGCGAAGCTTAAGGAATACGCCGAGTCCTACACCCGCCAGGACGACAGCCCCGGAAACGCCGCCAACGATTATCCCTGTCTTAGGCTTTCCGCCTTCTCCGCCGTCCATCATCATGTCGCCGCCCATCATTATATCATCACCCATCATCATGTCGTCCATCATGGGCTCGTTTACAAAAAGTGTGATCTCTTTCTCCGATGTGGTCACATTGCCCGCGTCGTCCTCGTAAGAGATTTCCAGCTTCACAATGCCGTCGTCCATCGTAGCAGCCGCGCCGGTCAGCATCACATCCACATTTCCCGTGTTGCCGGACTGGAGATTGCCCACAAAAGCCGACGCCTCCGCGATGGAATCCGCGAAAAATTTCACCTGCACATTATAGAGGGTAGTCTTTCCCGTATTGTAAATGCTAAACATCACGTTGGACTGGGAACCCACCTCGATATTGTCGGGCACCACTTCCGGGATGCTCGTGTCAAAGCGGCTTTCCTGCGAAATCGGGATCGACACGCTCGCCTTGTCCGTCAGGTCAAATACCGTCGCCGCATCGTACTTCATGTTGACGTCCAGCACATAAGGCTTCTGCGCCAGGTCCGCCTTCGCCGTCATCTCAATCTCGATATCCGCCGAGGTGTCCGGGGCGATTTTCTCCATGTAGACAGAGCTCGACCCCGACGTTGGCAGAAAGGCCGAGTATGTGTTCGTCTTGTCCTCACCCTCCTGCGCCGCCTGCATATCGAAAAGCACATTGGTCACGGTCGTATCCTTGGAGGTATTCTTGACATGGATGGTCAGGGTGAAAGTTTCCCCCGCGAAAACCTTCGCCGGATTCGTCTCAAAGCCCGTCACCACGATACGCGGCTTGGAGCCGGACGCCTCCTGCCCATTGCCGCCAATAATACCGCTGCCCGGCTTACCGATGGTCTTTACATACACCGTAAGCTCCGCCGGCTCCTCGCTGCGGATACCCGCTTTCGTGTAAGATATTTTAAACTTCAGGGGATAATATCCCGTCATAACGTCGCTTCTCGTCTTAAAATGAAAGGTGAACTCCCTGCGGTTCTCCATCGCCGCCTCTTTCGTCTGACAGCCGGGAATGTACGGCTCCGTCTGGAGATAATTGGTCGCGTCCGGCTCAAAAGGCCATTCCGTCACCAGCGTGGAAATCACAGGCTCCACGATCAGGTTGTTTAATTCCTCTGTCCCGAAATTGACGATAGGCAGCACGATAGATACGCCCTGCCCGTAGCTCACAACAGGCGTCTGCCAGTTGTCCGCCACCTGTATAAATTCACTTGTGGTCTGGGTCACCTTTGCCACCGCCGCAGACTCCATATTTCCTTTGACAGAAGACACGTAGGACCAAAGTTCTGTCAGTGACATCTCCGTGTTGGCGATATAGTAGACTGCACTGTCAAAGAGCTTATGCAGACCTTCCATCACCTTCTCGTCCAGATGGTATCTCACCTCCAGGCTCTGCATATAGTAGAGCAGATCCTCGTCGGCGTCAAAGCGGTCGTCGTCCGTGATCACCCGGTCAGAACTTCTCTCCACATACTGGATTTCATTCCCACTGACGCTCTCTTCCGCATATACCATGGATGCAGCATTCCACGAACCTGGCTGCCCCAAAACGGCTAACGCAAAAAACAGGCACGCCAAGCTGCCCGCCAAACGCCTCACTGCTCTCCTACGGCTCTCCATTTTCCCTCTCATTCTCCTATCCTTCCAATCCCCAAACTTTTTGCTTTAATCATTTACTCTGTATTTTGATTCCTTCTTATCGCTCAGATTAGCTCCCAGACGATTTTTTGCGGAAATTTTCTGCCATCAGCACCAAAACAGTCTTTCGCGCACTCCTGTCATTGTCAAGACTCCTGCACCTCGATCTCCTCCGGCACGTCCTGCCCGTCCCGCTCGCTGATCTCCAGAATTTTTCCGTCCCGGATCCGAATCACGATATCCGCAAAACCCGCCAGATAATTGTCGTGGGTGACCATCACCAGCGTCTGGTTTTTCTCCCGCACCACCCGCTTCATCAGGTTCATGACCTCCACGGAAGTGTTTGAGTCAAGGTTTCCCGTCGGTTCGTCCGCAAAGATGATCTCCGGCTCCACCACCAGCGCCCTCGCCACGCCCACGCGCTGCTGCTGTCCGCCGGACATCTGGTTCGGGCGGTGTCTTTTATGCCTGGTCAGTCCCACCAGGTCGAGCATCTCCTCCGCCCTTCTGTTTCGGCTCTTCTTATCCATCCCCTGAAAAGTCAGGGGCAGCGCCACATTCTCTATCGCGTTCATGGTGCCCATCAGATTAAAAGACTGGAAGATAAAACCGATATGCTCCCTGCGGAAAGCCACGAGCTGGTTCTCTGTCTTTTTCTCCATGTGCTCCCCCGCGATCACGATCTCGCCCTTGGTCGGTTTTTCCAGTCCTGCCAGCATATTCAGAAGCGTGGACTTGCCGGAGCCGGAGGCGCCCACGATGGAGCAGAAGCACCCCCGCCTGATGGAGAAGCTGACGCCGTTTAAGGCGCGCACCCGCTCCTCCCCAACCCGGTATACCTTATAGAGATCTTTCACCTGTATCACAGGCTCATCCCACCTGTTATCGCCCACGTCTGTTTCCTTTCCTTATTCACCTTCGCCCGTATACGCCGTCGCCTCAGCCACAAATGCCGGCACCTGCTCCGCGTAGAAAGAGTAGGTAAAATAATAGCTTTCCCTGTCGTAGGGATAAGTCGTATCCCGCTTAAACACGACTTCCACGGAATAGTTTTCATCCAGGTCCTTATAGCGGCTCCACGGCGCATCTACCCATGTGCAGTAGATATGGGGCAGGATCTGCGCGATCTGCTCCTCCTCATAGAAAGTTTCAGAGACCGTGTAATCCGTATAGCCGGCGTCCCACGTCTCCGCCACAGCCCTCGGCTGCATGTCATAGTCCACCGCGTTATCCTGCTGTGTCAGCTCATTGTGGTAGCAGGTCACCGTAACTGACTCAATATTTGCCGCGTCAAGCTCCATCGGATAGTATGCCTCCAGCTTTTTCAGCTCGGCAATCGTATTTTCAAAGCTGTCGTATACAAGAAACTGCTTTCGGTTATAATTTTTATATTCAAAGTTGATAAAACCGCAGGGACGGTTGTGCCTTACAAGCGTAAAGTCAAACTGCTCCATATCCTTAAGCCATGCATCCTTAAGCCTTCCCGCCTCCTCAACGGGGATTACCACTTTGGCCGGACCGTTGGTGTACTGGATGCGGGTCACACCCTCTAAAAGATTCTGATCCGTCATCACCTGGAACACACCCTTCTGGTAAGCGTCTGTTCTGAAAATCTGATTCAGCAGTTCCTCCACCTTCGGGTCGTCATAGTCCACCTGTATACGCCTGTCTTTCTGCACACCCGACTTTAAACGGTACAGGATATACACGCTGCGGTTATCTCCCATCTCCTCCGGGTCAGCCTGTTCTGCTTGCGCCGCCAGTTCCAGAACAGGCGAAATATCGGTCAAAAACATATGATTCAATTCATACTTGCTCTGTTCGATATATTGCTGGTTCTCATCCCAATAGCTATCATAATATCCGTCTGCTGAAATTGCAATACTCTCCACCTTATTTTGTGCCGGAATATAACTGTCATACCCGAGCAGGTCCCATTTGAAGATGCAAAATATTGCCAACAGGGCAGCTAACGCAATACCGCTGGATAACAGATGCTTAAACAGGCTTCTGATATCAAAATCATAGATCACTTCCATCACCGCGCACAGGATCGCTCCGCCCGCAAGCATACCAACTACAAGCAGGGTCTCGTTCTGGTAGGAAGTGTCGTACACGACCCTGCCCACCAGAAATGCCACAGGAATCGCTGCCGCCACCTTGAGGACCGGCTCCAAAAAGCGGTGTGCCACCGCCTTGCCGGCAGTCTCCGAAGGTCTCTTTTTGTAGGCGTACCACCCCAGAGCCAGCAGCACCGCCGCAATCCCGATCCATTTTGCCACAATAGGCATGGCAATCTTTGCCGCCGCCGCGGCATCCGGCGCGTTTTTGATCTGCCAGATGTTCATAATGCAGTCATAGAACGTAGAAAATTTCGGTTCATCCTGCAGAAAATGTACCGAATAGGTGTCAAAGAACATCCCCTTCAGTCCCTCAAACATATCACTGACCAAAAACTCATACAGCGCGAACATCAAAAACAGGGCGCCCGTCACAAAACGGTTTCCCGTCAGCATCACCGCGAGAATCATCATGTGGTAAAAGACGAGGAAGAAGAAAAAGTGCCACACAAAGGAAAGCCCCGCACTGGCAATCACTTCCCCGTTCACCGCTCCCTGGGCCGCCGACAGGATCATGCCCAGAGCCAGCCCGGAAAGACTGGCTGTCAGATAAATCACCAGCCCGTTTACATAGACCACGGCAAATCTCCTGTTTTTCGACACGGGAACACTGTGGTACATGTCCACCTTCCTTCTGTCAAACAGATAGGAAAAGCCCTGCATCCCTATGACTGCAGCTATCACAAAGACAAAGGGGTAAATATTGTCGGAAAAGCCAAGCGCGTCCTTCGCCGCCTGACACATTGCCTCCTGAAATTCCATCCGGGTCTTGTAATACCCCGCCGCCTGATAGCCCCTGATCCTGCTTAAATAGATCATCGTCATGCCGCCGTAGACGAGAAGCTGTGACAGCATCGCCACGATCCAGACCCAGATCCGCCTTTTATGGTTTTCCTTACAACTATCCCAGAATGAGTTTTTTGATGTCATAGCCTACCACCTCCGTCTCACTGATAAAAATCTCCTCCAGGGACAAGGGAAGCACCTCGTAAAAAATCGTGTCCACCGTGGCGAACCGTGCCTCCACTTCCTCCCTTGTGCTGCGCACCGTGATCGTGCAAAGGGATCCCCTCTGCTCCTTCTTTAGCACCTCAAGCCCGTTTAACGCTTTCAGCTCGTCTTCCACGGCACTGAACACACACTGTACTTTCTGAATATTGCACTTCATATCTTCCAGATCTCTGGACAGCAGCACGCCGCCCTTATGTAACAAACCCACATGGTCGCATATATCTTCCAGTTCCCGCAGGTTGTGGGAAGCGATCACCGGCGTCAGCCCCCGCTCCTCCATCTCCTTGGCAAAGATCGACTTGATCCCCTGCCGCATCACCGGGTCAAGCCCGTCGAACGTCTCGTCGCAGAGAATGTATTTCGTGTGGGCACAGATCCCTAAAAGCAGGGCAAGCTGCTTTTTCATACCTTTGGAAAAAGTGCCGATCTTCCTGTTTTTGTCCAGATTGAATTTCTCCAGATACCGGTAAAACTCCTCCCTGTCAAATGCCTCGTAAACGCCGCTGTAATATTTCTCCATCGCCCGCGCGTTGGCATTTGCAAAAAAGTAAGGCTCGTCCGCGATAAAAAACAGCCGCTTTTTCGCCTCCACATTGTCGTAGACGGGCATACTGTCCACCGCCACCGTTCCCTCGTCCGGCCTGATCACACCCGCTATCATGCGAAGCACCGTACTCTTACCTGCTCCGTTTGTGCCGATCAGCCCGAACACCGTCTTTTCCCTGATGGTAACGCTTACTTCATCAACGGCCCTGATATCTTCAAACTGTTTCGTCAGATTATGTATCTCTATCATAAGGTTCCTCCCAGTCTCTACACACTAAGCTTCTCAATCTCCAGAGTAAGCTCCATTTTTGTCATGCCAAGCTCCAGCACTTCTCTCACGAGCCGCAGAATCTCCTCCAGACATTCTCTCTTCCTCGTCTCCACCAGTTTCCCGTCGCCGGACACAAAACTGCCCCTGCCCTTCACCGTGTAGATGAAATCCTGCCGCTCCAGCTCTGCATATGCCTTTTGGATCGTGTTGGGATTGATCGACAGCTCCATCGCAAGATTGCGGACAGACGGCATCTGCTCATCCGGCTGCATGACGCCCTTCAATATCAAAGTCTTAAATCGTTCCACGACCTGTTCATAGATCGGGCGGGTATCTTTATAGTCTATGATAATCATAATGTCTCCTTTCCCCGGATTATCCCCACGCACAATGCTAAGTGTACTATTTGTGGTGGTACAGTTAGTATACAAAAAGAGCGGAGGCCATGTCAAGCCTCCGCCCAAAATCTTAAGATTTATTTCACTAACAGAGATTTCCCCGTCATCTCTACAGGCTGTTCCCTGCCCATCAGTTCGATGATCGTGGGCACGATATCCGCAAGGCATCCGCCCTCGCGCAGCTTGTAAGCGGGATCTGCATTGACCAGAATAAAGGGCACAGGATTCGTGGTATGCGCCGTGAAAGGTGCACCGGTCTCCTCGTCGATAAGCTGCTCCGCGTTGCCGTGGTCCGCGCAGATAAACAACACGCCGTCCACCTCTTTGATGGCATCGACCGCCTTGCCAACGCACTCGTCCACAGCCTCAACAGCCTTGATCGCCGCCTCCTGTACGCCGGTATGTCCAACCATGTCAGGATTCGCAAAGTTAATGATAATCACGTCGTACGTGCCGGACTTGATCGCCTCCACCAGCTTGTCGCACACCTCGTAAGCGCTCATCTGGGGCTTTAAGTCATAGGTCGCCACATCTTTGGGGGAATTGACCAGAATACGGGTCTCGCCTTCGTTGGGCTCCTCCACGCCGCCGTTGAAGAAGAAAGTCACATGCGCGTACTTCTCCGTCTCAGCGATTCTCGCCTGTTTCATGCCGTTCGCCGCAAGCCACTCGCCGAACGTATTGGTAACGGAAATCTTGTGGAACGCCACCTCTTTGTTGGGAATGGTGGGATCGTAGTCGGAAAAGCACACATAAGTCAGATCCAGCCTCTTCTCTCTGGCAAAGCCCTTGAAATCGTCGTCACAGAAGCTTCTGGTGATCTCTCTTGCCCTGTCAGGGCGGAAGTTAAAGAAGATCACAGAATCCCCGTCCTTGATTGTGGCAACAGGCGCGCCGTCCTTCATAACCACCGTGGGCTTCACAAACTCGTCCGTCTCGTCCCTGTCATAGGAAGCCTGAATCCCTGCAGGACCGCTCTGCGCTTTAAGCCCCTCGCCTTTGGTGAGCGCAAGATACGCCTTCTCCACCCTGTCGTAGTTATTGTCACGGTCCATCGCGTAGTAGCGTCCCGTCACGGTAGCCACCTCGCCTACGCCGATTTTTTTCATCTCGGCTTCCAGGTCCTCCACATAACCCTTACCGCTTGCCGGAGGGGTATCCCTTCCGTCGAGGAATGCGTGAACGTAAACCTTGGACAGGCCGTTTCTCTTAGCCAGTTCCAGCAGACCGTAGAGGTGGGTGTTGTGGCTGTGTACGCCGCCGTCTGATAAAAGCCCGAACATGTGCAGTGCGGAATCGTTCTTCCTGCAGTTGTTCACCGCGTCAAGCAGAGCCGGATTCTCAAAAAAGGTACCGTCCTGAATCTCCTTGGTAATTCTGGTAAGCTCCTGATACACGATGCGCCCCGCGCCCATGTTCAGGTGTCCCACCTCGGAGTTGCCCATCTGCCCGTCGGGCAGTCCAACCGCCATACCGCTGGCATTTCCTTTCACGAAAGGGCACTCAGCCATCAGTTTGTCCATCACCGGCGTCTTCGCCAGCGCAACCGCGTTTCCTTCCGTCTTCTCGTTCAGGCCATAGCCGTCCAAAATCATCAATACTGCCGGTTTTTTTGTTCCCATGACATGTTTCTCCTTTTCTATTTCCTTCTTGCTCTTTTATTTTGTCACTCTGCGGCAAAATATATCTTGCCTGCCACAGACTTATTATAGCTGTTTTATAAAAAAGTGTAAAGTTATGCCGCTTGTTTTTCTCTTTTCCCCATTATATAATCACAACTATGAAAAACATACACCGCATCAAATACCAGAGTAAACTATATGAACTGCCCTACGAGGTAATTTACAGCCGCCGGCAGACATGCGCCGTCAGCATTTCCGCGGACGGGAAGATCGCCCTGCGCCTGCCCCTTGGCACCTCCGAAGCGCAGATCAACCGCCTTCTGCTGGACAAGCAGCACTGGATTATCACCCATTATCTGGAAGCCGTAAGCCGCAGCAAAAACCGTTCCGTATCCGACCTGACGGACACCCAGCGCGCCGCCCTCGAAAAGCGCTATATCGACGCCGCCAAGGCATATTTCCCGAAACGCGCCGCCTATTTTCTCCCGCTCACGGGCGGAAACTTTAACCGCATCACCATCCGCGACCAGAAGACCCGCTGGGGAAGCTGCAGCGCGAGGGGCACCCTGTCCTTCAACTGGCGGCTCATGCTGGCGCCGCCTGCGGTCCTGGACTATGTGGTGGTCCATGAACTATGCCATCTGACCCACATGGACCACTCAAAAGCGTTCTGGGCGCTTGTGGAAAGCGTCTGCCCCGACTACCGCACCCACCGCAGATGGCTGAAAGAGCACGGGCAGGAGCTTATCCTCTAATCAAACTTTGTTTTGATCCGCAGACCGCCGTAGCGCGGTTCAAAATCAGACTCCCTTTTATACGCCGCGCTGCCGTCGCGCCTGACGTCCTTGGGCTTCCCGTTTGCAAATCTGCCCCTATCCCGGTTCTTCTCCCCCTTAGTCGAAAAACCGCCTTTTTCAATACGGCCGCCTTTTTTGTCGCCTTCCCTACCGCTTCCTGCGTTCTTTACAATGTCTTTTCCGCCCTTTGTCCCGTAGCTTCCCTTGCCCTTATCGCTCCTGCCGCCGGGCTTTTTGCCGTAACCGCTCCTGTTCCTGTCGCCGCCTTTATTCTTATCGGCGCCCCTGCTGCCCCTGACGGGTCTCTTTTCAAACAAAAACTTCTCCGTGCGGATGTCCTCGATCTCATCCCCCAGCTTCATCTTCATAAACGCCGCCGCAATCTGCGTGGCGCTGTACTGCCCCAATGCCACAGCGTCAAGAATATATTCAGCCGCCCTGCTGATATCCTCGTTTTCAATCACAGCCACGGCTTCCTTCAATATCTTTTCCGCTTTCCTTGCCGTGATATCCGCCGCGCTCGGCACTTTGCGCTCCTTGATCTTCGTGTGGCAGATGCGCTCGATATCCCGGATTTTATAAGCCTCCCTGCCGACTACCAGCGTAAAGGATCTTCCCGTCTTGCCCGCACGGCCGGTCCTGCCGATACGGTGCACATAGTATTCGATATCCTCCGGCACGTCAAAATTGTAAACCGCTTCCACATCGCTCACATCAATGCCTCTGGCCGCCACGTCGGTTGCAATCAGGATATTCGTTTTGCCGCTGCGGAACAGGTTCATCACCGTATCCCTCTGCCCCTGCGTCAGGTCGCCGTGAAGCCCTTCCACCTCATAGCCCCTGCCCTTCAAATGCTCCGTCAGCTCATCCACCATCCGCTTCGTATTGCAGAAAATCAGCGCCCGTCCCGGCGTATAATAATCTATCAGGCGGCAGAGCACTTCTTCCTTATCCTGTTTGCGCACCTGATAGTAAGCCTGCTTGATCAGAGGGATCGTAACCTCCTTCGGCGTCATCTTGACATAAGCCGCGTCTTTCTGGTAGGTCTTTGTAATGTCCAGAATCGGTTTCGGCATCGTGGCAGAAAAGAGCCCTGTCTGCCGTTCTTCCGGCATCCCTTTTAAAATCGTCTCAATATCCTCCCGAAAGCCCATGTTCAGCATTTCGTCCGCCTCGTCAAGCACCACTGTATGCACCTGGTCCATCTTAAGCGTATGTCTGCGCATATGGTCCATTACGCGCCCCGGCGTTCCCACCACGATCTGCACGCCTGCCTTTAAATTCTTAATCTGCTTGTAGATTTCCTGACCGCCGTAAACCGGGAGCACCTTGATCCCGTTCATATACTTGGCAAACTTTCGGAGCTCATCCGCCGCCTGCATGGCAAGCTCTCTTGTGGGACATAAAATTACCGCCTGCAGGGAACGGTTCTCCGGGTTGATCTTTTGCAGGATCGGAATGCCGAATGCCGCCGTCTTTCCCGTACCTGTCTGCGCCTGCCCGATAATGTCACGCCCCGTCATAAAGAGCGGAATCGCCTGCTCCTGAATGGGCGTCATATGCTCGAAGCCAAGCTCCTTCACCGCCCGCAGAATCCTGCTGTCTATCCCTGCGTCCTCGTAGCACAGCCCCTCTTTTTGTTCTTCCCCTTCTGTCCCGGCACTGCCGTCATAGCGGTTCGCCGTCAGAATCTCCTTCTCCAGAAAGGCGTCAAATTGTTCGTTTTTCTTCTTTTTCTCTTTGCTCATGTTTTCCTCATTCTCTCATTCAGATTTTATTGCCTTATGCATGTCTGCGCCGTTTTCCTGCTCTGCTCATCGCGCAAAAAGCGCTGCCAGCTTTTGAGGCATGGCAGCACCTGTCAACCACTCTCTGTTTCATTTTACGCGTTCATGTACCTTTTTAAGCACGGTATATCCTGCGCAGCCTGCTCACTGCCCGGTCCCTGATCAGGCACTCGCCATGTTCTTCCAGATACTGCATCCGCTCCTCGGAAACCGCGATCAGATTTCCAAACTCCACCGCCTGGGCGCTTATTCTGTTAAACGACTTATAGGAAAGCCTGTTTTTCTCAAGCACCAGATAATATTCTTCGCCCTCTTTAAACAGATGGCTTTTTACAGAGTATGTACTCGGAATCGTGGCAGCGTACTGCATGGTCTGATGCAGGGTGCAAAAGACAAACATCCGACGGTTTTCATCAAATCCCCCCGTCTTCTGCGCTGTCTGCTGCGCCCGTTCCTCCTGCTCGGCAAGCTCCGCGCTGAACTCCTGCAGGACCTCTTTTAAGTTCTGCAGCATTTCCTTAAATGCCGCCGGGCCCTCATCTGTAAAAGTCACAACAAGGCCGTTGTCCTTAAGCGGCGTGATCTGCATCGCAATATTGCCATTGCTGATCTGGTAACCCACCTCGTCGTGCGCCCGCTCTATGATATCCCTCAGGAACTCTTCGCCTCTTTCATTGCGCTCAAAGATATCCGATAACGCAAGTCCGTACTCCGCCATGTCGTCCGCTGAGACAATACACTGTACTGTCGCATCATTGATCTTCTTATATTTCATGTGTTTTCTGACCTCGCTAAAATATGAACACTTTTACACCCGCAGTGCTTCGCCTTCGCTCTCTCCCGCAGTGCGCGCTCGCAAAACCTTCGGTTGCCTTCGCGGAGATTATACCACAAAGAAACGCAATAAGAAAGAATCTTATCGCGTTTCTTTTAAAAAACTTTTTATTCGTCCAATTCTTCCCCGTATGGTTCCTCCCCGTTTGTGCCGCTGCTTATCGCGAAATGGAGGCAGGGGCCGGTGGCTGTGTCGGTTTCTCCAGATCCTCCCGTCCCGCTCCCGCCGGGTTTCCTGCCTGTGCGGATGCATTCCCGTCCTTCCGTTCTGCAAGTTCCCGCTCCTGCAAGGGCGCACTCGCCGCATACGTTTTGTCGATCCGCGGGTACTCCAGCCTAAACCCGGACGCGCTCTCTTCATCCTCCACAACCTGTATCGTCAAAAGCGGCAGACCGTCGAACCACAGCCCCTCTACGCCCGAAAACTTAAGGCCTGCCACCAGATGCACCGCCGTTCCCTCATACGCCGCATCCGAATCCATCTGATAGTCACCCTCATCACCTTGATAATGCAGCGTCTCCTCACCCGGATCGTCTAAAACAAACCCAACCGTGTCTGGCACAATCTGCACATCCTCCGTTTCCCAGTCCTGGTACGCGGAAATATCCATCGCACCCAGATACATATCTCCGTCATAGGTCACATGCACTTTGGCTGCCTCCTTATCGACGTCAAAGGCCAGATACTCCTTCGCCCACCCGACACAGTCCTCTCCCGTGAGAGTCTTTAGGTCAATCGTACCGCTATCATGGCGGTACCCGCTGTAAAGCCGCCATATTTCCGTGGTGCCGCTCTCCTCGGCAAGGAGTTTCCATACAAATCTTCTGGGCCATCCATTTTCTGCAGACTCCATAATACGAATATTTTCGCCGCTGCCATTCAGATAAGAAGCGCACCACGGCAAATCAAGATTGGTCACATCTCCCCCGATCCGCACCTTTATACCCCGAAACCCAAAATTTTCCGTATACAGACCGTATAGATAAACCAGTCCCCCGTCTTCCCGACAGAGCAGATACCAGCCGTCTTCCGGTTTTTTGCCGCCCTCTCCCTCCTTCCAGCTAGAATAGGACTGCACGTCAAATTGGCGCTTTTGCAAAAGTTCGGCGTCATCCGTCTCTGCGTAGCAGCGAAGTGTTTCCTCAAAAGCCGCCCGCTCCGCCTCCCGCAAAGCGCTCTCCTCCAGTTTTTTTATCTGTTCTTCACTAAGCGCAACACTCTCCTCCAGCTCCTTTAACTGTCCTTCGATAAGCTCCACATTTTCTGCGGTATCGTTTTCGTCTTGCCCTTTCCCGCCTGTTCCCGACGCCTCCAGCTCCCCTGTCCCCTGCACAGGATGCACGCCTTCCTGCTCAGCTGAGGTAAAAGCACAGCCACAGACCAAGACCACCGCCGCCAGAACCGCTGCCAAAACGGGTCCTTTCGTCCGGCTTTTTTCTGTCAGCGCCGTAATGCGCTCCCTGATGTTTCGCTCCCCACCTTCCGTCATGAAAGTCATACCCGGGCATTTTTCTCTGCCGCCCGCGCTCTCCAAAAGGGCAAGAAGCGTCCTGCCGTAAGCAAACCGGCTCGCCTCCCCAAGCAGCTTAACCGCTGCCTCGTCGCAGGCAAGCTCGCTGTCTTGTCTCGCTGCGTAAGCCGCCGCCCACACAAAGGGGTCAAACCAGTAAACCGCCGCGAGCGCGCAGCGAAGAAGCGCCCACAGTCCGTCCCCATGCACCGCATGACAGTATTCATGCGCCAGAATATGCGTCAAATTCCGCTCCGCTGTGTCAGTTTCCTCTCCTATATAAATGTGCCGCCCGGCAAGACAGGGACTGGGCAGCCCCTTTACCTGATATACTTTTATCCTGCGGCATGAAAATCGCTTGGCAAATTGTTCTGGAACCGCCTCCTTTGGAAACAGCTTTCGCTTTCTGTGCAAATACGCGAGAAACCGCCACTTTGAGACAGCCATGTAACCGCCCACAGCCAAAAATCCAAGGAGCCATAGCGTTCCCAGTACGTCCGGCGCTGTGCGCTTTTCTGATACCTTTTCGCCAAGCACCGCAGCGGGCGTCGTCCCTTTCTCCTCCTTCATCTGCCCAACCGCTGTTTCCCCGCCTGCGGTCCTCTCCCCGATAGCTGCTCTGCCCGTTTCATCGGCGAGCGCAAGATCCCGTCCGTCATCCGCTGACGGCTGTCTGTCAGTCCCCCTTCCCACGGAAAGCATCTGTGTATTTTCCCGCGCGGTCTCCGGCATCAGGTTCATCACACTGAATGCGCTTGCCCCGACAGAGACCGGGACAAGCAGCCTGACTGCCACAAGAAGCCAGAGCGCATAGCGGAGTCTCATGCTGATTTTTCCCATGGTCAGTTTCCGCAGGGCAAAAACCCCCAGAATCAATACCGTTGATGTGATAAACAGTTCCAGCATCATATCCGCTCACCATCCTTTCCCGGGACAGCCGATGAGTCCTCCACGTTCTGCTGCGCTTCTTCGGCGCGCCTCAAAATCTCATAAAGCTCCGCGATCTCCGCCCCGGAAAGCGCCTTTTGCTCTACCATTGTGTTTAACATCAGTCCCATCCTGCCGTCAAAAACTCTTTCCAGAAACTCCTCTGTCTCCTGTAAAGCCGCCTCTCGTCTTTCGACCTTCGGATAGTACAGTTTCGCACGTTCTCCCATCTCATAATAAACAGCGCCCTTTTCCTCCATCCGTTTTAAGAAAGTCATAATGGTATGCTTCGTCCAGCCCGTAGTCTCCTGAAAGCATCGGGTCAACCGCATAATTGTCTGCGGGGCTTCCTCCCACAGCACATTCATAACCTTCCATTCCGCCTCTGATAATCTGACCATAAATATCCTCTTTTCTTTCCATGACTGCCGCGCCGCACTACACCTTAGTTACAGACAGGCATCCGAATCGTCTTTCGCCGTATAATGGTTGACGCTTGCCTACCTTGTTTATTCTTATCATAAGCCTGTTGGTAGTCATATGTCAACCTATTGTTTTTTAATATTGTCTGCTTTTATCGTCCTTCCGTTTGTTTTGTCGGACTTTTTGTATTTTTTATGTATTTTTCAAGACTACTTCCTTTTCATTTTTACTAAAAACTGCTAAAATAGGGTTAAGTAAAAGGGATTCCTGCCGATATCCTTTACAGAACAAGGAGTTCGCTGTGCAGTAAAGGATATGGCCATATCATAGTAACGCACAAATATGAATCCAAGGAGGGATCACCGCAATTTATGCAAATGAATGGACTTATAAAGTGGAAGCGGTTATGGCGGTCACACCGGTAAAGAAGACATCTTCTGACAAAAATCGCCAGTCCAAGCAGAACCCATCCCAGGCTTTCGCGAAGAAATTCTTTTCCGAAGTGCTGGATGAGGCATTTGAGAAGGAGAAGAGTCGAAATATCGAAGTTCGTACCAACGGATATACGAGAAACGCCCTCCCTTTTCAGAATTTTGTGAATTTACGAGAATATTCTTAAAATTGCAAAAAATACAAAAGAAATCAGAAACCTCAGTGTGCCTATGCTGCGGTTTCTGATTTTTATTATATGCGCAGTCGCCTGCTTTTCTTTTGCATCTATATAACGTAGTTCCCGCTCTTTTCTTCGTGCCACCCTACCAGGTCTGCAAGGGTCACACGGTCTACCACGTCGCTGACCGCCTGGTCCAGCATCTGCCACAGCCGCAGCGTGACGCACCCCTCCTGTCTTTCGCATGCGTTGACTTCATCCTCCAGACACGCCACCGGGGCAAGAGACCCCTCCGTCAGACGCAGGATCATGCCGACCGTATACTGCGACGGGTCTTTCATCAGATGATACCCGCCCTGCGGTCCCCTGATACTCTTCACATACCCCGCCTTATTCAATATGGAGATAATCTGTTCCAGATACTTTTCCGAAATCTCCTGCCTTGCCGCAATATCCTTGATTCGGACCGGGTCGCCCGTATCATAAACCGCCAGATCCAGCATCAGCCTTAGCGCATACCTGCCTTTTGTGGAAATTTTCATCCCCTGCTCTCCCTTCCTGTCACCAAAAAAAGCCGTTTGGATTCTTCTATATTCCTATCGTGTTAATATACTTTTATATAAAAGTTATATCCAAAAAGAAATAAACTGTCAAGAAATGCTTATTCCGTCACTCCTCCACACCCGGAAGATTCCCAAACTTATCAATGCTGCGGTCAATCTTCTCCAGGTCAATCCGCAGCCGTCCCCCGTAAATCTGTACGCCTGCCTCCCCCTTTAACGAATAGATATGGGGAACCGCGTCCTCCTCAGCGAGATAGACAATCAGGATTCTCCTCTCCGTGTCAACCGCCCAGTATTCCTTCACCCCCGCTTCCATGTACTTCATCAATTTCAGCGTGATATCCCTTTTCCTCGTGGACTTGGAGAGCACTTCCAGCACAAAATCCGGCGCGCCGTAAATGCCGAAATGCTTCACCTTTTTCGGATCGCAGACAATGATCACATCCGGCTGTATCATCGTCTTTACACTTCGGTCAAGCTGCACGTCAATGGGCGATATAAAAGGGATGCAGTCCCCGTCGTTTTCCTCGATAAATTCCGAAATCCACCTGTAAACCAAACCGGCAATATGCTGATGCAGCGTCGAGGACGCCGCCATGTCATAAAAAATACCGTCGATCAGCTCCACCCGCCTGTCGTCGGGCAGGGCGTAATAGTCCTGCAGCGTGAACTCCCCCTGTTCCACATAAACGCGCTCCGCGCCGTAAACCCGGGGCTGGTTGAGCGTCCGCGGCTGTGAATCCATCTGGTAAGTGTAAGCCTTTCCCGGATACAGCTTTTCATCCCCGAGCAGCACCTTCTCCAATGCGTCCAGTGTGGCTTTTCTGGGGTTTGCGCTGTCCCCGCGCAAAAGCTTCTGCAATGTCCCAATGGGCACCCCGCTGTACTCAGACAGCTTCGCCACACTGTACCCCCGCTCCTCCTTAATCCGCAAAATGTCCGCCAGCATAAGACTCATGGCATTCCCTTTCCTCCGCAAATTTATTACTTTTTATTATTATATATCCGTTTCCATTACCAATCAACACTTTCTGTTAAAAAGATTTATATAGCAGGACTATTTTCCCATTTCCCCTATAAAGAAATTTCTTCCTGCGGGCGATATATAGAGTAAGAGGTGAAGTCAGAAAACCTCCCGACGGGTAAACGGATTTACAGTGTTAGCAGATAAAGCTAAGGAGGGCAGGAAACATGAACAATATGAACGGTGTCAGCAGCTACAATGCCATGCAGAAAACACTTTACGGCACTGCGTCGCAGAGTAGAAAAACCGCTAAGGCTGACGACAAAAAAACCGACAGTACAAAAAAGACAAACAACAATTCCATAAAGCTGAGCGACAAGGCAAAAGCTCTTTTACAGGAATTGAAAAAGACCTACAGCAATGCGGATTTCTATGTTGCTGAATATGAGACTGACGAGGAGGCTGCCGAATACCTCTCCCGCGGTTCCAAGGATTTCAGCGTATTGATTGATCCCGAAGAGTTGGAACGGATGGCTAACGACGATGAGGTAAAGAAACAGAACCTCTCCCTTTTGGATGAGTCTCTGGGCAAGCTCGGCGAGATGAAAGAGGAATTAAAGAAAACCGGCCGTGAAGACGAAGTCGTGACGCTCGGCGTAAGCATCGGAAAGGACGGACAGGTATCCTACTTTGCCGAACTGGAAAAAGCAGGCGAGCGCACGAGGGAATTTGTGGATAAGATCCGCGAAGACAAGAAGGAAGCCGCTAAGGAAGCTGAGGCTGAGAAGAACGGTAAGGCGCAGGACAAATACAACTATGAGCACACCAAGCGCGCTACCGTCTCCGCAAACAGCGTAGAAGATTTGCTCGAACAGATTACAAACTTTAACTGGGACACTGTAAAGGAAGAGACAACGATTCCTATGCCCGGAAAGAATTTCGATTTCACCGTCTAACAGATCAAACAAAAAGGACCGCTCTTTGGCGTGAACGCGGAGGGCGGTCTTTTATGCGCAGGAAAAACTCTTCCCGCTCGATTTCCTTAAAATCTCTTGATTTTCTTTGTGGTGTTCTTCTCAAATTCCGTATCCCGCAGTTTAACGCTTACAACCCGCTTATACAGAGGCGCTTTCTCATTGTAATCATCGACGATCTTACGGATCTCACCTTCCACATCCTTGATCTTTTTCTTGGACGCATATTCCAGGTCGGGAAAAATCTCCGCCTCGATCACGCCGTCCTTCTCCCTCACCAGGACCTCCTGTACAAGACGCGCCGCGCCGATCCTGTTTTCCAGTTCCTCCGGGGAAACGTTCTCGCCGTTTGGCGTAATGATCAGGTTCTTCTTTCTTCCCGTGAGGAAAAGGAATCCGTCCTCGTCCACATAGCCGAGATCCCCCGTACGGAGCCAGCCGTCCACGAGCGTTTCCGCCGTCTCTTCCGGCATCTTATAATACCCCTGCATAACGCTTGTGCCTTTTACCCAAAGCTCCTCGTCCACCACTTTGACTTCACAGTTTGGCATACATTTGCCGATGGAACCGTCCTTCTTATTGTTGGGACAGTTGGAGCTGATGACGGGCGCACACTCCGTCATACCGTAACCCTGCAGAATCGTAATCCCATACTTCTCAAACCGTTTCAGGTAGTCGGGATTTAAGTACGCGCCGCCGCTGCATATGGTGTGGAGCTGTTTTCCGAACACCTTCGCCTTGATGATGGGCGCGGGCAGCCAGTCCGTCTCCTCCAGTTTCTTGGCAAAAGTCTCAATCATAAGCGGCACCATAAGAATGATGTTCGGCTCAAAGAGCTTAATATTCTTTAACACCCGCAGCAGGGAATCGTTGATACAGATCACCGATCCAAGGGACGTCCCCTTTAAAATGTCCATGCTCAGACAGTAGGCATGATGAATCGGCAGCACCGAAAGCAGCACCATTCCCGGCTCAAACCCCATATCCTGCGCCGTGGCGTTCTCAGCCAGATTTCTGTGGGTCAGCATCACGCCCTTGCTCTTGCCGGTAGTGCCTGAGGTGAACATGATGGTTGCCAGATCTTCCGGCCTGGGGCTGTGGGCATAGCCCGGCTCCTGCCCGTCCAGCACTTCCTGAAAAAGAAGCGTTCCTTCCGGCGCATCCGCCCCGGCTGCCTCCGGGTCCGTGGCTATCCAGTGTTTCAGCTTCGGGCATTTCTCCCGCGACATAGCCGCCACTGCCTCGCGCGCCTTGTCGTAGATAAGCACCGTCGCGTCAGACCGGTCGATCAGCTCGCACAGATCGAACGCCGGCAGGTTTGCGTCCAGCGGTACCGCCACACTGCCGCCGTTTACCGTACCGTAGTAAGATACTATCCACGGATAGGAGTTGTCGCCCACAATCGCGATATGGGACCCATTCTCGCCCAGCCCTTCCAGAGCCGCCGAAAAGCGCTCACTGTCCTCCCGAAGCTGTCTGTAAGTCTTTGCCTCCACAACCGTCTCTTTTTTGCCGTTTCCCCTGTCACGCTTCGCCTTATAACGGACCGCGTCCTGGGGCCCGTAAGCCTCGGAAGCCTTGACTAAAATTTCTCTGATGGTACTGCTGAATTCGTTCATCTCATAATCCTCCATATACCAAGTCTGCATCAAGCGCAGCGCGGATGCAAATCTGGCGCAAACCGTCTATACAGAGAATGCCCAAAAGCGGCATTCTCTCATGTGAAGCTTAAAAAACTTAGCGAGTTTTTTCGAGCTTAATGTTTTCCTTCACACTGTTCGAGATAATCCACTGCCTCCTGCACCGTGCGGATGCCGGCAGCCTTCTCCTCCTCGATCTCCACGTCAAAGGTGTCCTCCACCTCGCCGAGCATACTCATAAAATCGAAAGAGGAAAAGCCCAGATCTTCCATAAACCGGGACTCCGGCTTGATATCCTCCTTCTTTACTTCCACATAGTTCGTAATGATTTCCGCCAACTGATCAAACATGTTATGTCAACCTCCTTTTTCTATCTTCTTTTTACACTTTATTACGCAGCCATCTTACGCAGTGGCACTGCTCATTGCCATCGCGAATGTTATATCAGCTTTATGATGTCCCCGATCTTCAAGTTCGGGTTTTCCGTGCCTTTGAACATGATTTTGCACATGTAATAGTAAAAACGCTCCAGCGTCTCACGGCTCACCGCCGCCACCTGATGCTCGAAATTGAAATCCAGCCCATTGTCGTCGGGGCGGTGCATCACTGTCAGATACATGGCCTGTACGGTCGCCCCGTTGGGATACCATTTCGTCTTATATCGGATATCCCCGAGCTGGTCTAAACCTTTCTCCTTTAAGGTCATGGGCTGGTAAGTCAGGGCCAGCGGCTCATAAGTGGCGCCCTGCGGCGTATTGTAAAGCTTGCTTCTGTATGCGAAATATTCCACAGGATTATAATTCGTATGGCGGAACACCTCGTTCTGCCCGTTGCGGATCGCGAGAATGCCCTCCATAAAGGTCTGTTCCTCGGAGAGAATTGTCCGGAACGGGAAGGAGTGGATTCTCGTACCGCCCGACTTCTTCTCCAGAAGGGTGGCGCGTCTCGCATACGCCACGTTAATGGACACGTCGTCATTGCCGTTCATCTTCTGCAGATACGTGCGGATTCCCATGATAAGAAGGCACTGCAGGGAAACGTGCTGCTCCTCACAGAAACGCATCAGCCTCTGGGTCGGCTCCTCCTCCAGATGGAAGATATCTAACGCCGAATCCACCTTTGCCGTCGCAGAAAAAGCTGCCCTTGTCCCGGGGAATTTTTTCCGCGCCTCCTCCAGCTGCCCCGGACCCTCAATGCCGTTAAAAATCGGCTCCGACTCCCCGATCAGCTTCTGGAAATATTCCTTGTCCCTTGCCTGTGCTTTGCTTCCCGCCTCATAGGCGAGGTCCTTCTCCAGCTGCTCGGTAAAGGAACGCATATCGAGCGGATAAGGGTACTCGAATTTGACGTTACAGTAAAGCTCGATCACGTCCCTCAGGAAGCAGATCAGGGACTGGGCATCCATCAGCATATGGTCTCCCAGCACATAAAGGCCCTGGCAGCCGTCCGGCGTCTTGATCATCACCACCCGGTTCATCGGGCTGTCCTCTCTCTGGAAAGGCACCTGCGTCCAGCCCGTCATGATCTCGGCCGCCTCCTCCATGGTTTTACCCGTGAAGTCCACGTACTCGATATCCCGCTCTTCCTTCTCCACCACATACTGATACCACTGCTCTTCTTTCTTGTCGTAGGCGAATCGTACACGCATGGACTCACAGCGCTCATACGCCTTGTAAACCGCGCGCTTCAGCTCCTCGATATCCAGCTCATACTCGATGGTCAGGCTGGTTCCGATATTTAAAACCTCCTTCTTGGGACAGAAATCCATATAATAAATATGGAACTTCTGTGCCACCGTAAGGGGATATGTCTTGTGTCCGTTTCTTGTCTTCATAGTTCCCTCCTTCACATCACTTCGCCGATAAACTTCGTGAGCGCCGCCTCATAACTCTCCATATCCTTATAGTAACTCTCCGCATGGGCAGCGCCGTCAACGATCAGCTTGCTCTTTTTAGAAGCGCAGTGCTCATAAATGTCGTCGCACATCTGCCTTGGCACAAAGGTATCATTCCCGCCGTGTATAAACAGAATCGGCACCTTGGCCTTCTCCACTTCCCGCTTTGCGTTGCACTCATCCATCCCGTAGCCCGCAAGCTTCCTGTTCACCAGGTCCGCTCCCGGTATAATGGGAAAGGCAGGCAGATGATACATGGTGTGGAGCACATGGGTGAACACTTCCTTCGGGGACGTAAAGCCACAGTCCGAGACGATACCCTTCACCTGCTCCGGCAGCTTTAAGCCGCTCAGCATGAGAAGCGTTGCCGCGCCCATGGAAGTTCCGTGCAAAAGAATTTCCGTCCCTTCGCCGAGCTTCTCAACCGCCCATCTGACCCAGCCGAGCGCGTCCTGCCTGTCAAGGCATCCGAAACCGATATATTCTCCCTCGCTTTCGCCGTGCGCCCTCGCATCCGGCAAAAGCATGGCAAACCCTCTCTTCTGGTAATAATCCGACAGACCGATATAGTCGGACATGCCCTGACTTGTGTAGCCGTGGAAGCAGATCACGATCTTCTCTTTTCCCTGCTGCGCCTGCGCCGGGAAATAAGTGGCGTGAAGCTTAAGGTCGTCAAAGCTCGTCTGCCATACGTCCTCATGGGGTCTTGCAAGCATAGCCGCCTTGCGCTCCTCAATTATGGGCATATACTGGTTCCAGTCCGTGCCAGCCATCTTGATCGTGCGCTCGGTCTTTGCCCGGCCGCGCTTCATGGTGCGCCCATAAAAATAGGCAATCTCACCGCCGCAGACAGCCGCCAGAAGCCCCGCTCCCAACACTGTCTTTTTCAGAATTCCATTTTTTTTACTCATTTTTCCTTCGCCTTCTTTTCTTCCTGCTTAGCCGCCTTTTTCATCTCACGCTGCTTGGCCTCAATGATCTCCTTTAAGCGCAGCGCCTTGTCAATATTTCCCTCCACCTTAAGTTTCTGGGTTGTGAACGCCCATATCGGGTCCATCTCGCCCTCCGCAATCTTTACAAGCACTTCGGGCGCACAGATGAATCTCGCGTCCCTGTCATAATACTCGTAAGGCTCCACATAGAGCGTGCCGTCCTTGACTTCCACATAGAAAGCGCCGCCCGCCTCCTCATCCTCAATGTTAAACTCAAAAGCCAGATGCTCGTGAATGTCGCTCACATCCGCGCCCATGAATCTTCCCTTAATGTCATAGAAAAAATCTGCGTACGTCATTTTACTCTTTCCTCCTGATGGGAGCCTCCGCCCCTTTTCTCATTTCTACATTTTTCGACCTGCGGTCGATTTCACCTTTCTAACAATACCACACCTTTCGACCCGCGGTCAACTAGTTTGTGGAATGTATTTATTTAAATACTTTTATCCTGCAGACGTATGACTGCAACCATAATGATACAATTTGGCATAATATTTCCTAATCTCCTTCCGGCGATTGTCCGCGCCGCCAAACTGTGATAAAATGAATGACATCATATTCAATCAGAAAGGCGCCCATCATGGCAGACACACAAAAATACGACAGAATTTTAGACGCGCTCCAGCAGCTTATGATAGATAAGAGCATACAGAATATCTCTGTCAGCGACATTGCCGCCAAGGCCGGCATCGGCAAAGGCAGCATCTACTATTATTTTCCTTCAAAAGAGGCAATTTTAGACGCGCTGATATGCAGAAATTATGAAGCGCCTTTGCAGACCGCAAAAAAGCTTGCCGAACAGACGGATATCCCGCCGTTTACACGGATGGCCATGCTGTTTCAGGCATGCCGCAGTTCCGCCGCCGCTTTCCTGAAACAGGGCAGTGAAAAAAACAGGGCCATCACAATACAGGAATCCGCGTACCTGCATCAGAAATACTTAAATTACCTGATATCGGAATTAAAGCCGAATCTGGCGAAGATTATCAGACAGGGCATTGCCGCCGGAGAAATCCATTTCGACTATCCGGAGGCGCTTGCGGAAATCGTGCTGATCGTCCTTGGGGTAAAGTTAAACAACACCTTTCTCTCCACCACGCCGGAGGACTGCGAGTACACCATACGCGGGCTGATCTCCCTGTTAGAGCAGGGAACGGGACTTTCTGAGGGAACCTTGAGTTACCTGAATTTAACCGAATAACAAATCGAACTTCGTTCGATTGCGAACTTCGTCGATTACGAGATCCGCTTTGCGGACTCGATTCGGAGAATGCCCCGCATTCTCCCTGAATGATTCACGCTGTCGCAATTTTTAATTGCCAAATCTCAAAAGGAGGACTGGATATGCAGGAAAACAACCTCACCGGGCGGCTGACGCTGCCCACGGACGTGGATATGGTGGACGAGACCATACGGCTTAAAAATCTTCTGGGCGCGGACGCCCTGCGGGACTGTGACGGGACGGATATGCCCGAAGCACTCCTGTCTCAGGATGCCAAAATTTACGCCACCTACTACACCACCAGAAAGGACAACGCATGGGCCGAGGCGCACCCCGAGGAAATCCAGCAGGAATACCTGATCAGCGACCGGGTGACCGCAAGGGACAAAACCCTGCGCATCCGCCTGATGAAAGGATTCCACACGCAGCAGCTTAAAGTCAATACCATCGACGACCCGAAACGCTGGTGGGAGGTCATAGACCGAACTACCGGTGAGATTGTCCCCACAGACCGTTGGCAGTATGACGGGAGTACGGGCGAGGTAGTGATCGACACCATTCCCTACCATCAGTATACGGTAAGTTTTCTTGCTTTTTTGATCTGGGACCCCGTGCACATGTACAACTTTATCACGAACGACTGGAAGGATGCCCCCCATCAGCTCACCTACGATGTGCGCCAGCCAAAGACGCAAGCTTATGTGAAAGAAAAGCTGCGCCGCTGGTGTGAGGAAAATCCCAGCGTGGACGTGGTGCGTTTCACCACCTTTTTCCACCAGTTCACCCTGACTTTTGATGACCAGAAACGGGAAAAGTTCGTGGAGTGGTTCGGCTACAGCGCCAGCGTCAGCCCCTATATCCTGGAACAGTTTGAAAAATGGGCAGGCTATCCCTTCCGCCCGGAATACATCGTGGACGAGGGTTACCACAATTCCATCTTCCGCAAGCCTTCCAAAGAATTTCTGGACTTCGTGGAATTCCAGCAGATCGAAGTGAGCAAACTCGCCAAAGAGCTGGTGGATATCGTCCACAGCTACGGGAAAGAAGCCATGATGTTCCTCGGCGACCACTGGATCGGCACCGAGCCTTTCGGAAAATACTTTCAGAATATCGGGCTGGACGCGGTGGTCGGCTCCGTTGGCGACGGTGTCACCCTGCGCATGATCTCCGACATACAGGGCGTAAAATATACGGAAGGAAGGCTGCTGCCCTACTTCTTCCCCGACGTGTTCACCGAGGGCGGCGACCCTATCGGCGAATCGAAGGACAACTGGCTCAAGGCACGCCGCGCCATCCTGCGCTCCCCCGTAGACCGGATCGGCTATGGCGGCTACCTGAAACTGGCAAGCGAGTGGCCGGGCTTTATTGACCGCATAAGTCAAGTTGTCACAGAGTTCCGCCAGATCCACGACAACATGCAGGGTTCCAGCGCTTACACCGCGCCCTTTAAAGTGGCTGTCTTAAACAGCTGGGGGAACCTTCGCCGATGGATGGCAAACCAGGTGCACCACGCCCTCTGGTACCGCGAAATCTATTCCTATGTGGGCGTGATCGAGGCTTTGAGCGGTATGCCCATCGACGTGGAATTTATAACCTTTGAGGAGATGAAACAGGGAATTGATCCGGCGATCAAAGTGATCATCAATGCCGGGGACGCTTACACCGCCTTCAGCGGCGGCGAAGTCTGGAAAGATCCCGACTTGGTCTGCGCCCTGCGCCGTTTCGTGGATGAGGGCGGCGGCTTTATCGGCGTGGGCGAGCCCACTGCCTGCCAGTATCAGGGACGTTTCTTCCAGCTGAGTGACGTTCTCGGCGTGGATCGGGAACTCGGCTTCTCCATGAGTACCGACAAATACAATGAGCTGGACAGAGATCACTTTATTCTGGAGGATGTGACGGGCGACATTGATTTCGGCGAGGGAAAAAGCCGCATCTATGCGCAGGGCGAACACTACCAGATCCTTGACATGGACGACAAATACAGCCGCCTTGTGGTCAACGAGTACGGCAAAGGACGTAGCGTCTACTTCACGGGACTGCCCTACTCCCCGCAGAACTGCCGTATCCTGCTGCGCGCCATCTACTATGCGGCGCACCGCGAAAATGAGATGAAGAAATACTACGTCACAGACGTGGAAACCGAAATCGCCGTCTTTGAAAAGACAGGGATGCTAGCCGTGATCAACAATACACAGCAGCCGAAAAAGACAGACCTTTATATAGAAGGCGTTTTCAAAATGCACCTTGATCTGGCTCCCATGGAGCTTAAGTGGATTAATTATAAGGAAGAACTGTAATCCGGCTACAGCCCAATACTTGCGGACAATCACCTGACGCATTGCTCATAAGAATAGATATAGTAGAAACAGCCACTGATACAGGTAAAGGAAAGGAGAACCCCTGCATGTCACAAATCATTGCCCCCGAAACAATAGACAACGCTATCGCCGCCTTCTGTCTGGAAGGCAGTCCGCGCAGTGTGCGCCCCCACGGCAACGGCCACATCAACGACACCTTTCTGGTAATCTGCGATCATGCCGGAGCTGAGAAAAAGTATATCCTGCAGCGGATGAATCACTCCATTTTCCGAAATCCGCAGGCGCTCATGGAAAATGTGGCCGGCGTCACGTCCTATCTGCAGAAGAAAATTAAAGAAAGAAACGGCGATCCCCATCGGGAAACCTTAAGCGTTGTAAAGACAAAAAATGGAGAAAATTATTTCGAGGATAATTTACATAACTTTTGGCGCGTCTTCCCCTTTATTGACAATACGTTCTGTCTGGAAAAGGTGGAGAATGACCGGGATTTCTATGACTGCGCAGTTGCCTTCGGCGATTTCCAGAGGCAGCTTGCCGACTATCCCGCCGAGACACTGCACGAGACGATTCCCCGCTTCCACTATACCCCCTCCCGCTTTCAGGACTTCAAAAAAGCGGTGGCTGACGATGCGCTTGGGCGCGCCGCTTCGGCACAGCCTGAGATCGAATTTGCCCTTGCAAGGGAGGCGGACACCCACGCACTCACAGATCTTCTGGAAAAAGGGGAGCTGCCCCTGCGCGTGACCCACAACGACACGAAACTGAACAACATTCTCTTTGACAACGACACGAGAAAAGCACTGTGCGTCATTGACCTTGACACGGTGATGCCCGGTCTGTCGCTGTATGACTTCGGAGACTCCATCCGCACCGGCGCGAATACAGGCGCGGAGGATGAGACTGATCTGTCAAAAATTGGACTGAATCTTTCCCTGTTCGAGACTTTCACGGAAGGATTCCTGAAAGGGTGCGCGGGCAGTCTCACCCCTCTGGAAGTCAAGCTCCTGCCCATGGGCGCGAAGCTTATGACCTACGAGTGCGGCATCCGCTTTCTCGCGGATTATCTGGAAGGCGACGTCTATTTCAAGATTCACCGTGAAAACCATAACCTTGACCGCGCCAGGACGCAGTTTGAGCTGGTCGCCGATATGGAGCGGAAATGGGATGAAATGGCAGCCATTATTGATCGCCTAAATCAATAACATAACACAAATCTCCACTGCCGGGCTGCATGAATCAGTCCGGCAGCTGTTGCCTATGACATGTGATTAACTGTAATACCGGCCGCAACCTGTTCTATGACAGATGGATCTTCTTCCAACTCCTCAGCAATCACGGAGATCATTTTCCCTTTTTCCAATTTTTTCCGAACCATCTCCCTGAGCTTTTCTTCACGCCCCTTATCCAGTCCAATCTCTATCCCTTCTTTTATACCTTCTTCCTTCCCCTCCCGAAAGAGTGTCCTGAAATGCTTTTTCTCATCATATTCCGTCAATAACATATGCAGCACCTCCGCTTTCTGTTTTATAAGAATATCCCTAAGTATTCCTTTTTCAATACAGGTGTCTATCGCCGTATAGACGGCTTCCTCCCTTCGCATCCCCTTTTTTATATTCTCCTCAATCTCAGAGGAAAATTCTGAATACTCCCATAATCTGCGGCATTTTTCCATAAGCGCCCGATTGTAGCCACGGTTGATATTTAGTACCTCACAGCTGCATTCCAGACAGCCGCTTCCCCGTCCTGTAGGAAATGAATCCGAAAGATAGAGCATCAGATTGTCGGTCTTCATCCCGCCACCGTTGTAAAACACAATATATACGGGCGTAGGCAGCTCCACACGTCTCGTACCGTAAATGTCATCATCCCGGAAGGCGAGAAGTCCCTCAAACTGCTGGGCAAAGTAAAACAGTCCCCGCAGGGGCATATTCAGATTCCATGTGCTCTGGTGCTCGTAGAGGTTTAAGGTATTTCCAATCACAAAGGACAGATCATTCTTCATCTTCATAAAGATCACATCCTCCATGGTAATCACCTCTAATTCCTCGGGATTCTGGTATGTACTGCCATTCAGCGCATTATAGAGCTCCAGCAAATCCTTTTTATCCTGAAAAAGCCGCCTGAAGAGCACATCCCTGTACTTGCGGTTGTTTCTGAGTCTCCTCCACCAGTTACCGTGTCTGAACCAGCGCTTTACATTTCGTTTTACCATAGATTTTCCTCCATTATACAGTATTTTCAAAATGAATACAAGGGATTGTCTCCGAGGATCCCGGAAAGAATCTTAAGACTGCAGGCAGATGACCCGCCTGCATTTTGCTTTGTATAGAATAAAAGATATCACAGACAGACGGGGGATGCAAGAAAAATATTTTACCCCTCCCGTCTGCCCGGATTTTCAATAACAAACCGATAGAGCGTCAATTCCCATTGCACTCCATCGGATACACCCCGTCAAAGCACGCCTTGCACAGGGGAATACCTTCCGCCATCTCAGAAAGGTCCTCCCTGCGCAGGTAACCGAGGGAATCCGCGCCGATCATCTCCCGTATCGCCTCCTCGCTGTGGTTCGCCGCGATGAGCTGGGAACCTGTAGGCACGTCGGTACCGAAATAACACGGGTAGAGAAAAGGCGGCGAGCTGATTCTCACATGCACTTCTTTTGCTCCCGCCTCCTTCAGAAGACGGATCAGGTTGGCGATGGTGGTTCCCCTCACAATGGAATCATCCACCAGCACGATCCGTTTCCCTTTTACTGCCGACTCCAGCACGCCAAGCTTCATACGGACGGCGGACTCCCGCTCCGTCTGTGTCGGCTTGATGAAAGTTCTGCCTATGTAACTGTTCTTATAAAACGCCAGCCCGAAAGGTATGCCGCTCTCCTGCGCGTAGCCCTGCGCCGCCGGAAGTCCCGACTCCGGCACGCCGGTCACCAGATCCGCCTCCACAGGGTAGGATTTTGAAAGCATCCGCCCCGCACGGATTCTGGCATCGTACACCCGCACCCCGTCCATCGTACTGTCCAGTCTTGCAAAATAAATATACTCAAAAATGCAGTGGGCGCACTTTCCTTCCTTCGGCAGCATCTGCGATCTGACCTCCCCGCCGGAAATCGTGACCACCTCGCCCGGCTGAATATCCCGCACAAAAGAAGCCCCCACAGCCTCCAACGCACAGGACTCCGAGGCAAGCACGTAAGTCTCTTCCCGCTTCCCAAGGCACAGGGGTTTTAAGCCGTAAGGATCCCGCACCCCGATCAGCTTCCGCGGACTCATAATGACGAGCGCATAGCCGCCTTTTATTTTCAGGGCCGTCTTATAGACCGCCTCCTCCACCGTGGCAGAATGCACCCGCTCCCTCGCAATGTGGAAAGCGATCACCTCCGAGTCCGTGGTCGTGTGGAAAATCGCCCCATTCTGGACCAGCTCCCACTTTAACTGGGGCGTGTTGACCAGATTGCCGTTGTGGGCAAGCGCAAGCGTGCCCTTGATGTAGGAAAGCACAAGCGGCTGTGCGTTCTCCGCCACAGACGCCCCCGTGGTGGAGTACCGCACATGTCCCAGACCGATATTGCCGTCCATCTTATTAAGCACTTCCTTTGTGAGCACTTCGCTCACAAGCCCCAGATCCTTGTGAAAGCACACGTTGCCCCGCTCCCTGTCCGTTCTGGAGACTGCCATGCCGCACGCTTCCTGTCCTCTGTGCTGCAGGGCTGTCAGCCCGTAGTAGAGAAAGGGCGCCACATTCTCGCCCTCCGGCCCGTACATGCCGACAACACCACATGCCTCTTTTATCTCTGCCATGTTATCTTCCTCCGTTTTCTTCATCCCCTGACTCTGCTTATGCGCGCAGAAAGGGACAAAGAAATCCTTTGCAGACTTCTTTGTCCCAACGTATTTATCTTATCACAAGCCGATTACTTTTACCAGTGTTCTTTTTATTCCCTCACCACCGACAGCACCCCGTCCGACATGCCGTAGACCACATCCGCTGCTGCCGCCACCGCCTCGTTGTGGGTCACCACGATCACGGCGTAGTTGTCCTCATGCGCCAGCTTGCACAGAAGGTCCACGATCACCTTCTCGTTCTGGCTGTCCAGATTCCCCGTAGGCTCGTCGGCGAGAAGGATCTCCCCGCCCGCCGCGATGGCTCTGGCAATCGCCACCCGCTGCTGCTCCCCGCCGCTGATCATGCCCGGCATTTTTTTGTAGAGCGTCTCCGGCAGATCCACCTTCGCCAGATACTCGCGGGCTCTCGCCTTCGCTTCCTTCGCGGGCACATGCTGCAGTTCCATCGGGAACATGACGTTCTCCATCACCGTCAGCAGGGGGAACAGATGAAACGCCTGATAAATCACGGAAGCACGGTTCAGACGGTAAGCGTCCCGGTTCATCTTACTCATGTCCTCCCCCTCCACGGCCAGCGTCCCCTCCGTGGGCACATCCAATCCCGCAAGCAGGGACAGGAAGGTACTCTTGCCACTGCCGGATTTGCCCGTGATGGCGTACACCTTTCCCCTCTCAAAGGAACAGTTCACTTCCGAGAGCGCCTTGGTCTTCTGATATTTGGTCTGGTAGATGTAACTCACATTTACCGCCTCAATGATTTTTTCCATGTTTTCCTCCATTCTACCGCCTTCGCGATCCTTTTATTTCCACAACCGTTCAAATCCCATCACTCCTGCCGGTATCCCATCCCCATCATTTTTCTCCCACAACCTACGGAGAATGCCGTTTCTTAGGCATTCTCCTATGTGAGACTTAGTGCGTCTTAACGAAGCAGCCTATGCTGCTGAGTTTTAGATGCACTTCTCACATTTTCTCACATTCCGACAGAAGCGCAAGCGGCTCCTCCCGCAGATTCCTATGTATTCCCGCAAAAGCCATTCCCATCGTAAACAAGAAAACCAGCCCTCCGCAGACCGCCGACGTCTGCCAATGCGTCTGCGTCAGATAGACGGACTTTGCGATGCCGTTTCCATGCGCGCCCTCATCCGCCATCTCCTCCTCGCTTTTTTCCATGTTAAACTGCACTTCCCCGTTGCTGAACCGGGTGTCGAACGTTTCCGCAGCCGCCATCTGCAATACCGCCCGCCCCGCGAAAAACTGCCCCGCCATACTGCCCGCTATGCTGCCCGCAAAAGCGACGACGAGAATACCTGTAAGAAGGGAGCAGGCGCACTGTCTTTTCGTCATGCCAAGCCCCCGCTCGATGGCGGTCTGCCTCCTCTGCCTTGTGATTAAGAGATGGCAGAAAAAAACCACAATACAGACTGCGCTCACAATGCCCGACGTCAGCAGAACGGCGGACATGGTCCGCATGTTTTTCAGCCCGCCCTCCAGCTTGCTGTAACCGCCGTCATAGAAGGTGATCTCCACATGATCGACCCCCTGCGCCTCCCAAAGCCTTCTATAATTTTCCATGCTCTCGCTGCCGTTTGGAATCTGAAAGGAAGTGGTGTAACCCTTCATGGGACCGTGGAGCGCGATACTGTCCGCATTGCTGTTTTTGATAGAAGCGGTGGGGATAAACACCTCGTTTCTGTCAAGCACATACCCCCAGTCCCCGTCCGTGCCGACGCCCACCTCATAGATGCCCTTGATGGTGTAATCGCTCTCCTCAAAAACTTCGTATACCCCGCCGTCGGCTTTCAGATACCCTTCCGCGCCGCCCCTGCCCGGGGACGCCGCGTAGTTGGCATAGCGCAGTGCCAGATGCAGGGAATCCCCCACTTTCAGCCCGTTCCTTACGGCAAATTTATCCGACACCAGGCACACTTTATTCCCCTGCCTGTAATCCTCCTGTGAAAAGCTTTCCCCCTGCGCCACATACGCCTGCTTCGTATAAAACGCCATGATCAGGTTCAGGTTCTGCGTCGCCGTCACGGGAAGCGATAGGTGGATCTTTCGCTGCAAATGCTCCTCACAGAGGTTCAGCCAGTCCTGCCCTTCCTTCGTGTCATAAAAACCCGGCGTCACCTCCACGATCCAGTTTCCCGTAAGCTCCGTTGGCAGCCGGTTCCCATCTTCGTCAGCCTGTGTGGAGTAAGGCCCCGCTATCGGCGCATATTCAAAGGTTGCCTGCGGCCCCTTTTCTTTAAAATCGTGTGCCCACCCGTCCGCCACCGCCATCAGATACGTCTTATCCGCGTACAGCTTCTGCGGGTGTTCATTGTTGTGGTCACATAGATTGACCGGGTTAAAATTGACCGGGTAGACACTGTACAGCACCCGTTTCACATCCATCTTCACGGGCCCCGCCGGCACACAGTCCACAAGGGGCGAAGCCTCCATGATGATATACTGGGAAAAACCCTCCTCATCCTCCTTCAGTTTATAATCCTGCGGCAGTGCCTCATAGTACGCCCGCTGCTCCGGCCCGCTCAGATATCCCGCGCCCGCAAAATCCAGCACATCGGGAGAAATGGTCTCCCCGTAAACCGCCCGGCTGAAATACCGATAATCTTTCCTGTCCGCATACCATATGGCTTCCTGCACCATCCGCTCCGGCGTCTGTTCCACCGTGCCTATGGTCGTAAAGATTTCCTCGAACCGCCGCACATTGTCCCCGCTAAGCTTCCAGAGATTTCCTCCCGCGCAGACCAAAGCCACCGTAAAGGAGAGCAGTAGGAAAAAGAGCGCCGTCCTGACCGGCGTCCGCGCAAGTCTGGTCAAACTGTTTCTGATCGCTGCCATATATCCCCCTAACTCCGTCCCCCACATCACTGGAGAATGCCGCTTTTCAAGCATTCTCCTATGCGAAACTTAGTACTTTTTGGCGTCTCGTCCTATGGCGAGACGTCTTTAGAAGTACTTTTCGCATTTTCTCACATTTTCTCACATTCCGACAGAAGCTTAAGCGGCTCCTCCCGCAGGTTTCTGTATATTCCCGCAAAAGCCGTTCCTACGGTAAACAGGAAAATCAGCCCCCCGCAGACCGCCGATATCCGCCAATCCGTCTGCGTCAGATAGGCGGACTTTGCGATACCGCTCCCGTCCGCGTTCTCATCCTCCATCTCCGCCTCATTCTCTTCCATGGTGAACTGCACTTCCCCGTTGCTAAACCGGGTGTCGAAGGTTTCCGCGGACGCCATCTGCAATACCGCCCGCCCCGCGAAAAACTGTCCCCCGAAGCCGCCTGCCATACTGCCCGCAAGGGCGATCACAAAAACACCCGCAAGAAGAGAGCTGGCGCACGCAGCTTTCGTCATGCCAAGACACCGCTCGATGGCAGTCTGCCTTTTCTGCTTCGTGATCAAGAGATGGCAGAAAAAGATAACGATACAAACCGCACTGACAACGCCTGTCGTCAGTAAAACAGCTGACATGGTCTGCATGTTTTTCAGCCCGCCCTCCAGCTTACTGTAGCCGCCGTCGTAAAAGGTGATCTCCACATGATCGACTCCCTGCGCCTCCCACAATCTTTTATAATTCTCGATGCTCTCGCTGCCGTTGGGAATCCGGAAGGAAGTGGTGTATCCCTTCATGGGTCCGTAGTACGCAATGTTATCCTCGTTGCTGTTTTTGATGGAAGCCGTAGGGATAAATACCTCGTTTCTCGCCAGCATATATCCCCAGCCGCCTTCAAACGTGCCGACACCCACATCATAGATGCCCTTGATCGTATAGTCACTCTCCTCAAAAACCTCATACACCCCGCCGTCTGCTTTCAGCCTCCCGCCCCAGTCACCCATACCGCCCAGATTCGCGCAAGTCGCGTAGTTGGCATAGCGCAGCGCCAGATGCAGGGGATCACCCACCCGCAGTCCATTCACCCTTGCAAAGGCGGCGGAAATCAGACACACCTTGTTTCCCTGCTGATAGTCCTCCTCCGAAAAGAGTTCCCCCTCCGCAAGATACGCCTGTTTGTTGTAAAACGCCATGACCAGATTCAGATCCTCCGTCGCCGTCACGGGAAAGGACAGGTGCTTTGAGCCGCGCAGCACACATTCCTCACAGAGCCGCAGCCAGTCCTGCCCCTCCTTCGTCTCGTAAAATCCCGGCGTCACCTCCGCGATCCAGTCCCCCGTCAGATCGGTGGGCAGCCTGTTTCCCTCCGCGTCAGCCTGTGTGGAGTAAGGTCCTTCCAACGGCTCGTATTCAAATTTGGCTTCGGCGCCGTTTTCAGCCCAGTCGTGGGCAAACCCGTCCGCCAGCGCCATCACATAAGTCTTATCCGCATACAGCGGTTCCGGGTTGTCATTGTTATGGTCGCACAGATAAAAGTAGAAAACATTGGGCGGATATGTGCTGTACAGCACATTCTTTAGCTCCATCTTCACGGGACCCGCGGGCACGCAGTCTTCAAACGGGGATGCCTCCACCACCATAAACTGCCATAAACCGCCCTCCCACTCTTTAAACGCATAGTCCTGCGGCAGCGCCTCGTAGTAAGCGCGCTGCTCCGGCCCGCTCAGATACCCCGCACCCTCGAAGTCCAGCACATCGGGGGAAATGGTCTCCCCGTAAACCGCCCGGTTATAATACCGATAGTCTGCAAGATCCGCATACCAGACCGCCTCCTGTTGCGTCCGCTCCGGCGTCTGCTCCACCGTGCCTATAGTCACAAAGATCTCCTCAAACCGCCGCAGATTGTCCCCGCAGAGTTTCCAGAGACTTGCTCCCGCACAGACAAGCGCCACCGTAAAGGATAGCAGCAGAAAAAAGAGCGCCGTCTTAATAGGTGTCCGGGCAAGTCTTTTCAAACTGTTTCTAATCATTGCCACATACTACCTCCTCATTCGGAAAATGCTTGCATTCTCCCATGTGAGATGGAGTTGCAAAGCAACTCCATCTCACATTGTCTTCGTCAGCATCTCCATCACACTCAGCCTATGGAGCGCCAGAATCGCCATCGCTGCCCCGGAAAGAAAGGCAAGAAAGAACATCGAACCCGACAGGACCAGCACACCCACCGCAGGGCGCAGGAAAATCGCCGCCAACAGACTCCCCAAAAGACAGGCAGCCGCCTCCACAAGCGCCGTCTCCCCGAAAAGCAGGAAGAAGCTTCGGCCCCGCCCCGTCCCGAGAGAGCGAAGGAGCGCATACTCCTCCCGCCTGCTCTGCAGGGAGAGATAACTGCAGAGATACCCGATAAAGATGACAATCGCCACAAGAAACGGCAGCATCCCCCGAAGGAGCGCCAGATTCTTCGACAGCGTCTCCGCGGAGCGGATAAACGCCTCGTCCATGATTGTCAGCGCATTGCCGTCCGTGCGATGTCTGGCACGGGTGATCACCGACAGAAACTTCACCTCGTCGTGCATCTGCGCTTTCAGCGCATTGAGCTGAAACGGATCCTTCACCGTAAAAGAGCCGGAGTCCGCATAAAAATCAATGCCCCGACTGTGATATGCCCCGCGCATATAGTCAAGGGGAAGGATGACCTCCGGCGGCACCCAGTTCCCCCTGTATTCCCCAATCTGCATACTTCCCACAATCCGATATGTATCCGTGATCAGCGGCTCGATAAAGATCTCGCTTCCCTCCAGTGCATAGCGGTAGTAAAATATGGTTAACATAACATTATCCCCAAGACGCAGCCCCTTCTCCTCCATAAGGGCGGCATCCAGAATACATACCTTTTCTGTCGTCTCAAGAATGTCCGCGTCCACGCCAGCAAACCAGGTGATCTCCTCCCTCTTCATGCCGGATACGCCCTCCGGCGCGTTCATGCCCATACCGTAATGGTTCAGATTTTCTTTATATTCCTCCACGGTAAACGCGCCGAACCCGAATTTCAGGCGCACGGTAAAAACCGGGTCCTTCACATACGCGGATTCCCGCACGCCCATCATACGGTCTTCCCTGATCGTCATGCCCTCCCGCTGGGAGCCGTTCAACGTGCTGATCCGCGCCGTGACCTCGAGCACATTGGGGAGGTCCGCAAGCTGTTTCTCCGTGCTGTCCATATTGCCCGCGTAGACGTCCAGAATCATAACGGTCATCACACTGATCAGAATATGCAGGATGCTCTTTTTTCTGTGCCGCACAATATTTCTGACGGTCTGCCTCATAAAAAACTTCATGCCTTTTCCTCCGTGTCAGAGCAGTTTCCTTTGTCCTGCTATCCTATTTCTTATGCCGGTTCTTATTGTACGCTTCGCTTTCCCACACACGTTTCAGCTCGGCGTAACACTTCCCGTCCTCCTTGGTCAGTTCCAGCTCCAGAGCCGCCTGCCGCTCCAGATTCTCATCCACGATCCAGAGACGGAACGCGCCCTGCATGACCTTTCCCGCGTCCTCCTGACGCTCCGGCGCCACCCACCACTCAAGTTTGTCTCCAAATACCAGAATATCATCATCCCGGATCATCACCATCTGCCTGTCATAGACATAGTGTTCCGGCAGCTCCACCCGAAAGGTACATTTATAGGGATAATAGGTGCACCGCCCTGTCTCGTCGAAATCCTCGTCAGTCCATGCCTCTTCATACGGCTCCCTCTTCAATTGAATCCGCTCTCCCTCTTTCAGTTTCTGCCAGCCGTGCTCCTCCGTGGCGGCATAGACCACCACATCATCCCCGATCATCCCGGGGTTAGCAAAAAGCAGGAGGGAAAAAAGCATACATGCCGCAAAAACCGCCGCCGGTATTCTTGGCGCAAGTCTCCTCCTTCCGCGTCTCCCCGCCGCTGCGCCCGCTATGATGCGTTTTCTCGCAGACTCGTCCGGCACGATCCGCGAGACTGCCCCGCGCAGGCGGCTCTCCATCGCGCTTATTGCCATTTCATGTTCCGGCGTTTCCCTTTCTGTCACTTCTTTTTCATCCCACTCTCTTACTTCCATGACACGTCTCTCCTTCCTCAAACATGCCTTCCCTGATTCTAAGTACGTGTTATCCCGTCTCCTGCAAAAGCCTCTTAAGCTTCTCCCGTCCCCGCTCCAGACGTTTTCTGACCGCGGACTCCGAGAGCCCGAGCATCCCCGCTATCTCCCTTCCCTGATACCCTTCCACATAGTGCAAAAGCAATACCTCACTGTATTTGGAGGGCAAAAGCAGAAGGCTGTCCATCAGCTGCGTTTCCTCCTCCTTTTCGTAGTATCTGGAAAGCTGCTCCACCGAGATCTTCGGATGGTTTTTGTAAAAGCGCAGCCTGTTTTTACAGAGATTGCTGTCCACCCGGATCAGCCATGCCTTCCGATGTTCCTCCGTCTCAAACAATTTCCCGCTCTCCAAATGTTCCATATATTTAATCAGTGTATCCTGCACCACATCCTCGGCGTCAAAGGCATTTTTCATCATCACAAAGGCAATACGGTAAAGCATATTTCCGTATACCCCAAAAATCTCCTCCACGCCCTGATCCGGGCTGTCCGTCCTCTTCTCCAACATGTCACCGCCTTCGGGCGTCCCCGTCTTTTCTTCCGCTTTTCAAAACTCCTGCTACTAATAAAACACACAGCGGCATAAAAATGTGACACCCGCCACCTATTTTTTTACGTTTCCCTGTTGCGCTTCCTGTACTCCTTCGGGGAACAGCCCACCCTTTTTAAAAACTGCCTGTTAAAATTGGAAAGATTGCTGTAACCGCAGGCAAAGGCGATATCCGCGATCTGCTCCGTACTGTCACTGAGCGCTTCGCATGCGGCACGGATCCGAAGCTGGGTCAGATGCTCGATGGCGCCGATCCCCACCGCCTTTCGAAAACACCTCATAAAATGGCTCTTGCTCAGATGCACCAGCCCCGCAAGCCGCTCTACCGTAATATCCTCCCTGAAATTCTGCGCCATATACTCGAGCGCAGGGCGGATGGCCTCCGTCTCATCCTCCGCGCCGTTCTTCTCAAACAGGATCTCCCCGCTCTCCTCCAGAATCCAGATAAGCCTCAGGAGCTCGCTTTTCAGCAGCAGGTCAGAACGGGCCGAGTTGCCGCGCACACAGGAAAAAATCCGCGCTGCCAGAGGCCTTAACTCTTCATACTCAGCCATCCCCCTTCGGATACAGACATTCATGCGGATATTTCCTTTTATGATCGGGCGGATGCACTCATTGGTACAGCGGTCACCGCTCCCGGCCCCAAGCATCGCCGGGCTGAATACAAGCGCATCGTACACCAGCATTCTTGCATCATCCCCAAAACCATCGCCATCACGGCTGTCATCCCCAAAACTGCCGTCACCCCCGTTATCCGGCTTCACCGCTGCCGCAGTCCCTGCCTCCAGGTACGTCTTCTGCTCCCTGCACGGATAGGCGGCGTGCAGCATATTAGGCGGTATGAGCAGCAGCTCCCCCTCCCCCGCCTCCAGCTTCCTGCTGCCGCAGATAAATTCTCCCCTTCCATGCAGGATATGAATCAATTCAAACTCACTGTGCCAGTGCATGGGCACATTCACAAACCACTCCGGCATCCTGCACTCGTAATAGCTGTAGGGTATCCATGTCGTGCTGTGCTGTCTCTTTTCCTGTGTCTCCCTGTTCGGCGTCATAGTCTCTCCTCCCCGGTTTTCCCTGCCCGCTATCCAAAATCCCCCGCAGCGGTACCGACAATTATTTTTAGTCTCCTCATATTTATAATAGAAAAGTATCATTAAGAGGTAGCATTTCAATAGCATTTCGCGTCCCAATAATAATATTATACTATTACAGCCCGCATTTCTCAATCGTTTAAGTAAGTTTTTGGGAACGGGGCAAAAACTTTGATAAAATTGACACAGACTAAGAAGCAGAATAAGAAAAGGAGGCAGATTATGACATTCGAAAAAGATAACGGCGCACTGGTATGCCGCCGAATGGGTGAGACGCTGCGGATCGAGCCCTGGGGAAAAGATTCCTTCCGGGTACGCGCGGTCATGGCGTCTGACTTTACCGGGAACAACTGGGCGCTGACCGAAACAGTAGAAAAAAGTAACGCACAGATTGCCATCGAGGAGGAGGACCACTGGGTAGGCGACGGCACCATCGACAGACGTCCAATCGCCTCCATTGTAAACGGCAGGCTGAGGGCCGTTGTCAATTTCGCGGGCGTCATCTCCTTTTACCGTGACCACAGACTGATCCTGCGGGAGTATTTCAGGAACTACGACGGCACGCTCTCAAAAGAAAGCCGCTGCTTAAAACTGGTCAACCGGGAATGGAAAGGCGTGATCGGCGGCAGCGAGTATTCCCTGAATGTAAAATTTGAGAGCGACAAAAAGGAAAAAATATTCGGTATGGGACAGTACCAGCAGGACTGTCTTGATTTAAAGGGGTGCGTCTTAGAGCTTGCCCAGCGCAATTCACAGATTTCCGTCCCCTTCGCCGTCTCCTCCCTCGGTTACGGTTTCCTCTGGAACAACCCCGCCGTGGGACGCGTCAGCTTCGGAAAAAATTACACAGAATGGATCGTCCGGGCTACAAGGGAGATGGATTACTGGATCACCGTGGCGGATGCGCCGAAGCAGATTCTGGAAAACTATACCGCCGTCACGGGACGCGCGGAAATGTTCCCCGAAGATCTGATGGGACTGTGGCAGTGCAAGCTGCGCTACCGCACACAGGATGAAGTTTTGAGCGTTGCCCGCCGGTATCAGAAAGAAGGGATCAAAATCGACCAGATCGTTATCGACTTCTTCCACTGGACGGTGCAGGGAGACTGGAAATTTGACGAAAAATACTGGCCCGATCCAAAGGCAATGGTGGACGAGCTGCACGAGATGGGGATTAAAGTCATCGTATCGGTATGGCCCTCCGTTGACCGCAAGAGCGAAAACTTCGGTCCTATGATGGAGCGCGGCCTGCTCATCAAAACCGAGCGCGGTGCGGCGCAGACCTACGACTATCAGGGCGACTGTGTGGAGATTGATCCTTTTAACCCCGAAACCCGCAAATATGTGTGGGATGTCTGCAAAAAGAATTATTATGATTACGGCATCGACGCTTTCTGGCTGGACAACTCCGAGCCCGATTACGGCGTGTACGACTTTGAAAATTACCGTTACTCTGACGGCCCCGCGCTGGCGGTAAGCAACCTCTATCCGCAGATGTACAGCCGCGTATTCTACGATGAAATGACTAAGCTGCAGCGGGAACCTGTGGTGAATCTGCTGCGCTGCGCCTGGGCCGGCTCCCAGAAATACGGCAATGTGGTATGGTCGGGCGATGTGCCGAGCACCTTTGAAGCCTTTGCCGACCAGCTCCAGTGCGGTCTGAATATGGGACTTGCCGGCATTCCGTGGTGGACGACGGATATCGGCGGCTTTATGACAGACGATGTGAACGACCCGGATTTCAGGCAGCTCCTGATCCGCTGGTATCAGTTCGCCGTATACTCTCCCGTGCTCCGCATGCACGGAGACAGGGGGCCTTACAATATCCCGCCCCTTGACGACCGCGACTGGGGCGGCGGCTATCTCCATACCGGCCAGCCAAACGAGCTGTGGAGCTACGGCGAAGACAATTACGCCATTATGAAGAAATATTATGACGTCCGCATCTCACTGCACGACTATATCAAAGGGCTGTACAAAGAAGCCCACGAGAACGGTTCCCCGCTCCTGCGTACCATGTTTTACGAATTCCCGGAAGACGAAAAGTGCTGGATGGCGGAAGACCAGTATATGTTCGGCGGCCGGTTCCTCGTGGCACCGATCCTGCACCTGAATGAATGGAGCCGCGAAGTCTATCTCCCCGCCGGAACATGGAAACTGACCTCCACAGGCGAAGCCTTTGAAGGCGGGCGCACAGTCAGCGTAGATGCGCCGCTCGACTATATGCCTGTATTTGAACGCATCTAAACACACAAAAAGAAGGATGGAACTGACAGGAAACCCTGCATTCCATCCTCCTTTTATATGTTTATAACCTTCTCTCCCTTTAAATCTTATTTCTCCGGCAGCGAAAACTTAGCGATCAGCTCGTCTAAGGAAATTGCCTGCGCTGACAGCTCCTCGCTGGTAGCCGAAGACTCCTCGGCAACCGCCGCGTTGGTCTGGATAACGTCAGAAATCTGATCGACACCCAGCTCAGCCTCCTTCATGGTAGCCATCTGGTTCGACGAAATGGTGCTGAGTTCCTTCGAGGACTCCGCAACCTTTCTGATGCCTTCCACCACAACAGCCAGAGACTCAACCGCGCGCTCCGCTACCTTATTGCCATTCTCCACCTCTCTCATGGTGCCTTCAATCAAAGCTCTGGTGTCCACAGCGGACTTGCTGCTCTGCTCCGCAAGCTGCCTGATCTGGTCAGCCACAACAGAGAAACCACGTCCCGCTTCTCCCGCTCTCGCCGCCTCGATGGACGCATTCAGGGAGAGCATATTTGTCTCAGACGCAATATTTTCAATCTCCGAAATAATATTTCCGATCTTATGGGAAGCCTCGCTGATACGGCTCATCGCTTCCACCATTTCTTTCATGTCATCACTGCTTCGGTCAGCCACATCCGCATATTCCTGAGACTGCTTGTAGGCATCCTCCGCAGAATCTGCAGCTCTCCTTGCCGCCTCCGAAATCGTCGTGATCGTCGCGTGCAGCTCCTGCACCGCGCCCGCCTGCTCTGTCGCTCCCTCGGCAAGACTCTGGGACGTATCTGCAAGATTGGAGGAACCTGCGGAAACCTGCTCCGAGGACATACCGATATAGCGGAGCGTATCGACCATGTTGTCCCTCAACTGCTTCAGGGAATCGAATATCTGACGGAATTCTCCCTTGTACCGTTCGCTGTCCTTTGAACGGATGATAAAATTGGAATTGGACATCTCGCCCAAAATATACTCCAGATCATAAATAACGAAAATAAGCGTTTCAGACATTTCCTTCGCCGAACCGATGATATCAGCTACTTCGTCCTCCGCCTGTGTCTCCGGGAACGGCGAGGACAGATCGCCCTCAGCAAAGAGCTCAAGTCTGTCGCTCAACTGAATCAGCGGTGCGGAAATGTTTTCTGCTATGTTTCTTCCCAGCCGGATGGAAGTGAAAATCGCTACAAGGATAATCACCGCAATCCCTATCGCAAGTACAATACAGACAACTGTCAGTATCGTGGATGTACTGTTTCCGCGATCCACCTTGATATCCATAATTTCAATCAGGTCGTCGTTGATATCCTCAAAAAGCGGTGCCAGTTCATTGATCGCCCTTGCCTGTGCGATCTCGCACTGCTCTCTGTCCGTAACGCCGCCCTGCACGATAATCTCATTATCAAGCGCCCAGTAGGCGGACAGTTTGGAATTGATATCCGCATATACTTTCTTATTCTCTTCGGACACCATAGCCTTTTCCAACGCTTCAAAGCTGGAAGTGAAGTTTTCTATGCTCTCCGTGTGAGACGCTTTCAGACTCTCTATAACGGCTTCGTCATCATAACCGATGACGCCCCGCATTGTGGATCTCGTCTCAGCGAAATATGTCATCGCTTTACCCACGTCACCCTGCGCAAACCCATAAACCTTCAGCGCGTTTGAGTATCTCAGCGCCACAATAATCATGGCAACCAACGCTACCAACGCAACCAGGGCCGGAATCCCTGACGCGATCACAAAGCCCCGTACCAGGCGTTCCTTAATTCGATACTTATTTAACTTCTCGTACATCACTATTCCCTCCTACACACTGCCATAGAACCGTTCAAAGCGCTCTCCCCTGTCAGAAACTTTTCCGTCCTCTGAGACTTCGATCAGACTTGCAGCAAATGGTCAGACATGAAACAAAGCTGTCATTACACCGCTCATCCTACGGCTGTACAGTCGAGAATAATGAAACGCTGCATTTCTACTTTAGAAAACCGACAATTCCCCGTGCTTTTGTCTGAGTTATTTTTTACATTCTCAATTATAGCACTTTTCACCAAAAAAACCATATACAAACTGCTAAAATGTGTAAAAATCGCTTTCCGGGATTTTCTTGTTTTGTATAATGAATATATAGTATTCACCCCCTCCCCTTAAAAAGTGCAAAATTTCGGCAATATTGCAAAAAACTCTTGCATCCCGCCTACAAATAATAGTAAAATATAACTAAGTATATCAACACACACAGAAAACACATCATCCTTTAGGAGCTGTTACGAATTAACTTTGCAGATGATGCAGCATAAGAAGATTTATGCGAATCGGACGGCAAGATTCATTCTATAACGGTTCCCTGGTGGGGGAAGGAGATGCTATTATGGGAATAGGCGGAATCACATCAACAAACAGTATGTCGGTCATGCAGATGACTTCGACCAACTTAAAAGATCACAAAAGCAACGGCATTGAAAATGAAATAACGAACGTGCAGCAGCAGATACAGAAGCTTTCTACCGAAGAAGAGCTTTCGGCTACTGAAAAAGCTGACGAAAGGAAGAAACTGCAAAAGGAAAAGTCCAGCCTTGACACAAAGCTGAAACAGCACGAGGAAGAACTTCTCCGTTCGCAGAAAAGAGAAGCCATGCTTGCCGAACTGCGCAAGGAGCAGAATCCGGCAAAGGAAGCAGATGCCGAAGATGAAGTGCAGGAAGCGGGGGCATCCGCAAATACTGCAGAGAAGGAAAATCCGTCGGTTGACGGGCAAAAGGCGCCGTCCCTGCAGCCGGGAGACGTCATCAGCCAGAACAGCGACGGCACCGTAATCCTGAAGGAAATCATGGTTCCTGCTGAAAACAGGGCGGACGAGGCACAGACCGATCCGGCCAAAGAAACAAAGGAAAACACCACAGCAGCAGCGGAGAAGGAGAAAGAGGACGAGACCGAATCTGATTCGGCTGCAGAGTTTAGACCGACCGCTAAGGAAATGCATGCTATGGCATCGGCAGATTCCTCCATGCAGATCGCGGCTCGTCAGGGAACTCTTGTCACCAAAACTGACGACGGCATAGCCGTTTTAAAGGGAGAGATTAAGCTGGATGAGTATCGCGGTACAAATACAGACAGAAAGCAGGCTGAGCTGGAAAAAATGCAGAAACAGAGCCTGCGGGAATCGGCATTTCAATTCTCTCTGCTGAACGAAGCCGACAGTTCCATGCAGGCGGCGGCGGAAACTGACAGCACAGCCAAAGTCGGCGCACAGGCAAATGCCGAGAGGACGTTCCATGTCAGCGGCCTGAGCGCTACCTTGCCGGAAGAACAGGCGGCACAGCAGGGATTTCAGGTTTCCATAGCGTAGTTATGATACCATATAATGGTTTTAAAAAAGGAGTACAGGCGGGATTGCCAAAATCCAGCCTGTACTCTTTTCGTTTGTACCGATTCCTGTTATCCGATATCTACGCCCCATCCCTGACTTAAAAAGCCCGCCGTTTAATGGGCTGTATCTACAATGGCAATACTGGAATCTCCCTTCATCGCCTGCTCTATGACTGCTGCCTCCAGTTTCTGAAAAGATCCGTAGGAGGAAGTTGCCCCGGACAGTGCGTCGATCTCCTCTTTTCCCTGCCCCTCTAAAAGCTGCCCCGCATAATAACGCGTATACTCGTTCGGATATGTACCCTGGACATGCAGCATGTTCTGCATATACGCGTTATCCCAGCTTTTGATAAAACCGCTGGCATTTTCCGCATTGTATTCCACGGAAACAATGCTCCCGCCTTTGACCATAATCGTGATATATTCCTTCCAGCCATGGCTAAACTCAGAGGCCTGTGCAGTATAATAACCATCCTGCATCCCCGTCTGCTCCCCGCATGCCGTGAACAACATCATGCCCGCCAGAGTAATCGCTATGCCAAATATCCGTTTCATCTGTCATATTCCTCCTTCAAAGCAAATTTCCCAACCTGCGCCTGAAGCTCCTCGGCCTCCTTCGCCAGAAGTCCACTGGACTGACTTGTTCCCCCTGCATTCTGGAGGTTTCTGTCCGCAATGGCAGATATGGTCGCAATGCGCGCTTCCATACTGATCAGCGCGTCCTCCTGCCCCTGCACTGCCGCCACAAGCTGGTCTGAAATTTCGCTGATCTCCGTGGAGACGCCATAGATGGAACGCAGCGACTTCGCCGTGCTGGCGTTCAACGCCACGCCCGTTTGGATGACGGTTCTGGTATTTTCAACAATTTCCATTGCGCTCTGGGCAGCCTTGGCGCTTTTGCCTGCCAGATCCTTTACCTCCTCCGCCACAACAGCAAATCCTTTGCCCGCGCTTCCGGCATGAGCCGCTTCCACAGACGCGTTCAGTGCCAAAATGCTTGTCTGGAACGCGATATCGTCAATGGACTTAGCAATGGTCGTAATCTCCTGCGCCTTTGCACTTATTTCGTCCATTGCGTTGGAAAGGGCCGTCATCTGGTCATTTGCCTCCTGCACCTTACTTGTAATTTCCACAGTCATGGTACGGGTCTGTCTGCTGCTCTCAGTAACATTGACAAGCTGTTCCTTCACATGCGTCACATCGCCAACCAGCGCCTCTGTCTCCTGATTCTGCTCCAAAGACGCCTCGTGGAGCTGTCCCGACTGTCCGCTCAACTCATCCGCCATGCTGGCAAGACGGGTCGCTGCCGCACGGAAGCCCATGATAGTCTCGTTCATGGACTGCAGGATATTGCCAAGGCTGTTTCGTATCTGCGTAAAGTCTCCCCTGTATTCCACATGGGGTTCTATCTGCAGATTCCCGTCTGCGACCCCGCTGAGTACCTGACGGATATCCGATATGTACTGCTTGACACTCTCTACCGTGTCGGCCAGCGTTTCGGTCATAATCTCAAGCTCATCCCCGGATCTCAAATTGATCACATCTGTATGCAGATCTCCGTCTGCCAGAGAAACCATCCGATTTGTCACGTTCTTAACCGGCCTTGAGATGGAGCGGGCCATCTTCAGAATCAGCAGAATGGAAATCACCAGCACCACCAGCGTACATATCCCTGCCACTACCATCGCCCGGTCAATCAGATTGTCATAATCTTCCTTTGGCACCTGAATCACTAACGACCACTGTGTGCCGCGGACAGGGGAAAAAGCCACCAGCATATCCTGCCCGTCAATGACAAATTCTGTGGCTCCCGTCTCTCCAGTCGTCACACCCTTTATGGCTTCCTCATTGCCATTGCCGCCACTGAGCTCCAACAGCGTAGCCCCGGCTTTCACCTTCTCCTGATCCGGGTGTCCCGTGACAATCCCTTCCCGGTTAACCATATAAGCCATGCCATGCTTACCTATGTTAATACTGCTGAGCACATCGTTCAGCGCGTCATATTTGTAGACGCCTACCACATAGCTGGCGGTCTCACCCTCCACTTTTACGGGCATCCCGATCGTGATTCCGAGCACATCCCCAAAAATGGTTTTTGTATAGGTAGTCAGATTATCTGTCTCCTGCAAAAGCGCCAGAAAATCAGCATTCAAGCTCTTGGGCGCACCGTCCATGCCCTCAACCAGACTACCGTTCAGGTCATACAGGGCAATCGTTTGAAATTCATAGATCTCGGATGCTTCTGTCAATACGGCTTTCCAACTTTCCGTTTCCGCATCTGCCCCAGAAAACGCCTCTGTGTCTCCCCCAAAGCCGACTATGCTCATTCTCGAATCCCCGGCAATCACCATCATTCGATCCGCCAGCATATGGATATTTGCTTCCACAGTCTTAGCTGACTGCCTTGCCATAGGCTGCAGACTGTCCAGCAAAATGCTGTTCGCAAGTGACTGCATGGAAAGAGCCATAATCACGCAGCACACTGCCACCAGTACCAGAATATTGAGCGTAGTATTCCTCAATATTCTTCCATTGAGACTCCTTCTCATCCTGTGTCCATCGCGGGAGTCCGGCTTTTTTGTAACCATTTACACATCGCTCCTTTTTCAATATTTCGATGTTATCATACCACGAACAAACAATAAAAGGAAGTCCTTTCTGGTACTTTTGACACAATGCTTTTGCGGTTCAGGCTGACCGCCTAATCGTGCTCCACCAGCATCTCATAAGTCACCCCGTACTTCTTCGCGATATCTCCCGCATAGGACATGCCCTCCGGCGGCGCCATTGCAATTTTGAAGGAACGGTTGCCGCCGTCCGCCTTTACAATAAGCGAAACTGCCTTCACAGAATCATATGGCCGGTTCAATTCTTCCAGCTCAAAGGCAAGCTTATGCATATGGGTGTTGTAAATGGTTCGGACTCCCTTTGAAAGAATCGCCCTGACCGCATCCTTTGCTATGAAATACCCCTCCTCAAAAGAAGTCGTGGAAAACGTCTCGTTGAGCAGCAGCAAGCTGTTCTTCGTGCTGTCCGAATAAATCTGCCGAAACCGCCTGCACTCTTCGCCCAGTCGTCCCAGATCCATAGTTTTGTCCTCGTCGGCCGGAAAATGCGTGTAAATACAGTCAGCCGGCTGGAACGCGAAGGACTCCGCCGGCACGAAAATGCCGCCCTGCGCTAGCGCAAACAAAAGGCCGACTGCCTGTGTGACCGTCGTCTTCCCGCCCCGGTTCGCGCCTGTCAGCACATAGACCAGATGCGCTTTGTCAAAGTCCAGGTCATTTGCAACGACCGTCTCCTGCTTCTGCGCGACCGCCGCCGCAAGCTTCAGGTTGTAAAACGCTTTCGCGCGCATCATGCGCTCTCCCGCTTCTTCCGCCGCCAAAGTCCCCTTGCAAAAGCGCAGTCCCTGGCCGCTTAACTTTTCTATGTACTGTACAAAGCGGACATAGTAAATAAATTCCGGGATCAGGTCCGTAATCTCCGTGATGGTCACGGACACATATCTGTCCAGCACGCTTTTCAGCTTTTTTACGACCGCCGAGAGCATCTGGTTCGTGACACGGTTCATATACCGCGGCACGTCCTCCATCATATCGCCCTCGGGGATCAGCGCGATTCCCCGGACAGGAATGATATCCGGCATTTTGGCCGTCTCGGCGGCAAAGGGATGAAACTTATACTCTTCCTTCCACTCCGTGTCCGGCTTTACGGCTTCCTTCATGGAAATTTTTTCGCAGAAGTGATCAAGGATATTTGATTTGGTAAAATATCTGCTGTTGATGGAAATCAGTCCGATCCCGTCCGCCTCAAAGCGGTCGTTTAAGTTGATGCCCACCGTAACGCTCTTAAGCTCCGCCGTCGTTGCCCGCAGAGCGGCAATATCCTTCTTCAATTCCGAAAACCCGTTATCATGGTATAACCCGTCAACATATTCCTTTAAATGAAGCAGCCCCTCCGAGTGCACCTGCGCATCCGAAAGACTTTTGAAAATAGCTTCCACACACTGGATATAGTCCTTCATTTCATCCAGACGGTGCATGAGGTCCCACACATTCGCCGCCTCCTCAAAAGTCTTGCCGATACTCCCGTAATCGCGCAGGAAATTGATCTGATCCAGAATGCGCAGCATCTCGTCTCGCATCGCCTCATTTCGGTAAATGTCCTCGAAAACGTCGCTGCGGTACTTCGTCACCTCGGGGCTGTCCGTCATTTTGGAAAGAATGGAAAGAAACAGCGTGCGCTCCTGCTTCTTCTCCGTGACCTGTTCGCACAGATAGTCCAATCCCAGATCGTGTATGGACGCCTCCGATAAGACTTTATAGTCCGGCGTAAATCCGGGCGGCGATAACAGACTGATGGCTTTTTCGTTATGATTCATGGCGGTTCCTCCGGCGGTTGTTTTTTCCCTTATACTTCCCTATGCTCCATTCTACATCAATTACCCCTCAAAGGAAACAGAAACCGCCCATCACAAAATAAATCTTCCCCTCATTTCAAAAGTGTGATATAATACCGTCGGCTTTAGGAATCATTGCAGGGACATAAACAGGACAAAAGCAAGAGACGTAAGATGACAGACAAGGGAAAACGCAGCTTAATCAGCATATTTATAATCTTATCGCTGCTCTTCGCGGGCATGTATGTAATTGCAGACCCGGCAGAAGATTTCTTTGCGTCCGGCTTGACGGGAACTATATCCGAAAACCTCGCTCCTGTCCACTCCGATACCTATAACGACGCGATCGGCACGACAGAGCTTCCCGCCATACAAAGTATGGAACTGCAGGCGCGGTCAGGGTATCAGCAGCAGTACAGGGAAGTCAATGAGTCCCTTTCTCTGCCCTGCCTCGGCATTGATTCTGTATCAAAGGGAAAATTTCATAGAAACCATACGGCAACATATTTATTCTGCCAGACACAAAATGAGCGGATTACGGAATCCGTCTATCAGTCTGACGGCAAAAAGCGAATCTAAAACTGTATCTTTACAAATAGGAAATGCATCATTTAATAACAGTTTTAGAAAGAAGGGAAATATATGTTGGCACAGGTTGTTGCAGTAATCATTTTTATTGCAATGTTTCTTTTTATTGTGACCGAAATTGTGGAAAGACATGTAGTTTCGCTTGTCTGCGCACTGTTGACGGTCCTTTTTGTATTTGGTCTGGGAATGCACAGCATGACGGCGGTGATCGAGACGCTGAACATTAAGAGCATTTTTACGCCGGAGTTCTGGTATCTGTCGGGCGAGACGGCAGGAAGCAGCACCGGCATCAACTGGGAGACGATCCTGTTTATCTTCGGCATGATGGTTATGGTGGAGGGCATGGCGCGCGTCGGCTTTTTCAGATGGCTCTGTATGCGCATCGCTAAACTTGTGAAATATCAGGTGATACCGCTCTTTATCACCTTTATGATCTTATCAACCATACTGGCAATGTTTATCGACAGCATCACCGTGATTCTGTTCTTGGCCGCCGTGACGATAGAGCTATCGCAGCTTTTGAAATTCAATCCGGTCCCCATGATCCTGTCCGAGATTTTCTGCGCGAATCTGGGCGGTTCGGCTACCATGTGCGGCGATCCGCCCAATATTATCATCGGTACCTCGCTTGGGTATTCTTTTACGGACTTTGTGACAAACACGGGCGTGATCGCAGGCGTCTGCCTGATTGCGGTACTGTTTTATTTTTATCTGATCTTTCGCAGAGAACTGAAAGGGAACGCTTCAGAGACCGTGGATTACAGCAGCCTGCCAAGCCCGGAATCCACCATTACCGACAAAAAGGGATTTGCGGTGAGCTGTGTGATCTTTGCCGCCGCGGTTGTTCTCCTGGTCACCCACGCGCAGACAGGACTTACCGTTTCCACAATCGGCTGTCTTGTGGCGGCTGCCACCTTGATCACCTCATGGAAATATGCCGCACAGTTATTAAAAAAAGTGGACTATAAAACGCTGCTGTTCTTCATCGGCCTGTTTGTCGTGATCGGCGGACTGGAACAGACGGGAATCCTGGAGATCATGGCGGGATTTATCGGCAGGATCAGCGGCGGAAACGTCATGGTCATGGTCGCGATCATCATATGGCTGTCCGCAGTTGTCAGCGCCTTTGTGGATAATATCCCGTTTGCCACCACGATGATACCGATCATTAAGAGTCTGTCCGCTGCATACGGCGTCGATCTGTCCATGCTCTCCTGGACGCTGGCAATGGGGACGGATATCGGCGGAAGCGCCACACCCATAGGCGCGTCGGCAAATGTGGTCGGCGTCGCGACGGCATCGCGGGAAGGTTATGTGATCAAATGGGGACTTTACTGTAAAAAAATGATGCCGGCAACGATACTTGTTGTCCTGCTATCCATGCTTTTGATTTATTTCCGATATTTATAAGGGGAGGTGGAACGAATGGAAAAGCAATTGATTATTTCCGTTGGAAGGGAGTACGGCAGCGGCGGGCACGAAATCGCGGAGAAACTGGCGAATCACTATGGCATCCAGCTGCTCGACCACAATCTTCTCGACGAGATTGCCGCGAAAAAGAACGTGAAGATGGATCATCTGAGAGAATTGGATGAGAAACATAAAAATCCGCTGTCTTCCAGGACAGTGAGAGGTTACAGCAGTTCGCCCGAGGAAAATCTGCTGTACCTGCAGTTTGACTATCTGCGGGACAAGGCGGATTCAGGGGAATCCTTCGTGATCGTAGGGCGGTGCAGCGAGACGATCCTGAAACAGTATGAAAGCATGGTATCCATATTTATTCTTGCCGACCGCGAAAAGAGGACCGAGCGCATCATGCGGCTGTACCACCTGACCGAAAGTGAGGCCGTCAAAAAGATCCGCGAGAAAGATACAAGCCGCAGACGCTACCATAACAGTTTCTGCGTCGGGAAATGGGGCGACTGCCGAAATTACGACGTCTCCCTAAACAGCAGCAAACTTGGCATCGACGGTTCCGTCAAACTGCTGACGGAGTATATTGACAGGCGGAGACAGTAAAAATGGAGCTGCCGGCGCGCCCGATTCAGGGCGCCCCCGGCAGCTCCATTCCTACTCTAAAATCCCCGCCATTTTCTCTATCATCTCGTCTTCCTTCAGCCGGAACTTAATCTCCACCCTTCTGGATGCCGGCATATCCACCTCCTCCGTCGGGCTGCCGAAAGCGTCCTTCTTGTAAACCGGGGTGCTCCACGATTTCCCGTTGACGGTAAGAATTTTCTGCAGCTGCTCAATTTCCGTCTCACTGAGCCCGTTTCTTTTGTTCAGACAGAAATCCGCCACGGCTTTGGCGCGTTCGTAGGACAGTTCCATATTGCTCTGGTAGCCGCCGTCCGTGTCCGTATGTCCCTCGATGATGATCTCCGCAATGTACTCCCGGAACTGGTCCTGCAGCAGTACATCCAGATACATCGGGATAATATTCTTTAACGTCTCCCTGCTGTCCGCGGTGAGGGAAGCGCTGTTGTAGCGGAAAAGCACATCGGAAGAAAATGTGATGGAACCCGTCTGGGCGTCCACCTTCATGGTGGAATTGCTGAAAGCCGACTGCAGCGCCCCGATGATATCCGTGCGGATACCGACAATATCCTGCAGTTCCTGCTTGGTCGTTGTCAGCTCCTGTCTGGCATCCTCGATCTCCAGATAGGCGTTGTCCAGTTCTTCCTGCGTCAAAGCCGCCTGATCGTATGCCTGCTGCAACTGCGCCAGAGAAGAGGCAAGCTCCTCGTTTGACTTCTCCAGTTCCGCCTTGGAGAGCTCTAAGTCCGCTATGGTCGCATCCAGCTCGCTCTGCGCCGCGTTCAGTTCCAGCCTTGTCTGATCCAGGTCATCCGTTTTCTGCCTGTAAACGGCAAGGGTGATCGCTATCATCAAAATGAAAATCAGCAGAAGCGCCGCCATCATATCCGAGTAGGACTGCCAGTAGCTGTGCTCTGCAAAAGCCTCCCTGTTCCTGCTTCTATTTCTCATATAAGTTCCTCATCTGTTCAAATGTATAGATCTGGCTGCTGATTTCATCGCTCATGTCGCTGCACGCATCCGCCAGCATTTTCTTCTGCTCCTTAAGCTCCCCCGCAAATGCTTCCTGCCTTTCCATGACGTTCGCCAGCGCCTCCTGCACGTTTCGGTTTACCTCCACCAGCGCGGTGACCGCCTCCACCATCTCCGCTGCGCCTGCCGCGCTTGCCGCCTGTGACTCTCCCGCGCTCTTTAAGACATTTCCCAGTTTCTGAAAGTCCGTGTCCAATGCTGTCTGCATCTGCACCGTAAACTTGTCCACGATACGCTCCACGCCCGCCGTCTGTTCCATCGCGTTCCCTTTCAGCAGTTCAAGCATCTGCTTTAAGGAATTTGCCATTCCCGCCTGATACACGAGCATCGTCGCCGCGTTCTCATCTTCTTTCAAGGCGATTGGCTGTGCCGTCTGACGGAACACATCCAGAAATTCATGCAGCATATCATAGGCATCCGACATAATGCTCCGATATACCACATTGAACACCAGTGAAAAAAAGATACCGTACACCGAAGTGTGAAACGCCACCTTCATACCCGAAAGCAGGGAACCCACATTGTCGGAGATGGAAAAAATGTCGTCGCCGCTGAAGGCGCCCATCCCCATGGAGAGTCCCAGAAACGTCCCCAGAATCCCCAGACCCGTAAGCGTCCCGGAAACCCCGGAATTGAAGAAGTTCATACCTACCCTGTCCAACAGGTCCTCATTGATATATTCCCCCAGATCGCAGGAGGATGCGGCGCTCCTCCTGGTCTTTACACCTCTCACCCGCAGACGGTACTTATCAAACGCCTCCTGTAACTGTGCCTCTTCAAAAACCTTGTCATTATCCTTATAATTTCCCCAGAGATTTTTTCCGCCGCACTCCTTATATTCCTTCTGCAGACGGATCGCAGCGTCTTCCAGATCATAAATGACTCTGTTAAGCCTCCCGAAGCTGACGGAAGATATGATAAATACAATCCCGATCACAATCAGAAAGCCGACGTTGATCGAAAGATTTACAACGGAAATCTCCTCCCCCGTAAACACGCCGTTCAGATACAAAACAAAAGCCACCACAATGACATACAAAAAATACAGTACATAATACAGCCTGCTCTTCATCCGTATTCTCCCGTCCTTTTCCTAAAGTTGATACCATTCGTATTCCTGTTACCGCAGGATTGATTCCCGCCTGTTATGACTTAAACCTATCACATTTTCATCTGAAGCGCAATCGGCTTAAGAATATCTTAAACTAACCTAAATAAAGTCTTATATCCTATATTCATACTCAAAAGACGCCCTGTCCGTCTCAAAGGCAAAAAGCGTGCGGTTGTCTTTCCGAAAACGGTATCTGGCCCGGCATGCTGCACTTTCACGGATCGTCCTCACCATGTCCCCATGCGCCGGCGCCTTTAAGGGTTTTCCGTTTCTCTCCAGAAGTTCTGCCTCCAGTTCCATACGCCCCTGCATGATTTTCACTCTCCCGTTCCCGATTTTACCTGTCTTTGCCCCCAGATAGGTGGCAAACCGATACTCCCGGCCATCTAGGAGCACCACGCCGATCAGTCCCCGGAAGCGGAAACCGCCCATGGGAATATCCGCCACAGACAGCATAAGCGCGCCCTCGGGGAAACTGCACTGTGTCCAGATATATTCCCTTGGAAACGACCGCCCCCTGTCTCCCTCCCAATAGCCCTGTGCACCGTCAAAAGAAAAAATCTTTCCATTGACAGACACGTTTCCCCACACCTTATGCTTCATGCTCCATATACTGTGGCGACATTCCAGAAACGGGACAAGTAAAAACGGCCCCATGATATCGTATCTCAGAGGAAACAGCTCGCCGAACGCAAGCTTTCCCTCCACTTTCAGTCCCGGCGCGCATAACGACAGACGTATCCCCCTCTTCCCGAACCTGTTCTTTCCGACAGCAATGGTTCCGCCCCTTTTCCGAAATGCTTCCCCGGGAAAAGAAACCGTCCACGACTGCTCTTCCGTGATAATCTGCAGGGAGCATGTCCGATTCCGCCCCGTCTCGTGAACCGCCGGAATCACCGCAAGCGTCTGCGTATCGGACTGACACTTGAAATACCATCCGTAAAAATACCCACTTTTTCCTATAATCATCCCTTCACTCCTCTGCATGCTAACTCACATGATTCCGCATACGCGGAATCTCAACTCCATGCGGAGAATGCCGCTTTTCAGGCATTCTCCTGCGTGAAACTTAGTGCTTCTTGGCGTCCCGTCCTATGACGGGACGTCTTTAGAAGCACTTTTCACGCTTTTCCCGTCTTTTGCAGTCTGTCTGTGCCGGACCGTCAATCAGATGCCCTTCTTTGTCAAACCGGGAACCGTGGCACGGACAGTCATAGCTTTCCTCCGCCGGGTTCCACTCCAGACGGCAACCCATGTGGGGACAGTTGGGAACAATCCGCCCCTTTCCAGACGGCAAAAGATGCTTTTCCAGACCTTTCACCGTATAGGCACCATGCACAGCCAGCCCTTTCGCCGCCTGCGCCGTAAAAGGCCGGCTGGGTGAAAAAATATCCGCCTCCGGGCAATCCCGACCTGTGATCAGCGCCGTCAGAATATGCGCGCTCACCATGGAAGAAGTCATGCCCCACTTTCCAAAGCCCGTGGCAACATACCAGTATGGTCTGCGTCTGGAAAATCTGCCGATATAAGGCACCCCGTCCAAGGTCATACAGTCCTGTGCCGACCATCGGTACACTTCGCGGCATCCTGGATAGAGTTCCTGCGACCTGTTTTGCAGCATCCCATATCTGCATCCCGCACCCGTCCTGTCCGCCGGATTCACCCCTGTTCGGTGGCTTCCGCCCCCAAGAAGCAGTAAATCGCCGCAGCTTCGAAAAGAAAGCCCGCCGGGATCTGTCCCTAAATACATGCCCTCAAGGCTCCCCGCCCCTTCCAGCGCTGTTACATAGCTCCGCTCCTGATGCATTCTGGCAAAATAGTATCCCGGCACATTGATAAAAGGATAGTGGGCAGCGAACACCACATGCTCTGCCGTCACTGTCCCCCTGTCCGTCTCCACCTTCCTGTCATCCACTTTCAGCACCTTGGACTGCTCGTACACTTCCACCTCCTCCGCCATCTTTGCCAGAAATTTCAGAGGGTGGAATCTCGCCTGCCGCGCAAACATGGTCACGCCCGCCACCGAAAAAGGCAGTTCACAGTCGGTCTCAAAAGACGCCTTTATGCCGAGCGACTCTGCCGCCTCAGCCTCCCGTTTCAGAAGCTCTGCCCCTGTCCGGGAATAAAGATATGCCGGGCACCTGACGAAACCGCAGTCGATCCCTTTCTCCCGGACCAGCCTTTCATACTCCCCGACAGCCGCCTCGTTTGCCCCGGCGTAGTGCGCAGCCATATGACTTCCGAATGTTCGGATCAGCTGGCTGTAAATGAAGTTGTGCTGGGACGTGATTTTCGCCGTGGTATTCTTTGTCTGTCCGCTGCCAATCCTGTCCGCTTCCAGCACCACGGCACGGATACCCTCTTTCTTTAAGTAATATGCCGTCAAAATTCCAGCAAGCCCCGCCCCGATGACAGCAACCGGCGCCTCCATGTCCCCCGGAAGGGGCTCCCTTTTTCTGATCTTGCTTTCGCTCACCCAGACAGATTCCATTTTTTGCCTCCCTGTTGATGGTTGATTTTGAATAGCATATGCCGATTTGTTATTTCCATTCACTTAAAGACCACAATGCCATAAAGCCTTTCATATCATCCATCCTTCTTATCTTTTCCCAAAAGAAAAACAGCGGGGAATTTCCCCGCTGCCGATAAAATGCAATCCTTCGACCAATCTAGTCAACGATCCGAAAGTTTTTTCAGTTTCTCAAGAAACGACACATAGAATGCCCGCTCCATCGCCATCAGTTTCTTTTCTTCCGCGCCCGAAGGCTGCCCGGAAAGCGGGTGATCCACCTCATAAATCCACTTCTTCACAGCGTTGATCGCGCTGCCCACAGTAGTTCCCAACAAATCAGACTCATTGAAGTCACCGTTATACCACCTGACAAAACGCTCAACTCCCATCTGTGTCATATAGGACTGTTTCCCGTCGTTGGATATCCAAAGGCCGAATACTGTTATAATTCCGCCAGTTTCTTTCTCCGCTTCCAAAAATGCCTGCCGCACTTCTTCCGGGGCGTGCTGCGCAAGGGAATCCAAAACGCGGGTAGCGTCTCTGCCAGCCGCCGCATTGCTCCGATCCTGTCCCTCCAGACCATCCTCTTCCAGAAATCCCAGAAACTTCTTCCACTCCATATATCCCCGCAGATCACCGCAGGAATACTCGGACTGCATCATATCCTTTACCGTTTTTACCCAGTCCGTTTTATCCGAAAAGCTCCATGCGCCGGCGTTTTTCTGTTCCGCGTTTTTCGCGGCTTTTGCAACTGCGGCTTTCAGCACGGTGTCCTCGAAACTTCCCTTTCCGCTTTCTTTCAGCCCGGCAGTAAACGCATAAAATTCAGCCGTGTCACAGTTCTTTGGGTCAACCTTCGACACATCCACCATCCGCTCTGTCACATGCCCCGTTTTGTCCCAGATCTTTACCTTGTACACAGGATTTTCCCGATCAAAGTCCGGCGTCTTATAAACGGAGACGGACGATCCGTTCACAGGATCGGCGCTCATAAATATTGCCGTGTCCCCGGAGCTTTCGTCTGCGCCATGAAGCGTGGCTGTTGCCCGCCCTGCTGCCTGCGCAGCTTGCGCCGCTCTTTTCGCGAAGTTCCCTTCTGCCGCCTTTCCCGCTGTTTTTTCTGATCCATACCAGGATGTCTGGTGGCTGGTTGTCCCTATTCCATAAATGCTCATTCTTCCAATCCCCCATAGCTGTTGTCTGCATGAACGTCTCCTGCGTTTCGGAAACGGTCTGTCATTCCCTCTGTCAATAATACGAATCAGCAGGCAAAAAAGTTTCAAAACATTTTATGAACTCCTTATTCCACACAGTCATCAATTGTTCCCCATCCATATTTCATCCCCGACACTTTATCTATAATAACCTGTTATTGATCTGCACTATATCTTTATATATAGGTCTCCGCAAATCAATCCCATGTTCGTTCACCCCATCAAACCAATCATAGATATCAATAAACAAAGCTTTACTCCAATTTTCTAACAGGGAATCCAAGGATTCTGCTATAACCAAACCATGCAGATTGACTCCAGTATCAAACACATCGTGCTCAAAAAAAACTATTTTACCATTCCTTTTATCATAACAAAATGCATCCCCGTTAGAAAATCGAAATATCGGATACCAGTTTTTTAAATCATATGTTACTATCTCTTGATTTTCTATTATGTCTCTGTCCATATCCTCTGCCAACTCACATAGCAGTTTGTGTTCCTCTCCTATTTTAGCATAAGGAACAAAATCAACAAAACCATGCAATTTTTGAGTCTTTTCTTCCCAACTTAATAAAAATCTTTTGTAATTGCAGTAAATATACTTGACTGCATCAGAAATGCCAAATTCAAACAAGTCAAGGTCATTATTCATTTTACATTCCAGAATATTACTTCTTAAAATTCTAATCGTACTATTTTCACTTCTCAGTTTTTCAGACAGTTCCTTAAAATAATCAATCATATTGACCTCTACCTACCCATTAGGAAATCCATATATTGTTTTGCTGTCTCCGAAATCAGTCTATCATTTTCCGAAATTTCCAAGACAGTAATCGAAAAATGGCATTTACGGCTGCCTGTAAAGTTTCCACCCCATCAGCACTATCCAGACATACGCCATCGTCTTTGGAATCATCAACATCCCGATCACGGGTAATATCCCACTGAACAGGACGACCGGCAGATAAAAGCCAAAGGACAGCCCCACCGCCAAGGGCATAAACCGAAACACCGCATCATCCGCTTTCTTTGCCTCCTGCGCAAAAATCACGATAATGATAACTCCCATAATTGCGAAGGGAATATTTCGTAGCACCCCAAAGAACAGCGGCTGACGGTAGGTAAGCCACTGGTTCTGCGGCAGCAGACAGAGTGCAATGCGCAGGGCAGATAACGCCCACATTGCCACCGTAAGGCTTTTTCGCCCCTTGATCTGGTAACGGTCGCGCCAGACATAATATAAAATCAGATAAAAGATCGTCATGGTGATGGACGTAATGAGTTTCCCGATTCCAAGCGCCGCCGCATTCGCCTCAAGCCCTGTCGTCCAGAGCGCATAGGAGCGCGGGATGAGATGAAAAGAATCCCCCGCGCCGAGCAGCGCCGCCATCAATCCGGCTTTCTTTACCAGCGGGTCCTTTCCTTTTATGAACATTGTAAGACCCGCTGTGATTGCAAATCCAAGATATAATACATCAAAAACGGTTTCTGCGATTGCCTGCGGCATATGTAGTCCCCCTTCTTTGTAACAACTTCTGTTCCCATTATAAGCGACAAAAAACCAGATAACTCATACGCTTGTATTTCTTCTATGTCTAAGTCGTTCTATCTGTTCTTCCGCATCTGTCCTTGGTGTATTATAATAATGCAGTTTTTCCTCCACAGTCATCTGTTTCGTCATTTCGTAATTGTGTTCCCGAATCTTGTGTATATCCTCAATCGTAAAATTCGGGCTTATTTCCAGTGTATATGCCATTACTCCTCACCTCCCAATAATACAGACGGATTCATAATATCAATATCTTTGTAGCTTTCAAGATGTGTGATTGCCCTGACGCCCTTGATTGTTTTTATATTTACAATATGCTTGAAATTCCAAGATATTATGCAGTCGCATCCATGTACAATAGCAGTTGCTATGTGTTGGCAATCATCAATGCTCTTAGGCGACAGGATGCCCATTTCTATAATCTGGTTTGCAACTCGCAAAACCTCGTCCGTGATTTCCAGTTTTGTATACTGAATCTTACTCAAATATTCATACAACAATGACCTCTTCGGTTCACGACATTCACCCACCTCATCAAGCGTTATCTGTGACAAAAAAATATCATATCTTTCTTCTTCAAACTGCTTCCAGAGAGCTAACGTCTCTTTCATCCGCTCTGGCACGTCTTCCTGATGCAGATAACTTATCACAGAGGTATCCAAATAAATCTTCATTTTTTTCATAGACTTTTCTCCTATTAGGCAAATTGCTACATTTTTCATATCAGAACTCTATCTGTTTTCTAAGCGCCTGATTTACTTATGGCACACTAACCATTCACGGAGTTCTTTTATGTATTCGGCCCATTTCTCATGGTCTGAAACCAAACTAATTATCTTAGATAACATAATCTCTCTACCAGATGGAAAAAACGGGACAATCTTATAAGCGAATGGCATAGTCCCTAACCTCATATCTCCTTTTTTGAGCATCGTAAATGATGCTCTATTTGTCATGCAGTTTTCAAGGTACTGATTTATCTGAAATACATTCCTGCAATTCATTCATAAATATTCATTATTAGTTCTTGACTTTTTATTGGCTCTTTTACACATTCCCCACATACACCTTTTCCAGATACTTCCCCGCCGTCCCGGCAAGGCGGTACAGCTGCTCCACATCCGTAGCTTCCCTGTCCATCATGCGGTACCGCGGAAAGAAACGGGTGATATGGAGCGGGATTGACGGGCTTAAATCCGCTATCCATTTAGCCTGCGCTTCCATATCCTCGAAGGAATCGTTTTCTCCCGGCACAATCAGCGTAGTCAGTTCCACATGGCAGCCTTCCTGCGCCCTCGCGATAAAAGTCTTAACCGTCTCCAGATCCCCACCAAGCTTACAGTAATAGTCTTCGCTAAATCCCTTCAGGTCAATGTTCATGGCGTCTATCCAAGGCAGCAGCTCCTCAAGCACCGCAGGCGAAGCCGTGCCGTTCGTCACGAGAACATTAAGCATCCCGTACTCTCTCACCAGCCGCGCCGTATCACGGACAAACTCCCAGCCCACCAGAGGTTCATTGTAAGTATATGCCACGCCGATGTTACCCGCCTCTTTCCGCTCCTTCCACATAAGCGCCAAGTCCGCAAGCTGTCCGGGGGAGACATGTTCTGCGTCAAGGTTCCTGCTGTCCGCCATGGAGATCTCATGATTCTGGCAGAAAGGGCATCTGAGATTACAGCCAAAGCTGCCCACGGACAGAACCATATTTCCCGGATGGAAATCATGCAGTGGCTTCTTTTCAATGGGATCCAGAGCAAGGGCGGTAATTTGACCGTAATTTGCGCAGACAATTTCCCCGCCCTCATTTTTTCTCGCCCTGCAAATCCCCGTCTGCCCGGGCTCCAGCGCACAGTGATGCATACACACCTGACAAATTGTTTTCATATCCCTACTCCAAATCCATGCGAAAATTCATGCGGGGAATGCCGCTTCTTGGGCATTCTCCTGAGTGAAATATAGAACTTCTCCACGAAGCAGCCTATGCTGCAAGTGGCTAGAAGTTCTTTTCACTCTATTAATGGTGCCGTATCACTTCAAACCGTTCCAGCTCCACGCTCTCATGGTCTCCGATTCCCGCCTTCTGCTTCGCTATGGCGATCTGCTCCTCTATGGTATCCACGCCCTCCAGATTCGGCAGCAGCAGCCCTCGCCTTGCGCCCTTTGTCACAATGACACCATACCGGGTCACATCCAGTTCCTCCGGCGAAGAAATCTTCTCCGTCTCCCCCAGCACGTCAACGCTGATCGTCAGACGGTCCACCTCCCAGTCTTCCACAGGTGAAAATCTTGGATCCGACGAACAGGCGCTGACGGCATTGTGCATGATCTCTTCCGCAAGAGATTCCCTGACCGCCTGAATGGTTCCGATACAGCCCCTTAGTCTTCCGTCCTCCTTCAGGGACACAAACGCGCCCGCCCTGCTTTGATATAATTCCTCCGGCAGTCCCTGCGGCATCTTAGGAAGCGTCCCTGTCTCCACAAACGTCTCAATGGTGTACCTTGCCAGCCTGACGTAAGCGTCTTCCCGTTCCCGCCTGGCGAGAAATTCCACCCTCTCCTTCTCCTCACACTGCTCCAGAAAATTCCGTGTGCCGTCAACACCGCAGGGCCGGTAAGCGCAGACGCCATATCCCACCCCGAAAGGCCCCTCATAGGAAAGCTGCTCTGCCTCCACGCCTGTTCGGTCAAACGCGCCCGCCATGATGGTAAAGGAACGGTGCCCGCACTCTGCCGCCTTCTCGCAGAAGTCTTCCGAAAATTGAAGCAATTCCCCAAACGCGCCCCTGCCCATCACATCCATGACCCGCGCATCGTAGGTAGGTCCCTCATCCTGATATCCGTAAGGTCCGTCCTCCTTCAGTTTATGGGACAAGTCGCCGCTGGCAATCACCACCGTATTCCGCCCGAGCGTCTCCGATGTTGCCCTGATACACTGTCCCAGTCGGTAATGCGCCGTCAGCGGCAAGCCTGACAGGCCGACCCTCACCAGCCGGTATCCTGTCCAGAACCGGTTCACAAAATACAAGGGCACCATAGTGCCGTGATCCAGCCTTTTCTCCCGTTCCCCCAATGTCCCGGCCGGTAAACCGAACTCCTCTGCAGCCTCACACAGCACACGGACAAATTCCGTGTCGTAGGCGGCTTCCAGGGAAATCCGTCCGGCGCGAAACTGCCCAAAGTCACCTTTTGCACCCTTTCCGGGAGAGATGTGAAAATAGTCCGCATACATAATCTGGTGCGGGGACAGGAGTACGATTGTCTCCGGCTGCAGACGGCCGATTGTCTCCGCCACCCTTTGGTACGCATCAATCGTCCTCTGAATCTTCTTTTCCTCACCCTTTCCCACCTCAGGTATGATGAGAGGTGGGTGCGGCACCATAAATCCTGCTGAAATTCCCATGATAACCCCCTGATTCCGCTTTGCAAAGTCTCAAAATGAATGAGAAGAATGCCTGCAAAAATCTGATGTCCTTTGCATGACATCCTTTAAGTTTTCAATATTTTTCAAGGTATCGGCACATTCAAGGGAATGGTTGCATCCCTCGTAAACCGTTATCGGAATATGATTTTCCTCGGAAAGACGAATGATCTCCTCTGTGTCGCTCCACGGATCAGCCGTTCCGATAAAAGCGGCCGCATGAGACGGCGCAAACAAAAAAGTCTGTGTCAGGGGCGTATACAAAACGTGTCTGACACAGCTTACTTCGTATTTCTTTGCATAGGACGCCGCAATAACCGTGCCAATGCTTTTGGAGACAAAAAGCACGTCATCATAATCAGACCAGACCAAATCGGCCAGTTCTGCTTCTGCCTGAACAGACAGCGCTTCATATGCCTCTTTCATTTTTTCTTCATTGCCGCGGATATTTCCGGCGTGATATGTGTAACTGATATTTCTATACTCCTGATATCCATGCTCGCAGGCGATCTTCCTACCGTAATATAACAGAGGTTTGTCGCAATGGTAACCTATTCCCGGAAAATAAACAGCTATCTTTGCCATAATCGGTCCTTTCAAATTCCTGCCTTCGCATTTCGGATCCCTTTCCTCATCTGCAGGATTACTTATGTGTTTATGGTAGCACAAAACAGCAGTCCTTACAATGAGATTCCCTCCAATGCAGCGGTGAGGAATGAATTTCATTCTGTGGGCAGGATACATGTAAATACATTATTGACTATTCAGTTAATAATTGTTATTCTATTATAGACCGTATAGTCAATAACACTCCTGGAGGTATTTTATGAAAAAAAGCATCAAAACTGAGCTCACCATCTCAAAAATCATCGAAGCAGCCATAAACGAATTTGGCAAAAACGGATACGCTGGCGGGACTATAAACGATATATGCAAAACTGGCATCAATAAAGGGCTTCTCTACCACAATTTCAGCGGAAAGGATGAACTCTACCTGGCCTGTGTGAACCTTAGCTGCAAAAAACTGATACATCACATCCAGGAACGGGACGGTACAAAGAATCCTGAAAGCTATCTTGCTGTCCGTATGGATGTTTTTGCACTTTACCCTAATGAAGCGCATATTTTCTTCGAAGCGCTGCTCAGCCCACCGGCTCACCTCGCTGAAGAACTACTCCCGGCTATTTCAGGGTTTACCGCACTGAATGAGCAGATGGTCAGCGCTATGCTGGATGCCGTCACCCTGCGAAGCACCGTAGCCAGAAATGATGCCGTCTCATATTTTCATATGATGCAGACAATGTTCAACGGTTATTTCAGCAGCCCAGCCTTCTATCATATTTCTTTGGAAGAGAAAATGAAATTACACGAAAAAATACTCCCACAGTTGTTGGACTTTATGCTGTATGGGATTGCGAAAGGAGACGCTTAAGATGATGATTGATCTTTTGGGATGGCTTATAACGCTTGTCCTCGCCTTTGCGGCCGGAAAACTTATGACAAAAATAAAAATGCCCTCCATACTGGGATGGCTAATCGTTGGTATGCTGTTTGGTCCCCACACCATAAAGCTGATGCCACAGCGCATTCTTGATGCAGGATGGTATAAAATAATCCTTATGTGGATGCAGTGTGCCTTTGGCGTAATGCTCGGCACCGAACTGATCTGGAGCAGACTGAAGCGTTCCGGGAAGGCGCTTATCCTCACAACCCTGGCACAGTCTCTTGGCACCTTTGCAATTGTTTCCCTTGCTTTCGGCATCGCATTTGGCATCACCGGCGTACCTGTTTACCTGGCATTCGTTTTTGGCGGAATTGCGCTTGCCACCGCTCCGGCCCCTGCCCTATCCATTGTCAATGAGTTTCATGCACGAGGCCCAGTCACAGACACTTTGCTGCCGATGACAATATTGGACGATGTAGTGGGGATTGCCGTTTTCTTTACCGTAAATTCCCTGATTGCCCGTGAAGCCTCCGGCGGTTCTGTCCCTCTGCACATGATCCCCGTCATGATCTTTTTGCCTGTCCTGATTGGAGCCGCAGCCGGCTTTCCCACCGGCCTGTTTCTGAGAAAAACTACCAGAAAGGCATGGAGACTGGCCACACTGCTTGGCGGCATCACCGTCACCATGTTGATTGGACTGTTAATGAACACCCACCTCCTTTCCGGTATCACATTGAATTACATGCTGATGGGCGTTTCCTTTTCAGCAGTCTTTTCCAACCTGATTACACAGGAACAGTTACAAAAGGTTAACAGCTGCTTTGACCCCATCCTTAGTCTGGCTCTGCTCACCGCCATTGTAGATCTCGGTGCTCCTTTGGATTACCATCTGATCCTTGGGGCAGGCCTGTATACATTTATTTATATTGCAGCACGTGCCTTCGGAAAATACTTTGGCGCAAGATTCGGTGCCAGGCTTACCCATATGCCGGATACTGTATGCAAATACCTCGGCCTTACGCTGCTGCCCCACTCCGGCGTCTCTCTTTTGTTTACCGGGATTATCTGTTCTACCCTCAGTTCTGCCCCGGCGCTTGTGCAGATCGTACAGGGTACCATTGCCGCCGCTGCAATCATCAATGAATTCATTGCCGTTATTGCCGCGAAAAAAGGGTTTGCACTTGCCGGTGAAATATAGGAAACATCATAATGACGCCAAAGACAACACATGTATCAGCAAGAACCCCCTACGTCCGGCTTTCCTGCTGAGCAATAAATTTCTACAAGCTGTTTTCTCTTCTCCCGGTCCAGCCTGTATTCCCTTTCAAAAAATTCGTCATAACTGGCGTATTTTGTTTGGATGGATTGAATGGTCAGCCGAATAAAGTCTTCCTGAACACCCAGCAGAGGCATACACATCTGTCTGTATTCCTCAGGAATGCCGAGTTGTCCTGCAAGTCCATCCGTCACCTCCTTTAAACATTTATTAGACAGCAGATATTCTTTTACCGCATCCTCTTCGCTCATGTCCAGCGCCATCATGAGAAGAAAACCAGCGACTCCTGTCCTGTCCTTCCCTGCGGTACAATGAAAATAAACATTTCCGTCATTTTTCAAAAGGAGGTCAAACAGCCTTTGATATGCCGGATTCCCAAACGCCATCGTCCGATATCCTTCTTGCAGATAATCATAAATGGATTGAAACTGTCCGGCATCCATTTTATTCTTTATAATCTTTTCAAAATCAAAACCGTTTTCATCACGCTTTTCGACTCTCAAAGCGCTGATCTGCTCATACTCTGCTATGTGAAATGAGCAGTCTTTTGCCATATCAGCTTCCCTTTCATCACGGAAGTCAAGAATATGCCTGATTGCCAGCGTATTTTCAAAATAATCTGCATCTTCCTGTGTAATACGGTCCAAGGCTCCTCCACGGAAAATCATATTCTTTTTCATAATCTTACCATTCTGGTTTATATAGCCGCCTATATCCCTGAAATTATGTATATTCATCCTAATATCCATGCCTCCTTCATCATTGCGCTATTTCTGCATTAATCTCATTATATCCAATATGGCTGAACAATGAAAGCTCTGGATGAGCTATGCCTTTTCCCAAACTCTAAAAATTCTGCTGCGGCAGTATCTCTCCCCATCCACGCACACAAAATACCATGTACTGCTGCCGAAAGCGAGGAATCATGGGTCGTAATTGGCTCATAATAGTCATAATACACCTCCAGCTATTCAGTTATCTCCGAATCCTTCAGGAAAACTTTTTTAACTAATGTATTGTCCTGTGTCTCATGGATATCCGGCTCCTGTATATCCATACTTTACTGCGTTTCTTCTGGCTCCATCCAGAGTCTCGCAGCGGAAACGGATCAGGTTTTTCGCCGCTTTTATATCCGTGTGCAGAAAAAATGGCAGCATGCTTACTGTATCTGTTTTTTTCTGTCCTCCTCATTTACTGGCATAAAAAGAACAGGTTGCCCTATCACGGATAAGACTTCCTGTTCCCATACCTTCTTTATTTTATTTACTCCTCTGCCCCCGCTTCCCCAAGTGCAGGCACTGATGCCGCATTGTAAACATGCGTATAATAATCATGGCTGAGCACAGACTTCGAAAATGTCATTCTATTTCTCACTATACTGGATATCTGGTTTACATAATCTTCAGGAATTTCGACATTTTCATCTGTCGGCGTGAAAACTTTCTCAGTTGAACTATAATGCCCTAAGTCCGTCTTCCAATCATAATTTCCAAAGAAAACAAGCGGGAGAGCGTCTGAAAGAACATCCCTTCCCACATAAAGCCTGGAATCCCATTCCACTCCAAAAAGATTGCACAATGTCGGAAGTATATCTACAGAAGAGGCAGGCGTATCGACAACAATCGGCTCACTATCTTCAAGCGCCCCACACCAGATAATAGCACGGCTTCTGTCCCGCTCCTCATAGGTGTTCACCGAATAGCCATATAACTCCGATAAATACGGCATATTTCCCAGGGCGGCATCCGAATCCAGCCCATAGGGAAAATGATCCGGCGCAATGCAGATGACCGTATCATCAGCAATCCCTTTTTCTTCAAGGGTTTCCACAAGATACCCCACTGCCTTTTCCAACTCAAGGTTCGCCGCAATATAAGCGCGTACAGGCTCCGTATAGGAAAGACCTTTCTCTTCGCACCATGCGTCTACGGCATCTCTATTTTCACTTGACATGGCATTATTGTCAAAGGCGTATACACTATGACCGCTTACCGTCATGTAATAAACATTAAAAGGCTGCCTGTCAATGTACATTGGCAGGGTTTCCTGCATCAATTCCAGATCGCTCGCCGGCCACTTCGGACTGATAAGCTTCTCAAGGCCATTTCCCACTCCCATATATCCCCCGCTGTAGCCCAGCTTTGTATGCGTCTCATGCCGGCCGTAATAAGTATGGGTACTGTTGTGAAAAGCCATGCCGAAATATCCCTTCTCATTTAAAAGCGCGCCCATATTGGTATGCGTCCCATTCTGTGTAATCTCCTTAATAGAGCTTCCGCCGGAAGTCGGAATCAAGCCAAATAAAAGCTGATATTCCCCTCCGGTTGTTCCGGCAATTGACTGCTGGTAATATTCATTAAAATTAATTCCTTTTGTGGAAAGCCGGTAAAGTGTCGGTGTGAGCTCCGGGTCAATAAGAAAGCCTGAAAATGCTTCCGCACAGATCAAAATCAAGTTTTTCCCCGCAAAAGAGCCCGTATACGCATTTTGGCTTGACGGTGTGAGCGAGGAAACATAAGCGTCAATATCGGCACATTTCCCATCTGCGGCAGCAAGGGCAGCAAAGTCGACCGAGGACACACTCTGACCGTATACAGCCGGTGTTACCTCCTCATCCGCCTGCACAGCTTTCACGCTTTGGGGAACCTCCTCCTTAAGTATGTCTACTTTCCGAGCGCTGGAAGCCTCCTTTGCCTGTACGATGATCTTACCATCGGATATGGTTTTCTCCCTGCCGTTTACACGGATACCCTCAGGCGATGTATTGACTGTTCCCTGCGCAAATGCCGCCTCCGTGCTCTCAAATACCTGGGCGGAGGTTTTGGATGAAACGAGATTCCGAATATCCAGGTACAGTCCCTCACCCAGCCCAAACTGCATGACCGCCGACTCAAAATTATATTGATTTGTATAAATGTCCTTATGCAGGCCGCAGCATAAAATGAGGAACAGAGCCACTCCATAGCAGGCAGCTCCCCCAGCCAAATGTACCGGCAAAACAGAAACGATCCGCCCTGTGCCTCCCCGCCAAATGCCCTTTTGGGGTAGCTGCCCTATTATCCTTTCCCTCAGTAAAAACCACAAGATAAGCGGCAGCAAAAGAAGCATAATATGACTGATTCCGTCAAAGCAGAAGATCAGCCGCCTGATGTCAGCGCCAAATCCGCCCAGCGCGTCAGTTGCTGCATTCAATATGGTGTTTAAGTCATATGCCACCTTAAACTGCCTGTATACCAGAAATTCCACAATAAAAATGAGGGATAAAAGCCCCAGGTAGAATGGTATCAGAATCTGCACTGCTTTTTTCGGCAGCAACAGAGTAATGCCTGAAACAACCATCCCCGCACAGAGGGAAAATAAAGCCAGAAATACAAAGGAGCTTCCGGTGTGCAATGTCTCAACCGACAGCTTGAAAACAATCTCCATATAGAAATACGAGAGAGACAAAAAGACTGCCAGCCGCACAGAACCCCACGGCAAAAAGTCTTTCGCCTGTGCTGCAGAAGATCTCCTTTGGACAGTCTGTACTGCCCCCTCCGAGCGCCTGCGTACCGGCTGCGCCATTGGCGCCTTTACGGATTGTACCATCTGCTTCCGTTTTTGATTCTTTTTCCTTTTTCTTTTTCTCTTTTGTGAACTCATAATGTCCTGTTATTGCAAGCGTTTTGACCTGCGTCCTCCTTTTACTAAATCAAGGTTAATCACACATCTTCTTTTTCCATTTTCCATGACCTCCTGTTATCTGCTATTTTACATGGCAAATGCATCGTTTTTGCATCATTTTTACATCATTTTACCAAAAAAAGAGGATTGCTGCACATTCTTCCTGCCGGCAATCCTCAAGATCCAAAAACTGTTCGGGTTTGATAGTCTGCTAAATACTATGGAAAGAGTAAACACCCGATTGCAGTTCAAAAATCATATCCCCACCATCCATCCCTATGTAAGTAACGCCGTCCGCTTTTTCAGCAGCTGCACCGCCCTCCAAATAGCTCCCCGCAGGCAAATATAAAGTCGCAGTGGTATTAGCTGGAACTGTCGCTTCATACAGCAGCCCATCTTCCGTCTTTGTCCATGCGCTCACGATTGTGCCATAAACGGAATCATAGCTGCCCTTTACATAGGTCAGACTGCCGCCGACAGAGGGCTGCAGGATGAAATGTTTAAAGCCGGGATATTCCTCGTCACGCTCAATTCCCGCGGAGTAGCGGTACATCCACTCGGCGACAGAGCCGTAAGCAAAGTGATTTAATGAACCCCGAATATAATAATCCCCGGCTTCATTCTGGACCGAATAGGCATTCCAGTCCTCCCATGATGTGGTCGCTCCCCGCAGGACGTTGTACAGCCAGCCGGGCGCCTCTTCCTGCTCCAACAGCGCATAGGCCAGATCATCACGGCCGATATCACACAGAGTCGGATTCAGGAAACTTAAGCCCGCAAATCCAGTGACGTTTTGTAACGGACTTTTTGAATTTTATTATCACATATTATAGTTTAATTTTTGTATATATTGTCTAAATTTTCAGAAAATATTTTTTCTGAAAATTGCAGTCGAAAATAGTTGAGAAAACAAAAGAATTATTGTAAAATACGATAAAGGAGGTATATTATGGCAGTTTTATCAATTGTGAAAATGTTTAAGGAAAATTATGGGTGTAAAGGTTCCTGTTTAAGAACTCCATCTAGCGACATTACTAAAGAAGAATTTGGAAGTGAATGGTTAAAAATATTTATTCATGACATGTTAGAGACCTTGTATAGTAATTCAAGTGGGGTGGGGTTAGCCGCAAATCAAGTAGGGGTATTGAAAAAAATATGTGTAGTAGATATTAAAAAGGATGGAAAAAAACCGTTAGCTTTAATAAATCCAAATTATGAACCAATAAATGAAGAAACAACAGATTCTCAAGAAGTTTGCTTAAGTTTTCCTAATGTTTCATCACTTATTAAAAGATATAAAAAAATCAAAGTGAACTATCAAGACTTTTATGGCCAAGAGCATGAATTTATAGCTGAAGGCTTTAAATCAACAGTATTTCAACATGAAATTGATCATTTAAAAGGTATTGTTCATATTGATTTAAATCAAAAGAAGGATGGCGCGGCAGATTATATAGGATATGGTGCTAAACTTGCCCAAAATGCATTGGATAAAATATTGACTAAGGAAGGAAATGAAGAGGATGAAAGACAGTAAATTCTTTGCTTATGCTGGATTCTTTTCTGCAATAATAACAATTGGAGATTGTATTATTAGAACAATTAAAGCCGCAAAGTTTACGTTATCCCCTATTTCCATAATAGGATTTGTCATATTTATCTTAACCTTAATTTTGTATTTCGTTCTCAAAGATGATGTTGTATATTATAATATTAAGAAAATGTTTTGTTATTATATGCGAAATAGAGATTCTTATACGGTTGAAAATAAAGAATGTCTTTATACATATAAAAGCAGAACAGAAATGGAATACACAAAAAAACATGATATAGTATCTAATGTCAACAACTTGAAACATTTTTGTGATAAATTTAAGTGGTCTAAAGAACAGAAAGTTGAGGATATTAAAATAAAAAGTAGTAATCCCAATCATAAGGTTACTGTTAAGCGTATTGAAAATTGGCATCAGTATACTGTTGAATTTGATGAGTTAGGAAAAAAGCAACGACAATCAATTGATATCACTATAAGTAATTTGCATGACCCCCAAAAAGAAGCGCTTCCATTTTTATCATCAAATATTATTTGCAAAACAAAAAAATTAAGGTTGGTAGTATTTTTTAAAGACGAAAACTTAAAACCAATCAATGTAAAATACAAAATATACGATAATTATGCATGTGATTTTCCTCTGTTTCAGGAAGACTTATCTTATAATGTTGCAGAGCAGAAAATTGAAATAGAGGAGAAAAGGCCTATATATGGTTATCGATATGAAATCACATGGAATTTTGAAAATGATTGACACAACAGTCAGCTTGTGATATACTGTCAGCTAGTAATATTTATCAAGAAAATGGAGGTATTTTATGGATTCATAATAAGGTTTTATTAAGGCATTAGAGAAAAGAAGGGCTGTCAGAAAATGGACATTTCCAGCAAGTTATAGTATGGTCAATTAGAATAAATACTATACTTTGTCAGATTAAAGCGTTTTCTGTCAACCCTTCTTATACTTTCAAAATATCAAGTCAACTCACATCTGCTGTATCTCATTTTTCAGCATACGCTTGATTTTGTCGCTCATGGTTTCCTTGCCGTTCTTGCTGACATGAATCCGCACAATGTATGTAGTCCGGCCAATCTTCTTCACCAGTTCGGGAGCGTCCTTAGTCGGCGCTATAATGATAGTGTCCTCTGTGATTTTCTCGCTACCCATAAATTCTCCTCTTCATACAATCAACCTTTGTTATCTTTCCTCACAATCTCCTTCACCGCCGCTTTGGTCGCTCTGGCTCCTTCCTCCCGGAAGTTCCTGCCAGAAAAGAGAGTCGGTGCACACCGTTTCAGTATGCGGTCATAAATCCTTGCGTGGGCAAGGTCTGGCGGGTTTTTGATTTCTTCCAGCTTCAAGTTTGTCGTAACAATCAGCGGCTTCTTACTCCGATACCGGCAGTCAATGACGGTGAACATCTGCTCCATGGCATACTCCAATATTTTGGATTGGATATATACAGACAGTCCTTTTTCACTGTGATCCCGATGAAATATATGTCATGTCGGGAAGTGTAAATGCCGTCAAGAAGTCGATTCGGTTGCAGAGACTAAAGCACACAGATTAAATGAGGGGCAGAACCTGAAGCCGGCTCTGCCCTTGTCCATCTTCCATGATCCGTTGAGGCTCATATCACTCCCCATGCTTTCCTATCCTGATGCCATGACCACTATACATTTTATGCGATAAGCTCAACGGACTCCGTAAAGTTCATCCTGCAGCACCCCACAGACTTCCGGCTGTTCTGTTACGGCTGTTTCCGTTTCACTTCTCCTCGCCGTCCCCCCACCATTCCTATCCCCACTCTAATACTAGTATTAAGTATTTTGCGTACTAACTTAATCTTAGATCAGAAAACGCATCCTCTAGTTTAATAAAAACTTATAATCCTAAAAATTCCTTTTTAACAAATGATAATCTTGTTATCTAATATTGTTTTGCATCCTTTATTCCCTTATTCATTGTCAATTAAGTTCTCTCCTTAAAAGTTCATTAAATTCATATAGTTTCTTTTCACTTCCAAAAATTTTTTTCAAGTCCTCTTTACAAATTATTTCTATATGCTGACTTGAAATTTTAAATTCCAGTGCAGAAGTAAATTCTACTGCACTTTAAA
>CAJTTZ010000011.1 GCA_910579505.1 uncultured Lachnospiraceae bacterium
CGGCTCATGTCCTTGACGATGATCGCCTCCACGTTGCCCGCCTCGACTTGCTCCATCATGGCGGTGAAGCCAGGGCGGTCAAAGCGGGTTCCTGAGATGCCATCGTCAGTAAAATGGGTGGGATACGGGAAACCGTTCCGGCGAGCATAGTCCTCTAACATGAATTTTTGATTCTGGATTGAAAAACTATCCCCGTTTAATTCATCGTCACGGCTCAATCTTTCGTACAATGGGGTGATTTTGGTTTTCAGCATTGGCGCAGTCCTCCTTCAATGAAAAATGCTCTAAGAGCCTCTACTTCTTTACCGAAAAATCGGATAAACAAGTCTCTTAGAGCATAAATCACCCGCCGCAAGTTTGTATTTTTTATACTGCTTTACGGCAAAGTGTTCCGGGTCTTTTTCTTCCAGTCGGTCAAACATGAGGTCTACCGGGTTCTTAAAGTCCTCGTCGTCCTCCCTCGCTTCACTTGCGTTTATCATGTCAAGTAAGGTTGTGAAGTTCTTTTCTTCCTCCGGGGCTTCGTAGTAGATATAGCCGATCAGTGCGGTGTAGTAGAGTTTTTCGGCTTTCGTCCAAAAATCTTCGGTCGATTTTTCGCCCTCGCCTTTGGTGTTTACCATGATTGTGTTGACAAGTTTTAATATGTCTTTCTCGCTGTGCAGGTACGCAAAGGGGTTGTAGTGCATACTCTTTTTGAAATTGATTGTGTTAAGCACTTTTATCTTATAGCCGCCCCTGTCTAAGAGCTTTCCGCACTCTATGAGGATTGTGCCTTTTGGGTCGGTCACGCAATACGAACTGTGCATTTGCATAAGGTTCGGCTTGACGAAAAAGCGGGTCTTGCCGCTGCCCGAACCGCCTATGACTAACACGTTTTTATTCCTTGCGTACTTGGGACTTTTGGGTCGGCTGTTCATGGTAAGGCGTTCTGTCTGTGTCAGCAGGACGTTGTTGTAAAAGTCCGGGTCAACGTAGGGTTCAATGTCCTTTGCGTTCCCCCATGAAGCGTTTTGTCAAGTGCTTTTTTGAGTTATTGACGCAAGCCCTTGTTAGTGCGGTGGGAAACGGGGCAGGAAAAAGGGCGCAAAACGCGCCTGTGGACATTTAGAAGCCGTTTTCGCGGGTGGGTAGTATAAAACCCTTGCCCGGTGGGTTTTCGTGTCTGAAACGCCTTAAAAATCAAGCCTTTTCAAGCCCTATTGCGTAACACTCCATTCTGTTCTTTGGGAGAGGTCGGGGGCGCGGGGGCAGAGCCACCGCATAACCTACCGCCCGCCGCCGAAGTAGTGCAGACGGTTTTGCCGTTAGAATGGAGCAGACGAAAACAGGGGCAGGATTTTTTTATCCTGTTCCCCGTTTTCGGCGGCGAAATGGCAACGGCAAAAATCCAGACGGTCAAGGGTTTAAGAGTGGAGATTTTTTCGCGCTCTTTGCGAAAAAATACTACTCGTCCCTTGACGGTCTGGATAGTCGGAACGGACGTAGAACGGGGGATTGCTTTTCGTAATTGGGTATGCTATAATTTCCCCCAGTACAAACCGATAAATTGGGATTTATGAAAGTGAGGGAAATATATGTGGTTTTGGTGGTTCATATTTGTTTGCGATTTACTTATTCCAATCACAATGATTATTGCTGGTAATATGATGTGGAAACATGCTCCTAAAAAAATCAATGGAATAATCGGTTATCGAACAGCACGTTCTATGAAAAATATAGACACATGGAAATTTGCACAGGCGCATTGTGGCCGCTTATGGCGGAAAATTGGTTGGGTTATTTTGATACCATCAGTTGTTATCCATTTTCCTTTTTATCATAGTTCAGAGAATATAATTGGAACGGTTGCGGCGATTCTATGTACAACACAATGTCTGATTTTAGTATTAGCTATTTTCCCAACAGAATACGCCTTAAAAAGAACGTTTACTGAAGAGGGAGTACGAAGATAAATTCCAGTTTATCGGTCTAATAAAAGTCCAAAACAGGGCAGCGGTGGCAAGCATTGACAATCCCGCCGCCCTGTCTGTTATCGCTCCATATCCTGCTTTCTGTGGGGCTGTTGTTCCCGCTGTTCCTGCCGCAAGATACTGTAAACACTCTTTCTGATTTTCTCCGCTTCTTTCACTTCCTCTTTCAATGCAAGATACCGCTGATTAAGCGTTTTCCTCTCGGCGGTCAGCTTGGTGTATTCTTCTTTCCATGTCTTTGTCGGGATTGTGGTCTTGCCGTTCATTATGCCTTTGAGATAATCTTTCGCTGTTGTGAATAAGATTTGCTCGGCTTCGGTCAGCGGCTTCTTTCCCTTACACTTGAAATAAATGTCGGCTTGCTCTAAGTGCTTTTTCAGAGTGCCTAACCGCCGTTCAACGGGTTTCAGTTTCCCTTGAATATCCAGTTGTTCCCCTATCATGGACTTGAATTTTTCATCAAGCCCCGTCATATCCATGATGTTGTTGGTTTGCAGGAAGTTCAGCATTTTTGCCGCGTCTTTGAGGTTATAGAGGGATTGGGAATATCCCGGTTTTCCCGTCTGTACCTTGCGTGACAGTATGCCTTGAATATAGTCGGCAAGGGTGGGCGGCTCGGTGTTCTCGGCTTCTTCCTTTAACCAGTTTTGCAGTTTGGAGATACGCGCCTTTAACTGCCGTAACTTCTGGTTAGTCACTTCGATTTCGCGGTTAAGGTCGCCGCGCTCGGTGCGGATGCCGCGCTTCTCCATAGCGGAAGCGGCAACGCCTAAATGGACGGTGGGTATCTGGTCTATCCCCTGCCGTTCATAACTGCGATGGTCTACGCGCTCCGCGTGTCCGTTCTGCTCCAATGCCTGATTGCAGAGTTCCGCCCATGCCGCCCGCCATTCCTCCGCTTTGGTCTGTTCGTTCCAGTCGGTAGCGGGAATGGATTTGCATTTGTACTGCCGCTTTTTGGGGTCATAGATTTTATTCCCGTCCCTGTCAAGAATGTACTCCTTTTTCTGCTTCGCTCCCCACTCGCCGCGCTCGTCAAAAGGGCGCATTGTCAGCATGATATGGGCGTGGGGGTTGCCGCCGCCTGTGTCGTGTAGGCATACGTCGGCGCACATTCCCGCCGCCACAAAATGCCGTTCCACATACTCGCGGACAAGGGAAATGCCTTGCTCCCTCGTCAGTTCGCGGGGCAAGGCAATTTCAATCTCCCGTGCAAGTTGGGCGTTCTTCGCTTTCTCGATTTTCTCCACTTCGTTCCATAAAACCGCCCTGTCCGTATATTCAGCGGGGGCGTGGTCGGGTAATAAAATCTCAGTGTGGACGACACCGCCCTTGTGGGTGTAGTCGTGGGTCATTCCGTCAAACTCATTTGTGATTTTTTCCCCCGCCCGGTAAGCGGCGGCGGCAACAGCGGACTTGCCCTTGCCGCGGGATATGACTTTGATACTGCAATGGTAGATTGCCACGCGCCGCGCTCCTTTCTGCGGGTAACTCCCGCCGTTTCCTTTTGTGCCGACAGGCACAAAACGCCGTCTGCAAGACCGCACATACCACATTTATGTGGTATATAAGTGCGCCCTTGCTTTTTGGCAAGGGTAGGGGCGTAAGCCGTTACCCTTGTGCCGCGCCCCCGTCCGCGTCCGCGTCTGCGCCGCCCTCGCGGGCTGTATGGGTGGTTCTGGCGGCGGACGGCGTGTTACCCTGTGCCGCCGTTTCCGCGCCCTGTGCGGGGGCTGTGGGGGCATACTGGGCGGTCAATTCGTCCAGTATGCGGCGGGCGTGGTCGGCGGCTACGGTCTTTTCAAGAAAGGTCTTGAATTGTTCCTCTGTCAGCGGTATGCTGTCGGGGACAAGGCTTTCAAAAAGCCCCATGCGGCGGCATAGGCGTTTTGTCCTGTCCTTGCGCTCCTGCGCCTTTTGCTCCTGCACAAGCTGTCTGCGCCTGTTTTCAAGCTGTCGGATTTCTTCCTCAATGCTCGTGATTTTTTCGGCTTTGGTCTTTGCCATGCGTCAATCGCTCCTTTCGTGTTTGGTGTGGAATGGATAGGATAGGAATGGATTTTTACAGATAATCGTTTTCCCGTTTTATTCCCCCTTGTCTGCAAGTATCATTTTCAGCAGCTTGTCGCGGAATGTTTCTGTGCCGCTGTGGTTGAAAAACAACTCCGCAACAATGGTCTGCCCGTTCCTGTGTGTCGTGATGATACCGTCCGGCTTTCGGGGCGGGGCGGGCGTTTCGTTCTTTTCTGTCAATGGGTCGCTCCTTTCTTTGGGCGCGGAAAAGGGATTTCCCGTAATCGGAAAATCCCTCTCGGCTGTCGGTTATTCGGTTTTACTGTGCGGTGGCGGCGGCTTGCGCCTTTTTTCTCGCTCTGTATTCCCGCGCTTTGATACGGTCATACTCCCGTTGCTTTTCATTATTTTTAGCGCGGTAGGCTCTGGAATATTCCCGGTGGTAGGCGCGGCTCTTTTCCTTTTTCGCTTCTTCGATTTCCTCCCGCATTTGTCTGATTTCCTGCTCTGCCGGCTCTGCAAGCTGTGTCAGTTCGTTCTCAAATTTACCGATATGGTTGAAGTATATCCCGATATGCTGTATGGCGTATCTTGCCCGCTTCTGGTCGCGCTCATGCACTTCGATTTTGCTGATAAACTCGTTGAGAATGGCGGGGGTGAGTTCGGAAAAGTCGGCATAGCGTTCTGTCAGCTTCACAAACCTTTGCGCCCGCCCTCCCGCGTTTTCAAAAGCGGATAATTGCTCCTTAATTTCCGCAAGTTCCTCTTTCAGCTTATAATATTCTTCCGAATACTTCCGCGACATCTGCTCGTAACGGTCTTGCTCAATCGTGCCGAGGGCGTTATCCTCATACAGCTTATCCAGAACCTTTTCAATCTGTTCAAGCCGCGTTGTGATTTGCGGTACGCGCTTTTGCTGTTTCTTTGTCTGGTCGGTCTGCTGTACGGCAAGGCTCTTTTTCACTAAGGCTTCAAAGTCTGCCCGGTTGCTGATAGAGTATTCCGCGATTTTTTTCAGCACGTCCGAAACGGTCTGCATGAGTAAATCCGCGTCCATGATGTGCGGGGAATGGCACTTCGGATTTTTGGCTTTCCCCTTGTGGTACTCACTGCAATAGGCGATATGCCGTTTGCCGCCGTTCCTGTAATCTATCCGTATGTGCATTTTTGCGCCGCAGTCCTTACAGAAAAGCAAGCCCGACAAAGGGTGGATTTCCCCGTCCCCGTTTGGTCGCTTGACGGGGGCATTTTCCAAAATCCGCTGTACATTCTCAAAGTCGGCGCGGTCGATAACCGGTTCATGCACATTTTCCGTAATCTGCCACTGGCTTCTGTCTACATAGTGGTTTCGCTTGTCACGGAAATGTTTTGCGGTCTTGAAGTTTACAATGTCGCCGCAATACTCCTGCCGCGTGAGGATATGGGTCAGCGTGGCTTTGTTCCATTTGCAACGGTTTTCCTCGTTAAGCGCCTTATTTTTGCAGGTTCCCCGCCCTCGGTCTTTCATATAGAATGTGGGCGTTGGGATTTGCTCATTTTTCAGATATACGGCGATCTGGTTTCGGTTCTTCCCGTTCAGAAACAGGCGGAAAATCAAGCGGACAACTTTGGCTGCTTCTTCATCAATTATCCAAAAATCTTTGTTGTCGGGGTCTTTGACATATCCGTAGGGGGCTTCGGTTGCGATTGGCTTGCCGCTCGTCCCCTTTGTGCGGATACCCGTTTTTACTTTCTTGCTGATGTCGCGGGCGTACCACTCTGACATGATATTGATAAAGGGGGCAAACTCCAACGTGTCGGGCTTTTCGCTGTCTATCCCGTTGTTTACCGCGATAAAGCGCACGTTGTTTCTGCGGAAAATCTCCATAGCGTTTCCCACTTGGAGATAGTCGCGCCCCCAGCGGGTCATGTCTTTCATAATGCACACGCCGATTTTGCCGTTTTCCACGTCCTCAATCATGCGGGAGTAGGCAGAACGGTCAAAAAATCTGCCGCTTTCGTCATCGTCAATGTAGTGCCGGATATTGGTTAATTTTAGCTGTCTGGCATAGCTTTCCAGAAATTTCTTCTGGTTCTGTATGGAGTTGCTTTCGCCGCCGTCCCTGTCCTCGTCCCCCACGGATAGGCGGGAGTAAAGGGCTGTGATTTTGCTGTAATCATTCATGTGCATACCCTCCTGCGTCAATATAGGTGTTGCTTACAGTTAAGATTATGCACCCCACCTTGCAGAGCCGTACTCAACGCCCTTGCGGTACTTCTTGGCGTTCTTGCCTTTCATGTAGACGGCGATCCGCAGGATAACCGCCCCGGCAACGCCTATCATAAAATCCTGTCCGTTAAGGCTTGGCAGGGGGCTTTCAAAGGCGGCGGTCACGCCCTCCATGATGTGTAAGAGCTTCCCGGAGAGGTCAGCCCCCGGAGAGAGCCGGAACGCTTCGCCTGCTTTCATAAAGAGCCATACAAAGAGCAGGTACGGCGCATTGAGGATAAGCAGCTTTTTGATGTTTGGTTTCATCTTTCCCGCCCCCTGTCCTTGTTTTTCTCTTTCTGCCTGCTTTGGTTCATCTGCTTTGCCTTTTCCCGGAAAGCGGCTAACATTTTGCGTATGGACGGCTTTTTCTCTTTGCTTAACTGCTTGGCGGCAAACTCCTTAAATGCTTCCGTCATAACGTCCACGTCCCGCCCCTTGAAAAAGACAAGATACCGGGGCGGTTCTTCGCCCTTCACTTTCTTTAGGCTGTAATCAAGCCCGTATTTCTTGGCAATGGGTTCAAATGCCTTTATGTTAGCGTCTGTAATTTCCATACTGGAAACGCCCGTGTTCTGCTTCATAAGGTGCTTTAGGGTCTGCTTGCCCTTGTATATCTTTGGTGCTTTGTTCTTCTTAGCGGATAACATTTTTCTGATTGCCTTTTGTAAGACTTCGGCGGTCAGCTTCGCCGTCTTGATTGACAATGCAACGGTCTTTTCGTTGATCTGTTCCTGCATGGGCTGTCATTCCTCCTTTCTTGGGGTAGTGCAGGGCAGCCGCCCGGTTATCTGTTATGTACCCGCACCCGCAAGCCGTCCAGTACGTCCGTCTTGATACCCACAAGATACCATTCCTGCCCGGTACTCATTTCAATGCGTGTCGGCTTCCATTTCCCGCCTGCGAATACGTCAAAACATTCGCCGCAATGCAAGCCGCCCTTGTAGTCGTCCAGTCCAAAGCGAATGTCATAACGTCCGCTTTCTTTGTCATAAATCAAAGCTCCCTGTTTCATAAGCTGTCGTCCTCCTGTTCCTGCGATAAAAATACGCCCTGTGCCATATCGTGAGCGACAAGGGCGGTATAATAGCTGTCAATGGTGTTTGGTGCGTTAAAAAGAACCGCAAGCAGATACTTCTTGATGTTGCGTATCTTGGTGGTGTTTTGGTGCATACAGTCAATCACAAACTGGATATGGCTGCTGTTTATTTTCATAAACTTAGACTTCACAAGCTCTGCGGGGTAGTCGTCCCCGGCAATGCGTATCACTTTGCGGCGGGTGCAGACGGTTTCAAGCATGAGCGAAACAATCTCGTCAAGCATACCTTTGTCAATGCGGCTGTCCTGTATCAGATAGCGGTATTCGATATTGTCCTTTATGACTTCCTCATAAGCCCGTACTGCGTCCATGTTGGTCTGTCCGTTTCCTTTCCGTTCCTGCGGCGTAGCCGTTCCCTCTGTTAAGGGAGTGGAAAGGATAGGAATGGAATGGGTATTTAATAAATCCGTATTTGATAATTCTGTATTTAATAGTTCTTTATTTAATTGCGTTGGATTTTCCTGCATAGGGTTTTCCAATGTTGGATTTTCCGATATAGGCTTATCCAGTGTTGGATTTTCCAATGTAGGCTTGGGCGGCACTGGAAATTCATGTATCACATAATCAGCCGCCCCCAACTGTCCTTTTTCGTTCCGTACCCTTGTGCGGGTCACATATCCCGCCCGTTCCAGTTCCCGTATGGCTTCCCGGATAGCGTCTATGCCCTCACGGTTGATTTGGGAAAGTCCCTTTAGGGTGTAGTCCCATTCTTCGGGCAGGGAAAGCATTTGTGAAAGCAGCCCCTTTGATTTTAGGGATAAGTCAGTATTGCGTAGGTGGTGGTTTGACATAACGGTGTAGTCCCTGCTTTTTTCCACTCGGAATACTGCCACGTTATCAGCTCCTTTCATTTGCCCGGACAATGAAAAACGCCCGTTCCTGTGTGGAATGGACGTTTACCATGTGATTATAGGGCTTTAAGTTTAGTTTTCGTGTTTCAAAAAAGTCTTGATTTATGCGGTGTTGCGGTGGTTGTCTATAAATACTTGCCCCGAACGGCGCGGGCAAGACGACGGTTATGAAAATGATTATGAATCTCTGGAAACCGACCATGGGTTCCATCGAACTCTTCGGAAAGCCGCTTACGCCAAAGTCGTACGAGGTGTTGCGGCGGGTAGGCAGTATCATCGAATTTCCCACATTTTACGAGCATATGACAGGCTATGAAAATCTGCGGATACACTGTGAGTACATGGGCTTTTATCAGCACGGCAGCGTGGATAAAGCTTTGGAAATGCTTGATCTGGCGGAAGCGGCAAAGACGCCCGTCAGGAATTATTCCCTTGGTATGAAGGAGCGCCTGGGAATCGCAAGGGCAATATTATGCAAACCAGAACTGCTGATTCTCGACGAGCCGACCAACGGGCTTGACCCGGCAGGCATGAAACAGATACGCGAACTTTTGCGGATGCTCAGTGCAGAGCAGGGAACGACGATTGTGGTGTCTTCCCACATCCTCCCGGAGATCGAGAGCATTGCGGATACCATCGGTATCATTCACCGGGGCAGGGTGAAAAAGGAAATCGGCCTGAAAGAAATTGAGGAGATGAGCCTTGCCTACATTGAACTGACGGTGGAGAACCCGGAGAGGGCGGCTTATGTGCTTGCCGATAAGCTGGGACTTGCCAATTTTAAGGTGATCGACGACGGATTCATTCGTATTTATGACGAAGGTGTCACAACTGAGGAGATTGTGAAAGCGTTTGCCTCAAATGAGGTGGCTGTTACTTCGCTTGGGAGAAAGGCGGAGACGCTGGAAGACTATTTCCTGAAACTGACTGCAGGGCGATAGAAAGGAAGGAGGAAACGATGTTAAAACTTATCAGATTAGAGTGGAAGAAAAATAATATCTTAAAATATATTCGGAATGCGGCGATTACGACGGCGGTACTTCTCGCATTCCTGCTGATGGCGGCTGGGGAGCTGGAGACGGTGGAGACAGTGCAGGCATACGGGAAAAGTATGCTGGGCGCTTCCGTGGGAATGTTTGTCCATGTAGCGTACATTATTTTTACGGGGGTGATGATCGCGGCGTTTATCGTGGGCGCCTATGAGAAAAAGACGATCCACCTGATGTTTTCTTATCCGATCAAACGCAGCAAGATTATTTTTTCAAAAATCGGCGCGGTGTGGCTGTTTAACTTTGCGGCGATGGTGGTCAGCAAGGCTGTGATTTATCTTGTGCTGACTGCGGCAAAGTCCTTCGTGGGCATATCCGCCGCAGGTCTTTCGGTCGGGGAATCTTCGTTCTGGCTGGAAGCAGTTCTCTCCTCGGCGGCTATGACCAGCATCAGCTTTATTGCGCTGCCTGTAGGTCTTAAAATGAAGTCGTCCAAGGCGGCGATTGTGGCGTCAGTTGTCATCGTCTGCTTTACGCAGGGCGGGATCGGCCAGGCGACTCTGGCAAATAATATGGGGTTTTATGCGGTTTTGTGTGTGGTGGCAGTCGTGTCCGTCTGGCTGTCGGTCTGGCGGGTGGAGACGAGGGACGTGATGTGAGACAGGTCCTGGCGCTTCGGGACCCAAAAAGGAGGGGGCGGAGGCGGTTTCCTTTTTTTACAAAATGCGATATAATAGACGCAAGCTCAGCAGCTTGCGTCGCAAGAATTACTACGTAATTCTTGTTGTCATCGCCATGGTTTACTGCTTCTGGGATTATGATATTATAGCCGCAGAGGAAAAGGAAGCGGCGTACACGAGGTTGCGGTAGAACTGACAGGAGTGTCAAAAAATAGAGACGGGAAAGTGTCCTGTCTTGCTCTCAGTGATTTCTTTGAGCAGATGGCGGATGATTATGGGATGAAATTGGATCGGGCAAGGGCAAAATACAATTATCGGGACAGGAAAGAAACCTTCCGGGTTTGCGCGGGCTTGTGAGGAAAGGTGTGACGTTGAAATGGAAAGTTATAATTTTAAGGTGGATTTAAAGGGAATCATCAGACTTCTCAGCGACAATCTGTACTCCAGCGACCATGTGTTTCTGCGGGAGCTTCTGCAGAACGCGGTGGACGCCATCGCAGCCAGAAAAAAGTCAGATGCGGAATTTAAGGAGAGCAGGATTACGGTGACATACCGCCGGAATAAAAGCGGGGCGCAGCTTACGTTTGCGGATAACGGCATCGGGCTCAACCAGGAGGAGATTCATACGTTTCTTTCTGTGATCGGACAATCCTCAAAGCGCAGCGACACGGTGCGGAACAGCTTTATCGGACAGTTTGGAATCGGTCTGCTGTCCTGCTTTCTTGTGACGAATGAGATTAAAGTAATCACCCGCTCCGCTGCGGAGGAGAAGGGATATCAGTGGGTTGGAAAAAGCGACGGCTCTTATGTGGTCACGGAAGTGAAAAAGAAGGTGGAAGCGGGGACGCAGATCCATATCAAACTGACGGGAAGCAAGGCGGATACTTTTTCCGAGAGGGAGATCGTCAATGATCTTTCGGAATATGGATTTCTGATCACGACCCCGGTTTATTTTGACGGCGAAGAGCAGAAAAAGATAGTCAACAGCAATTTTATTCCATGGCGGCAGCCGTTTTCCATGGCTGACGATATTATGAATTTCGGGGAAGAGATTTTTGGGGAAACCTTTTTTGATGTAGTGCCCCTGATCGGGGATGACATCAGGGGGTACGCCTATATTTCCACGCGGCAGACGAATGCAGGCACAACGGTCAGGCACAAGATTTTTCTGAAAAATATGTTTGTGACGGAGGACGGAAAGGATCTGATTCCAAGGTGGGCGTTTTTTACAAAATGTATCGTCAATCTGGAGAATGTGACACCCACCGCGTCCAGAGAAGGGTTTACAAAAGACGGTAAGCTGATGAGGGCGAGAAGTCAGATCGAAAAGTGTATTTTTGATTATTTCATTTCCCTGTCCCAGGTAGACGTCAGAAAATTGAAACAGATTACCAGAATTCATAACGTGGCTATAAAATCGCTGGTAGTGGAAAACGAGCAGATTTTCAAACTCTTTTTCCCGTTTTTGACGTTTCCGACCAATCAGGGGGAGCTGACGGGCTTCCAGATCGTGGACGCATCGAAAAAGGTTCCCGTTCATTATTGCGCGGATGTGGATGATTTCAGAAGGATATGTCCGCTGTTGGAGGGGACGGGCAGTCTGCTCGTAAACGGCGGCTACATCTATGACACCAGTATTTTACAAAAGCTTCCCCAATATTATAAAAATGTCAAAGTGGCGGCGTTTGAGGACCGTTCTTACGATAAGCTGCTGGCGGAGCCTTCCGGGGAAACCAGGAGAGAACTGGAAACTTTCCTGATTTATGCGGAAAATGCGCTGCGGCCTTATCACTGCAGTGTCTCCTTAAAAAGCTTTTCCCCCGGCGCATTGCAGGCGCTGTATATCCCCGGGGAAGATTCCTTTTTTGCAGAGACAATGGACGAAAGCACCCTGTCAGGGTTTTTTGAAGGCTTTGATTTTGGGGAAACGCAGGAAACAGACGGCGGCAACCGGCTTTATTTAAACGGCAATAACAGCTTCATCAGAGGCCTTGGGCGGATTCAGAATGAGGAGGCTGCCGGAACGATTGCGCAGGTAATATACATACAGGCGCTGCTTGCCGGGCGCTATACACTGGACGCAAAGAAAATGGAGCTGATGAACAAAAGCTTACAGAAACTTATGGAATATGCTATTATGGGCGGCAGTGATGGGGGAGAGTGATTGCTATGATGTTTGAGCCGGGTATAGTTGACGGAACCAGAAACAGTGAGCTGGCGGACGCAGTCAGAAGTGCACAGAAACTGACGGACGGAGCGTATGAATTATATAATCGGAATGAAGAGACGCTTATGATGCTGCTTCAGAAAATTCTGCGGCTGTCCAAGGAAGAAAAGGAGTGGCACATCTATTTTTATGCTTTGTATGAACTCATGTACGAGGCCGTGCGGTGCGGAAATTATCCGGCGGTGATCAAATATGCGGAAGTGTACTACAAAGACAGCGATTTGTATATGGATAGGGAACTGCCCAATTATCCGCGGACAAACATGGCTTACATGAATACATGGACGTATGAGCAGATTTTTTCCGCCTATTATCAGTATCATCAGATCAATGACGCCAAAATGGACGTTTTTATGAAAAGGTTTGAGGAGGCCGCGCTAAAATACGGCAGGACGGCCGGCTATTATGAAAGTGAGATGGATCTTGGCATTTTATACCGGGACCCGGAGCTGTTGGAAAAGGGCAAAAAAAATTTTGAAAAGTATGAGTATGAGATAAAAGGCTGCTATGTATGTCAACACAAACCGCTTTTCGGATATTATCTGTATAACGGGCAGAGGGAGACTGCGGTAGAATTTTTTGAAACGATTGTGCAAAAGAGGATTCCGAAGCAGCATCAGTGGTGCTACCAGTATTGCGAAGCGGCGGAAGCGGATGATATGTGCGCCTTTCTGCTGCAGACAGCCCTGAGGCTTTGCAGGACGGAAGAATTTCGATACTTTTATGAGAAATACTGGCTGAAGCTGGCGGAAAAAAAGCGGGAAGGGGAATTTAAAACAGTTTACATTTTCGCGGATGCCATAGCGGAAAAATGGGAGCAGATGAGTGAGGATTTACATGAGGCCGAGAAGGATGTGGCGGAAAGTGTAAAAAATACGACGGTAGATAATATAGAGTTAGGCCTCATGTGGTGGTGTTATTTTGCACTCTTAGATAAGAGCGGCGTGCATGAGGTGGAGATTGATCTGCCGGGGCTTTCAAAAAAAGAAAACGGGAAAACAGACTGCGCGGATATCAGTGCGTATTTTGAAAAGAGAGCGGATGAATACGGTATGAAATTTGCGCAGGCAAGGAAAAAGTATGATTATGCGCTGACGAAACAAATATATTGGGAATGTGCCGGATTATACGGGAAACTTGATTCATAGAAGGAAAAAGAGAGGTCTGACATGGCGTTTGCGCACTTGCATGTCCACACGGAGTTTAGTCTTCTGGACGGTTCCAACAAAATAAAAGAGTATGTGAGATACGTGAAAGAGCTGGGGATGGACAGTGCGGCGATCACGGACCACGGCGTCATGTACGGTGTCGTTGATTTCTATAAGGCGGCGAAGGAGGCGGGGATCAATCCCGTGATCGGCTGCGAGGTCTATGTGGCGCCCCACTCCCGTTTTGACAGGGAGCTGACCGGCGGCGAGGACCGCTATTATCATCTGGTGCTTCTGGCGGAGAACAACACGGGCTATGCGAATCTGGTGAAGATTGTAAGCCGCGGCTTTACGGAAGGGTATTACTACAGGCCCCGTGTGGATATGGAAGTATTGGAACAGTACCACGAGGGCATTATCGCGCTTTCGGCGTGTCTGGCGGGGGAGGTGCCCCGCTATATCCAGAAGGGGCTCGTGGATGAGGCCAGGAAAGTGGCACTAAAATATCAGGATATTTTCGGGAAGGACAATTACTTTCTGGAATTGCAGGATCACGGGATTCCGGCGCAGCAGTCGGTCAATTCCGTGCTTCTTCGCATGAGCAGGGAGCTTGACATCCCGCTTGTGGCAACCAACGACGTGCACTACACTTACGCACAGGACGCCCAGCCCCATGACGTGCTTCTCTGCCTGCAGACGGGAAAAAAGGTGGCGGACGAGGATCGGATGCGCTATGAGGGCGGGCAGTACTACGTAAAGAGCGAGGAGGAGATGAAGGGACTTTTCCCTTACGCGTGGGAAGCCGTGGAGAACACCCAGCGGATCGCAGACCGCTGCCATGTGGAGATTGAGTTTGGCAATTACAAGGTACCTCATTATGATGCGCCGGAGGGTTACGATTCATGGAGTTACCTGAACAAGCTCTGTCAGGACGGGATGAAGGAGAGATACCCGGAAGATGACGGTACCTTGCAGGAGCGTCTGCACTATGAGCTTGACACGATCAGGAATATGGGGTTTGTCGACTATTTCCTGATTGTGTGGGACTATATCAATTTCTGTCGGGAGAATGGGATCGCCGTAGGACCGGGCAGAGGTTCGGCGGCGGGAAGCATCGTCTCCTACTGTCTGAGGATTACCAATATTGATCCGATCAAATACAGCCTGCTCTTCGAGCGGTTCCTAAACCCTGAGCGCGTCTCCATGCCGGATATTGATGTGGATTTCTGCTTTGAGAGAAGACAGGAAGTGATTGACTATGTGGGTCGAAAATACGGCGGCGACAGGGTCGTGCAGATCGTCACCTTCGGTACCATGGCGGCCAAGGGCGTGATACGGGATGTGGGGAGGGTGATGGATCTGCCTTACGCCTATGTTGACCGTTTGGCGAAGATGATTCCCCTTGAGCAGAATCAGGGCGTGTCCATAGACCGCGCCCTGGAGATGAACCCGGAGTTTAAAAGCCTCTATGAGGAGGATGAGCAGGTTCACAGTCTGATTGATATGTGCAGAAGACTGGAGGGGCTGCCGAGACATACTTCCATGCACGCGGCGGGCGTGGTGATCTGCCCGGAGGCGGCGGATGAGTTTGTGCCCCTTTCCAGAGGAGCCGACGGTTCCATCACCACGCAGTTTCCGATGACTACCATCGAGGAGCTGGGACTCCTCAAAATGGATTTTCTGGGACTTCGGACACTGACGGTGATTCAGAACGCAGTGCGGCTTGTGGAGCAGAGCAAGGGCATTGTGATAGATATAGACAATATCGACTACGACGACAAGGCGGTGCTTGCCTCCCTCGGAACGGGGCGGACGGACGGCGTGTTCCAGTTAGAAAGCGGCGGGATGAAAAGCTTCATGAAGGAGCTAAAGCCCCAGAGCCTGGAGGATGTGATCGCGGGTATTTCGCTGTACCGTCCGGGACCGATGGACTTTATTCCCAAATACATCAAGGGAAAAAACCACCCGGAGACGGTGACTTACGACTGCCCCCAGCTTGAGCCGATCCTGGCGCCCACCTACGGCTGTATCGTGTATCAGGAGCAGGTGATGCAGATCGTGCGGGAGCTCGGCGGTTACACCATGGGCAGGAGCGACCTTGTGCGCCGGGCCATGAGCAAGAAAAAGCAAAAGGTGATGGAGCAGGAGCGGAAAAATTTCACCTACGGGAATCCCGAGGAGGGGGTGCCCGGCTGTGTGGCGAACGGCATCGACGCGAAGGTGGCGGATCACATTTACGATACCATGATGGATTTTGCCAAGTATGCCTTCAACAAGTCCCATGCGGCCTGCTATGCGGTGGTGGCATACCAGACGGCTTATATGAAGTATTATTATCCCGTGGAGTTTATGGCGGCGCTGATGACTTCTGTGATCGACAACCCGAGCAAAGTGGCGGAGTATATTATGACAAGCAGGAGCATGGGTATACAGATCCTGCCGCCGGATATCAACGTGGGCGAGAACGGCTTTTCGGTGTCGGGCGGACAGATCCGTTATGCGCTTTCCGCCATCAAGAGCGTAGGGCGTCCCGTGATCGACGCGGTGGTCGCGGAGCGTGAGGCGAGAGGTCCTTATCTGAATCTGGGGGATTTTGTGACGCGGGTGACAGACCGCGACATGAATAAGCGCGTCATTGAACACTTCATAAAGGCGGGCGCCATGGACAGCCTGGGCGGTACGAGAAAGCAGCTTTTAAGCGTGTATCTGCAGGTGGTTGACGGCATTCAGCAGAACCGCAAGAATAACCTGGCGGGGCAGATTTCTCTCTTTGATATTGCCGGGGAGGAGGAGAAGGTGGATTACCGCGTAAGCCTTCCCGATGTAGGGGAATACTCGAAGGAGATGAAGCTGGCCTTTGAGAAGGAAGTGCTTGGTATCTACATCAGCGGGCACCCGCTGGAGGAATACCGGGAGACGTGGAAGAAGAATATTACAAACACAACGGCGGACTTTATGCTGGATGAGGAAACCGGGGAGACGAGGGTCGCGGACGGGGCGAAGGTGACCATCGGCGGCATGATTACGGAGAAAAAGATCAAGTATACCAAGAATGAGAAAGTGATGGCGTTTTTGCAGGTGGAGGATCTCGTCGGTTCCGTGGAGGTCATTGTTTTTCCGAGGGATTACGAGCGGTATGGCAGTGCGGTGATGGAGGATAGCAAGGTATTTATCAGGGGCAGGGCGTCTGTGGAGGAGGATAAGGATGCGAAGTTAGTCTGTGAACAGATTACAACCTTTGAGCAGATGCCGAAAAAGCTCTGGATTAAATTCCCCACGAAAGAGGCGTACGAGGAGCACAAGGGTGCGCTCTTTGACATTTTGCGGGAGGCGGAAGGAAAGGATCATGTGGTGATCTACGTGGAGAATCCAAAAGCCATGAATCCGCTGCCGGCCAATTGGAACGTGTCGGCGCAGGCGCCGCTGATTGAGAAACTGGAGGCGGTGTTTGGGGAGGGGAATGTAAAGGTAGTGTAAATTGTAAAAACAATTTCGGGGAAATGCATCTTTTTTCATATTACTTTGATTTTCGACGGGAATAGGCGTATAATTTAAACTAATAACTGATGAAAGCAAGGGTGTGAAAGGAGAGGCTTTATGGAAGAGAAGGGAACAAAAAAGGATTACGGACGGAAAGGGTTTCGAAGCCTGACGTTGATGCTGGTTTTAACCATCTGCTTCATGGTTTTTGTCCCGGTTGTTGCGCTGGTCTGTCTGGGAATGTATCAGATCAGCCAGTCATCGGAGGAATCGGTAGGGCTGTATGAAACTTCTATGACGGAAGGTTATCAGACGGAGATTAAATCCCAGGTACAGGGGGCGATTGCGGTCATCCAGAACTATTACGACCTGAGCCAGAGCGGGGAGCTTTCGGAGGAGGAGGCGCAGACGCGGGCGAGAGATGCAGTCCGTGCCATGCGCTACCGGGATGATTCTTCCGGCTATTTATGGATAGACGGCGTGGATTACACGCTGGTTGTACATCCGATCCTGACAGAGCAGGAAGGAAATAACAGGTACGACATGACAGACCAGAACGGTGTTAAGGTGACGCAGAATATCGTGTCAACCGCGCAGGCGGGCGGCGGTTACAACGAATTTTACTTCACGAAGGCGGACGGCGTCACGGTAGCGCCGAAGCTTGCGTACTCCCAGCTGTTTAAGCCCTGGGGCTGGGCGGTGGCCACCGGAAATTATGTGGATGATATGAATGCGCAGATTGACAGTGTGAAAGTGGGCATTAACAGTAAATTTTCAAGTATGCTGACGATGTACGCTGTTACGGCGGTCATTATGCTGATTGTGGCACTGGTCATTTCCGCCCTGACCGGGGTGCGTATTACCAAAGACATTAAAGTGCTGAACGCCAATTTAAGCCAGATTGCGGAGGGCGATCTGAGGCTGAGCATCAGTGACAGGCTGCTGCAGCGGGCGGACGAGATCGGCGCGATGGCGCGGTCGCTTGAAAATGTCCACAGGGCGCTTGCGGATATGCTGGGAAATGTGATTCACACCGGCCAAAGCCTGAATGAGAGCAGCGAAAAATTCAATGAAAAGTTTGAAAATATTTCAGACAGCATCCGGGATACCAATCAGGCTATTGACGACCTGGCACAGGGGGCAACCAACCAGGCGAACGACACGGAGACGGTAAACGGAAAGATTGTGGAGCTTGACAGAGTTATAGAAACGGAGAAAAACGATATTTATAAACTGGAAGAGACGGTTTCTTCCATGACCAGACATTCAAAGGGCGCGTCAGAGAGTATCATCGAACTGGAACAGATCACAAGGACGACCATTGACACAATCAACATCGTATCTGAACAGACTAATCGAAATAACGACTCCGCGGTACATATCAACAAAGCGATAGAAATTATCAAGGGACTTGCAAATCAGACGAATCTGCTTTCCCTCAATGCCAGCATAGAGGCTGCCAGGGCCGGAGAGTCCGGGAGGGGATTTGCCGTGGTGGCAGAAGAGATCAGAAACCTTTCCGAGGAGTCCTCCAACAATGCGCTGGAGATTGAACGGATTGTAAAAGACCTGGTTGGCAACATTGTCAGCTCGGTCAGCAAGATGGATGAAGTGATGAACAATGTGCAGAAGCAGCAGGTATGTCTGCAGGATACAAGGGAGGCGTTCGGCCGTCTGACGGAAGAAGTTTCCCTCGTGGGGGATGTCAGCAGTGAGATCAATGAGCAGACGCAGATTTTGGATAAGCTGAAAGAGATCGTGACTGATTCGGTCAACAGTCTTGCGAGCGTGGTGGAGGAAAATGCGGCATCCACCGAGGAGACAAGCGCGGGTATGACGCTTTTGTCCGATACGATTGCGGAATGCACGGAGGATACGTTCCATCTGGTTGAACTGAGCCGTCTGCTGAATGAGCAGGCAAGCAAATTCCAACTGTAAGGCGGATAAAAAACGTTGAAAATCCTTTGCTGATAATGTAAAATACTATTAGTATTTTTTTCATAAAAACAGGAAAGGCATGGGTATCGGTATGGCGAAGCAGATTAAGACGATCGGCGTGCTGACCAGCGGGGGAGACGCGCCGGGTATGAATGCGGCGATCCGCGCGGTGGTCAGAAAGGGAATCGCTAACGGGGTCAAAGTGAAGGGGATTAAGAAGGGATATCAGGGCCTCCTGAACGAAGAGATTATTGATATGGAGAAGTGGACGGTTTCCGACACGATCCAGCGCGGAGGTACGATTCTTGGTACGGCGCGCTGCCATGAGTTCCGCACGGAAGAGGGGCAGCAGAAAGGCGCGGAGATATGTCATAAGCACGGAATCGACGGCTTGGTGGTGATTGGCGGGGACGGTTCCTACCGCGGCGCGCAGGCGCTTTCAAGACACGGCATAAACACCATCGGCCTTCCGGGAACGATTGATCTGGATATTGCCTGTACGGAGTATACCATCGGATTCGATACGGCGATCAATACGGCGATGCAGGCCATTGATAAGGTGAGGGACACTTCCTCTTCCCATGAACGCTGCAGCATTATAGAGGTTATGGGCAGGAACGCGGGTTATATCGCTCTTTGGTGCGGCATCTCCAACGGTGCGGAGGACATTCTCCTTCCGGAGAAATATGATTATAACGAGCAGCAGATCATAAACAATATCATTGCAAACAGGAAAAAGGGAAAGACCCATCATCTGATTATCAATGCGGAGGGCATCGGGCACTCCACTTCCATGGCGAGACGTATCGAAGCGGCTACAGGCATTGAGACGAGGGCAACGATTCTGGGTTACATGCAGCGGGGCGGATCGCCTACCTGTAAGGACCGCTATTATGCCTCCATCATGGGCTGTTATGCGGCGGATATTCTCTGCGAGGGCAAGACAAACCGGGTAGTCGGTTACCAGCACGGTGAGTTTTTGGACTTCGATATTGAGGCGGCGCTGAGCATGGAGAAGGGGATCCCGGACTATCCCTACGAGATGTCAAAAATTTTATAATAGCAGAGGCGCCGGTTGGCGGCGCGGAAGCGCAGGAATTGATAAGCAGATTTGAGATATGCCATATCTCGGATCTGCTTATATTAGAGTGAAAAAAGAGACGTGGAGGTTGGTGAGGAACGCGGCATATGATAACAAGTTTACATAACAAATCCATCAAAGAAGTCACAGCACTGCTTGGAAAGAAAAAGGAACGGGACAAACGGTCGCTCTTTGTGGCGGAGGGCGGGAAAATGTTCTGCGAGGCGCCGGCGGAACAGATCAGCCGGGTGTATATCGCGCAGGGCGCCGAGAAGGAAATGTATGCGCGTTACGGGGACAAATTAGCTGCGCTTTCCTGCGAGATTGTGGCGGACGATGTGTTTGCCAAAATGTCGGATACGGTGACGCCGCAGGGCATTCTCTGCCTTGTGCGGCAGCAGCGCTATAATATAGAAGAAATCCTCCGGGGCTGCAGTAAAGAACGTGCGTTATTTATATTGCTGGAAGATATACAGGACCCGGGAAATCTGGGAACTATCTTTCGGACGGCGGAGGCGGCAGGTGCAAACGGGGTGATTATGAGCAGCCGGACGGCGGACGTCTACAATCCGAAGACCATCCGTTCCACAATGGGAGCGGTCTACCGGGTGCCTTTTCTCTATACTGAGGATCTTTCTTCTGCAATAAGGATGCTGCAGGAAAATGGGACGTTCGTTTACGCGGCGCATCTTGGCGCGAAGGACTTTTATGACGCATATGACTACCAAAAGTGCACGGCGTTTCTGGTTGGGAACGAGGCGAACGGCCTGCGGGACGAAACGGCGGGTTGTGCGGATGCGCTCATCGGGATTCCCATGGAGGGAAAGGTGGAGTCCCTGAACGCCGCTGTGGCTTCATCCATTCTGCTCTACGAAGCATATCGGCAGAGAAGATGTTAAAACAGGATTTAATGTACGTATAACGACTGTTTTTTTGAATGCGGGAATAAAAAGGAAAAAACATGGAAAACGTCGGAAAACAAAGGAAAGTATCACGCGTTATCTTATGGATGCACATGAATTGGGAGCGAAAGAGGCTGGAAATATACGGATAAGTAAACGGAACGATCCAAGAGGGAGGGGAAAAGATGAAAATAGGATTTATCGGGCTTGGCAATATGGCGTGCGCCATGATCGGCGGTATGCTGGAACAGGGCATTGTACCCGCCGGGGAGATCTGCGGCAGCGCAAAGACGCAGAAGACACGCGACGCGGTGCGGGAGCGGTTTGGCATCGACGTGAAGGCGTCTAACGCGGCGGTGGCGGAGGAGGCGCAGACATTGATTCTGGCGGTAAAGCCGCAGTTTCTGGCCGGCGTGATTTCTGAGATCAGGGATGCCCTGCAGCCGGACACACTGGTTATCAGCATTGCGGCAGGCAAGACGCTTGCGTGGCTGGAACAGGCTTTTGGAAGGCGGACGAAGACGGTGCGCTGTATGCCGAATACTCCCGCGCTTGTGGGGGAAGGATGTACAGGGGTCTGTGTGAACGGCGCAGTGTCGGAGGAGGAGGTGCAGTACAGCCTCCGACTGATGGAGAGTTTCGGGAAGGCAAGTCTGGTGGAGGAGCGTCTGATGGACGCCGTTGGGGCAGTGAGCGGTTCCTCCCCGGCCTATGTGTTCCTCTTCATAGAAGCGATGGCTGACGCGGGTGTGGCGGCAGGGATGCCCCGGGCGCAGGCCTATGAGTTTGCCGCCCAGGCGGTATATGGCAGCGCGAAGCTTATGCTGGAGACGGGGAAGCATCCCGGTGAATTAAAGGATATGGTGTGTTCCCCGGGAGGCACCACGATAGAGGGCGTGCGGGTACTGGAGGAGGCAGGACTGCGCGGGGCAGTGATGGACGCGCTGCTTGCGACGGTGGAAAAATCCCAAAAATTGTGATCCCGGCTTGCACTGAACTGTATCTGCATGGCAAATCATGCCTGCAGGAATTTGACGCGAGGTAGAAGCGCAGGCTGAGCCCGGCCGGAATTTCGTCGGAACATCTTGTGTTTTGTAAAAAAATAGTAACAAAATATAGAGATAAAACAGGGCCAAATTGTATAAACTTGACAAAGAATAGGTGTTTTGCTAAAATTATCCATACTTAACCAAACTGTAACAATTTTGTAACAATCTTTATCTTTTGGTTTATGGGAAATGGGGATTTCTTGTATGGATGAAGATGGAGGGATGTTTATGCGGAAAAAGTATAGACTTCTGCTCGTCAGTTTGATTCTTGGTATAAGTTTATGCTGTCTGCCGCTGGATGTACAGGCTACCAACAGGAACGACTGTCTGGATTCGATGAATGTAGGCGTATCCCAGATCGTGGATCCTACCGGGAGGGCGGCAAATGAGGAAGCGGTTCGAGAACTGACGGAGGTATCGGAAGCAAACGGCGCGGAGAGGGAAACAGATCTGGTTATGGCTAACGTGCAGGTGGCTATGAATGTGCGTGCAGAGGCTGACGGGGAGTCTGAAAAGGTAGGATTGCTTTATAAGGACTGCGGCGGAAGGATACTGGAGAGAAAAGACGGTTGGACAAGACTGCGCAGCGGGGACCTTGTCGGCTGGGCAAGCGACGACTATCTGCTTTTTGGCGACGACGCAGAGCTGCTGGCAAATGAGGTGGGGAATCTCATTGTACAGATCGAGACGGATACGCTCTGTGTGAGGAAAGACCCCGAGGCGGAAGCGGAGGCGGTAGGATTTATCCCCAGGGACGAAGAACTGGAAATCATTGAGGTGCTCGATGACGACTGGATCAGCGTGGACTATGAGGGAGAAACCGGCTTTGTCTCGGCGGAGTACGTGGATATTGATTTCCATATCGACGAGGGAGAGACGCTGGTAGCCATCCAGAAGAGGGAAGAGGAAGAGCGGAAAGCGAAACTCACGGCAAACAGAGGCGCTGTGGTGGTTGGCGGAGACGATACCAGACTTTTGGCGGCGCTGATTTACTGCGAGGCCGGTATCGAGACTTACAATGGGAAGCTGGCGGTAGGCGCAGTGGTTATGAACCGTGTCAGGAGCGCAGCTTATCCCAATACGATTTCGGGTGTTATTTTTGCGTCGGGACAGTTTACGCCCGCGCTCAACGGCAAGGTGGCAAGAGTGTACGGCGGCGATATTCCGGAAAGCTGCTGGGAGGCGGCAAGGGCCGCAATCAACGGAGAGACGAACGTAGGCGACGCGACTCATTTCCGGCGTGCCGGCAATCACGAAGGCCTGCAGATCGACAGACAGGTGTTCTGGTGATAACCCTTGTCACATTGGGAATAATATGAGATAATATAACGAGCAGACGTCCGATGAAATTCGACACGGAGCGCGTAAGCGCGGGTCTGCGAGTTACAATATTACACTGGCATCTGGGAGGGAACATGATGGAGATACAGGCGTTAAACATGACGGTGGTCTGGCTGGTCATCCTTGTGGCGCTGGTTGTGATAGAACTTCTGACGATGGGACTTACCACCGTCTGGTTTGCGGGCGGCGCGCTTGTGGCCACTCTGGCTTCTTTGCTGCATCTGCCGGTGATTATACAGATCATACTGTTTCTTGTGGTATCGGCGCTGCTTTTGTATTTTACAAGACCAATTGCGGTAAAATACTTTAACAAAGACCGGGTGCGCACGAACGCCGAAAGTCTTGTCGGGCGGCAGGCGATTGTCATCAGTGAAATTGATAATCTGCAGGGCATCGGTCAGGTGAATGTGGGCGGTATGGAATGGTCCGCGCGGACAAAGACGGACGAGGAAAAGCTGCCTGTGGGAGCCGTGGTGGTCGTGCTGGCCATAAACGGCGTGAAACTAATTGTAGAGGAAAAGAAAGAACTGCAGTAACTGTGGGGAATGAAACAGCTGCGAACTGTGATGCTTTCGGAAACGGAGAAGAAAAATGGGTGGACTTGTAGCGTTACTTGTTGTATTGGTACTGATTGTGCTGATTCTTGCGTCCTGTATCAAGATTGTACCGCAGGCGCAGGCTTATGTGGTGGAGCGTCTGGGCGCGTACCAGCAGACGTGGTCTGTGGGCCTGCATATCAAGGTTCCTTTTCTTGATAAGGTGGCGAAAAGAGTGGTATTGAAGGAGCAGGTGGTAGATTTTGCACCCCAGCCTGTGATTACGAAAGATAACGTTACCATGCGGATTGACACGGTAGTCTTCTTCCAGATTACGGACCCGAAGCTTTTTGCTTACGGCGTGGAAAACCCGATTATGGCTATTGAGAACCTGACGGCGACAACCCTCCGTAATATTATCGGCGAGATGGAGCTCGACCAGACGCTCACCTCAAGAGAGGTGATTAACACGAAGATGCGCGCTTCCCTCGACATCGCGACAGACCCCTGGGGTATCAAGGTGAACCGGGTGGAGCTTAAGAATATTATCCCGCCTGCGGCGATTCAGGACGCCATGGAGAAGCAGATGAAGGCGGAGCGTGAACGGCGTGAAGCGATCCTGCGTGCGGAAGGTGAGAAGAAATCCACCATTCTTGTGGCAGAGGGACAGAAGGAGTCGGCGATTCTGGAGGCGGAGGCGGAGAAGCAGTCCGCGATCCTGCGTGCGGAGGCACAGAAAGAGAAGATGATCCGTGAGGCGGAAGGTGAAGCGGAGGCGATTCTTAAAGTGCAAAAGGCGACGGCGGACGGTATCCGCATGATCCGTGAAGCCGGCGCGGACGAGGCTGTCTTAAAGATCAAGAGTTTAGAGGCCTTTGAGAAAGCGGCGGACGGTCAGGCGACGAAGATCATCATACCTTCGGAAATTCAGGGACTGGCAGGACTTGCGGCCTCTGCAAAGGAAGTGTTCAAATAACAGCGAGAGAAGTACTTCTAAAACTCAGCAGTATAAAGCGACAGGACGGTTCTACGGATCCGTCCTATTTGCGCGAATAAGCAGAGTCAGAAAGCGGCAGAGACAGGATGCGTGCCTGCACGCAAGACTGTCTAGGTCGATTTATGACGAGCAACGCGAACGAGAAATGCGAAGCATTTCGAGTCTGCTTATACGGCAGAGTCAGAAGGCAGACTACATAAGGAGGCGGTATCATGGACTTGAAGGGACGCAGTTTTTTAAAACTTCTGGATTTTACGCCGGAAGAAATATCATACATGCTGGACGTGGCGGCGGATTTGAAGGATAAGAAAAAGAAGGGAATCCCCGTGGACACGCTGCGGGGGAAAAATGTGGCGCTGATTTTTGAGAAGACAAGCACCAGGACAAGATGTTCCTTTGAGGTGGCGGCCCATGACCTTGGTCTGGGAACCACTTATCTGGACCCGTCGGGCTCCCAGATCGGCAAGAAAGAGAGTATTGCGGACACGGCGCGTGTTCTGGGGCGCATGTATGAGGGAATCGAGTACCGCGGATACGGGCAGGATATTGTGGAGGAACTGGCGAAACATGCGGGCGTGCCGGTCTGGAACGGCCTGACCAATGAGTTCCACCCGACCCAGATGCTGGCGGACCTTTTGACGATACGGGAGCATTTCGGCCGCGTAAAGGGCATTAAGCTGACTTACATGGGAGACGCCCGTTACAACATGGGAAATTCACTGATGGTGGCATGCGCTAAGATGGGAATGCATTTCACGGCATGTACAAGCAAAAAATACTTCCCGGAGGAGGAACTGGTGAAGACATGCCGGGAGATTGCGGAGGAAAACGGCGGTTCCATCCGGCTGACGGAAGATGTGCCGGAGGGCGTGACGGGAGCGGATGTGGTATATACGGATGTATGGGTGTCCATGGGCGAGCCGGAGCAGATCTGGGAGGAGAGACTGCATGATCTTGCGCCTTATCAGGTCAATGCGAAAGCGATGGCCCTCGCCGGAAAAGATGCGGTGTTTATGCACTGCCTGCCTGCGTTTCACGACCACCTGACCGATATCGGGAAGGAGATCGGTGAGAAGTACGGCATGGCGGAACTGGAAGTGACAAACGAGGTGTTTGAGTCGCCGCAGTCCATTGTGTTTGACGAGGCGGAGAACCGCATGCACACCATCAAAGCGGTTATGGCTGTGACACTTGGCGGGAGTGAAAAGAACTTCTAAAGCTCAGCAGCAATGGCTGCTTCGTGGAGAAGTTCGAGATTTGCTTTGCAAATCACTTTCACGCGGGAGAATGCCAAAATACGGGCATTCTCCGTATAGATTTTGCGATTCCGCAGAGCGGAATCATGGGGGTGCAATAGTTAAATTCATGAAAACAGACAAATCGGATATTTTGACATGTCTGCGGAACAGCGGGGATTACGTGTCGGGGCAGCAGCTCTGCGACCGCCTCGGTGTCTCCCGCACGGCGGTCTGGAAGGTGATTAACCAGCTGAAGGAGGAGGGCTACCGAATCGAGTCGGTGCCAAGCCGGGGGTATCGTCTGGTGGAGAGCCCGGCGGATGTGTATTCGGAGAGTGAGATCGCCAGCAGAGTTCACACGAAGTGGGCGGGGAAACGGCTTGTCTTTTTTGAGTCCACGGGTTCCACGAATCCTGACGCCAAACACTATGCGGAGGAGGGAGCGCCGCACGGAACGACGGTGGTTGCCGACAGGCAGACGGCGGGCAGGGGCCGCAGGGGCAGGTCGTGGGAGTCGCCGGCGGGCCGATCCATTTATTTTACGATTGTCATCCGTCCGGCGTTCGCCCCGGATAAAGCGTCCATGGTCACATTGGTGATGGCGCTTTCCGTGGCGGAGGCGATTCATGAAGTGACAGGGCTTGATACAGGCATTAAATGGCCGAATGACATTGTGGTGAACGGAAAAAAGGTAGTCGGGATTCTCACGGAGATGAGTATGACGCCGGAGATGAATGAGATCCAGTTTCTGGTGGCGGGAGTAGGCGTCAATGTGAATCAGGAGAGCGGGGAGGAATTCCCGGAGGGGCTCCGGGGGACGGCGACTTCCCTGAAAATGGAGTCCGGGCAGCAGTTTGACCGGGCGGGGCTGCTTGCAAGGATTCTGGAGCAGTTTGAGCAGGATTATGAAACCTTTGAGCGGACGGTTAACCTTTCCGGGCTTCGGGCGCGTTATGAGTCCCGTCTGGTTGGGAGGAACGCTGCGGTGCGGGTGCTCGATCCGGCGGGAGAGTACACCGGGATTTCGAGGGGCATCACGGAGACGGGAGAACTGGTTGTGGAAAGGGAGACGGGAGAAACGGTCCTTGTCTATGCAGGGGAAGTGTCGGTCCGCGGGCTGTACGGATATGTCTAAGACAAGGCGGCAGTAAAATGACATACATGTCGGATTCCACGGGCGAGGGATGGCCTGCGGCAGGACAGTGACAGCGGAAGGGAATGTCAATGGAAGAAGATAAGAGAATTGTGCTCTGCGGCGCGAATGCATATGAGCAGAAATATTATTTTAACGAAAAGTTTGATAAGATTCCGCAGTCGATCAAGGATGAACTGCATATCATCTGTGTGCTCTTCACGGAGGAAGTGGGCGGCATTTTTACCATCGTCTTTGAGGAGGACGGCAGTATTTCCTTAGAGACGGATGCCGAGGAGGATGATCTGCTCTATGACGAGATCAGCAGCGGACTTCTGGTGGGAGAAATCCGCAGGAACAGGCAGGAGATGTTAGAGTCACTGCAGCTGTATTACCGGGTGTTTATCCTGCACGAAAGCTTGGTGTAAACGAATGGATCATTTATTGAAACCGCTGACGGTCGGCGGCGTTACTTTGAAGAACAATCTCATACTGGCTCCCATGGCAGGCGTGACGGACCTGCCTTTTCGTTTGCTGTGCAGCGAACAGGGAGCGGCGCTTGCCGGAATGGAGATGGTGAGTGCAAAGGCCATCATGTACGGCAATAAAAATACGGAAGGGCTGCTGCAGATCCATCCGCAGGAAGGCCCCGTTTCCCTGCAGCTTTTCGGTTCGGATCCGAAGATCGTCAGCGAGATGGCGAAGCGGATTGAGGAGCGGCCTTTTGCCATACTGGATATCAACATGGGCTGTCCTGTGCCGAAAATTGTGAACAACGGGGAGGGCTCGGCGCTGATGCGGGAGCCGAAACTGGCGGGGGAGATCATAGCCGCCACGGTAAAGGCCATAGAGAAACCCGTCACGGTGAAAATCCGCAAGGGATTTGACGCCGCCCATGTCAACGCGGTGGAGCTGGCGAAGATTGCGGAGGATGCCGGCGCCGCCGCAGTGGCTGTGCACGGCAGGACGCGAGAGCAGTTTTACAGCGGGGAGGCGGATTGGGAGATCATAGCGAAGGTGAAGGAGGCGGTCTCCATTCCCGTGATTGGAAACGGGGATGTGACGGACGAAAAGAGCGCGGAAAAACTGCTTAGGCAGACGGGATGCGACGGCGTGATGATCGGCCGTGCCGCCAGGGGAAACCCGTGGCTGTTTAGGCAGATTGCCGCCTACCTGGAAGACGGGCAAAGGCCGCCCGCGCCGTCCATGGAAGAGAAGAAAGAAATGATTCTGCGCCACGCCGCGCTGCAGTTAAAAATAAAGGGAGAGTATACCGGCGTTCGGGAAATGAGAAAGCACCTGTCATGGTATACGGCAGGGCTTCCGGGTTCCGCCAGACTCAGGGGCAGCGTGAACCAGGCGGAAAGCTTTGAGGAGATCAGGCGGCTGGTGGAATCTATGTGATCTCAAAAACGGCGGGCCGGTTTTTGGAAATCTTTCTGCATGTCAGAAAGTCTAAAGTCATATACTGTGTCAGAACGGGAGACAGGCACAGGGGAAAACACGATGGAAACGGAGAGTATTGTCTACTTTCATCCCACGCAGGATATGTATAAAATGGCAGCCGCCAAGAGACACTGGTGGGAGGGCACAGTCCTGCCGGAAAACATTTTGCGGGCGGAGGATGCCGGCGGTTTTTTTGTGCCCGTGGACTGCACGGTGCCGCATTTCTACTATAAAAAGAAACCGTGGCCCGAGGAGGTTTTGTCGCAGGCCATGGAGACTGTGCTTCACGGCGCGCCGGGACTGGCGGACGCATTTCTGCATCCACAAGTAATGACACTTATGTCAGAAAGGCAGAGGGAACGCTGGGAGCCGCGCCGGGAGACCATGGAAAAGCTGGCCGCAAGTCTGCTTGCAGCCTCTGCCGCCGACAGCCTGTTTCAAAAAGGCAGGGTGAATGTACTGCTGGGCAGGCCCGGGGATACGGATTGGCAGATGGAGATGACGAGAAGGCTTCTGGACCCTTATCTGCCGAGGATCAACAGCCTGATCTTCCATTTTGAGGAGGTGGATGGAACGGATATCTGGGAGGAGACGGCGGATCAGCTGGAAGAGTACGGGTACGAATATGGGCTTGTGCCCGGTATGCGGCCTTATCTTAAGACACAGAAGGGGCTTTGCTGCAGCAGGGAAAGGTGCGGCGGGGTGATTCTGGATTACGCGGACACGCCAAGATATCCCAGAGTGGAGCGGGAGGGACGGACGGTCTATGCGGATTTGACCTCCAATCAGGAAAAGGAGCAGGTCTGCATCGGGAAAAACGGCTGTATTCTCTATATATCGCCCCTCAAATATCTTGACACTATAGTGAAAACTGGTTATGATAGAAAAACGTGAGGAATGCTGAAACGTGCATTTTTTGCCATGGGAAAATTTACATTGAAAAATGTATAACTGGGGAAAGGAAGATTTTTTACCATGCAGGAGAAAAAGAATATTTTAACTTATGAAGGCTTACGCAAATACGAGGATGAGCTACATGAACTGAAGGTGGTAAAGCGTAAGGAAGTGGCCCAGAAGATCAAGGAGGCCAGAGAGCAGGGCGATCTCTCCGAGAACGCCGAGTACGATGCGGCTAAGGACGAGCAGCGTGACATCGAGGCGAGGATTGAGGAACTGGAGAAAATCCTTAAAAATGCCGAGGTTGTGGTGGAGGATGAGGTAGATCTCGACAAGATCAACATCGGCTGCCAGGTAAAGATACTGGACGTGGAGTTTAATGAAGAGTTAGAATATAAAATCGTAGGTTCTACAGAGGCGAACAGTTTAAAGGGAAAGATTTCCAACGAGTCTCCCGTGGGCAAGGCGCTGATCGGCAGCAAGGTCGGTGATACGGTAGAGGTGGAGACACAGGCGGGCGCCATTCAGTATAAGGTATTGGAGATCCAGAGGTCCAACTGAGCGCAAAGGGCGGCTGCAGGGAATAGCACACATAGGAATCGTATTGGAGAAAGGACAGCAGTATGGCAGAGACACAGCAGGATATCAATCAGCTTTTGAAGGTGAGAAGAGAGAAGCTTGCAGCCTTGCAGGAGGCGGGCAGAGACCCTTTTCGGATTACAAAGTACGACGTAACCCATCACAGTCTGGAAATACGGGACAATTTTGACGCGCTGGAGGGGAAAACCGTCTCCGTCGCGGGCCGTGTGATGAGCAAACGCGTTATGGGTAAGGCATCCTTCTGTAATGTGCAGGATCTGGAGGGAGATATTCAGGTCTATGTTGCGAGAGACAGCGTGGGTGAGGAACCTTACGCCGATTTCAAGAAATATGACGTGGGTGATATAGTCGGCATCGAGGGCGAGGTTTTTAGGACCAAAACAGGCGAGATATCCGTCCACGCTTCAAATGTGACATTGCTGTCAAAAAGTCTGCAGATCCTGCCGGAAAAGTATCATGGGCTGGTAAATACGGATATCCGTTACCGGCAGAGATATACGGACCTGATCATGAACGGGGATGTGAAAAAGACTTTTGTCATGCGCTCCAAAATCATCAGTTCCATCAGACGTTATCTGGACGGACAGGGATTCCTGGAAGTGGAGACGCCCATGCTCGTGTCCAATGCGGGCGGAGCGGCGGCAAGACCATTCGAGACGCATTACAATGCGCTTGACGAGGATGTGAAGCTCCGCATCTCCCTGGAATTATATCTGAAGAGGCTGATCGTGGGCGGCATGGAGAGAGTCTATGAGATCGGGCGGGTATTTCGAAATGAAGGGCTCGACGCAAGGCATAACCCGGAGTTTACGCTTATGGAACTGTATCAGGCCTACACCGATTACAACGGGATGATGGACCTGACAGAGAACATGTTCCGCCATGTGGCGAAGGAAGTATGCGGCACAACTACCGTGCCCTACGGGGATGTGGAGATTGATCTGGGCAGGCCTTTTGAGCGGATCACCATGGTGGAGGCGGTGAAGAAATATACAGGCGTCGATTTTGACGAAGTGCAGGACACGGCGGCCGCCAAAAAGATTGCGGATGAGAAGGGCGTACACTACGAGGAGCGTCATACTAAGGGGGATATCATCAATCTCTTCTTTGAGGAGTTTGTGGAGGAACATCTGGTTCAGCCCACTTTTGTCATGGACCATCCCGTGGAGATATCGCCGCTCACCAAGAGAAAGCCGGACAAGCCGGATTATGTGGAGCGCTTTGAGCTGTTTATCACGGCGAGGGAAATGTGCAACGCCTATTCCGAGCTAAACGACCCCATCGACCAGAGAGAGCGGTTTAAGGCGCAGGAAGCTGCGCTTGCGGCTGGCGACGAGGAAGCGAACACGACGGACGAAGATTTCATGAACGCGCTGGAGATCGGCATGCCTCCTACGGGCGGCATCGGGTACGGCATTGACAGGCTGGTGATGCTGCTCACCAATTCCCCTGCGATTCGTGACGTCCTGCTCTTCCCCACAATGAAAAGTCTGGACAAAAAGCCTTCCGATGGGGCGAAGGCCGCGAAGAAGCCGGCTGGCGGCGAGGCAAAAAAGAGCAGTGTGACCCGCGAACAGGCGCTGGAACTTTTGAAAAAATATAACAAGGAGCCGTTTCATATCCAGCACGCGCTGACTGTGGAAGGCGTGATGCGCTGGTACGCGAAAGAGCTTGGCTATGCCGAGGAAGAAGAGTTCTGGGGCATTACCGGGCTCCTGCATGACATAGATTTTGAGCTTTATCCCGACGAGCACTGCAAGAAAGCGCCGGAGCTTCTGCGGGAGGGCGGCGTGAGCGAGGATATGATCTACGCGGTCTGCTCCCACGGATTCGGGCTGTGCAGTGAGGAGGAGCCGAAGCTTGAGATGGAGAAAGTGCTTTTTGCGGCTGACGAGCTGACAGGGCTGATCTGGTCCTGTGCGCTGATGCGTCCCTCCAGGAGCACGATGGACATGGAGGTCAAGAGCCTGAAAAAGAAGTTTAAGGACAAGAAGTTTGCGGCGGGCTGTTCCAGGGAGGTTATTGCGCAGGGAGCCCAGATGCTTGGCTGGGAGCTGGACGATTTGTTTGATAAGACGATTCAGGCGATGAGAAGCTGCGAGGCAAAGGTCGCTGCGGCGATGGAGGAATAGGATGATGAAGAAGGCGGTGAATCCACGAAAACGGATCCACCGCCGTTTTGCTGCCAGCCTTTACAGAAAGGACTCCTTCCGCTCCCTCTTATTTTTATACATCTTTTCATCCGCTTCCTTCATCAGCTTTTCGTAGTCCGCAGACTGCCCGGTCAGGCTGCAGCCGAAGGAAAAACGGAGAGGAACCTGCACCTGGTCATTCAGATTTGCGAAACTCTGGTTCTGCAGGTCTGCCAGAAGGGAGATGGCGTCAGTCAATTCCTGGCCGCTGTCATAGCCGTATATGAAGAGGACGAACTCGTCGCCGCCGAGTCTTGCGGACACAGAGCTTTTGGAACCGAAGTCCCGGAACAGGCCGGCGATTTCCTTCAAATAGACGTCGCCCGCATCGTGGCCGTAGGTATCGTTAATTGTTTTCAGGTTATCCGCATCAATCATGACAATCGCGCCATGGCCGAGCGTTTCCGGCTCGGCGAACAGGGCGGAAAGCCGATTCTCCAAGCCGCGGCGGTTATAAAGCCCGGTCAGCGGATCGTAATCCCGCTCGGCTTCTATCTTCCGGCGCTTTCTGATTTCATCTGTCACATCAATGACAACGCCGAAAATCTCGTCGTCCTTGCTCAGCTCTTCCAGTTTGACATAGTGCTCTTTCAGCGGGTATATATTGGTCTCGCCTTCGACGGGATCTTGGCACAGCCCGCTGATAAAAGAACGGAACTGCCTGTGGTCTGAGGACAGCTTCTCGGTTTCGGCCTGATCCAGACAAAGGATGTGCGGCACATGCTGGGTAAAACGCACTCTCTTCATGTGACGGTTGTATTCATATACGCCGATATACATATTTGTTTTGCTTAAAACATAAGACATCTTTTGGCTGTTGTCCAAAAGGCTCTGCTTCATTCTGTTGATATAACCGCTCAATTCTGAAAATTCCACGCTTGTCTGAATGTTGATCATTTCATCCAGATTGCCCTGGGCGATGCTGTGCAGCTTTTTGTTGACGCTGTGGATGCCGTCAACCACATATTGATTCATATAGGTGGTAACCACCCGGAAGAGAATGATTGCAATGGTAATCAGGCAGAATGCAAGTCCGACCGTTATGGGCGGGATACGCTGGTACAGCACCCGCCTTGAAAGAACACGGCCGATGTAGTTTTCGTTATATTTCGCAAACACGCAGTAGGATTCTTCGCCGTTTACATTGGCATGGAAACCTTCTCTGCCGGCTGTCACTGTGTTGAGGCTGAGTCCGATCTCCGAAAGGTTTTTGCCGACGCATGAAAGGTCGGTGGAGCCGACAATCTCGCCGGTTTTGGCGTTCACAGCGTAATAGTTGGCGTCAGGATTGACCCGGAACAGGGAAAAAAGATAGGAAAGCTCATTTTTTTCGGTCGCTTTCATCACATTGACGGGCTCCATGCCTATCTGAACGATAAACGCGCCGTTTTTGCTCCAGAGCGCGGAGTACTGCATCAGCTTTGCCTCTGCCGTGTTGGGCGTGATATCCTGAACGAGACGCAGTGATTTGTCAGTGAGCATGGGTTTAAAAAACTGCATCTGCTCCCCGGAATCAAAAGTAAAGTCGTAATATTCCGGGTGGGTTCCCGCGTAGATACGGCCGGTGGTATCAAAGATATGGATTTCGTCCACTTCCATCATCTCGGCAATTTTTTTCAGCTCCTCCACACTGTTTAGGACGGAAGGGTTACCTTCTATAATATAGGCGATTGCCTCCGCATTGTGCAGACATGTCTGCCGGTAGGCTTCTTTGGTTTCGGCAAGCTCCGCCGTATTCTTTTCCAGAAGCTGTTCAATCTGGTAAAAAGTTTCCGTGGCGGTCTGATATGCCTGCTTGTGCTCGCGCATAATCTGAATGCACAGGATCAATGCCAAAAGAACGACGACGAGAACAAAAGTGACGGAGCGCATATAGCGGCTGATTATATTTCTAAGAGTCTGCATGGACTTCTCCTTTGCTGTACAGCATAATGGTTTACATAACTATGACCTGCACATAGTTAAATCTTACATAAGATACTATATATAGCAGGAGAGTGTCAAGGCAAAAGGATAGATTGCAGAAAATACGGTATAAATTGCGTAAAAAAGGAAAGAGAGGCTTGTCATTTTAAGAGAGTCGGTGATAGACTGATAAAAAGAGTCAGGAAAATACGGCAGGAGTAAGAGCAATGGCAAGCATCAGGGATGTGGCGAAAGAAGCGGGGGTCGGAGTCGGGACGGTGTCCCGGGCGATCAACAATACCGGCTATGTTTCGCCTGAAACAAAAAAGAAAATAGACAAGGCTGTACAGAGGCTGAATTATACGCCGAATGAACTGGCGCGGAATCTTTTTCGAAATAGAAGCGGAATTGTGGGGGTGATCGTGCCGGATCTGGATCATCCATTTTTTTCCTGCCTGGTCAAAAATATAGAGATGGAGCTGTACAGACAGGGCTATAAGACGATGGTCTGTAACGCGGTGGGCGTCAGTGACAGGGAGCGGGAATATCTGGACATGCTGGAACGAAATATTGTGGACGGGATTATTACAGGCTCGCACTGTCTTGACGGCGAAGAATATCTGCGCCATGAGAAGCCTATCGTTTCCATCGACCGTGATTTTGGCCCGAAGATACCAATTGTGGGGAGCGATCATGCCATGGGGGGAAAAATGGCGGCGGAACTGATGATCCGTGACGGACGCGGCGACGTGATACAGATTGCCGGTGTGTCTCCGCATATTCTGGCAAACGAGAGGCATACGGCATTTCAGAGGACGCTGGAAGAACATGGGGTGAAAGTAAGGACGGTGTCTATGGACTGGAATGTCTTTGGCTGGGAGGCTTTTTGCGAAGCGGCCGACAGACTGATGGAGGAACACCCGGATGTCGACGGAATATTTTCAGGGGATTTGGGCGTTGTAGCCTGTATGAACATAGCCAGAAAAAGGGGAATGCGTATTCCGGAAGATATCAGTCTGATCGGGTTCGACGCTACAAGTGTGACCCAGATGGTATATCCGCAGATCACCGCGGTACGGCAGAATACGCCGCTGCTGGCGGAAGTGTCAGTGAATACGCTTCTTGACCAGATTGAACAGAGGAGGGACATTCTTCACAGGCAGATTCTGAATGTGGAGATCTGCCGCGGGGGTACGATAAAGTGTGTTGACTGACAGCTGTGCCCGGATGTAAAATGCGGCAGAAATGGTTGGATTCGTGCATAAATGGATAGAAAAGCAGGGATTGTGCAATGTGTACAAAAACATCCCCTGCTTTTTTGTGTATAGGGTAAAAAATAAGGTATAGTAATTGACAAACAGACACGGAGGAAATATAATCATGAATATGGAACGGGTTCCATTAAAAAGAGGAAAAATAGAAGAAAGAAGGAATAAAATACATATAGAAATAGGGAATAATGTATGTGGAAACGGTTCTATAAAGGGGAGGGGGCGCGGTACGAACCTCAAGGAACAAATCGGAAGGAGGAGAAATGAAAAAAGTAAATTCTAAGAAATATACCTGTCTGGAGATTTTTGCGAGGCAGACGGGTGACGGGGGCAGAGTCCGTGTCACGTCCGGGAACGCTGACGGCTCCCGGACAACTGCGGAAAAACCGGCGGGCAGAAACTACTTTGCATGGCTGAAAATTCCATTAAAAGAAAATACGGATTATGAGATCTGCAGCGCGGACTGCGAGGTGTCGCTCAGTTACCTGAGCGGCAGTGAGGATCTGCTGGAGACAGGGGTGTGCTATCTGGAGAAGGACCAGGCGGATGGCAGCTTTTACATAGCCGATCAGGCGGCGTGGTATGACGGACCTACCCGTGAAACCTATCACTTTTCACCGTGGAAAAATTGGATCAACGACCCTAATGGTCTCTGCTGGTTTCAGGGATATTACCATATGTTTTACCAGTTTAATCCGCATGGACAGCGGTGGTCAAACATGTACTGGGGTCATGCGGCCAGCCGCGATCTGGTGCACTGGGTTCATCTCCCTGTCGTGCTTGCCCCGCAGGAAGAAATTCTGGAAAATCAGGAGAAAGTGAAGGGCGGGGCCTTTTCCGGCTGCGCGGTGGCATCCGATGAGGAGGTTGTCTTTTATCTGACCAGACACAAAGGTCCCCTGCAGGATGGTGAGGACACTGTGGAACAGCAATGGATGATGAGGAGCCGCGACATGATCCACTTTTCGGAGGAAACGTGCGTGATCGGTCAGCCGCCGGAAGGGGCGTCCTTCGACTTCCGGGATCCCAAAGTGCTGTGGGCCGGGGACCGCTGGTACATGGTGCTTGGAAGCGCCATAGCGGGAAAGGGCGCAATCCTTTTATATGAGTCCGCGGATGGAGCAAAGTGGGAGTATGCGCATCCGCTGCTTGTGGAGGAGAGGGTGAAGCGCTGCTTTGAGTGCCCTGATTTTATGGAGCTGGACGGCCAATATGTGGCAACGGGCGCATGGATGGAGCATTACGATGCGTGCGGCAGATACCAGATGTGCAGATATTACACGGGAACCTTCAGGGAGGGTGAATTTGCGGTGGAAAACGACGGCTGGTTTGACTTTGGAAGCAACTGCTATGCGATGCAGAGTTTTGCCCATCAGGGCAGGCGGATCAGCATCGGCTGGATTTCCGATTTTTATGAGGAGCATGTGCCGTGTGAAAACGGCGCATACGGCAGTATGACGATTCCGAGGGAGCTTCATGTCAGGGACGGAAAGCTGTACATGATGCCGGTGCAGGAAATCCGGGCGCTTAAGGGGAAAACGCTCTACGAGGGAAGTGGGGAGAATATCAGCCTTTCCGGGATAGAGGGCAATGCGTACCGGGTCAGAATCGGTTTTTCGGGGAACACGTTCTTCACCATTCTGCTCGGAAAGGATGGGGAAAGGTCGATTTCCCTCGTAAATGATGAAGGCGGTCTGCGGATTGTGACCAAAAGAGTCAAAAGCGAGGGCATCTGTTTCAAGGCGGATGTGGACGAAGTCAGGGAGCTGGAGATCTATATGGACAGACGGGTGGCGGAAGTCTATGTCAACGGGGGAGAGGCGGCAGGAACAAAAGTGTTTTACAACGGTTCTACAGCCGGGTGCTTTGCGCTTAACGCCGAAACGCCGGAAAACGTTGTGTGGGCGGAGGCAGTCTGCATGAATTCCATATGGCAAATGTGAGAAATGCGAAAATACGGGCATTCCCCACATGAAGTGTGAGGTTGTATCAAGAGGAAAGGAGCGGTCAAAATGAGGAAGAGAGTGATTGGGGCTGTGTTTGCGGTTATGACAGCCGCCGGTCTGTGCGTGGGATGCGGGCAGGCGAAGGAACGGGTTAACGAGGCGGGGGAGTCGGTTATCACGGTATGGAGCCCCACGGATGAGCCCGCCATCGAAGAGTGGTGGGTGGAAAAAATAGAAGCGTTCAATCAGACGCATAAAGGGAAGATCCATCTGCAGAGGGAGGCAATCGTGCGGGCGGACTCCTATGCCTATGAAGATAAGATCAATGCGGCGATCACCTCAAACGACCTGCCGGATATTCTTTTCGTGGACGGTCCGACGGTATCTGTCTATGCGGCGAACGAAATCACGCTTCCGCTGGACGATCTGTTTACGGAGGCGGAATGGAATGATTTTCTGGATTCGTCCAGACAGCAGAATACCTATGACGGCAAAATCTATGCCGTGAGCGCGACGGAGAGTTCGGTGGCACTGTACTACAATGCGGATATGCTTGCGGAGGCGGGTATCCGTGTGCCGGAGTCGAAGGAGGAGGCGTGGACATGGCAGGAATTTTATGACGCGGCGAAAAAACTGACGAAGGACGGCGTGGTCGGCACGAACATCATCATGGATAAGGGGGAAGGCCTTCCCTACGTCCTGGAACAGTTCTGGATTTCAAACGGCACCGATCTGGTGAGCGCGGACGGCAGCCAGGCGGACGGCTATATCAACAGCCCGGAGGGGGTAGAGGCGGCGGAGTTTTTAAACAGCCTGATTCAGGGCGGCTACGCCAACATCGACCCGATCCAGAAGGAGTTTCACAACGAGAGGGCGGCAACAATGTTAGGCGGTTCGTGGGAAGTGGCGACACTGGAGAACGACTACCCGGACTTAAACTGGGGTGTGACGTATTTCCCGGTAGCCGAGAACGGTATCCTGACATCCCCCACAGGAGACTGGGCGGCTTCCGTGACGAAAAACACACAGGACATGGACGCGGTCAAAGAGGTGATGCGTTTCCTGTTTTCCGAGGAAAATGTGGCGACTTACGCGCAGGCGATCTCCAAGCCGCCCACGAGAAAGTCGAGCTATGACGTGCTGACGGAGTACAACGAGTACCCCCGCTCCCTCTTTAAGGAACAGCTCATGGAGACGGGGCATCCCCGCCCGAGAACACCCTCCTACAGCGTGCTGTCGGCGGAGTTTTCGGAGGCCATGCTGAATATCTTTACGGGCGTTGACGCAAAGGAGGCGCTGGATGCCGCGGCGGCAGCCACGGATAAGGATTACAACAAATATTATGCGCAGGAGTAAAGCGCGCGGAAGGAAAACAAGGAGGGATTATTATGCAAGTATCGGTTAATAAAAAAAGTGAGAGAAAAGCGGCATATCTCTTTATCATTCCTGCAGTTGTCCTGCTGGCGGCATTCCTGCTCTATCCGGCGCTGCAGACTGTCAGATATGCCTTTACGGACTATAACATTATGCGTCCCGACAGGATTAAGTTCTGCGGGCTGAACAATTTCATTGAGCTTTTCCAGGATAAGGATTTCTGGATCGCTGTGAAGAATACGCTGCATTTCACGGTTCTGGTCGTGCCTTTTCAGACGGCGCTGGCACTGGCGCTTGCGCTTCTGATCTCGTCGAGGAGGAAGGGCGTCTCCATCTTCCGCGCCGCTTACTTCAGCCCGCAGGTCACCTCCATGGTTGTGGTGGCGATCCTCTGGACGGTTCTGTACAACTCCAATCCGAGCAGCGGTCTTTTAAACGCGCTGCTGGTCAATCTGGGAATGGAGCCATGCGGCTTCTTAAACGACCCGAAGACGGCGATGAACTCCATTATTTTCATGTCGGCGTGGCAGGGCGCGGGCTATCAGATGATGATATTCCTCGCGGGTCTGCAGGGGATTCCGAAGGACCAGTATGAGGCGGCTTCCATCGACGGCGCAGGAAAACTCAAGAGTTTTCTCTATGTGACGCTGCCGGGGCTTAAGAACGTGATCTCCTATGTCATTATGATTACGGTCATTCAGGCGATGAAGCTTTTCACGCAGCCCTATGTCATGACCAAGGGCGGTCCCCAGAATGCGACAAGAACGCTCGTGTACTACGTGTATGAGCAGGGTTTCCAGAAGCGGAACTTCGGTTATGCCTGCGCGGTGGCAGCGGTGTTCTTTGTTATCGTGATTTCCCTGTCAATCGGGATGAAGAAGATTATTAAAGCTGATTAGCGTGAGAAGAAAGGAGCGTCATTATGACACAGAAACAGAGAAAGCAGATAGGCAGTCTTGCCTTTTATATCGGAAATACCATTATTGCGCTGATATTTGTCTCGCCGTTAATATGGATGATCTCGGCATCGCTGAAGCCGGAGGCGGAAATTTTTAAAGGTCTGAATTCCATTTCGACTTTTATCCCGAGAGCTGCTTCACTGGCAAATTATCAGGAAGTGTTCAGCCGGATCAATATGTGGAAATTTATCTTCAACAGCCTGTTTTATGTGATGGTTATCATTGTTCTGGACCTGTTTGTCAATTCCCTGTGCGGCTATGCGCTGGCAAAATTTGAATTTAAGGGGAAAAATGCGCTGCTCACGCTGGTAATCAGCCTGATGGTATTTCCGGCGGAAGCGATTATGCTGCCCATGTACAGGGAGATGGCGGATCTGGGGTGGATCAATACATGGGCGTCCCTGATCGTCCCCTTCGTGGCAAAGTGCTTCAGCATTTACATGTTCAGGCAGTTTTTCCTTGATATTCCAAATGACCTGCTGGAGGCGGCAAAGATCGACGGGTGCGGACCGATCAAAACCTTTTTCCGGGTTGTCGTGCCGATCTCGGGAACTGTGTATGCGACCATTCTGATTCTGGATTTTGTAGCGCACTGGAATGATTTCATGTGGCCGCTGCTTGTTGTGACAGGGGAGGAGAAGAGAACGGTACAGCTTGCGATCCAGACATTTTTTGGCTCCAAACCGATTAATTATGGACCGATTATGGCTTCGCTGACCATTTCAGCGATACCCATGCTCCTCATGTTTGTGTTCCTGCAGAAATACTATGTGGAAGGGATTGCATCCACCGGCATCAAAGGATAAGGAAAAACGGCTGGCAAAGGGCCTGCCGGAGTGAAACTCCCGTTGACATTCCCCGCAAAAATATGTATAATTTGTGTATTGTATGTTGATGACAGTTATTACATAGAAAATCAGGGAAAAAGGAGGGCGAAGATCCGTCTCCAACAGGCGGATTGATCGGAGAATATGAGCGAAAACGCAACCAGGGAACAAATACTGATCGTGGACGACGAAGAAGTAAACAGGACGATACTCAGTCTGATGTTCGATGCGGATTACGATATTGTGGAGGCACCTAATGGGATGGAAGCGATTGAGGCCATCGAGAAAAATAATGATATCGCTTTGATCCTGCTTGACGTTATCATGCCGGTCATGGACGGTTTTGGTGTGCTCGACTACATGAAAGAAAAAGACCTTCTGGAGAAGATCCCGGTTATCCTGATTACCAGCATGACGCCTCAGGAGAGCGAGGAGAAGGCATACGAGTACGGTATAGCCGATGTGATGCACAAGCCCTTTGAGTCGGCGATCATTAAAAGGCGTGCGAACAACATTATTGAGCTCTACCAGAGCAAGAAAAATCTGGAAATCAAGCTGAAAGAGCAGGAAGTGACGATCCGCGAGCAGGAGAAGGCGATCCGCGAGAACAACGAGTTCATGATTGACGCGCTCGGCTCCGTGGTCGAGTTCAGGAGCATTGAGACGGGGGATCACGTCAAGCGGATTAAATATCTGACGAGAATCCTTCTCAAATACATGGCGAAATATTTCCCGAAGTACGGGCTTACGCCGCTGCAGATCGACCAGATCGCGAGAGCTTCCGCGCTGCATGACGTGGGTAAGATCGGCATACCGGATTCCATCCTGTTAAAGCCGGGCAGGCTGACGCCGGAAGAGTTTGAGGTGATGAAGACCCACACCACCATCGGCTGTGAGATTCTGGAGTCCTTCAAGCCCCAGTATCCGGATGAATTTTACCAGTACTGTTACGAGATCTGCCGGCATCACCATGAGAGAGCCGACGGCAAAGGATATCCGGACCATCTGGCGGGAGACGAAATCCCGATCAGCGCACAGATCGTATCCATTGCCGACGTATATGAGGCGCTCGTAAGCGAGAGGGTATATAAAAGTGCATACAGCAATGACGAGGCATATCAGATGATCTTAAATGGGGAATGCGGACAGTTTTCGGAAGATGTGATAGAGTGCTTTAAGCTTGCTAAGGAAGATTTCTTCAACCTTGTTGAAGTGATCAATATGTTTAATTTTACGTAAGACAGATTAGGCGGCGAAGACTGTAAAACAATAAGAGTATGTTTTGCAGTCTTCTTACTTTATCCCAAAATGACAGAAAGGAAAGAGTGCTATGGACGACAAATTCAGAAAACAGTTGGAGGAATGCGGTGCGGATGTGGAGACTACCCTGAAGCGTTTTATGAATAACGATGCGATTTACCAGAAATTCCTTGGGAAATTTCCCAATGACCCGAATTATGCGAACCTTGGGACGAATCTGGAAGCCGGCGCTTACGAGGAGGCGTACAAGTGCGCCCACGCATTGAAGGGTGTAGTGGGAAACCTGGGCCTTACCCCGATTTTTGAGAAAGTTTCCACGCTGGTAGAAGAGCTGAGAAACAAGGCGGCCGAGGAAGTGGATACCGCGCGTGCGAACGAGCTGTGGCAGGAGATCAAAACGGTCTACGAGCAGTTTATCAGCGTGATCAACGAAAATATCCCAGGGTGAAAGATGCGAAAAGTGCTTCTAAAGACGTTCCATCATAGGATGGAACATCAAGAAGCATTAAGTTTCGCATAGGAGAATGCCAGAATGCGGCATTCTCCGCAAGGAGGCTTGCATGGAATTTGAGTGGTTAAATTCCCGGATTGCGGATCAGACGGTGGAACTTGTCCTGCTCTTCAACGAGGAGGGCAGCATACTTTACGGAAACCAGACGGCGGCGGCGAGGCTGGAATACGACAGGGATAAACTGACAAGATGCACGATGTCACAAATATTCAGACAGGATTTTCCCAATTCGCCGGATGGGTTCATCACCTTTGTAAAAAAGAGCATGAAGGGTGTCAAGGAGATGACGATGTACAGGAGTAATAACTCCTGTTTCTCTGTTAATGTACGTATTTTCCCGGAAGACGGGATGGACGCCTATCTGCTTCTTGCGGAAGATATTTCTGCGCAGAAAAATATGAATATGCGTATCCGCGAGCTGAAGGAGAAGGAGAGCGAGAACAACCGGGCGAGAAATGAGTTTACGGCGAACGTTACCCATGAGCTGCGTACCCCTGTCAATGGGATTAAGGGACATGTGATGGAACTCGTGGAGGAAGTGACCGACCCGGGCCAGAAAAAGACGCTCGATATCGTCCTTAGCTGCTGCGACAATATGCTGACGATTATCAATGATATCCTTGACTTTGCGAAGCTGGAATCCGGCAAATTCGTGATAGACGAAAAGCCCTTTGACTTTCAGGAGATGATGGATAAGGTCGTCGCAACCCACAGCGCGGTGGTAAACAAAAAGGAACTGCACATGAGCGTGGACATTGACGATAAGATTCCAAGGAAGCTGATCGGCGACGAACTCCGTCTCGTTCAGATTCTGAATAACCTTTTGTCCAACGCCATCAAGTTTACCATGGTAGGCTATGTCAACCTGGTTGTCGGCATGACCAGACGGGTCAATGACGAGGTTGAGCTGTTCTTCATGGTGAGGGACAGCGGTATTGGTATTTCCCAGAAGGAGCAGGACCGCCTGTTCCAGAGTTTCAGCCAGGTGGACGCTTCGATCACGAGACGTTTCGGCGGGACGGGACTGGGGCTTGCCATCACGAAACAGCTTGTGGAGCTGATGCACGGCGATATCCATGTGGAGAGTGAAAAGGGAAAAGGGAGCACATTTTCGTTTTCCGTGAAGCTTAAGAGCGAACAGTCGCTCGACGACAAGCAGAGTCAGGTCTATGTGAACTGGTCCGAGTACATGAAGGAAGGCGAGGGGCAGAACGTAGACAGTCTCATGCAGTTTGGCGAGGAGGAAAACAGGGAAGAGTTAAAGAAGCGCATGGATAAACTGGTGCTTTCCATTGAGATGGGTGCGTGGGATAAGGCGGAACTTCTTGCCTCTACGCTTAAGGCGCTGATCGAGTCATCGGGAGACGAGGACCTGAAGCGGCAGGAGCTGCGGATGGAGATGGCGATCAGAAAAGCCAATTATGACAAGAGCATGGATATGTACGGCAGACTGAAGGACGCGATCACGGAGCGGATCGGAGATTTGTGGAACGCAGAATAGCAGGAGGATAGCTTATGGAAAATGAAAATGTAAAGAAAAACGCGCCTGCCATTCTGATTGTGGATGATATCAGTGTGAATGTGACCATTCTGGAAAATATTCTCACACATGAAGGGTATGAGGCACTGACGGCTTTAAGCGTGCAGGAGGCGCTGGAGCTGATGAAGCAGACCAGGCCGGATCTTATACTTTCGGATTTGTCCATGCCGGAGATAGACGGACTGGAGTTCTGCAGAATGTTAAAGAGCGACCAGGCGACGAGGGATATCCCCTTTATTTTTATCACGGTGCTAAACACCAGCAAGGAGAAGGAGGAGGCCTTTCTGGCGGGAGCCGTGGATTTTATACCGAAGCCTTTCGATAATATAGAGGTCCTGATGCGGGTGAACAACCATTTAAGCAGCTACCGCATGCAGCAGGAAATGGCGGATTACAACCGTATGATGCACCGGCTGGTGGAAGACCAGAAGAACCAGATTGAGAGAGAACATGCCAATGTGCTGCGGGCGCTGTCGCGGATTATGAAAAAGAAGGACGACGATAAGGGGACACACCGGAGCAACGTTGCCTACAACTGTAAGCTTCTCGCGCAGGGGATGCAGTTTTCCCCGGCATTTGAAGATGATGTGACAGACGAGTTTGTGGAAAACATCGGCATTGCGGCAAGACTTCACGATGTGGGAAGGTTCCTTATGTCGGAGGAGGAAATTGCGGATGATGGTGGGCCGGACAGGCAAAATTTGGAATACATTAAAAAATGTGCGGAATTTGGAGAAGAAGTGATCGGCGAATTTGGCGCGGACCAGGAGAGCAGCGACGCAATGGAGATGACGCGGCAGATTGCAAAATACCATCACGCGCACTGGGACGGCTCCGGCTACCCGGCCCTGTCAGGCGGCGAGATTCCGTTGGAAGCGCGCATTGTGGCTGTGGCGAACGACTTTGACGAGATAACTGCACCGGGGCACGGAGAGGCCTCCTGTTCCTCGGAGGAGGGACAGAAGAGGATCAGCGAAAGGAGCGGCTCCTACTACGATCCGGATGTGGTCCGGGTATTTATGAAGCTTTGGAGCAGAATGAGAACAAATTGACTTTTGCTGAATTGTATGCTTTAATTAAAGATGGTAATTTGGGGAGGCAAAAGAAGTGATTACCGACAGCGAATTTCACCGAATAGTTACTTATGTGAAGCAGCACTATGGCATTGACCTGAGTCAGAAGAGGGTGCTGGTTGGCGGACGCTTAGAGAATTATCTTGTCCGCAATGGCTACGCGAATTATAATGAACTTATGGCGAAGGTGGAGCACAATCCGAAAGGCAGCGAAGCGACGGATCTGGTGAATATCCTGACCACGAACCATACATATTTTATGCGGGAAAGCGAACATTTTGATTTTATGAAGAATGTCGCGCTGCCATGGGCGAAAAACAGGACGATGGGAACTAAGGACCTGAGAGTCTGGTGCGGCGCCTCCTCCACAGGGGAAGAACCGTATACGCTCGCCATGATAATCAACGATTTCTTTGGCATTAACCATTCGGGATGGGACACCAGGCTTCTTGCGACAGATATTTCCATGAAGGTTTTATCGCATGCATCCAAAGGCGTCTATCTCAAGGAGGAAATTGATCCCCTGCCCGTAAACTGGAAGAGGCATTATTTTAAGCAGATCAGCCAGGAAGAGTTTAAAGTGAAGGATGAACTGAAGAGAGAAGTGATTTTCAAGCAGTTTAATTTGATGGACCCCATTACCTTTAAAAAGAAATTCCACATTGTATTTTTGCGGAACGTGATGATCTATTTTCAGGATGATATTAAATATCCGCTCATCAATCGGATTTACGATCACATGGAGCCGGGCGGTTATCTTTTTATCGGCTTGACGGAGAGGCTGGATCGTCAAATGGTTAAATTTAATTATGTTCAACCGTCAATTTACAGAAAATAGGAGTGCAGAACATGAGACCGATTAGAGTGTTGGTTGTAGATGATTCGCTGATGTTCCGCAAGCTGCTTGCGCAAGGGCTGGATTCGGATCCGAACATTGAAGTGGTGGCGGATGTTGGGGATGTCTACGAGGCGCGGGACGCGATACTCAAGTTTAAGCCCGATGTCATGACATTGGATGTAGAGATGCCGCGCATGAACGGCATAGAGTTTTTGAAGAGGCTGATGCCCCAGTATCCGCTGCCCGTGGTGATGATAAGCGCTTTGAACAATAAGGTTTTTGACGCGCTTGAGGCGGGGGCGGTAGATTTTGTAAATAAACCGTCTAATCTGACCAAGGAACAGTTAAATAACTTCCTGACGCAGGAGCTGGCGGCAAAGGTAAAGATTGCCTCCACGGCAAAGGTAGGCAAGTTAAAAAGAGTGGACAACACAACGATCGCGAGCCACATTACCGCGGCGGGCGGCAAGGACCGCATTGTTGCAATCGGCGCCTCCACGGGAGGAACGGAAGCGATCTTTGAGGTTGTGAAAAGATTTAAGAGAGATATTCCGGGCGTTGTCATTGTACAGCACATGCCGCCCGGATTTACGCAGATGTATGCGGACCGTCTGAACAACCAGTGCGAAGTGGCGGTGAAGGAAGCGCAGACGGGCGACCGCGTGATGCAGGGACAGGTGCTGATTGCACCGGGCGACAGGCAGATGCGGCTTGTCAAAGTAAACGGCGTCTATCAGGTTGAATGCCGGGGCACGGAGAAAGTGAGCGGGCATTGCCCCTCCGTGGACGTTCTGTTCAGCTCTGTGGCGAAGGCTGCTGGAAACAAGGCGGTAGGCGCGATTCTGACAGGAATGGGAGCTGACGGCGCGAAGGGACTTCTGGAGATGCGAAACGCCGGCGCTTTAACTGTTGGGCAGGACGAAGCGACATGCGTCGTCTACGGTATGCCGAAGGTTGCTTTTGACATCGGCGCGGTGCAGCAGCAGGCACCGATTACGGCAATTGCAGGGAAGATTTACAGCCTGTTGAGCAAATAGATACTACTTTGAAGAAAGGAGCTGAGCGCATATGAAGATTTTGTTGGCAGAGGACGATTTCGCCAGCCGTAAGTTTATGGATAAGCAGCTCTCACGCTACGGGGAATGTGACGTGATGGTGGATGGCGAAGAGGCTGTGGATGCATTTATGATGGCGCTGGAGGATGGAGAGCCCTACGATCTGGCATGTCTTGATGTGATGATGCCGGTTATGGACGGATATCAGGTGCTTAAGGCAATCCGCGATATCGAGGCACAGAAGGGCATTCCCAAGAGTAAGAGGGTTAAAGTCATTATGACGACGGCGCTGAATGACGAACGCAATGTAAAGATGGCGTTTGAGCTTGGATGCGAAGCCTATGCCGGGAAACCGATAGATGTAGAGAAGTTTGAAAAGGTATTAACAAAGCTTGGGCTGATTTAGAAAATCTGGGAAATCCTTAAGATGAGGAGGAAATATGGCAGAAGAATTCAACACAGAAAGTATGCTTGACATGTTCTTGTACGAGAGCGGACAGCTCTTGGAGAAACTGGAAGGCATAATATTGGAAAAACAGGATGCTGATTGCTTCGATGATGCCGATATCAATGAGATTTTCCGCGTCATGCACACCATTAAAGGTTCCTCAGGCGTTTTGATGTATGAGAACATTACGAAAGTGACCCATAAGCTTGAGGATGTGTTCTATTACCTGAGAGAATCCCATCCGGATGATGTGCCGCATATGGAACTGGTTGAGAAGGTGCTTGCGGTTTCGGACTTTGTGACGGGTGAGCTTGATAAGCTGAAAAACGGCGATACGCCTGACGGTGATGAGAAACAGCTTGTGGAGGATCTGGATGAATTTCTTGGCCGCTTAAAGGGCGAGATCAAGAAACAGGGTATTCAGATGCCGCAGGCTAATAAGCATGTTGAGCCGACGCAGTTTTACATTACGCCGGTGGCAGGCGACGACAGTCATTTTTATCGGATTTCTATCCATTACCGAAGTGATACGCAGATGAGCAATCTGCGTGCCTATTCGGCGACTTATGCCTTAAAAGAGGTTGCGGAAGATCTGCTCTACACACCGGACGACATTCTCTCCAATGAGGCAAGCGCCGATGTGATCGTGGCAGAGGGCTTTCATATGCTGCTGCAGACGAAGAGCACCAAGGAGGAAGTGATCGCGTTAATTGACAGCTCCGAGGCGGAGGAAATCAATTTCGACGAGCTCTCCAAGGAAGAGTACGGCAGGGCACTCGGCGAGTTTGGCAGAGAGGAAGCCGAGCCGGTTGCCGCAGCGCCTGCGTCCGCAAAGGGCGATGAGAATAAAGAGGCCAAGAAGGAAGGACCTAAGCCGGGCGATTACGTGGTCAAGACCAAGGAGGCCGGCAAGGGCAAGACGCTTGCGAAGAACCAGCCCAAGCAGCAGAGCATCATCAGCGTGAACGTGGAGAAGATGGATGCGCTGATGGATCTGATCGGTGAGCTGGTTATCGCGGAGGCGGTGGTACTGCAGAACCCGGACCTGAAGGTGCCGGGACTGGAGCTTTCCAACTTCCAGAAGGCGTCCGGGCAGCTCTCCAAGATTACGACGGAGCTGCAGGAAGTCATCATGTCGATGCGTATGATGCCCCTTACCAACACGTTCCAGAAGATGCGCAGAATTGTATTCGACGTATCCAGAAAGCTTGGCAAGGACATTGAGCTTGAAGTGGTCGGTGAGAACACGGAAGTGGATAAGAATATCATCGAGCACATTACCGACCCGCTGATGCACCTTGTGAGAAATTCCGTAGATCACGGTATCGAGGAAGATCCCGCGGACAGAACCGCAGTAGGCAAGCCTTCGAAGGGCAAGATTACATTGGAGGCAAAGAACGAGGGCGGTAAGGTTTATATCAGCGTTAAGGATGACGGCAAAGGCCTGAATAAGGAAAAGCTGTATCAGAAAGCTCTGGATAAGGGCCTGATTGAGAACAAGCCGATCAATGAGTTTACAGATAAAGAAATCTTCCGGTTCATTACGCTGCCGGGCTTCTCCACCAAGGAGGAGGTTACCGAGTATTCCGGCAGAGGCGTGGGTATGGACGTGGTGGTGAAGAACATCCAGTCCATCAGCGGAAGGCTTGATATTTCCAGCGTGGAGTTTGAGGGGTCGGAGATGACCCTGGTGATTCCGCTCACGCTTGCGATTATCAACGGTATTGTGGTACAGGTAGGTAATTCCCCGTTTGTGATTGAGACGGCGTCGATCAAGGAATTTGTGAGAGTTGGGGAAGACTCTCTCATCAGCGAGCCGAGCGGCGAGGAATACATTGTGCTGAGAGGGGAGTGTTATCCCTTTATCCGCCTGAATGAAAGATATGATCTACCCGATTCAAACGACAAGATTGAAGAGGGAATCATCGTTGTGTTAGAACATGAGGGCAGTCAGGTATGCGTACTGATTGACAAACTGCTGCAGGAGCAGGAAATTGTGGTTAAACCGATTCCTCCCTATGTCAGGAAAGTCAAAGGGCTTTCGGGCTGTACGCAGCTTGGCGACGGAAGCATTGCACTGATCCTGGATATTGCCGGATTGCTGTTGCATGACGGAGAAAGGAGATAGTACATGGCGGAAGATTTTATGAAAAAAGAAGAAACGGATGAGATGGAAGAGCTGCTGGAAGATGATTCCCAGAAAGGGATGTTTATGACGTTCCAGATCGGCAAAGAGCTATTTGGTATCAGCATCAGCTATGTGAATGAGATTATTGCGATGCAGTCGATTGCGGCAATCCCTGAAGTGGACGATTACATTAAGGGGTTGATCAATCTCCGGGGCAAGATTATTCCTGTGATAGACGTCCGCGTCAGATTTAAAATGGAACCGTGTGAATATACAGATAGGACGTGTATTATCGTCATTGATGTGAAGTCAACCATGATCGGTCTGATTGTGGAAAGACTGGCGGATGTAGATACCATTGCGGAGGACAGTATTGCACCGCCGCCATCCTTGGGAAGGAAAGAACATGAGCATAACAAGTATGTTTACGGGCTGGCCAGAACGGGAGATACGGTGACGCTCCTTCTTGATCCTGAAAAACTGATTAAGCAGGACGATATCGTGACAGCGATGGAAGAAGTGCGCAAGGAAGAACAATCATAAAAAGGAGAATTCACCATGAAGAAGAGATTTTCAATTGTTGACATGACAGTCAAGAAAAAAATTACTTTATTCAGTGCTTTGATGCTGATTATGCTGATTCTTGTTTCGGCCGTAGGTCTGTGGTCCTCAAACATGGTAAACACAGCGCGGCAGAGCCAGCATGACAACTATGCGATGAGTCAGTATTATGTGACACAGGGATTTGCGAATTTCTGTAACATTAAAGTGCGTGTGCGTAATATCCTGTTCTATTACTATGATGATCTGGATGTTGTGAAGAGCCAGGAAGAAATGATCGAAAAGTATAAGTCCGACGCGGCAGGCTATTTTGCCCTCTTTGAGGAAAGAAAAGATAAGCTGCCAAAGGAGATTCAGGATCAGTACGATCTGGTGCAGGAAAAGATTGCAGAGTGGTATGTATGCGAGCAGAATGATATTGATCTGGTTAAAGCAGGCAAGGTAGAAGAAGCTGTAAACGAGCTGGTAACGAACAGTAAGTTTATCGCGGACGAAGTGGAAGATAATCTGCGTACCCTGATGGATATGATGGAAGCCTCTTCCCATGAGAAGGATGTAGAACTGACCAGACAGTTAACGTGGTTGTCGATTCTGCAGGTGGGAGTAATGGCAATCGCAATTCTCATTACCATTATGTACTGCGCGCTTCTGATCAAGGCGATCACAGTTCCTATGGCGAAGCTGTCCGAGGCTGCTAAGAAGATGACCATGGGCGACATTGATGTGGACTGTGAGAAAGTTTACAATGACGATCTTGGCGCACTGCTCGATGAGTTTGCACAGATGGCGGAAGCGATCAGGGAGCAGACAAAGATCACCGAGGCTATTTCCAAGGGTGATCTGACGATGGAAGCGAATCCCAGAAGCGACAGGGATGTACTTGGCAAGGCGATTGTCAGACTGCTTTCCGAGAACAACATGACGCTGAGCAATGTGAAAGAGGCGAGCGCGCAGATTACCGTCGGTTCCGAGCAGGTGGCGAATGCCAGCCAGGCTCTGGCACAGGGTTCCACCGAGCAGGCAAGTGCAATCCAGCAGGTAACGGCTTCCATGGATGAGGTGACGCAGCGTACCAAGGCGAATGCGACGCAGGCAGGTGAAGCTAACGTCCTGGTACATAATATCAAGGATATGGCTACATCCGGCAATGACCAGATGAAGTCTATGATTCAGGCGATGGATGATATCAATGCATCTTCTGAGACGATTTCCAAGATCATTAAGACCATTGACGATATCGCATTCCAGACCAACATCCTCGCGCTGAACGCGGCGGTTGAGGCAGCGAGAGCGGGCGTACACGGTAAGGGATTTGCAGTGGTGGCTGAGGAAGTAAGAAATCTGGCGGCGAAGAGTGCGGCGGCAGCAAGCGAGACGGCGGAGATGATCGACGATACCATCCACAAGGTTGGCAATGGCGCGAAGATCGCGCAGGATACCGCGAAGTCTCTCGACGAGATTGTGGGCTCCATCGACGAGATCGTTGGTCTGATCGGAAATATTACGGCTTCTTCCAACGATCAGGCGACGGCGATTTCCCAGATCGACCAGGCAATCTCTCAGGTATCTACCGTGGTACAGACCAATGCAGCTACCAGCGAGCAGTGTGCGGCGGCCAGCGAGGAGCTTTCCAACCAGGCGGTTACGCTCAGAAACCTTATGTCGAGATATCAGCTGATATCCGGCAATATGGGCGGCAGCAGCTATGTAGACAATACGCCTACATACAGCAGCGAGCCGACGATCTCTCTGGACGGAGATTACGACGACAAATATTAAGAAGAGGACAGACCGAAGCGAGTCTGTACAGAATAGAGGAAAGAGTCACTGCCTTAGGGCGGTGGCTCTTTTTTAAGTCTGCTTATCAGTTTCTTATCTATTTATGTCACATCTATGTCACAAATAAGGGACGCCGGGTGTATTACTGGTAAAAAGGAACCGGAAGGAGGCGATTCGGTGAAGCTGGCATATCGAAATCTGGTCAGACATTATAAAAAAAGTATACTCTCCGCCGCCATCGGCATTGTGACAATCACGCTTTTACTGCTCTACGCAGTCAATCTGGACAGTACGGAAAGACAGCTTGTCACGCTCCCGGAGGCGATGGAAGTGAGCGGCAGGGTCAGCAATCTGAATGGCTCACGGGAGGAAGGAATCAGCATTTCCGAGGAGCGCGTGGATGGAATCGCCGCCTGCCCATATGTGGAGAAAGTGGTTTTCTCCGCGCAGTTTATGACAGGATTCGGTGCGTTCACGCTGGAGGAATATAAGGGAAACTTAAATTATTTTGCGGCGGCGGTCAACGATATTGCGGGCGTACCCGGCTTAAAGAGCGAGGAAATTTCCTATGGGGAAGCGTGGGACGAGAGCCTTTTCGCGGGCGGGGAGCCGCTTTGCATTCTGGATGCCCGGATCATGGAACAGCAGGGCCTGTCGCTCGGGGATGAGGTGACGATTACGCTCTATTACTATCAGTATGGGCAGGGAGGTATCGGGATCGGAAAGGTTACTCCCCTTGTGGAGGGGAGACCGTTCACTGTTGCGGGCGTGATGGACTATAAAGACTTTACCGGCAGCGTGACGCCGCCCCAGATGCTTTTTCCGCTGGAGAGCGTGCGGCAGGTCTTTCGGGAGGAAGGGGTTGCGTTTACGGCGGATTCGGCGTCCTTTCTGGTGAAAGATCCGTTCCGGCTGAATGCGTGCAAAAGTTATATGCATGAACTCGGCTTTTTGCCCGTGGCCAGGGATGCTGATTTTTCCTATGCAGGAAACGCCCTCAGCATGAAGGACGAGGCGTTTATCAACGCGGCGGAAAATCTGCGTGAGACTCTGACTTTCCTTGCGGGGATGCTGCCCTTTGTGGCGGTGATTCTCCTGTTTGTGGGCTATCTGTGCAGCTATCTGCTGATTCAGGACAGAAAGGCGGAGTATGCCACCATGCGCTCGATAGGCATGGGATGGAGACGCTGCTTTTTTGTGATGCTTTTAGAAAATCTGATGATTGAGGCGGCTGTCTGTGTGGTGGTCAGCCTGCCTGCGCTTCTGACAGGTACGGTGGGCGGCAGGGCGCTTCTGCTCTCGGATGCCGTATTTCTCTTGGCGTTTCTTTTGGGAAGCGCGGCGGCGCTCTGGTCTTTCCACGGGCTGAGCGTGATCGAGACGCTGCGTGCGGGCGAATAAAGTGAAAAATACGAAAAGTACTTCTGGAGACGTCTCGCCATAGGACGGAGACGTAAAGTCAGCAAGCTGACTTGGAAGTACTAAGTTTCGCATAAGAGAATGCCTGAAAAGCGTCATTTTCCGCGCGAATTTGAGGACAAGGTAAGGGGGACAGTATTATGGTCATACAAAAGAGTCTGCTGAAACTGCGGCGTACGCCGGTCAGGACCATATTGTTTTTTCTCCTGGTGGGGTTTGCGACGGCGCTGCTTTCCACGGGCGGCGGGCTGTGGCGGATGTGCCGGGAGAATATGGCGCGATTCGAGGATATTTTCCAGACCATCGCCACGGTGGAACAGAAGCCGCAGCGGTATGTCAGGGAAGAAGTATGGCTGGCGGATCCGGGAGAGTATAAGACCGTAAATCGGGCGGAGTACGGGGATACGATTCCCCTGTCTGTCCTTTCCTTTGAGGGGGCGGACTATATCAGCGGGCCGGAGCGGAGGGGCTGGTATGCCGCCTATCTGCCGGATTACGAGATGATGGACGTAGGTATGGGAATCACAAGCCATATGGTTGTGGAGGCTTCCCCCGTGGAGGATGCGGTTCCCGCGGGTCCCATCAAGATGGAACTCAAAAATATACTGTACAGTTATTATCCCTATAATGCACCGATGTTTTATTACTGCGACCATTTCAATCCATCGCCAAAGATGCTGTATGCCGATAAGACTTATCTTATGTGTGTATATGACGGTCTTCCCCATGGCTGGCCGGAGGCAACGGGACCGCAGGAATACCTTCCCAGAGAGGCGATTGTGAGTACCCAGACCGGGCCGGAGGGGGCTGTTCTTCCCAATAATCTTTCCGGCAGCTCCATCGCGGAGGTGACGCCCGGTTTCTATGAGACGGAGGAGGGACAGCGGTGGCTGGCGCTGGCGCGGGAAATGGAGATGGGGATCTGGCGTTCTTCCCCTGTCACTGTCACGGATAACCTTGACCTGATTCCCATATTTTATGACGGATCTGTCAGTATCGTGGAGGGAAGGGAATTTACGAAAGAGGATTACAGCGAGGGCAGAAGGGTCTGTCTGATTTCCCGCAAGTTTGCCAAACGAAACGACCTGAAAACGGGGGACGTCATGCATCTGCCGCTTCGCTATGGGGATTACCGGGAGCCGAGTTCGGAGGCGTGCTGGAACGTCAAGTTGACGGCGGAGGGAATGAACTTCCCGGTCTTTGAGGAGGGTGACTGGGAAATATGCGGCATTTACGATATGCTGCCCGGAGGCTTTGCAAAGAGCTCGTCCTACCGGCTGGATGACAATGAAATCATCATACCGAGGGCGTCCATCAAAAACAGCGACAGCGAGAATATTGCCGACTGGGGACCGATGAAGGGCTGGAATACCTCTTTTGAGATTCCAAACGGCACGATCTCCCACTGGAAGGAACTGTGGGAAAAACAGGGAATCGAGGGGCTGGAGATTACCTTTTATGACAAGGGCTACAGCGTTTTGGAGGACGGGATCAAGCGGATGAAGAAGATGGCGCTCATCCTGCTCGTGGCAGGAGCGGTCAGCGTTATTTGCGTCCTGCTTTTCTTCTGCCACATGTTTATCACGAAGCAGAGCGTGGTGACGGCCGTGGAACGGTCGCTTGGCATGACAAAGAGACAGTGCGCGGGATCGCTTTTGACGGGAATTGCGCTGTTAGCCCTGTGCGGCGGTATTCTCGGCGGCATTGGCGGCTATTACTGCGCGGGGAAGGCGGCCGGACAGCTTACGCAGGTGGAACGCTTTGACCGAAATTTCAGCACAGGTATGACACAGGGGCAGGATGAGGAGGAGAAAACAGACTATATTCTGGAAGGGAACTGGCGTGTGGGCGCGGCAGCGGGTACGGCGGTTGTGGTACTGGCGGTGGGAATCGCTTCCGCTATGATCTGTGCCAGCCTGCGGCGGGAACCTCTGGCGCTGCTTAGCGGCAGGGAAGAATGAAAAAGGCTTTCATGCGGCAGGAGGGGATTGCAATTATGGTGGAAAACGCGAAAAATTCCGCAAGCCTCTTGACATTTATCCCAAAACTATATATAATTTCCTATGTTGTCGAAGTAATAAGCCATATGGCATGCTACAACGGCAATGTATGTGCGCTTAGCTCAGCTGGATAGAGCGTTTGGCTACGGACCAAAAGGTCGGGGGTTCGAATCCTCTAGCGCACGGTGGTTAGAAAAAGCGGAAATGCCGATAGATGCGGCGTTTCCGCTCTTTTTGTTCAAAGTATCGTATTTTGGTGTATGATGTAGCTGCGATTTGTGTTAGAATAAAAAAACAGGGATAAGGGGATATAAGGGAGGGCAGAATACAGACGTGAGAGTGTACTTAGATAATTGCAGCTATAATCGTCCTTATGACGATCAGTCTCAAATGCGTATTCATCTGGAAACACAGGCTAAGCTTCATATACAGGATATGGTAAGGGCGGGAAGGGTAGAGCTTGTGACGTCATATGTTCTTGATTTTGAGAATAGCAATAACCGTTCCATGCAAAAGAAGATGACGATTGAAAAGTTTATGAAAGATTATGCTGCACTATATGTCAGTAACAGAAATGAGGAAGAAATTGCAGCAAATTGTAATTATTTTATTACGACGGATGATCGGCTTTTAAAATATCAGTCTGAAAAAGTGGATTTGGTAACGCCGGAGGAATTTATCAGAAGAATGGAGGCGGATGATTGATGGCTAATGCAGTAAAGATTTTAGATCAGGGCTTTGCCTGTCTTGTAGATCACTTGGGCGTGATTGATGCGGAGTATTTTATCTCCCTAATCAAAAGAGACGATTTTGATTATACCGTATGGCAACGCGAATATTTTGACAAAATGGAGGCAGGGGAGTTTGCGAAAAAGGCATCGGCCTATGCCGACGCACATCCCTACGATGGGAAGGCACAGGTGTTATAGAATCCTCTAGCGCACGGTATGCCGCCACAGCCGAATCAATCGGTTGTGGCGCTTTTTATGCCCTGATCCTATAAGGTATCTAAAAATTCTAAAAGCATTTGGGCTTCTTCCTCAGTAATACCTTCCCCATAGCGGAAACAGTGGCTTCGATATTTACATTTTTTGTTTTTGCAGGATATCATGCCCCGGCATTTGAAAAGATGCCATAACCAGGCAATGTTTTCAATAAGAAAAATTACAAAAGAAATAGTCAGCCAAACATATTCGAACAACCGAATGAATATAATCATATATAGTAACCTCGTTTTGTAGTATGTGATATAATTATACACTATACATACAATGTGTATAGTGAAAGTGTTAAAATAAACCTTCTCTAAATATAATGTACATAAGTAAACACAAATTGACATTATTTCATTTTTATTGCAATTCTATTGGCAATAAATTATAATACTTATAGTGTTTCAGACAAAAAGATAAATTATGAGGGAGAGAAGAAAAATGGACGGAAACAATTTTGTAACCAATACTTCAAATGGCAATGAGCCCGGGAAGGGCGCTGCAATAGCAAGTCTGGTGTTGGGCATTGTCTCTATCGTCAGCTGGTTTTTTGGAATGGGTGCGCTGATTGGCCTGATTACGGGTATTGTCGGGCTGGTGTGTGCGTCCAATGCGAAAAAGGCAGGCTTTGTCGGCGGAATGAGGACGGCGGGCTTTGTGTGTTCCCTGATTGGTGTGATCGGGAGTACGCTCGTCTTCGTGGCATGTGTGGCATGCGTTGGCGTTCTGGGAACCGCAGGCGCTTTGATGAATTAGTTTTTTGGTTTTTGGAAAATGAGTACGGTATTGAACAGTATAAATGCTTATGGCTTGTGCGGAGCGGCCGGTTTCCTTATGGGAATCGGCTACTTGTTCTTTATTACAAGGATAAAATCCGAGGATTTTAGTGATTTCGTTTATGTCTATGTCTGGGCGGCGATAGGTGCGGTTATTGGCGCGAAGATTCTCTATATTTTACTTGAGGTCCCATGGATCTTGCGAAATGCAGGAAGCGGAGGCGCGAATCTGCGGCAATATCTCAGAATCATGATAAGCAGCGGATTTGTGTTTTACGGCGGGCTGTTTGGCGCGGTATTTGCCGTAAAGACTGCATCCCGGTACTTTTCGCTTGATTTTGTCAAAACGCTTTCCCTTCTGACCCCGGCTATGCCGTTGGCACATGCGTTTGGGAGAGTGGGGTGTGCGGTCGTCGGGTGCTGCTATGGCAGGCAGACGCGGATGTGTATAGGGATAAGCTATGCGGATTCCGTGTACGCCCCGAACGGTGTTCGGCTGGTTCCTGTCCAGGCGATGGAGGCTTTTGCCGATCTGGTGATTTTTGGCGTACTTGTATGGGTTCTCCTGAAAAAGGCGGACGCACATAAGTCTCCCGGGATTTTTGAGAGGTATCTCGTGATGTATGCCTGTGTCAGGTTTTTGTTGGAATTTCTGAGGGGAGATTCTGTCAGAGGTCATTTATGGCTGTTTTCGACATCACAGTGGATCAGCATGGCCATTCTTTTTCTGTTAGGGATTCATAAAGTTTTTATAAGGAGACAACTTGGGCGGGAATGACATCCCGCCCTTTTTTTCTAAACAGGTATTGACAAATTGTTCATACTGTATATAATGATATATATACAGTATATACTGATGGCGTAACCTGTGACGACAGGAAGCGCAGAGGAGTAAGGGAGGTATACATTGAAGATTATCATATCGAACCAGTCGGAGCTGCCGATTTATGCGCAGATCAGGGAGCAGCTCAAGGAACAGATTTTAAACGGACAGATCCCGGAGGGAGAAACCCTTCCCTCTATACGCCAGCTGGCAAAGGAGGTGGGGGTCAGTGTGATTACAACGACCCGTGCCTACAGCGAGCTGGAAGCGGAGGGTTTTATCGCTACCATGCAGGGCAAGGGCAGTGTAGTGCTTCCTACGGATAACAATCTGCTGCGGGAGCAGTACCTTCTGCGGATCGAGGAAGGGCTGTCCACGGCGATAGAGACGGCGAAAACGATGGGGATGTCCAAAGACGAACTGACGGATATTTTTCATAACTTATTGGAAACATAGAGTCTCAAAAAGGAAACTTGTCACAAACTTGGTTAATGCGCCGGTTCAACATAGTTGAGATAAAAGCAGCGCAGAAATGGAGAAAACGATGGAACTGCTGGAAGTAAAAAACTTGTCGAAGCACTATAAAAACTTTGACTTAAAGAATATCAGCTTTACCCTGCCAAAAGGCTATATCATGGGGTATGTGGGGGCGAACGGCTCCGGGAAAACGACTACCTTGAATCTGATCACGGGCATCCTCAAAGGTACGGACGGCAAGGTGCATATCGACGGGCTGTCCCGCGAGGAAAACGAGCAGGCTTACAAGGATAAAATCGGTTATGTGGGGGATGAGTCCTATTTCCCCGACCACTTTAAAATCAAACATATCCGCGTCATATTGAAGGACTTTTATCCGACGTTTTCCGCGGATAAGTTCAACGGCTTTATCCGGGACTGGAACCTGCCGGAAAATAAGCTGATTAAGGATTTTTCCAGAGGCATGAAAGTGATGCTCATGTTTGCGTCGGTGCTTGCCAGAGACACGAAGCTGCTTGTGCTGGACGAAGCCACCAACGGGCTTGACCCGGTGATGCGGACCCAGATCCTGAAGCTTTTGCAGGAGTATGTGATGGACGGGGAGCGGAGCGTTATTTTTTCCACCCACATCTTAAGCGACCTGGAACAGATTGCGGATTATATTTACTTTATTCACAAGGGCAGGACGGTCCTCTACGACGCGAAGGATGAACTGATAGAAAATTTCCTTCTGGTAAAAGGCGAGAGCGCAAAGATTCCGCCGGCGCTTAAGAAGGAACTGATCGGGCTGGAGGAGAACGCTTACGGATTTGAGGCGATCCTGCCAAGCGATAAGGCGGAGCTTCTGGGGAGCGCGTTTCTCTTTGAGAAGCCGACGATAGACCAGATTGTCATCCACTATATCATGTCAGCAGGAAAGTAAATGCGGCCGGCATAACCAGGAGAGGAGAGTTTGAAATGAGAGCATTACACTTTATGAAAATAGATTATATGTTGACAAGGAAACAGATGTATTTCATGCCGTTGATCTTTGTTATGGCATGGGTTGTGGGCATGGGCGCAGCCGAAGGCGCAATGTCCCTGCTGGTGACATGTTCTTATACGTTTTTTGTGGCTTCCATATTTTCTACGGCGCCTTTTGGATATTGCGTCGGGAAGAACAGGGGATTTTTACTGCTGCTTCCCGCGACGGTAAAAGAGAGGGTGGCGGGGCGGTTTCTGTACGGGCTGTCCTTCGTGGCATTGCTGGGGATTCTCTGCGCTGCCCTGTGGGGCGTGTATGCGCTGATGGGCTGTGAACTCCCGCTCTGGACAGTGGCAATTGGGCTTTGCGAGCTGGCAGTCGGGATTCTGATTATGGCGTTAGAGTTTCTTTTCTTCTATCTCTTCGGGGAGGGAAAAGAAAACTGGCAGTACCTGAGCAATATTGTGAGAATTGCGCCGGGGATGGCGATGTTTTTCGGCATGAGCTATTTTGTAGGCGAGATTGATGAAATACAGAGCACAACGGATGCCGGGACAGGGATTGACCTGGAGGCAATGGCGGGAAAATTTATGCAGGCGGGCGTGGCGGCAATCGTGGCGTCCCTGCTCCTGACGGCGGTGGCGGCTGCTGTCTGCGTGAAGGCAATCGGGAGACGGGACTATGCGTAAAGCGAAGCAGAGTGGGCACAAAATGGGAAAATACGGAAAAGAGTAAAAATATTTCTTCATATGCTTGCAAAACACTGTAGAATACTGTAAAATAGTGACGTTATAGACTGGCAGTTATATAGCCGGAGGCAAAGTTTTCAAGTGTGAAGGAGAGAAATCATGGAAAGAGTTTGGACTGTAACCGACAGCATGGGCAATCTGCACCAGATTATGTTCAAGAGGGGCGCGTTTGGCGGCGCGAAGTGTATCGTAGACGGAGATACATACAAGATGAAATCTAAAAACTGGGTCATCTGGATGGCGGATCATCAGATCAGCATTCCCGGAGCAGAGTGTAATCTTGTAGTGATTGGAAACAAGATACGTCTGGCGGTGAATGGCACTTACTTAGAGGACGGCACGCCTTATGAGCCGATCAGGAATATTCCGGTATGGCTGAATGTGTTAGTAGGTATCAACGCAGTTTTCGCGGTGTTTATGTATGGTATGATCGGTCTTGCCATCGCTGTGCTGCTGGATCTTCTGACTTATAAAATGGCGCTGAGCAAGAAAGTTAATGTGGCTATGATTATTCAGATCGTGTTATTGGTAGTTTTGGTGTTAATCACGGTTGGTGTTTTTATGATAGCGTAGGGATAGAAAGAGGAGAGGCGTAACGATGGACGAGAATACGAACTACGGATATAACGACGGAAATTATAATAATCAGGGAGCGGACGGCGGACAGCAGTACGGACAGAACGATCAGCCCTATGCGAACGGACAGCAGTACGGACAGAATAACCAGCCTTACGGGAACGGGCAGCAGTATAGTCAGGGTGCGTATGGCCAGGCGCCTCAGTTTACACAGGTGCCTTATGGCGCGCAGCAGCAGTACAATCAGCAGAGCTTCGGACAGCCGGTGAAGGCGGTCGTATATGACGCTGTGCCGGACAAAATGCATGGGGCGTCTGTGGCGTCGCTTGTTTGCGGTATTCTCGGACTGGTATTTTTCTGGATTCCCATTGTGGACATTGGCTTATGTCTGGCGGGTCTGATCTGCGGTATTGTTTCCCTTGTCAAGGGGTTCGGCGGCAAGGGCCTTGCGATTACGGGCCTGATCCTTTCTGTACTTGCAAGTATTTTGACGTTGATCTTTTTCTATTTCTTTGCGTTGGGCATGATGTTGATGTAAGTATGCGAAGCGCTATGGAACAGGAAAAGTGGAAATCCAAAAGAACTGGGCGGTAATATATATGTCATCAAAGACTCTCTGTGAAATACAGGGGGTCTTTTTTTCGTGGTTGAAACTTTTGGGCCGTCTGAATCGTATTGTATATAGGACGGCAAAAAGAAGTATGTTAAGATATAGATATCTATAGACGACAGACTGACAAGAAGGACGCATGAGGGGATGGAGCAGAAGTGGAGCTATCTGGTGGAAGAGTACCGTGCCATGCTGTATAGGATTGCCTTCTCTAACATGAAGAACCGGGCGGACGCCGAGGATGCGGTGCAGGAGGCATTTCTGCGTTACATGAAGGATGAAAAGCCTATTCAGAACAAGGAACATGAGAAGGCCTGGCTGATACGAACCACCATTCATATTTGCCTGGATATTTTAAAAAGCGGCTGGTATCAAAGGACAGTTCCCTGGAACGAGTCCTCCGCGATTGCGGAAAAAAATATTTATCTGCCTTATCAGGTCAGGGATGACGAAACGCTTGAGGCGGTGCTGCAGCTGCCTGTACATTACAGGAATCCGATTTATCTTTTTTACTACGAGGATTATTCGATCCATGAAATCGCGGTGATTCTCAATGAAAAAGAGGGGACGATTAAGACAAGGCTGCGCAGGGGCAGGGAGGAAGTAAAGAAAATTCTGACGGAAGGGAGGCCGTAGAACATGGGTATACAGGAGGTGCAAGGTCAGGGCAAGACGCCGGCTTATCAGAAAAAGAAGAGGACCGGCCATGGGGAGGGCTTTCAGGAGAGCCTTTTACAGAACCTGAAAAACAGAGATCAGAAAAAGCAGTCCAACACAGCTTCAGAGACGGAGGCAAAACAGAGCGTTGCTGATGCGCAGATGGGTGCAAAGGAAAACGCGGAAAAAGTGGGCATGGGAAGGATCGGCGCAGTGCCGGGCATTCGCGTGAGCGCTGCGGCAATGCAGGAAACCTTACAGGCTGTGGAGGTGAGACATATGAGCTACGAGGAGAGCGATCACGTGAGAATTGCCGTTACGGAAGGCTATACGCTGAAAGGAAAGCGTGAGGAGGGTGAGGACGCCCGGGTCTATGTGGAAGCGAAGTATGAGGACGGCAGGGTGGAGGCTTATCAGGTAGATATGGCGAAAGTGCCGGAACAGACGACGCATGTGATCGAACAGTTTGCGCTTGAGACGATGGAAGAGGCATAATATTTCGAAAGGAGAAAACGCGTTATGATATATAATAATGCCTATATGGGAAACGGAGGACTTACAGGGTATAAAACAAAAAACACGTCGTTCAATCCGGCGGAAGTTTTGGAGAAACAGAGAAGGTCGGCGAATAAGTGGAAGATGGAGGAAATGCAGGGGGACGGCGAGCCGGAAAGTTTTGCAGCGAAGTTAAAGCGCGCCGGCGATAATGCTGCGTCACAAAAACATCTCACAGCGGACGATTCGATTGCCATTGTGCTGAGACAGATGGATGAACCGACGCCGGGCAATCCGGTGACAGTGGATTTCATCCATAACGGCGCGCACGTTTCCGTCTGCAAGGACACTTTGTATGGAAATACCATCACCATTGGCGGCAGCTTAAACCCGGAATGGATTTATGTGGACACATCCGTGGGGGCGGTTAAAATAGATCTCAACGATATGACCAGCCTGATGAAGTGTCTGGATCTGTTTTCACCGGAAGACATCAATGCCATTCTCCGAAAGATTCAGGAAGTAAAGCAGACGAAAGAAGCGCTGAACCAGATTGACAGGATGCAGGACCAGCTGGTGAAAAACGGCGGGGATAAGAAGACTGGCGGCGGCGCAGACGACGACAGTCAGTCTGTGGGCGAAGCGGTAGGCGTGGTCAGCGCGGAGGAAATGCGCGGCATGGAGGAAAAACAGGAGAAGAAGTTTATCGGTTGATCTGTCAGCCTCTGTAAGCGAAATAGTGACAGTGTGGCGTATCGGAACCATTTGACGAAACGGGGACGATGCAGTACACTGAAACAGGGAAATATAGAGCTTATGGTTAAGGAGCGGCAAAGAGACCAATGCAGAAAAAAATAGCGGTAATCAATGATATTGCGGGATACGGAAGATGCGCCATGACGGTGCTTCTTCCGATTATTTCTTATATGGGCGTGCAGGCATGTCCCCTGCTTACTTCCGTGTTTTCAAGTAACACGGCCTTCCCTGATTTTTATATGGATGACTATACGGACCGAATGGAGGCGTATATCGAAAGCTGGACGAAGATCGGGCTGCAGAACAAGTTTGATGGCATTGCCACAGGGTATCTTAGCTCTGTCAGGCAGATTGAAATAGTGAGACGGTTTGTCAGGGAGTTCTCGAGGGATGACACGCTTGTGATTGTGGACCCGGTGATGGGGGATCACGGCAGATTGTACTCTGCCTATACGGTAGAGTTGTGTACGGAACTGAGGAAGCTTGTGGCACTGGCGGACATTATCACGCCGAATCTGACGGAAAGCTGCCATCTTGCGGATATTCCCTATAAGGAGAAAGGGTGGAAGAGAAAGGAGCTTTTCACCATGGCGGAGCGTCTTTCAGAAATGGGACCGTCCCATGTTGTCATTACGGGTATTTTGCAGGGAGAATACATCGCGAACTATGTTTATGTGAAAACGGGGTCGGGGAACCCGTCGGCACGGCTGATCCGTGTCCACAGGGCGGGAGAGGAACGGTGCAGTACGGGGGATGTGTTTTCCGCGGTTGTCGCGGCAGATGCGGTAAACGGCGTGCCCTTTGACAAGTCTGTCAGGAAGGCGTCCGGCTTTGTGAAGCAGTGCATTGAGAAAGCGCTGGAACTCGGGACGCCGCCCGCGGAAGGTGTGCCATATGAGGCGGTGCTGTACCGGCTGAAAAGGGGGTAGGATATTTCACCCTATCAGCCCGTATTCTGTCAAAATTGACTGCAAGCAGTCATTTTGCCATCTTACGTCTGTGCACTGCTCAACTGGATAACGGATATTCCAACTCAAACGGGTATCCGTCTTTTTTGTTTTCTTCGGAGAGTGTGTCTGTCTCGATGACGCAGAAGTCGTCGCTCTTGATTACTTCTTTCATCTCTTCCCTGATGGTCTCAAAGTCTGTCACATGGGTAGAGATTCTGCGGCAGGCAAAGTTGCCTTCGCTGATGGTGCGGACGTTTTGCCCGGACGATGCTGCAGACGGCGCGTCCCCGGTAATCGTGAGGAACATATGCCGCTGGTATTTGCCGTTTTGGTATTCATGCAGTACGCCGGAGGGATAGGCTACCACTGTGCCAAGCTGCTGGGCGGTGACAAAAAGTTTCAGGATATGCTGTCCGTAATATTTGGGGACATCCATTTCATCCAAAGGCACCGTGAGCATTTTCCGGGTCACAATCTCATTGTGGTAGAAGCCGTCAGGCAGCAGGATACCGCTCTTGCTCTCCGGGATTTTGGCAAGACCTGTCACGGGGCTTGCCATGTTCTGCAGCGTCTCCTGCAGGGTGGCAAGGCAGTTGTGGATATCCAGAATCTTCTGTTCCGCCAGAATCTTACCGTCATAGAGAAGCTTCTGCAGATTGATGGAGGAATTTTCCACATAGTTGTTTAAGTCCTTTAACGGGATGCCCAGTTTGATGCAGACGGTGATCGCATCGAGGAGATAGAGCTGGTCCTTTGTATAGTAACGGTAGTTTGTCTCTGTGTTCACGAAAGCCGGTTTGAGAATGCCGATCTGGTCGTAGTAACGCAGGGATTTGATGCTCACATTCTTTAATTTAGATACTTTTCCGATAGACATGTACTGACTCATAGCTTGTTTCCTAAAATCCTTTTTCCTATTGTCTTTATTTATTTTAAACTGATTTCTCACCAAACTATACCCGGGGGTAAGAGTTGGTAAGACTTATTTTGTCACAAAAATTTATGTAAGACAAGCCCTTTTGGGAAACTAGTGGTCGGGAAAATTTGAGGTACAAGATGATGTGTATCATAAAAGGGGAATCAGTTCCGGCGTCGCCGGTAACTGATTCCCCCTCATATTTACATTTATGGCTAACCCATGGTAACGACTACGTCATACTCGGTTTTTCCCTCCACATACGGAACGATACATCCTTCTACGGATTTCCCGTCCACGGTGAGAGACTTTACGCCCTTTTCCACGTTATTGGGGTTCACAACTTTGATGTTGTAGGTGCCCTCGCGGAACTTACGGGTTAAGGTAAAGTCGCCGAAACCTTTGGGTACGCAGGGATCAATGCTGAGTCCCCGGTGGGTGGGATACACGCCGAGAATGTGCTGGGACACGTTCACGAAAGTCCATGCCGCCGTGCCGGTCAGCCAGCTGTTCTTGGCCTCGCCGGGCGTGCACGCGTCGGCGCCGGCCACCATCTGGGAGTACACATAAGGCTCTGTGCGGTGAATCTCGCTGATCTCTTCCACATAGGCCGGGCAGGTCTTTTTGTAGATTTCAAAAGCCCGGTCGCCGCGTCCGATCACGGTTTCCGCGATGGAAACCCACGGATTGTTGTGGCAGAAGATACCGGCGTTTTCCTTATATCCGGGCGGATAGGAGGAGATTTCACCGAGTTCTAAATGATATCTGGTGTAAGCGGGCTGCAGGATCATCACGCCGTACTGGGTGTCCAGCTTTTCCTTTACGGAGTCGAGCGCTTTCCTGGCAAGTCCCTCTTTCACGCCGATGCCGGCAAGCGGGCAGAAGCCGTTGGATTCGATAAAAATCTGTCCCTCGTCGCATTCGCTCGAACCGATTTTTTTGCCGTAGGCGTCGTAGGCGCGGACAAACCAGTCGCCGTCCCAGCCGTCCTTCAACACGGCGTCATACATCTTCTGGACTTCCGTGCGGGCGCTGTCGGCCTCCGCCTGATTTCCCATAAGCTCACATAACTGTGCGTATTCTTCCCCGTACTTGACGAACATGCCCGCGATAAACACGGATTCTGCTACAGGTCCTTCGGAGGGCCCAAATGTCTGGAAGGACTCTCCCGGGTGTTCGGAGAAGCAGTTTAAGTTCAGGCAGTCGTTCCAGTCGGCGCGTCCGATCAGCGGCAGTCCGTGGGGACCTTTGTGGGTCACGATATAGTCAAAGGACCGTTTCAGGTGCTCCAACAGAGGTTTTGCGAGAGATTCGTCGTTGTCGAAAGGAACCTGTTCTGTTAAAATGGAGGTGTCCCCGGTTTCGCGCACGTAAGCGGAGGTGCCGGCGATCAGCCAGAGCGGGTCGTCGTTAAAGCCGCTGCCGATATCGGAGTTGCCCTTCTTTGTGAGGGGCTGATACTGGTGGTAAGCGCTGCCGTCCTCGAACTGGGTGGAGGCGATGTCGATGATACGCTGCCTTGCGCGGTCCGGGATCAGGTGCACGAAGCCGAGCAGATCCTGACAGGAATCGCGGAAGCCCATGCCGCGTCCGATACCTGATTCGTAGTAGGAGGCGGAGCGGGACATGTTAAAGGTCACCATGCACTGATACTGGTTCCAGATGTTGACCATGCGGTCTACCTTGTCGTTGGAGGATTTCACGCTGTACTTGGATAACAGTTCGTTCCAGTACGCGTTAAGGGCGGCAAACGCTTTTTCCACATCCGCGTCGGTGCGGTATTTGGCGAGCATTGCCTCGGCGGGCTTTTTGTTGATGACGTCCTGCGCTTCCCACTTCTGGTCTTCAGGATTTTCTATGTAGCCCAGAACGAACACAAAGGTTTTGCTCTCACCGGGTTTTAAGGTAATGTTGATCTGGTGGGACGCGATAGGGGACCAGCCGTGCGCTACGGAGTTTGTGGCCTGTCCCTTTTCCACGGCCTCGGGATTTGCAGCGCCGCGGTATGCGCCCAGGAATGCGTCGCGGCTCGTGTCGAAGCCGTCAACGGGAGCATTTACGGAATACACCGCATAGTGGTTTCTTCTCTCGCGGTACTCTGTTTTGTGATAAATGGACGAACCGACTACCTCCACCTCGCCGGTGCTTAAGTTGCGCTGGAAGTTGCGGGAATCGTCGTCCGCGTTCCAGAGACACCATTCCACATAGGAGAAGAGTGAAACGGTCTTTTCGCTGTCGCTTTGGTTGGTCAGCTTTATCTGGCTGATCTCGCAGTTGTCATCCATGGGGATGAAAGTGAGGACGGAAGCCTCCAGTTTGTTTTTCATGCCCGTGAAACGGCTGTAGCCGATGCCGTGGCGGCACTCGTAGCTGTCGAGCTCCGTCTGGGTCGGTTTCCAGCCGGGATTCCAGATGCAGCTGCCCTCTCGGATATAGAAGTATTTGCCGTTGATGTCGTTTGGTACGTCATTGTAGCGGTAACGCGTCATGCGAAGGAGCTTCGCGTCCTTATAGAAGGTGTAACCGCCGCAGGTGTTGGAGATCAGCGTAAAAAATTCCTTACAGCCCAAGTAGTTGATCCAGGGCAGAGGCGTCCTGGGTGTGGTGATGACGTACTCGCGGTTTTCGTCATCAAAATAACCAAATTTCATAATCCATTCTCCTTTTCGTTTGATAAGTGTTCGGTTCCATGTAGATTGCCTTGAAATGGAGAAGGGTAAACGATTAAGTAGACCCGTCCCCGGTCGGTTAAACAAATTATACAGAAGAAATGAAAAAAAAGCAATAATTATATATTTCTCATGAAAAATCAATAAAATCCGAAAGACATTGCATTAGTTGGCAATGTATTGTAAAATGAAGGTACGAAAACGATTAAGCGGCATGCGGTATATGCCGGTGTGGATGGCAGAGGGCTAGAATATGGTATCTATGAAGGATATTTCGGCGGTCTGCGGCGTCTCCGTGGCTACGGTCAGCAAGGCGCTTAACGACCAGAGCGATATTGGGCAGGAGACGAAGAAACGGATTCGCAAGGTAGCGGAGGAGATGGGTTACTTTCCCAATACGGCGGCAAAGATGCTGAAAACGAACCGCAGTTATAATATAGGGGTTCTGTTTAATCATGAGGATTACAGCGGACTGACTCACGACTACTATGCCTTTGTGCTGGACAGCCTCAAGCGCACGGTGGAGGAGAAAGGCTATGACATTACTTTTGTCAATACGAGCATACGCCGCGCGGGCGCGACAAGCTATCTGGAGCACTGCAGATCCCGGGGCTTTGACGGCGTTGCGATTGTCTGTACGGATTTCTATTCGCCGGAAATTTTACAGCTTGTGAGGGGCGGTATTCCCATTGTTACGCTTGACCATCTTTTTAACAATGTCTGCGCGGTTATGTCCAACAACGTGAAGGGGATGCAGGATTTGCTTACTTACATTTATAATAAGGGACATCGCAGGGTAGCCTATATTCATGGGGCGGATTCCGCCGTTACCCAAAGCAGGCTTTCCTCTTTCTATCGGACTGCGGCGCAGCTGGGACTGACGATACCGGATGAGTATATCCGCATGTCTCCCTATCGCGATACCAAGGGCACCTATGCGGAGACGTTGAAACTGCTCGAATTAAGGGAGCCGCCTACCTGTATACTATACCCGGATGACTTTTCCGCCTTTGGCGGCTTTAATGCGATTCAGGAACGGGGACTTCGGATTCCTGGCGATATTTCGATTGCGGGCTATGACGGCATTCGGATTGCAAGGCACATCGAGCCGACGCTGACCACGCTGCGGCAGGACACCGAGGAGCTGGGGCGGCTGGTGGGAGAAAAGCTGTTAAGCCTGATCGAGCATCCCAAAACCACGCTGGTGGAGACGATTGTGGTGGAGGGACATGTATTTGAAGGAAATTCTGTCGGACAAATTTGAGGGAGGGAGCTATGTCGGCGCCGATTTTATTTGACCAGAGCAGGTTAAAGGCATATGATGGTCTTATGAGGCTGTGCGAGTTTGCGGGGAAGACCGGGGAGTGGCAGCAGATGCTGTGGGGCGAACTGCTGGTGAATCAGAAGCTTTATGACGCGTTTGTCTATTATCTGGAGAACCACGGACTGCCGGACGAGCCGAAGTGCGGGGCGTATTCCCTGACAGACTGCTATGTGTGGCAGATCGAGCAGGATAATCTGCGCATGGACACGGGGAAGAATACCGCAAGCTGCAATAAGGAGGACATGGTGCTCAGATCCTTTATGATGATGGCGGATATGCAGAGGAACCCGGAAGATTATGTGAAAAAGCTGGGCGACTGGAAGGGCATGGACCAGACTATGTGAAGGGCGCCGGGACGAAACAGAGGAAAAAGGAAGGAAGTATGGATCGGACGGAATTTATCGACAGGCTGCAGAGAGCGCTGGCAGGCGGCGTGAACAGTTCCCGGGTGGCGGAGAATGTGCAGTATTACCGGGACTATATTGATGTGGAGATCAGAAAGGGAAGAAGCGAGAAAGAAGTGCTTGACAGTCTCGGCGATCCGAGGCTTCTGGCGAAGAGCATTATTGAGGCGAACAAGCGCGCCGGTATCAGCGAGGGAACGAATCGGACATACGATGAAGAAGCCGGGGACGAACGGGGCCAAGAATGGGGAAAGACGGTGAAGCAAAATGTCATGCGTGCGCCCGGCTGGCTTATTGCGCTGATTGCGGTGGTGATTTTCCTTTTGATTATAGGAGTGGTTTTTTCCATGATTTCATTTCTGGCGCCGATTATCATCCCGGTGCTGATTGTGATACTTCTGGTGAACTATTTTAAAAGCCGGTAACATGACAACAGGCCATCTAAAATTAGATGACCTGTTGAGGGGAGTATAAATAATTAATATAAGGGTCTGTAGGCGGAGAATGAAGGGGTATCTCCGTCTACTTCTCTATTATATTACATCTGTCAAAAAAAACAAGAAAAAATAGTACCAAAGTACCAACGTTTGTTTTGGTGCTTTTTAATAAAAAAATGGTACTAAAGACCTAGTAAATGGCTGAATAACTTCGTCTGGAATCTCTCATACTATTTCTGTAACACGAAACCAATCAGGAGGTATGGAAGATGTCTAAGAATGATTTTAACCAGAACAGCCAGCAGAATGAGAAGCAGCAGGACAAGAACAGCCAGAACAATTCTAAGAACAGCACAAACAACAACAGTAAGAACAGTTCCGGCAGCAACGCTAACAACAGCAGCAAGGACAACTACTAAGAAGGATCGGATTTGAGGGGACGCATCGGGCGTCCCCTTTCTCCGTTATGTGAAAACTCAGTTGACAGGCATTTGCATACGGCATAAAATGTACCTATGGAAAAATTAGAATATATTGTGCCCTGCCATTTTGGGCTGGAGGCAGTTTTAAAAAGAGAAATAGCGGACCTTGGTCTGGAGATCACCTGCGTGGAGGACGGCAGAGTAACCTTTGCCGGTGACAGGCAGGCGCTTTGCCGTGCCAATATTTTCCTGCGCAGCGCGCAGAGAGTGCTGATTAAGATAGGAAGTTTTCATGCGGAAACTTTTGAAGAACTTTTTCAGAAGACGAAGGCGCTTCCATGGGAGGCGTACATTCCCAAAGACGGGAAATTCTGGGTGGCAAAGGCGGCAAGTGTGAAGAGTAAGCTCTTCAGCCCTTCCGATATCCAGTCGATTATGAAGAAGGCGATGGTGGAGCGCATGAAGGGCATTTACCATATGGACTGGTTTGCGGAGAGCGGGGCGGACTACCCGGTACGGGTATTTATAAAGAAGGACGAGGTGACGGTGGGACTCGACACATCGGGGGAATCCTTACATAAGCGCGGCTATCGGAAGCTGACGGCGAAGGCGCCCATCGCGGAGAATCTTGCGGCGGCGCTCCTGATGCTGACGCCATGGCGGGGAGACCGGATTCTGGTAGATCCTTTTTGCGGCAGCGGGACCATTCCCATCGAGGCGGCTATGATGGCGGCCCATATTGCACCCGGGAAAAACAGACATTTCACGGCGCAGGACTGGACGCATGCATTCCCCGAGAACCTTTGGGAGAAGGCCAGGGAAGAGGCTGTGTCCATGGAAACGCCGGATGTGGAAACGCAGATACAGGGGTATGACATTGATGGGGAGATGGTGTCCATTGCCAGGGCGAACGCCAGACTTGCCGGGGTGGAACATCTGATCCATTTTCAGCAGAGGGATGTGGCGCAGCTTTCCCATGCGAAAAAGTATGGGTTTATCCTGACGAATCCCCCTTACGGGGAGAGGCTTTCGGAGAAGAAAGCGCTTCAGGCACTGTATCGGACGCTGGGAGAACGCTATCAGGCGCTGGACTCCTGGTCCATGTATGTGATTACTTCCTATGAGGAGGCGGAAAACGCCATCGGCAGGAAGGCGGATAAGAACAGGAAGCTATACAACGGTATGATAAAGACCTACTTTTATCAATATATGGGTCCCAAGCCCACCGGGAGTAAAAGGTAAGAGATGCAGCAGAACGGTTTGATGAAAAGTACATTGGTATATTGCGTTCTATTTGTGGCGGCGGCTATGAGCGTCATGCTGTACTATGCGGCGACTAAGACTGTGGGCGTGGCGGACCTGGCACAGGACGAGGTAGTCCGCCCTTCCGTGCAGAAAGAGGAGAGTGCGCCGGCTGTCCCCACGGAGGAAAATGAAATAGCCATTAACAGAGACAGGATAAGCACCAATTATTTTTGTATTCCCATGCCGGAGAGCGTGAAGGCTGAGGAAGTCGTTTTAGAGAATCACTATATGAATAAGGAACTTTGGGTGAGCATCAACGCAGAGCAGACGAAGGACTATGAGGCGTTTTACAAAACGGGCAGCGTTTACGGGAACTGCGTAAATGTGTCGGACGGCCATTTTGAAGCGGAAGAGGACAGAATCTGCCTGCGCTTTGCCTTGGACGGGGTTTATGAGTACCGCAGCATTTTTGAGGACCATACCCTGTATGTGGAGTTTGTGCCGCCAAAGGAAGTGTATGAAAAGATTATTGTGATAGACCCGGCTTACGGCGGCAATGAGCAGGGGATTGCCGTGGAGGGCGTTCTTTCCAAGAACATAACGCTTGATGTCGCCAAGGCGTTGAAGACTATGTTCGATGAGAGCGATATCAAGGTATATTATACGAGAATGGACGACAGCAATCCGGCGGCCAAAGACAGGGCGGAGCTTGCGTCGGCGACAAAAGCGGATATGCTGATCCGCATAGAGGTGAGTGGTGACGAGAACAGCAAACTCTATGGGACCTCGACGGTTTACAACAGCCAGTTCTTTATTCCCGGGTTCGGCAATGTGGAGCTTGCAGACCTTCTCGAACGGGAGGTAGTCACGTCGATCAGCGGTAAGGCGTGCGGCCTGGTTGAGTCTGCGCAGGAGGATCAGGTTGTGAACAGTGCCACCGTTCCGGCGGCGGCGATCCGCGTGGGATATCTGACAAACAGTCAGGAGGCGATTTTGCTGCAGCGTGAGGATTATATCAAACGGATTGCGGAAGGGATATACAATGCGGTGATTAAGGCTTACGCTGCGTAGAAGGCAGGGAGGTTTTTGTGAAGATTATATTTGCCACAGGCAATGAGGGAAAAATGCGTGAGATCCGTGCGATTCTCGAAGATTTGGAGTTTGAGATATGCTCCATGAAGGAAGCGGGGCTTGCACTGGATATCGAGGAGGACGGGTCTACATTTGAGGAGAATGCCCTTATCAAGGCACGCGCGGTGGCGGCCGCCCTTGCAGAACAGGACGGGGCGAAAGAGTGTGTGGTGATGGCGGATGATTCAGGACTGGAAATTGATTACCTGAATGGGGAGCCGGGCGTGTATTCCGCCAGATATCTCGGGGAGGAAACACCCTTTTCCGAGAAAAGCGGGGATCTGCTCAGACGGCTTAAAGATGTGCCGGAGGAAAAGAGGACGGCAAGATTTGTCTGTGCCATTGCTTCGGTGTTCCCGGGTGGGGAAGAGGCGAGCACCAGAGGAACCATCGAGGGCAGGATAGGCTATGAACTTCGCGGGGACAATGGTTTCGGCTACGATCCCATCTTTTATCTGCCGGAATACGGACGCACCGCAGCCCAGCTTTCGGATGAAGAAAAGAACAGGATCAGCCACAGAAGCCGGGCATTGGAACAGATGAAAGAGAAACTGTCACAGTTCAGCTCAGGACTTGGCACTTGCTGCAAAGTCCGTGAAAACATGTAAAGGCTCTAAAGAAAAGGATGTTATCATCAACATGAAAATATTGATTGTGAGCGATAGCCATCGCTATAATGTGAATCTGCTTGCCGTGCTGGAGAGGACGGGACCTTACGATATGCTGATACACTGCGGTGACGTGGAGGGGAGCGAGTATACGATCAGCGAGGCGGCGGGCTGCCCTGTAGTCATGGTGCAGGGGAACAATGACTTTTTTTCCAGTCTGCCAAGGGAAGAGGAGTTTATGATCGGGCGGTACAAAGTGTGGGTGACCCACGGACATCATTACTACATCGCCATGAATACAGAGACAATCAAGCAGGAGGCGGTCAGCCGGGACGTGGATATCGTTATGTGCGGGCATTCCCACAAGCCGTTGATTGATATAGGAAGGGATGTCACACTGATTAATCCCGGCAGCATCAGTTATCCAAGACAAGGGAATCGGAAGCCCAGTTATATTATTATGGAGCTGGACAGGGAAGGGGAGGCACATTATACATTAAATTTTATTTAGAAAGCTGTTGACAGAAAAAAAACAGTATTATATAATGGAATATGCGTTGTGAGAAATGGCGTTTGATCCCTTGCGGGGTGTGGCTCAGCTTGGCTAGAGCGCCTGGTTTGGGACCAGGAGGTCGCAGGTTCGAATCCTGTCACCCCGACGTTTTTCCACAATATGCTATGCGGGTGTAGTTCAATGGTAGAACACCAGCCTTCCAAGCTGGATACGTGGGTTCGATTCCCATCACCCGCTCTTTTATTTTGTCGGGAAGCCGCCATTTTCGGGGGTTCCCGATTTTTTTGCACTGCAGTCTATTTTCCTTTGGGAAGCATACCCTTTTTGTTTGTTCTTCCTACAAGGTACATTTTTTAGGATTTTCAATGATTTTTGTTGACATTTTCAGCGGTGCATGATATTCTTATAAAGCTGTTAGCACGGCATAAGCCTGTGCGGGCAGCGGCACGTGTTCGTAGCTCAGCTGGATAGAGCAACGGCCTTCTAAGCCGTGGGTCGGGGGTTCGAATCCCTTCGAGCACGTTGTATGGTGGGTATGGCGCAGTTGGCTAGCGCGCCAGATTGTGGCTCTGGAGGCCGAGGGTTCGAGTCCCTCTATCCACCTTTAACATGAGCGTGCGGAGCACTGCCTGGTTTACCAATAATGGGCTATCGCCAAGGGGTAAGGCACAGGACTTTGACTCCTGCATTCGCTGGTTCAAATCCAGCTAGCCCAGTTATGGACCACTAGCTCAGTCGGTAGAGCACCTGACTTTTAATCAGGTTGTCGGGGGTTCGAATCCCCCGTGGTTCACTAGAAGAATCCTCAGAATAAATTGGGGGATTCGAACCCCGGAGCGACATCCCCCGTGGTTCACTAGAAGAATCCTCAGAATAATGGGGATTCTGCTGAAAATTGAATAATTTTACAGGATGAAACGTCTGAATGCAGTATTTGTGTATTTCAGGCGTTCTTTTTTTGGCAGAAAAACCCATGCGGCGTGACAGGTTTTTTGTCATGAATTTTGTCACGCCTGCTGGTTTTTATGCAAAATAGCAGAAGGGTAGGATGGGATAGCTAACGAAAGAGGTTTAGTAAATTGTGAAAAATTGTGAAAAATGTCGGAAAATAGTTTCGTTTATTGGGAATATTGTATAAAAACGCGGGTAATGTTATCATTTGATTAAAGTCTTCTGGAAAAGGAGGAGGATATATGAACATAAAAGAAGTGGCAAAACTGGCCGGCGTTTCCACTTCTACAGTTTCGAAAGTGATAAATGGAAAAGATAAGGATATCAGCGAAAAAACGCGCAGAAAAGTATTAGAAATCGTGGAAACAGCCAATTATGTACCGTATCTCAAATATTTGGAAAAAGACAATTTAAAGAATGCCATGATCGGACTGATCATCCGCAGGGACCACCGGGAACGGGAGGAGATCGTCATGGCTGCGGAGGCGGCCGCCAATCGGCATGGATATCAACTTCTGATAAGGTATATTGAGGATAAGGCGGAGATCCCGGAATGTATGGAGGCGATGGTCAGGAAAAAGGCGGCGGGCGTCATTTTGGATGCAAAGGAATATTTTCCCGCCGGAAAGCTGGAAAACCGAATGGTCTATCTCAATCGGACAGAAAAATTTGACGAGCGGCAGCCGGTTTCCTTCTATTACTGCCTTTCAGAAGCGGGAAAGCTTGCAGTGGAATACTTGATAAAATTCGGGCATCAGAGGATTGCCTGCATCGCGCACCGAAGGGATAAGGGCATCGTTGAGGGGTACCGGGCAGCCATGCGGGACAGAGACCTTCCTATCCGAAGTACGTGGATCTATGAAGGAGAGCGTGCAGAAGACATTGAGAAGGCAGGTATTGAACAGTGTCTCAATGAAAAGGTGACAGCAGTTATCTGCGGCAGCAGGGAAATTGTATGCAGTCTGTGTAAGATACTGGAGAGAAACCGAATAACGGTTCCGGGCGAGCTGTCTGTGATCTCTGTCGGTGACGACACCATGCTTGAAATATTGGGCGACGGCATCACGGTGGTAAAGCTTCCTGCAGAGACGGCAGGAAATGAGGCGGTGAACTGCCTGCTCCACATGATAGGGGAAAGAAAACAGATGGAGCTCATGAAGAAGTTTAATCCTTCTGTCATAGAGCGGAGGAGCGTCAGGGAGCCGGTGCGCCACAGACAGGGCGAAAAGATTGTCGTTGTGGGAACCATGAACCTGGACATTACGATTGAGATGTCCCGCATTCCCATAGCCGGAGAAACGCAGATTGCCAAGAGCGTACATCAGTTCCCGGGCGGTAAGGGAGGAAATCAGGCAATCGGGGTAGGAAAGCTTGGCGGGCAGATTTACATCATAGGCTGCCTTGGCAATGACAGGGAGGGAAGGCTGATTTATGAGAGCCTTCTTGAAAACAATGTGCGTACAGACGGGGTAGTCTTCGATAATTCTGTATCTACGGGGAAGGCATATATCAACCTCGACCAGAACGGGGAAAGTACAATCGTTGTCTACCGGGGAGCTAACCAGTGCCTGAATATAGAGCATATGAACCGTTTCCGGCATCTGTTCCACAATGCCAGGTACTGCCTGCTTCCTCTGGAGATCGCCGGTGAGATTGCTGACTATACGATTCGGTGCTGTAACAGAAACGGAACGGAAGTGATTATGAAGCCGTCGAATGTGGAGTCTGTCAAGGATGAACTGCTGGAACAGACAGCCTATATTGTTCCGAATGAAAACGAACTGCACATGATTGTTCCGGGACCACAGACGCTTGAAGAGAAGGCGCAATGGCTGCTGGACAAGGGCGTGAGGCATGTGATTGTGACGTTGGGGGAGCGGGGGTGTTATCTGCGGGATGATGAGCATTCTCTCTATTTTCCGGGGACGGGATTTGAGGCGGTGGATACGACAGGAGGCGCAGATTCCTTTATCAGTGCGCTGGCTGTATATCTGAGTGAGGGCAGGCCGCTGCTGGCAGCAATCCGCTTTGCCATATATGCGTCGGGGATCAGCGTCACCAGATACGGGGTACAGCCGGCCCTTCCAGACAGAAGGGCAGTCGATGTATATGAAGATGAAATATACGGATAGACAAAAGAATTGGATGGAAAGGGGTGAGGTAAGTTGAAAAAGATAGTGGTAATAGGCAGTCTCAATATGGACTTTGTGATTGAAACGCCCCATATGCCGAAGGCCGGAGAGACTGTCCAGGGCAGGAGCGTGTCACAGGTGCCGGGCGGCAAAGGGGCGAATCAGGCGTATGCGGCCGGCAAGCTCGGGGGTGATGTCCGTATGATCGGTGCAGTCGGTGACGATGCGCCGGGAAAGACATTGAAAAATAATCTTGGCAGGGTAGGCGTGGCCACGGAGGGGATTATAACAGTCCCGGGGGAGACGACGGGGCAGGCTTTTATCACGGTGGATGTGAGCGGCGAAAATTCCATTGTGATTATACCCGGGACCAACGCCTGTGTGACGAGAGAGCTGATCCAGAGCAGTCTCCGCCATATTCAGGAGAGTGATATCGTGATTATGCAGCTCGAGATTCCGATTGACACGGTGGAGTATGTGAAGGATCTGGCGGTGAGTCTGGGGAAAGTGGTGATCCTGGATCCGGCGCCGGCCAGGGCTGACCTGCCTGACAGTTTCTGGAAGGGCGTGGACTACATCAAGCCAAACGAGACGGAGCTTGCCATTTTAACCGGGAGGCAGATCGGCAGCCGGGAGGAAATAGAGGCGGGTGCCAGACAGATGTTGGAAAAGGGAGTAAAGAATGTGATCGTCACGCTTGGCGGGGAGGGGTGCCTTCTTGTATCGAACGAAGGTTCAACCTGGTTTTCGACAAAAAAGGTACAGGCAGTGGACACGACTGCCGCGGGGGACTGCTTTACGGCGGCGTTTGCCCTTGCGCTGAGCAAGGGGAAGACCTGCGAGGAAGCGATTCGCTTTGGGCAGAGCGCCTCGGCCATCGCCGTGACGAGAAAAGGGGCGCAGACATCTATCCCTTCCCCGGAAGAGGTGCTTGCGGCGGAAAATGGACAGTCAGGACAACCATAAATCAGCACGGAAAGGGGTGGGATGATGAAGAAGATTATTATTGATACAGATCCGGGTATTGATGACGCGATAGCGATTCTGTTAGCTTTGGCAGCCGGAGAGGAAATAGAAGTGCAGGCGCTTACAACCGTCAATGGGAATGTGGACATTGACAAGGTAACGCAGAACGCATGCAGGATACTGGAGGTGGCAGGAAGAATGGACATCCCGGTATACAAAGGAAATGAGAAGCCGCTGGAGCGTCCAAGGGATCATTGTGAGGAGTTTCATGGAGATGACGGTCTGGGGAATCTTGGCATGAAAGAATCGTCCAAACAGATCGAGGAGGAACACGCGGTAGATTTCCTGATCCGCAGGGCAAGGGAGGAGAAGGGGGAGCTGATTGTCGTTCCCATCGGACCCTTGACCAATATCGCGCAGGCGGTGCGCCGGGACCCTGAATTTGTGCACAATGTCCGGGAACTTGTAATCATGGGCGGCGCGGAGCACGGAGGAAATATGTCGCCGCATGCGGAATTTAATTTCTGGACAGACCCGGAGGCGGCGAAGCTTGTTTTTGGGGCGGGCTTTCAGAAGGTGACAATGATCGGGCTGGATGCCACATCCTATGTCTTTTTAAGCCCTACGCTGCGGGAACTTCTGTATCTGATTAATACGCCGGTCTCCCGTTTCATCCACAAGATGACGCGCGTTTATGCGGACGGGCACTGGGAGGTCGAAAAGAAGCTCGGGTGCGAGCTGTGCGATGTACTGACGATTGCCTATCTGCTCGACGAGTCCGTGGTGGAGACGGTGGACGCGTTCGTTGACGTGGAGACGAGCGGACTCTGCGATGGTGCCTCCGTGGTATACCGTACCTTTTATTACCCGGATAAAAAGAAGAATTGCAGTGTGGCGGTGAAAGCGGATACGAAGAAATTTTTTGAGATATTCTTCCGCTATCTGTTCCCGGAGTATCTGGAGGCTGCATGCAGGGAACTGTGACGTGAAAAAATACGGATAGAACCATTGTATATCAAAAGAATCCTATGACGAATAGAAAGGGAGAAAAACAATGACAGAGAAAAAAGGTATCAAAGCTGATTTTAATTTAATAACTATATTAATTATTCCCATTGCGATTGCCGTGAATTTCATATGCGGAAATCTGGTGTTAACGCTGAAACTGCCGCTTTATCTGGACAGTATCGGGACGTTTCTGGTAGCTATCCTGGCAGGACCGTGGGTAGGAGCGCTGACCGGGCTGCTGAGCATTGCCATTAATTCCATTGCGGATCCGTCGCTTCTTCCGTTCTCACTGATTGCAGGCGTGCTTGGCGCAGTGACCGGAGCATTTGCGCGCAAGGGGATGTTTACAAAATTCTGGAAATTTATCGTTTCCGCGATTGCGGCTTCGGTTGTAGCGGTCATCATGAGTGTCATTGTAAGCTATGTATTTTTTGGCGGATTTGACACGAGTGGAAACTCAATCCTGATAGCGGGCATGATTTCTGCAGGGATGCCCTTCTGGCCGGCGCAGGTGATCGGTAACTTTATTTCGGAGGTGCCTGACAAATTCCTTTCCCTGCTCGTTCCTTACCTGGTTATCAGGGGAATGTCCGACCGCTATCTGTACAAGTTTTCTAATGGGCATGTATTTATCGACGCGAGAAAGGCGGAGAAAAAAGAAGAAAAATAGACCATACAATTATAGAAGAGATAAAGAGGGAAAAATATGGAAAATAAACGAAAGGGCATTAAGACATGGAATCCGCTGACGGCGCTGTATCTTATAATCGTTCTGGCTGTCGTCTCGATCCTGTTTGACTATCGGGTAACGCTGGCCACAGTGGTTTTGATGATCGTGCTGGCAGCGGTATCGGGGGAGGGAGCGTCATTTACAAAGCTGTGGCTGAAATCGCTTGTGCTCGTGTGCGTGATCTGCTTTGTTCTGCAGTCCCTGTTCATTCCGGGGGAAGATGTGCTCTGGAGTCTCTGGATCTTCGCTGTCAAACGGGAAGGCGTGCAGAAAGCGGTTGTGTTATGCTCGCGCATTCTGGGCGTCGGTTCGGCAATCCTGCTAGGCGGAAAGCTGATTGACATGAAACAGCTGACGGCCGTGCTGGAGGAGAGGGGGATGTCGCCGGCGGCGACGTATGTCCTGCTTTCCACCGCTAATATTATCCCGCAGATGTCCAAGAAGATGAACGCGATTCTCGACGCGCAGCGCTCCAGGGGAATCGAGACGGACAGCAGCCTGTTAGTCAGGGCGAAAGCATTCTTCCCATCGGTAGGACCTCTTTTGCTCAATGCGCTTGTGAGCGCGGAGGAGCGTGCCATTACGTTGGAGGCGAGGGCTTTTTCCGCGCCGTGCAAAAAGACAAAGTTAAGGGAGATAGCGGATACGTCGAAGGACAAGACACTCCGCGTAGTGTTGATCGGTGTACTTATTCTGGCGATTGGAGGTAGGATTGTTTTATGGAGAGTATTAAAATAACAGATTTAACGTACCGATACCCAACTGCCGAAGAGGATGTCCTGCGGCATGTGTCCCTGTCGGTGGAGAAAGGGCAGCTTTGTGCAATTGTGGGAGCGAACGGAAGCGGGAAGACGACATTGTGTAACGCAATCCGCGGATTTGTACCCAAATTTTATAAGGGAGAGATAAGCGGCGAGGTTCTTGTCAACGGGAAGGACGTGCAGAGAGAAGAGATTGGCGTCACGGCGCTGGAAGTGGGATTTGTGTTCCAGAATCCGTTTACACAGATCAGCGGGATCACGGATACCGTGTATGAGGAATTGGCTTACGGGTTGGAGAATATGGGGGTAGAGCCTGCGGAAATTGAACGGCGTGTGGAAGAGATCATGAAACTGACGAAGATCGAGGCCTTCCGGGACCGGGATCCGTATCAGCTCTCCGGCGGACAACAGCAGCGGGTGGCGCTGGCGGCGGTTCTTGTCATGAACCAGGACGTATTTGTCATCGACGAACCTACTTCCCAGCTGGATCCGCAGAGCACGGATGACGTTTTTGAAATCATCCAGCTTATGAAGGACATGGGAAAAACCATTGTCCTTGTGGAACATAAGATGGAACAGATCGCGGAATATGCGGATAAGGTAGTCGTTATGGACCGGGGAGAGATCGTGATGGAGGGCACGCCCGAGAAGGTGTTCTCTGACCCGCGCTGCGAGGAGCATCACATCAGGCTGCCACAGTGTACGGGAATTGCTTTGGAACTGAGAAAAGAGGGAATCGGGTTTGCGAATCTTCCTGTCACAGTTACAGGGACCGTGGATGCAATTCGAATGATAACAGGCTCAGGAAAAACCTGACAACAGAGGAAAGGGTGAAGACAATGGCATTGGTTGAAGTAAAAAATATTTCTTTCTCCTATCCGAACGGCTATCAGGCGGTGGATGATGTGAGTTTTACGATTGAGGCGGGCGAGAATATTGCGATTGTAGGACAGAACGGGGCGGGAAAGACGACGACCGTGAAGATGTTAAACGGTCTGACAAAGCCCAGCGCCGGCGACGTACTCATAAACGGGGAGTCTACGAAAAATTACACGACCGCGCAGATGGCCCGCAAAGTGGGATATGTATTTCAGAACCCGGATGACCAGATTTTTAATGCGACGGTGTACAGGGAGATCGAATATGGTCTGAAAAAGATGAAGATCGACATGGAGGAGTGCGAGAGGAGAATTAAGGACGCGGCAGAGCTGACCGGGATGACGAAGCATCTTGAGACAAATCCCTATGATCTTCCGCTGTCCATGCGTAAGTTTGTGACGATAGCCTCGGTTATTGCAAGCAACTGCGACGTGATGATTTTTGACGAGCCGACGGCAGGACAGGATCTTGACGGTTTGAGGATTTTGTCGGACCTGAACAGGACCTTGACGAAACGCGGCAAGGCGATTGTGACGATCACCCATGATATGGAGTTTGTGGCCGATAATTATGACCGTGTGATCGTGATGTGCCAGAAAAAAATCATCGCGGACGGCAGAACGAAAGACGTCTTTTTCCAAAAGGAAATCATGGAAAAAGCGATGTTGAAGCAGCCCGCGCTCGTGAGAATCGCCACGGAGATCGGTATGCGGGAAAATACGCTGGATGTGAAGAAAGTGGCGGCATTTATCAGGCAAAATGCAATGTAAAAGCCGCGGCCTGAGCCCGGCTGCGTGAGCGCCTGAAAGAAAAAGAACGGGCAGGGCTTCTTAGAGGAAAAAGAAAAAGTCAGCAGGTGTTTATGGTATTGCGATAAATATCTGCTGGCTTTGTCTGTGTGCGGACGGTGGGTGAAATGCCGGGCCGTCAGGGCGGATGGGCCGGCGAATTTGTCTACATTGCATATTGAAAAATCCGCGCGGTAACTATATGATGGTAGGCAGACGGCTTTACATTTTTATCGGTATTGAAAGAAGGAGAGCGGAATGGAACAGACGAAAGAGAATAAAATGGGCATTATGCCCGTAAACAAACTGCTGATCACCATGTCCCTGCCGATGATGATATCCATGCTCGTACAGGCGCTTTACAATGTGGTGGACTCCATCTTTGTCTCACGCATCAATGAGAACGCACTGACAGCAGTGTCACTTGCATTTCCGATCCAGACGCTGATGATCGCGGTGGCGGGCGGCACCTGTGTCGGCATCAACGCGGTGCTCTCGAAGGCGCTGGGGGAGAAAGACCAGGAGCGTGCGGACAACACGGCGGTCAGCGGCATTGTGCTGATGGCGTTCAGCTATATACTTTTTTTGCTGATCGGTTTATTTGTAACCCGCGCATTCTATTTGAGCCAGACGGACGACGTGCAGATTGTAGAGTTTGGCGTACAGTATCTGAGCATTGTGTGCTGCTGTTCTTTCGGCCTTTTCGCGCAGTTTGTGTTCGAACGGCTTCTGCAGTCCACCGGCAGAACTTTCTATATTATGATTACGCAGGGAACAGGTGCGGTTATCAATATCATACTTGACCCGATCTTTATTTTTGGACTCTTCGGGATGCCCAAAATGGGCGTTGCGGGCGCGGCGGTGGCAACGGTGATGGGGCAGACCATTGCGGGCACGATAGCGCTTATCGTAAATTTTAAGAAGAATGAGGACATTCATATTCGTTTTAAGGGGCTGCGCATGGAGAGAGAGGTTGTCGGGCAGATTTATAAAATCGGCGTGCCCTCTATGATTATGCAGGCAATCGGCTCCGTGATGACATACGGCATGAACCTGATTCTGATTTCCTTTACCCCGACGGCGACGGCGGTGTTTGGCGTCTACTTTAAGCTGCAGAGCTTTATCTTTATGCCGGTGTTCGGCTTAAACAACGGTCTGGTGCCGATTCTTGCGTACAACTACGGTGCGGGCAGGAGAGACCGTTTTATTCAGGCGATGAAGTGCGCCATTTTGTATGCGGCGTGCATCATGGCGGTGGGTGTGGTGGTTTTCCAGACCATACCGGCGGTTTTGCTGGGCTTTTTTGAGGCGTCGGATGAGATGCTGCGGATCGGCGTGCCGGCGCTGCGCATTATCTGCATCAGCTTTCTGCCTGCGGCCTTCGGTATTGTCTGCGGTACGGCTTTCCAGGCGCTTGGCAATGCGGTTTACAGTATGCTTGTCTCCATAGCCAGACAGCTTGTGGTGCTTCTTCCTGCCGCTTTTCTGTTGTCCCTGTCGGGAGAGGTGACGTATGTGTGGTGGGCGTTTCCGATTGCCGAAGTGATGTCTTTGACGATGACGGTGGTCTTCCTGGTCAAAATAAACAGAAAGGTGATCCGGCACATCGGGGAGCAGACGGCAGATGAGGCTGTGTCCCCGGCAGGATGACAACAGGATCGTTGACAGCGCGCAGGGAAAATGATATGATACATGGGCAGGCGGGGTGGAAGTGACATATATGTCACAAAACGCCGCGTCCTGACAGGCGGATATGGCGGAATTGGCAGACGCGCTGGATTTAGGTTCCAGTGGGAGACCGTGCAGGTTCAAGTCCTGTTATCCGCAGTAAATTAAGAGAATGCGTGAAAGCAGGACTTGAACCGGAGCAATGTCCTGTTATCCGCATAAACAGGGGCTTCCTGGACATTTATGGTGTCTTGGGAGCCCTCTTTTCACGCATAACAGAGCCAGGAAAGATGCACGCCGGCGGTTCAGAATCCTTTTTCCTTCAAATCCGCGACAAGGTTTACATAAAACTCCCGCACGTCAAAACCGGGAATATTCTCCCTGTTTAAATCTATGGTATCCCCATGGGAAATTCCGCGCCCTTCCTCGGTGCTAAGCAGTGTAAAATGTTCCCCGAAAGGAGCGCTTTCCACAGACACAAGGCCGTCGTTTGCGCCATCGAAGTGTCTGACTAACGGATACGCCATATTTAAGGGAAATCTGCCGCTGGAGGCACAGTTCATGCGGCTGCCCACGCTCTGGTAAAAGACGTCGGGGTGGTTGGGCAGTTCTTCGTTTATGCGCTCGCAGGAAGATGCCGTCAAATCCTGTACGGCGGCTAAAAAGTCGGGATTGTGGTCGCCGCATTTTTTCAGGGCGGCGTTGTATTTTCGCGCCACGCCCTTCTGTATCCTTACAGGTATCTTATTAAGAAGATAGTCCGCAAAAATGCAGCCTCTGTGAGGTGTGCTGACGGTAGTGAGGGAAGCGACGCAGGATGCGGCGCCACAGGCGCTTATGGCGAACCGGCTGTCCAGCCCGCCTTTGGAGTGGGCGATAATATTTACCTTTTCGCAGCCGGTCTGCTGCACAATGTCGCTTATGCGCTGCGCCAGTTCCCGTCCGCAGTCGGCCACGGAGGCGGCGGACTGCTGGCTGCCGTAGTAGATCGTCGCGCCGTTTTGTTTCAGTGCGAAGGGAATCCTGCCCCAATAGTTAAAGAAGCGGAAATCCCGGAAAAATACGCCGTGCACAAGCAGGAGCGGGTATTTTGTCTCGCAGAGACGGCTTTCGGCGCGAACCTGGTCCAGAAGATATTTTTCCTTTTCAAACGCCGCTTCATTTGATGTGATGGCGATGATCCGGCACAGCGCCCAGATGTGGACGAAGGGAATAAAGCCGCAGGCAATGCCGATAATACGCCATTTGATGCCGAGCTGGACAGAAGTCATGTAAACGCGGATGATGCCGTTCCAGAAAAGAACGGTTTCCATCAGCACAAGAAGAAGCAGACTGATCACTCTGCCAATGCCATAACCGAATCCGGCGTGGCCAGGCCGCATGATGAGCGAATACAGGATAATGAACAGTGACTCGGCTATGACTGTGGAGAGAAATATCTCTAACAACGCAGCGCCGTCCTCCAGTATTTGGTTCCGGCTTCCAAAAGTTTTGCCAAAGGTCAGCCGGGGGCATATATTGATGAAGAGAAAAAGCAAAAAGCCGATGAAGCAGGCTGAAAGGACGACATAAAGGCGTGTTGGCGTAAAAAAGGCGTTTTTTATGCCGCCGTCGGTCATGTGGGGTAGCAGTATATAGAGGGCGCTCATTTCCGCAAATAGCAACAGCGCCGATATGATTTTTCCTATGTTCTTCATGTGTTCTCCCATCCATAAATCCGGGTGCCGCAAACGGCTGTTTTATATCGGTCTTTTTTATGGTAACATATTGCGGGCAAAATGGAAATACAGTTGCTTTTTCCTGTTTATGCGAGTAAGATGACTAAAGAGTGAAAAAAGAAAAAAGGAATGTTTCATATGGGCGCGGCAAAAGAAATGACCCGCGAGGAGCGGATGGCGACGGAGTCTATCGGAAAACTGATGGCGAGTATGACGCTGCCATCCATCCTTGCGCAGATCATCAATATTTTATACAGCATTATAGACAGAATCTATATCGGGCATATGGAGGGCGTGGGAGCGAATGCCCTGACCGGTGTGGGAGTTACTTTCTGTATCACGGTATTTATCTCCGCCTTTTCAGGGTTTATCAACAGCGGGGCGGCTCCCCTCGCGGCGATCTGGCTCGGCAAGCAGGACAGGGACCATGCGGAAAAAATTCTGGGAAACAGTGTCAGCTTCCTTGTGATATGCACGGTGGCCCTGATGGTGGTTTTCTATGCGTTCCAGAGGCCTCTGCTCTATCAGTTTGGCGCAAGCGACGCCACCATAGACTATGCGGTGGACTATTTGACGATCTATCTGGTGGGAACTTTGTTTGTGGAGCTTGCGCTTGGGCTAAATGCCTTTATTATCTGTCAGAGCAGACCGGGCACGGCGATGCTTTCGGTGCTGATCGGTGCGGTGGCGAATATCATTCTGGATCCCATTTTTATTTTCGGTCTGGGCATGGGCGTAAAGGGTGCGGCGGTGGCGACGGTCATTTCGCAGGCGCTCAGCGCGGCGTGGGTCACGGGCTTTTTACTCAGTGAGAAATCTTCCCTGAAAATAAGGAAAAAGTTTCTCAAACTTGAGTGGGGCATACTGGTCAGCATTTTTTCCCTGGGGATATCGCCCTTTATCATGCGTGCCACGGAGAGCTTTATCAGTATCGTGTTAAACCACGGGCTGCAGACGTACGGCGGGGATCTCCATGTGGGCGCGCTGACCATTATGCAGAGTGTGATGCAGCTTTTTTCCGCGCCCATCGGCGGTTTTACGCAGGGCATGACGCCCATTGTCAGCTACAATTACGGCGCGGGGAATTTTGACAGGGTGAAACAGCTTTACCGCTGGATGATCGGTCTGTGCTTCGGCTTTATGCTCGTCTCCACAGCGACAACCATGCTGTTTCCCGAATTTTACGCCGGATTTTTCACCAACGAGACGGCGCTAGTGGAGCTCGTCGGCAAGGTGATGCCTGTCTTTATGGCGGGAATGCTCGTGTTCGGTCTGCAGAACGGGATTCAGCCGACATTTCTTGCGCTCGGGCAGGCGAAAGTGTCTCTTTTTATTGCCGTGCTGCGCAAAATTATATTGTTGATCCCGTTAGCGATCATTCTGCCGCATTTTTTCGGCGTGATGGGCGTCTATTATGCAGAACCGGTTTCGGATATCATTTCGGCGACGACGGCGAGCGTACTGTTTCTCATTAATATCAGAAAGATTCTGTCAACGGAAGCGCTGGCTAAGATTCGGTAAAAAATTGTCGCCAAAAGCTGCGACTGTGTATGGAAGCCTTGACAGGCGGGCATACTTTATGTTACATTATCTCACAAGTTAAGAGGGAGTAGTTATCCTGTGCAGGCAACATACCCTGACACATGTGTCATGTTTGCACGCTTTCCGTTTCATGCCGAATAATTGTGAAATGAGAGAAAGAACGAGACTTTTAGCATTTATAATGTTGAAAGCCTCGTTTTCTTATTTTCGGGGCTTGCGAGAAGGAGGAAAAGGATATGGAAGTATTGATTCAGATCGGTTTATTGGCGCTGGGGTTTGTGCTTCTGGTGAAGGGGGCGGACTGGTTCGTGGAGGGAGCAAGTCAGCTGGCGGAGAAATTCGGGATTCCCCAGCTTGTGATCGGCCTTACCATTGTGGCGATGGGAACTTCCCTGCCCGAGGCGGCGGTCAGTGTGTCAGCGGCACTAAAGGGGAGCGCGGAGATTACCATCGGAAACATTGTGGGAAGCAATATTATGAACATCCTGCTGATTCTTGGTCTTACCGCCCTCATTACCCCTGTGGCGGTACAGAAAACAACGGTCAGGTATGAGATTCCCTTCGTGATTCTGGTGTCTGTGATCCTCGTCGTCATGGGAGCAGAGGGGGACAACCTCCTGCATTTTTCCGACGGACTGATTCTGTGGGCGCTGATGCTCCTTTATCTCGGATATCTGCTTGTCATTGCAAAGAAGGGCGGCGGCCTGCCGGAGGAGATGCCGGAGGGAAAACCAATGCCTGTCTGGAAGATGCTTCTGCTGATCGTCCTGGGCGGGGTGATGATCGTGCTTGGGTCCGATATAGCGGTGGACGCGGCAACTGAGCTTGCATTGATTTTTGGTATGAGCGAGCGCCTGATCGGCCTGACTATCGTGGCGTTCGGCACTTCCCTGCCGGAGCTTGTGACAAGCGTGACGGCAGCCATAAAAGGAAAAGCGGATATTGCAGTGGGAAATATCGTAGGCAGCAATATATTCAATATTCTTTTCGTGGTGGGAACCTCGGCGCTGATCACGCCTGTGTCATATGCCCCGGAGTTTTTGACGGACGGTATCGTATGTATTGGGGCGGCGGTACTTTTGTGGCTGTGCGTTTTCAGAAAAAAGCGGCTGGGACGTGTGGGCGGTCTGCTTATGCTGCTTGGGTATGGCGGATACTTTGTGTACCTGATGAGGTAGATTTTCAACCGATTTTGACATTATGTAAACCATTTTGACAAAGTATACCAAAAAACGCGCAATCTGTACCAAAAAGCGCGCCGCATGACTTAAATGTAGTATGATATATGGCATGAATAATATAAACTTAAATGCACTTATCACAAATATAATTAATAATCTGATGCACGGTCTGTGGTTTTACTGCCTTGTGCTGGAGATTAAACACAGCCGCAAAAAGACGGCGGCAATTGCCGCTGCCACGGTTCTGTTGTCTCAGCTTGCCATGATGTTTCTGGCTGCGTGGGTGCGTGGGCAGGGGGGGATTGGGAGCGACATGTCCGTGATGCTGCTCTATTTAAGCGGTTATCTGGTGACTATGGTTATTTTCGGGGGATCCTATGTCTTTTTCATGTCTGGATCAGAACCGGCGAAATCCCTTTTTATGGTGTCCACTTACTATAGTTTCTGGACACTGATTTATCTGACGATTTCGATGGCAACGTACACTTTTGCCGGGGCAGGGGACTGGGCAGTCTGGTCGATGCGCCTTGTCCTCAATCTGGGTTCTTTGTTTCTGTATCAAAGGCTGCTAAAGCAAAGGCTGATGCGCATGTATAAAGAAATACGGATCGGATATGGTACGGCGGCAGCTGTTTCCTCTTTTGCTTTTCTCGTGATGACAATCGTAATTTTTTATAACCAGAGTGTAAAGCGCCAGGACCTGCTTCATATGGCTATGATTTTTTTGTCAAGCAGTATGATGCTGATCATTCATGTACAGCTTTTTTACTATATTGTGCAGCAGGATTACGGCAGCCGCCTGAAGCAGATGGAGCTGCACGAAAAGTATCTGCGGGTGCAGATCAATTCTTACGAGCAGATGGAGCAGAGCGCCAGACAGACGAGACATGATTTCCGGCATCACAATATGGTGGTGGCGGAGTATGCCAGAAAGAAAGACTATCAGGCAATTTTAACTTATCTGCAGGAATATGAGGTGCGGGAGGAAGATAAGTACAGCGGCGATTTTTGCCGGAACCACGTGGTTAACAACCTCCTTTGCGCGTATGTGAACAGGGCGAGGCAGGAAGGCGTGGAGGTGAGCGTCGATGTCCGTCTGGGGGAAACGACGGGGATTTCCGATTACGATCTGGTGACGATATTCGCAAATGTGCTGGAAAACGCGGTCAATGCCTGTGGAAGAGAAGCGGGGAAACGCAGGATTGAAGTTGCTCTGCGGCAGAAGTCGGATAAGCTGGTTTTTGTATGTAAAAACACATGCACGGCGGAGGTTGCGTTCAAAAACGGGATTCCACGCAATCAGGAACGCGTTGGCGTAGGAGTTGGGAGCGTACTTTCGTCGGTGGAAAAATATGACGGGGCTGTTGATTTTAGCGTTGCGGACAATATGTTTATCTGCCAGATTATTTTAAATAATATGATGACTCCAAAAATAAGGGGGGGGGGTAGAAAGAAATGTTAGGCGGTTCTGTGACGATAGCGATGATTCGGATGATAGTCAGTATCGGAGGCGTGATTCTGCTCTTTTTCCTGATCAGTGAGTCAAGGTTTGAAAAGAGAAAGACGGTGGTGGTGTGTCTTTTGGCTTATGTCGTTCTGATTGCCGCAACCTGTATCTGGTATGCTATTTCACAGCAGGTATTTGCAAGGATGGGCGCGCTTGTGACGTATCTGTTTTTCGGCATATTTGCCGTCTGGATCAGCCGCGACTCGGTATATGTCTCCATGTATAAACTGGCGCTTGTCTTTTATCTGATGTCGGTGTTTATGATCGGCGGCATTGAAATTGCGGTATTCTTTTTTGGCAAAAATGTGTGGGCTGACATTGCGGGCCGTATTGTGCTGCTCGGACTGATCGCGTTGTTTATCGACAAAAAGGTGAAGAAGACGATTCGCGGGTTTTCCGATTATGTGGAATATGAACTGGACAGATTCAGCGTGGCGATTATGATGCTGAGTCTCTTTTTCGGCATCGCTTTTATTTTAAATCCCAAAATTCATGACCAGACACCGTATAGACTGATGCAGATTGCCATGAACTTTTTCCTGACAGGAATCTTGCAGGTACTGGTATTTCGGCTCTATCTGCATATCGGCATAGAAAAGACATATAAGCAGGAAAATCAGCTTATGGAGATGAACCATCGTCTGTTGGAGCGCAATATGGAACTTCTGGCGGCAGCCGGCGAGGACGAGGCAGCGGAAAGGTTCTGTGATAATGCCGCGATCAACAGGACGCTTGCCGCATATACCGCGCAGGCAAGACGGCAGCAGATTAAGGTGATGCTGGATGTGGAGCTTGGCAGCAACCCGGGCATTCCCAACATTGATCTGATGACGATACTGGCAAACGCATGGGAGAATGCCCTGTACGGCTGTACGGAGGCGAAAAAGGAAGACGCCGGGCGGGAAGGCATCATCCGGCTTATGATCAGGAAAAAGAAAAATAAACTGGTTATCTATTGCAGCAATACATGCAAGGCGGAGGCCGGGATGGAAAAGGGACTGCCGAAACCTGAAGATTCGGGTGGAATCGGCGTGATGAGCATTGTCAGGACGGCGGAGAAGTTTGACGGAGAGTATGATTTTAAATATGACAACGGCGTGTTTATTTTCCGGCTTGTTATGAATATTCCGGCGGACGGAGACTTGGCAGCGACGGTGTGACAGGAGAGAACCCATGTATCTGATAGCGCTCTGCGATGACGAGACAGAACAACTGCATATTACGGAGCGGATGCTTACAGAATATCTGGACAGCCATCCCAAGACGGATTTTCGTGTGGACAGTTTTGAAAATGCCGACGCGCTCCTAAAACTGATTGGGGAGGAGGCGTATTTCCCGGATCTGATACTGATGGATATTTATATGCCGGATAAACTGGGGATTGAGGCGGTAAGGGAACTGCGCCGTATGGGAAACCGCTGCCGGATCGTGTTTCTGACGACTTCCAGACAGCATGCCCTCGACGCCTTTGAAGTGGAGGCGGCGCAGTATATGTTAAAGCCGCTTGCTGAGGAAAAGCTGTTTCCGCTTTTAGACAGACTGCTGGCGGAGATGCAGGAGGAGCGGAAAAGATATGTCCTGCTGCGGATTGAGAATACGGTACAGCGCGTGGCGGTGGACGATATTATTTACTGTGAGGCGCAGGGTAAATTTCAATATCTGCATTTTTCGGACGGCAGCCAGTGCATGCTGCGTGTCACGATGGCAAAGCTCGTGGAGATGCTTGATCCATACGATGAGTTCGTGCGCGTTGGCGTAGCTTTCCTTATCAATATGGAGCATATCGAATGCATCAGCAAGCAGGAAATCCGAATGGACACAGGAAAGAAGATTTATCCCCCGAGAAATGCGTACCAGTCTGTCCGGGACAGGTACTTTGCTTATTACTGCGGCGAATAGCAACGCGAAAAGTACTTCTAAAACTCGGCAGCAGAGGCTGTCTCGTTAAGAAGTACTAAGTTTCGCGTGAGAGTTGTAAGTGCCAAAAGGGAATTCAGTCGACCCGCTCCTTCCCCCAGAAGAATACGGCGACGGTGCCGGGACCGGTGTGCGCGCCGATGGTGGTGCCGATGCTGTTAATCACAACTTTACCGTCCAGATGCGGGAAACGTTCTTCAATTAAATCGGCGACGAATCTGGCGTCCGCATAGCAGGCGGACTGCGAAATATAACATTTTCCGCTGTAGTCAGTTCCCTCCTCTATGCATTCCTCCATTTTATCCACAATCGTGTACATGACTTTTCTTTTGGTACGGATTTTATAGCGGGGAATCAGCCGCCCCAGGTAGTCCACGTTCAGAAGGGGGCAGATATTGAGCATATTTCCGATCATGCCGGAGGTTTTTGACACTCGGCCGCCCTTTATATAGAAGGTAAGGTCGGTGGAAAAGAACCAGTGGTTCAGCCGAAGACGGTTGTCAAGGGCCCATTGGTAGAGCTCCTCAACAGACATGCCCTCGTCGCGCAGGTCGGCAAGCCTGTCCATAAGGAGACCAAAGCCCGAGGACGCGGCCAGGGAATCTACAATATAAATCGTCTGGTCCGGGTACTTTTCGGCAAGGATTTCCCGGGCTCCCATGGCGGAGTTGATCACGCCGGAAATGCCGGAGGACAGACACAGGTGCAGGACATCTTTGCCGGCTCTCAAAAAAGGCTCGAAGTATTCCGTAAATTCCGCTACGTTGATCTGAGAGGTTTTGGTATCGGCGCCGTCTGTCATCGCCTGATAAAAATGTTCAAAGGACATGCTTTTGCCCAGATCATCCAGATATTCCTGCCCATCCAGTTCGTAGTGAAAACAGGCGTAAAAAATGCCGCGTTTCGTAAATTGCTCCGCCGGAAGATCGGCGGTTGAACAGCAGCTTAAAATGTATTTCTTCATAATAAAGGTATGCCTTTCCCGCAATGCGCGCTTGAAATATAGTGGCCAGATGCAATATACATTAGAGTGTAGCATGTTTGCGCAGTAAATACAATGAGGACTTAGGACCAGACGAACAGGCGGCATTTCCGAGCTTGTACTTGTTTTGGCCGGAAATATTTGGTATACTAATCTCTATACAGTAAACAAAAATATAAAAAGGAGAGCGAACATGAAAGGAAATATTGTTGTTGGTCAGTCCGGCGGCCCTACAGCCGTTATCAACTCTTCCGTAGCAGGCGTATACGCTGCGGCGAAGAAGCTGGGTGTGAAGAAAATTTATGGCATGGTCCACGGTATCGAGGGATTTCTGGATGACAGGATGATTGACCTTGGCGAGTACCTGGATGATGAGACGGGAATTGAACTCTTAAAGAGAACGCCTTCCGCATTCTTAGGTTCCTGCCGTTTTAAGATGCCGCAGATCGAGGGTCACGAGGATGTTTACGAGAAGGTGTTTGAGATCATGGAAAAGCATGATATCGAGTGCCTGTTCTATGCTGGCGGTAATGACTCCATGGATACGGTTAAGATGCTGTCCGATTATGCGGCGGCACACGGTAAGCCCCAGAGATTTATGGGCGTGCCCAAGACGATTGATAATGATCTGCCTGTGACGGACCACTGCCCGGGCTACGGTTCCGCGGCGAAATATATTGCGGCTTCCTTAAAGGAGGTTATCCGCGACAATTCCTCCTTTGGCGCGAAGAAGCCCACTGTCTGTATCGTGGAGATCATGGGGCGTAACGCAGGATGGCTTACGGCGGCAGCGGCGCTCGCAAAGGGCGATGACTGCGAAGGCTGCGACGCGATCTATCTGCCTGAGAAAGTATTTGATATTGATAAGTTTGTTGCGGATGTGAAGGATCTGGCCGAGAGGAAGTCTTCCGTAGTCATTGCGGTTTCTGAGGGCGTTAAGGTTGCAGACGGCAGATATGTGTGCGAGATCGGCAGGGAAGTTGCCGTGGACGCATTCGGCCACAAGCAGATGTCCGGCACAGCAGTTATGCTGGCTGACAAGATTGCGGCTGAGACAGGTCTCAAGACCCGTGCAATCGAGTTCTCTACTTTGCAGAGAGCGGCTACCCATTTGGCATCCCTGACGGATATCAACGAGGCGTTCCAGGTTGGTCACGACGCGGTGATGGCTGCGGAAGAAGGCAAGACAGGTATGATGATCACGCTTGACAGAAACGGTGAAGATCCGTATCAGTGCGGTACCAGCGCTTACGATATTCACGCGATTGCCAATGTGGAGAGAAACGTGCCCGACGAGTGGATCACAGCGGACGGCAAGGGTCTGACAGAGGAATACGAAAAGTACGCAAGACCTCTTATCATGGGTGAGCTGCAGCCTCTCTTTGTGAACGGACTGCCGAGACACCTGGTTAGAAAAATGTGAAGAAGAATGCCATAGGACGGCATTTTCTGCAAGGATATAAATATAAACTTAGAAATTTTCAAAAGAGTGGTTTACAAAACCACTCTTTTGTTATATGATGTTTTTTGGAAAACGATTTCCAATGGCGGATTGTGGATGCAGCGCGGGAAAGAACAAAATGATAGAAATATTCTTTGAAACAGGAATCGTTTCGGAATGGAATAAATATGGTATCAATCAAAGATGTCGCGAAACAGGCGGGGGTGGCGATTTCCACCGTTTCCAAAGTGCTTAACAACTACCCTAATGTGAGCGAGGCAACAAAGAAAAAAGTAAATAAGGCGGTGGAGGAATTAAATTTCGTACCCAATTCCGTTGCGGCGGCGCTTTCCTCCAAGCAGTCAGGCAGAGTGGCGCTGCTTTTGAACCTGGGCAATGTGTCGCAGGCGGTGGACGAGATCAACATGCAGTATATGGCGGGCACGATAAGCCGTGCGGTGGAGCTGAATCTGGATGTGATCACAATCTTTGACTCCATGCTGAAAAATAAAAGTCTGGACGAGGTGGTGCGCTATCTGCGCTCCCAGAGCATTACGGGGCTGATCATTTTCGGGATGTCGAAGGACGATAAGGTGCTCCAGAAACTGATTAGCGCGCAGCTCTTTAAGATTGTGACAGTGGATGCGCCCCTGGTGAACGCCTCTTCATCCTCGGTCTGGATTGACCAGGCGGCGGCGCAGTATGACGTGGCGAAAAAGACGCTTAAGGAAAATAAGGGAAAGAGCATTCTCTATCTGGCGGGCAAGAAGAACGGCTATGTTTCCGGGGAGAGGCTCAAAGGCATACAGCGGCTGGCGGAGGAAGAGGAGATACCGCTGCTTGTCAGGAACGGGGAGTTTTCGGAACTGCAGGCGAGAAATCTGACGCTTCGGTATGCGAAGAAAAAGGACATCGTGGTATGTGCTTCGGACCTGATGGCGATTGGCGCGATGAGGGCGCTGATGGATATGGATATATTCCGGCCCGTATGCGGTTTCGACGGGATCACGCTGATGGGGTATGCGGGCAAGCAGATGAATACGGTCAGGCAGGATTTTGAGCGGATTGCTTCGGAGGCGGTGGAGGAGTTAAAGCGCCTGCTGGACGGCGGAGAGGGAAGGCAGATTGTGCTGGACTACAAGCTTGTAAGGATGAAATACGAAGATATCCTGATGGCGGCGAAGGGATAAAGGACCGGCGGTGTATGGTGGACGGACGCCTGGCAAAATCTCATATGACGTGTGAAGGCGCGGGTTTACAAGAAGGCTGAACTGGATAATATAATTAACATAGAGCATACAATAAACAAGTAGAAAAGGGAGGTTTCAACATGGCACAGGCAAGTAACCTGAAAAGAGACGTACTGGTAATGAATCTGGAGCAGGAGCTGGAGAACCAGACGCAGAGCGGATACGGCAAATCTATTTCCGCCTGCAGCAATGAGGAGCTTTATTACAGTATATTGCAGCTTTCCAAGAAGCTTATGGAAGCGTCGGAGCGGATAGAAGGCGAGAAGAAAATTTATTATATTTCCGCAGAGTTCCTGATTGGCAAGCTTTTATCCAACAACCTGATCAATCTGGGCATTTATGACAATTTGGAGAAGATTCTTTTAAAGAACGGCAAGGAGCTTTCTGCGATTGAGGAGGTGGAGCCGGAGCCTTCTCTCGGAAATGGGGGTCTGGGACGTCTGGCCGCATGTTTCCTTGATTCCATTGCATCCCAGGGACTTCCCGGCGAGGGGATTGGGTTAAACTACCATTTCGGTCTGTTCAAGCAGGAGTTTAAGGACAAACTGCAGACAGCCGAGAAGAATGACTGGATTGAGGAGCAGTCGTGGCTTACGAAAACTGACACGACCTTTGAGGTGTCATTCGGTGAAAAGAAGGTGACATCCCGGCTTTATGACATTGATGTCATTGGCTATGACAACGGCGTGAATAAGCTGAGACTTTTCGATATCGAGACGATTGACGAGAGCCTTGTAAAGAAGGGTATTGATTTCGACAAGGAAGATATCGAGAAGAACCTGACGCTTTTCCTCTATCCCGACGATTCCGACGAAGCGGGAAATCTTCTGCGCATTTACCAGCAGTATTTCATGGTGAGCAATGCGGCGCAGTTGATTTTGAAGGAGATGAAGGAGAAACAGTACGATCTGCGCACCATGTATGACCATGCGGTGATTCAGATCAACGATACCCACCCGACCATGGTGATCCCCGAGCTCATCCGTATTCTGGTGGATGAGAAGGCGTTTACGATGGACGAGGCGATTGAGGTTGTGAGCAGGACCTGCGCGTATACGAACCACACGATTCTGGCGGAGGCGCTTGAGAAATGGCCGCTTGCGTATCTGGAGAAGGTAGTTCCCCAGCTTGTGCCCATTATCAAGGAGCTGGATAAGCGTATCGCGAAGAAATACAAAGACCCCAAGGTGCAGATCATCGACGAGGACGACAGGGTGCATATGGCGCATATTGACATCCATTACGGTTTCTCGGTAAACGGCGTAGCGACGATCCATACAGAGATTCTAAAGAACACGGAGCTGCATGCGTTCTACAAGATTTATCCTGAGAAGTTCAACAATAAGACGAACGGCATCACTTTCAGAAGGTGGCTTTTGTCCTGTAACCATGAGCTCGCGGGATTCCTTTCCGAGACCATTGGGGACGCCTACAAGAAGGATGCGGCCAATCTGGAGAAGCTGTTGGAGTTTAAGGATGATGATGCGGTGCTTAACCGCATTGCCGAGATCAAGATGAACCGCAAGAAAGATCTGGCAGCTTATGTACAGAAGGTGGAAGGCGTAACGCTGAATCCCGATTCTATCTTTGATATTCAGAGCAAGCGTCTGCATGAGTACAAGAGGCAGCAGATGAACGCCCTTTACATTATCCATAAGTATCTGGAGATCAAGGCCGGCAAGAAGCCCGCAAGACCCATGACGTTTATCTTCGGCGCAAAGGCGGCGCCCGCTTACGTGATCGCCCAGGACATCATTCACCTGCTTCTGGTGCTGCAGGAGATAATCAATAAGGATCCCGACGTCAGCCCGTACATGACGGTGCTTATGGTGGAGAACTACAATGTGGCTTATGCTGAGAAAATGATTCCGGCATGCGACATTTCCGAGCAGATCTCGCTGGCGTCCAAGGAGGCGTCCGGCACGGGCAACATGAAGTTTATGTTAAACGGTGCGGTGACGCTCGGCACTTCCGACGGTGCGAACGTGGAGATTCACGAACTGGTCGGCGACGACAACATTTATATCTTTGGTGAGAAATCCGAGGCGGTGATTGCGCACTACGAGAAGGCTGACTATGTGTCCAAGGATTACTATAAGAAGTCTCCCGTGATTAAGGAGGCGGTAGACTTTATCGTCAGCAAGCAGGCGCTGAAAGTGGGCCATAAGGAAAATCTGGAGAGACTCTACAAGGAGCTGTTAAACAAAGACTGGTTTATGACCCTTCTGGATCTGGAGGATTATATCAAAACCAAGGATCAGATGATGGCGGATTATGAGGACCAGGGGAAGTGGAGAAAGATGATGCTTGTGAATATCGCCAAGGCAGGTTTCTTCTCCTCTGACAGAACCATCGAAGAGTACAACCGTGATATCTGGAAGTTACGCGCATAAGCGGAGTCAGAAAGTACGTGAAAAACAGACGTCCCCCGGGCGTCTGTTTTTGCGCGGACCGGAGACCATGAATGAGTAATGCGCAGCATTTCGAGTCTGCTTATGTTTACGTCCCAAGCGCCTTCAACCGTTCTTCTGCCGGCGCGTAACCTTTACACTTCCGATAATACTTCCGCGCTTCTTTTGTGTGTCCGGTGCATTCATAAATCACGCCGATATTGTAATATGCCATATAGCTGTTTACCCCATCCACAGAAAACTCTTCTATGGTGACAGACTTTTCAAACTCCGCGATGGCGGCGTCAAAAAGTCCGTTGTTCATATAAATCAGCCCCATCAGAAAGACAAAATCAGCCCTTACGGCGAAGACGCCGTAAAGTTCGGCGAGTCCCAGCGCCTCCTGAAAGCGCTTTAAGTCAAGGAGCGTGTATCCGTAAGATTCCACCATGGTTTTCACATAGTCAAGTTCGGGATCTACCTCCATGGAAAGTCCGGCATCAAAGCTGTCAAAGGCGTTCTCGGCGTCACCAAGCCTGCGGTAACTCTGACCGAGCTGGAAATAGAGATAGGGATCGGGACCTTCCCTGTCGAGCTGCGCCTTGAGCAGGGCGATGTTTCGGCGGGATTTTTCCTGCATGTCGGTTTCGGTTTCGTCATAGCCTACATGAAGAATTGTGACAGGAGCGTCATAGACAGATTTCACCTTGCCGTCACGGCGTTCCAGCTGCTCATGCACCGGCCCGACAAAGTGAAAATATCTGCGGTCAGCCAGACGGCTTACCCGCGTCTGCTCAAAGGAAGTCTGACCGCCGCGAAGGAAACGGCTGCGAATGAGAATCCGCCCGGCGTGGTCCGAATGCTCTTCCATGCAGCGCCGGAGTGCAGCCAGATCTATCTTTTCAATATATTCATCACAATCGAGAAAAAGTATCCAATCATAGGAGGCTTTTTGCGCACAGAAATTTCTGGCGGCGCTGAAATCATCACACCAGTCGAAGTGGTAAATCCGATCTGTGTATTTTTCGGCAACCGCCAGAGTTTTGTCTGTGGAGCCTGTGTCTGTCAGTACGATCTCAAAACCGTAGGTGGACAGACGTTTCAGGCATTCCCCGATATGCTTGTCTTCATTTTTAGCGATAATACAGACGGACAGCGGAAACAAGGCTTCTCCTTTCATGAGACATTTTCCCGGGAGGAAAGCTCCCTGAGTCTTCTGACGGCGGGGTCGTAATCTCCGCATTTTTTGTAGTAGGTTCTCGCCTGTCCCAATTCGCCCATGCTCTCATATATTTCAGCAATATGGAAATTGGCGCGGTAGCTGTTGACTCCTGTGCGGGAATAGGCTGTGAGCGAAGTTGCCTTTTTAAATTCCTCGATGGCTTTGGCATACTCGCCCTTTTTCTGATAGAGCATACCCATCAGGAAGACGAAATCTGCCCGGTGGGAGAACAGGTCGTACTTTTCCCGGAGGGACATGGCCGTGTCGTATTTGGCCAGGTCCATCAGGCAGTAGCCATAGGTTTCCGCCATACTCTGCACAAAATCCGAGTTGGGATCCGCGTTTAAATCAAGTCCGAGCTTGTAATAGTGCGCCGCCTTTTCCATGTCGTTTAAGGATATGTAGTTCTGCCCAAGCTGGAAATAAATATAGGGGCTTGGACCTTTCAGGGACAGGTCGTGCAACAGCATTTCCAGATTTCTGGTAGCCCGCATACGTTTATCGGATTCGCTCACGTAGCCCTCGTGGTAAAAGGTGAGGGGAATCGGGAAGGTGTCAGGCTCCTTGCCCTGCATGGTGCGCACCTGCTCGTGTATGCTGCCCTCGTAATGGCAGTAGTTTTTGTTGAAGAGTCTGCCGATACGCTCTGACATGATGGAGCGCGCGCCCTGTACGGTATACGGATTGTTGCGCGTAATCATGCCGACGGCTTCACGCCGCCCGGTGAGAGAGTCCTCAAGCTGTGCAAGATTGACATTTTCCAGATATTCGTCGCAGTCAATAATGAGCACCCAGTCGTTAGCTGCCTGCTGGATGGAGAAATTCCTCGCGCAGCTGAAGTCCTCGCACCATGCGAAGTGAAAGATTTTGTCCGCATATTTATGGGCAATCTCCACGGTACGGTCAACGGAGCCGGTGTCCACTACAATAATTTCAAAGCGGCAGGGACGAAGTCTTTTGAGACATTCCTCGATATGGTTATCTTCGTTTTTGGCAATCATGCACACGGAAACGGGTAACATAGCAGCACCTCTTTTGTGATTTATTAAAACTATGTATATTTTAGCACCTTCTTTGCGTGGCGACAATACGGTTTTTATTGGAGAAAGGGGAGATTTATTGTTCCTTTTGTACAAAAAGTACAAAAAAGAAAGGGAAAACATGATGAACATGACGATATTCCGTTTAACAGTAGTGGTAGGTGGTTCCTTTTTGAATGCAAATATGGTATACTATCCCCAAGCAGAGAGGAGAAGACCTCTTCTCATTAAAGAATATAATACATGATAAGGGGGTCTATTATGACAAAGGCAGAAATCTTAAAGGCAGAAATCTTAAAACAGCATAAGAGTGTCAGACAGTTTGCGATTGAGATGGAAATACCATACTCTACGTTAGTTACCGCACTCGATAGGGGTATTGAGGGTATGGCTTACGGTACGGTGATCCGCATGTGCGACAGGCTGAATCTGAATCCCGTAGATTTCACACCTATTAACCAGAAGAGTCTGCTCGGCGGTAAAATCATGGAAAACCGGGTGATGCAGTATTATGTGAAGCTGAATAAAACCGGACGCAAGAAAGCGCTTGAGTTGATGGAAGATTATGCTCAGCTTGATAAGTATAAGGCTACTGAGGAGTAAAAATGAATTATGATTATCTTATCGTGGGCGCAGGGCTGTACGGCTCTGTGTTTGCCCACGAAATGTACAAAAAAGGCCGGCGGGTGCGCCTGATTGACAGAAGGCAGCATGTAGCCGGCAATATTTATACGGAGGAAGTGGAAGGTATACAGGTGCACCGCTACGGCGCGCATATTTTTCATACTTCCGACAAGACTATATGGGATTATGTAAACCAATTTGCGGAGTTCAACCACTACATCAATTCGCCGGTTGCCCGTTATAAGGAGGAGCTGTACAATCTTCCTTTCAATATGAACACGTTCAGCAAAATGTGGGGCGTGGTGACGCCCGCGCAGGCGAAAGAAAAAATTGCGGAACAGATCGCAGACCTTCACATCGCAGAGCCGAAAAATCTGGAGGAGCAGGCGCTTTCGCTGGTGGGCCGGGACGTATACGAGAAGCTGGTCAAGGGCTACACGGAGAAGCAGTGGGGCAGGGACTGCACGGAACTGCCGGCCTTTATCATCAAGAGGCTGCCCCTTCGTTTTACCTATGATAACAATTATTTCAATGACCGTTATCAGGGGATTCCTGTGGGAGGCTATACCATAATGGTAGAGAAAATGCTGCAGGGTATTGAGGTGACGACAGGCGTGTCATACCGGGAATTTGTGACAGAGGAAGAGCGGGACGGACGCATCTGCCTGAAAGACCGTGACGGCAATACATACGACAAGGTTCTGTATACGGGAATGATTGATGAGTTTTTCGACTTTTCGCTGGGGCATCTTGAGTACCGCTCCCTGAGGTTTGAGACAGAGTATCTTGGGGACTGCGATAATTACCAGGGAAACGCAGTGGTGAATTACACGGAGCGCGAAATCCCTTATACCAGGGTGATTGAGCACAAGCATTTTGAGTTCGGCACGCAGCCAGGCACGGTGATCACCAGAGAATATCCGGCGGTCTGGAAAGAAGGGGAGGAGCCCTACTATCCGATCAATGACGAGAAAAATGAGAGCTTGATGGAGAAGTATGCAGAGCTTGCAAAGGCCAAGCCCTATGTGATGTTCGGCGGGCGGCTGGGACAGTACCGCTATTACGACATGGACAAGGTGATCGCACAGGCACTTGAGGCGGCGAACAACGCGAAAAGTACTTCGAAAGACGTCCCGTCATAGGGCGGGTTGCCAAGAAGTATTATGTTTCGCGTGGGAGAATACCAAAAGCAGGCATTCTCCGTTCGGGCAGAGCTGCTGCATAAAAATTGAGGCAGAGTCTTGACAACAGGCAGGGCCCTGCCTATAATATTTCTTGATAGTTTGAATATCAAAGTATTTTGGATCAGCAGAGACAGAAGGGATCGGGTGCGTCGCCATGCTTGCATGAGCGACAGTGCACGAGACCTTATGGCGAGCGAAGCGAACGAGAAATGCGAAGCATTTCGAGTCGGCTGATCCGAATTTTTATGGAGGCGCCCTATGAATTGGAATGAGGCAAACAGGGAACTGGACAGGAGAAGAGAAAAGGCTTTGCTTGGCGGTGGTCAGAGCAGGATTGACAAGCAGCACGCGAACGGGAAACTGACGGCGAGAGAGCGGATTGAGATGCTTCTTGACCCCGGTACGTTTGTGGAGGTGGACGGTTTTCTGGAGTCCCGCATCGACGACTTTGACCTGGACAAGAGACGTGTGCCCGGAGACGGTGTGGTGACGGGATATGGGGAGATCGACGGCAGACAGGTGTTTGTGGCGAGCGAGGACTTCACGGTGATCGGCGGTACGCTTGGCGAATACCATTCCTTTAAAATATGCCGGATTCAGGATATGGCAATGGAGATGAAGGCGCCCCTGATCTGTATAAACGACAGCGGCGGCGCGAGAATCGAGGAGGGTATTTCCTCCCTGAGCGGCTATAGCGGGATGTTTTTACGTCATACAAAAGCGTCCGGGGTGATTCCGCAGATCGCGGTGATCCTTGGACCTTGTTCGGGCGGAGCCTGCTATGCGCCCGCCATCTGCGACTTTATTTTTATGGTGAAGGATATCTCGAAAATGTTTATCACTGGACCGAACGTAGTGAAAACGGTCATCAATGAGGAAGTTTCGGTGGAGGAGCTGGGCGGCGCGCAGGTGCACGCGAAGAAGAGCGGCGTGTCCCACTTTACCTACGACACGGAAAACGAGTGCCTGATGGGTGTGAGAAAACTGCTTTCCTATCTGCCGAGCAACTGGACGGAGAGGCCTCCCGTGGTGAATACGCCCGAGCGGCAGAGCATTTCATCCAGAGTGGGCAGAGTGTTTGGCAGAGGCGAAGGAGCGAGGCAGGACAATGCGCTGAAAGCAAAAGCTGCCAAACTCAAGGATATCGTGCCGGATAATTCCCGCCATGCCTATGATGTGAAAGAGGTGATCGACTGCATCGTGGACGAGGGAAGTTTCTTCGAGGTGCAAAAAGAATTTGCCACCAACGCGGTGGTGGGGTGGTGCCGTATGGAAGGCAAGGTTGTCGGGATTGTGGCGAACCAGCCGAACTCCATGGGCGGTTCCCTCGATTACCACGCTTCCGATAAAATAGCGCGGTTTATCCGTTTTTGTGACTGTTTTAACATACCGCTTGTCACCCTGATTGACGTGCCGGCCTTTCTGCCCGGGACAGCGCAGGAGCACAATGGCATCATCCGCCACGGCGCAAAGATACTTTTCGCCTACTCGGAGGCAACCGTGCCGAAGATTTCGCTGATTATGCGGAAGGCTTACGGCGGCGCTTATATCGCCATGAACTCTAAGGAAATGGGGGCGGATATCGTCTATGCATGGCCCATCGCGGAGATCGCGGTGATGGGGGCGGACGGCGCGGTCAACATCGCCTTCAAGAGAAAGATCAAGGCGGCGGCAGACCCTGAAGCCATGCGTGCCCAGTGCAAGCAGGAGTACGAGGACAGATTCCTAAATCCCTACGTGGCTGCGTCCAGAGGCTACGTCAACGAGGTCATCAAACCCGAGGAGACGCGGGAAGCGCTGTTAAAGGCGCTGCGGGGATTGAAGAATAAGCAGATAGAAAATCCGAAGAAGAAACATGGAAATATACCGCTGTAATAGATAGCATAGGTAGCGCAGCATGATAGGGCATATCTGCCCGTCCCGAAGCACTGTTTGAGTGCCGAGCTTGCGAAGCGAGGTGGGCACGAGTTTGCGCAGGGACGACAGATTGCCCTATCATGCTGCGCCTCTACGAACCAAAAACAGCGGGTCATTGACCCGCTGTTTTGATATCCTTATATCCGTCCTAGCAATAACTGTTGAACATCATCCCGCTGTACGCGCTTGTGATATAGGGGCTTGCGAAGTTCTTGCCGGGATTCTTGTAAGCCACGATCACATTATTGACATAGTGCATCGGGTCCAGGGAGACCTGATTGGATTTGCGAAGGATGGAGTTTGTAAAGCCCTTCATAGAGGAGAACGCCTCCTTGGCATCTTCGCTGGTAGCCTTCTGCCGCAGCACGTTGTTGTCTACTTCCAACGTGCCGTCCAGGTTCAGGTTCAGTCCCGCGGAGGTGAGCCCCTTTGCGTAAACTCTTGCCACGCTGCTCATCTCATGGAACAGGCGGTCGCTTTTGGGCTGTACGCCGCTGTACTCGGAAACTGCATGCAGGAACGAGTTATATCCCCGTATCAGTGTGTTGATATTCTCGGCCAGTGATTCCACATCGGTCTTAATGCCGATAGAAGCGGTTTCCCCTTCCTCGCTGCTCACGCCCTTGAACTGTAATTCATAGGTGTGGTCTAAGGTGTAGTGGTTGTTGGTGGAAGAATGCGCCTCCCCATCTACCAGGAAAGAAGCGTTCGTTGCCTGGGACGCGATATAGTCAAGCCCAAGATAATCCACCACGCCCGCTGTTTTACTGGTGCGCTGGTCAGATATGTGGAACTGCATCTTTTTGCCGTCTTTCAGTCCTGTGGCATCTGACTCCATCCGCAGGGCAGTGCCGCCGTTTCCGTCTTCAATGACCTGTGCCGACATGCCGATATTTGCATTGGTGATCAGCCGGGAAAGACGTGCCTGCACATCTTTGTTTGTGTCGCTTGCCTTGATGCTGAACTGAAATTCGTAGCTCAGATCCTCGATCCCTACGTCGAAAGAATACGTATTGGGAGCAAGCGCTGCCGGTTCGTCAGCGGGCAGGAACTTTCCCAGATTTACCTGTGACGAAGCGAGCTGGTTTACCTCGACCTCATAGGAAGGGAAGTCGTCGTCCGGCTTTTTGGAACCGATATACTTTGCGGTGACAATATCCTCATTGCTGGAGAAGGCTACTTTCTTATTCAGAAGCTCTTCCTCGTCAAGGCCGCCCAGAGACGCGATGGTATTGCGGAGCTCTCTGGCATTTTCCTTTATGCCCACTGCAAATTCCCGGGATTCTTTGCTGGTGTCCAGAATGAACAGGGGCGATTCCTTGTTCATCTTGACAATCGAATTGTATACGCTGCGAAGCTCACTTTTCTTATGCGTATCATAAGGGGTGCTCGACTTCGGCGCATAGGTCGTCATATAGAAATTATAGACATTGGATAAATTATGGATGGTATTGTAAGCCATAAGCCCTCCTTTCTTCCGTGAAAGCATAACAGATACCTCCTGCGGCCATCCGTAGCCTGCAAGGTATCTTTTGTGGGCGTTTCTACCTAATATTATATTAGTGTCTTTATTTTACCACTTTTTTCACGAAAAATGCAAGTATTTCCGTAGTTATTATATATATCGTATGAAGGGGGCATTTCATTAAGGGGTTTTATGAAAAAAGTGAGAGATTTGGGGGAGAAATTACAAAAAACGGTTGACTTAGGGCACACTGTATGATATATTGTGTGAGCGAGAACAGAATAAGGTCTTTTTTTTATGCTCAAAAAATGAGAGATACAAGATCAAACGAATCGTAATACAGGTGGAGGTGGCAAGATATGCGCACAAGAATCACATTGGCATGTACGGAGTGTAAACAGCGTAACTACAATACGACAAAGGATAAGAAGACACATCCCGACAGGATGGAAATCAAGAAGTATTGCAGATTCTGCAAGAAGCATACCCTGCATAAGGAGACGAAATAAGCGTTCGTCGGTTGAAAAAGGAGATATTGAACTATGGCAGATTCAGCGAAAGCAGATAAGAAAGCAGTCAAATTTTTTGACGGCGTGAAGGCTGAGTTTAAGAAGATCAGCTGGCCTGATAAGGATTCTCTCCTGAAACAGTCTATTGCAGTCGTTGTTATTTCCCTCGTGGTAGGAGCGATTATCACAGTGTTGGATTTTGGTCTGCAGTACGGCGTGGAGTTCATTACTACACTGAAATTTTAAGACAGGTTCTTAATTTTTGGCAAGACAGGGAGGATCCGTATGGCAGAGGCGAATTGGTATGTTGTGCATACTTATTCCGGGTATGAAAATAAGGTAAAAGCCAACATAGAAAAAACGATTGAAAACAGGCATCTGGAGGAAGAAATTCTGGAAGTCAGGGTGCCGATGCAGGACGTCACGGAGCTGAAGAACGGCGCGCGTAAGACCGTTCAGAAAAAGATGTTCCCGGGGTATGTTTTGATCAATATGATTATGAATGATGACACCTGGTATGTCGTGAGAAACACGAGAGGTGTGACGGGATTCGTGGGACCGGGGAGTAAGCCTGTGCCGCTCACGGAGGCGGAGATGAAGCCTCTCGGCATCAAGGTAGAGAATATGAGTGTCGATTTCGCGGAAGGAGATACCATCGCGGTAGTTGCGGGCGTCTGGAAGGATACCGTGGGCGTTGTGCAGAGAATCGACTATGGCAAGCAGACGGCTACCATCAATGTGGAGCTGTTTGGAAGAGAGACTCCCGTGGAGATCAGCTTCGCGGAGGTCAGAAGTATGAGATAACAGTTCAGCCAGAGCGAATCTTACGGGCAAACCGTGCTTGCACGAGTTTGACAGGAAGATGATGCTCTGAGGGAACGCCCGTACATGAGCAAAAAGAGTTGCGTAGCAACGGGAAGCGCTGAAAGCGCGTTTTGCGAATGGCGTGGGCTGAATTGTAGAATTGTAATGAGTATGGATATTTAACCCGCCTGCGGGCGGTTTAGGTATAGGTGGGAGCCGGTTAAAGCGGTTTAAACGCGTTGCGTTAAAACCCAAACCCGAGCTTGTCTCCGACAATCTCGTAATTTGCGGAAGACAGGTGGAATAGCGTCCGAACCACAATATTATAGGAGGTGCCGAAATGGCAAAGAAAGTAGAAGGATACATCAAGTTACAGATCCCTGCTGGTAAAGCAACACCAGCGCCCCCGGTTGGTCCTGCTCTTGGTCAGCATGGGGTTAACATCGTTGAATTTACAAAACAGTTCAACGCAAGAACAGCCGACAAGGGTGATGTGATCATCCCGGTTGTTATCACAGTGTATGCAGACAGAAGCTTCAGTTTTATCACGAAGACTCCCCCTGCTGCAGTACTCTTAAAGAAGGCATGCAACATCAAGTCTGGTTCCGCTACGCCTAACAAGGCAAAGGTGGCTACCATTTCCAAGGCAAAGCTCCAGGAGATCGCAGAGATGAAGATGCCTGATCTGAACGCGGCGAGCGTTGAGGCGGCAATGAGCATGATCGCCGGTACTGCGAGAAGTATGGGTATCACAGTAGAAGAGTAATGGAGGGTTCGAGATGAAACACGGTAAAAAATATCAGGAGGCGGCTAAGCTGGTAGATCGTACTGTCCAGTATGACACAGCGGAAGCGATTGCCTTAGTGAAAAAGACAGCAACAGCAAAATTCGATGAGACTGTAGAGGTTCATATCAGAACCGGGTGTGACGGCCGTCACGCGGAGCAGCAGATTCGTGGCGCGGTGGTACTGCCTAACGGAACCGGTAAGACGGTTCGCGTACTGGTATTTGCCAAGGGCGACAAGGTAAACGAGGCGGAGGCAGCGGGCGCTGACCATGTAGGCGGCGAGGAGCTGATCCCCAGGATTCAGAACGAAGGATGGCTTGATTTTGACGTGGTAGTGGCAACTCCCGATATGATGGGCGTTGTAGGACGTCTGGGTAAGGTGCTTGGTCCGAAAGGCCTGATGCCCAACCCGAAGGCAGGCACGGTTACCATGGACGTGGCGAAGGCGATCAGCGATATCAAAGCCGGTAAGATCGAATACAGACTGGATAAAGCGAACATCATCCACGTACCTGTAGGCAAGACCTCTTTCGAGGAGAGCAAGCTTCAGGAGAACTTCAACGCGCTTATGGAGGCGATTGTCAAGGCAAAGCCCGCAGCGCTTAAGGGACAGTATCTCAGAAGTATCACGCTGGCAACCACCATGGGCCCCGGCGTTAAGGTGAATGTGGCTAAGTATTAGAGTAAAAAGAACTTCTATATGGAAGCAGCGGACAAAACGGGCTTGGAAATGCGAAGCATTTCAAGCCCGTTTATGTTTATAAGGGCAGGGTCACGAGAAACAGCGCGCCGCCCGCTGGCGCGTCGGAGACGGTAAGAGTCCCCCTGTGGGCCAAAACGATTTCTTTTGCCACTGCAAGCCCCAGACCGTGATGCCCTTTTTCCTGTCTGGCAGCGGGAGAATCGGGATTGACGCGGTAAAAGCGGTCGAAAACTTTCTCCTTTTCTCCGTCGGGAATGCCGGGACCGTTATCCTGTATGCCGATGGAAATTTCCTTTTCGTAAGAACCTTCGCCTATGAAGAAAAGTATCGTACTTCCGGCGGGCGTGTAAGACAGGGCGTTGTGCAGAAGAATATGACACACCTGTCGTATTCTCCCCTGATCGCAGGGACAGAGGGGCAGCTCGGATTCGGGAAGACGGATGGAGAGAAAGTGCCCGCTCTCAGTGGCAAGCGGCAGGAAGTTTTCGTATGTTTCGAGGAGAAGCGTCTGTAAATCTGTTTCTTCCATGCGAAGAACCAGCCCGTGGCTGTCCGCGCGGGATAGGGTGAGGAGCTGTTCCAGCATATCGGACATTTGTGCCCCTTCCCTTGCGATTACCTGAAAAAAAGATTTTTGTTCGGCGGCCGGCGCTTTTTCGCAGGCGGAGGCGTTTGAGAGAATGACCGCAAGCGGTGTGCGCAGTTCATGGGAGACGCTGGCAATGAAACGGTTCTGGCTTTCCTGGGATGCGAGCAGGGGCTGCAAAAGCCGTCCAGTGAAATACCAGCAAAAGAGCGCGAGGAGACTGAGGGAGAAAAGAAAAAGGAAGAAATAGAGAAACAGACTGCTCCTGATGCGCCCGTAGAGCGGTCTTAAAGACTGCAGAAAACAGACTTGCAGAATGCTGTCGTCTTTAATCAGCTGCCTTTGATAATGGAGAACTTCGGGCAGGACGCCGTGCCTGCCAACCGAGACGCCGCCCGTTTTTTGGTAAGGATGCAGGGTGCGGCCGGCGGCCGGTGCGGAAAGGTAATAGGCGTATTCGGGGAAAAGCTGATTGGCGTGGTCGCCGTTGTGGAACAGCTCCGTCCCATTGTCCCACAGATAGATACGAAATCCGGCATTTTCTTCATGGGCGGCAAGCCAGCGGGAAGTGAGGACCGTCTGTTCGCTGATGGATTCAAACACAGTGTAGGACTGGCTTGTAAAAGAAGATAACTGCATGGAAAACTGCTGCCTTATGGAAAAATAAAAACAGACGCCGAGCAGGACAGCCAGCAGGAAGGATAGAACTGCAGTGAAAAGTTTGGTCAGCCGAAGCCGTACATCCTGATACATATAAGCTCCTTTGCTTTTTTAAAACAACTCGATACATATACAGCTGTTATCCGCCGTTATATTCCAGATGGTAACCGTGCCCGCGCCGGTTGACGATAGCGACGCGGCTGTCTAATGTCTTCAGACGCTTGCGCAGGAAGTAGATATAGTTGTCAAGATTGCTGCTTTCCACGGAAGTGTCCAGCCCCCACACCTTATGCAGCAGTACAGTGCGGTCGGTGGTCCTGCCGCCTGTCTGCAGAAGCAGACGCATCAAGTCGCCTTCCGTCTGGGAGAGGGCGCATTTTTTATCCCCGCACATAAGAATGTTTTCCGCGCTGTCCAAAGACAGGTCGCCGAAAGAAAGGGCGGTGTTCTCAAAGGCGTTTTTGCGGCGGAACAGGGAAGCGATTCTGGCGGAGAGCTCCGAGTAGGCGAAAGGTTTTACCAGATAGTCGTCCGCGCCCGCGTTTAGTCCCGCCACCCGGTCGTCCACTTCGCCGAGGGCGGATAGGATGATGACGGGAGTCAGGTTTTTCTCGGCGCGTATGCCGCGAAGAAGGTGCAGCCCGTCCGTGCCGGGCAGCATGCAGTCTAGCAGGATCAGGTCGTAAATGCCCTGCCTGATATACAGAACGGCCTCGCTGCCGTCATGACAGCAGTCAACGAGATGCCCCTCCCGCCGCAGTTGCCATGATACGGCGTGACATAAGTCTTTATCATCTTCAATGATCAGGATATTCATTTCGCAGCGTCCTCTTTTTCAACACTTTCGTGAACAGTTTACCACATTTAGTCTTTAAATAACTTCTAAATTTAGAGATTTCCTAGAAACTTCTTAGAAGATATTTAGAGGGAGATTTTATTATAATATGGTTAAAGCAATGCGAAACGCATTTAGGGGTGCCGATACTTACAATGCTAGGATGCGCTTCGCAATGACAGGGAAGATAACGGACGGGAGCGGCGTATGAAGAAAAAAGGACGAATCATGCTATATATAATGATATGCGCCATGTGCGCGGCGTTTTGGGGCTGCGGTGATCAGGAGGAAGAGATCCCCATGGGGCGGTATGCGGACCGGGAGGTGGAGCTGCCGCCGGGGACTTTTGAGTATATGCATCCGTGCCCGGACGGGAGCTACTATCTGTACGGCATGGATACGGAGCTGACCTATGTGGACGCGCAGGGCGAGAGTAAAGGAAAAGACCGAAGCTGGGAGAGTAATGCAAATATCCATGTCAAGTATGCGGTGGGGGTGTCGGATGAGGGAGCGTCTGTCTTTGCCTATACGCCCAGGTTTTGGAATGATGAGGAAATGGAGGCGCTGTGGATTGCGGGGGACATCCGCTATCTGTACTATTATGTGGATGAAAAGGGGCAGAAACAGGCGCTGGAACCGCACGGCGAGGGATATGAGAAGGCGACGAACCTGAATACGTTCGCCTTTTCGCCCGAGGGCGAGCTGTATGCGGCGTCCGATCACGCTGTGTACCGGGTCAATGTGGGGAATGGAGAGGTGGAGAGCCTTTTTGCCACAGGGGAACAGGTAAAGTCCATTGTCTTTGGGGGCGATGTGATGCTGGCGGCGGATGATGGGAAAGCTTATTTTTACGACAGGGCGGAAGGAAAACTGTTAGGCGGAAGCAGCGTGCTGGATGAGTTTTTGTCAAGCCACAGCACCGGCGGTCTTGTGCTGGCGGTATCCGACAAGGACATGCAGGGAAATGTTATGCCGGATTCCTCAAAGAATGATGGCGACGGAGGGGCAGACGCGCCTGCGGACAGCGAAGGCGGCGGTGCATCCGGCGCCGGTATGGGGGATGACGGCGGGAACGCGCAAATATTGTACATGGCATGCCGCACAGGGCTGTACCGCTACATATGGGGCGGCTCGGTGATTGAGCAGATTGCGGACGGGCAGATGACCGCGCTCGGGGATACCCAGCGCAGCCCCCGTGCCATGCAGGCGCTTGACAACGGGGCGTTCCGCGTGTTGTTTGACGGTAATTATATGGTGGAGATGTATTATGACGAGACGCTTCCCGCCAGACCGGCTAAGGAACTAACGGTGTACAGTCTGGAGGAGAACGGCTGGATCCGCTATGCGGGACAGCTTTTCCAGAAAGAGCACCCGGATGTCCTTGTGCGGTACGAGACGGGGATGGACGGCGACAACGCGGTCAGCAGGGAAGACGCGCTGAAGAACCTGAACACGCGTCTGCTGGCGGGAGAGGCGCCGGATGTGATCGTAATGGACCGAATGGATATCGAACAGTATGCTGACAAGGGGGTGCTCAGGGAGCTGGATGGAATCCTGCAGCCTTATCTGGATGACGGCATTCTGTACCGGAATATCGTAGAGGGAATGCGGATGACGGAGAAAAATAAAATATACAGCGTGCCGATGATGGTCTACCTTCCCCTCTGGCTTGGGGAGAAGACGTATCTGGAAGGGGAGGACAGCCTCGAGGATATCATTGCCGGTATGGAGAAAGCAAGGCAGAAGCACCCGGAAGGGGCGATTCTGTATACGCTATATCCGAAGGACGTCCTATTACAGACAATGCCGGTCTGTCTTCCCGCATGGACAAGTAAGGACGGCAGCCTGGATGTGGAGAAGCTGACGGCGTACTATCAGGCTGTGCGTAAGATGTGGGAGATAGACAGCGCCGGATTTGACGATGCAGGGCGGGAAGCGTGGCAGAAAAATAATATGGAATGGTATGAACCTGAGGATATGGACATGGTGGATATCGGATTTAATTTTCAGTACGCTGCCCAGCAAAACTTCGGCGAGACTTGGCTGCAGCTGGGCTTCCTCATGACCCCGCAGGTCGGCATGACGGGCATTCATGTGAACAAAGCGAATATGGCGGCGGATTGGCAGGAGAAGGAACTGGAGGATGTGGTGACATTTGACGCGTACACGGGGCAGGCGGACAACGTCTACTGGGCGAGGACCATCGTGGGACTGTGCGAGCAGGGAAAAGAGCCGGAGCTTGCCGAAGAATACATGAATCTTCTGCTCTCCGATCCGATGATGAGAAAGTGGTGGCTGGATAAACCGAGAAATCGCAGCGGACTTACAATACGGAAGGATTCTCTGGACGACATCCTGGATATCGACAACATAGAGTTCGGACAGACCATGGGATTTAAGGACCCCACCGGGATCAACCGTCCGAATTTCTGGCCCACGGAGGAAGAAAAACAGTGGCTCTATCAGATGATGGAGGATGCGTCCTGCTGTTACCGCCCGGGAACGATGCTGGAGGAATGCGCGACGAAGGTCGGCGTCCGGGTGCTTGCGGGCGAGCTGACCCCGGAGGAAGGGGCAAAAGAGGTTGAGAGGAAGATGGCGATTGAGATGGAGGAGTAAAAGGCTGCTTTTTCTGCTGCCGGGGTTTGCGGGTGTCATGCTGTTCTATCTGCTGCCGTTTCTGGAGGTCGTGCGGCGGTCATTCCTTAAATCCGGCAACAGCGCGTTCGTGGGGATTGACAATTACCGTGCGGTGCTTGAAAACGGCGCCTTTGTGCTTGCCGTGCGCAATACGTTTTTGTATATGGCGGTAGGGGTGCCGCTTCTCATGGGAATCAGCCTGATCCTGTCGCTGCTTTTGAGAAATCTCCTGATGCGCCGCAGGCTGGTGTCGGCGATGCTCCTGCCTATGGCGGTGCCGGCGGCGGTCATGGTTCTGACATTACAGATTCTGATCGACAGACAGGGAGTCATCAATGGTATGCTGACAAAGATATCGGAACAAATAACGGCGCTCCCTGCCTTTGAAGCCATCGACTATCTCAACACCGAGTGGGCGCTGTTTGTGGTAGTGTGCAGTTTTTTGTGGAAAAACACGGGGTATATGGTCATTCTCTGGCTGGCGGGACTTGCCGCGCTGCCAAAGGAAGTGGAGGAGGCGGCGCAGGTGGACGGCGCGAACAGGTGGCAGAACTGGCATTATATCATCAGACCGGGGCTTTCCGGCAGTTTCTTTACGATTGGGATGCTTTCCGTGCTGCAGATTTTCAAAAGCTACAGGGAGGTCTGGATGGTGGCGGGCAGTTATCCGCAGGCGCACATTTATTTTTTACAGCACCTTTTGCAAAACTGGTATCTGAAACTGGAGTTTGACAGGATGGCGGCGCTGACGGTAATTATGTCGCTGGTGCTGCTTATCGTGTGTCTGTTTCTGCAAAAAAAGCTGGGTTAGCGTGAGAAGAATGAGGTGGAAGAAAACAAAATGGGGAGTAGGTTGACAGCCCCGGCATGGGCGACACAGGCGTATGGCAAATGGCGGAAGCGGAGCAGGGCATGGTTCGCTGCCGGAATCTGTGTGGCCGCGGCGGTTTTGATCTGCGCGCCTCTTCTCATGATTCCCGGCGGCTCCCTGATGGACGGCGCGGAGATAAGGCGGATTCTTTCACCGATCCTTGGGGAGGGGAAGGGATTTGCGGCGTGGCATCTGATTCCCGTCTATCCCACAATCGACCATTTTTCCAGGCTGTTGATTGAGTCGCCCGCTTTCTACCGGCTGTTCTGGAATACCGTGGGGATGACGGCGGCGATTCTCTTTGGGCAGCTTATTGTGGGGCTGCCTTCGGCATGGGCGTTTGCCGCTTTCCGCTTCCGGGGAAGGGACTTTCTGTTCGGGCTCTATGTGGTGCTCATGCTTCTCCCCTTTCAGGTGATGCTTCTGCCGCAGTACATTGTTTTACAGAAACTGCACTTGTACAATCATCCCGCGGCAGTGATCCTTCCGGCCGTATTTTCCACTTTCCCGGTGTTTATCATGTACCGGGGATTCACCCAGATTGACGCAGCGGTCTTGGAGGCGGCGAGACTGGACGGCGCGGGGGAACTGCAGACTTTTTTTTATATCGGCCTGCCGCTTGGAAAGATGGGAATACAGGCGGCAATGGTTTTGAGTTTTTTGGAGTATTGGAATCTGGTGGAACAGCCTATGGCATTTCTGGAGGAACAGGCGGCTTGGCCGCTCTCCCTCTATCTGCCGCAGATTAGCATCAGTCAGGCGGGATTTGCCTTCGCGGTGGCGGTGATGGCGCTGATTCCCGCGCTGTTTGTCTTTGCACTGGGGCAGGATGCGCTGGAAGAGGGAATCGCATATATCGGGGTGAAAAGGTAAGCAACGCGAAAAGGTATGGGGTAGATGGGATCGAAGAAAAAACTGTGGCAGGGATTTGCACTTTTTATGGCCGTTATGCTAATTATGACATATGTGTCACGGATAGTCTATGTGAGCCGGATGCCAAGGGTGATGTGGAGCTGTCCCACGTCGGCATCCATCCGCAATAAGGTCATAGCGGAGGGGACGGTGGAGGCAGTAGGCGCCCAGGCGGTGATCGGACTGGACGGCCTGCTTGTGGAGAAGGTGTGCGTGGCGGCGGGAGATCGGATAGAAGCGGGAACGGTTCTCTATGAGGTGAATACGGAAGACTTGCTCGCGCAGCTTTCGGAACTTAATGCGCAGGAGGAGGCGTGGCAGAAGCAGGAACAGGCAAAGCGCCGGGAGGCGGCTACGAATACGACCCGCGCGCAGGAAGATTATGACACAAGTGTCATAGAACTCGACAGAAGGATTGCGGAGGAGACAAAGAAGCTCGAGGAGCTTATGGAAGATCTGGATACCCATATGTTCCGCATTCCGAAGGAGGATGCCTCCAACGAGACCTGGATTGCCTGGGCGGATGAGCGGCTTCGGTTTGACAGGGATATAGCGGAGAAAGAGCGCGAGATCGAAGATATACGGCTTGAGAAGGAAAAGGTTTTAAGACAGGCGGACAGGGAATTAGAGGATGCAAGGCGCGCACAGGGCGCGGCGGAGAGCGGTCTGGAACTGGGAGCTTCCGGCGTCAGCCAGGTGCGGGAGAGGCAGGAGAAGATTGCGCTTTTGACGGAACTTTCCGAGAATGAGGGCAAGGTGACGGCCCAGGGAGCGGGGGATGTTCTGGAAGTGATGATACAGTCAGGTATGCGGATGGGATCGGATGCGGTTCTCCGTTATGCCGACGATGCGGGCGGCAGGATATTTTGCACAGTTATCACGCAGGAACAGAAGCCATTGGTGCATACAGGGGATATGGTAAAACTTACATTTCCGGGCAGCGCCGAGGAAGTATCCGAAACGATTGATTCCATTGTGCAGGAAAACGGCGGCTATACCGTGGCGATCCGGCTGGAACCGGGCGTGGGGGCGGGGCGTACGGAGGGCGTGATGGAGCTGAACTCCACATCGGAAATTTATGATTTTGTGGTACCGGTCAAAGCGCTTCACAACGACGGCGGCAACACGATTTATGTGCTGGAGGAAAAGGAGGGCATCCTTGGCACGGAGCTTGGCGTCAGGAGCATGACGGTGCGCCTGCTTGACAAAAACGAGGAATATGCGGCGATTGCCGACGAGCTGCTTTCGGGCGATACAAAGGTGGTAATAGAGTGCGACAAGGAACTGGAAAACGGGATGCCGGTCAAAGAGTAGAGCGAAAAGAACTTGGAATTGCCTGATTGCTTTTGCTATAGCGGCTTTTTAATGTTATAATGGTCGCATGGCTAAGAAGAGATCACGTAAAAATAAAAAGAAAAAGAGAATACGGTTTCACAGAAGTTTTTTCCTGCCTTTTGTGATTACGCTGACGGCGGCGGTGGCGTTGGGGGTTCTGGCGCTGGCGGCGCATCAGTGGATTATGGAGCCGGTGAAGACGAAACCGGCGGATATTGTTCGGCCGGATCACGGAAAAGAGACGCCGGGAACCGAAGATGAAGAGCCTGCGGAAAAGGAGGACGATGCAGGAGACGAGGGGGAGAGCGACGTGACGGAGCCGGAAACGGTTTCCAGATATCAGGAAGTACTGGACGATCCCGCTTACATGGAAGAGAACAATATCTATACGGTGGAACCTGCCCAACCCGGCAGGGTGACCATGACATTTGCGGGGGATATTCTGTTTGACGACAACTATGCGATTACGGGGACGGTGCGCTCCGACGGCGATATATCCAAGGGCGTTACGCCGGAGGTGATCGAACGGATGCAGTCGGCGGATATTATGATGCTCAACAATGAGTTTGCCTATTCCGGCCGGGGGACACCCACGGAGGACAAACAGTTTACATTCCGGGCTAGGCCGGAGACGGCGGCATACCTGACCGATATGGGGGTGGATCTGGTATCACTGGCCAATAACCATGCCTATGATTACGGCCCGACGGCTCTGGAGGATACACTGGATACCTTGCGTGAGACGGGAATCCCCTATGTGGGCGCGGGGCGCAATATCGACGAGGCGAGAAAGCCGGTCTACTATATTGTGGGGGATATGAAAATCGCCTTTGTGTCGGCGACGCAGATTGAGCGGCTCGATACGCCGGATACCAAGGAGGCTACGGAGACATCGCCCGGCGTTTTCCGCTGCTGGAACGGGGCAAAGCTTCTGGAAACGATCCGGGAGGCTGAGGAGAACAGCGATTTCGTGGTGGCTTATATACACTGGGGGACGGAAAACCAGGCGGAGCTGGACTGGGCGCAGTTAAAACAGGCGCCGGAACTGATTGCGGCGGGGGCGGATCTGGTGATCGGGGATCATCCCCACTGTCTGCAGCCCATCGGCGTGATTCAGGGCGTGCCTGTGATTTACAGTCTGGGAAATTTCTGGTTCAATTCAAAAACTCTGGACACCGGCATGGTAGAAGTGGTGATTGACGAGACGGGAATCGTGAGCTATCAGTTTGTCCCCTGCCTGCAGAGCGGATGCAGAACAACGCTCCTGCAGGGTGCGGAGAAGGAGCGGGTGCTCGCCTATATGCGCGGCATTTCCGAGGGCGTGCGGATTGACGAAGATGGTTTTGTGAGCTGGTAGGACCTAAAAAATCATTTTTTAGGGAAAGATGAAACTTTCAAGACGGCTGTATCGTATTATTAGCAGAGGGACGAATCCCGGGGGCAGAGGCTGAATCACATAAGTGGCTGTTTGGCGCGCTGCCTGCCGGAACAAATCGCCGGACAGAAAGGAAGACAACTATGAACATAGGAAACAGTTATTCTTCGTGGATGCATAATTCGACCCAGCCGGGGTACGCAGGCCGCACGGCACGGACAGAGGAAGAAAAGGGCGAAGAGAAAAAAACGGAAAATATGACGTACCGCGAACAGATCCTTGCCCATATGGAGGAGATGGCAAAAAAGGTGAAGGAAGGCAAGGTGGAGCCGACCTTCCAGACGGGCGCGCAGTCTTTTACCAGAAGGGAATGGGAAAAGCTTCTGGCGGATTTTGACGACGCGGAGGAGGCGCTGCAGGAGCAGATCAAGGAGCTGATCGCGGAAGTGGAGAAGCAGGCGGCGAAAGAGGCGATGAGAAGGGAAGCCGAGGGCAAGCCTGATTCTGACGGCACGGGAGCAGTTGTGACAAACGTGTCAGTTCCAGAGGCGGCGCAGCCGGCGGCGAAAGCGGGAGGCAGCGTGGTGAATCCAAAGACGGCTGAGGGTGGCGCGGCGGTTCCCCCGGCGACTTCGACAGCCACAGGCGGCAGTACGGCGGCTTCAGGGATAAAGCCGTGGGAGCTGGACGGCATGGACGATAATTGTACGGAAGTGGAGGTGACGGACCCGGAGGAGCTTTTGGAGCTTCTTACGGGCGAGGTGACCAAGAGCACCTTCCCCACAGATGATCCCGAACACAAGCACTGGTTTATCACCTGCTACAGTCAGGATGGGATCTGGTGCAGGGAGGCTTATTATGAAAACGGCAAGTGGGTGAACAGGGACTGTTTCAGGCTTCCCTACACGGAGCCGGGACAATATGAGAAGGTGATGGCATTTATACAGCGGTTTCCGCAGGATGCGAATCTGCGTTTCTCATCCAATAAAGAATTCTGGGAGGACTTCCTTGCGGGAAAGATTGACGAGGACGACTTCGTCAACTTCTTTGAGACTTCTACCGACGAGAACGGTGTGCCAAGCTATACCTATGAGAAGGACGGATCCACGTACATAGACCGTGAGAAGGCGAAGTACGCCAAATATATGAACGGCTTTGGCGCGCATTTTTACACGGCGGAGGAGATGGATCTGCTCTGGCGCGGGGTCATCCATGAAAACCGCAAGGGCCTGCAGAAAATTCCTGACTATTACGACCGGCAGACGGCTTCCGGGGAGGCGGGATCCGGGAACAAAGAGGAAGAGGATGACGACCTCGAGACGAATATTATCACCAAACCCGACGGTTCCACGGTATTAGAGATCAAGACAAGCTACGGCGTGATGGAGGTGGAAATCACGGAGGCGCAGAAGTTCGGGCTGCAGTATGAGGCGCGCCCGGCGGCGCGGGGCGGCAGAACCATATCGGCAGGAGCTTTTGCACATGCGGCGGCAGCGTATGGGAACGGTGAGGTGTGATATGGGCATCAGTGGCATAGGAAGTCGGAATACTTACATTTACAATACGACGACGGGAAAGCTTTCGTCGAAGGACGGGCAGCAGGACGCCTTTGTGGATTACTTTAACGGGGATATTAACGGTGACGAGGACGATACCCTCAACGGGTTTGACAGGGCCAGAAAAGCGGATATCAATAATCTGATCGAGGTCTGGGCGCAGATTGACAGGAGTCTTTTTAACGACCCGGAGAAAGAGGAGTATGAGATCACCACGGAGTCCGTTGACGCGGTGACTTCCACCGTACAGGTGGATGGCGGCAAAATTTTTACATGCTACAGCGCCGGCTTTTTTACCTGTATTGATCCATCCGAGCTCTTTCAAAAGGCGGGACCGTTCCAGACATGCGAACATAAGGACTACGATCCTTCTGACAACAGTGTCAATATTGCCGTGGGCGATGTGTTTGACCTGGGAAACGGTTACAGGCTGCGTGTAGGCAGGGATCAGGTTTACGGGGAAGGGCACGGATACCGGAACGGGGAAAACGATGAAAAGCTGCAGGCGCTTTCGTGGGGGCTTGGCGCACTGATCCACTTTTCGGAGGGACGGTGGTCCGGCGTCATGCTCGAGTTTGGCGACAGGGTCTCTGCCGCGTCAGACAGGGGAGACCTGATGGGAGGCACGACGCCCATGTTACTGGAACTGCTGCGGCAGCTTGGCGTGGATACCGACCGGGAATTTGTCTTAAACGGCACGAAATGCGAGGTGCAAAACGGAAAAATCCGTGAGGTCGGCGACAGATGGGGCGTGGCGCGCAATGTGCGCGACGAGGCGATCAGGAAGTACGAGGAGGAGATGTCCCGCCCGCTTTCAAGCTGGAAATAAGAAGAATTAAGCTGTTTATGGGCGGAAAATGCCTATGGCGGACAAAAATGCTGTTATATTTGGCAAAAACAGTTGACAGCCCTGCACGCGCTGTGCTATAGTAGCAAATGCCGAAGACAGCAGGTGCCGTATTGCCGGCGTAAGAGTCCGCCTGCCGAGGAGAGAAGAGCTATCATTGATATTTATTGCCCTCCCTGTCTTTGCGGGGAGGGTTTTTGATGCACACGGGCGTCCAAATGAAATATGTCAGCAAGCTGACGGACGTCCGGCGCGCGAGCAGGGGAAGAAATCTTCCCTACTCGATTGTGTCCGACGGACACACGCTCCTAATCGGCAACAAAATCTATAAGGAGGTAATGTAATGGCAAAGGTGGAATTGAAGAAACCCATCGTAGATGAGATCGCCGCTGCCGTGAAAGACGCGCAGTCAGTCGTTCTCGTTGACTACCGCGGACTTACGGTGGAACAGGACACACAGCTTCGTAAAGAGCTGCGTGAGGCCGGGATCACCTACAAGGTTTACAAGAACACTATGATGAATTTTGCATTTAAGGGCACGGACTGCGAAGTGCTTCTTCCCTATCTGGAAGGCCCCAGCGCGGTTGCCATCTCTACAGAGGATGCTACGGCTCCCGCGAGAGTGTTATGCAAATTCGCTAAGACGGCAGATGCCCTTGAGGTAAAGGGCGGCATTGTGGAAGGCATTGCTTACGATGCGGACGGGATCAAGGAAGTCGCTAAGATTCCTTCCAGAGAAGAGCTGCTGTCCAGACTGCTTGGCAGCATGCAGTCCCCGATCACCAACTTCGCACGCGTAATCAAGCAGATTGCGGAGAAGGATGGAGAACCCGGAGAAGAGGCTGCACCTGCAGCGGAAGCAGCGCCTGCAGAGGCAGAGGCCGCACCCGCAGAGGAAGCAGCGCCTGCGGAAGAAGCGCCCGCAGCAGAATAAACGGTTAAAACGGTTTAAATGCTTTGTATGAAAACCATCGCATGAAAACCCGAGTCTGCCGCAGGCAGTCTCGAAACGCAGACAATGAATAAAAAAATGGAGGAAAACAATCATGGCAAAGTTAACTACTCAGGAAATGATCGACGCGATCAAAGAGTTGACCGTATTGGAATTAAATGATCTGGTAAAGGCATGTGAGGAAGAGTTCGGCGTATCCGCAGCAGCGGGCGTTGTAGTTGCGGCAGCAGGCGATGCAGGCGCAGCGGCAGCAGAGGAGAAGACCGAGTTCGACGTTGAGCTGACAGAGGTTGGCCCGAACAAGGTTAAGGTAATCAAGGTGGTTCGTGAGGCTACCGGCCTTGGCCTGAAGGAGGCGAAGGATCTCGTAGATTCTGCTCCGAAGATGGTTAAGGAAGCTGCTTCCAAGGAAGAGGCTGACGAAATCAAGGCTAAGCTCGAGGCTGAGGGCGCAAAGGTTACCCTGAAATAATCGGCGGGCATATCTGAAAACAGAACCGTTCACATGCGAAAATTAGGCATGTGGACGGTTTTATTTCAAAATTCTTTTTTAATTTCTGAAAAAAGTCATTGACTCCCTATGGCAATTTGTAGTAGAATGTATGATGCACTATTGTGGTGTGCTATGCTTTTTTGAAGTGTTGTTTCCGATGAAGCATGGATCAATCATAAAGAACGGGGTGAAGTGTCAATGGAAAAGAACAGGATCCGTAAGACTGCGGCCGGCAGAAATACGCGTATGACCTATGCACGACAGAAAGAGGTTCTGGAAATGCCGAACCTGATCGAAGTTCAGAAGAACTCCTATCAGTGGTTCCTGGATGAAGGCTTGAAGGAAGTATTTGACGATATTTCTCCGATTTCGGATTACAGCGGACATCTGAGTCTGGAGTTTGTTGACTTTGAGCTGTGCGAGGAAGATGTCAAGTATTCTATCGAGAAATGTAAGGAGAGAGACGCCACTTACGCAGCCCCTCTCAAGGTGAAGGTACGTCTGATTAACAAGGAGAAGGACGAGATTACCGAGCATGAGATCTTTATGGGCGATCTGCCGCTTATGACGCAGACGGGCACCTTTGTCATCAACGGTGCGGAGCGTGTTATCGTCAGCCAGCTTGTTCGTTCCCCCGGCATCTATTATGGGATTGGACATGATAAGATCGGTAAACGGCTTTTTTCCGCGACTGTGATCCCGAACCGCGGCGCGTGGCTGGAGTATGAGACGGACTCTAACGACGTTTTTTACGTGCGCGTGGACAGAACGAGGAAGGTGCCGATCACAGTGCTGATCCGTGCGCTTGGCGTTGGCTCCAATGATGAGATCAGGGAGCTTTTCGGAGACGAGCCGAAGATCGAGGCAAGCTTTTCTAAGGACGCTTCTGAGAACTATCAGGAGGGTCTGCTTGAGCTGTATAAGAAGATCCGGCCCGGCGAGCCGCTCAGCGTGGAGAGTGCGGAAAGCCTGATTATGGCGATGTTTTTTGACCCCAGGAGATATGATCTTGCAAAGGTCGGCAGATATAAATTTAACAAGAAACTGATGTTCAGGAACAGAATCAGAAATCATATACTCGCAGAGGATGTGGTGGATACCCAGACCGGCGAGATTCTGGCGAAGGCGGGCGACAAGGTGACTGCCCAGATGGCGGATGCCATCCAGAACGCGGCGGTTCCTGCCGTGTGGATTCAGACGGAGGAGAGGAATGTAAAAGTTCTCTCCAACATGATGGTGGATATCACGAATTTCGTTGACTGCAACCCCAGGGAGCTCGGTATCACGGAGCTGGTTTACTACCCCGTGCTGCAGCAGATTTTGGACGAGTACAGCGAAGATCCGGCGCAGCTTGCCGAGACAATACGCAAGAATGTACACGAATTGATTCCGAAGCACATTACGAAGGAAGATATTTTAGCTTCCATTAACTATAACATACACTTGGAGTATGGGATCGGCAACGACGACGATATTGACCATCTGGGCAACAGACGTATCCGTGCGGTGGGTGAACTTCTGCAGAACCAGTACCGCATCGGCCTTTCCCGTCTGGAGAGAGTGGTGCGCGAGAGAATGACCACCCATGACGCGGAGGAGATTTCGCCGCAGGTACTGATCAATATTAAACCTGTGCAGGCGGCGGTGAAGGAGTTCTTCGGTTCTTCCCAGCTGTCCCAGTTCATGGACCAGAACAATCCGCTCGGTGAGCTGACGCACAAGAGACGTCTTTCCGCCCTGGGCCCCGGCGGTCTTTCCAGAGACCGTGCCGGATTCGAGGTGCGTGACGTACACTATACGCATTATGGCAGAATGTGCCCCATTGAGACGCCTGAGGGACCTAACATTGGTCTGATCAACTCCCTTGCATCTTATGCGAGAATTAATGAGTACGGTTTCGTGGAGGCGCCTTACAGAAAGATCGACAAGAGTGATCCGCAGAATCCGCGCGTTACGGACGAGACAGTCTACATGACAGCGGACGAGGAGGACAATTATCATGTGGCGCAGGCATCGGCGCCCCTTGACGAGAACGGCTATTTCAGGAGAAACAGCATTTCCGGCCGTTATAAGACGGAGACACAGGAATACCCGAAGGCTATGTTTGACTACATGGACGTGTCTCCTAAGATGGTATTTTCGGTAGCTACGGCGCTTATCCCGTTCCTGCAGAACGACGACGCGAACCGTGCGCTGATGGGCTCCAACATGCAGAGACAGGCAGTGCCCCTGCTCTTTACGGAGGCGCCTGTGGTAGGAACAGGTATGGAGCCGAAGGCGGCTGTGGACTCCGGCGTCTGTGTGGTGGCGAGAAAATCAGGCGTGATCGAGTTTGTGTCGGCTGACATTATCAGAATGACCTGTGACGACGGGGAGAAGGACGAGTACCGTCTGATGAAGTTTTCCCGCAGCAACCAGTCAAACTGCTACAACCAGAAGCCCATTGTGCAGAAGGGGATGCATGTGGAGGCCGGCGATGTGATTGCGGACGGCCCGTCCACGGACGGCGGCGAGCTGGCTCTCGGGAAAAACCCGCTGATCGGGTTTATGACCTGGGAAGGCTATAACTACGAGGACGCGGTACTTCTCAGTGAGAGACTGGTGCAGGAGGACGTTTATACGTCCGTGCACATGGAAGAATATGAGGCGGAGGCGCGAGACACCAAGCTCGGGCCTGAGGAAATTACGAGGGATGTGCCCGGCGTCGGTGACGATGCGCTGAAGGATCTGGACGACAGGGGCATTATCCGAATCGGCGCGGAGGTGCGTGCCGGAGATATCCTGGTTGGCAAGGTAACGCCTAAGGGCGAGACGGAGCTTACCGCGGAGGAGAGACTGCTTCGGGCAATTTTCGGTGAGAAGGCGAGAGAAGTGCGCGACACTTCCCTGAAGGTGCCTCACGGTGAATATGGTATTGTTGTGGATGCGAAAGTGTTCACCAGAGAGAACGGCGACGAGCTGTCTCCCGGCGTGAACCAGGCGGTTCGCATTTACATTGCACAGAAGAGAAAGATTTCTGTCGGCGATAAGATGGCAGGCCGACATGGCAACAAGGGTGTGGTTTCCCGCGTCCTGCCCGTGGAGGATATGCCGTATCTGCCCAATGGCCGTCCTCTTGACATCGTGCTGAATCCGCTGGGCGTGCCTTCCCGTATGAATATCGGGCAGGTGCTGGAGATTCATCTGTCGCTGGCGGCGAAAGCGCTTGGCTTTAATGTGGCTACGCCTGTGTTTGACGGCGCAAAAGAGGATGACATCATGGACACGCTGGATCTGGCAAACGATTATGTCAATCTGGAGTGGGAAGAGTTTGAAAAGAAGCATAAAGAGGAATTGCTGCCTGAGGTGCTGGAGTATCTTTCCAAGAACAGGGAACACAGAAAACTCTGGAAGGGCGTGCCGATCTCCAGGGACGGCAAAGTCAGACTCAGGGATGGCAGGACGGGAGAGTATTTTGATTCCCCGGTTACGATCGGGCACATGCATTACCTGAAACTCCATCATCTGGTGGACGACAAGATCCATGCACGTTCCACGGGTCCTTACTCGCTCGTGACGCAGCAGCCTCTCGGCGGTAAAGCGCAGTTTGGCGGACAGCGTTTCGGTGAGATGGAGGTTTGGGCGCTGGAGGCATACGGTGCGGCTTATACGCTGCAGGAGATCCTGACTGTGAAGTCCGATGATGTGGTGGGGCGTGTCAAGACCTACGAGGCGATTATCAAGGGTGACAATATTCCTGAACCCGGGGTGCCGGAGTCCTTCAAGGTGCTTTTGAAAGAGCTGCAGTCCCTGGGACTGGACGTCAGGGTGCTCCGTGACGACCAGACAGAGGTTGAGATCATGGAAACCATCGACTACGGTGAGAACGATTACCGTTATGAGATCGAGGGCGATTCCCGCGGCTACGACTATGAAAGAGAATCCTTCGGTTCGATGGGCTATCAGCGTCAGGAGTTTGACGAGGACAGCGGACAGCTTGTAAGCAGTGATGAAGAGGAGACTGATTCTTTTGAGGAATCAGATGAGGTATTCGAGGAAGCTTACGACGAACAGTAACAGTGTGAGAAGCGCTTCTTACAGCGCAGCAGCAGAGGCTGCTTCGCCAGGCGGCGCCAAATCTCGCATGGGAGAATGCCGGAAGGGGCATTCTCCGTATGAATATGACGGATGGAGGACAGTGCAGGATGTCAGATATGAAACAGGAAGCGTATCAACCCATGACATTTGACGCGATCAAGATCGGACTGGCGTCACCTGAGAAGATCAGAGAATGGTCGAGAGGTGAGGTTACCAAGCCGGAGACGATCAACTATAGAACCTTGAAACCCGAGAAGGAAGGTCTGTTCTGCGAGAGAATTTTCGGACCGAGCAAAGACTGGGAGTGTCATTGCGGTAAATATAAGAAGATCAGATATAAGGGTGTTGTCTGTGACCGATGCGGCGTTGAGGTGACGAAGTCCAGCGTCCGCAGGGAGCGTATGGGACGTATCGAACTGGCGGCCCCGGTATCCCATATCTGGTATTTTAAGGGGATTCCGAGCCGCATGGGACTGATTTTGGATCTTTCCCCCAGAGTGCTTGAGAAGGTGCTCTATTTCGCATCCTATATTGTGCTGGACGGCGGTGATACGGACCTGGATTACAAGCAGGTGCTCTCCGAGAAGGAGTATCAGGATGCCAGGGAAACCTGGGGAAATAAATTCCGGGTTGGCATGGGCGCGGAAGCGATCAAGGAGCTTCTGCAGGCAATCGACCTCGAGGAAGAGGCGGCGGAGCTGAAGGAGGGCTTAAAGGAGTCCACCGGGCAGAAGCGCGCCCGCATTATTAAGAGACTGGAAGTTGTGGAGGCTTTCCGTGAGTCCGGGAATCAGCCGGAGTGGATGATCATGGATGTGATCCCCGTGATTCCGCCGGATCTGCGGCCTATGGTACAGCTCGATGGCGGCAGGTTCGCGACTTCTGACTTAAACGATCTTTACAGAAGAATCATCAACAGAAACAATCGTCTGAAAAGACTGTTGGAGCTTGGCGCTCCCGATATCATTGTCCGCAATGAGAAGCGTATGCTGCAGGAGGCGGTTGACGCGCTGATTGACAACGGCAGAAGGGGCAGACCTGTGACAGGCCCCGGCAACAGGGCGCTTAAATCCCTTTCCGACATGCTCAAGGGTAAGTCCGGGCGTTTCCGTCAGAATCTGCTCGGCAAGCGTGTTGACTATTCCGGCCGTTCCGTTATCGTGGTCGGCCCGGAACTGAAAATATATCAGTGCGGCCTGCCCAAGGAGATGGCGATAGAGCTGTTTAAACCTTTTGTGATGAAAGAATTGGTATTCCGGGGCATTTCACAGAATATCAAGGCTGCGAAAAAACTGGTGGAGAGACTGGACACGCAGGTCTGGGATGTGCTGGAGGAGGTAATCAAGGAACATCCGGTGATGTTAAACCGTGCGCCTACCCTGCACAGACTTGGTATTCAGGCGTTTGAGCCGATTCTTGTGGAAGGTAAGGCGATTAAGCTTCACCCGCTTGTATGTACCGCATTTAACGCCGATTTCGACGGCGACCAGATGGCGGTCCATCTTCCTTTGTCCGTGGAGGCGCAGGCAGAGTGCAGATTCCTTCTGCTCTCCCCGAATAACCTGCTGAAACCTTCGGATGGCGGCCCGGTGGCGGTGCCTTCCCAGGATATGGTGCTCGGCATCTACTATCTGACGCAGGAGAGACCCGGCGCGCTTGGAGAGGGCAAGTTCTTCAAGAATGTGAACGAGGCAATTCTTGCCTACGAGAATAAGGCATGTACCCTACACTCAAGGATTACCGTCAGGGTGACCAAGAAGAATGCTGACGGGAAAGTGGTGTCCGGCAATGTGGAGTCTACGCTGGGACGTTTCCTCTTCAATGAGATTCTTCCGCAGGACCTGGGCTATGTGGACAGAACCGACCCGGAGAATTTACTGAAGCCGGAAGTGGATTTCCATGTAGGCAAAAAGCAGTTAAAACAGATTTTGGAGAAAGTGATCAACATTCATGGCGCGGTACGGACTGCCGAGGTGCTTGACCTGATCAAGGCGACCGGGTATAAGTATTCCACACAGGCGGCTATGACTGTTTCGATTTCCGATATGACCGTGCCTGCTAAGAAGGCGGAGATGCTTGAGGCGGCACAGGCTACCGTAGATAAGATTTCCGTAAACTTCCGAAGGGGACTGATTACGGAAGAGGAGAGATACCGTGCTGTCGTGGAAACATGGAACGACACGGATAAAGAACTGACGGAAGTGCTGCTCTCCGGGCTTGATAAATACAACAATATCTACATGATGGCAGATTCCGGCGCCCGTGGTTCCAACCAGCAGATCAAACAGCTTGCGGGTATGCGCGGCCTGATGGCAGATACGACGGGACGTACCATCGAGCTTCCGATCAAGTCCAATTTCCGTGAAGGTCTGGATGTACTGGAGTATTTTATGTCGGCCCACGGCGCGCGTAAAGGTCTGTCCGACACCGCGCTTAGAACCGCTGACTCAGGCTATCTGACCAGACGTATGGTTGACGTTTCGCAGGAGCTGATTATCCGCGAGACAGACTGCTGCGAGGGCAGGGACGAACTTCCCGGCATGGTGGTCAAGGCGTTCATGGACGGCAAGGAAACCATTGAGGGACTGAAAGACAGAATCACAGGGCGTTTCTCCTGTGAGGACATCAAGGATAAAGACGGTAAGATGATCGTGAAGAGAAACCACATGATCACTCCCGCCCGCGCGGAGAAGATCTTAAGCGTAGGCGTGAATGAGAAGGGTGAGCCCGTTGAGGAAGTCAAGATCCGTACGATCTTAACATGCCGTTCCCATGTGGGTATCTGTGCGAAGTGCTACGGCGCGAATATGGCGACCGGCGAGGCGGTTCAGGTCGGTGAGGCTGTCGGCATCATTGCGGCACAGTCTATCGGTGAGCCCGGTACACAGCTTACCATGCGTACCTTCCATACCGGCGGTGTGGCAGGCGACGATATCACACAGGGTCTTCCCCGTGTAGAGGAGCTTTTTGAGGCGCGTAAGCCGAAAGGTCTGGCGATTATCGCAGAGTTTGGCGGCGTGGCGACCATTAAGGATACAAAGAAGAAGAGGGAAATTGTCATCACAAACGACGAGACGGGCGAGTCCAAGACTTATCTGATTCCTTACGGTTCCAGAATTAAGGTGCTGGACGGCGCGACTCTGGAAGCCGGCGACGAGCTGACTGAGGGTAGTGTGAATCCCCATGACCTGTTAAAGATCAAGGGTATCCGTGCCGTACAGGATTATATGCTGCGTGAGGTACAGAGAGTGTACCGCCTGCAGGGTGTGGATATATCCGATAAGCATATCGAGGTGATCGTGCGGCAGATGCTCAAAAAGGTCCGCATTGAAAACAGCGGCGATACGGAATTTTTACCGGGTACGCTGGTGGATGTTCTGGACTATGAGGACATGAACGAGGAGCTGTTCAAGGAGGGCAAGGAGCCTGCGGAGGGCAAGCAGATCCTGCTCGGTATCACCAAGGCGGCGTTAGCAACCGATTCCTTCCTGTCAGCCGCATCCTTCCAGGAGACGACGAAGGTTCTGACAGAAGCGGCCATCAAGGGTAAAGTGGATTCCCTGATCGGGCTGAAGGAGAACGTGATTATCGGTAAGCTGATTCCCGCCGGTACGGGTATGAGGCGCTACCGTGACACAAGACTCAGCACGGACACGAATCTTCTCAGCCGCCTGCAGATGGAGGACGAACTGGAATTTGAGGACGGTTCCTACGAGGACGACGAGTTCGAGAATGCGGATGATATGGAAGAGATCGAGGAGATCGAAGAACTGGACGGCGATATCGACGAGGCGGAGGATTTCGCTGCGGACGAGGAGCTTGAGCCGGTAGAGTAGGGCTGAGGGAGTTCAGCAAGCGCTGAGTTTGCGAAGGTTGTGACAGTTCAGCACGCACCATTCGCAAAAATTAAATAAATGTGTATTGACAACGCATTCATGGGCAAGTATACTAGGGTAGTGTGCACATGAATGCGCTGTTTTTTTTATGCGTACGTCCGCACAAAATAAATACCATTATTTTATATTCCAACAGGAGGTGAAAAGAATGCCAACATTTAACCAGTTAGTCAGAAAGGGACGTCAGACATCCGTAAAGAAGTCTACGGCGCCTGCTTTGTTAAAGGGTTACAACTCCCTTCACAAGGCCGCTACCAATACCGCTTCTCCGCAGAAGAGAGGTGTCTGCACCGCTGTTAAGACAGCAACCCCTAAGAAGCCTAACTCAGCGCTCAGAAAGATTGCCAGAGTGCGTCTTTCCAACGGAATTGAGGTAACAAGCTATATTCCCGGCGAGGGTCATAACCTGCAGGAGCATAGCGTTGTCCTGATCCGCGGCGGAAGAGTCAAGGACTTGCCCGGTACAAGATACCACATTATCAGAGGTACACTGGATACCGCGGGAGTCGCTAACAGAAGACAGGCTCGTTCCAAGTACGGCGCTAAGAGACCGAAGGCCGCGAAGTAAACGTAGTAATTTGCTGCGCAAATAACTACCAAATCTGCACAGCAGATTTGTGAATGAAATATTTCAGGCTGAGAAGGTCATCAGTACCACAAACAGAACTAATTTAGTGTTGGGATTCTTTTTCTATATTTGTTATAGAAGAAATACCGCACGGACACATTGAATTAGAGGACACATGTGAGTACCTTAGATCTATTCCCGCGAGCAATGAGTCAAGCGTATGCGAAGCAGACATTTGACGAATGCCGCGAGGGTGAAATAGCCGCAGTTTGCTGCGAGGTATTTCACTATCATTTTAATGAATAAGGAGGGAAGAATCGTGCCACGTAAAGGACATATTCCGAAGAGAGATGTATTAGCAGATCCTTTATACAATAATAAGGTTGTGACCAAGCTTATCAACAACATCATGCTGGATGGTAAGAAGGGCGTAGCGCAGAAGATTGTATATGGGGCGTTTGCAAAGGTAGAGGAGAAGGCCGGAAAGCCGGCGCTCGACGTATTTGAGGAGGCTATGAACAACATTATGCCCCTTCTGGAGGTGAAGGCGAGACGTATCGGCGGTGCAACCTATCAGGTGCCCATCGAGGTTCGCCCTGACAGACGTCAGGCTCTCGCGCTCCGCTGGCTTGTTATGTTCTCCCGCAAGAGAGGCGAAAAGACCATGGAGCAGAGACTTGCAAACGAGATCTTAGACGCAGCGAACAACACGGGCGCAGCGGTTAAGAGAAAAGAAGATATGCACAAGATGGCAGAGGCAAACAAGGCTTTTGCGCACTATCGGTTCTAAAAGGAGGAAAAAACCTTGGCTGGAAGAGAATATCCACTAGAGAGAACCAGAAATATTGGTATTATGGCTCATATAGATGCGGGTAAAACCACACTGACAGAGCGTATCCTTTATTATACTGGCGTAAACTATAAGATCGGTGATACTCACGAAGGCACGGCTACCATGGACTGGATGGAGCAGGAGCAGGAGAGAGGTATCACGATCACATCAGCCGCTACCACATGCCACTGGACTCTGGAAGAGAACTGCAAACCCAAGCCCGGTGCATTGGAGCATCGTATCAATATCATTGATACTCCCGGTCACGTAGACTTCACCGTAGAAGTTGAGCGTTCACTCCGCGTACTTGATGGTGCCGTAGGCGTATTTTGTGCAAAGGGCGGTGTGGAGCCGCAGTCAGAGAACGTGTGGAGACAGGCTGATACCTACAACGTACCGAGAATGGCGTTCATCAACAAGATGGATATTTTGGGCGCTAACTTCTACGGCGCTGTGGATCAGATCAGAAACAGATTAGGTAAAAACGCGATCATCCTTCAGTTACCTATCGGTAAAGAGGATGACTTCAAGGGAATCATCGACCTGTTTGAGATGAAGGCGTACATCTATAATGATGATAAGGGCGAGGATATCACTATCACAGAGATCCCTGCCGATATGGCGGATGACGCTGCTCTCTACCATGACGAGCTGGTGGAGAAAGTCTGCGAGCTGGATGATGATTTGACAATGATGTATCTGGAGGGCGAGGAGCCTTCCGTAGAAGATATGAAGAAGGCGCTGCGCAAAGGTACCTGCGAGTGTACGGCAGTTCCTGTATGCTGCGGTTCCGCTTACAGAAATAAGGGCGTGCAGAAGCTTTTGGACGCGGTTCTTGAGTATATGCCCGCGCCGACTGATATTGAGGCAATCAAGGGTACTGATATGGAAGGCAATGAGATCGTGAGACATTCTTCCGATGATGAGCCTTTCGCAGCCCTTGCATTCAAGATCATGGCAGACCCCTTCGTGGGTAAGCTTGCGTTCTTCCGCGTGTACTCCGGTACCTGCAATTCCGGTTCCTATGTGTACAATGCGACGAAGGATAAGAAGGAGCGTATCGGACGTATCCTGCAGATGCACGCAAACAAGAGGGCAGAGCTTGACAAAGTGTATTCCGGCGATATTGCGGCAGCCGTTGGGTTTAAGTTTACCGCAACCGGCGATACTATTTGTGACGAGCAGCATCCCGTTATCCTGGAGTCCATGGAGTTCCCTGAGCCGGTTATCGAGCTGGCTATCGAGCCTAAGACCAAGGCGGGACAGGGCAAGATGGGTGAAGCCCTTGCGAAACTTGCAGAGGAAGACCCGACTTTCCGTGCCCATACGGATCAGGAGACAGGTCAGACCATCATCGCAGGCATGGGCGAGCTGCATCTGGAGATTATCGTAGACAGACTGCTGCGTGAGTTCAAGGTGGAGGCTAACGTGGGCGCGCCCCAGGTTGCGTACAAAGAAACCTTTACCAAGCCTGTGGATCAGGAATACAAATATGCGAAGCAGTCCGGCGGCCGTGGTCAGTACGGTCACTGTAAAGTTAAATTTGAGCCCATGGATCCGAACGGGGAAGAGACGTTCAAGTTCGAGAGCTCCGTTGTCGGCGGCGCGATTCCGAAGGAATATATTCCGGCGGTCGGCGAAGGTATCGAGGAGGCTTCCAAAGCAGGCATCCTTGGCGGGTTCCCCGTACTTGGCGTTCATGCCAATGTGTACGACGGTTCCTACCATGAGGTTGACTCTTCCGAGATGGCATTCCACATTGCGGGTTCCATGTGCTTCAAGGAAGCTATGAAGAAGGCAAATGCCGTACTGCTTGAACCCATCATGAAGGTGGAAGTTACCATGCCCGAGGAGTATATGGGTGACGTCATCGGCGATATCAATTCCCGCCGCGGACGGATCGAGGGTATGGATGATATCGGCGGAGGTAAGATGGTGAGAGGTTATGTGCCGCTTGCCGAGATGTTCGGATATTCCACCGACTTACGTTCCAAGACACAGGGACGCGGAAACTATTCCATGTTCTTTGAGAAGTACGAGCAGGTGCCTAAGAGCGTACAGGAAAAAGTCTTGGCAGCTAAAACAAAGTAGAAAGGCTGTGTGACTTTATCCTGAGAAAAAGTCTTGGTGGCAAAGACCAAGTAATACAAAGAAAATGCTTGAAAAACTTGGTAATCTTTAATATAATCAATGGTAGCGGATTCAATTTACCGGATGGTTATTGTAACAAAGTAAGTAAATCATTTTAAGGAGGACTTTAGAAATGGCTAAAGCTAAATTTGAGAGAAACAAACCCCATTGTAATATTGGCACCATCGGTCACGTTGACCATGGTAAAACAACTCTGACAGCAGCGATCACAAAGGTGCTTTCCGAGAGAGTTGCTGGTAACACGGCTACAGACTTCGAGAACATTGATAAGGCTCCCGAGGAGAGAGAGAGAGGTATCACCATCTCTACCGCTCACGTTGAGTATGAGACAGACAAGAGACATTACGCTCACGTTGACTGCCCTGGCCACGCTGACTATGTAAAGAACATGATCACCGGTGCTGCGCAGATGGACGGCGCTATCCTCGTTGTAGCTGCTACCGACGGTGTTATGGCTCAGACCAAGGAGCACATCCTTCTGTCCCGTCAGGTAGGCGTGCCTTATATCGTAGTATTCATGAACAAGTGCGATATGGTTGACGATCCCGAGCTGCTTGAGCTGGTTGAGATGGAGATCACCGAGCAGTTGGAGGAGTACGAGTTCACAGACTGCCCGATCATCAAGGGTTCCGCTCTGAAGGCTCTGGAAGATCCCAACGGCGAGTGGGGCGACAAGATCATGGAGCTCATGAGCACTGTTGACGATTATATCCCGGATCCTCAGCGTGATACAGATAAGCCTTTCCTTATGCCTATCGAGGATGTATTCTCTATCACAGGCCGTGGTACCGTTGCTACCGGTAGAGTAGAGCGTGGTACCCTGCATATGTCTGATGAAGTTGAGATCATCGGCGTTAAGGAAGAGACACAGAAGTCCGTTGTAACCGGTATCGAGATGTTCCGTAAGCTGCTTGACGAGGCTCAGGCTGGTGATAACGTAGGCGTACTGCTTCGTGGTATCCAGAGAACCGATATCGAGAGAGGACAGGTTCTTGCGAAACCCGGCACAGTTACCTGCCACAAGAAATTTACGGCTCAGGTATACGTCCTGACCAAGGACGAGGGTGGCCGTCATACACCTTTCTTCAACAACTATCGTCCTCAGTTCTACTTCAGAACAACGGACATCACAGGCGTATGTAACCTTCCTGAGGGTACAGAGATGTGCATGCCTGGCGATAACGTAGAGATGAGCATCGAGCTGATCCATCCCATCGCTATGGAGCAGGGTCTGACGTTTGCTATTCGTGAGGGTGGACGTACAGTAGGTTCTGGACGTGTGGCTACTATCATTGAGTAATTGAAAATTCATTGAATTTATGGGGCTTTCCGAGGTTTCTCGGAAAGTCCTTTTTTCGTTATAGGTATGGGAAGTGAAATCAAAAGTTCTAAAAAAGTTCTATTTCCTTAGTGATTGCCCCAATATAAAGAGTTATCAATGAAGTCAATAAGATCATCTTTTCTGATTTTAAGCCTGCCGCCTATGATGATCGCGGGTAACTTTTTAGCATGAATTAAATTCAGAATTGTATTTTTGCTTATACACAATACTTTTTGCGTTTCTTTACGAGTCAATAAATCTGGTAAGTTTTCGTACATCATGTTATTCCTCTTTTTCTTTACAAATGGTTTATAGTGGTTTGTTTGTGGTTAAATAAGTGTTTTTTGTACAATTCGTAAAAAGAAATGATGTAATAATATATTATCTTTGCATAACAGAAAGGGGTGCTTTTATGAAGAATTCTACAAGGGATATTTTATTAGAGTTAGCGAGTGCGGTTTTGATGGTTGCGCTTAAACTTATAGAGTGTTATCAAACTAAGCATGTTGACAATTAAATCTGTGATGTTAATGATCTAATAGTTTGGAAATATGATTTGAAAATTTCAGTGAAAATATTGAAGTGATTTTTCATTGAAAAAGAGGTATGATGTAGCAAAATCGGATAGGAGATAAAGATGGTTGTCATTATTTTGATTGTACTATTAGACATACTACGCCAATTCATTCTTGAACCAATTTTTGCTGAGACAAAAATAGGGAATTGTGTAAATAAGTTTAGGCTAATTGCGGGCGTAATTTTGATTATACTTTTTGTGGGTTCAATAATAAAGGAGGCTGTAAAAAAAGATAAATAGCGGTTTAGATATGAATGTAATTATTTTTCAAGTATTGCGGTCAAGGAAAAGGGGTGATTACTTGGAAATTGAAAATCTGGCAGGAGTCTATAAAGAAATTGCGTGTTCAACGGATATTGAAGTGGCGGTTGAGATGTATAATTTATTCAAAGGACAGCAAATTATTTTTCCTCAAAGATTATATAATAAGGAATTTATTTGTACATATGTGAAAAATAATTACAATGGTCATAATATTCGGGAACTATCACAGATGTTTGGCTATTCAGACAGGCGTATTAGACAAATATTAGGCGACAAATAGGAGGGATTATTTTATGCAAAAGAAAAATGATGGAGTAAAGGTCACGGAGAAACAGGCGAAAAAGGCGTGGGATTCAAATAAAAAGGATGCCGAAGAACTACTGAATGACGAAAAGAAAATGAACAATTTTCTCAATCAATTAGAAGAAAAATTTAGTGCTGTTTCTGGACTTACAGAAAAACTGAAGGATATTCCATTGATTGTTGAGTTGGTTCGCGCCTATATAAAGAAAGAATATACAGAAATACCAATAGGCTCCATAATAGGATTAGTAAGCGCCCTCATTTACTTTTTAAGCCCTGTAGACTTGATACCAGACGTGATTCCAGTAATAGGTTATGTTGATGATGCAGTTGTAATTGCACTTGCAATCAGATTCGCTTATACAGATTTAGAGGATTTTAAAAAATGGAAAGCGATTCAAGAAGAAAAAGCAGAGGCAGAGAGAGTGGTGGAATCAGAGGAACAAGAATTACAGGAAGAAGAGCAGGAACAAGATAATACCAGTACAGCGGAAGTATAAAAAAGTATACATTTATAGACACAAAAAAATCAAATAAAAGGCGTTCGGAAATCTATGGAGATAAATATTTTCGGACGTCTTTTTATTATGTAGTAATTTTCAGACAGAAAGGACGGCGGTAAATATGGCTATATATGGATATCACAGAACATCAACAACGGAACAGCATTTGGACAGGGGTATCAAAGAGATTACAGATTTTTGCAAGCATCATAACTATAAACTGGAAAAGATATATACTGATCAGCAGACGGGCAAAAATTTTAACAGACCAAGGTATATTGTATTAAGAGATGATATCCTGCGTAGTGGTGACACGTTGATAATCACAGAGGTCGATCGTTTGGGCAGAAATAAAAAAGATACGGTTGAGGAATTGCGGTTGCTCTCTAACAGAAATATCCGAGTTATGATTTTAGAGATACCCACCACTCTGCAAGATGTATCGAAAATGGATAATGGAATGGCAAAAATGATATTGGAGACAGTAAACCATATGCTGATTGAACTTTATGCGGCTATGGCACAGGCAGAGGTTGAGAAGAAAGAGAAACGCCAGAAGGAAGGGATTGAGGCAAAAAAATTGCGTGGTGATTGGAGTGACTATGGGAGACCAAGGATAGAAAAACCGGCTAATTGGGATAGTGTAATTGAAAAATGGAAGGGTGGTGAAATATCTGCGGTAGAAGCGATGAGATTAACGGGTATAAAAAAGAGTAGCTTTTATAAATTATTAAAATTATAGATAAATAGAAGGTGTTCCAGTGTTCCAAGTAATTTTATGACTTATTATAAATATAAAATATATAGAAATATGTAATCCCAAATATATTTAAAAAATCAAAAGTGATGGAACACTGGAACGGTGTGTGTTAAATTTAAACAGTTCTATTTTTATATTTCCGTTTAGATACTTTTTGCGCACAATTTCTTGAGCAATACTTTTTATCAGGACGTGTTGACCATGAATAAAATTTTTTGCAATATTCATTGGCGCATATATTAAATATATTGCCACGCGAATTATCTATATAAAAATAGAAAAAGATAGCATTTATAAGAGAATGAAATTTCCAACATGAAATGTTATCAAAAGATTTGAGACTTATTTTAGGGTGAGTAAATCTGATTTCAAATGAGAGAATTTGGGTGTAAACAAAGTCTGCAAGTTGGATAAATTCGGAGCGATGGTTTATTATATAGTCGTGTGGAATATATGGTACATCTCCATCTGTAAAACAATGCATTGTTTTTTGAAAGAAAGAAATTAAGGTAAAAGCAGTTTCAGGCAATGGTAAATGAAAATCCTTATTCTCTTGCATTTTTTGACCAGTTTTGGAGGATATAAGAAATATATATTGAACTAACGGATAGGCTTTAAGAGAATTTAACGTTTCTGGGAAATCAAGATAATTTGATAATTCTAATTGGAAACGATCACTGTGGTAGGAATTCATAATAAGATGACAGCAATGAGCAAAAAGACATGCTATCTCTTTCTCAGTAAGAGGTTTTTTTGAAGGCTTTTCTTTGGAAAGAGTCTCCTTTTGAAGAAGAAGGAACAGTTTAGCTAAGTTAGATATTACTAATTGATAATATCTAAAATGGGCATAGAGTATATAATCATAGTTTGTAGACTTGATATCAAGTGTATTAGAATTTTGATTTTCTATTTCTATATAAACTTCCTTTAATATGTTAGTTTCGATAAGTTTACCATATTTATTGCAGAATTCGAGTGCTTTATCCGGAGTATTAGCATTTGCTAATTCAAGATATATTTTTTCAGATTCAAAATCTTTATATAGATCGGTATCATATAGACAGATTGTGGTTGGAACTGATTTGGAATCAGCTTCTGTTGAACGGAAAAAAATACCATAGTTTTTGTCGTTGCCCTGTTCATAGATTTTTGTTTTAAAATTTTCAAATTCGATTTTCATTGTTAATCTCCTTAAATTATTTGATTGGTGGATACACGGTAGTATACAGTTTTAAATTTATATTCATTGTATCATATATATGCCAATTTTGAACGGTATTAAATAGGAAAACAAATAGCGTCACTTAATAATTTATGAAAGTAATGCTATGGTTTCCTGTTGTACCAATAATAATTAAGGAGGAAAAAACAATGACACATGTTTCTGAAGCAACCTGTACAAGTAGAGTCAATAAGTATTTAGAACGGATTGAGGATAAGCCGAAGAACAAAAATCAGTTACTCATTAAAGACGGAGAAGCAATACTTGTTATGGCAGGTATTTCTAGTAAATGTACTATGCTAGAAGGATATGTAAAACTTCCTGATGAAGATAAATTCTATATTGCTAGTCAAATGGATATATCGTTCTTCATATTACCTAAAGGGAAGCTAATTGTTTATAGGGAGAACCAAACAGAGTTCTTAGGATTTAAGAACGAAAATAGCCAAGAATGTTGTCTCTTAATCCATGCAGTTACTGAGTATGATGATATTTTAATCATATCTCTGGATGGTAATATCCCTTTGTTTATTTCGATAGATATAGTTGATGGAGATGAGGTAAATTTTAACAGGCTGGTATTCATGAATGTAGAATATCTTCTTAAAAAGCTATACGCTTCCATCCTTCCGTTAACAGATATAGTTGAAAAGGAGGATGAAGATGATGAGTGGGAATAAGTTCTTTCGGAAAAGTCCCAGTTTATCAAGCGAGAATAGTGAATATCATTCTACGGCTAATTTATTTTGGGAAAAACCTACAATACATGCCGCTAATTTATCTTTAGATATGGAATGGGATTCAGCATTACAAGATTTGAATGATAATAAGGAGGTAGAGATAAATGATATTGAAACAGTAGGTAATAACGAAATGATTCCTAAAACTGTAACGACTGTTGCAAAGGAGCAGGAGGTCAGAATGCAGGAAATTGAAGAGATTATCTTCAATAGTGTAATAATGCGAGAGATTTATGGAAACTTATGCACATGGCGTAAGGATAAGTACCAAATTCTTGATTTTCAAATGTTTACACAAGATGTACGAAGGATTTTGCCCGATGCACACCAGAAACAAATAAGGAGTTTTAATAAATTTAAAGAGGCGTACAGTTATATACAAGCCAGTCCTGCGCTGAAAGGATTTACAGATGCTGAAATGGAAAAGACAAAACATATGATTGTTTTTCGAAATGGGATATATGAGGCTCAGAGCAAAAAAATAATAGCGTGTACACCGGCTTATCCCATCTTGTTTAATGTTAATGCGAATTTTTTGCAGAATAATAAAAGGGAGGCTCCATATTTTGAAGAGATTATAAACCGTGCCACGGGTTTTGACCAAGAAGTTTTGGAGTTAACGTATCAAGTCTTGGGTTACATTTATTCCCAAGGTAATACAGCTAAAAAATTTTTTGTGATGGGAACGGCATCAGACAGTGGTAAAAGTGTAATAGGAGAATTTATCGCTAAAACATTAGGGGATGATAATGTGTCATGTATTCCACTAAATGATTTCGGTACGCGCTTTAAACTCGGTACTATCAATAAAAGGGTACTAAATTACAATATGGATTTGCCAGCGGTTGAGATAGACAGGAATTCTGTTCAACAGTTGAAGGAGTTGACGGGCGATTCGAGAATTGAGTGCGAGGAAAAGTATGTGCAAGGTAAAACCGTCAAGCATCATTGCAAGTTTCTCTTTGCGACTAATCATCCTATAAGGTTAAAATATGATGATGAGGCTTTTTATCGCAGAATGATTCTTATACCCTTTATCAATTCTGTGACTGAGAAGGATAAAGACTATGAGTTGCCAGAAAAATTGTGGAGGGAAAGGGATGCGATTGCGACAAAGGCGGCATATGCTTATAGCCGATTATTAGAAAATAATTTTGTATTTCAAAAATCCGAGTTAGCTGATAGGATGATTAATGAATGGAGGGAGGTGGATAATGATGATTTACTAAAAAGCTTCTTTAATGAAAGATGCAAATTGGTAGATGGAGACTCCTTTATACCAACAGATGTTATATTTTGCCAGTATAAAACTTTCTGTATGATGAAGGGAAAGGATAACATTATGTTGGATATAGGGCAATTCTCAAGAAAATTTCATGCTCTTTATAATTTGAAAATGGATAAAAGACGTGTCCCGGGATATAAGTCATCTGTTAATGGATATCTGGGACTTGATGTAATTCGTTTCGAATGAAGGTGTTTGATATGGAAGGACTTATAAATGCGCAAGATGTAGCTTGTACATTGGGAGTATCTAGGAGCTCAGCGTATAAGATAATTCGTAATTTGAATCGTGAGTTACAGGAACAGGGATATCTTATAGTTAGTGGTAAAGTTCCAAAGAGATATTTTCGGAAAAGGTATTATTTATTACCAAGTGAGTCTGATTAACAACGGAAAGGATTTTGCGTTAATTTATTTGACGCAAAATCCTTTATTAAGGAGGAAATGTAATGCCAGCATATAAAGATGAAAAAATGAATACATGGTATGTAATGTTTTATTATAAAGATTGGCAAGGAAAGCGTATTAAAAAGAAAAAGTGCGGGTTCAAAACGAAAAAGGAGGCAGTGGCATATGAGAATGAATTTAAGAACATGGGTGAAGTGAGAATGAATGTTACTCTGGAGGAATTTGTTTCTATATATTTTGAGGATAAAAAGAATGAGTTAAAAGAAAGGAGTATCATGAGTAAAAAATATATGATAGATACACATATTATTCCTTATTTTGGGAAATGTCCAATGGACAGTATAACACCGGCTGATATTATCAAGTGGCAATCTGTTATAATTGAAAAGGGATACAAACCGACATATTTGAGAATGCTTAGTAATCAATTAACCGCATTATTCAATCATGCCCAGAATATTTACGATCTGAAATATAATCCATGTAAGAAGGTCAAGAAGATGGGAAAAGCAGATGCGGACAAACTCTCGTTTTGGACTAAAGAGGAATATGATAAGTTTATTTCTTCTATTCCAAAAGAAAGCATGTATTATACGATTTTTCAAATACTATTCTGGACGGGATGCAGAGAAGGAGAATTGCTGGCATTAACTGGTAAAGATATAGATTTTGAGTCTAATACTATTAATATTGATAAGACATATTTTAGAGCAAAAGGAAAGGACATAATTACAGCACCTAAAACGGAAGAGTCTGTTAGAGTTATAACTATACCAGAATTTTTGAAGCAGGAGATAGCAGATTATATAGGTAGATTATATGATTATTCTATGGATGCACGATTATTTCCTATTTCCGCGTGTGCGGTTCAAAAGAAATTGAGGACTCAGAGTGCTAAGGAAAATTTGCAGTTAATCCGAGTACACGATTTAAGGCACCCGTATGTCAAGCCCACGACAAAAAAATTTATAGAGAGAGTTTCAAGTTTTGTGTAAACCCAAAATCTGATATAAGATAAGTGAATAGTTACTAAGGGGCGGATACCGGATTTCGGACCCCGCCCCTTATTCTGTATTATACAAAGATTTCCGAGCCTGTCAATGTAGGTCTTGGATCTTTTACAGATTCCTGCCGACAAGGCGTTCCTCAAAATAGATCTCCAACTGGGAATGAATCTGGCCCCAGTCCTGCCGGTGACCTGTCCATTTCTTTGTAATGTCCATCATTGCAAGGTACAGCATTTTTAGCAGGCTGTCGTCGGTTGGGAATACGGTTTTGGATTTTGTCACTTTCCGAAGCTGCCGGTTAAAGCCTTCAATGGCATTGGTCGTATAAATAAG
>CAJTTZ010000012.1 GCA_910579505.1 uncultured Lachnospiraceae bacterium
ATTAAAAATATATCGGGAGATATATTGACAAATTTCAAATATTGAGATAGGAGAAGAAAAGCCATGAAAGATAATACCGAATTGAGCGAACGCCTGCGACAGCTACGGAAAAATGCCGGTCTGTCTCAGGAGCAGCTCGCAGAGACATTACATATTTCCAGACAAGCCGTCTCCAAATGGGAGAGCGGTGTTTCAAACCCGGACATCCAGAACATCGTCCAGCTCGGAAAACTTTACGGAATCAGCACCGATTCCATCCTATTGGAGGAATCCCCTGCCCCGGAAGCCGCCGATATCATGCCGCAAACTTCTGACGCCGCGCCGACGGAAGAAAAACCGTCTGTTCGAGATCATAACCCGGCAAACGGCTTTCTCTGGGCTGTGCTTGGCGCAGTGATTGTGCTTGTGTTATATTTGGTAACCAATATGTTTTGACTATGTATGCTTTTTACTGATTCTTTTCAAGCGCCAGTCCGATCAGCCGGTCCGTCTGATCCGCCATGAACAGCGGAATGTTCAGCACATCATCGTCCAGCTTCCAGATCATAGAATTCTTCGGGAACTCGCTGATATCGGGGTGCTTGGCAAAATCACGTTCATACTCACCCCGCAAACGCACAGTAAGGTCCCACCGCAATATCCGTCACCACGTTATCCTCCTCTGAAAACCAGATGCTGATATTGCCAAAGCCCTCCCCGGTGATAAGGCAGTTCTCCGCCTCCGCGTAGGGGGACGCATAAAACCCGTAAGCCTGCAATTTCTCCCAGGCGCCGTCCACGCTGATGCCCGGATAAATGCCGAAGATCGTCACATCCGCAAGCTTCTCCCCTTTATAGCCGATATGCCCCGCGTTGAGCGCCTCAAAGGTAAACAGCTCCTTCCCGTCCTTCGATCCCACCGTCCACTCCTCGAAATCCGGGTCGGGATGTTCCATTGCCACCCCATACTTTTCAGAAAGAAGCGTCTGCGCCGCGTCGAGGAAATGGTCTTCATTTAAAATCAACAGTCCCAGATCCGACGCCGTATCCGACCGCTCTTTTCCCGCTTTCTCAGCTAACATCTTTAAATACGTGGGCGTAAAATCCGCAAAGGACTCATATTGCATGGGATCGTACACAGGTGAAATCTCCGCCGCGCCTTCCATAAATCCATTAAGCCATTCGTCCACCTCCGCCTGATTAAATCGGAAGCCCTCATAACCAGAATGATAATCGGAATATTCCTCTCCCGCCTTTACAATTTCGTACACGGTTCCGTCCCCGTCCACATCCCGCTCTGTCGGAAAATCCGCTCCTTCTCCCATGTCATCCCACGCCCGCAGCGAACCGATTTCCACATAGGCGTTTTCCGCCGGCTCATACTGGTAAAACGTGCAGGGCCAGAACTCAGCGGGCGGCACCTGATTGTGCGACCATCCCGCCTTGATGACACCGTTATCGTAATAGGTAAGCAGAGGATACGCACAAAATTCATTTTTCAATTCCCCGGTTTCCGGGTTGTAATCATACACCGCCTCAAGGCTGCCTGCCGTAGTTGTCGTCGTCCATCTGACCAGCAGCTCCTCCCTGCCATCCTGATCCACGTCCGCCACCGCAAAGCAGTTCTTCGCCATCTCTTCCGCGTCAAGCGTATCCTCTCCCCAGACCCCGACTCCCAGTTCCATGTCGGGAAGCCGGTATGCCGCCATGACCTGTGACAGGATGCCGCTGTAGTAGTGCCTGATCTGCGCCTGCTGGAATTTCTCCGGCTTCTCGATGAGAGCTGCGTTTTCCCTAGCCTCCGTGTTCGTGTTTCCAGCCTGCCCATTATCCGCAGCAGTTTCCGTACTCTCCGCCGGAGCATCCGTCTCCCCTCCCGCTGTATTCTCCGCCGTTTCTGCCATTCCGGGTTGTTCCGTTTCCGCCTGCCCTGTATCCGCACTCTGTAAACGCTTCCCTGCATCGTCATCCGCGCTGCAGGCCGTCAAAAACACCGCGCCCGCACAAATGAAAATTCCTGCTGCAGCCCGTCCGTTTCTCCACATCTTCCTTTTCATAATGGCACACATCCCCTTCTTTCCCGTCCTCAGACCGCTTCCCTCATTTATGACAGCTTCGCAGCCATGCTGTCCCGGCTTTTCTCTTCGCTTTCCTTACCCGCCGCCGTTCTCCCGGTTTAACTCCTCCACCACGCCCTCCGGCTTCACTGTCATCTCCACCCAAGTCGGAATAAACCCGCTCTTCACCGCATTCCTCACCGAGCGAATATTGGACCATGCCGAACAGTAAAAAGGAACCCTGCCACACTCTAAAATCTTCACGGCAAGACCGCTTGTCAGCGCAGCCGCCACGCCCTGCCGCCGATACGCCGGCAGCACGTCCACCCCGATCTGCCACATGGTTTCGCAGTCTGCGGAACATCCCGCCAGCCCTATCAGCTCTTTGCCGTCGTAGGCGCCGATCCCCAGAACATCCAGCTCCTTCCTGTCCTCGCACAGTGCGTTACCCCACTCCGGCTTATATAACTCCCGGAAATCCGATTGCTCCAAAGTCCGCAGCTCATAACCACACGGCAGGGCGCGCAGTTTTTCCACATCGGGAAGATAATACTCCGCCATGAAACAGACCTTCTGTCCAAACGGCTGCATCCGCTCATTCAGCCAGTGGAGATTTGGTGTCTCAAAGCAGTGGTAAAATTCAAATTTCCCGAGATATGCCTCCACAATCTCCCGGTATTCCTCCCGCACAGATGCCACAATATTATTTCCGTAGGAAACCAGATTGCAGGCAATCGGCTCCTTATAATATTTCCGCGCCATCGGTCCCACGCCGGATCTGACGATCACCGGATGCGCGCATAAAAAGTCCTCCGCATTGCAGTTAATGTCCAGAGCGGACTGTTCCATTGCAATTTGGAGGATTTCCTTATTTGTCATTTCATTTGCCCCCGAATCTTAAGCCCCCTCAGATACCCCTTCTGCTCCGGCGTAATTCGATAGCTCTCCACCGCCTTCTGGATCGCCTTATTGTGCGTCCAGGTCTCCAGCCTCTTTTCCTCGATATAGGGCAGGACCGTCTCATACTGTTTCGCCAGCGCCGTGGCAAAATACCATGCGATCATCATATTGACATAGTATTCCTCTGATCGGATTTCCGAAACCATCTGCGGATATGCCAGTTCAAAATCCTCGTCCAGAAAATGCTCCATCAGCATCCCGACGCCAAACCGCACCGTATACGTTTCGTCGGAGGCAATCCACTCCCTGATGTAAGGCAACAGCTCCTGCCGATGCTTTTTAAACAGCTTCGGGGACATCTGGTCGCAGGTCGCCCAGTTATCCACATAAGGCAGAAACACGGTAAGCTCCTCCATGCACTGTGCAAAATCTTTCCTCTCCGCTATGATAAAAGCGTGAAGCTGGTTTTCCTCAAAATACTTGTGGGGAAGCGCTTCCAGAAATGCAGGGATGTCCTCCCGCTTCGCAAACTGCTTCGCCATCTTCCGAAGCGCGGGCGTGCGGACCCCGATCACGGTTTCTTTGTCAATCGTCGGTATCAGCTTTGCCTGAAAATCCCGGTAATCGGTATCCCTTTGTGCATACAGCATTTCTCTGATCTCATCAATGATCATCTCTTCACCCCCATGCACGCTCCCGTCAGTCTGTACATACGGTCTCGCCAAACAGCACTTCCAGCTTCCGTTTCGCACCTTTCGCATCAAAGTAAAACCACTCTCTTGTCTGAATCCAAGTAATCAGCCAGAACAGGCACATCATACCCCCCGCTATCACAGCCACAATAAGGGGCGCTGACGAAGAAATCAAAAACCACGCCACCATGCAGAGGGTCACTGGAAAAAGCACATGCATCTGGTGCGGGACACGCACTTTCATAGATACCACAGTCTCTCCCGCTTCCTCCTCTATGCTGCCCTCGATCACCGCCATCGAAAAATGATGCCTAAACCATGAAGTTTTCGGCTCTATCTTAAATTCCGACGCACCGACCTCTCCGACAAACGCCCCCTCGCCCAAGGGATAATGCGCGATCCCCCAGACCGCCGTCTCCCCTTTCAGGATCGCGTACACTTCCGCCGGCGTTTTTTTCGTGTATATCGTATAATACAGCTTCGGAAAAATTCCCATCACACATCCCCCAGCAGTTCTTCCAGTCTCCGCTTCGCCCTCCTCGCAGGAATATAAAACCCGCCTTTAACAAGAAGCTGCCCGACAAGGATAAAACCGAACGCCGACGCCGTAATCCCCCAGCCATCCGGCTGACCCGAGATTACGGCGAGAAGGCCCGCCAGAAAAACCATCCCCGTTATGCCAAACCATACACACAAAAAGGCAGTTACAAACCATAATAAACGCATACGGACAATCACTGCCGTCCCGCTTTCCTGCCCCTGTATCTGCCCCACGATCACAGGCAGGAAAGAATCTTTCACATGAATAATAATACCCGCAAAAAGAACATCCCCAAGCCTTGGCAGAAATTTAAATTCCGTTTCGCCGACTTTCCCGATAAATGCCTTATCCCCCGGAACGATCAGCCATCTGTTCTCCGTATCGGTGACAGATTGCAAAAGCGCCTGCACCTCCTCCGGGCTCTTCCCTGTCTGGATGGTGAATTTCATGCGCGGTATGATATGTATCATTCTTCCCTCTTCAAAAGATTACTGATCTCATCCACCATCCCATTAATGGTATTGATCTGGTTGGACATTTCCGCAATATCTTTTACGTTGCTCTCCACCATGCCGTTGATGGAATGGAACTGGGTATTCTCCTTGCTGATATCTTCTGCAATCTCTTTGTTGATGGTAACTGTACTCTGTATCACTTTTGCCTGTTTATGGTGCGCCTCCCCCATAGCGCTCACCGCATCCGCCGCGATGCCGAGAAGCTGTGTCATATCCTGTATGCCCGCATACACGTTTGTAAAATACTCGTTCTGCCGCTCCAGCTTCTGGGAGTTGTCATTGACATACAGAGTGATCTCTTTCACATTGTCCTGCACTGTCTGAATCACCTTTTCCACCTCATGCAAAGACTCCAGCGTGCTGTTCGCCAGATTGCCCACTTCCTGTGCAACCACGGCAAACCCTCTGCCCGCCTCTCCCGCTCTTGCCGCCTCGATGGAAGCGTTTAAGGCAAGAAGATTCGTGGAAGAGGAAATATCGCTGATCAGATTTAATGTCATACCGATCTGATCCACGGCTGCAGATAATTTCTGCGCCACATCCGTTGTCTCAACCATAGACCTGGAGACTTCCCCGTTGATTCCTTTCAGCTCAGCAAGCCGTTTCTCATTCTCCCTCGTTTTTTCAAGCAGATCCCTTGAAGTCCGTTCCACCTTCTCCACATTATCCGCCACGACATTCTTCCACTCGTCCAGTTCATTCAGATTATCCATGCTCTCTCTCGTTTTTCCATCCAGCCTGTTGCTGCCTTCAAGCAGCATCTCACTCGTGGCTGAAAGTTCTTCCACAGAAGCGCTCTCATTTTCCGAAATCTGCGAAAGCGCCTGTCCTGCCTTTAAAAGACTCTGCGAGAGGGACTGTACGGAATCCAGCACGTTTTTCACCTTTTCATTATTCCGCTCCATCTCGTCTTTTTTTGCGTTTACAAGAAAGCGGTTGATCAGATAAGTTAACAGCACGGTAGTCGGCAGGGACAGGCTCAGACAAACGCCCCTGTCAGCTATGTTCGTAATAAACATTTCCCCTTGGACCGGCAAAAGAACCGCCCCTTTTACAAACCAGCCAATCACCAGGGAGACCACAATCTCCACCGACGTAAGGGCGACCAGCTTATAGTCGAGGAAAAATGTGGTAAGCACTACAAAGAAAAAGGCAAAGCCCCAAAAATCCCCCGCAGGAACCATATACTGGATAAAGTTCCACTGAATCAGCATGATCACAGCCACAAAAATCTTTCCGGCTTTCAGGCTGGACGCTTTCACGATGCCGTCCTCAAACCCCGTTTTGATAAAATAGATTCCTATCCCCAGATAAATCAGACAGGTCACGTCAAAAATAAGTAACGCCGTCCATGAGACAGGCGGTATCCAGCCCATCAGCTTCATAAACGTGTACATAATGCCCGCGCACTGACATGCTCCCGGTATCAACAGCAAAACCAGCACATACACCTTGTTGATGTACTCGTCCATCGCTGTCAGACTTGTCTTTTTGTTCCCTTCCATAACCCCTGTTCCTCCTGTTTTAAAAATGTTTTGCGTATTCCCCCTACACGCATTTCCCATTCATAAACCGCCTTAACTATGTCAAGACGGTCTGATAAATTTTGGCATTTTTACAGCACAAAAAAGCCAGATTATGTTATATCAGAGTATAGCATAACCTCAGCTCTTCTTCCACTACAATTTTTAATCCATAATCTTACTTATCGCTTTACCGAATTACGATTCCGCCCCGCGGTTTGGGCTACTCCCCTGTCCCTTTTACATTTTATATTGTTTTTTTCAAAAAAAAAGTTGCAGGCCGCATTTGTTACCTGACGTTTACTTTCGAGGCAAAAATTTAAAATTTCCGCGCACGATTTGTGTTATACTCTAGATAATATAGCTGCATTTTTCACTAAAATGGGATTCCCAACATGGAGCGCATATGTACAAGATACTATTGGTTGACGACGACCCGATCATTCTAGAAAATAATCAGACCTTTTTCCGTTCCATGGGCTATGAGGTAATCTGTACAAAGACCGCTGAAACGGCTGAGGAAATCATTTTATCCAATGCGCTTGACTGTGTGATACTGGATGTGGACCTGCCCGGTGGAAACGGATTCGAGCTTTGCGAAAAAATACGGACAAAGACAGGTCTTCCCATCGTCTTTCTCTCCGGCTACACCGAGGAGGAAAGCCGGGTTCGCGGCCTGTCCGTAGGCGGCGACGACTATGTCTGCAAACCCTACAGCTTAACGGAGCTGGAGCTGCGGGTCCGTGCCCGCATCCGCGCAGGTCGAGCGGCACAACCGCCCAAATCTCTGACCTACGGCACTTTTTCCATTCATCCGTCCTCGTGCAGCGCAAGCTGCGGCTCCCGGTCCGTGGACTTTTCCTCCTATGAATTTGAGGTTCTATATTTTCTCGCCAAACACCCGGGGGAACTTTTTACGCCGGAACAGATATACGATTCGGTCTGGAAAGCCCCCATGAACAAGGGACAGAAATCCCTGCAGGTCATTATGGGGCGCATCCGCCGAAAACTTTATGATATATGCCCGGATCACGATTACATCCAGACGAAACGCTACAAAGGCTACCTCTTCGTACCTTTAGAGACAAAAAAGCAGACCGCCCCGAATGCGGCAGACAAAACCACTATGCCGACCAAAAGCCCGTAATTGGGACCCGTTCCTGCCGCCATACCCGCGCTGTCGTTCCTCACCGAAAATTCGGGCTGCACACACGCCTCAACAGCCGCATTCATTTCCCTGTCGGCAGGCGTACCCTGCATGGCAAGATCCCGTGTACCGCTTCCGGCCGTGACTTTTGCAGCAGTATCCCCCGCAGACTGTGAATGCCCGTTTTCATCACCACCCCTGTGATCCTGCCAGTCGAGTGTTGCAGTGGATGTATTTTTCCGTTCCTCTGCCTCAAATTCCGGCGTCCTCCGCGTCTGTTCCGTTTTCCCGGACTCCGCCGCTTTGTCATTCGAATTTGGTTCGTTCGCGTTCCGCTGCGTTAAAGGGGGTTGGGGTTCACCCGGTATTATCGGCTCTTCCGGCTTTAGGGATTCGTTCGGTTTTGCCGATTCTTCTGGCTTTTCCGGCTCTCCGGGCGGATCTACGATAGCCGTCCCGCCGCCCCTGCTGCCTCCCAGATCCTCGGCGACGTCCAAGTTATTCGCCGCATACCGAAGCACATTGGAGTAGTACAGCTTTCCTTCCGTTTCACCCCGCAGCCGGATATAGGCATAAGGATATGCCGCGACGTCCCACTGGTCGCCGGGAAACGAAATATAAAAGCCGCTGTCGGCGCTTAATGTATTGTCTTCTCCCTCTCCGATCCAGTTTTCGCCGTCAAAGGAATACTCCGGCGAAACAGCGGCACAAAGCGCCCCTTCCTGCTTTGTATAATCGCCCCGGAAAGTACAGGCATGGCTGCGGATAAAAGCTTCCGCATTGGTAAATGTGAGTGGAAAATCATTGTAGACAACGGTGCAGGCTGCCCTCACTCCTGCCGCTGCCTGCAAGAAACTACCCTGTACCTGAAAACGCCGTCTCCCCGCCTGCTGTTTTTCCGTCCCCGCCATATCCCATGAAACGGCAACCGGCTCATGCTTCAAAATGGTTCCCCGGGCATTCACCTTGCATGTAATTTCCGTGGGCAGGCACCCATCCAGAAGCTCCCCTCTCTCCACGACGACACAGACAGGTTCTGCTTCCGTCACCAGCGGGGTTTGGGCATAATGAATGTTTCCCGATACATGGCAGGATGCAAAGGTATTCCCTAAAATCAGGCCCGCACCCTCCTCCTGCCACAGCGCATACCGTGATGCGCCGTCAGCGGCCGTTTCCACGGTCACGCCGTCAAGCAGCAGGCATCCCTGTTCCACATGGAAAATGCCCTGCTCATTGCCTTCTCCCGTAAAGGTGAGATTGCCGTCGCTCCAGAACTCCGTGTCGGCACATACGAAAATCGTATACTCGCCGGTTTCCACAAAAAGCGGCGGCATGTTCGGATAAGGCAGGAACATATAGGACTCATTCATGGTAATATCGCCTGTCAGAACTGCCCTGCCACCGCTGTATTTATGTGATTCCAGCCAGCCTGTCAGCTCCGCCGCGGAAGATATGCAGTCTGCCTCCCCATCCTGTCCGGGCGTTTCCACAGGTTCCGGCGGCAGTTGAAGTACAAACGCGGGCTCCGCCATGGATTCCACAGGTTCGGCCTCCGGCTGCGGTTCTGGCTCTCCCTCAGCGTCCGCCGCGAGTTCAGCGTCCGATGCAGGTTCCCCACCAGGCCCTGCCTCAGGTTCGGCGTCCGATGCCGGCTCCATTGCAACAGCCGTATCATACAGATATAATGAAAGTGCAATAATGAAAATTGATAAAAGTAAACAGCTTTTCCCTTTTTTCATTTGTCTGTTCCTTTAGTTAAAATAAGGTGGATCATTACGATGAAACGAAGAATTTCGCAAAATTACGTGCTGCGTGCCGCGCTGCTTCTGGCGGCGGCCGCCATTGTGACCCTTGCGGGCCTTAGGGCGATTACCCGTTATGATAACAAATATATAGCAAAAGCGCCTCTCACACAAGGGGCATTTGCGCAAATTCCCGAAAAGGGATTCTGCTCGCTTGTGGACGGCTGGCTTCTATATCCCGACGCGCTCCTGTCCCCGGCAGATTTTGTCTCGCATACGGAACCGGCATATCTCACATGGGCAGGCGAATACCCGAATCTTTCTTCGTTCCATGCGGATAAAAACCCCTACGGCACAGCCACCTACCGCCTGCGGCTGCAAGGAGAAGGCATCGCCACGCTCTATCTGCCGGAACTCCCATGCGCTTCACGGGTCTATGTTAACGGACAGTATCTGGGCAAAACGGGCGAAGTTTCACCCGAATCCTACACTCCCCTGATCCGCGACTCCTTCTATTCCTTTCCCCTCAGGGAAGATACGGAACTGTTGATTCAGACTGCCAATTATTCCCATTATTACGGAGGGATATGGTTTGTCCCCGTAATCGGAAGCCCGGACAGCATCAGCCGTCTCGTGAGTTCCCGGATGCTTCTCTACGGTCTGCTTTTTTCCGTTTCACTGACGCTCTCCCTGTTCTGCCTTGTACTCTGGAAACGGGAGAAAAGCGCAACCGACCCTGCCCTATTTTATTTTGGCATGATGTGCCTCTGCTTCGCCCTGCGAATCTGCTATCCGTTTTTCAGGCTGCTCGGACTGCCTTCTGTGCGTATCCTGTACGCACTGGAAGATGCCGCCTCGCTGTTCTGCCTCTATTTCTCCCTGCGGATCGTTCTCCTATTATTTCTGCCGGACAGCTTTTGCAGAATCGGCGGGCTGCTCCATGCGCTTTCCCTGGGCGTCTGCGCCGCAGGCGTTGTCGTTCCCCTGTTTGTCATCCCCTCGCTTCCCGGGGTTGTAACCGTATACGGTCCCGCCATGTCCCTGTACAAGGCGCTCCTGTCATGTCTTTTCATCAGTCTCACCGTCTATGGCAGCTTAGCGGGGACGTCCCATGCCGGCATCATCCTCGCCGCCTCGGCGGCAAACGGGATCTGCCAGCTAAGCAGCGTCCTCTCCATCGGAAAATATGAGCCATTTGTAGGCGCTTACCCGGAGGAATACGGTGTCTTCTGCATGGTCATTGCCTTTTCCGTCCTGATGGCAAGGCGCAGCCGGGATATGGCTCTTGAAAACCAGAGACTGCATCTCCATTTACAGGAAGAGGTACAGGAAAAAACAGATCATCTGCAGAAGCTTCTTTCTGAGAGGAGCCAGCTGATTTCGGAGCTGGGCCATGATATGAAATCGCCCCTTACTTCCCTCTCCAATATGGCGCAGATCATCCGCCTAAATGACATTATGCTGGACGAGGATACCCGCGGAAGAATGGTACAAATAGAAGAGCAATGCAGCATTTTGTCAGAGCGTCTACGGGCGATTCAGGAAATTGCATCCGCAAGCGCTGCCCCCATGCAGACATCGCCTCTGGAGCTGCGTTCCTTTCTCTCCGAATTTAACCGCAGCTGCCGCCCTGTCATTGAGCTTTACGGGCCGAACCTGACCGAGGACATCACTTCAAAACCCTGCCTGGTCATGGCAAACCGTGAGCAGCTTTTCCGCGCCCTGGAAAATCTGCTGTACAATGCCGCCGACTTTACGCCGCCGGAGGGCGATATCCTCCTCTCCCTGACCGCCGACAAAAGCCGGGCGTATATTACCGTTTCCGATACGGGCTGCGGCATTTCCGAAGAAGATCTGCCCCACATTTTCCACCGCTCCTACACCACCCGCGCCGACAAGGGCGGACAGGGGCTCGGTCTTGCCATCACCCACGCCATTATCTCAGAACACGGCGGAACAGTTGAGGTTTCCTCGGAAAAAGGAAAGGGAACCACCTTCACGATCAGCCTGCCTTTGCTGTAGGCTGTCGCCCTACTCTATTTTGGGTCATAATTCTGATATTTTTCTCACCTTTCTGATTTTCTTTTCCCGGCGCTTTCCCTATAATTTTTTCATGCAAGTTGCTTTCATAAAATGAACCAGACCCGGAAAGGAGCGCCCAGAAGTGAAACCTATTACCTTTATTGACGAACACGGAAGTTTTTCCATGAAGCAGCCGGAAAACACAAACTATCTGTATTTTCCCCTCGCCTCGGAAGCCGGATTAAAAAGCAGCGTCACACCGAATCTTGGCGGCGACGCCAAAACCGATCAGGAAACCTTCCTACTGGAACCTGTCAGTTCCGAGAATCTGCATAATAACCGTTCCACCCGCAACTTCTTTTTTGTGACATATGACGCGGAAGTTTATTCCGCCACCGGCGCTTCCGTCGGACAGGAGAACGCCCGCTTCTCCCCATCACAGGATGAAAGCGAGTTAAACGCCGGTTTTATGTGGCATACCATAAAGCGCACTTCCAAGTCTTCCCCTCTCTTGGAAACGTCAGTCACGACCTTTGTGCCGAAAGACGACAATGTGGAAATTATGTATGTGACCGTCAGGAACCTGTCCTACGAAGAGCTTTCCCTGACGCCGTACGCCGCCATCCCCATTTACGGGAGAAGCGCGGATAATATCAGGGACCACCGCAGCGTAACCTCCATGCTGCACCGCATCAGAACAACGGAAAACGGCGTCCTTGTCCGTCCCACCATGTCCTTTGACGAGAAGGGACACCGCATCAACCATAAAACCTATTATGTCTGTGGTTTTACCGCAAAGGGACAGGGCCCGGAAGGCTTTTTCCCCACCGTGGAAGAATATATCGGCGAGGGCGGCACCTTCACCCATCCCCGCGCCGTCTGTGAAAAACGCCCCGGCGTTCCTGCCTCTTCCACTGCCGAGGGACGAGAAGCCATGGGTGCGTTCTGTTTCCCAAACCTGACCCTCCTTCCCGGTGATAAGGCAGCTTATATTATCCTGTTTGGCGTAGAAAATGAGGAAAGCCGCATAGAGGAAATCTGTCAGAAATACAACACGGAAAAAAAGACGATAGACGCGCTGGCGCAGACAAAAGCGCACTGGCAGGATAAGGTGTCCGTCGGTTTCCAGACAGGAGACAAAGATTTTGACCACTTTATGAAATGGGTATGTTTCCAGCCTTTCCTGCGCCGGCTGTTCGGCTGCTCCTTCCTGCCCCACCACGATTACGGCAGAGGCGGCAGGGGCTGGCGCGATCTGTGGCAGGACTGCCTGTCATTGCTCCTGATGGAGCCACAGGACGTCGGAAAGATGATCGAGGCAAACTACGGCGGCGTCCGTATCGATGGCACCAACGCCACCATCATCGGGGACGGAAACGGGAATTTTATCGCGGACCGCAACGGCATCGCCCGCGTCTGGATGGACCACGCCCTCTGGCCTCTTATGACCACGAAGCTGTACATTGACCAGACCGGCGATCTCGATATCCTGTACAGAGAGGCGCCTTATTTTAAAGATGCGCAGACTATGCGCGGAACCGGCATAGACACGCTCTGGTCGGCTGACAGCGGCAGCAGGCAGCTCACGGATAAAGACGAACTCTACACCGGCAGCATTTTAGAACATCTGCTGATTGAACAGCTCGCCGCCTTCTACGAAGTGGGGGATCACAATATCTACCGCCTGCGCGGCGCAGACTGGAACGATGCGCTTGATATGGCCGCAGAAAATGGCGAGAGCGTGGCGTTTACATGCGCCTATGCCGGAAACTTGCGGGATCTGGCTTCGCTCCTCCTGCTTTTAGACAGCACTACCGACAATCACCAAGTAGCGCTTCTGGAGGAAATCTCCGTCCTGCTTACGGATGATCCGGCCGTCTATGACGACATCGACAAAAAACATCAGATTTTAGAGGACTACGGCACACGCTGCCACCATGCCATCACAGGAGCCCGCAGGACGTTCTATCTCTCCGCCCTGGCCGAAAATCTGACGAAAAAGGCGGACTGGCTGACGGCACATATCCGATCACAGGAATGGATTGACGGAAAAGCGGAAGAGGGTTGGTTTAACAGCTATTACGATAACCACGGACGGGCCGTGGAAGGATTCTTTGGCGATCAGGTGCGCATGATGCTGACAGGTCAGGTCTTTGCCATGATGGGCGGCGTCGCCGAGGACGGTCAGATACCCAGAATGGTGAAGGCCGCCGACCATTACCTCTACAAAAAAGAAGTCGGCGGCTACCGGCTGAACACCGATTTTAAGGAACTGAAATTCGATATGGGCAGAATGTTCGGCTTCGCCTACGGTGAAAAAGAAAATGGCGCCGTCTTCTCCCACATGACGGTCATGTACGCAAACGCCCTCTACCGCAGAGGCTTTGTAAAGGAAGGCTGGAAAGCGCTAAAAACCCTTGCGGACAATGCCCTCGACTTTCATACCAGCCGGATTTACCCGGGCATCCCCGAATACTTCCGCGCGGACGGGCGGGGCATGTACCACTATCTGACCGGCGCGGCAAGCTGGTTTATGATGACCATGATCACGGAAGTGTTCGGCGTACGCGGCGATAACGGCGCGCTCCTGATTGCCCCGAAACTGCTTGCCGGACAATTTGACGAGCAGGGCAAGGCGTCCATCACTGTTCCTTTTGCCGGAAAGACGTTTACCGTTGTCTGCCAGAACCAGTCAGGGAAAGACTTCGGCGACTATGCGATGGAATCCGCCTTCTGCGACGGCACCGCCCTTCCCATAAAGGACAACGCCTCCGCCCTTCTCTCCCGAAAGCTGCTTGACAGTCTGCCGGAGGGCGCGCACAAAATTACTGTGAAGCTTGTATAAAAAACGATTACCCGGCAGCGACGGTTCAAAGAATGCTGTGCATTTTCCTACATAGCAACCGCATAAGCGCCAGCGCACCCGAACGTGGGATTCGCTTCGCAGACCCGGATAAATATATTGTAGTAGAAAGGAATACATGAAATGAGATATGGATATTTCGACAACGCAAACCGTGAATATGTGATCGAAAGACCAGACACCCCTGCCCCTTGGGTCAATTATCTGGGATCGCCCGAATACGGCGCGATCATTTCCAATAACGCAGGCGGTTACAGCTTTGCCAAATCGGGCGCCAACGGAAGAATCCTGCGCTATGTCTTCAACCAGTTCGACCAGCCCGGACGGTATCTTTATATCCGCGACAACGATTCAAAGGATTATTGGTCCGCCTCGTGGCAGCCGGTCGGCAAGGATCTGGACAGCTACAAAAACGAATGCCGGCACGGTCTGGGCTACACGAAAATGACCGCCCTGTATGACGGCATTTCCTCCGAGGCGGTATACTACGTCCCTCTCGGGAAAACCCATGAAGTGTGGGCCCTTACCGTAACCAACCGCTCGGACCGCCCGAGGGATCTTACTCTGACAGGTTACGCTGAATTTACAAACCACAACAACTATGAACAGGACCAGGTGAACCTGCAGTATTCCCTGTTCATCACCAGAACGCTGTTTGAGGAAAACCGAATCATGCAGCAGATTCACGACAATCTGGATAAACAGCCTGCTGGAAAGCTGGTTGACGGGAAATGTACCATAAACCGCTTTTTCGCGCTTGCCGGGGAGAAAATTTCCTCCTACTGCGGCGACAAGGCACAGTTTCTCGGAAACTATCACGGTTACGGCAATCCGCAGGGCGTCCTGTGCGGTGACCTGGGCAATGTTACAAGCTACAACGAAAATGCCTGCGGCGCGCTCTCATGCGCGGTTACACTGGCTCCCGGTGAAAGCAGAACTGTCGCTTTCCTGCTTGGCATGAAGCCTTCCGACGAGGCTGCCGCCATCATCAGCCGATACGTCCGTCCTGCCGACGCGCTCACAAGGGAACTCGGCGAGCTGAAACGAAGCTGGAATGAAAAGCTTGCCCGGCTGCACGTCAACACGCCAAGCCCGGAATTTAATACCATGGTCAACACATGGAACGCCTACAACTGCTTTATGACCTTTATCTGGTCCCGCGCGGCTTCCTTCATCTACTGCGGCCTGCGAAACGGCTACGGCTACCGCGACACCGTACAGGATATCCAGGGCATCATCCACCTTGCCCCGGAAATGGCTGTGGAGAAAATCCGCTTTATGCTCTCCGCACAGGTAAGCTGCGGCGGCGGTCTGCCCCTGGTGAAATTCACCCACAATCCGGGACATGAAGACACGCCCGACGACGCCTCCTACCGTGAGGAAACCGGGCATCCGGCATACCGCGCGGACGACGCGCTGTGGCTCTTCCCGACCGTTTACAAATATATCGCGGAGACCGGGAACACCGCATTCCTCGACGAAGTTGTTCCCTTTGCCGACAAGGATGAGGCAAGTGTTTACGAACATCTGAAGCGCGCCGTGCAGTTTTCCTTTGACCACCTCGGCCCCCACGGGATGCCCGCCGGGCTTTACGCCGACTGGAACGACTGTCTGCGGCTTGGCAAAGACGGGGAATCCACCTTTGTGGCCATGCAGTTTTTCTATGCCCTGACCATTCTGCGGCTTTTTGCGGCTTATAAAAATGATGCGGACTATGTGGATTATCTGGACGAACAGCAGTCGGAAATGAAGAAAAAAATACAGGGGCTTTGCTGGGACAGCGACCGCTTCATCCGGGGCTTTGCGGAGGACGGAAAGCGCATCGGCACAGCCTCTGACCCGGAAGCCAGTCTCTGGCTCAATCCCCAGAGCTTTTCCGTCATCAGCGGGCTTGCGGACGCCGGACAGGCAGATCTGGTTATGGAAAACGTCTATGAAAGGCTGAACACCAAATACGGCGCACTCCTGATGGACCCGCCCTACCACACCCACGCCTTCGACGGCGCACTGGCTGTGATCTACAATCAGGGCACCAAGGAAAACGCCGGCATCTTCTCCCAGTCACAGGGCTGGCTGATTCTGGCGGAAGCCCTGCTCGGTCATGGAGACCGCTCCTTCACTTACTTTATGGAAAACGCGCCCGCCGCCCAGAATGACATTGCCGAAATACGCCGTATTGAGCCATACTGCTACGGGCAGTTTACCGAAGGACGCGCAAGCGTTCACCACGGCCGCTCCCATGTCCACTGGCTGACAGGCACGGCATCCACCGTCATGGTCGGCTGCGTGGAGGGAATCCTTGGTCTGCGCCCGGATTTATACGGCATAAAGCTTTCGCCCGCCATTCCCCGGGAGTGGAAACGCCTTGAAATTGAAAAAGATTTCCGCGGAAAACATCTGCATATTGTTGTGGAAAACCCGAGCGGCCGCGAAACGGGCTATGAAAAGCTTCTCCTGAACGGCAGGGCACTAAACGATAATTATATTCCCGCCGAATTATTGGAACCAGAGAATGAAATTTTACTTACTATGTAGATACCTCATCCCCGCCGTCCATGCTCCACTGCGCCATATGGTTCATATCCCGGTATTTTTTCGGCGTCATCCCGGTCTGTTCCTTGAACTGCTGGATAAAATGACTCTGGGATGAGAAGGAAAGGCGGTTTGCAATATCGCTCAGCGCATACTCGCTGTATCGGAGCATATTTTTCGCCATCTCGATCTTCTGCACCCGGATGTAGGCGCTGACGGAATCTCCCGTCTCCTTTTTAAACAGGCGGGAGAGATAGCCGGCGGACACGCCAAGCTGCTCCGCAATCTCCTCAATGGTGATTCTCTCTTTGATATGCGCGTAAATATACTCCTTACACACATTGATGTGGCGGGAGCCTGTGTCGCTGCGGCAGATCCTGCGCATCTTCTTTGCGTAGTCCAATACCATCTCATCATGCAGATGCCGTATCTCCTGCAGGGTATGAATGTGGTCCAGGCTCTGGATATAGAAATCGCTCATCCGAAAAGCCTGTTCCAGTTCCATTCCCCGCTGTCTGCAGAGCCGCGTTATCATCGCCGTGGTTATCACAAAATGATATTTCAGGTTAGTGACCGGGTCCTTCGACAGCACGCCGACGCCATCGTTGTCCATAAAGCGCTCCTGCTCACAATTTTTCCTGACCGCCTCCACATCGCCGCTCATAACCGCCTCATAAAACAGAAATTCTTCCGTCGGCTGACGGTGTTCCATCTCGTCAGCCACATCATCCGCTTCCAGCAAAAGCCATTCGTTCTGGTATCTCATCATTGTTCTCCGTATCAGGGCCCGGTCAGGGCAAACAATTTTTCAACAATGGCAGACATCTCCTCCTCCGTCCTCGTCCCGTCGTTGACAAGGCAGGGGATTTTTCTGTTTTCACATTCTGCTTTTACCTTTTCGGCAAACAGGATATCCCGTTTCATCCAGTTGTCAAAAGCCTTTTCCTGATCGGTGCAGTCCTGCAGAATGTAGGGCACCCATTCCCGTTCCCTATAATGTGAAATCTGAAACGCCGGGGTGGGAACAATCGAAATATAGTCATCCGCGCCATACTGTCCCATAACCTGGGGCGTGTATGCCGCCCCTTCGGTGACAATCAAATCAGCGTCCGCCTCTTTCAGCCGTTCAAACACAAACTCTGCCATTTCATCATAGACAAGGAACTCCTCCTCACACTGGATGGCCGGCTCCCTCATCCATGTCTCATCCGGCGTCATTTCCATACACTTTTTGCAGGCGGGATATCCCATCTGTGCCGCCTTTTCCATAAACTGCTCCAGAAAGTCATCCACCTTGAAATAGAAGGCGCCATATTTCTTTGCAATCCGCTCCGCGACAGTGCTCTTTCCACTGCATGGCGAGCCGCCTATAAAAAGAATTCTTTTATCCATATGCCCCCATTTCCTCAGACTTTTTCGATTTTCACCTTCACCTCATACCGCTTACACTCTCCGGGCTGTAAAAACTTGAGCATCCCTGTCTTTCTCATCACATCCCTGCCGTCGGGATAGCAGTTCCCCGGCTCTAAGCCGAGCACATAATCCCGCACGCCCATCATCTTCCATTCCACAAAGCCGTCCAGGCTTTCCGCGTCAAAGGTGATCGCAAGCTCCATGCCAAGCTTAGGCTGATAAATGGACGCCTTTCCCTCTTTTCCGTCAAACTTATGGTAATAGCAGCGCTCCTCATAGCCTGCCTGGGGTTTCTCCATCCGCAGACAGTTTTCGATGTCCTCCGCCGCATGTTCGTTTCTCGGTACTACTTCCTTTGCCGGAATCGTCACAACACTCTCCTCGTCCAGAAGGGGATATCCCATATTCATGTGATAGAGGATTTCCAGCGGTTCCACGCGGTCACCCGTATTTTCGATCTCGTCCCGGACCACAAAGCTGTTTTCCTTCTTTGATATCTCAACCTCCCGGCGAAGAACAAGCTTTCTCCCAAAGATCGCCTCGTCCTTCACCACGCCGCGCACGCGGATCGCGTCGCCGTCCTCCTGCCAGTATACCTGTTCCGCCGGCAGGTTTCCTATGGAGCCGTGCAAAGGCAGTTCTTCCCCCTCATCCGTGCTTGGCGTGCCTACCGTAAACAGCCCGCATGTCGTCATAAATCCCGCTGTAAAGGATTGTAACCAGCCGTCGCCCTTCCCCTCATAATAAGCCGGCGCCACATAGCCGCAGGCCGAAAAATATCCCATATTGACGCCGTTTACGCGCAGTCTCGAAATATCCATGCCCCGGTCCGGGCAAAGCGTCATCATAAGCCCTTTTCCGTTTTCCGCCTGCAGCAGGCGCATCCCGTCGCCCTTCCCGCCAGCCAGACGGTGCTCCTCCACTCCCGAAACCTGTGATTCATGTCCAATATACGGATTCATACTACATACCTCCTGTCCCAAATCTGCGCGGAGAATGCTGCATTGCAGCCCTTCTCACATTAACCCCCTAACCGCATCATACACCCTGCGGTAACGCCTGTAAACCTCCATATACTTCTCATGTCTTACTTCATCCGGCAGATAAACTTTTGTTTTCTCCACCATATGCACCGCCGCTTCGTCCAGATTCTGAAAACAGCCCACCGCGATCCCTGTCAGCATGGCGCTTCCCACCGTTCCCGCATTGGCGGTGGCAAGCGTCGTAAACGGCACGTTCAAAATATCCGCCTTCATCTGTGTCCAGACTGCGGAACGCGCCCCTCCCCCGGTGGCGTGCAGCATTTGAAAATGAATGCCGGAGCCTTTCAGCCATTCCAGATTGACTAACATCTCATAAGCCACGCCTTCCATACATGCCCGGTAAATATCGCTGACCGTATGTGCCGCAGTCAGCCCGATCAGCGCACCCTTCGACCCGGTGTCCATATAGGGCGTTGCCGCCCCCGCAAAGTGTGGAAGAACTAAAAGCCCTGAGGGCTTATCCGCGCTGCCCTCCCCGTGCTCGCGCACATACTCCCTCTCCAGATACTCGTGTACGGAAATTCCACTCTCCGCCGCCAGCTCCTTCTCCTTCTTTGCCAGTGTGTCCACACACCACTGGATCAGCGCGCCGCCCGTGTAAGAAAAGGCATAGCACACATATCTGCCCGGTATCACATAGGGCACCACGGAGAAATACCCGTCATACATCACATCGGAAGGCGGCAGTCCCTCGTATACCGGCGTGATGCACTCCACTGTCCCCGCGCCCTCCACCGCCGTCTGCGCGTCAAACACGCCCGCCCCCACCGCGGCGGCAACCTGGTCGTGGCTGATACTGACAATCTGCGTTTTCTCCGAAAGCCCTGTCTGTCTGGCAATGCCAGGGAGAACGCTCCCCGCCGAAGTCCCGACAGGCACTGCTTCAGACATGAGCGACACGTCGATCCCCGCCAATTCAAAAAGCTCCCTGCTCCAGCCAAGGGACGCGATATCAAAAGCCATGGTTCTGGTGGCAAGGGAATAGTCGATCTGCGCCTTTCCCGTCAATTGAAACACCACATAGTCTTCCATCAAAAAGGCGTGCTTCGCCTGTCCGTAAACTTGCGGCCGGTGCTTTTTAATCCACATCATTTTTGGAAGGCTGTACATCTCATGCGGGCGGAGCCCCGTGATGGCGGCAATCTTTCGGCCATCCATTTTCTCCGTCAGTTCCAGACACTCTTCCCTCCCCCTTGGGTCTGTGTAGAGCATCGCCCTGTGGAGGGGCTTTCCCGCCCCGTCCGTAAACACAAAGGTCTCCCCAAAACTGGTGACACCGATCCCGCGGATGTCCGGGTATTTTTCGGCCATCGCCGAGAGCACCGAGAGCACGCCTTCCATGATGCTTTCCGCATCCACCTCATGTTCGCCGCCGCCCCTGGTGACGGGATAGTCCCGGTACGCCCGGTCAATATCCTTTCCCTCCTCAGAGAAAACCGTCAGTTTACAGCCCGTGGTTCCGATATCCAGTCCCGCTATTTTCATCTTTTACCGCCTCCTGTCCCTGTACGCTGTCCCCCGCACAATCCATTCCCATTGTACTGTCGTGCTTCCCGCCATGATTCCGCTCTGCGGAATCTCAGAATCCGCGGACGAGTAAACTCGTCCTGGAGAATGCCTGTATTTGGGCATTCTCCCGAGTGAAACATAGAAGTTCTTTTCACTCTATCAGTCGTCAATCTCCACCCACTCATAGCCAAGATAAGTGACAAACGCCTCCCGCAAAATCTCCTTCATGTGCCCGATGCCCACTGACGTGTGGTGCTTGAAGCCGCCCCTCGCCAGACGGATCAGCTTATCCTGCATATCCGGGATTTCACAGACAGCCGCACAGCCAAAAAATGCCTCCTCAATCTCATCCTCCGTAAACCTCGCCTCGGAAGCGTACACAACCAGCTTTCCGTCCTTCGTCTGGCAGTTGGAGAGGGTAATGTCCCCGGCTTTCATCCGCCCTTCGCAAGTGCCGCACCCGCTTCCCGCATCCGTCTTGTCAAACATCTTGTGGCTGGTCACCCTGCCCTTGTCCGTCATCAGGGAATTAGGCACAGGTCCGCAGTGGAACAGAATCACTTTGTTCTCATCCTCACCGTAATTGTTGTTCCAGTCCAGAACTGTGGTCGGCGTTTCGCTGGCTAACGCCATCGCCCGCATCGTGACGGCGGAGCACATGTCAATCTCACAGGAGGCGGTAATTCCCCGGTCATTTAACTCAGACAAAAGCACACAGGGACATACCCGCAAAATCTCTTCCATTTCATTCCAACAGCGCAGCGCCAGCGCGTCCAGATGGTACACTTCTATGTACTCGTCGATGACAACCGAGATTTTGGCGAGGGTGTTTTTCTTCTCCTCGGACACGCCGGAGAAATCCGTATAAGCTTCAAGCACCGCCTTCTTTTCCACAACCTTCCCGTCCCCGTCATCCAGCTTCCCCACTTTGAAGACAAGCTCCGACAAATCAAATGATTCCACATTGATTCCGTATTTCTGCATGGCGATCTCGTCAAAGCGGACGGTTTTAAAGGCCGTGGTTCTCGCGCCGATACAGCCGATATTACAGCGTTTCATACCGTTCACCACCCGGCAGACAGCGGCAAAATCCCTGAGATTTTCCGCAAACTTCTCACTGAGGGGATGCACCACATGCGGCTTTAAAACGGTGAACGGCACCTGATACTGTGTGAAAACGTCCGTGACGGAGAATTTGCCGCAGAAAGCGTCCCTCCTGTGTGCAAAGTCCATCTTGCCGATCTCATCGGGATAAGCCTGCATCAGGATAGGCACGCCCGCATCCTGCAGGGCCGTAATCGCACCGTTTTCATCCGCAAAAATCGGCATGGAAAAGATCACGCCGTCGTACTGTCCTTCATGCTCTTTGAGCCACTTGGCATAGAGAAGTCCCTCGTCCCTCGTCTCCACGCCGCCGTAACGCGTCAGTTCCGCATCCATGGCAATATACGCATAACCCGCATCCGTAACGGCCTTAATCATATCCTCCCTCGCCCCGTAAATCAGCTCCCCCGGCATGAAACCGCGGTTACAGAAGCATAACGCAAATGTCATTTTTCTCATTCTGTTCGTCCTCCTTACCCAAAAAGAAACGGCTGCCCAGACAGTCGTTTCCCTCTATCTGTTATGCTCTTATTTTAATCTCTGTCCATCGGAAAATATATAGATATCTGTCCTATTTTCTTTGAATTTGTTCGCAGAACTGGTATAATCTGAGGTGACACTGCCAATATGCCGCACACAAATATCGAGGACCGCCATGATCTCAACTTTTAATCTTTCCAAACTCAATTCTCTTTTGCAGGACTTTTACCGAATCACAGGCCTTCGGATCACCGTCTTCGACGACGCCTTCCGCGAACTGACCGCCTACCCGGAGCAGATCGCGCCCTGCTGCCGGATCATACGGGCTGACAAAACCGCAGCCGCCCAGTGCGCCCGCTGCGACGCACACGCCTGCGAGATGGCAGCCAAAAGCCGCAGCGCCTACACATACCGCTGTCACGCCGGATTAACCGAGAGCATCGCCCCGCTCACTCTGGGCAATATCGTGATCGGCTATCTGTTTTTTGGCCATGTATTTTCCTACCCGTCCTATGAGGCCGGCTGGAAAAACGTCCGGGAAAAATGCGCTTCCTACCACATTGACGAGAACGCGCTGAAGGCTTCCTGCCTAGCCAGTCCGCTTATTTCGGAGGATTATATTGCATCGGTTTCCCACATCATGCAGGCGGTCGCCTCCTATCTTTGTCTGGAGCGGATGGCAATCGTACAGCGCAAGGAACTGCCCGCCAGGATCGACGAATATATCAGCGCGCACTTTACCGAAGAAATGAACGTCACTGACCTTTGCCGCCGTTTCCAGATCGGAAAGACCTATCTCTACGAAATTTCCGACCAGAATTACGGCTGCGGTATCGCCGAACATATCAGGACCCTGCGCATAGAAAAGGCGAAGACGCTTCTTGCTGAGCATCCTGAATGGAAAATCAGTAAGACCGCCTCCGCCTGTGGTTTCTCTGACTACAATTACTTTATTACCGTGTTCAAACGGCTTACCGGCATGTCTCCCGGGAAGTACCGCAATGCCCGCAGGCAGGACAGCCGATACATTTCTGCCCCTTCTTCTTTGCCCTGACAAGATAAATGCCCGCCGCGCAAAGAACGATCAGCAAAATACCCGCTACCATTACATTCGCCATCTGTTTCCCCTTTCCGCGTCCGTTTTCAACAGACGCCTTATTTACGCTGCCTTTTTCAACCCATACTCCACGGAGAACTGTCTGTTCGTCCGCTGTACCAGCCATACGACCACAGCCGCCATGGAAAGCACCGCAGCCAGTCCCGGGACAAAACCGTTTCCGACACTTCCCGTAGTAAACAGCGTGCCAATCTGGTACACGAGAAACGCCACGGTAAATCCGATGCCCATCTGCAGCCCGATGCCTGCCCACAGCCATTTTTTGCTCTGCATCTCGGAGTTCATCGCACCGAGCGCCGCAAAGCAGGGCGGCGTAAACAGGTTAAACATCAGATAGGCTAAAGCCGCCGCCTTCGTGAGCGCCATCGCCTGCGCCACCACATTTCCGTCCCCCACAAGCGCCAGTTCCTCCGTGTCAATAAACGCGCTGAGCCCATAGCAGACCGCCAGCGTACCGACCACATTTTCCTTGGCGATAAAGCCGGTGACCGCAGCCGCCGCAAGCTGCCACGCCGCAAAACCGACAATCGGCACAAGAAGAACGGCAATGGGGGAAGCGATAGAAGCCAAAATGGAAGTGTGCTCCATTCCCTCTTCCACCGCCTGCAGCCGCCAGTCAAAGGACTGCATGATCTGCACCACCGTATTACATACGAGAATAATGGTTCCCGCCTTGACGATATATGCCCTGCCGCGCCCCAGCATGGAAATGACCGCCCGTTTCAGGCTCGGCAGCTTATACGCCGGCAGCTCGATGATAAAAAAGGATTTTCTGAATTTATAGCCCGTCACCGCATTGACTAACAGCGCTCCCAGTAAAATCAGCACAATACCCGCAAAATACATCAGCACGCCGACCCAAGGCGTCTTCTGGAAAAACGCACCCACAAACAGCGCGATCACCGGCAGTTTTGCGCCGCAGGGCATAAATGGTGTCAGCATTGCCGCAGCGCGTCGTTCCCTCTCATTTCTGATGGTCCGGCATGCCATAATGCCCGGAATCGCGCAGCCCGTACCGATTACCATGGGAATCACAGACTTGCCGGAAAGCCCCACCCTCTTAAAGACCGGGTCAAGCACCACCGTAGCGCGCGCCATATAGCCGCAGTCTTCCAGGAGTGCAATCAGGAAGTACATCACCATCACAAGAGGCAGGAAGCCGACCACCGCCCCCACGCCGCCGATGATGCCGTCCACCAGCAGAGACTGTAAGAATGGATTCGCGCCCTCCACATGTACCGCCACGAAACTCTGAAAGGTTTCAATCCAGCCCACCAGCCAGTCGGCAATCCATGTGCCCAGGGTGGATTGGGAAATATAGAATACCAGAAACATGACCACCGCAAAAATCGGAATGCCAAGCCATGGACTGGTGAGCGCGGCATCAATCCGATCCTGACCGTTCTTTTCCTTCGTCAGAACCTTGCGCTTCTCCACGCTTTCCACAATCCCCTTCACGAACGCAAACCGTTTCCTGTCGGCGGTCTCCACCGCAGCTTTGTCATGCAGGTCAATTTCACCCTGCCGGTAAGGCGCCTTTTGTACAATGCCCTTTACAGTGACAGCCTTCTCCACCACCGCTTTCAGGCCATTATGCCCGGAAGCCGTGGAAACAGTCTGCAGCACAGGGCATCCAAGTTTCTCTGATAAGAGCGCTGCGTCGATTTCCGTATCCTTTTTCTCGTTGATGTCGCTTTTATTCAGGGCTACTACTACCGGGATGCCAAGCTCCAGAAGCTGGGTCGTAAAAAAGAGGCTTCTGCTCAGATTGGTGGCGTCCACGATATTGATGATCGCGTCCGGGTTCTCATTTTTCACATACGTGCTGGTGATACTCTCCTCAGATGTGAAGGGCGACATGGAATAGGCCCCCGGCAAATCTACCGCGATCAATTCCTCCGTCCCGTCATAGTAGACCCTTTTGATACGGCTTTCCTTCTTTTCCACGGTGACGCCGGCCCAGTTGCCGACCTTTTCATTCCTGCCGGTAAGGGCGTTGTACATCGTGGTTTTTCCGCTGTTGGGATTTCCCGTCAGTGCAATTCTCATCTCATAGATCCTCCTCATTCTCCATTCTTTTCTGCGCTCTGCCCTATCCTTCGCCCCGTCGTTAGTATAGACTAACTCGCTTTTCAAAACAATGCCGGCACTGCTGCCGACAGATTCTAACGATTCCCACGCAGGACTGACACAAAGCTGACATCCGAAATTTGCCAAAGGCGTCCAAAAATGAAACGCCTTTGGCAAACCTACGGACTATATTGAAATAGCTTCCGCTAAATCAGTATCCATATTGTATCTGGCGTCCTTGATCGAGACCACACATCCGCCCCTGATATGGGAGATCACTGTAATCGGTTCCCCGCTGTAACAGCCCAGCGAAAAGAGGAAAGATTTCAGTTCTTCATCCTGTGCCTGTATATCCTTCACAATGTATTCTTCTCCAACTCTCGCATCAGTCAGATTCATAACTGCCTCCTTTTGGGATTGGTCCTTACTTAATCTGCATATTCATTCTTTGATCGTGGTTAGTTTTTACTAACTACAGTTAGTTTAATATAACTCTTTGCCATTGTCAATCCCATTTTTTAAAATATTCTCATTCCCCATCCGCTGCATATCGCAAGAGCCCCCTGTTTTGGTTGTCTTTCCCCTTGGAAAATGGTATGATGGCAGTATCTGAAACGAGAGACGGCAAAAAGCTTGCACTGATTCTTTCCCAGACATTGGAGGAAACACATGAGTTATATCAAACACCGCGCAGACGAATCGCAGGAAGATTATCTGGAGACCATCCTCATGCTGCAGAAAAGACTGGGACAGGTCCGCTCCATAGACATCGCAAACGAAATGAATTTCTCCAAGCCAAGCGTCAGCATCGCCATGAAAAATCTGCGCGAAAAGTCTTACATCACTATGTCCGAAAACGGCTTTATCACGCTCACCGAAAGCGGACAGAAACGCGCCGAAAACGTGCTGGAACGCCACACCATCCTCTCCGACTGGCTGATCAGCATCGGCGTAAGCCAAAAGACCGCGTTGGAGGACGCCTGCCGGCTGGAGCATGACCTGAGCGAAGAGAGTTTTGAGGCAATCAAGAAGGCTGTGCGCCCCTCTTAGGCATGCCCCTCCCCATTCTTATCCAAATCTTAACCGCATTTCATGTATACTATTTTATAGATCGTGCCGGACAGGCCGCGCTTCGTGCCTGTCATGCTGCGTTTCCCTTTGACCAAGGAGGCGTTTCCCATGAAAACCCTAAAAAAGATCCCCAAAAGTCTGACGAATATCGTTTTTACTGTTTTTATTTTAGCCGCATGCTTTGCCCTGTGCCTGCTGATTCAGACTGCCTCCGGCGCACATGCGCTGATCCCCGCCGTCTTTATTCTGGGAACCTTTTTGACCGCCCTTTCCACGGACGGCTATATTTACGGTGTCATATCAGCCCTGGCAAGCGTTTTTATCTTCGAGTTTGTCTTTGAGCTTCCCTATTTCAGCTTAAATTTCACCATCGCCGACAATCTGGTCACTTCCGTGATTATGATCGTCATTGCCTGTGTCACCTGTACGCTGACCACTAAAATCAAAAAACAGGAGACACTAAAATCACAGGGCGAAATGGAAAAAATGCGGGCGGATCTGCTGCGCGCCGTCTCCCACGACCTGCGCACGCCCCTCACCACCATCTACGGCGCAAGTTCCGCACTGCTTGAAAATGACAGCGGGTTATCCGGCGGACAGAAACAGAAAATGCTGCAAAGCATCCGCGAGGACGCCGCATGGCTCACCCGTATGGTGGAAAACCTGCTCTCGATCACAAGACTTGACGGCACAAACGTCAGAATTATAAAAACTTCAACCGTGCTGGATGAGTTCCTCGACGCGGCGCTGCACAAGTTCTATAAACGCTATCCCGACCGGGAAGTGACACTCGAACTGCCGGATGAATTTGTCACCATACAGATGGACGCGCTCCTGATCGAACAGGTTGTGATAAATATTCTGGAAAATGCCGTTTGCCACGCCGAAGGAATGACCATACTCTGTTTAAAAGTGTCCATCCTCCCCGGAAAAGCCGTGTTTGAGATAAGCGACAACGGCTGCGGCATAGAAAAGGAGCGGCTGAAAACTCTATTTACCGGCTATTATCAGGCGGAAAACCTGCCGTCCGACAGCAGGCGCAGCAATGCCGGAATCGGTCTATCCGTATGTGCCGCCATCATCCGGGCGCACGGCGGAACCATTATGGCCAAAAACCGCAAAGAGGGCGGCGCGCTCTTTCGCTTCACATTAGACACGGAGGAGACGACAGATGGGCAGTAAATATAAAATACTTGTGGTCGAAGATGAAAAAAACATTCGGCACCTGATCGGCGCCCTGCTGGAGGCGGACGGCTATCAGGCTGTTCCGGCAAGAGATTTCGCCAACGGAAAAATGCTGTATTTCTCACACCATCCCGATCTGGTCATACTGGACCTCGGCCTTCCCGACGGGGACGGCATGGATCTGCTTCTGGAAATCAGAAAAGAATCCCTTGTGCCTGTCATTGTTTTATCCGCCAGGGCAGACGAATCGGATAAAGTGGAAGCTCTGGATCTGGGCGCAAACGACTACGTCACCAAGCCCTTCAGCTCCGCCGAGCTGATGGCGAGGGTGCGTTCCGCCCTGCGCACAGCCGCCCTTCATTCCGGCACGGGGCTTTCCCCCGAAGGCACGTTTACTCTGGACGGTCTTTTCATCGACTACGGCGCAAGAAGGGTGTTTCTCGATCAGTCGGAAATCAGACTGACCCACACCGAATTTGACATCCTTTCTTACCTGTCACGCTGTTCCGGGAAGGTGGTCACCTACAGCGCCATCATAAAGGAAATCTGGGGCTACAGCGATTCGGGCAGCATCAAGAAGCTGCAGGTAAATATGGCGAATATACGAAAAAAACTGGGTGCGAAACCGGGGAAGAAAAACTATATCGAAAATGAACTCGGGATCGGATACCGCATGTAGGAGGATATAAGAGTTATGGATATTTTTGATATTTTGGCACTTGCCGGGGGCTTAAGCCTGTTTCTTTTTGGCATGAGCGTGATGAGCGAAGCGTTGGAGCGGCGCGCGGAAGGGAGTCTAAAACTGCTCCTCGCCAGACTGACCCAGAATAAGACCGCCGGCTTTCTGACGGGCCTGGTCGTCACCGCCGTGATCCAGAGTTCCTCCGCCGCCACCGTGATGGTGGTGGGTTTTGTCAACTCCGGCGTGATGACCTTAAAACAGGCAATCAACGTGATCATGGGGGCAAACGTGGGCACCACCGTCACCGCGTGGCTTTTAAGCTTAAGCGGCATTTCCAGCGACAACCTTTTTGTCAAGATGCTCAAGCCCACCTCCTTCACGCCCATTCTGGCAACGGCCGGCATCCTTCTTTTTATGTTTGGAAAGACAAGCAAGAAAAAGGATTCCGGCACCATCCTTTTGGGCTTTGCCACCCTGATGTTCGGCATGGACGCCATGTCCTCCGCCGTATCGGGACTTGCCGACGTGCCCGCATTCCAGCAGATGTTTATCCTGTTTAAAAATCCTGTTCTCGGTATCATCGTGGGCGCTGTGCTCACGGCGGTAATCCAGTCGAGCTCCGCCTCCGTCGGCATCCTGCAGGCGCTCGCCTCCACGGGACAGGTCTCCTACGGCGCCGCCATGCCGATCATCATGGGACAGAATATCGGCACATGCGCAACTGCCCTCCTCTCCTCCTTCGGCACGACGAAAAATGCCAGACGGGCGGCGGTCGTCCATCTGTCCTTTAATATCCTTGGAACGCTGATCCTGCTCCTCGTCTTTCTCCCCGTATCCCTGTTTGTAAAACCAGCGTTTTTGGATGAATCCGCATCCCTGTTTGGCATCGCGCTCACCCACTCCGCCTTTAACATTTTGTGCACCCTCATACTGCTTCCCACATCCGCCCTTCTGGAAAAACTGGCGGTGAGACTCGTCCCCGACGCCGAAACGGAAGAAACCGCCTCCCTGCTTGATGAAAGACTCCTTGCAGCGCCCCATATCGCGCTGGACAGATGCCATACGTTGGTGCGGGATATGGCGGAAATCTCCACCACATCCTTAAAAAACGGGATGAATCTTTTGACCCGGTACGATAAACAGACCGCTAAAGAAGTAATGGAAGCGGAAGAAAAATGCGATCACTATGAAGATATTCTTGGAACCTACCTTGTGAAACTGAGCAATTATCAGATGAGCGACGCCGACAGCGGCAGCGTCTCCATGATGTTAAAAGTGATCGGCGATCTGGAGCGGATTTCCGACCACAGCGTTAATATTCTAAAGTCTGCGGAAGAGCTAAAGGACAAAAAACTGCAGTTCACCCCCGAAGCCTTAAAAGAGCTGGACGTGCTCTGCAGCGCCGTATCAGAAATTATGACGCTCTCCTGCACCGCCTTTGTACAAAACGATCTGGAACTGTCACGAAATATAGAACCGCTGGAACAGGTCATCGACGATTTGAAGACCCACATGCGAAACGCCCATGTAAGGCGTCTGAAAAAAGGGATCTGCTCCATCGAGACAGGCTTTATCTGGCTGGACCTCCTCACCAATCTGGAAAGGGCGGCAGACCACTGCTCCAACATCGCCATCTGTATCTTGGACGCTGCGGAAAACAGCATGAATCTGCACCATTCCCTTTCCGTAATGAAGGAGGAAAGCCCTTATTACAAAGATCAGTATGCCTTCTACTCCGAAAAATATGTACTGCCAAAGGTTAACGGATGAAATTTGTTCTCTGCACAGGCTCCTTCTCCGGCAGGCCGTAGGTTTCCTTCCCGAGCGCAATGCTCTTCATCAGGAAGGTCATATTTCTGGCAAGCGCGCGCATCGTCTGCAGCCCTTCCGCGTCCTGCGCAGCCTCGCCCTGCACCCTGCCGTGCACGCTGTTCCAGTACTGGCTGGATGCTACCGGCATACCGCAGATCGTAAAATACTTGTTCAGCTCGTCAAAGGTCGCCGACATGCCGCCCCGCCTTGCCACCACGACGCTCGCCCCTACCTTCATGCTCTTGTCAAAAGGCGTGCTGTAAAACAATCTGTCTAAAAAGGAAATCATCGTGCCGTTTGCGGACGCATAGTAAACCGGCGACGCGATCACCAGCCCGTCGCACGCCTCAAATTTCGGCGCCGTCTCATTCACCATATCGTCAAACACACATTTCCCTTTGTCCGCACATGTACCACAGGCGATACAGCCGCGGATATCCTTGTTTCCGATCTGGATCGTTTCCGTTTCCACGCCCGCCGCCGCAAAAATCTGCTCCATCTCTTTTAAGGCGATGGACGTGTTGCCGCCTATGCGGGGACTTCCGTTGATCATGAGAACTTTCATTGCATTTTCCTCCATTCTGTTTTCTGTTCGGTATATGTTAAACTGCCTCTGCCTCCTAAAACTGACGCTCACATTTAATCATTGTTTATTCGCTATCGGAACAATCTGCAAAGTATAACCAAGCGGTGTCAGTATTCTCAACAGGCTGTCAATTTGGGGAGAATGGACAGAAGATTCCATTCTGGCAATAACCGGCTGTTTTACATTGCACATTTCCGCTAACTGGGTCTGCGTAAGCCCCTTTTCTTCCCTAATCTGAATCATGGTCCGAATCAAATCTTTTTCCAGTTCAATAGCATTTATATCTTCCTGGCTCAAAGACAGATCACTTTTTAACTCTCTCCATGTAGACATATCAACCATTCCTTTCCAAATAGTCCTGTAAGTTTTTCTTTGCCTGCTCAAGTTCCCTTCTTGGTGTCTTCTGTGTCTTTTTAATAAAGTGATGCAGTATAATAAATTTGCTATCCTTATAATATGCATAGAGCAATCTGTTCCTTAATGGTCTCAGTTCCCAGATCTCACCTTCTAAATGCTTTGTAACCGGCTCCCCGACTCTTGTACCAAATTCTTCAAGCAAATCCAGATAAGCCACAACTTTGTTGAAATTAATACGGCTTTCTTTGTTCGTTGAAGATTTTCGATTGAGTTCCTTAATAAAATCTACGATTTCTGATTTTCCATTTTTATCTTCATAAAATACAATCTCGTACATAGTGTTTCCTCTTGATAGTTTTATTATAACAAATTTGCTATAAGCAATCAACAATAGATTTGCCACCTATAGATAAATTGATCTATCCACACCGTCCCCTTCTCTACTCATCCATATTTCCGCTGCAGTTTCCTTGAAAGTTTCGCTTCCCCGCTTTTCCGCATCCTGCGCACTTCCCTTTTCTGCGAGATAAAAATATAATACCCGGCCTCTTCTACCACTTTAACCCCGCCGAACACAGACTGCAACTTATTCTTATACCATTCATACCTTTTGGTGACCATGACCATACTTCCTCCAACCTTCAGATGACGAAATCCCTCTCGCAGTCTTGTATCATTCGGCGTATTTGACAGGCGTCCGCCGCGCGCTTTGTATCTTTCACGCGGATGAAATACGCCGCGCATAACATCTCGATACATGCCATCACACAGGGAACCGCCGCTTTTTCCTTTGCGGAAAGGGGATTGACGCTTTCATAACCGGCTATCACCGCTTTCACACTGGCAAGCCACTCCTCCCGCGTAAAGGCGTCGTCCGTCTCCTCCGACAACAGCCCCGTCAAAAAATAGCAGACATCAAAGATTCTGATATTTCTCTGGCTCAGGTCAAAGTCAATATAGCCCGACAATTCTCCCTCACAGAACAAAAAATTCCCGAAATGGACATCCCTGTGAATGAGCTGTTTTGGCAGCTCGTCATGGACAGCCGCCAGCGCCCCTACCGCCTTGTCATACGCTTCCCTGTCAAGAATCTGCCACCCGTTACGGTCAAACGTTTCCAGAACCCACCCCCGCATCTCTTTTAACAGGCTGTTATCCCAAAATTGTATTTCCTTTTCGCATTGCAAAAAAGCACCGTGCAGTCTCGCAATCGCGCTTCCCATTTTATAGGCAACTGTCAGGTCTTTCCTGTCGGAAAGATTGCTTCCCCGCAGTTTTTTGGACAGGAGGAAATACGCGTCTTTGTGCACGGCATAGCTTTCTCCGTTTTTGGCACAAACAGTCTCCGCAGCCGGAATCCCGCACGCGGACAACAGCGTCGCCATCTTACCGTTTCTCTCCATCTGCGCTCTGTCCTCGTATCTCTTGATCACGTAAGAGCCGTCGATCTCCCATGCGGAAGGATATATTTGCACGACCCGTCCGCCTTCCATACCCCACACGGGCAGAATTTCCTCTATGATTCCTTTCATGTTCTGATACCCCGCCTTTTCCTTTGCGATAATTCTTCTGAGGCTTGACTTAGACAAGTGAAAGATATTTCCGAGCTGTCCTTTCGTCCTGCCCTCAAGGTGCATCAAAAAAATACGCTGATCGCGTTTCGCCAGCTCCTTCTTATAGGCAGTCTGCCCGGTTGCCCTGCGCCCATTGTGCTTCGGTATATACAGATAACCGCCGTCGTAATGTTCTTGTATCATGACAAGCAGTTCCTCCGGCAGAACCTCATTTGCATTTACATATTTCATCCGTACCTCCCCGTCACAGCATCAGACAGCAGCTCTTCTCACACCAACCGCCATGATTCCGCTCTGCGGAATCTCAAATCAATGCGGAGAATGCCCGTATTTTGGGCATTCTCCTATGCGAAACTTAGTACTTCTTGGTGTCTCGTCCTATGGCGAGACATCTTTAGAAGTACTTTTCGCATTTCTAACTCTATTTTACCAAATTCGGCAAAAATATCGGTGACTACATTTGATTCTGTGTCAAATATAATCACCGATAACCCTGTTGCCATATTCATATGATGTATAAGATTTTATACGGCAGGATTTCCTTTCCGGCTCAGACGCTTCCCCGCATCCTCCTTCACCAGTTCAATCACCACCGCCATAATCGGAATAAAGAATATAATTCCCATAATCCCGAAAAGTTTTCCGCCGATCATTGCCGCAACAAGCGTATACAGCGGCGGAAGTCCTACCGAGCCGCCCACGACTCTCGGATAGATAAACTGGTTTTCCACAAACTGGACGACCAGATAGACGATCAGGCAGCGAACCGCCAGCGCAGGACTGATCAGCAGCGCCAGAACCACGCTGACCGCGCCGGACAGAAAGGCACCGACATAAGGGATAATCGCGCAGACCGCCGTCAGTACGCCGACCAGGCTTCCATAGGGCAGTTTAAAGACCGTGAACGCGACAAACATCAGTATTCCGAGAATTACCGCTTCCGCGCACTGGCCCGACAGGAAATTGGCAAAACATCTGCCAAATGTCCGGCTGACATGAAGGACATTTTCCGCCCATGCAGGCTTCAGATAGGCATATAACAGCTTTCTGGCGTGTCCGCCTATCTGTTCTTTTCCAAGCGCCAGGTAAATACTGATAATCAGCCCGAAAGCCGCCGTTATCACGATACTCGCGGCAGAGGATACCGTACTCACCACACTTTCAAAAAAGAAATTGGCGCCAACTCCGATATTCTGCATCATCTTATCCAGATTGATATCCGCAAGCATTTCCTCCAGCCATGCCGCCTCCGGGTCCAGACTCTCCAGCCATGCAATCCACTGCGGCAGACGCGTTTCAATCAGCAGATAGAGCCCTCTCACGGAATTGGCAAGCTCTGGTATGAGCAGGGTGAACACAAGTGTAAGCACCAGTGCGACACAGATAAAAGTGAGCAGGAACGAGACGAGGCGGTAAAACTTGTCGGAGGGCTGCTTTTTTCTTTTCTGCAGCAGCTTTCGGAGCCGCTTTTCAATCCCCGTCATAGGCACGTTGATAAACAGCGCCAGGATACCGCCGACGATAATCGGCAGGATGATCCCTATGCCCTTTTCCAAAATGAGGATTACCGCGTGAAGATTCATCAAAGCCGCGAATAATCCCACTCCCACAATCACGATCAGTAAATTCTGTTTTGTTTTCTTGTCCATATCGTTCCTTCTTTCTCCCTATCATTTCCTGTCAGTCTGTTTTCATGATAGAGTATATTCTACAATCATTTCTCAGATTTTCATAGCCACATCCGCAAAAAACTCCCTGTCACTGTTAGAAAAGTCCGCCGACCCATGGTACTTTTCCGCGATGGCGGCGATGGAGCCAAGCCCTGTTCCCTTTCCACTGTGTTTTGTGGAACGATATCCGTCCTTCCCTTTTCGGACGATCCCGTCAAAGCTGTTTGTGGCAACCACATACAGGCCGTTTTGGTGGCGCACTTCCGTCGTCAGGCAAAAATATCTGTCCCTTTCCGGCAAGGTTCTGCATCCGGCGATGGCGTTTTCCATCAGATTCCCAAACAGGGATGCCAGATCCAGTTCGGAGATGGTCAGCGGCTCCGGCAGACTGATGTTTAAGTCCGTGCGAATATTTTCCTGCGCAGCCATCCCGTGATAATAGGCAAACAGGGCGTTCAGCGAACCGTTTGCGCAGTAGTTTACCGGCACGTTCTCCGTCATCCGAATTTCGTATTCCGCCAGATGTGACCGAATCCCCTCCAGATCACCCTTTCCTGCAAGGGAGGACAGCAGCCGCAGATGGTGACGGAAATCATGGCGCAGTCTTTTTGTCTGCTGCATATAATCCTGCAGGATGCGGTACTGATGCATCTGCATCTCAAGGAGCTGGGTGTGCTCCTTCAGCCTGCCATGTTCCGCGATAAGTCTTGCCCCCTGATAAAAAAGCAGATAAATAAGGATAAGCACAGACAGAGCGCCGCACTCAAATAAGAGAAACAGAGAATACATCCGCCCCGCGTATAGCGTGCTGTAGGAATACGGCGCAGCCATCACATTAAAAATTAAAAATACTGCAGACAATGCCACTGTCAAATACCATACCTTAGGGATATCAAGATTGTCAACCGCCCATGCAGAATGCCGCAGAGAAGGTCTTGCCGCTGCAATGGGCATCAGACATGCCAGAATAAGCTGCAGTAGAGCCGCTTCCTTTGAAATCTGTCCCGCCCCGGACAGGGGATGGAGCCGTGCGTCAAATGCGTACGCAAACTGTAACGGAAAAGTCTGCACCGCACAGACGCCCACAAAGACGGCAAGAGCCCGGGGCAGATCTGTTTTCAGCGTGCGGCGGTACAGAAAGAAAAATGTTATCAGGCACGGCAGAAGTATGCTGTTTACACCGATCCGTAATGTTCCATGGAGCCATGTGCCGAGCAGGGAACAGGGAAACAGCAGGGCAAAACACATGCCTGCCGTTTTTAGGGGCGTATATCTCATCTGATTCTTTGTCGGAAGATAACAGGAAGCCGCAATCGGAAGCAGCACCAGAAGCTGCAGCCATGCAGGCAGCCACTTTTCCATATCCATAGTCAGCCCTCCTTCTTTCCATGCCGCCCCGCCGAGAGGGACTGACGCTCGTGTATTTTCTTAAAATGATAATCCCGCACGGTCTGTTCAATTTTTAAAAAATCCCGCACCCGGACAGGAAACTGTATTCCGCTTTCCAGTATACAGCAGTTATCCTCAAATGTCAGAATATAGTCGGCGTTCACGACAATTCCTTTGTTTATCGTGATAAAACGGGCGTCCTCCCCTATTTGAGACAAAAGGGCAGCAAATGTCATACGGCTGCGGAGCGTGACACCATCCGTCAGTCCGATTTCCAGATAATGCGCATCCGTGACAGCGTAGGCAATGCTGCCAAGCAAAACAGGAACCGTTCTTCTGTCGCTCTGAATCTCTATATACCTTGCCTTGTCCGGGCACACCTTCAGGGCGTCCCTAAGCACAGCCACAATGCGCTCCCTAGAAAAGGGTTTTGTCACATACTCGAAGGCATGGCAGGAAAAAGCTTCCGGCATGAACTCCGCGCTGGAAGTGAGAAAGACAAGCAGACAGTTCTTGTCCCGCTCCCGCATCCTTGCCGCCGCCGAAACCCCGTCCATACCATCCATGTAAATATCCATAAAAACCATGTCAAAGCTGCCCTCCCGGAAGACGTCCAGAAAAGCCGCCGCATCCGTGAAAGAAAATGTCTCGACCCCACAGTGGTTCTGCACCCCAAATTCCCGACAGATCCTCTCCATTTCCATCGTATATTCTTTTTCGTCATCCACAAACGCCAGTTTCACCATGCACCCCTTCTATATTCCGCTGTGTGGAGAATGCCGCATTTCTCACCCTAATCATATTCGCTATTTCCGCCCATTGTCAATCGCCATACCTCCGTTTTCACTGCCGTTTTTGCCAGAAAATTGACGTTTCTGCCAGAACCCTTGATTTTTGACGTCTGCTGTATAATATAAACATGAAACTGGCCAAAGGTTTCAAGTTGTCAGAAAGAAGGGGTATTTCCTATGATTATTCCGCTTTATGGTATCGCGTTTGTCACGTCCGTGATCTTTTTCATGCTGTTGGTTAAAATCGGGCAAAAGCAGAAAATAACTAATTATCTGCTCCTTTTTGTGGCGATCTCTATCGGAAATTTCGGCTACTACTCGATCTGCACGTCCTCTTCCCTGGAAAACGCCATCCGGGGTAATAATCTGGTCTATCTGGGCGGCGTGCTCGTTCCCATCCTGCTTTTCGTAAGTATTGCAAATCTGTGCCGCCGGCCGGTAAACCGTGTACTGCTGCTCTTTCTCGTCCTGTTCGCCTCCGTTGTCATCTATTATGCCTTTCAAATCGGTCTGCGAACAGATTTTTACAGCAGCGTCTCCCTGACACAGATAGACGGCGTATCCTTTCTGGAAAAGGAGTACGGTCCCATGCACAGCCTTTATCCGGTCTATGTGCTTTTGTGTATGGCGCTCGGTATGTGGATACTGGCAGTTTCCTTTTCCCAGCGGAAAAAGATTTCCTATAAAGTCATCCTTTCCCTTTTTCTTGCCCAGATAGTGTCCATCGGCGTTTATGCCGGAGAGCGGATGCTGCATTCCCGGATTGAGTGGATGACCTTTGTCTATCTGCTGGACGAGATACTGATCCTCTCCCTGATCCGCCGGATCGGCATGTATGAAGTATCAGATACTATCGCAAACGCGCTGGAAGAACACAGCACCTACGGCTATCTTGTGTTTGACAACCAGCACCGATATCTTGGCTGCAATGAAAAGGTGAAAGAATACCTTCCCGAAATCGCAGACCTCCGCATGGATGACCCGATTGGTAAAGAGACCCCTTTTTTGTATGAAAATATTGCCGCAAGGCTCGAAAAGGCGCAGAATAACGACGCACAAAAATACTATATCCTCACAAAAGATAAAGAACTAAGATGCACCATCAAACCACTATTCCATGGCACAAGAAAGAGAAAAATCGGGCTTATGGTGGAGCTGGAAGATGAAACACAGAGAAGGGAATATATACGCCTTTTACATGATTACAACGAAGAACTGGAAAAGGCTGTGGAAGAAAAGACAGCGCATATAAACAGTATGCAGGACAAAATGCTGCTCGGCATGGCTGATATGATCGAGAGCCGTGACAGCAGTACGGGAGGCCATGTAAAGAGGACGAGCGAAGTCATACGTATTTTCACAAAAGAGCTTGCGTGTGCAGATAAAGCTTACGGTTTTTCCAAAGAGTTCCTCACCTATGTGACAAAGGCGGCGCCCATGCATGATCTCGGGAAAATGGCTGTGGACGACCGCATTTTGCGAAAGCCGGGAAAGTTTACCCCGAACGAATTTGAGGAAATGAAAGATCACGCCGGTAAAGGTGGGGAAATCGTCGCAAAGGTACTGCAGGGCGTGGAGGATGAAGCCTTTATCCAGATCGCGGAAAATATTGCCCACTACCACCATGAAAAATGGAACGGGGAGGGCTACCCGGAACACCTATCCGGGCTGGATATCCCGCCGGAGGCACGGATCATGGCGCTGGCGGACGTGTTTGACGCGCTGGTCAGCAAACGTTGTTATAAGGACAGCATGAACTACGACAGCGCCTTTCAGATCATAGAAGAATCGCTGGGAACCCATTTTGACCCGGAGCTTGGCAAGCTGTTTCTGCGGTGCCGGGAACAGCTGATTTCCTATTATGATGAGAATGGTCGGACGGCATAACCGTCCGACCGGGCAGGACTGTCTCAGTCTGAAAAATTCATCAGATCGTCCCTAAATCTTTCCCAGTCAAACTTACCTTTTGCTTTTATCTTTCTGACAGCCTTAACAATCATTTCCCGGATCAGTTCTATTTTCCCACTGCTGTCCGCCTCGTAATAACTTTCAAAATCCATTCTGATACTGATGATCGCGCACGCTCCCAGAGATACGATCTTTGTATGTTCTTTCCACAAATCCTGCTCATACAGTTCTTTTGGGGCGATCACCGGGGTGATGCCTATGACCGACAACGTCTCGCTGTACTCTTTGTCCTTAAAGAACGCATACAGGCTTCGGCAATATCTGTATACCTCGTCATCAACGCCATACTGTTCGCTGAAATAGGCGGGAGAATTGATATTCAGCTCCATATTGTACCTCTTAAATAATAGTTACGCCTCGTCAGTTACCACCAGATTCAAAAATTCCGTAAAAGTATCGCAGAGCTTGTGGAAAATGCGCTTTTCCCCCTCTGCCGTGTCGAAGTAATAGACACCCGACATTTCTGCTCCCGCAAACAGACAGAACTTATACTGGCCATATACGGATGCGATAAAAATCATATGTTTCATATCAAATGTATGATGGTTCTTTGCGTACATACTAAATAAATTATATTTTGGCAATAACGCCGTTTCGTCAGAGACATCCACCTTGGTGATGCCATAAAAGTATTCGACTTTTTGTCTCGGACGGAACAAACTGCTATTGACATAATTATCTTTGCATACCGGGAATCCGCCGTTGACATGTAACAGGAACTCCTTGTAATCTTTCGGAAAACGATATTCTGACTCTTCCTCATACCTGTCCAAGTCTTCCATCTTTGCCTGTCCAAAACCATTTATCCCGACAACCTTCTGATTCTCAGATAGCCCATTTAATGCGCCCCCGTACCTTGACATGTCAAGCCCTTTGACAACAAGCGGCAGCCAACAGTCCCATGTAAACTTAACTGCTTTGACCGGCGAAGCATAGCCGTCTTCAACCGCAGTTCCCCTGCACGTAATACGTGCCCTTTCACCCTCAACAGCCACAATTTTAACTTTCATTTTAATAAACGGTTCATGTTCAAATAAATAGAAGGAATCTTCCCGCTGATCACTTTCCGCAACGTTTCCTGTCGAAAACGTTTCCCCGGCAAATTTTCTGATATCATATTTTTTCGTGTGGATGTTGTTTATGATAATTTGCGGACTGACCGTCTCCCCATCATATGCGGATTTTAAGAAAACACAGTCTATATTCCACTCAGACCCATTTTCCCTGTCTCCGACAGATACTGTCAGACTGCTTTTCTCCAGATCTTCTTCAAATTCGTATTTTCCCAGTTTAAGCATTTCTTCTTCCGCCCCTGTGCACAGTGCGCCGCCCTTTCCGATTAACCCTTGTACACCTTTTCAAACAATAAATCGTGGAACTAGCGATCATCCCAAGACCCTTAGAGACTCTGTTTCAACTTTTCTAATAAAACCGTTACATTGGGTTGCGTTGGGGTAAATTTCACACCACGCTTCAGCATACCCATAACCTTTTTTGCTTTCTGCTCAATTTCTTTAACAGTATGTTCACTTGTCAACATCAGATGATTTCCAGCTATGGTATATTCCCGTTCTATGTACTTATCTGTTATCGGAAACATATCCTGTATCAGAAATGCGCTCAGTCTGCTATCATCTAATTTTACAATATGAATGATATCACAGTGTTTGCCCTCTTTTTCTTTCTTCTCCACAATTCGCCTATATTTATCAATCTGACTAGACAAAGGTATCATCCAGTAAATTCCTTTACTTGTATCTTCAAAGCAATAATAATGCGGTCTATTCCCTGCCTTATTACCTTTAAGGTACGGATCAGACATATCCTCAAAGAATCTGTCCTTTATTATATAAAACCCCGTTTTCTTCATTCGCTTATCCTCATTATGGAAAAAGTCCCCCACCTTGCGGTGAAGGACTATACTTTCGACCCAACCATTTATATACCGCATATTGGTCAGCGGTAAACTTTCAACCCGACCATTTATATACCACATATCGGTCAGTGGTAAACTTTCCTTGTATACCTATACTAGCAATCACAAGGAGGAAAGTCAATAGGGCTTTCCCTTAAAATTTTATGTTATTGCTACATAATTTATGCGAATTGTCTGCACAGCCCTTTCCGATTGACCCTTGTACAACCTTCCAAAATCTTCTATAATCATTATGACAAAAAAGAGTTGTGTGGAGGAATTATGATTACACAGGAAATACGCACCATCGACGAGCTTTTGCAGTTCGTAAACAGTCTATATCAGAAGCACGGCGTGCGGCTCTGGTACCGCGGGGAGGAAAACGCGTCCCTCACGCTGATCCCCTCCATCCAGCGCAGCAAAAAACGGCTGGAAGCGGAGCGGTATATCACAAACGACTTCTACACCCGCGCCAGACAGATCATCGACAATCCCCCTGCCAAGCACAACTATGCGGGCTGGGTTTCCCTGATGCAGCACTACGGTCTTCCTACCAGAATGCTTGACTGGAGCCTGTCTCCCCTGATCGCGGTATTTTTTGCCACGGAGACTTACAGAACGCTGTCTCATACGGACGGCTGTGTCTGGGTGCTGGCGCCGGGTCTTTTGAATGAGCAGGAAGGGTTCGGCAACTGCATTTATCCCATCGACGCCGACACCACGCAGGAAATGCTGCTGCCCGCTTTCAAGCACGCACACCACAACCACGAGCTGACAAACCGCATCCTGGCATGCAGCTCCACGGAAAACAATCTGCGGATGTACTCCCAGCATTCCAATTTCACCGTACACAACTCCCTAAAGCATCTGGAGGATATCTGCGACGAAAATATGCTCTACAAAATCATCATTCCCTGTGAGCGGAAAAAATACTTTATAGAAAGTCTCCGGGTGCTGGGCATCACGGAAAGTTTCGTCTATCCCGATCTGGACCACATATCGGCTGATCTGCGGGACGAATACGGCATTTGACAAAGAAAGGACTGCAAAATTATGAAAATAGTTCTCTCACATCTGACCAAAAAATTCCCCGGCAGGGGCAGAGGCAATAAAAAGAAAGACGACGTCACCGCCGTAAACGATTTTACCTTTGAAATACCCGACGGCACACTGGTAGGGCTCCTCGGTCCTTCCGGCTGCGGGAAAAGCACGACCCTCAATCTGATCTGCGGTCTGCAAAAACCGACGGAGGGGCAGATCTTTTTCGACGAGGAGGACGTCACGTCTCTCACCCCGCAGAAGCGGGGCGTGGGCATGGTATTTCAGAACTACGCGCTCTATCCCCACTTAAATGTGGAGCAGAACATCCGCTTCCCTCTGGAAAATCTGAAGGGCGAAGAGAAACTTTCCAAAGAAGAGATGCGCGCCCGGGTGGAAGAAGCCGCAGGGCTTGTGCAGATCGGGGATCTTCTGGAGAGAAAGCCCGCGGAATTGTCCGGCGGCCAGCAGCAGCGCGTGGCTATCGCAAGGGCTCTGGTCAAACTGCCCCGCGTCCTTCTTCTGGACGAGCCCCTCTCCAATCTGGACGCCAGGCTAAGACTCCAGACCCGCGAGGAGATACGCCGCATCCAGAAAAAGACTGCCATCACCACCATCTTTGTAACCCACGATCAGGACGAGGCGATGAGCATCTCAGACCTGATCGTGGTAATGAAGGACGGTCTGGTGCAGCAGATCGGAAAACCGCAGGAAGTGTACGACAATCCTGCCAATCTGTTTGTGGCGAAGTTCCTTGGGACGCCGCCCATCAACCTCTTTGCGGGGCGTGTGGAAAACGGCGCCCTCCTGATCGGGGAGGAAACGGTTCTGACATTAAAAAACGTGCCTGACCAGCCGGTGCATGTGGGCATACGCCCGGAAGGCTTTATCCTGTCGGAAAACGGCTCCTTTACATGCCGCTTAAGCAGGCCGGAAGTCATGGGCCGGGACGTGAGCATCGTCTCCACCCACCCCGCCTCGCAAAATCCCGTGATCCGCTCCATCGTGGACGCGGAAAGCTGCGAGAAGTTGTCTGGCGATACGGTTCGGTTTGCGCTGAAGCCGAAGAAGGTCTTCCTTTTTGACAAGACTACGGGACAGCGGATTCCCTTTGAAACCGTCTGACCCAGATGTGCATGTGAACAAGCATGAAAAATCTTTGGAAATGGAGATATCTATGGAAAACCGGAATCTGAAGGGCTGGCTCTATCTGCTGCCCGCGCTCCTGTTTCTGGGCGCATTTATGATCTATCCCTTAATCGACGTATTTATCTATTCTTTTGAGGAGGGCTACAACTCTGCCTCCCAGACGTTTTACGGTATGGGCGGCTACAACTACTCCTATGTCCTACACGACGCCTATTTTCTGCAGGCTCTAAAAAACACCTTTATTCTGGTGATGATCACCGTGCCTCTCTCCACCGGGCTTGCGCTTCTGGTCTCTGTGGCGCTCAGTTCGATCAAGCCCTTGCAGGAGCTGTTTCAGACCGTCTTTTTCCTGCCCTATGTGACAAACACGCTGGCAGTCGGTCTGGTGTTTATGATTCTCTTCAAAAAAACGCCCTACTCCGACGGTCTGGTGAATCTGTTGATTCACTGCTTCGGCGGCGGCTCCGTGGACTTTATCGAAGGTCCCTACTGGGCGAAAATGTTCGTTATGTGCTTTTACACGGTATGGGTTGTCATGCCCTTTAAAATACTGATACTGACAAGCGCGCTGGCGGGTGTCAACCCGGTTTATTACAATGCCGCGCGCGTGGACGGCACGGGACGGCTCCGTATGTTTGTTAAGATCACCCTGCCCATGATTTCCCCCATGCTCTTCTATCTGGTCATCACGGGCTTTATCGGCGCGTTCAAGGCATACAGCGACGCGGTGGCGCTGTTCGGCACGAATTTGAACGCGGCGGGCATGAACACCATCGTAGGCTACGTGTACGACATGCTCTACCGGGACAGCGGCGGCTACCCCTCCTACGCATCGGCGGCGGCTATTATTCTGTTTGTCATTGTCCTGACCATCACCTGTATCAATCTGCTGGTCAGCAAAAAGCATGTACATTACCACTAACCTATCGAGAACCCTGCGCTCTCGCCTATTTATTGAAATAATAAAAAGGAGTATAGAAACAATGAAGAAATCCCGCTTTCTCACTATCCTCACCTACGCGTTTCTCATCTTCTGGGCGCTTGTCGTGCTGTTTCCCTTTTACTGGATGGTGCTGACCTCCGTGAAGGACTACGGCGCTTACAATGCAGAGTATATTCCGAAGTTTTTCACGCTCTCCCCCACCCTGCAAAACTACGCGGACGCCTTTACCACCGTTCCGCTTGGCAGATATCTGTTAAATACGCTTTTGTTTACGGCAGGCACCACGGCGCTTATGCTCATCGTCATCACGCTGGCGGCATTCGCTTTTGCGAGACTGCAGTTTGCGGGGCGGGATATCGTGTTCACCCTGTTCCTGGCGCTGATGATGATCCCGAATGAGCTGGTGGTGATCACCAACTTTACCACCATCACCAATCTGGAACTGCGAAACACCTTCACGGGGCTGATCCTGCCCTCGGTGACCTCGGTGTTTTATATCTATCTGCTGCGGGAAAACTTCGCCCAGATTCCAGACGAGCTCTACTACGCCGCCAAGGTGGACGGCACGTCGGACTTACGGTATCTGCGCAAGGTGATGATTCCCATCTGCAGACCCACGCTGGTCACCATAACGATCTTAAAAATCATTGAGTGCTGGAACTCTTATGTATGGCCGAGGCTGATTACCGACGACGCTGACTACTATCTCGTCTCCAACGGCATTCAGGAGATCCGCGAAAACGGCTTTGGACGTGCCAATATCCCCGCCATGATGGCGGCGGTGGTCGTGATTTCCCTGCCCCTCGTGATTCTGTTTCTCCTGTTCCGCAGGCAGATTATGTCCGGCGTGGCGAGAGGAGGAACAAAGGGATGAAAAAGCAATGGAAAAAAACACTGGCGGCGCTTTTTGCCGGGGCAGGCCTTCTTACGCTTACCGGCTGTCACGGCTCCAAAGCACTGCCGGAGTTTACCGTACCCACGGAATTTGACACCTCAAAAAATTTTGAGATCACTTTCTGGGCAAAGAACGATACCAACAAAAACCAGACTGACGTCTACAAAAAGGCAATCGCTGACTTTGAGTCTCTCTACCCCAATATCAAAGTCAACATGAAACTCTACACCGACTATGGCAGGATTTTCAGTGACGTGATCACCAATATTGCCACAGGCACCACGCCCAACGTGTGCATCACCTACCCGGATCACATCGCCACCTACATGACCGGGAAAAACACCGTGGTTCCTCTGGATGGGCTTTTTGCCGATGAAAAATACGGGCTTGGCGGAAGCGCGCTCCTCTATGACGGACCGGCGCAGGAGGAAATTGTTCCCCAGTTTCTCTCAGAATGTGTGCTGGAGGACCGGCACTACGCCATCCCCTACATGCGTTCCACCGAGTGCTGCTATGTCAACAAGGATTATGTGGAAAAGCTGGGCTACACACTCCCGGACGTACTGACATGGGATTTCATCTGGGAAGTGTCGGAAGCCGCCACCGCAAAAAATGCGGACGGCACGTTCGCCTTAAACGGGCAGAATGTGATGATTCCCTTTATCTACAAATCCACGGACAACATGATGATCCAGTATTTAAAACAACAGGGGGCTGCTTATTCCACGCCAGAGGGCGACATCGGGCTTTTCAACGATACCACGGAGTCCTTTTTATACGAGATTGCGGATCATGTGGACAGCAGCGCTTTCTCCACCTTTAAGATTTCCAGCTATCCCGCCAATTTCCTAAACGCGGGGCAGTGCGTGTTCGCCATCGACTCCACGGCGGGCGCCACATGGATGGGCGCCGACGCGCCCCTCTCGGATATCAGCGAGGACGCCTTTGTGGACTTTGAGACGGCTGTGCGAATGGTGCCCCAGAATGACCCGGAACATCCGCAGATGATCTCACAGGGTCCCTCCATCTGCGTGTTCAACAAAGCCGACCCGCAGGAAGTGCTTGCCTCATGGCTCTTTGCCCAGTATCTTCTGACGGACGAGGTGCAGGTCGGTTATGCCCGGACGGAAGGATATCTGCCTGTCACCGTAAAGGCACAGGAATCCCCTGCCTATCAGGATTACCTGTCAAGGAGCGGAGAGGACAATGAGACGCACTATTCCATAAAACTGGACGCTTCCAGGCTTCTTCTCGCCCATACGGAGGACACCTTTGTGACACCCGTGTTTAACGGCTCCGCCTCCCTTCGCAACGCAGCGGGACAGCTCATTGAAAATGTGGCAAACTCGGTGCGGCGCGGGGAAACGGTAGACGACGCCTATATGGAAGCGCTGATGGCAGATGTCACCGCCCTCTACCGCTTAGACCAGAAAGACATTGCAGCAGGCAGCAGACAAGAGCTCGGCCCGTTACCGCATACCGCGGTGTTTCTCCTCGCCGCGCTCGGGTTTGTGTGGTGTCTGATTTTGCTCTATGTGCTGTCCGATTTTGTCAAAAAGAGAAAAAAGCATTGATTTATCCACTGAGTATGGTATAATCGTCGCTGTAAAAGCAAACCAAAGAAACGCTACCATTGAGGAGGAAAATTATGAAAAAGACAATCGCATTGACACTGACGCTTGCCCTTGTTTTGTCCCTTACCGCCTGCGGTAAAGGCGGCGAGGACAAGAAATCCGAGGGCGTTATGACCCACGACGAGTACATGGCTGCCGCACTTGACAGCGAAGTGGTAATCGAGACATACGTACAGGCAAAGCAGTCGTGGTGGGAAGATAAGGCCACCCTCTACACGCAGGATAAGGACGGCGCTTATTTCGTTTACAACGCAGTCTGCTCCGAGGCGGATTACGCAAAGCTTACCCCCGGCACGAAAATCAAGGTGACCGGCTACAAGACCGAGTGGTCCGGCGAAGTGGAAGTGGCTGAGGGCGCAGCCATCGAGATTCTGGACGGCAATTACGTTGCACCCATCACGGATGTAACCGACCTTCTCGGCAAGGACGAGCTGATCGACCACCAGAATGAGTTCGTTTCCTTCAAGGGCATGACCGTTGAGGCTGCCGACGACAGCGGCGCCGCTTTCCTCTATAACTGGGACGGCTCCGGCGAGGACGGAAGCGACCTGTACTTCAACGTTTCCAAGGACGGACAGACCTACACCTTCACGGTGGAGTCCTACCTGTGCGACAGCAGCACTGACGTATATCAGGCTGTTAAAGGCTTGAACGTGGGCGACACGGTTGATATGGAAGGTTATCTTTACTGGTATGAGGGCGTGAATCCGCATATCACTTCTGTCAGTGTAAAGTAAGACCCAAAAAAATATAACATAAGGCGCTTAAAAGGAGCTGACGGTTCTTACCGTTTCGGCTCCTTTTTCACTCTATAAGAAAAAGCGCAGCCCGTCGGGGTAATATTAAAAAAGTTCACCAATTATCATAAATATCATACGAGACCGATTGTATCTGAGCCTGTTTTGTGCTATATTTCATCTATGCAGAGCAATTTTGCCCACTGATACGCGTGAATACCACTTTCCATGAAAGGAGATTAACGGGATGCATAGAAGAATTTGGAGTTTTATCTTGACTGTCTGCTTATTTCTGGCACTGACACCGAATACTGTAATGGCGGCTACCATGGAAAGAACGCCGGTACTCATCCGGGAAACATCCACCCCGGAAAAGCTGTCTGCTCCCGTAGAACAGCCAAAGCCGGAAAAACGGGCGGCAGCTGCAACTGTCTCTCCTGCTTTGGATGGCAGCGGCACGGAGACGGATCCGTACCGCATTCAGGATGCAGCGCAGCTGCGCATATTTGCAGACGCGGTAAACGGCGCGAACGGCGCTCCGAATACAAAAATCTGCGGAGTTCTGACACAAAATATCAATTTATCCAGTGTCTGTGGATCTGATATCGGTTCGTGGACTCCCATCGGAACAAGTGCAAATCCCTACAAAGGAACCTTTGACGGCGGCTCTTTTTCTGTGAGCGGATTATATTATCAAAAGCCAGGCACCTCCTATGCCGGGCTGTTTGGCTCCAACGCCGGTATCATAAAGAACCTGGGAGTGGCGGGCGGCAGCGTGTCCGCAGGAAGTTATGCCGGAGGTCTGTGCGGCATCAATAAAGGAACCATAACAGGCTGTTACAGCACGGCGACTGTCAGTGGGGACAAGTACACGGGCGGCGTCTGCGGCTGCAATGACACCGGCGCAACGGTCCGTATCTGCTATAACACAGGCACCATAAACGGCAGTAAATATGTGGGCGGTATTTGCGGTTACAACAAAAACACGACGTCCGACTGCTATAATACAGGAACGGTAAATGGAAGCAGCACAAGCATAGGCGGCATTTGCGGTTATAATAAAAAACTGGTTGCCGGCTGCTTTAATACCGGCGAGATCGTCGGCGGAACCAATTATGTGGGAAGCATTTGCGGCTATAACCATTCCGGCAGCACGTTTGCGAATTGCTACTATCTGATCACAGGCACAGAAAGAGGTAATTACGGCAGCGGTATGACGCGGCAGCAATTTTCGTCAGGCGAAGTCTGCTGGGCCCTGAATGAAGGAAACGGCGGCAGTGTTGTCTGGAAACAGACCTGTGGGACAGGTTTCCCGGGCTTTAGCGGAAAAGCCGTATATCGAACGCAAACATACATGGGCGACGGCAGCGTGGTCTTCGCCTACACCAATGACAGCAATCAAAAGGCGGCGGTATATACCGCTCCTGCGCCTTCCAGCAGCTCCGGGGAAAGCACAGGTGATAATTCCAGCGGACATACACATGTATATCAGGAGCCGGAGTGGAACTGGAAAAAATATGAATCCGCCAAGGCTACTCTTACCTGTAAGGACTGCGGGGAAGAATTCATACTAAAAGCGTCTGTCAAAAAGGAGACGACAGCGCCTACCTGTACGAAGGATGGAGAGACCGTTTATACAGCTTCCGTCGAACGGGACGGTATTATCTTTAAAGATAAAAAAACCGTTGAAAAGGAACGAACCGGCCATACCTTTCCGCTTATACAAATAACGACAAATGCGATAGAAACGTGTGAAAAGCCGATCTATACAAGGGATTGCTACATGTGTTCGGCATGTGGGAAATATTTTGAAGATCAAACTGCTAAGAAGGAGCTTTCCAGGACAGCTGTCGGATACAAGCCGCCTTTGAAACATACGTATTCCCAGGACCCCGTGTGGACATGGCCCGCACAAAATGTGGCTACCGCGACTTTCATCTGCGATGTTTGTAATGCCCAAAAACCAGCGGCTGCAACAGTGAAACTGACACAGACTACGTCAACTCCAACTTGTGAAGTCCCCGGTACATGTATTTATACAGCGACCGTAAACTTTCAGAACAAAACGTATCGGATTGAAAATCCTAATGGGGAGATTCCGGCGAAGGGACATAACCTCAAACTTGACCCTGCCGGTCTCCAATATAAATGTACCAGACCCGGATGTACTTATACCGTTCCCCTGAATGGGGGATCCAGCGAAACAGCGGACATAGATTCCCCGCAAGACACAAACATTGTTGTGGAGGATGCACTCGAACCCGAAGAACCTTCTCTCCTGCCCGGCACGGAAGAGATACCAGAAGTTACCACCCCGTCCGAGGAACAGGACGGATCAGACGAAGCGGCCACACCAGAAGCGCCGGAAGGTTCTGACAATGCAGACGCGCCGGAAAACGTTCCAGACGGTTCCGGCGTACAGGTCACACCAGATAACCCAGATACTTCTGACGAGGCAAACATACCGAATGTCCCGGACGGGCAAAACAGCTCCGGCGCAGAAAGCACGCCAGCTGCCCCGAACGAATCAGATACTGCTGTCAGTACGGACATTCCAAATGTCCCGGGCGAAACGGACAATTCTGCCGGGACAGACGTTCCAAATGTTTCGGACGAAGCGGATACGTCAGACGGATCTTATAAGCTGGAAACAATTGAGAATATCACGGATATACAGGAAAACGCAGAGCCTTATGGCCTGCTCTGCCCTGAAGAAGAAGGTGTCCTGATTGAGGGAAGTACCGTCAGTCTCCGATCCAATGTCGCAGTAAAAAGTATGACACAGCCGGCCGGAGACCCACAGGAAACGGCTTTATGGGGTTCAGCCGTCGTATTGATGTTACTTGCCGGCATCGTTCTTCTTATAATCCTGCATAAGAAACATAACTGATACAGAGGGGGAGTCATACCGGCTCCCCCCTGTTATTTCCCGCCTTATATGGTTCACTCTGCCCTCATTTTCTTCCGCCAATCACCTGATACAGCCTCTCTAATTTTTCTTCACTCAGCACCCTCGGTCCGCCAAGCTGCGTCGTCCGATACAGAAGCTCCGCGTAAAACTCCACCGACTCCATCTTCATGTAAGCTGCCTGCAAATCCTTCGCCCATGTGAGCGCGCCGTGGCTCTCCAAAAGGATCGCCTGATAGTCCGCAAGATACGGCTCTATGGCTTCCGGGATCTCCGCCGTGGAAGGCGTACCGTAGAGGGCAAGGGGGACTTTTCCAAAATTGACGATCACCTCCGGCATGAGGGGCACGTCAAGCGCCTTCCCCATCACCGCAAAGCTGGTGGCAAAGATCGGATGCGCGTGTACCACAGCCGCAATATCCGGGCGTTTCTGATATACCCGAATATGCATCTTCACCTCGGAGGAAGGACCAAACCCTTCCGACATTTCCAGCACATTTCCAGAAAGATCCAGTTTACAGAGCTGCTCCGGCTTCATAAATCCTTTGGAGACGCCTGTAGGCGTGCAGATCAACTCATTTTCCGAAAGTCGCACCGAAATATTGCCGTCGTTTGCCGCCACCATACGCCGCCCGTACATCCTTCTCCCGATCTCGCATATTTCTTCCCGAACTATTTTTTCATCCCTCATGATTTTCCTCCGTTTGATAGCTCATTTTCTCGCACGACCTTTCCTGCTGTTGCAGTAACCGCCATGTCACAGCTTGGCTGTGACTCAAATCCATGTAAAACGCCTGTCATCCCACTGTCAGAAAATATCGCCCGCACGCAATTATTATACTGAAAAAATACCAGACGAACAAGTACCTGTACACCACTTATGCCCCGTATGCAACCGACTATCTAAAAACAGTTGCAGGAAATATCCCCTTTTCCTATAATGACATCACAGAAAGAAAACAGAGCATACATGAAAGAAAATAAACGCTGTGACAGGGAGGTGAATACAGAAATGCAGGTTGAAATAAAAATAGACAGCTCCTGTACCGAGCCGAAAATCGTCATACACACCGCTTCCATAACGGAAGAAGTAAATACCCTCATGCAGAGGCTGTCTGACCAGACGCCGCCCATTCTCACCGGCAGCAAAGACGGCAAGATGGAAGTCATAGAGCCGGATGATCTGTTTCGGATTTATGCGGCAGGGGGCAAAGTTTTTGCGGTGACGGACAAGGGAGAATATCTTCTGCGGCTCAGGCTCTATGAGGCTTCGGAGCGGTTAAATCCCTCCCAGTTTGTCCGTATCTCCAACTCGGAGATCATTCACTTAAAAAAGGTGAAAAACTTTGACCTGAGTTTCAGCGGCACGATCTATGTGAAGCTGACAAACGGTACGACTACTTATGTTTCCAGACGTTATGTCTCAAAAATCAAAAAAATATTAGGAATGTGAGGTAAAAGACATGTTAAAAAAATTCATTATACGCGGGTTGTATGGTTTCCCTCTGGGACTTTCCATCGGCTACACCTTCACGATCATCACTTCCCTGATCTGGGCGGACGGTTACTACGTTCCCTGCATGCCGGAACTGGTGGAAATGGTGGGAAGTGAAATAGGTGCCGTCATCGTACAGGCGCTCCTGTGCGGCCTTCTGGGAGGCGGATGTGCCGGATGTTCCGTGATCTGGGATATGGAGACTTGGGGACTTGCCAAACAGACCGGTATTTACTTTCTGCTCATCACCGTTTTGATGATGCCAATCGCCTATATCACTTACTGGACGGAGCACAGTCTGACGGGCATTCTAAAGTATTTTGGCATGTTCGCCTGTAATTATGCCATCATATGGCTGATACAGTATGCCTTCATCAGACACAACATCAAGAAAATGAACGCGACCCTGCACCAGCATCAGAATAAATAACTTTGGGCTAAAAGACCCCTGAAATAAAGATTTCAAGGCCTATCGCTATTAAAATGACACCGCCGAGCACAGCTGCCCTGCCGGAGAGCGCTGTTCCAAACTTTTTGCCGATGTCAAGACCCGCCATGCAGATCACGAAAGTCACGGCCGAAATAATAAACGCGCACACAAAGGCCATCACAAACCCATAGCCCGCGATGGTAAACCCAACCGATAAAGCGTCTATGGAAGTGGCGATGCCCTGCACCAGAAGGGCAGCAATCCCCAATTGGGGTTTTGCTGCCTCTTCCCCGTCGTTTTTGATACCGTCCTTTAACATCTTGCCGCCGATAAACGCCAGAAGAAAAAGGGCAATCCATGGTATAAACTTACTAAATACCGTAAAATACTGTATCAGGGTGTGGACACAAATCCAGCCGATCATCGGCATAGCTGCCTGAAAAAAAGCAAACACGCCAGCTATGCCGCACATTTTTTTACGTCCCATCCCCGGCTCATTCAATCCGTTTGCCATAGAAACCGAAAAGGCATCCATGGCAAGACCGACGCCAAGAAAAGCACTGTTTATGAAAAATACCAGATTCCATTCCATCTTTTGTTCCTATATCGCCGCGGTAGCCTCTCCCAGCCACGCAAGCTCCTCTCCCGTAAAATAAGGCGAAAGCGTCTCATACACCTTTGCATGGTAATCGTTAAGCAGACCGATTTCCTGCGCCGTCATCAGGCTTACCTCAATCGCGTCCTTATCAAAAGGAACCATGGTTAGCGGCTCCAGATACATGAACTGCCCGTAGTTGGTCTTTTCTCCCTTTCTGACTAATACCAGATTTTCATGCCGGATACCAAACTGCCCGGCCAGATACAGCCCCGGTTCATTGGAGAGCACCATCCCCTCCTCCAGAGGCACACAGGCCGACTCGCCGCCCATACGCCAGCGGAAATTCTGGGGGCCTTCATGCACGCTCAAAAGATACCCCACACCGTGGCCGGTGCCGTGGTTATAGTCCAGTCCTTCCTCCCAGAGCGGCTGCCTCGCCAGCACATCAAGATTCTGCCCGCAGACGCCTTCCAGAAATTTCGCCGCCCCCAGACGCAGATGTCCTTTCAATACAAGCGTGTAAGCCCTTTTCTCTCTCGCCGTCAACTCTCCCAGCACAATCGTGCGGGTGACGTCCGTGGTACCCTCGCTGTAATGCCCTCCCGTATCGGCAAGGCAGAAGCTTTTCGGCTGCATCACCACGTCTGTCTCCGGGGTCGCCTCGTAATGTACAATGGCTCCATGAGGACCGTAGGCCATGATCGGATCAAAACTGGGACCCAGATATCCTTCCCTCTCCGCCCGAAAAGCTTCCAGCCGGGAAGCCGCGCCAATCTCCGTGATCTCCTCCGTTCCCACATGGGACTTTAACCAGTATATAAACCGGGTCACCGCCACCCCGTCCTTCACATGAACCGATCTCATATGGGCGATCTCCCGTTCCGTTTTCACCGCTTTTAACAGGGCGATAGGGCTGGGTTTATTGATCTTCTCCACCCCTTTGGAAATAACATTCAGCAGCCGGTAGCTGACCCGCTTTTCATCCACAAGAATTCTCTGTCCTGCGGGGAGGGACGCAACCATATCCTCTATGCTCTCGTAGGGAAGAAGGGTTACTCCCGCTTTCGCCAGTTCATTACAGATCGTTTCAGAAAAGGCGCTCTTCTGTGCACATAACAAGGCGCGTCTCTTCGTGATGAACATGTAGGCAAGGAAAACGGGTGTATTCTTTACATCGCCGCCGCGCAGATTCAAAAGCCAGGCGGTTTCATCCAGCGCTGTCACCAAAAGGGCATCCGCCCTCTCCTTTTCCATCTCCTGCCTCACTTTTGCAATCTTATCCTCTCTGGAAAGTCCCGCATAAGATATCTCCAGTTCCCACACCGGTTCCGCCGACATGGAAGGCCGCTCCTCCCAGACCCTGTCAACCAGATCCCTCTTCCCATAAAAAGTGACCTGCTTCGCCGCTGTCTTTTCCTTAATATCCTCCACAAATGCACCCGTCACAGTCCTTCCATCGAACCCGACTACCGCGCCCTTTTTAAGATGTTCCCCCAGAAACTCCGAAAGTGTAGGCACTCCCGGCTGCCCGCTCTTCATCAGCTCAATACCGCTGCCCGAAAGCTGCTCTTCAGCCTGCAAAAAGTATCTGCCGTCCGTCCACAGCGCGGCACGGTCCTGCATCACAAGAAGAGTGCCCGCAGAGCCTGTAAACCCGGACAAATACTCCCTCGCCTTAAAATAATCCCCCACATACTCGGAGCAGTGAAAATCCTCCGTGGGAACAATGTATGCCGAAAGATTCTTTTTCCGCATCTCCCCCCGGAGCGCCTGCAGTTTTTCCATCGTATTCATATACCCACCTCATTTCCGCGCTTTGTACTGCGCATATTTTACCCCTTATATAACGCTTTTTCACTTTCCCTTCCGGCGCGGATCAACGGATTTCTCCAAAACGCCCACAGAAGTTCGATATCCATAAAAAGCCAGATCACCGGCTCACAAAAAATCACCGCCATATACCGAAACCGCGGTATGAGAAACACCACAAACAGATATTTCCCGATCAGTTCTATCACGCTGGAAATGACGGGCAGTATCTTATTGCCGATACTCTGCAGCGCAAACCGGGAAGGATTTAAGAGCGCCAGAATCATCAGACAGGGCGCCACCACCTGCAAGTACAGCGCGCCGTTTTCAATCACCACCGATTCCGTAGAGCCGGATAACAGCCGCACCATCCATGGCGCGAGAGGCACCGTAAAAAGCGTAATCCCCGCTGTCAGTACCGCACCGCAAAGATAAGAAACCTTTACCGCACTGCGAATCCGTCCCACCTGCCCCGCGCCGTAATTCTGCGCTACAAAGGTGCTGACTGTCTGGCTGACCGCCATATAAGGCATCATCAAAAACATAAACAGCTTTCTCGCCGCCACATGCCCCGCAATCACAAGGTAGCCCAGACTGTTGATGCCGGACTGCAAAATAGCCGTACCCGCATAGACAATGGCGCTCATAAACGCCATGGCAAAACCCTGCGCCAGCATCTCCTTGTACAACTGCCTATCCCTGACGAAATGCACACGCCCCGGAATAAGTATGTCCGCTTTTTTCCAGATATAGGCAAGACAGGCGAGCACCGAAACGCCCTGCGAAAACACTGTCGCCACCGCCGCGCCCCGCACGCCCATGTGAAGCTGTGTGATAAAAAGCAGATCCAGCACAATATTTAACAGGGACGATAACACCAGAAAGACAAGCGGCATCACACTGTTGCCGATGGCGCGCAAAAGCCCCGCGCACAGATTATACGCAAACATGACTCCGATAAAAAGCGTGATCGTGGAAATATAGGCGTAGGACTGTTCGATGATCTCCTCTGGCGTATGCAGCGCTTCCAGAAAGGGATACAGAATAAAACGCGCCGCCACAGTCATCACCGCCGTAATACCCACGCCGATCACAAGGGACGCCGCCACAGAGCGTTTCAGCTGATCCCCATCGCCGCTCCCGAAACTTCTGGCTGTCACGATGGCAAGACCGTTGCCGATCCCAAGCGCAAAGCCCACAAGCAAGTCGTAAACCGCAGCCGCCGCGCCCATAGCCGCCAGTGCCTCGTCCCCCAGCGTATGCCCGATAATTACGGTGTCCATCGTATTATAAAGCTGCTGAAACACCCCGGAAAAGAAAAGCGGCACCGCAAAGAGAAGCATCGACTTTAAAATCGGTCCCTGCAGCAGATCCACTTCCCGTTTGTTCTGTGTCATGTCATGATCCCCATATTTTTCACACAAACCTCCATGTCACACCTTTGCTGCAACTCAAAATCCGCGGATGAGCAAGCTCATCCTGGAGAATGCCGCATTTCAGTCATTCTCTTGTGCGAAACTTAGTACTTCCAAGTCAGCTCGCTGACTTTGCGTCTCTGTCCTATGACGGGACATCTTTAGAAGTACTTTTCGCGTTTCTCACGCTTTCGGCACAACGGCGTAAAACTCAATCACTTCGCCGCTCTCATTGCGCAGGCTGTGGCTGTGTCCCTTCGGGCAGTAATGGCAGCTCCCCGCAGGCAGCGTCTCCGTGCCGCCGTCATAGAGCACAACGCCCGTCCCCTTCAACATAAAGATCATCTCGCAGTCCGCCTCATGGGTATGTACGCCGATACTTGCCCCCGGCTCCAGGGACGCCCGCATGATCTTGCACGCCTCGTCCGTGTACATATGCGTCCGAAATTCTTTCTCCCCGCCCTTGAAATTCGGGATTATTTGTTCCTCGATTGTGTCAAAATTTATAACCATACTCTACGATATCCTCCTCTTCCATCTTGCCTGACTTATACTGCAATAATACATTCCTCCCTATACCACGGAAGTAATGAATCGTGTGTGATAAACATCATATTTTCCGCTTTAGCCTGTGATATCAAAATACGGTCAAACGGGTCTTTTTGCATTGGTGCATTCTCCATACGCCGAAGTCTTTCTAAGGCATGTACATGACACTCCTTCACTGGCAGCATCTGATACCCCGCCCTGTGACAATACTGTGATAGTTGTTTCCCTGAGATTGGCATATGGTCGGGATGATTCATATACTTGATTGTTACCTCCCAAACCGATGCTGCGCTATACCATATTTCATTTTCTGTTTTTGATATAATCATTTCTGCTTTTTGAGATAACCGCTCATCATTCGTCAGTGCCCATAAAATAATATGTGTGTCAAGCAGAATTTTCATCAAAGCCCTCCGAACAGATCTGTGATTTCGTCATTATATTTATCAACGTCCTCCGGCACAACAAATTCTCCTTCTGCTATGCCTATTCTCTTGTCTGTTTCCCGCTCTCCCATACTAATTCTAAACGGCATCGCGTTTTCCCGAACACTCTGTTTCGCAAATATCCTCACAGCTTCAGCAAATGAAGTGCCCAGCTTTTTATATAATTCTTCTGCCTGTTCCTTTAAATCCGCATCCATCCGTACCTGCAAAGTCGCTTCCTTCATTACAGCCACCTCCTTGTAATACAATCGTACTACAATTTTGATATCAATGCAAGAAAAAAACTCCTGTTTGACCTTCGAGAAATTTTAAATATTATTCCTTCCTTTCAAAATTACTATCACCGTCAACAGATTTGATTTGACAAAGATAATAAGCAGTGTTAGAATAACTCTATCTTTGAAGAGAGAGGTGAAAGGATGAAGAAATAATCTACTTTTGATTGCATGAAGGTTATCGCTGTACGGACATTTTGTTCCGTGCCGTTTTTCGTGCCGCCAGAAGTGGATTATGTTCTCACCGCCTCTCTTTTTGTGTGCGCTGTTTTTTGATGCGTTTCACCAAGCCACACTCCCATAGAGACGGTCACTCATGTGAGAGAACTTTCCGGCGGCGGAAGGTTCTTTTTTGTTGCCGGTTTATGGAAAATGCCATAGCGTAAATCATTTAAGGAGAATGCCCCGCATTCTCTGAATCGTCGCTGCCTGGCAACGATTTTGTGAAGGGAGAGATGTGTATGTCACAAATAAATGTTACGAATCTTACGTTTGCCTACGAGGGAAGCTTTGACGATATCTTTGAAAATGTTTCCTTCTCCATTGACACCAACTGGAAACTGGGCTTTATCGGCAGAAACGGGAAGGGCAAGACGACTTTCCTGCGCCTGCTGACGGGAGGCTATGCTTATCAGGGCTCCATCAGCGCGTCCGCAGCTTTTGATTACTTTCCGTATGCCGTCACCGAGGTGCAGAAAAAACTTCCCGCTTCCGCTTTCCTTGAGGAATTGAAAACGGGATGCGAGGAGTGGCGGGTGATCTGCGAGCTGGCGCAGTTAGGCGAAGACGCGGAGATTCTTTACCGCCCTTTTGGGACATTAAGTTTCGGGGAACAAACAAAGGTCCTGCTCGCCGTTCTGTTCTCGGGCGAAAATGATTTCCTGCTGATCGACGAACCGACGAACCATCTGGATCAAGGCGCCAGAGAGATCGTAAAAAATTATCTGGCTTCCAAGAAAGGCTTTATTCTCGTGTCCCATGACCGGGATCTGCTGGATGCCTGCATCGACCATGTCCTTGTGTTAAACAGGCAGACCATCGAGGTACAGAGCGGCAATTTTTCCGTCTGGTGGGAAAACAAACAGCGGAAGGACCAGTTCGTCATCGCGGAGAATGAGAAACATCTGAGGGAAATCGGAAAACTGAAAAATGCCGCCAGACGCACCGCGGAATGGGCGGACAAAAACGAAGCCACCAAGATCGGCTATGACCCTGTGAAAGAGCATGACCGCGGAAATGGTACGAGACCTTATATCGGCGCAAAAACGAAGAAAATGCAGAGCCGGGTCACCCAGATGTCCAAAAGAATTGAGCGGGAGATCGAGGAGAAGGAAGGACTCTTGCAGGATCTGGAAAGGACGGTGGATTTAAGGCTTGCGCCCCTCTCCCACCATAAAGACAGGCTGGTAAATGTCAGGGATTATGGTTTACAGTATACGGACGCAGTTCACCCCGTCTTTACAGGGCTGACCTTTTCCATTCATCAGGGAGAACGGGTGGCACTGCACGGGGAAAACGGCTGCGGAAAGTCATCCCTGATTAAGATGATGCTGCAAAAAGCCGCCTCTAAAACGACCGACGCCGCATGTCCTGCTTCCCCCATGCCCGTCTCGGAAAAAGGCGTCTGTGAAACCGCTTCGGGGCTGACGATCTCCTACGTGAATCAGGACACCTCATTCCTAACCGGCAGCCTGCCTGCCTTTTGCAAAAAACGAAACCTGGATCAGAGCCTGTTCTTCGCCATCTTAAGACAGCTTGACTTTGAGCGGGTGCAGTTTGCGAAAAACATGGAAGACTACTCGGAGGGACAAAAGAAAAAGGTACTTTTGGCGGCGAGCCTGCTGACCCCCGCCCACCTCTATATCTGGGATGAACCGCTTAACTATATCGACGTGTTCTCCCGGATGCAGATTGAAAAGCTGCTCCTAACATATGAGCCGACGCTCCTCTTTGTGGAGCACGACGTGCGGTTTCGGGAGACGGTGGCGACGAAGGTTGTGAAGCTACATGCGTAATCCCAATCGCATACAGCTGCTTTTACTTTTCCCGGACCGTTGATGTCCCTTTTGATTGATCTCCATTCAGCCAGTGCCACTGCTCGGATAATTCTATTTTCCCATTATCCAAAAAGCGTGGCACGCTATGGCATCTTCCAATCTTGATTTCATCGCTCTGATTTATGTGCTGATAGTAAAAGTCTAGTTCACCACTCAATCCCACGAACCCAACCATTGTGCCCTTTTTTATTTCTCCGCCGTCATATTCTGCCCATAAAATATTTCCGTTTTGGTGATAGGCAAACAATGTCTGATGATCTACTTCCCCATTTTCTGTATTTGTGACAGGAACAAAATACTTCCCCTCATAACATATACTTGTGCTGCTGACTGACAATGGCTTTTCCATGATTCCGTACACCAGGACAGAACCGTTGTCGACCGTTATTTCATTATGTGAAACCGTCCTGTATCCCTTATGTTCATAAAAACAGGCAGCACAAAGGGAAGAATCCAGTATCACCAAATTATGCTCCGCAGATATTTCTTCTTCAAGACATTGCATCATATAACTTCCGTATCCATTCTTCTGAAAACCGGGAAGTACAAACAATCTTGTAATATGGTTTTCCGAAAAAGTTCCCGTGCCTACCAAACGGTTATCTAAAAACAACACTCTCACACAGCCGTTTTCAATATCAGCGGCAATCTTGTCTTTTGCGTGAAGACTGCTGAAAAAATCTACTATTTCACTCGGGTAATATTGCGGGTATATGGTTTGAATCGTATCCTGCACCAATTGATAGATTTGTCCCAAATCCTCTTTCCCTGCCCTCAAATATTCCATACAGTACGCCCCCTTCTGCTTTCATTATACGCTTGCGAGCAAATGCAGACAACAGCCATTTTCAGTCATAACGGGGTCCGCGGGATTCGTCAGTTACTTCTCCGTACCCCGATGAGATAAATCAGCTTCGGCTCCCGTCTGGATACATGCAGCACGGCTTTCTGTAACGTATCATAGGGACGGCTCTCACAAAACCGTCCCTTTTCATCTCTGTGATATGCGTTGTGGAGCACAAATTTCCCTTCCCGGTTTTTGGTGATGCAGACGGTGTGGATCTGCGCCATAATGTCGTTCTTATCATTGTAGGCCGTGGCAATCATCACCTTATTTCTGCCGGCAATCTCTTCCACAGCCTTTGTGTCCGCCCCATCCGCCGTCTCCACCGCAAAACCGATTTTCCTGAAATAAGCCGTAATCGCCGTAGGCGCTACGCCGAACATGCCCCCAAGCGCTGTCCCCCGCGCCTCATAGACGCCTATCAATTCCGCCATAACCTTTTTTGAAACCGGCACGCCAAGAGCCTTCCTCGCATTGTAAGTCGCAATAATCTCACAGCCGGCATAACTCATGCGCAGACGCCGCCCCACACCGAAACGGATTTTCTCCCACTCACTCTGGTTCTCGATATAGGCGTCCGGCAGCCTCCAGAAATCCCAATCTGTCTGTTCCAACCGAATACGGTTTTCCCGCAAATGGTTTTTCCTCACAAACCGCGGCACGCCAAAAATTGTGAGGAAGCGGTAAACGGCAAGCAAAACGCGGTTACTCACATGCCTTGGAATAAACGAGGCTATCATAATCTCACATCAAACGGCATATATCCTTTGGGTATTCCCGCCGCATTAGCCGCTTCTTTTTCCGCCGCCTCTGCCGCTGCCGCCGCTTCCGCAATCTCTTCCGCCGAAAGCTCCGCATTTTCAGGCAGTTCTTCCGCGAGCTCTTCGGTCGTCTCTTCCACCAATTCTTCCGTCAGCTCCTCGGCAATCTCCTCGAGTTCGTCCATGATCTCCTCGAGCTCTCCGCCATCTTCGATGCCAAGCGCTTCTTCCGCCATTTCTTCCAGTCTCTCTTCCGGCGTCTTCGGCTCCATCTTCTCGACTGCCTCCGCAATCTGTTCCCCGCGCTCTGTGGACTCATCCAGAATGTGGAACATCTGCTCCTGATTGTAGGCCGCTTTTATGGATGCGATCTGATCCTCATAGGACTGGAACATTTTCAGCTTTTCAGCGATCTCCTCCACGCTCCCGCAGGCGACATTTTTGAGATTCTCTTTCTGCTTTTCAAAAAAATCTACCTGCTTCTTCGTCTCTTCCTGACGCTCCAGCCTGTCCTGTGTGCTCTTTAACATGCCCGCCGTGTTCATCCTGCGCAAAATACCACTGGTCTGATCCCATGAAATATTCATAAACGCTACCGCCTTTCTGCTGCTTTAATATGACTGCGTTTCTGTTCTCGTCTGTTGTTTTTTATTTCGGTATGCGGCGCATATTTCTAAAGGCAGTTTGTCATTAACGATCCTTTTTTCGTCATAGATGGAAAAATTCATGGCTGTGTGCTAAGATTTCCAGTATGGAGACTTTATCGGAGGCCTATAACTTGGAGCGTTTTTACTGCCTAAAATTTGTATGTCACAAAAGGGCTTCGGCATTGTCTAATATGATAGGAGGTAAAATTCATGGACAAAAATACAGAAGCATTATTTGATTTGGTGGAAAAGGCCACCGCCGGAGACCGGGAGGCTCTGGAAACCGTTATCTTAAGCGTGCAGGACCTGGTCTTTAACCTGTCCCTGCGCATGCTCGGCACTTTTGCCGACGCGGAGGACGCAACGCAAGATATCCTGCTTAAGGTCATTACCCATCTGTCTTCCTTCAAAAAGGAAAGCGCCTTTTCGACATGGGTATTCCGCATTGCCGTGAACCATCTGAAAAACTACAAAAAGCATATGTTTGCAAAACATCCTCTCAGTTTCGAGTTCTACGGGGAGGATATCAAAAACGGCAGCATCCACGACGTGCCGGATCTGACGCAGAATGTGGAAAAGACTGTGCTGGCGGAAGAGCTGAAACTATCCTGTACTAATGTGATGCTGCAATGTCTCGACACAGACAGCCGTCTGATTTTTGTGCTTGGGACAATGTTTCAGGCAGACAGCCGCATTGCCGGGGAAATTTTAGGAATTTCGCCGGAGGCGTACCGCAAGCGTCTCTCCCGTGTCCGCCAAAAGATGGCCCAGTTTTTGAGCGAATACTGCGGCGAGTACGGAAATGGGACATGCCGGTGTGCGAACCGTATCAATTATGCGATTCAAAACCACAGAATCAATCCTTCCCATCAGGACTACACCGCTGCGGATGAGGTTGCGAGACAGACTATGCTTGACGTGAAGGAAGCCATGGAAGAGATTGATGATCTGGCTCAGAGTTTTTCATTTGCCAAACTCTATGCGACCCCGGAACAGACCAGACAGTTTATGAAAGATTTCCTAAACTCAACTTCTCTTTCGGTCGTAAAAAATGCGTAACATACCAATTCAATTCACAGCCAAGCTGTGACATGGAGGCTAAAATGAGACACACAAAGAAGGAATGGGAGGAAACAATGAACACGGAACTGATCTTCAAATACTTATCCGAATTAAAGGAAAACAACAACAGGGAATGGTATCACCAGCACAAGGCAGAGTACAAGGAAGCTAACGCGCAGTTTGAAACGCTGGTGCAGGAACTGATTTTGGCAATCGGAAAAACAGACGGCAGTATCATTCAGAATGTGCCGAAAGACCTTACCTTTAAGCTGGTGCGGGACACCCGTTTCAGCCACGACAAATCACCCTACAATCCCGCCTTCCGCGCCCATATCGGAGCCATGGGAAAACTGCCTGTCCCGGTTGGCTATTATCTGATGATAAAGCCCGGCAATGAATCCTTTTTAGGCGGCGGGCTTTTTGCCGATATGTTCAAGGACGCCACCGCCATGGTGCGGGACTATATCGTGCAGCATCCCGACGAGTGGGACCAGGTCATCCATGCGGACACCTTCACAAAATATTTCACGGTACAGGGAACGGCCCTCAAAAATGTGCCGTCCGGCTATGACAAAGAGCACCCGCAGGCTGCATACCTGAAATTTAAAAGCTGGTATCTTGAATACCCGGTAAAGGATCAGGAACTGCTGGATATCGGGACATTCCTGCCAAAAATGGTAGAGATTTTTGAGGCGATGAAACCTTTCAACGATTATCTGAACCGTGCGCTCGCGGACTTCAAGATGCCGACAAGATAATACTCCCTCGACAAAAGCATCGGACTATACTATAATTAGAATAATTCTAATTTTGATCTATGATTCCTGTCCGAAATGCCAAAATACGAAGGAGGTACTTACTATGATTTACAAATGCAGCATCTGCGGTTACGAGTATGATGAGGAAAAAGAGGGAAAACCCTTTTCTGAGCTGACGGAATGCCCCATCTGCAAACAGCCGCCGAAGAAATTTAACGCCCTGGAACCCGAAAAGCCCGCCGTCAGCGCGGATGCAGCAAAGCAGCCCGCATCAGAAGAAAGCGTGAATCTGGATGTAAGCTATCCCGCGGAAACGAGAAAAACGGACAGCAATTACCGCTATATGAAAGAGATTCACGAGATGGCCGTCACCGGGAAATCCGCGATAGAAGCCATGGGCACACAGATGAAGATGCCTGACTGGGACGATGTGCTGATACTTGGCGCGCAGTTAAACCCGATGCCCTTGGATGAGCACGCCGAGGTATCGCTGCAGACCGTGATCGGCAAACGGGCGAAAAAACCGATGACGCTTGCCATGCCGGTATACATCTCCCACATGTCCTTCGGCGCCCTCTCCCGCGAGGTCAAAATCGCGATGGCAAAGGGAAGCGCCGCTGTGGAAACCGCCATGTGCAGCGGTGAAGGCGGCATTCTTCCCGAGGAAAAGGCGGCGGCATACAAGTACATATTTGAGTACGTTCCGAACCAGTACAGCGTCACCGATGAAAACCTGAAAACCGCAGACGCCATTGAAATCAAGATCGGACAGGGCACGAAACCGGGCATGGGCGGCCATCTGCCGGGCGGCAAAGTGACCCCCGAAATCGCAAAAATCAGAAACAAACCGCTGGGGGAGGACGTGATCAGCCCTTCCAGATTCCCCGGTATCGACAGTGCGGATGATTTAAAGAAACTGGTGGGAAAGCTGCGGGAAAGAAGCGAGGGCAGACCCATCGGCATCAAAATTGCCGCCGGACGCATTGAGAAAGATCTGGCATTCTGCGTCTACGCCGAGCCCGACTTCGTCACCATAGACGGCAGGGGCGGCGCAACGGGCGCATCCCCCGCCATCGTCCGGGATTCCACCAGCGTACCGACCCTCTATGCCCTCTGCCGTGCCAGAAAATACCTAGACGCCGTGGGCGCGGATATTGATCTGGTTATCACAGGCGGGTTACGGGTATCCTCCGATTTTGCAAAGGCAATCGCCATGGGCGCGGACGCCGTCGCCGTTGCTTCCGCGGCAATGGTGGCTGCCGCATGCCAGCAGTACCGCATCTGCGGCAGCGGCATGTGCCCGGTAGGCGTGGCGACGCAGGACGAAAAACTCCGGGAAAGACTGCACATTGACGCCGCCGCAAAGCGGGTGGAAAATTATCTGAGATGTTCCGCCGAGGAGTTAAAGACTTTTGCCAGAATCACCGGCAATCCAGACATTCACGGCTTATCCGTGGATGACCTGTGTACGATCAGCAGGGAGATCTCGGAGCACACCAATATCCCCCACGCCGGCGAGGCAAGATAGGTTCCGGGAAAAAGCCAAAAACGACCTCCAACCGCTCTATAAAAGCTGACGGTTGGAGGTCGTTTTTCATTACAAACCTTTCCTTTTCCGTTTCAATGACCCATTCTGCTAACCATTATTATCATCAGATCGTCACCAGCTCATACTGGTCCGTGCCAAGCCCGATCTTCACCGCGTGGGCGATACAGGACTTCCACTCCGTGTCAGGGTGGGTCATGAAGAAGTGGTCGTGCCCTTCCTCGTTTCCGTGCCTGTGCAGATTCTCACCCAGCACACTCTCCTCCACAGGCGCCATCTTATTACACAGGTCGGCGCATGCCTGATCTAACGCCACAGGGTCGAAGGACGCCATCATTCCCACGTTAGGAATGATCGGAATATCATTTTCCGAGTGACAGTCGCAGTTTGGCGACACATCACAGATCAGGGACACGTGGAAGCACGGTTTGTCTTTGCAGACCGCCCACGCATACTCCGCCATCTTATAATTCAACATGGCGATGGAATCCTCAAAACTTGCGGAAATCGCATCTTTCGGGCAGACCGCCAGACAACGTCCGCATCCCACACATTTGTCATGGTCAATATGCGCCTTGCCATTCTCAATAATGGGTGCACCGTGGGCACAGATCCTATCGCACGCGCCGCATCCCACGCAGAGAGACTGGTCCACCTCCGGCTTGCCGTCACAGTGCTGCTCCATCTTGCCCGCCCTGGAACCGCAGCCCATACCGATGTTTTTAAGCGTTCCGCCAAAGCCCGCCATCTCATGTCCTTTAAAATGGGTCAGGGAAATGAACACATCCGCGTCCATAATCGCGTGACCGATCTTCGCCTCTTTCACATACTCGCCGTCGATGGGCACCAGCGTCTCATCCGTCCCTTTCAGACCGTCGCCGATGATCACATGGCACCCTGTCTGATAGGGGGAAAAGCCGTTCACATATGCCGTCTCCAGATGATCCAGCGCATTCTTCCTGCTGCCCACATAGAGTGTGTTGCAGTCTGTCAGATAGGGCTTGCCGCCCAGTTCCTTCACATAGTCCGCCACCACTCTCGCATAGTTCGGGCGCAGAAACGCCAGATTCCCGTACTCTCCGAAATGAATCTTGATCGCCGTGTACTTGTCCGCAAAGTCGATGTTCTCAAAGCCTGCCGTCTTCATCAGACGGTGAAGCTTCTGTAATAAATTCTCATGTTCCGTAGCCTTAAAGGATGTAAAATATACCTTTGCCTGTTCCATGGGTGTTATGCCTCCTTTTCTTTTTGCTCTAATCGAACCGTTTAAAACGCTCAATCATAATTGCGTACTGCTCTTTAATTTTGAGATACAGCCCTATGGTGTTCTCCTTTTCTTTCTCAAACTCCGCGATAATGCTGTCATAGTTCTTTTCAAGGGTTGTTACTACATTGCGGTTGATCTTTCCTTTATCCGCATCGGAGTTCATAATATCGAGGATTTTCTCCTTGCTGAAAGCCTCCTTGTAACTGCGTTTGCCGTAAAGCGCGCTCAAAATATCCGCCACCGCGATGATCTGCTGGGGCAGCGACAGGTCCGCCGCAGAAAGTCCCTTGTGATACCCCGTTCCGTCCAGCTTTTCGTGATGCCTGACCGCAATCTGCAAAACGTCATCATCCACAACGCCCTCCAGAATCATCTCCGTGATCCGCACATGCGCCTTCATCACCTTCATCTCATCGTCGCTCAGCCGCCCCGTGGACTCCAGAATATGTAAGGGAATCGCAATCTTGCCCAGATCGTGCAGCAGCGCGCCGTAGTGGAGATCCCTGAGGTCCTTTCCCGAGACGCGGGAAAGCCTGCCGAGCTGCTCCGCAAAGTTCACCGTCGCCAGCGTGTGGATCACCGTGTGCTCGCTTCGAAAATCAATGGTGTAGACCAGCATCTCCAGAAAGCCTTTCTTATACTGCTCGGAAAACGCCCTCTTTGCCAGAAGCACATCCAGTTCCTCGCGGTACTTGCCACTCACGAGATTTTCCGTAATCCCGTAACACTTTTCCGCTTTCTGGAAAAGGTCCATCGCCGCGCTGGAAAATTTGATGTTGCGGTACTTTGAAAAATAATCCGGCTCCAGCTTCTCATCCTTCAGATGCAGGACCGTGTCCATCTTATCCGCAAGATTCAAAAGCTCGGTCACATGCAGATAACGGCTCTGTATCATGCCGTAGCGGTTATAATCCAGATGGTGGTAAAGCAGAACCTCCGCCCTGTCCCCGATAGGCGACAGATATTTCAAAAAAAGGAAACCGTAAATCGAATGGGGCCAGAGATTCTTTGTCTCAAAATCTGCCACCTTCTTGACATTGTCCTCCTTATAGAGGCCGATGTCATGCAGAATGCCGAGCATCGTGTAATCCACCAGCTCCTGCTCCGTGTAATTCTGATCGGTATAAGTACTCTCATACTCCATCATCTTATATAAGATATACCCCGTGATCTCCCCATGATTCATGATCTTATTGTTGATGATGCCGAGAGTTTTTCGGATAATCTGATAGACATCCTTACTGCTGATAACGCTCATTTCCGTTTACCCCTTCATATGTATAAAGGTATTCTAACATTAATTTATGATTTTGTCCTCTCTTTTCTTGTACTTTGTATCAGTATTGCATTTCCGCCCTAATGCGGATCATATTCTGACCGAATGCTCTCCACTGCCGCGTCGTCTCCAAATTCTATGCTCATATAATAAGCGCCGTTTCTCCAGACACATTTATTCTGTTCAGAGCTTTCCGGCTTCTTTTCGGCGCTTTGCGTCACCCCCTCCTGCGTCAGTTCAAAAAACGGAATATCAATGAGTTGGGCCTGTTCTGCCCCTTCATGGTAAGATGCTATCTCCACCATTCCAATCGTCCAGTCCTTCACAGGTGCCGCTCCCCCTGACCAGTTATAGATCTGCAGCAAGGCGCAGTCCTCCCCGTCTTTCAGCAGCGCCATCCAACCATAATCGCGCGGCTTTGCATCCGCCGTCACATCCTCCACAATCTCCTGATAACAAAATCTTCCCTCTTCCGTACTCCATGCCCTGCTGTCAAACACGGCAAGCTCGTACCCGGCATCCGACAATGCTTCCACCGTAGTCTCTCCCGGCATGACCGTGACTTCGCCCACGCGGATTGGAAACGGTTCTTCATTTGGCCGGTGGTTTGTCCTGTTTATGGCACGGATAGATGCCCACACTGCCACAATGACAATAAATATTACCGTAGAAATTATCTTCTCTTTTTTACCCTGCGGCGACTGCTCCTGAAAAGGCTGCAACGGCTTCAGTTCGTTTCTGTCTGTCTCTTTCATGGCTTCCTCCCAAACAAGTATTTTTCTAATTATAGCATGAATTATCGCAAAATTCCCTTTCCCTTACAATTTTTAAATTACCTTCACATTTTTTAAGTTCCCATTTTCTTCATATTGCCAAACATATGTTCCTGTAGTATGATTATTTTGAAGGGAGACCGATATGAACCGTACCTATCTCTGCATTGACTTAAAATCTTTTTACGCCTCGGTGGAATGCGTGGAGCGGGGCTTAGACCCCATGACCACCAATCTGGTCGTGGCCGACCCCTCACGGACAGAAAAAACCATCTGTCTTGCCATCACCCCCGCCATGAAAGCGCTTGGAATCAAAAACCGCTGCCGCATTTTTGAAATTCCAAAAGCCGTGGAATATATCGTGGCGCCACCCCGCATGCAGAAGTATGTGGACGTCTCCGCGGATATCTATGCTATTTACCTGACATATATTTCCAAGGAGGACATTCACGTCTATTCCATCGACGAGGCATTTATGGATGTGACGGACTATCTTACGCTCTACCGGCTCTCCGCCAGACAGCTCGGCTTTCAGATCATGCAGGATATCTATGAACAGACCGGCATACGCGCCTCCTGCGGCGTAGGCTCTAACATGTATCTGGCGAAGATCGCACTGGATATCACCGCCAAACATGCCGACGATTTTATCGGCGAACTCACGGAGGAGAGCTACCGGCAGACACTCTGGACCCACAAGCCCCTCACAGATTTCTGGCGCGTAGGCGCCGGCACCGCCAGACGGCTCGACACTTTCGGCATACGCACCATGGGCGATATTGCCGCAGCAGATGAAAGCCTGCTATATAAACTGTTCGGAGTAGACGCCGAACTTCTGATCGACCATGCCTGGGGCAGGGAGCCAGTTACCATTGCCGATATCAAAAATTACCGTTCCCGCACCAACTGTCTCACAAGCGGACAGGTTTTGGGCAGTGACTATCCCTTTGACAAAGGACTGCTCATCGTAAAGGAGATGATGGACCTTTTGTGCCTTGATCTGGTTGAAAAGAATCTGGTTACCCGCTCCGTCACCCTGCACGTCGGCTACTCTAACCGCATGAATGCGCCGTCCGCCCACGGCACCGCCGATTTACAGACAGACACAAACTCAGACCTCATTCTGATTCCCGCGGTGGCCGCCCTCTATGAAAGAATCGTGAATCCCATGTGGGCGATCCACCGCGTCAACATCACCTGTAACCATGTGATGCCGGAGGAATACCACCAGTACAATATCTTTGTGGACGCTGAGGAACTTGAGAAGAACCGCAAAGTGCAGGAAGCAGTTATCAGCATAAAGAACAAATTCGGCAAGGACGCCATCCTGAAAGGTATGAATCTGCAGGAGGGCGCCACCACCAGAGAGCGGAATCATCAGATCGGAGGTCATAGAAGTGGCGAGTAAACCCAAAAATAAAATGCCAATAGATGAGAGAGCCAAACAGTTTATGCCATTCGCGGCGCTGCGCGGACTGCCGGACGCCCTCGCCGCGAAAGAGAAAATTCTTGTCCCGAAAATGGAACTTTCCCCGGAAATGGAAGAGGAACTGGACAGGCAGATGCATCTGCTCGCCAAAGGAGACATGGCGACTGTCGTCTATTTCCAGAATGGGGAATACATCAAAATAACCGGCCTGGTCGCCCGCATCGACGAGACCAGCCGGTTATTGCAGATTGTAAATACCAAGATTCGGTTTGCGGATATTTTACAGGTGGAGGTGGATATCCGCCGCTAGATATTTCGTGTTAATACATATTTTTTCATGATATAGGTATTCATCCTTATTTTTCCGCCAGTAAATCCCCCCGGATATAACACGCTTCCACAGAAGGCTCCGGCTTCTCCGGCATCGACTCCTGATCCAGAAGATACCATAGCCGACCGTCGGCGTCTTCCTTCTTCCCGAGCACCGTGACGGTCTCCCCCTCTCCCAGCAGACCGACCACCAGAGAATCCGCTCCGACGCCTTCCCTGATCCTGCACACAGGCATGACCACTGTCATCTCCCGGGGAAATTCTTTGTCAGACGCGTCCGCCTCCGTTTCCGTCTCATCCGCCCCGCTGTCCTCTCTTCCTTCTCCATATATATCCCCAAACAGCTCCTTCACTTCCGCCTCCGTCATATATGCCACGCCCGTGATCTGTCCGTCAGACGAACGGATGATTTTGATATTGACCGTGCCCGCCGGATTCATGTCCAGCGTATAAAAAAACTGGTTCGGCATGTGGATATCCAGAAAGATGTTGACAAGCTGACCTTCATAATAACAATTTTTCCCGTTCCACGTAACACCGACCGAGCGGTATGCCTCCCTCTGCTCCTCCTCCAGCGCTTTGTCCAGTTCATCCTTCTCCTCATCCCGGTTCAGTTTATCATAAAGCATCGACTGGAAGTTCCACCTCTGATCTGACAGCGCCTGATCGAGCCACCCCTCCAGCGTCTCTTCGCTCAAAATCTCATCCGCCAGAATGGAGAAAAAAGCTACTTCATCATCCTCATAAAATTTCTGTGCAAAAGTCTGTACCAGCGGACTGTCCGCATCAAGCCGCTTTACGCTGACAGAGAAAAACGGATGATTCCCGTCTGCATAAATCCTGTCGAGCCACTTTTCCTGCGCTTTCTCGTCCAGTTCGCCGAATGCGATATAGAACTGGGGAAGGCTGTTCGCCTCATAGTACCGTTCAGCCTCCGCCCATGCCGCTTTGTCTTTTTCTGGTATCCCGATCCCCTCAGCACTGTCAGCTACGGACATTCCAGCTTTGTCAGGTTCCGAAGCCGAAGCCGGATACACCCCGATAAAAACCGCTCCCAGAGCAATCCCCACGGTCAGTCCCGCCGTTATTATTCCTGCTTTCTTCGTTTTTTTATGAAAACTCATAATCGCACCCAGCCTTTCTCTCAACAATTCCTTGTTGGCGCTCATGGTAATGACGGCAAGCGGCTCCCTGAATGTACCGCCCACTGCCATGGCGTTAAGCAGCGTTTTCCCATAGTCCGCCGCATAGCCATACCCCAACTTCGCAACCACCGCCTCATCGCAGGCAAACTCACATGCCCTGTCAATTTCCCGGCTCATCAAATGGACAAACGGGTTAAACCAATGCAGGCAGACCGCAAACTGCACCAGCCATTTATACCAAATATCCCGCCGTTTATAATGAGTCAGTTCATGCATGACAATATACTGAAAATCCTTTTCCGGCACATCCGCGTCCGGCAGTACAATGCAGGGATGCCTATATCCCACAAGCATTGGCGAAGAGACCAGAGGATTCACACAAAGTTCCACCGCCCTGCCGATTCCGAGCTGATCTGCCGTCACCGCAAGCTGGTCCAGAAGGGCAAGGTCGCAGACCGGCTCCGCCCCGGCTTTCACATATTTTATATAACCCTGGTACATGCTGCCTTTTCTGATCAGCATACCAAACGCCGCTGTCAGCCAGATCACCCAGAGGTATTTTCTGACAAAGGCTGCTGTCTCCCAAAAGCCATGTCCTCCCGTGTCCTGTGCGCTGTTTCGTTCCGTATTCTGTCCGACGCTCCGCTCTGTGCCTGCGCCTGCGTTCTGCCTGACACGCCGCTCTATGCTCTCCTCAGCGCCCTGCCCGACACCCTGCGCAGGATTGGCGCTGCCCTTACCGATCTGCCACGCCCCCTGCGTACCCTGTTTCATTTGCACCGTCATACGGTCCACAGCCCGGTGCGCCTGCCCCATCAGACTTGCCTCTGGTCCGAAAGGAAGTAAAAGGCGCATCACCACAATCAGCCAGATATAATACTGCCACTGTCTGCCGAGTCTCCCTTTCAGGAATCTGACCCCTGAAAGCAGAACCGCAGTCAGAACCACCCCCGACAGGGACATGGACATAACCGTCTTAAAAATCTGTGTCATCCTTACCTCCATGCCGGAGCATTTTTGCAAAGGCCGCGAGTCAAATCAAAAATTTGGCTCTGCGATTTCGAGTTTGTGGCTCCGACACAAACTCGCGATTGAGAAATCAGCGCATCAGCGTGATTTCTCAATCAAACCGCCCTCCTTCCAGAAGCGCTCTCAGCTCCTCGTACTCCTCCTCTGTGAGAAGATCTCCCGTAATCAGATTGGTGACCAGCCCCTTGACACTCCCCTCGTAGACTTTATCTATAAAATGCTGGGTCTGCGCCGTCTGGTATGCCGTCTCAGAAATCAGGGGCACATATTCGTTGCGCCGCCCGACTTTCGTCGCACTCAGATACCCTTTGCCGACAAGCCGGGATAACAGGACAATCAGCGTATTTTTCTGGCAGGCCTTCCCCTGCGCCGCCAGTTCCTCCATAAGGTAGGAAAACAGGGTCGTCTCCTCCGGGTTATCCCATATAATTTTCATAATTTCCAGTTCCGCGTCGGACAATTTCTGCAGCATCTGTTTCTTCTCCTTCTATGTATAACGCATTGTTATGCTTTAAATATAACGTATTGTTATACTAATGTCAACAAAAAATTTAAAGCCAGAAATCCACTATGGTAATTGATGACATTCAGCCTCACATTCAGAATGACCTACACCATAATCTTGACACACGCAATCAAGGTAAAAAAGACTGCTATTCACCCCTTACATTGTCATTCCAATCCATATTTTATATTTAGCGCAAATAGTTTAATGATAAACATTAAAAATTAGTTGACTTTCGTTTAAAAACGTCATATAATCCTCGTATCGGAAGGTTAACGGCAAATAAAGGGGGGCATCTATTATGGGCAAGTTAGAAGACATGAAAAGGGCAAGCAGGCTCATCGGAAAAACAGGAAAGATCTTTCAAATACTATTCGGCATATTAGCCGGCATATTTTTGATTTCTATATTCGTGCTGTCTGCATTGCGCAATACACTCAGCACAATGCCTGCCGCATCCCTGACAGATTTTGATTTTAGCCATATGGGCTACTTTGCTGGTAAATTAGCAGGCGAAGGCAGGTTTATAGACGCTTGTATTGTGTTTTTGATATTCGGCGTTCTGTTTTCGATGGTGGTGACTGTCATCATGTATTTTATCGCCAGAATATTTAACAAAATTTATCATGATTACTCTCCGTTTTTACCAGAAATCGTAAAGGATTTAAAAGTTGTCTCCGTACTGTCTACCTTGCTGATCTTACAAAGCAGCATCGGGTTCGGAGTCATTGCCGGGTTTATCTTCTGGGGAATCATCCGGCTTTATGAATATGGATGCGAATTACAAAATCAAGCGGACGAAACATTGTAGGTGGCGAGTATGGCTATTATTTTACGATTAGACAGAGTTATGGCTGACAGAAAGATGTCGCTAAAAGAGCTATCCGAAAAAGTCGGCGTTGCAAATGTTAACTTGTCAAAAATAAAAACAGGAAAAATCAGCGCCATCCGCTTTTCTACTTTGGATGCCATCTGTGATGTCCTTGACTGCCAGCCCGGAGATATTTTGGAGTATAAAAGGGAGACGGGGAGGTAAATCTATTCTATGGAAAAATATCTGAAATTCAATGCGACAATACTGCAAAACGAAAATATGGATGCCGCCTATGTAGAAGTGCCCTATGACATCAAAGAACTTTTTGGCAAAGGGCGCCTGCTCGTAAACGCCACCTTCGACGGTGTTCCATACCGGGGACAGGTGGTAAAAATGGGCACGCCCTGTTACATCATCGGCGTTACCAGACAGATTCGCAGACAGATCGGCAAGAGCTTTGGCGATGTTGTCGAAGTGGTAATTCGTGAAAGGGAAAGCGAGAAAAAACCTATGTGGAAATGCCCCAAATGCGGAAGGGAATTTAAGAATAAAGACCAGAGTCATTATTGCGGTGAAAAGCCAAAAACGATTGACGAATATATCCTTAGTCAGGATGCGGATAAACAGGAAGACCTCCTGTATATCCGCCAGATTCTCCGCGACGCCCTGCCGGAAGCGGAGGAACGTATCTCATGGAGTATGCCGACCTTCTGGAAAAAGCATAATATTCTTCACTTTGCCGCGTCCAAAGGGCACATCGGTTTATATCCGGGACCCGAAGCCGTACTGCATTTCGCAAAGGAGCTTCAGGACTACAAAACCGATAAGGGAACGATCCGCATCCCCTATGGCAAGGTCGATGCCGCACTGATTGAAAAAATTGCAAAGTGGTGCTGGGAAACCGGAAACCATGCGTAACCTGTTTTTTCCTAAAAATATCATGGCCTATACTCATTGAGTATATCTATGATATTTTTTTGGTGCAAATTGCCGTTCAACACATCTCCGTTCGGTGAAAAACTGATCGCTCTGATATCGCCCGGGTTTTCTTCATAGGGATCTGCATACGCCGTATTTTCTTCAAAATATTCCCCTAAATACTTAACCGCATTTCCACTCGGAAAGATCACATTGCCCGATCCAACTGGAATTTTCAGATCGTCAAATGCCCCGATAATTTCCCTTGTTTTCACGTTGTATGGGTTGTTGTCGTTTTCACTGACCAGCCACGCCGGACTCAATTCTATAGATATGCCTGCCTCTTTGACACACGCCGCAAAGAATTGGACCGGCTCTAAGGGTATCGTCTCCTGATGAAAAGCATCGACCGACAAAAGTATCCTGTTCACGCCGTTTGCGGCAAGCGCCCCGGCAACTTCCTTTATTCGTTGAGGGTCTTTCGCAAAAAAACCGTTTGTGATCAAATCCCTTTTGGGTATCCCCATCTCCGACGCCGCTTTATGTATCTTGCAGACTACATCTGGATAAAGAAGCGGTTCGCCGCCAAAGGTCATCAGCGACCCAATCTTATAATTTTTGCAGACAGCATAGACAGCGTTTGCCGCAGCTTCCGCGTCGATATGCCCTGTGCAGGAATCGTGGTCTCCCTCCGAACAATGCTTACATTTTCCCGTGCACGCCATCGTGACGACAAACTCGATCCTGTTTAAGTTCTTCACATATTCATTCATGGCATTCTAATTTCCCTTCATAAAATATTCTACCGTAAACACATTTCACCCATCGGTTTCCGCGTCATAACTGCCGGAATGTATCATCATAAATATTTTGCGTGTTGTTTGTCAGAATGGAGAATTTTTCATTGTCCTGCCACAAACGCTCTATCCGCTCCCTGTTTTCGTCAGGCTCCGACAAAAGTTCCGCCAATCCGTCAATCTCACAAAGTTCCTCTTCGCCAAGATTCCGTATGCCGCCGCGAAGATACAGCGGCTGATAAGAATAAAAAATTTCATTGTTCATCAGCGCATGAAAATCCATAAATCCGGCTCTGGAACGGCATGGGATTCCCTTCGCTTTCAAAATGGCGCTGAACAAAACGGATGCCTGCCTGCAGGACACGGTGATTCTTTTCGTCACATCCCTGTTCTTCGTAAATCCTGCGCTGTCCAGCCGCAGGATGCCTGCAATCATGGCGACAGCCGTAATATAAAGTTCGTCCTCATTTTTAAAACGATGCTTCGGATAAGACGAAAACTTCCCATAGTAATTCTCTTCCAGATAGGGAGAAACTTTTGTAAAATACATGGACGGATGCGTGATCTGGTCGCAGACCAGCATTCCTATGGACGCTATGTCGTCCGGCAGGGACAACACAAAATCTCTGTATGCTCCCACATCCGTATAGACACTGGTTTCCAGATACCGTTGCAGCATTTTATCATTCATTTTCTATTGCTTCCTAAAATTTTTAGGAGTAGGCGCCTGCTCTGCATAAAATGCTATCAAATATAAAAAATTACGTCAATCGTTTTCGTTTTATATGAATCAAAACAAGTCTTACCCGTTTAGTATATCATCAACAATTTCGTGACCCTCAAAATACAGTTCCACAATATGATCTGAAAAAATGCTTTCTCCGAAGCTGACAGTCGCCCCAAAATCTGTCTCCTTTACAAACGTTATGCTGGCACTGTAAACCTCGATGCTCCGATACCAGTCCACCGGCAATTCTTCACCCAGCTTTGAAACAAAATAGCTTCTGACTTCGCCTTCGCACGACGCCAACCAATTCAAATAATCTGTCAATACGGGTAGCGCCTCTTCCGCGCTCAATTGTTTGGAAATGTTAATTTCACATTCGCAATGGTCAAGTTTGCAATCAAATATTTTAATCGGGGCTGTTGGATGATAACAGATAAATGTATCATCCTCATCAAACTTCTCAAGAAACTTTTCAAACTGCATTTTCTGCCTCCTTCTTTTCATAAAAGGTTAATGTAAGTCTTTCGTTAATGACTTCTGTTTTTCCCGTCTGACGATACCCCATTTTTTCATAAAGATGGCAGTTTTTAGGCTCCTGCAAAATTGTGTCCAGCTCCCAGTTTTCGTTTCCATGTGTTTCCTCACACAGCCGGATTGCTTTCTGTGCGATGCCTTTCCCCTGAAATTCCGGCAGTATAAATATCGGGGAAATTCTTTTGTTTATTCCGTTTTCCTTTTTGTCTATAACACGGATGGCTCCTGCTTTTTGCTGTCCGATACAGATATAGTAGTAATATGTAAAGTCCTGCCGCAAGCGTGCTTCTACTTTTTCCACACCTTCACTTGCAGGGCTGGTGTCAAAATCCTGATATTTCTCCAATAATTCTTTGAACGCTTCCACCTGCATGGCATGTAGTTCTTCTGCGTCGTCAACATTTGCCCTTAATAATGTGATTTCCATCATCCACTCACCCCTTCCTCCCAACTGCCACCCCAATCCCGCACACGATCACCCCTGTCGGAATCAGCACCAGCCAGACTGCCTCCTTACACCCGTCAAACAAAAAGCCGTACACCATCTGCCCCACCGGCTGGGCGCACATGGTAATGGCGGACGTGTAAGCCATCACTTTCCCGATCAGATGCTCCGGCGTGCCCTGCTGGATCATGGACACCGCATAGATGGAAAACATGCTGATCGCTATCTGCATCCCGCAAAAAGCAGCCACAAGAACCGCATACCGCACGCCTGTTCCAGCCGGAAGCAGAAAGGCAAGTCCCGCCGGGACAATACAGAGACCGACCGCCGCCAGCATGGGCGACAATCCGCCCTTTTTTATTTTCCCCGCCAGAACGCCCGCCGCCATACTGCCTGCGATTACAGCGACCGCAAGCACACTCTCCGCCGCGCCGTAATACCTGGCGTCCAGTCCGAGCACCGTCCGCACAAGAAAGGGAAGCCCCACCAGCGTCACGCCCATCACAAAGAAACGGGACAGCGCCGCCAGCAACAGAATCCGCAGGATGTCCCGCCGCTCCTTCCCGATAAAGCGGACGCTGTCGAGGAAATCCGCCTTCGCCACAGCGAGGGCATTCCCGCCAAACCCCGCCGGGCGACAATCCAGTCTGATAAAACACTCCAGAAACGCGGTCACAAAAAAGCAGAACACGCTGGCATACATCACAGGCTTTATGCCGAAAGCGGCGTAGAAAATACCGCCCAGAAGCGGCGCCGTCAGATAGGATATGGAGGCGGTCTGGTTCACCACCGCATTCCCCCGGATGATATTATCCCCCGTCAGCATACTCGGAATACATGCCTGCACCGTAGGCGTCTCAAAGGCGCCCAGAACGGAAAGAAGCACGAGGAGCGCCCCGATCACCACAAGCGCGCGCTGTTCCGACAAAAGCAGCGCCGCGCACAGAACCGCCGTCCCTGTCATGGCGTCCAGAGCCACCATAATGTTTCTTCGGTCTGCCCGGTCAGCCAGAATGCCGCCAAAGGGCGACAGCAGGATGGTCGGGATCGTCGCCGCCGACAAAAGTCCCGCAAACACAGCCGCCGACCCGGTAAGTTCCAGCACATACATAGACAGTGCCAGCCGCAGGATATAGTTGCCGAACAGGGAGCTTACCTGTCCCAAAACTAAGAGCATAAAGTTTCGCGTAAGCAACTTTTCTTTCATAGCTTATTTTATCATTCCCTTCTGCATACAGACATCTTATGCAAGACTTCGTACTTCCAACTTCGCGTTAAGTGACGGAATTTCCTAATAAATTACTTATCCCGTTTTTCACTCTGCCCAAACACTCTCTCCGTCCGTTCAAACATCTCCTTATCCGCCACAGGCAGCCCCATGTCCGCCAGCATTTTTGCCACAAATCTACATTTATGCATAATCTCCCTGGCATCCGCCGGAAACACCGAGGGCATCAGCCAGAAATTGACAAGTGGGAGCAGTTCGGAAAGTTCCCTCGCATACTCGGTCTGAATGGAGCCGTCGCGCCTGCCCTCCTCGATCAGTTCAAACCACAGGGGCGTCAGCACCCGCCGGTTCGCCTCCACCGCCGCCGCCAGAATGCGCGGGTCCTTTAAAATGGGAACCGCCTGCGCGCTGACCGCCTCCCGCTCCCCGTCCGCCCTGTCCATGGCAAGCACTTCCCTGATTTTCTGCAGGCCGTTTAAGTCTGTGCGCGCCCTGACCGCCTCAAAGGGATTGTTCTCCAGAAACATGCGCTCCCCCAGTGCCTGCATCACCTTTTCCTTGCTCTCAAAGAAACGGTAAAACATCCCCTTCGCTCCCCCGGCGCGCTCCATGATATCGGACACGGAAGTCTCCTCATACCCTTTTGACAAAAATAAAAATTTCGCCGCCTCCAGAATCTCCCGTTCCCATTCTTCCGGCTGTTTTTTCACTGGTCTCGCCATCTTTGCATCTCTCCCGCGCCAGTTATTGACCGTTAGTCATTAATTATTATAGTGAAAATAAAACGAGCTGTCAAGAGATATCACATCCTGACAGCCCATAATTTTTCAACTGCTATTGTCCGTACCGCGCACTTGCTATAGTCGCAATAACTGCCGACGTCCTTTGCCACTTTCCGTATAATACATTATCGTTCCAAAGCAAACATTTTCATTGCCTCTTTTACATTTTCCTTCATGGCATCCCGCGCCGTCATGGATATGGACGAGAAGAACAGCGGTTCCTCCGCGCGCAGGGATTTCAGATATGCCGCCGCCTGATTTCCGCCCGCTTTATCCATATACGTGAAATAATTGATTTTCCGCACGCCCGCCCGGATCGCCGCGTGATAATCCTCCCGGCTCACGCCGGAGCCGCCGTGCATGACAACCGGGATATCGCCTGTCAGCGCGCGCACATTTTTTACCACATCAAAATCCAGCTTCGGCGTCGTCAGATAAATGCCGTGGGTCGTCCCGAAGGAGCAGGCAAGGGCATCAATACCGCTCGCTTCCACGAACGCTTTTGCCTGTTCAGGGTCTGTGTAAATCTTCGTGTCGTCCCCGTCGGAGTCTCCCGCGCCGGATTCCCTTTTTCCCATACTGCCAAGTTCCGCCTCCACAGAAGCGCCGGTCCTTGCCGCCATCGCGACCGCTTTTTTGGTATTCTCCAGATTCTCTTCATAGGGCAGCACGGAACCGTCGTACATTATCCCGGTGAAGCCTATTGCAAGCGCCTTTTCCAGATAATCAAAGGTCTCGCCGTGATCCAGATGGACGCAGACCGGCACAGACGCTTTTTTCGCCTCCGCCACCATGACCGGCCCGATCAGCTCTAACGGAACCCATGACTCGTGGCACTGTGCAAACTGCAGAATGACAGGCATATGTAATTCCTCCGCCGCCGTAAGCACAGCCTGCAGGCTCTCCAGATTTGCCGCATTAAACGCGCCCACGGCAATCCCTTTTTCTTCCGCGATTTTCAATACTTCTTTTAATGTGACTAGCATATTTTGTCCCATCCTTTCTGAATCTTCTGTTCCAGCTCGTCAAACGGTTTCAGACCGCTCAGCGCATCGTAAGCCGCCACGCAGGAAGCTCCCGCCGCCGCTGCCAGATGCATGGACATTTCCGGGGAATACCCCGCAAGCACAGCTGTCAGAAATGCCGCGATGCTGGTGTCTCCCGCCCCGGTTCCAGACAGCACCCGGTCAGGGACATAGCTTTTCTCAAACCCATGCAGATCCGCCCACTGTGACACATCAAGTTCCAGCTTTTCACCAACCTTTTCCAATGTCTGCCGGGAAGCGGTTCTGTAGTAAATGCCCGGCGCCCCGCATTTGATCAGCAGTATTTTCGCGCCAAGTTCCATGCAGCGGTCCGCAAGCGGTCTTACATCCTTTTCGATATCCAGTATTTCCGTGATATCCCGTCCCTTCGCCCTTTCCTGCCACTGAAAGAGCCGGTCTCGGTCCAGCATATAGCACAGTTCCTCCACGCTCGGCACCAGAAAATCCACATAGGGGATAACGTTCTCAAGAATACGCCCCCAGTCTGCGCCGTCGGCTTCGGAACCCGGTTCAATGGCGGCAAAATCAAGCGACGTGGCTGCGCCGCACGCCTTTGCCCGCTTCATCATCTTCTGCAGTTCCGCACCGTCATTTTCATACATGGACTTTATCAGCGGCGGATAGCCGAAATGGAATAATGCGGCTTTCTCCAATTCCTCCTGCGGAATGTCCGTTGCGCAAAAGGTATGGTTTGCTCCCGGATTGTGGAGAAACATCCGATCTATTCCCGGTACGGCAATCACAACTGTATAGGAAGTGGATTCCTGCCCTGAAACAAGCAGTCCCTGTTCCGCACCATGGGCTTTCAGTATGTTGCGCACGATTTCCCCGAAGGGATCATCCCCGATCTTGCCCATCAGCGAGACGTCCGCCCCGAAAAACTTCATGGCAAGCCCGGTGTTGGCGACAGAGCCGCCCGTATGCACGTCCGCCGGGCCCACGTTGACCAGCTTGCCGGGCGATAGGATGTCACCCAGACTGGCTGTGCTTTTTCCCGGGAATACCGGCGTAATATCCAGACAGATATGTCCTGCCGCAATCACTTTCTTTTTCAACTGCATCCCTCCCTGATTACTCAATCCCCATCAAAAGGTTCATAACATACATTTCCAGCCCCTCAAAATCACGTTTTTCCACCAGTTCTTTCTGCAGTGCATAGTCAAACCGATCCACCTTTGCTTCCAGCGCCTTAAAGACTTTCAGGCTGTTTTCCAGATGTTTATAGCTGTCCTCGTCTTTCGTCGTCCGCATGGCTTTCACATCCAGCCCTACAAACTCGCCGTGATCCCCGTAACCGTTTTCCTTGAGCACCTTCACCTGATTAAAGGCGGCGCGCAGGTTCTCAACGCCAAAAGATTTATCCTGATCGTATTTGATCCCGTTCTGGTCATTCAGATGCACGGTCATCAGCTTGCCCATCGCCATGGCAAACCCGATCTCATGTGCCGGGTCCAATCCTGCCAGAATGGCGTGTGCACTCTCCAGATTGCCGCCGACTCTGGAAGGATCAATGGTTGCCGCAGAAACAGCCATCACATGCCCCATGGTGCCGCAGATACTCCTGTCTATCGGCTCATTGGGCTTGGGCTCGATGCAGACGCGGATCTTCGGGTCGTATTCCAGCATTTTGTTGATGGCTTCGATCAGCATCTTTGTCGCCCATACAGGGGACTTGGATTCCGCACACAATGTCCCCTCCCTTGCCAGCCATAAAACTATCATATCACATCCAAGTTCGTTTGCAATATCAATAGAGCGGTAAGCTCTCCACATCGCGTACTCTCTGTCTTTCTCCGAAGTGCTCATAAATCCGCCGTCAGCAGTACGCTCGTCCATCCACAGGCGGGGCGCCACAAATTCCGCCACCAGATTGTACTTATCCAGTGTTTTCTTTAATTCGCGCGCCTTCTCTTTGATCTCCTCTTCTGTGTAATCGTTGATGTTCGGCACCGCGTCGTCATCATGGAACTGGATTGCCGAAAATCCCATCTCGGCAAACTTTTTAAACTTCTCCTCCACCGGGATATCCGCCCTTGTCGCCGGTCCGTAAGAATCCGCCCCGGTATGTACATTCCATGGTCCTACCGAAAATTTGAATTTGCTCATTTTGTTTCCTCTCTTTCTCTGCATGGCAGTGCAGCTCCCCCTGCACCACATTGTTTACATGTTTCCTTACACTTATTTATACTATTTTTCTGTGTCACAAAAATGACAATCTTGCGATTTTCTTCTTGTCTTGTTGTGCTTTAACAAATATACTGGAAGGAGACATACACAGACAGCCGGCGTCGGGAAAGATACGCTATTACTCTGCCCGGCCGAGTAAACACCCTGAAATGGAGATTTGTATGGGCACACAAAGGGAACTGGAAATCGTAAGACATACAACCATGAACAATCTGGAAATCTTTCTGGTGGAAATGACGGAGCGGGGACCTCACGGCCACGACGACCTGGAAATCGGCCTGCTTTTGGAAGGCAGCCTGACCCTGTTTCTGGAACAGGAAACATACGAACTGAAAAAGGGGGATATCTATCTCATCAACCGCTACCAGGTACATTCCTTCTTAAACGCGGGTGAAAAGAACCTGATTCTCGCTTTCCAGATTCCCACAGATTTTTACCGCCGTCTGAATTTGCAGCTCACCTATCTGCGGTTTGAAAGTAATGTCATTCACAGCGGTCATCTCCATGCCCATTTATCCGCGCAGTTACTGTCCTGCGCCAGCCTCTATTTCGGCACGGAAAAATTCCGGGAACTGGAATGTTCTTCCCTGCTTTTACATGCGCTGTATCTGCTTTTAAAAAACTGCCCCTACACGGTAACCGGCGAGCGCGAATACCATATCGCCCAGAACGACTCCCTGCGCATCAACCGCATTTCGGAATATATCGCGGAACACCACCAGGCGCATATTTCACTGGAAGAAATCGCAAAGAGAGAGCACATCACCGCCTGCCACGCCTCGCATTTCATCCGCAAAATGCTTGGCATCCCGTTTCAGGAATATCTGAACAACACACGGTTTGACCATGCGCTCCGGCTTTTGTCGCAGACGGACTTAAGCCTTCTCGACGTCTGTATGGAATCCGGCTTTTCCAGCAGCCGCTATCTGAACCGAATGTTTGAAAAAAACTTCGGCTGCAGCGCGAAGGAATACCGAAAAAGAAACCAGGACTTTCAGATGCTGGGCATGAAAGAACAGGCGCTCCCCGTCTCCAACATCCAGATGCGTCACTCCTTTGAGGGGTCTGCTTTTTTATTCCAAAGCTTTACTGCCTCTGACTCCTTTCAATAATACTGCTTGACATTGCTATTCCAATACAATTAAGCCGTCAGGCTTAATTGCTATTTCCCCATGTTATAATGCTCATAAAGCGGTCGCTGTAAAATGGATTCTGTCAACAACCTATTTATACTGCCGGCTTTATCAGCCGGAAAAGGAGGACGCATGTCGGAAAAAAGAATTTATATCAGTAACGAACCTATGTCAGAAAATATCGCGCTGGAAGAAACGATGGCTGACCTTGCCGAGACCCTGGAAGCCGAAATCCAGATCATTGACTTCGATGCGGATCTTACGGACGCATCTGCCGCCCCGATCATTATTCTGTGCAACAACATCAACATTCTGGATGAGGCGGTTCTTGAGACCCTTGAACAAATTTACCGTGCAAATCAGCATATCATCCTCTATGAGCCGACCAACAATGAGATCAATACCGTTTATGCAAGACTGGAAGGACATGAATACTTCAAGGCGGATAACAAAGTGACCGGCTACAGCCTTTTTGGCCTGAAAATGACCACGGAAGGAATCTGCTATGTTTTGGAAGCCCATGAGAAAGACCCTGAACTGCTCTCCCGGAACATGTCCGACTTTATGGAAGACAAGCAGGAATTGGACACGCCCGTCTTAGAAAGTTTACGTCTGAGAGCTTCCGACGCTCTGGAGCTGTCCGGTTCTGACGTCAATCTCGCCACTCTTGCACGCCAGCATGTGGTAACCAAGTCTTTCTCCCTGCTGGGCAAGCCCTGTTCCGTCAGCTACTATATGGTATCCTGCCACAAATATAAAGGCACGTCGGTATCCGGCGGTGAAGACTGGTTCTTTATACAGCAGGCAGGGATTCTGAACGGCGCCAAAAACTACCAAAAATATTGGGCGGGCACAAGAGTATCTATTGACGGCGAATCCTGGTATGTGGGACAGGGAGAAGTCTGTCTGAATTATGTGGATTACTATACGATGAAGAACTATATCCCCCTTCCTCCCGGCGAAAGCACCGTGGATGCCCAGTTGGTTTATGCGGAGCCCCAGGCAATTAACGGAACCACAAAATACACCATTTCCGAGTCGTTACAGCTCGGCGGCAGCATCGGATTTGAATCGACCGGCGGCGAATCCAAAGGCAGCGCCTCCTTCTCTGTCGGCGCAGGCTTTGATTCTTCCTATTCCTTTGAAGTGCAGGACTGCACCTGTAAAGGCACCTCCCTGAGCCAGAACAGCCATTCCGCGGAATGGAAATACCAGTTCAAGCATGCCGAAAAAAATATGGCAGCCGGGAAATGGCAGTATCTGCACGACCCTGCTACACTCTCCTGCTCCGTATTTTCCCCGGTTAACGCATGGGTATGGAAGTTTGACACGAGAAAGAGAGACGTTTATAAGAGCTTTCAGTCAGATACCGGCATCGGCATTATGAACACGATCTCGCGCTACAGCGGCTCGCAGCCCTGCAAGGATATCCCCGGGAAGTGTACAAACGGGCAGACAAACAGCGCTTCCTATACCATTACCTTCCATATGCCGCCTCTCCTTGGCGTAGACAAAAAGAGCCTGATGTTTGACAAGGCAGGCGGTACCCAGAAGCTGCAAATCGCCGTACAGGGAAGTTTTAAAATCCAGTTTAAGGACAATCCTTCGTGGATCAGGGTTGACCGGGCTGTCGGCAGCGGAGAACTCACCGAAGTTTTTGTTTCCGTGGATAATTATACCGAAAAGAAGGAACGGCTGGCCGTTTTACAGATTTACAGAGTAAAAGACGCCGCCCGCGGCACCACGGACGAGCTGTTGGAAGTGAAAGTCATTCAGACATCAGGGAAAATCAGCTAATATAACCACGATCCCCTTTTCAGCGTCTGCCAAAACCGGGCTTTTCCGGTAACGGCAGACGCTATATAAAAGCCGCAAAAAAACAGCCGCCCAGGCTACGACGCCCTCGTCAAAAACTGAAATCCCATCACCACGACCCCGAGCACCACCAGCACGACGCCCGTCGCCCGGTTCAGCGTCCTCGGTTCCGCTTTGTTCGCGAATACCGCCGCAATCCTGGCCCAGATAAAGGTAAAGACCACACACAGTATCCACACCGGCAGATCCGGCATCCCACCTATGGCAAAGTGCGACACCGCGCCCGTAAAGGCGGTAAACGCCATGATAAACACACTGGTGCCGACGGCTGTCTTTAATTCATAGTGGAGAATAGAAGTTAAAATCAGAAGCATCATCATGCCGCCGCCCGCGCCGATAAAACCGCAGATAAACCCGATCATCACACCGGCGATAAGCGACTGCACCGCCCGTTTCTTCGCCGCAACCTCCCCCATCGCTTCCTTCGTGGTCATAACAGGCTTCACGATAAACTTAATGCCGAGCAAAAAAGTCATAAACACGGAGAAACCGCCCATCGTCGCCGGCGGAACCAGACTCGCCGCATAACTGCCCACCACCGTGAAGGCGAGCACGCTCCCCATCATAATCAGACCGTTTCTGATATCCAGATTCTTATTCTTTCCGTAGGTGTACGCCGATACCGCACTGGCAAGCACGTCGGACGACAGCGCAATTCCCACCGCCATATAGGCGTCCATGTGAAGGAACGTGATCAGCATGGGACTGATCACAGCCGCCGCGCTCATGCCCGCAAAACCCGTTCCAAGCCCTGCGCCCATCCCCGCAAAGAAAGTCACCACAGTCATCCACAACCAGTTCATATCGTCCTACGCCTCAATCATTTCCAGCAGATTGTTTGTAATATCCGCCATGTTGGAAGACACTTCCTTTGTATTCTGGGAAATATCCACGTTCTCCGTCACCACGCTCGAAATCTGCGTCAACTGCTTAACCGCAAGATCCACAATGGACACGTTCTTCGCAACCATCCGGGATATCTCTTCCACATCTTTTCTGGACTGTTCGATGTTCTCCACCACCAGACCAAAGGTGCCCACCGTCTGTTCCGTGATGTCCTGTCCTTCTTTTACCGCCCTCAGGGAGTTCGTAATCAGCTCGTTTGTCTCCTTCGCCGCCTGCGCGCTCCTTGCGGCGAGCTCTCCTACCTGGGAAGCCACCACGGCAAATCCTCTGCCCGACTCGCCCGCTCTTGCCGCCTCAATGGATGCGTTTAAGGAGAGCAGGTTGGTCTGCTCGGCAATGGAGTTGATCTCATCAATAATTTTCTCAATCTGCATGGACATTTCGCTTATCTTCTGCATGGAAATCTGCAGCTGCGCCATCTGGGACTGCGTGGTGACAATTTCCCCGGTAGTCGCTGCCGACGCCGCATTAATTTCATTGGATGCGTTTACGCTGTTGTTCAGTTCCTGCGTAAGCTGCTCCATAATCTTCTCCAGATCGGAAACCGCCTGCTCCTGCCGCTCCGTCCCGTTGTAGATACTGTCTGCATTTTCCAGAGTCTTTCCCGACACCTGACTCAGTTCCCTGCACGCATTCTTCACATTCTGGATCAGCATCCGATTGCTCTCCACGTCCTGCTCCTGCTGACTCAGCAGATTTTCATTCTCGCGCATATTCTGGCAGATGCTCTCCACCATTTTATTGATACTGGAGGAAAGCTGTTCATACTCCGGCGTGCTTTTTTCATCTATGGCGATGTCAAAATTGCCCTCCGCAATTTCCTTCGTATCATTTGTGATATTGTTGATTCCCCGAACGATTTTGCTGTCGACCATCCGATTAATCGTGACAAGCAGCACCCCAAAAATGATCAGCATACTCAAGGATACGATCAGCGTCTGGTTGCGGCGCGCCGCATAGTATTCCGAGGCGGGGAGAAATGTCCCGATTACCATATCCCCATCGTCCTCAGCATAATAGTACCCGGACACCCCGTTAATTTTTGCCCTGCCTTTTCCCACAAAATCCTGTGGAAAACCAATCTCTGCGGCTGCCGTGCCAACTAACGACGTATCGGGGTAGGAAAGCAGCAGTCCGCTTTCTTTATCGACCGCATAGACATAGCCGTTTGTACCGAAATCTATATCATTTAACACCACGGAAATGTCTGTGCCTGCAAGTGCCCTCTCCAGGACTTCCGGGCGCACGCCTACCTGCACAAGCCCTTTCGCGTCCGTCCTCGCCACGCCGATATACTGCATGATAATTCCTTCCGCGACGTTTTCCTGGGGTTCCTGCACAATCTCTATGGTTGGATCGTCCACAATCACCATAAAGGCGTTGGACTGCTCACCGCTCTTCATGTCAAAACCAACATAGGCGTCAATGGAACTGCTGGTGATGATGCCCGTTTCATCAATGATATGTACCTCGTTCACCATCAGCCTGTCCCTGATCTCAAGCAGTTTTTCCTGATTATCCGCAATGGAGGGCTGCGCCGCGAGCATATCGGCAAAAACCCTCGCCTTGGCGAGATTGTTCTCCCCTAGATTTTCCGTAAGCTGCTCAATGTTTTCCTCATTTCCGGCAAGTTTTTCCCTCACATCAGCCAGCTTGTTTTTACTGGAAAGCGTATTGTTATAGTTGTTTGTAACAGTCTGAAGAGTAAATATGGCGATGATGGTAACCGTTAGTGCAACAATCATGTAGATAGAAAGTCTTTTAGTGAATATTTTTTTCATAATGTACGTATCCTTTCTTCGCGTTTTACACAACTATATGACATACGTAAACTTCTCAAAATGGAATGCGTTTTCACACTCTATCTATAATTGTATACGGTATTTCCACGCTTTTCAAGCACTATCGCAATAATTTTACCCTACGTTTACTCTACCCCCTGACCCTTACATACTGATCGTCTCTACCACAGACATATCCCGGATCCTCCTTACCGGCCCGATCATCGCTGCCGCCGCGGAAACGATCATCACCGCCACGATCACAAGACATTCCCAGACCGGCAGACTCCACGCGTCGCCCCATCTTTCAGTAATCGCCTGCCGGTACAGGTAACAGTGGAGCGGCAGCCCGAGCAGAAGCCCCTCCGCCAGTCCGCCGGCCAGATAAGTGAGTGTCTCCGCCGCGATCATGGACTGCAGCTGCCTGACAGTGATGCCGACCGCCCTCATGGCGCCGTACTGCCGCATTCTCGCCGACACACTCATGGCCATGCTGTTTACAATATTGAAAGCCGCTATCAGCGCCACCACCGCCAGAAACCCATAGACAAACAGGGCGAAGGAGAAATAGACTGCCCGCGCCTCTTCCACGTTGACCGTGCCCGGCGCGTCAGGCCGAAGTCCCACAAGCGCATGTTTCATAAAATCAATCCCTATGCCAAATCCCAGAAACAGAATGATACTGAAAGCAAAGGAGGACGTCAGCAGAATCAAATGTTTCCCGCTGCCCGCCGCGTGATGCAGCCCAAGTGCTGTCTCCACGTGCATCCGGCCCATATGCGCCGCCCGCTTTGCATGAAAAACCGTATCGGCATTTCCCGAAACCGCCGTGAGCGGCGAGACCTCGGATGCCTTGCGCGCCGGTGCCCGGCTCGCCGCAAACACCGTCAGCAGACCGATCACAATACCGAAAACCACCCCCGGCAGACTGACCCCAAATCCCGGCATTTCCGAAAACCATGTGGGCGTCAGCACCTGTAACATCCGGCACAGTCCCCACACCGTCACGGTACTTGCAAAAAGTCCCATCGGAATCGCCTTCAGGCACCAGAAAAGCGCCTCCATGCACACATAGCGCCGCACCTGTTTTGCTGTCGCGCCCAGACACCGCATCATCCCGAAAAATTCTGTCCGTTTTGCCACACTGCTGTTCATACTGCCAAGAATCATCATCATGCCGGAAGCCGCTACCAGCACCGCCAGAATGAGCGCGATCACATACAGCATCCAGATATACTGGTCACTGCTCTGCATCATGGTGCCCATCAGCTTCGCGTTTTCGCTGACCTTATCTTTGGAAATATGCATCTGCCCGCATATATCCCCTATAGCCTTCTGTATCCTGCAATGGGGTACAAACTCCACATAACAGGCAAAATCCTCCTGCAGCGTCGCATCCCGGAAGCAGGACAGATAGGTGTCCGTATTCATAAAAACACCAAAAGCGCCTGTTTTTAACATCATGGAAGTGTCTTCCACAACGCCGCTGATCCGAAAGGCAAAAGAACCGTCAGGCGTCTCCACTTCCACCTCATCCCCCACGGCAACTCCCAGTCTGCCGCGCATGCTTTCCGTCACAACCGCCTCCCCTGTCTCTTCCGGGAATCCGCCTGCAAGCAGGGAAACACTGGGATATATATCCAAAAATGTCTCGTCGAATCCGCACAGGACGGTCTGCACACCCTCCACTTTATAGTCCATATCCAGTTTATAGTTTGTCGCCGCATAGCGGGCGAGACTCTTCACCTCGGGTCTTGCGGCAAGCAGAGCCGTCTGCTCTTTCGTAAGTTCCCGGAACATCACATGCCATGCGCCATCCGTCATAATCGCCAGATTTTTCTGGCTCTGTAAAAACATATCCGCCATGCCGAAAATCACTGAGATCAAAAAGACTGAGATCACAATGCACCATCTTGTCATACGGGTCTGTCTGCGGTGTATCTTCGCTGAAATGGGAATCAGATCAAGATAATTTTTCATTGACATTCCCTCCCAGATCCTTTAATACGCCGTCACTCACCTGCATCACACGGTCAACCGATGTAATCAGATTCGGGTTGTGCGTGATCATCAGAATGGTCTGCTGAAACTGCCCGGATGCCTTCGTCAGAAGTTCCATCACGTCCTGACTGTTTTTGCGGTCCAGATTTCCCGTCGGCTCGTCCGCCAGAATCAGTTTGGGCCTTGTGATAAGCGCCCTGCCAATCGCCACTCTCTGCTGCTGCCCGCCGGAAAGCTGCCCCGGCAGATGTCTGCGCCTCCCTTCCAATCCCAGCACTTCCAAAATTTCATCCACCTTTCGGGGATCCGGCTTCTTATAGTCCAGTAATAAAGGGAAAATGATATTCTGCTCCACGTTGAGTTCCGGGATCAGATGAAACGATTGAAAGATAAAGCCGATATTGCGGCGTCTGAAAATGGTTCGTCTCTCCTCCGTCATGGCAAACAGGTCCTGCCCGTCTATCAGAATCTTTCCGCCAGTCGGTTCGTCCAGTGCGCCGGTACAGTTTAACAGGGTGCTTTTGCCGGAACCGGATTCCCCGATCACCGCCGCGAACTCCCCCTTTTTCAGAGTAAACGAGACATGTTTTAGTGCCTCCACCTTCGTTTCGCCTTTTCCGTAAATTTTACACAGATCGTTAACTTCCATGATATCCATTGTATGGCTGTTCCTCCTTTCAAAGCCAAGTCGATTAGGTACGTGCCTATCTTTCTAAGTCAGAATGATAGCAGGAACAGCTTACAATCCCATGAAAACGACCTTACGAATCTGTAAGGAAGGTAAACTCCTTCGAAATTTACCTTACGGGGACTGCTCCGCAGCTTCGGTCGGGAGCATGAGGACAAACACCGCCCCTTCCCCCGGCGTGCTGCTCACCGAGATCATGCCACCCTGTCCTTCCACAATGGATTTTGCAAGGGGCAGCCCAAGACCGATGCCCTGTCTGCCCCCGTCCCTATTGGCGCGGTAAAACCGTTTGAAAATATGATGGATGTCCTCTTTTGCAATGCCGCAGCCGTCGTCTGCCACTGACAGACGAAACATGGCAGGAGACCGCTCCCACGAAACCGTTACCGTACCGCCCTCATCCGTATGATCCAGCGCGTTTTTGATCAGATTGGCGACCGCCTCCCTCGTCCACTGTCTGTCGCACAAAAGCATCTGCGCCGGATCCCCTTCCATGACAAGCCGTTTCCCTTCCGCCTGCGCCCGCACGGACAGATCAGCCGCCGCACTTTCAACCAGCCCGTACACCGTCTGCCATTCCTTCTGAAAGGCGATGCTCCCCGCGTCGATACGGCTCACCTTAAGAAGCGTCTGCACAAGCTGCTCCATCCGTTCCAGTGACTGCATGATTTTGCCCGAAAACCGTTCCACCGTCTCCGCGTGTTCCGGCTCCTGCGCTATGATTTCCGTGTACATATGCAGGGCGGCAAGCGGCGTCTTTAGCTGATGGGAAATATCCGAAATCGTGTCCCGCAGGAAAACTTTCATCTGCTGCTCTTTCCCGCCCTGCGCCCGGAGCGCCACAGCCAGCTCCTCCACCGCCGAAAACAGCTGGTAAATGCTCCCGTTTTCATTCTGCGGCAGATGCTCTTCAAAATTCCCCTCAGAAAACCTGGCGATGACGCCCTCAGCCTGTCGGTACAGTCTCTCCCGTTTCCACAGGAACCGGGCAGTCGCACCAGACAGAAAAAGACCTAACACGCACACCATGCCAGCCACTGCCCCGCCAAACAGTCTCTCAGATCTGTCCATGTCGGAAAACAGGCGAAAGGAAGTGGCCCGTGTGTGCCCAAGCTGCCGCAGCAGTTCCGCACTTTCCCCGGCGGACCCTGCGTCTTCCCCACTAAGCGCCCGTACAATCGAAGCCTGCGGCACCCCCTGCTCCATCAGGGAAGATACCATGGACTGCTCCCGCTCGAAAACCAGCCGCTGCACTTCCCTCCCGTGAAACCACGTAAGAAAACATCCCAGCATCAGGCAAATTCCCATCAAGCCGCATAAACTCATCACGTAATACCGCGTATTTTTATCCTGTACCATATTCGCACTAACCCACCTTATGAAAAAGTACCGTCTCGTTTTTCATGGAAATTTTCCCGACCTGATAGCCGTATTCCGTCAGTTCCTTTTTATATTTCAGAAACGAATGGTCGATTGGCACTCCCGCAATCTCCTGTATTTCTTCAAAAGTCAGCGGAAAAGATTCCTGTCCGTTTTTCTTCACATATTCCCATAAAGCATCGTATTTACTCATTTTCTCTCCTCCACTTGTATCCGAATCCCCGCACCGTCAGCAGATACTTCGGATGGGACGGGTCCTCCTCGATCTTCTCGCGCAGCCTGCGGATGTAGACGGACAGCGTATTGTCGTCCACAAAGTTACCGCTGCCGTCCCAGAGCGCATCCAGAATCGTATTCCGTAACACCGTCTGCCCCGCGTTTCTGACAAGCAGGCACAGCAGACGGTACTCCGCATTGGTCAGGTTCAAAGGCTGGTCATGCAGGAACGCGCCGCCCCCAAACAGATCAATGGACACTGGCCCGGAGGTAAAGCGGTTCGCAGCAGAAACATCGCCGGTTCCGCTCCGCCTGAGCCGCGCCCGGATCCTGGAGCACAGCTCGCCCAGCTTAAAAGGCTTTGTGATATAGTCGTCCGCACCGCTGTCCAGCCCACGGATCACATGGACTTCATCATCCATCGCCGTCAAAAATATAATGGGCGTCCTGCTGCCCCTCTCCCGCACATGACGGCACACGTCCACGCCGTTTCCGTCCGGCAGGGTGACATCCAGCAGCAGAAGACTGTATTCCCGCGTTTCCAGACAGGTATACGCCGCTTTGACTGTCTGCGCCACATCCACCTTATATCCTTCCCTGCCCAGAGAGTAGGTCAGCCCGTCAATCAGGTCCGTATCGTCTTCCAGTAAAAGTATGGTATGTTCCAATGTCGTCCTCTCCCCGTTCCCGTAAAATCACTACTTCATTTTGCTCCCAAACACCGCTTCCCGTCAAGCGGATATCTTTTCCGCCACTGCGGATTGCACACAGCCCATTCAGATAACTGCCAAAAAGCGTTTACCGGCATTCCACCGGCAAACGCTTCGCGAAATCTCAAATCAGTGCGGAAAATGCCACATTTCAGGCATTCTCCTGAGTGAAACGGAGTTGCGAAGCAACTCCTAGAACTTCTTAGCGAGACAGCCTTTGCTGTCGAGCTTTAGAAGTTCTTTTCACTTTACTTTTTGTCAGTAAACGTAGAATGCTGTCTCCTGTAGGTGTCCGTATCCTTCTGAGCAAGCTCCTGCTCCACCTGCGCCAATTTGTTCTCCAGCTCCTTCATCTTCTTCTCGTCCCCGGAAGCTGCCTTAATCTGCTGCTCTAACTGTTTCTTCTTCTCTTTCAGCTCCCGGATTTCCCGGTCCACCTGATCCGTATTGCCGACGCATTTCTCCTCGCCACCGTCCGGGGCGCCCGCGTTTACTTTCGGGGATTTGTCGCCTCCGCCTTTCTTCGGGTCGTTAAAATAAACTTTTTTGTTGCCGTTTTCGTCCTGCCCCACATGGTACAGACCGTTTGGTTTCTCTCCTGACTTCTCGCTGCTGATGTACTCGTCATGGGGCGCCGGCTTCTGGTTCGATGCCTGTGCCTCCTTCTGCGCACTTCCTGCTCCTGCCGTCTTTTCCCCGTTCTGACTGTTTTCGGCTTTCGCAGTCTTCTCCCGTTCCGTCTGCAGACGGTCCGCATAATCGGTCTTGTAGGCACTGCCGTTTACCTTGATTTCCATTGCCATTTTGATTGTCCTCCTTTTTCCCCGCAGAATATCTGCGAAATTTTGAAGTTCTTTTCCCTCTTTTCGACATACAAAAAGAAGGATTTAACCGATTTGCCGCGGGATGCCTTCTGCATGCCGCGGAATGACAAGCAGCACACTTAAGGAAAAGGATGTGCCCTGCGTTTTGATGCTCATTGCGCCCTGGTACTTTTCCGCCACCGCCTTAATGTTTGACAGACCCGTCCCCCTTCCGGCGGGCCCTTTTCCACAAAAGCTGTTCTCCACTTCCATCAAAACAAAATCTCCCTGAATACGTCCCGACACGCGGATGTATTTTTCCGCACCGCCGCCCACATCACGGCATGCATGGATTGCGTTGTCCAGAGCGTTTGACAGGATAATGCCAAAGTCGATATCCCGCACCGTGCATGGATACGGCAAAAGCAAAGAGCAATCCACGTCAATCCCCATACTTTTTGCAATCCCCAGCTTGTTTCCCACCAGAATATCCGCCACCGGGCTGCCTGTAGCGCATGGCAGGGAAAGCTCCTCCGTCATATCAGACATGTCCCCGATATAGGCAGACGCCTCCTCCGATTTTCCGCTCTTCAAAAGGTCTTTCACTACCGTTATGTGATTTTTGATGTCGTGGCGAAATGATTTTGTCTTTTCATAACGAGCCCGCGCTTCCTCCACATACTGATTTAAAAAACTTTCCTCCTGCTCCAACAGCGACAGTTCCGTGCGCAGCCTGAAATTCTGGAGCAGCTTTTTATAGGCAAACATAAGGCAGAATAAGCTAGCCATACCGAAAAGCTGTATCACAAACATATGATGGTGTTTAATCGGAAAGTCCCTGCCACCCGCATTCTGAATCGTCTCATTCCCGTAAATAACGGAACAAATATATTCATCCATGAAAAAGATCATCAGTGACGGTATCAAAAATAGAAAAAGAGATTGCTTTTCCGCCGTTTCATAGGGCAAAAAGCAGCGATACACCACACAGTAACAAACCGTCGCCAGCGCCACCGCAGTAATGCCCAGCAAACCAGAAACCAAGGCGGCTGCATTCTGGTGCAGTGAAAGCGTCCATGGAGACAGCATGCCTGACAGCGAATTGACAATGCCCTGACAAATCTCCATAATCCCCACCGTCAGCGCCGCATAAAAAACAGCGGATTTCCAGTCGGCACGGCATGGCAATATCCCAACGGCTATGAGACACAGCGTGTAAACCAGATATTCGGTGATACTTCCCACCGGCGAAAACAGCACCAGTACCAGACTAGGCAGTGCAAACAGAAAAGCCAAAGAATTCCTTCCCTTTTTCTGCAAAAACCTGATAAAAAAGGTAAAGCCAAGCAGCATCTGGATGCTGCCTATGACATAACTGTTAAAAAAGTCGATATAGCCTTCCATCTCACAGTCTCCATTCCTTCATATACTGCAAAATCACCTCGGAAAACGCTTTGCTCCGCAGTCTGGAAATGGGGATTTCTTTCCCGCCCTCCATATATGCCACGCCGTTTTTGTAACTTTTCAGATACTGCATATTGATCAGATAGCTTCTGTGGCACCGAAAGAAACGGCTGTCCAGCCTTTCCTCCAGATTTTCAATTCGGTCATAAAAATCAACCACCACCGACGACGCCAGATGCAGATACACCTTTCTGTCAATAATTTCCGCATAAATAATATCGGCGAAAGGAACAATGCTTCTCTCATAGCCCTTCTGCACAAGCAGCCTTTCCTCACTGACATTGTTCATGGAGACAAGCAGTCTCTCCATCGTCCCTACAAACTTTTTCTCCTCTACCGGCTTCACCAGATAGTCGTATGCCTGCACTTCAAAGGACTGGAACACCATCTCTCTCAGGACCGTTATAAAAATGAGGAATCCCCTAAAATTCCGGCTGCGCAGTTTCCTCGCCGTCTCCATGCCGTCTATCCCGTTCATCTGGATATCGAGAAAGAGAATATCTACGCTGCGGTCGTATCTTAATAATTCTTCGCCGCCGGGAAAGCAGACAATAGACACTTCCATATTTTTTTCACGAAAAAAAACAGACACCAGTTTTCTGATCTGATCCAGTGTCTGTTTTTCGTCGTCACAAATCGCAATCGTAATCATGGCCGCCTCCTTAGAGCTGGTATTATATCACGATTTTTTCCGGGAAACAATGGAAGTGCCGTAAGATGCGGTGTGGGGGATGTGGAATGCGGGACATTTCTTATTCAACCAATCTCCTTTCGGTGCTGCAAGTGAATCCCGATATGCCCTGCTCCCAAAATCACGCTGGCGGCTAACATCCATATTACTTTTCCATAGATTCCGAGCAAAAAGAACGCAAGTACCGGCAGCGTCGCCCCCGCCACAGGAATCCCCAGCAGACTACTGTAAAAATCAACTAATCTGCGCTCGCTCCTAAAATACCGTACCCACCAGATTTCGTACATGACCATCAAGACAAACGCCGCCGCAAGCCACCATGACCAGCTCGACCACTCCCGCAAATTGAAATCGGAAAAGATAAGCGCGCAGCAGGTCGTCAGCGCTTCCCCCACCCTCTCCATCAAAGCCAAAACTCTGTTTTCGTTTTCGGCACTGTAACCCTGCGGCTGTCTTTTTATCCAGATCAGATTCGGAATCATCAGCATAAGTAAAAATACCAGCCCTACGTACGAGAATCCCAGATGTCCTAACATATTTTGTCCTCCCTTCCAGAGCAGCCTGCTGCATAGAGCCGCGTAATCGAGCAGACGCCGCTCCCTCCCCTACTCGCACGTCGTACATCAGTCAACGCTGCTGACATATTTCATCAGCGTACCCGTACACAAAAAAATGGAAGCAAAGGGGCTCGAACCCTTGACCTCCCGCTAGTCAGGCGAGCGCTCATCCCAGCTGAGCTATGCTTCCATAAAGTTATTGTAGCATAATGGTTTTGTTTTGAAAAGGACAATGCAGTTGAGAACAGCAAAAATCCCGCAACCCTTAAGATTGCGGGATCTTCTCTATTTAACTTTTTTCCTAAACAACACCCTGCGCTTTCATCGCCTCAGCCACCTTCAAAAAGCCTGCGATATTCGCGCCCGCAACATAGTCGCCTTCCTTGCCGTACTTCTTGGAAGCCTCGTCAAGGCTGTGGAAGATATTCACCATAATACCCTGCAGCTTGGAGTCTACTTCCTCAAACGTCCAGGAAAGTCTCTCTGAGTTCTGGCTCATCTCCAGAGCGGAAGTTGCCACGCCGCCCGCGTTTGACGCCTTGCCGGGGCAGAACAGCACGCCGTTCTTCTGCAGATACTCCGTCGCCTCCATGGTCGTAGGCATGTTTGCACCCTCAGCAACCGCGAAGCAGCCGTTTTCCACAAGCATCTTCGCATCCTCTAAATCCAGCTCGTTCTGCGTTGCACAGGGAAGGGCGATATCACATTTCACACTCCATACACCGTGCTCGCCGTTCTTCTTCTCATGGTACTCCGCATTAGGACGCATTGCCGCGTACTCTGTCAGACGCGCGCGCTTCACTTCCTTCACTTCCTGCAGTGTCGCCACGTCGATACCGTCGGGATCATAAATCCAGCCTGTGGAATCGGAGCAGGTCACGGGCTTGCCGCCGAGCTGCTGTGCCTTCTGGATCGCATAGATCGCCACGTTGCCGGCGCCGGACACCGCAATGGTCTTATCCTTGATGTCCTTACCGTTGCACTTTAACATTTCCTCTGTCAGATAGAGCAGGCCGTAGCCGGTCGCCTCCGTTCTTGCAAGAGAACCGCCGTAAGTAAGGCCCTTGCCTGTCAGCACGCCCTCATACAGGTTGCGGATTCTCTTATACTGGCCAAACATAAAACCGATCTCACGGCCGCCAACGCCGATATCTCCGGCAGGCACGTCGGTATCCGCACCAATATGTCTGCAAAGCTCTGTCATGAAGCTCTGGCAGAACGCCATCACTTCTCTATCGGATTTTCCCTTAGGGTCGAAATCAGAGCCGCCCTTGCCGCCGCCGATGGGCAGACCTGTCAGGGAATTTTTGAAAATCTGCTCAAATCCCAGGAATTTAATAATACCCAGATTTACGGAAGGATGGAAACGCAGTCCCCCCTTGTAAGGACCAATCGCGCTGTTGAACTGCACGCGGAATCCGTTATTCACCTGTACCTGTCCCTTGTCATCCACCCAGGGAACACGGAACTGCACGATTCTCTCCGGAACTGTCAGACGCTCTAAAAGCGCATCTTTTCTGTAAGCATCCTCGTCCGCCTCGATCACCACGCGCAGGGACTCCAACACCTCTTTTACCGCCTGATGGAACTCGGGCTGGGCAGGATTCTTCGCTACAACTAACTCGTAAACCTCATCAACATATGACATTGCGTTATTTCCTCCTTCTTGCTTGTATACATTACCACGTACCATTATAGTATGCCATATGGAAATCCACAAGATAATTTAGCGAATTAAAGTGTAAAAATTTCCTTCGTATTTTTTATATATATTGTACAATAATACCAAAATACTTGTATACAACTTGCCGTAAACCAATAGTTTTCCATATAAAATGTGCGTAACGCGGCTTGACTTACAGAAACTGTTTCAGCTCCTCGATACTCTTCTCCTCGAAATCCATCAGCTCTTTTGCCAGTTCCACGGCCGCATCCGTGGCCAGACTGTTGTGTTTTAAACTCTTCCACATGCTTGTAATCCCACGGTTGCTCCCCTGGATCATCATCTCCGCCAAATGCTCCGTACTGATATTTAACGCTGTATTCGCATGTATGCTGCCCCTAAGCATCATTTCCCCGATCTGGCTGCCCCGATACCCCTCCCCGTCCTGCTGCAGGATCTGATCCAGTGCACGGTTGTGAATATCCGCGTAATGTAAGGACTGTCTGGACAGGGTCATGGAAAAGTCATCGTTTCCTATTTTGTCCAGAATGGTATCTATTGCAGTCATTCCCATCTGTGTACTTTTCTGTATTTCCTTTAAAACCATCTCGTCGTCATGTTTCATTGACAGGGCTCCTTTCCTTTATACTGCAATGTGTATGCGCAGGGTAATCCTCCCGGACGTCTCTGCTTTTTTGCGCAAAAAGACAGATGAGAGCATTCACACCCTCATCTGTCCAGTCTTGCCATTTTATTCATTTTTAATCAGCGTCTACTCCACATAATCCGATTTCACGTAGGCTGTTTTTCCATTATATTTTATCTTCGTCCAGCCGTCAGCCTGCTTCATAATTACCTCAAGCTTTTCCCCCGCATAAGCCGTACCCAGCTTATCTGAGTTCTCACTCGCGCCGTTTCGGATTCTGACGTTTTCCTTAACTGTTACCGTGCCGGTCACTGTCGGGGACTCGGAACTGTTATCTGCCTGCTGCTCCTGCGACTCTTCATCGTCCTCGTTCTGCCCCACATCGGATGCCGCCATAGTCTCGGAAGGCTCCAGATATTCGCTCTTGATAAAAGCTTCACCGCCGTCGTACTTGATCTTGCTCCAGCCGTTGCCTTTCTCTTCCAGAAGCTCAAATTCATCGCCCACAGCCGCCTTACCAAGCTTATCCGCCGTCTCGCTGTCGGAAGTCCTTATATTGACTACATCTATCGCCTTTACCTTGGTAACCACCTCGACAGGCTCTTCTTCCTCTGTCTCCTCAGGCGTTTCTTCCTCAGCCCCTTCTTCCGGCTCCTCGCTCTCCTCTGCACGTGCAAGCGCCTCGCCTACATTTTTCTCGATCTCTTCTCTCAGCTCTAACAGAAAATCGGCAAGCTGCGGATCTTCTACCACCATTTTATTATAAGCCTCGGCCGCCTTGTTATTCAGGTCAATCACATCACCCTGCAGCTGGATCTCCCGCATGTAATGCAGTTCGTTATCGCTCTCCTCACCGTCTTCATTGATGTAAAGCTCACCGTCCTCGTTGGTGCACACATAGTACGTCCGCATACCGGGAATCGGTTTCTCATAATCATGGAACTTTAGCTCCGCATAAACATATGCGATATACGTGCCTTCCTTCGGTCCCGCTTTCGTGTAAATCTCCAAAGGCGGATAAGAATCAATGTATTTGCTTGTCTCCGCCGCCCTCAGGATCTCTGTCGCGTCCATATAGTAGACCAGCTTTTCCATGGTAGCGGTATCGCCTTCCACCATCGCCTTGTAGTAGACGTCAAACAGCTCGTTGATCCCCGGAACCGCATCTTTCTCCAAAGGCACTTCCGGCACGTCAAGCAGCGCTTCCTCTTCATTTGTATTTTCTTCCGGCGCAACCACCGTTTCTTCCTGTTCTACTTTACGCTTATTTGCCTGTACCGCTATCACAATCGTCAGCGCAACACAGACTACCAAAATGACAGGAAGGACAATTTTGGAATATCGTACCAGCCAGTTTTTGAACGCTTCAAACTTAGCCTTCAGACTCTCCCATATTGTATTGTTTGTCATGTCCAGAACTCCTCCAGTCTCAGAATTTCCGGGACAATATCTGCATATCGCCCCGGAAACCCATAACCCTATGCACCCGACAGGACTCGAACCTGCATCAAAGGCGTCGGAGGCCTACGTTTTATCCATTAGACTACGGGTGCCCGCCTTGATGAAACAGCATCTTCACAATTCAAAAAAATTGTTACAAATTTGTTACATCTTTTGTATCATACCGCAAGCGGGCACACTTGTCAAGTAATCGCGTCTAAGAAATAATTTCCTAACCGTTCAACGCCTTCACAATTACCTAATCTCTTCTATTTCCGATTTCTTCCGGCAATACCGGTATAACCCGTAAGAAAGCACCTCCTCAGGCTCCACGTGGGTCCGATTGACCTCCTCCACCATCTGCCTGTAAACGGCATATTCCCTGACATGGTCATCTGGTATCAGCAGTACCTCATGGACAGAGCTCGGCAGAATCAGCAAATCACAGCCAAATTGCTCTGCCAGCCGCCCGATTTTTTCGGAATACAGCATCACCGAAGCACCGAAACGCTTTTCTTTGTTTGTCAGTACATACATTGGCATCGCGTCATCCTCCCGCACGAAGACACCCGTCATCTCCGCAATCAACTCCCGCATAGAAACAAGAAGTTCCGGCATCCCACGCTTCGTATTTCTCCCTGCAGTCCGATACAGCGATTCCGCATTCTGTTTCCACATCAGCATATGCTGCCTTTTAATCGTAATAGAACCGCCTTTCACCACATCGTCCTCCATCGCATAGTAAAACACAATCGCCAGATCGTTCCACCTCAGATGGGGAGCATCCCGTAAAAATTTCTTATTCTTTTCAAAGCTGACCAGCTTATAGAAGATCCTGTCCTTCACCCTGCTGTAATCACGAAAAAAATCCATATCCAGATCCAGCGCCATGGACTGCTCCTCATGGCAGTTGATGATTCGGTCTACAAGCGCACTAAGCAGTTCGCCTTCCCTGTATTCCTGATATAGTCCTTCCAGGTAAATAGTAGGGAAAATACTGTCCTCCTGCCTTGTGATGGCTATCCCGGTCTGCTCCACGTCGTTGTTTTTCGTCACATGGAGCACCCTGATCTCATAGGCATCCCCCATTCTTTCCTGCAATAAATCCACGATATTCTCTACAAATTTTTGAAATCCCATATTTTCCTCTTTCCCATTCTCTCCGGGCATATTGGATTTCTGTATTTGCCGCTTTCTGACTCTGCTTATGCGCGCAAAAAGAAAGACAACATAGACCTAAGTCTATATTGTCTTATGGGCTTTGATTCATGTGACAATCTTATACTCTGGACAAATACTCGCCTGTTCTGGTGTCGATCTTGATCTTCTCGCCATTTTCCACAAACAGCGGAACCATAACCTTCGCACCGGTCTCTACGATAGCGGGCTTTGTCGCTCCTGTAGCGGTATCGCCCTTAAATCCCGGCTCGGTGTCGGTGATCTCCAGCTCTACAAACAGCGGCGGCTCGATTGCAAACACATTGCCGTTGTAAGAGCAGATCTTAACCATCTCGTTCTCTTTCACGAATTTCAGCGCATCTCCTACCGACTCCGCGTTCAGTGCGATCTGGTCGTAGGTCTCCGTGTCCATGAAATTGAACAGGTCGCCGTCAGAATATAAATACTGCATGTCCTTTCTGTCAATGCGTGCCTGAGGGAATTTCTCGGTGGGACGGAAGCTCTTCTCCACCACACCGCCATTGATGATATTTTTCAGCTTCGTTCTGACAAAAGCTGCGCCTTTGCCCGGTTTTACATGCTGAAATTCAATTATCTGATAAACATTACCCTCCATCTCGACGGTAATGCCGTTTCTGAAATCACCCGCTGATACCATATTCCTTTCTCCTCCTAAGCTTTCACAAATATAATTCTTTTCTAGTTTATACTAAAAAAATCTATTTTTCAACCTCTTTCTAAAAAAACATAACATTGTTCAGCCCGCGCCATTCGCAAAACTGTTTAGAATAAAGTCGATTGCCTGCAGATAGCCTTCAAGGCCCTGTCCGTAAATCTGTTTGTCACAGACCGGTGCCGTCACCGATACTTTGCGGAAGTCCTCCCTCTGCGTGATATCGGATATATGGATCTCCACCTTAGGTACGGTAATGCTTGCCAGCGCGTCCCGGATGGCATAGCTGTAGTGGGTGAACGCGCCCGGGTTGATCACAATCCCTTCCGTGCCGTCGAAATAGGCGTCCTGAATCCGGTCGATTATCGCGCCCTCATGGTTACTCTGAAACACCTCTATGGTGCTGCCAGTCTCCTCCCCCTTTTTCGCGATCATGTGCAGTAAATAATCATAATCCTGCGTGCCGTACACGCTCTTCTCCCGAATCCCCAAAAAATTCAGGTTCGGCCCGTTAACCACCAGTATCTTCATCTCTCATCCCTCCGCTAAAACCGTTCTTTCCTTCTCGTTTACCAGTTCTTCTATCTCGTCCAAAATCTGCGGAAAACTTTTGCCGTCCACAGTGACCACCGCGTCCGCCGCCGCCCTGTAATAAGGATCTCTCTCCTTTATAAGCGTCTCTATTTTCTTAAGCGGATCATCCACCTGCAATAGCGGTCTTGTTTTGTCGTCCTTCACCCTTTCATAAATCGTCCAGCCCTCGGCGCACAGATAAAAGACCTGTCCCAGTTCATGCAGAAGCGCCCTGTTTTCCTCCCGCACCGGCAGTCCTCCGCCCACCGATATAATCTGGTTATTCGCGCTGTCTTTCAGCTTTCGTAAGATTGCCGTCTCCCTGTCCCGGAAATACGCCTCTCCATCTTCCGCAAAAATCTCCGATATGGTTCTGTTCTCCTCTTTCTCTATTTCCTTATCCGTATCTATGATCGTCCGCCGCAGTCGGTAAGACAGGCGCAGTCCTACCGTAGACTTGCCGCAGCCCATAAACCCGATCAGTATGACATTTCCCATGTTTTCCTCCATGTCAGGACAGTATGCCGAAGTGGCATGCCCTTTTTCCGCCGTACATTCCAGATAAATTATCCAAACTGTTCTCTTAATTTCTCGTAAACCACATTCGCATCCTCCTCGGACACCCTTACCCCGTTCCACAGTTCATAGGCGATGACCCCCTGATAGAGCAGCATCTTCAGCCCATTATATGCATGACCGCCATTCTCCTTCACCAGTCTCATAAAGCGCGTCTCCCACGGACTGTAAATCAGGTCAAATCCTGTATGTACTTTTTTATAAAATCTTTCATCGTCAATCACCACATCATCCACATGCGGCGCAAGCCCCACGGAAGTTCCCTGAATCGCCAGAAATTTCCGATCCGGCAGACTGTCGAAATCAGCCAGCGCCATCGGATAAATCACCTGACGCTTTGCCGCGCTGTTTACCTCTTCGGCCACTTTCTGCGCCCTTTCCGCCGTGCGGTTCAAAAGATAAACCCGCTTCGCTCCTTTTACCGCACACAGATATGCCACTGCCCGCGACGCGCCTCCCGCGCCCAGCAGAATAATCTCCTCGTCCGCGATCCGTATGCCCTCTGTCGTCATAGCGCGGTAAAGCCCTTCCATATCCGTATTATAACCCTTGAATCCGCCAGGCACCGACACCAGTGTATTGACCGCGCCGATTGATGCCGCCAGAGAATCCACTTCCCGAAGGCAGGGAATCACCTCTCCTTTATAGGGAACCGTCACATTGAGCCCCAAAATCTGCAGCGCCGACGCCCCGGAAACCGCTTCCCCGATCCGTCCCTTCTCCACGGGAAAAGGCACGTACACCAGATTATGCCCGAATCTTTCCGCCAGCGTGTTATGAATTACCGGCGAAAGCGTATGCTCCACCGGATTCCCGATCAGCCCACAGGTTCTTGTCCTGCCGTCTATTTTCATCTGTTTTTTCCTCCACACCCGCTCCGCTTTTTCAAGGATCTTCTGTAAAAGAACAGTACAATCCACTCGAGACGTCTCTTTATGACAATCTGAATTTCCTCTTTCGGATGAATGGGTTTGACCAGATAGGTCAATATACCCGTCCGTTTTGCCCCCCACACATCCGTAAAAAGCTGGTCTCCCACAAAAAGCGTGGTGGAAGGCTCCGTTTTCATCAGCTCCATGGCGCGCAGATAGCCCTTTTTCCCCGGTTTCCCCGCCTTATAAATATAGCGCGAATGTACTTTATCGTTAAACATCTTCACTCTCGGTTCTTTGTTGTTGGACAAAAGTACGCTCTCAAACCCTATCGACCTCAGCCTTTCAAAGAGGGCAATGCTGCGCGCGTCGGCAGGCGCACCGTGGGGCACAAGCGTATTGTCGATATCAAATATGACGCCCCGGAAACCCTCCCGGTATAACGCCTCAAAATCAATTTCATATGTAGAATCCAGATATACATCCGGGTAAAAGCATGTAAGCCCTGCCATCGTTGTGCTCCTTCTAAGTCTGCTCGCAGTGCAGCTTGAAAAACACCCCGCAATTACGCAAGGTGTTTTATTCGCCGTCTATTTGTCCAGCACGTTTTTCAGTTCTTCCATAAAGGTGTTGATATCCTTAAACTCCCTGTAGACAGAAGCGAACCTGACATAGGCAACCGCCTCTAAATCCTTGAGTTTATTCATAACGAGCTCACCGATCACCTGGCTTGGAATTTCTTTTTCTTCCCGGTTAAAGATTTCCGTCTCCACCTCGTCCACCAGCTGGTTAATCTGGTTTGCACTGATAGGTCTCTTATGACAGGCCCTTAACACACCCGCCTCAATTTTGGATCTGTCGTAGGTCTCCCTGTTATTGTCCTTTTTAATGACAATAAGTGGTATCGTCTCCACCTTCTCATAAGTAGTAAACCGCTTGTCACACTCGTCGCACACGCGCCGTCTGCGGATAGAACTGTTGTCCTCCGCCGGCCTGCTGTCGATTACTCTCGTATTTTCATGACCACAAAATGGGCATTTCATCCCGGATATCCTCCTTATCCACCTGTACTTGAGCCACAGACAGATCGCTGCACTCAATATGATTATTATAGGATAAAATGTTCATTATGTCAACTATCTTATGGAAACCAAATTACAGACAGATGTCCACCACAATTATATCCGGTCCGATCTTTTTGATGTCTTTATAGCAGATCACATAGTCCGGCTCGCTGCCAAACAGTCCGCACCATTTATTGTCTCCCGGAATAATCAGCTTGAAAATCTGTCCCGTGCACTCGTCAAACTCAAAATCGCTCACTTTTCCCAGCCGTTCACAGTTTTTCAGGTTGATGACTTCCTTTTTCTTTAATTCCGAAAATAACATAGGAACCTCCCCGGGCTTTTTATTATCATATGTCCCAGCCCGGAAAAGGTTCCTGTCAGATTGTCCTGTTTGAAAAACGTTATTGCGGCTCTACATAATCCGCGCTGATATATCCAAACTCATACCCATATTCCTCAGGAAGAATGATCTTATACCAGTGGCCGCCTTCCACGACCTCTGTATACTCATAACTGTCCCCTTCTTTCGCCGTCGTAATAACCGTCGTGCCCTGCGTACTCGGATTATCCCGGATCCTCACATCGGCAATGGCGACAATCGTGCCCGCGGCAGAAACGGCAGCCTCCTGCTCTTCCGCGGAATCCTCCGGGGGATCCTCCAGCCTCTGACCTTCCTCCTGCTCTTCCCCTTCCGTCTCTTCCTCCTCTTTTTCCTGCTCCTCAGCCGCCTTGTCATAATTCTTCGGCACATACCGCTGATACAGGTTGAATCCTAATACGGCCACAATAACCAGAAGAATACAGCCGACGGCAACTGTCATAATGGACAGAATATCTACACTCTCCTCGTCGTCATCCTCGTCATCATCCCAGTCTTCTTCCTCCCAGTCCCTTCTCCGTCTGGGTCTTTCATCCTGAACCGGGCGTTTTCTCGGCGGCGGCGCCGGATTCGCCTTCTTTCTCGGTGCATCCGGGTTCGTCTTTCTTCTCGGCGCCCCATCCGAATCTGCTCTCCTTCTCGGCGCCTCTTCCGAATCCGCCCTTCTCCTCGGCACCTCTTCCGAATCCGCCTTTCTCCTCGGCGCTTCTTCCGAATCCGCTTTCCTTCTCGGTGTTTCCTCTGAACCCTCTCTCCTCTTAACTGTTTCGTCGGCTTCCGCCCGCTTTACGGGCCGTGCCTCTCCCACTTCCGCACCGCAGCTCGGGCAGAAACGGGTGCCTTCCCGAAGCGTTTCCCCACATTCCGGGCACTTCTTTTTTCTTATCACCTTCGCGCCGCATTCAGGACAGAACTGATCGTCCTCCATCAAAGGCGCGCCGCATTTTTTGCAAACCATAACCATCACTCCTCATTTATCTTATGTCCTGACTCTTATCCATAGACTATGGTATCAAAAAACTGACTGTTTGTAAAATCTTATCCGCCGATTTTTCTTAAGATTTTGTGAATAATTTCCCTTGAATCGCACATGCTTGTTACATACAAAAAAAGAAAACAAAACTCACACGAAAGGGTGGTAGCGTCATGGTACAGGGAAAAGTAGAAATCTGCGGCGTCAACACTGCCAAACTGCCGCTTTTAAAAAACGCGGAAAAAGAAGAATTGTTTAAAAAAATTGAAGAAGGCGACCAGGAGGCACGCATGGCATACATCAACGGCAATCTCCGCCTCGTCTTAAGCGTAATCAAACGGTTTCATTCCAGCAGCGAAAATGTGGACGATCTTTTTCAGATAGGCTGCGTCGGTCTTATTAAGGCAATCGACAACTTTGACAGCTCCCTCAATGTAAAATTCAGCACCTACGCCGTACCCATGAATATCCTTTGTCGAAATTCAAATCACAAAATCTACATGAACATTATTATCTGTTATTTCTATTTTATTAATTAATTTTCTAAGTATACTTTTCTTTTGTTTTACATCTATAACATTCCATAATTCTTCAATATTTGAAAGTATCTCAGCCTTTTCCTGTCTTCTTCTTACTACAATAGATGTATTTGTTTCAAGTTCAATTTGTTTATTGATATTTTTAAGCTGTGACTGTAACTCCTTAATTGTCCCCAATAGTACATCGTTATCTTCTTCTGACTCTGCATATATATTATATAGCTTTTTGATTTTTTTGTTTAGTGTTTCCTGTTGATTATATAGTAGGTGTATCGTATTATCTGGAGACAATGATTCTGTTTCACTAGGCTTATAATTATTTGCAAATTCAAACACTGATCGAATTACAATATTTTCTATTTCATCGCTCCAAAACTTATCTTGGTCACAATTTGGATCTTTTACTAAATATGGCTTACTAATTTGTTGTGAATAACATACAATTTTGCTACCTTTATTCCCCCATTTTTGATATCTCATTTTAGCTCCGCATTTTCCGCAATAAATTAATCCTGTCAAAAGATATTCTGATGTATTTGCTCTGACTTTACTACGCTCAAGCATACACTTCATTGCTATATCATATGTATCCTTTGATATAATCGGCTCGTGTTTACCTTGATATTCCTCACCATTATATTCAATGATACCATAATTGCTTTTACGGGTTAATATCTGAGACACTAATTTTTCATATTTAAGTCCTAAAATATTTGCAATGTCCTGTGCAGATCTTCCTTCTATATATAGTTTATAGACTTGTCTGACTTTCTCCGCATCTTTATTTGGTACAAGTACACCCTCCGTTTTATCATAATCGTATCCGAATGGTATTCGACCACCGCCCATCCATAATCCTGATTTAACACGCTCTTTCATTCCCATTCTTGTACGTAGTCTTATATTTTCGCGTTCTAGTTGCGCAAAAGCAGAAAGAATGCCTAACATAAGTCTGCCATTTGGTGTAGAAGTATCCATACTTTCATTTAAAGACATAAAATCTACCCCATGAGGATTAAATACGTCTTCAATAAGATAAAGCGTATCTTTTTGAGATCGTGATAATCTATCTAGTTTATATACAACCACATGTGATATTTTCCCATCTTTTACATCTTTAATTAATCTTTGCATTTCTGGCCTGTCAATATTACTACCAGACCAGCCCCCATCTATGTAAAATTCATAGTTTTTAATTCCTTTAGATATACAATAAGCTGATAATTGTTCTTTTTGTGCATCAATAGAATAACCTTCTTCTGCTTGGTAATCGGTTGATACCCTAATATAAATAGCCGCTACTTGTTTTTTTGCCATAGTAAAACCCTCATAATATAATAATATGCGATCAGTTAAGTGCTTAAATTTATCCTGTTACATATAATTATATTATGAGGGTCTATTTTTTTCAACATATTTTTAATGCTTATGTCTGTTGTGCAAATTAGTTGTTATTCCCACTTTTGCTAAAACTTTTCTTTATATTTTCTATATAATCTATATAATCTTTTCTAGTAATTTTCAAGTTTTTTAAATCTTTAAATTCAATTGGGTTCCCATTTACAGAATAAGTTACAGTCATTATTTTATCACATCCTTAATCCTAATATTATTGTTTTGTGTAAATATTTCCATTTTTTTATTATATATTCAATCTTTTTGATTATTACTGCTTCCCGGTACTACCATGTCCGCCGCGGTCTTTTCCATCCAGCTTCGCCACCTCGTCGAAAATAATCTCCGGCTGGTTTTCCATAATACGGAACTGGCAGATACGGTCGTTTACATGGATTTCCGTATCCCTGACTGCGTAGGCCGGCATAAACCACTGGTCGTTATCTCCACAATAAGAAGCGTCTACCACGCCCTGATGGTTCGTCTGGATAATGCCGAAGTTTTTGAAAGTCGAGCTTCTTGGCACTACGTGGGCTTCATACCCTGCCGGCAGTTCCATCGCCACCCCAAGAGGGATCAGTTTAAACTCGCCCTTCTTGAAAACCATATCCTGTGCCGCACGCAAATCAATCCAGTTGGATTTTGTACCGCCTATGTATTTCAATTTGTCAATCTTATCTGTTAAATACTTAATCTTAATTGTTTCATTCATTTCATCCATTGTTTTATCTCCTTTCAATTTGTAATTTGCCTAACATATATTCAATTTTATTCCATATAATTTGCAGCATTTTATCATAATTACCATACTCACAATAGTAGAATGCAGCAAATTTATCATTTGTTCCATAATCGTATACATTAAGTTTAACTTCTCCGTCTTCTAATGATATATTTAACTCACATTCCAAAACAGTCATTCTTTCATATTTAAATACAGGAAATCTATATGTATACACATGGGTTTTTTCATCGCTTAAACTTTTACTATATTTAAATCCATTTGCCATAAGCCATTCTTTAGATATATTTATTTTATAATACTTATCTTGCATACGTTTCCTCCAAAATTATTCTTTTAAATCTGGTTTATTTTTGAAAATCTTTCGGATTGGTTCTTTATAATCACACGGAATACATTGACCAAAATAATATGTTTTGTCTTTTACTTCACAGTATACTCTCACTCTTGCTTTGTCTTCTTCGTTAATAATTGAGTGAATGCATTGTTCACATTCACTCGTTATGATCATATTTGCCACAATACTATTTCACCTTTTTGTAATGATTGCTGAATGTTAATTAGTCTTTGGTTTTTACTTCCACGGTAGGCAAGTGTAATATCCCGTTGTGAATCTATGTATTGACCATCAATGAGGACTGTACATTGGGATATAATTTGCTGACGTTTTATGTATGATTCCACAACATCTTTTCTAAGATAGTTTGGATGTTTTAGAATATTGTTATCATACATATACAATTCTTCAAATGTATATCCAGTATATATCCAGATAGATTTTCGAGGACTTAAAAGACGGATTTCATTGACTAAATCAAGAGTATTATTCAAATTTTCTTCTGATAGTGGATCATTTTCTATGTAGTAATTTATAACACTCCATTCATTATAAGCAAGTTCAGCGGTATATAATAATTTTTTAAACTTATCCATAGATTGTGGTAAATATTTATCACTAATATATATTTCTGGTTTTTTATGTATTATCAAATCAAACAAAAAACCATAGATTACTGACTCTTTACCATTCTCATAAATAAAAATCTTGTTATTTTGCTCGTCATAGTCATAATTAAACACTTCTGTTGTATCTACCTCATCTCTAAACAAGTTGATATTAATGAGAAATCTTCTATATATTGCATCTCTATAATGTATCGCCTCTTGTAATGATGAACATTGTTTCCTAACTCTGATTTTTTCATCTGTCATAACGATTTGAATTACATATTTATCACCCGCTTTTCTGTATGTAATATTTTTGAAACCCAACAAAGAATCAATTTGCTTTGTTCTATTCAACAAATTTTGTGATGCGTTACATTGTCTTAAATTACATTTTCTGTTATCTAAACCATTGCCATTTTTATGATCCGTATCTTCGTAAGTGTCATAATCACCCATAATCAATCTATGTAATAAATATCTCTCTGTTGATGTACTACCACCGCATCCAACATAATCTGTATAATTTTCCTTTTTTCGTGGTGACAAATACCACTTATACTTTTCTACTAATGGAATATCCTCAATATCAAATAATGTTGTCGCAATAACATTTCCATATCTATCATACAATTCCATTTCTGCACAGTTTAACTCTTGGTTTATAACTATTTTGTTTTTATCATAAATTGTTCTATTATATATTTTTCCATATCGCTCCCATTGAATCCTGTGCTTATTGCATAAATAATCACCATATGACGATTGATATCTCAAATTAAAAAATGGTGTACTACAATTTTCGATACTACATTTTTCTGTTCCGTTCTTTTTTCTACGAATTATTTTTTCACCTCCGATTTGCCTTTCTTTATTAAATAAAAGAAAGGCAAAAACATTAAATTCACATACTTATACGATCCTTTATCTCCGCATTCTTCGCTTCATTATATCGTGTTTCTCCATGTACTCTTGTGAATCCCAAATAACCATTCATACGATCTATTTTCGTAATCTTGCTACTTCCACACTTAGGACAAACATCCATTTCTACTTGCTGATACCCACAATCTTCGCAATAGCACATTGCAAGATTTACGCCTTCATAGAACCCCTTCTCCATTGCCCTAAGAACCAACGTTTTAATTGCCTCTACGTTATATCCCAAGTTGTAACGGCAATACTGAATTTTACCACCATTAAAGTATGGCCAAAATCTTTCTTCCTTATCTTGTTTCTCAATGGGAGACATTTGCTCAGATACATGGCAATGAAAACTATTACTTACATAAGGTTTGTCAGATACATTTTCAATGATTCCATATACTTTACGGAACTGTTCTATCTGTAATCCACAAAGACTTTCTGCTGGCGTTCCGTAGATTGCATATAAAATCTGATCCTCTTCTTTGATTCTATCTATGTACCGCTGAATATATTGCATCACTTCTAATGCAAACTCTCCATCTTCACGAATAGATTTACCATTGTATAGTCTCTGCAATTCATTCAATGCTGTAATTCCATAGCTCATAGTCATTGGTGGAAGAATTGGCTTGATCTTATCTTCTGGCTTTAAATGTCCACCATACAAACCGCCTTCACAAAAAGCTACTGGATTTACGCTTGCTCTCAGTTCTCCAATATAATCATAAGTACGCTTGTGTAATCCTCTAATCAATTCAAGGTAATATTCTAAGACCTCATAAAAATCCTTTGATTCCTGTCTTGCTTTTGCCAATATCATAGGTAAATGAAGTGAAACAACACCTAAATTACATCGTCCTTCAAATACTGGTTTATCATTTTCGTCTAATGGGTACATACCACCTTTTTCATACCAAGGAGATAAAAAGGCTCTGCAGCCCATAGGACTTACAACTCTACCATATTTTTTATACATTTCTGGCACATATCCGTTTCCTGTCAATGATAGCCAATCAGGATACATTGTCTTACTACTACACGCTATTCCTGCATTAAATACATCTGCACTTGGATATTTTTCACTACCATCTCCATGCAAATTCTTGTCATATAAGAATACAATTTTGGGAAATAATACAGGACGCTTAAAACCTTTCTTCCCCTGACCTTCTTTATGTACATTGAGTAATGTAATAGCCGCCATCTTGCCAAATCTATCTGTTGCTAATCCTATAGTCATCGTAACGAAGGGATAATCGCCTCGACTGGAACCAACCGTATTCAATTTATATTCAATTCCTTGCCACCCTTGTTCAAAATCACGTCTTACCTTTCGTGTTGCATATTCTTCTGCTAATTTCTCAGATTCTTCAATATCAAATTGCATAAAATCGTCTGGTGTACAATGATTAAATACATCTGAAGACATTTCAATATACTCGTTATAATATTTTGTATAAGATTTTTCTGCGTATGTAGCAAGAATCTTATCTACCTCTGGAACTGTAAATCCACCATACTGTTGTGCCGCTGTTGAGAGGATAATATCACCCATAACATCAAATGCTGTATCAAGTGAATTTGGCTCATTGTACCAGACATTCCCCATCTCAAATCCACCTTGCATGATTTTCCCTACACGCATTAAATCACAATTACCAGTTGGAATACCACCTTCAAGAATAAAACTGTGGTCTTTTTCTACATCCAAACACCACACTTCTGCTTTTGGATTTAATTTTTCTTCTTTGATATCAATTACTCTCCAAGCAGATTTTCCTTCTTGAGAAGACGATAATACATACTTAATTGTTTTATCAGAGCGTTTTCCATAATTAGTTTCTTCATTTGTCATATCACTTCTTGATGATACATAATACCCAGCCATATTAAGCAAATCATAAATATTGTCATTAAAAGAACCTGTTACTTGAATTGCTTTAAATTCACTGTCTGGATTTTTTGATAAATTTCTATTTCCATCTGCACACATTAAGCCATTAACATAATAAATCACATTTTCGTAATTTAATTCAAGCCAAGGAATGTTTTTTGATGATTCATTTAACATCGAAACTAAATAGTCTCCGTTATAAGACTCCGGTTGAGTTACAGAATATCCGCAATCTTTAAATCTATCAGCATATTTGTTTTTATAATCACACAAATGTATATAAACATAATCTGGTCTGCTTTTCTGTTTAGCGATTGCACCATCACCTTTAGCAAATCCTTTACACCATAATCTTTTATTTTCTAATGACAATGAATCCCAATCAAATTTTGTTCTATCTGGAATAGAAAATAAAATATCTCCAACAGATAACGATGTTGTTTCTACCTCATCTCGTAAAATCCACCTATGATCTGAAGTACAATAAATAGTTTTTTCTTTGCTTGTTGGTATTCCTTTTTTTAAAGTTACTTTTTGAATTGGTTGCCACCCTAACTTATGAACCGTAGCTTTTCTCCAGATACCTTTATGAGATAATACAACTGTTGTGTCACCATCATTAAAATCATAAAATGATTTAATTCCATCTTTGGTAATAAATGTAGTGTCTCTCCTGAAACAGTTAAACGTATCAAGTCTTGCACTCCTATCGTGTATATAAATGTATCCGTCCTTCATTGCTTGCTTCTCATTTAATGTAAGGAAGAACTTTTTATATAATTCTCCACTCAATTCGTTGTAAATAAGACTTCGTTTCGTTGCAACCAATGCCGAGTCTGTGTTTGCGTTACTCTTATCTCCTATATATCTGATCGCCTGACTTCTTTCATATACCTTATCCATCATATGTACGAAATCCTTTTTATAATTTCTATATTCTTTATACATTTTTGCAACTACTGGATAAAATTCTTCAAGCACAGATTCTACAATATTATGCATTTCATAAATTTCTGTTTCTTCTAAATCATTTTCTACTAATTTATCCCATACAGCATTACAAATTATCTGATAATCAGAATCAGATAGTTCAACCATTGCTCTTCTTGCAGCTTTATTACAAGCATTAATTATCTTTTGTTCGTCATATTGTTCTAATGTTCCGTCTTTCTTAATTATCTGCAATAACCATTTCCTCCGTCATACATTTTCAAATATTAATTATGGCGACACATAGTAGGATAATTATTCCAACCAATGCAATTGTGTCAAAACTAATATTCATTTTTAATTTTCCATTAAATAAGTTGATATCCATTTACAAAATCCTTCCTCACACAATGAAACAGGCATTTCAACCGCATTTTCAATCAATATATAGTATTTATAAGAATTCCAAAACGCTATATATTGTATTTTTTTACCTCTTCAAATTACCTTTACCACCATCTCGCAAATTTAATGTCCAATGTGTTGCTGAATCATCAATATTTGCGTGTGTAGGTACTCTTTGTGTGTTACTAATTACATATTCTTCATCGCCAAGCGTAGCCGTTATAAAACCGTCTGGCTTGTTTAACAGTTCTTTGGCTAACGCATGGCTGGTACTGATTATTTCTAAAATTTCTTTTATCTCCTTTCGCTTTAATTGTACCTATCTACATAATATCTGTAGATGTAATCTATTGCTCTTTCCATAGCACTTTTACCAGATTCGATTCTGTCAATCTGTTCAATCTTCCATGGATGAATATTTTTTACTTCTTCTTTGTCTTCTATAAATCCAATAACAGGTTTACCACTGATAAATGCATATAGGATCTCATCACTGGTTCCTAATGAATTATGTAAATCACGAAGGTTGACAAGAACAATATCTGTTTCTCTGACCATCCTTAAATCAAATCGCATAACTTCTGTTTCAGATTGATGATAATTTTTGCCTATCTCATAGAAATCAGTGGGTGATACAAGAGTAATGCCATCATAAAGTTTTTTTACATATTCCTTAGCATCTTCTCTCCACTGTTTAGGGTAATCATGTTGATCCGTATTGAAATAACAACTCATGGCACCACCGAGATATACGGTTCTATTCATACGTTATACATCCTTTCTGTTTCTAAAATTTCTTTCACAACATTATTAATATCTGTTCCTTCATTGTTATTAACTACAAGATTTACTTCTCTTTCTAATCCTAAAAACATCGAAAAATCCCTCTCTACTCTTGCAGCAATTTCATTTTTATCATCGAAAGTAAAATCATTAACGCCACATCTGTCTATGTATCTTTTTACTCTTGTACCAAGACTTGCGTTTACAAGTACAGTAAAAATATTGTCATTTGGACAACTTTGTTTAAGCTGTCTAAGTCCGTTTGGTGTAAGTACGACTACTTTATTGCCATCTGCATAATCAGATTTCAAAGTGCCATATAATCTTCCTTGTGAATATTCGTCATATTCTGCCAAAGTACCAGTATTTATCATAGCAGCAAAGGTATTATTTTCTGTAAAATAATAGTCCTTACCATTCACTTCGCCAGTTCTAGGTTGTCTTGTGGTATATGAAATAATCTTTTCAAAACCATGATGTGTTGCAAGTTCGTTTTCAATTGTGGACTTCCCTGATCCAGAAGCCCCTAGTAAAACTATAATCATATGTGTATTTATTCCTCCACTTCATCAATAAAAATTAGTTCCTGTGCATATGGTAATGTTCTCACCCATGATATAAAATTGTCTTCATTTGGATAATCAATGCCACTCCACTCATTTTGTTTATGAAATCTTCTTTGTCCTTTGCTACACATACTTAAAAGATTTTCATAACTAAAAGTAATTGTTGCCTTCATGTTATATCCATCTGGTAACAATTCAATAATTGCTCTCCAATACTTTTTCTCTTTTGTTTCATTAAATTTTGTTCTACAGTATTCTAAAGTTTCCAATACTGTATTAAGCGTTTTTTGAGTAATATCACCAACTTCGTCAATACCAATATGTGTAAAATCATCTTTTTCAAATGACTTCACATGAATTTTATGCATAGTGGAACAACTGTTTCTAACAGTTCCAACTTTATAGGTATCAAATTCTTTCCACCAAAATAATGGTGCTACAATATCAACAGATACAAATATCTGGCGCATAAATTTTCTATGTTCTGATCCTGCTCTAATAAGTTGCTGTGCAAGTTTCATATCATTTTTACCAATAATATATCTTGTTTCAATATCACCTTGTGAACCTGTACATCCTTCACTAACAGGGCAAATACTACAATGACTTGTAGATTCGTCGACAGAATTTACGCAATAACTGCTATCTGATTTATCCCAACTATTCATTGGATTTCTCATACCTCTTAATGCACCTTCAAAATTCATTACTTTGGTTTTTTCAAATCTCATATCTTCACCTCAAACTTTCTCATATCTTCAATAAACGATAAAATAACACTTCTATTCCTGTACAAACTCACTCATAATGTCATTAAATCTTTTAATTTCATATGGATCGCTACTATGTATTTCTACATCCACTGGTTTAGATAAGTCGATGGTCAGAATTCCCAAGGTAGACTTGCCATCAACCACGTATCTCCCTCGAATCACGTCAATTTCGCTCAAAAATTTTGAAGTCTCATTCGAAAACTTTCTTGCCTTTGCAAAATCATTCAAATTAATTGTTAATCTAGTGTTCATAATATTAATTCTCCTTCCAATATTTATAGAAATTATGTGCACCATCCTCAAATATGTATTTATAGTTCAAAGTTTCATTGCTATCAAAAAACAAGCATCCATCTGTAGTATCACCAATCATAAAAGCATATTCACATGCAAGAATTGTGTCATCTGTTGCCTTTATATCTTTAATTGAAAACTGACCTTCTACCAAAACTTCTGACAATATATCAGGAAATCTTTCATGTTTTAAACGATTATAAATAACATTTGCTATATTTACTTTTTGAATAAAATCATCAGAGTCTCCGATCTCTACTTGCACTACTTTGAATAGCAAATCTAATTCTTCTTCATCAAAATAGTCATAAATAGATTCTGGTGGATCAATAATATCAGCATACTTTTCTATAATGTCTTTATATTTAATAAACCACTCTCTTTTATCTTCAATATCTGATAATGATTCCATTTCATCATAAAAACTATCCATCATTATCTGTTCTAAACTTTTTGTATCAATAATTTCTTTTGTTTCAGTAGTTACTGGTTTTTCTGTTACAAAAACAAGTTGAACCTCTTTAATTTCTGGCTCATTATTTTCACTTGCTTTTACTAAAAATGGCGAAACTAAAGAAGCCAACATAAATGTCAGTAAAATAATAGCCGTTATTTTCTTTTTCATAAGTCTCCTTAAAGTTGAATTTTTTGTTGATGTGTTTACAAGTTACATATACTATTTCTCTGTTTAAGATGTGATCATCTGAACAAAATCACCTTCAGATATAATTGGTATTCCTAAATCATGTGCTTTCTTATTTTTTGATGAGTTACTTGTGGTATCATTATTTATCAAATATGATGTTTTAGCAGATACAGATCCAGTTCTTTAATCCTATTTACTTTATCCAACCATATTCCTCCTCATATTCATTTTATAGTAGTAATATTCGCACAATCAGATACAAGTATTGTTGCGTTTTTTGAATCATGTAAGTTAATTGTAATTTTGTTGCAATCAGATATATTAAGAGTGACTTCTTTACAGTCAACGACATTTCCTGTAATCTGCTTGCAATCAGCTACATTAGTAGTTATTCTTTTACAATCAACAACATCAATATTCTTTTTTTCTGTATTATTTAATAACATAAAATTTTCCTCCTTTGAAACACAAATTTATTTACTTATTTTCTATGAAATACAGATATTTTATATAAATCTTTTTCTACATCAGTACAATGTATTACAGTAAAATATCCTTGTTCATTTAGATTATTTTGTTCTATGTAGGCATTATCCAAATTCATTTCTTCAGTTTCCCATGCTTCTATTAATTCACATCCACGATTCATTTCATGCTCATTTAAAATATACTGCACATTTATTTCTCCTTTGAAATGTGATTCTATTTAAATTTTATTCCTTTCATTACTAACGCCATGATAAGTAACCACCAAAATTTTCTTAATGCATATAACATCAACTGGGTCTCAGTCATTAACGGATTATTCATCCTATATACAAACATATAAATACCGCATACAAAAGCAATAATTATAGTTAAAAATATATATAAAATTTTAAGTTTGTCGATCATAATATTCTTTTCCCTCTTGAAAGACTTGATTTATCCAATTCAATTGCTATTTCTACTTCTTATAATGCATTCAACATCATTAGCCATCCTCTGACGAAATTCATAATCATTAGCAATTCCATTAACAATTGCTCCTAGCATAGTTTTTTCAAGTAGTTCGTGATAATTTTCTTTCAATTCTTTAATCATACTTTCTTGAATTTCTTTATATGCTGGTGACAAATCTATATTTTTAGCTGCATTTTTCAGTATTTCACTTGGTTCATCATATGAAAAATAACTACCATTACTTCTTGTTATAAAAAGTTTCTTTAATTCTTCATTATTCCTAAGTGCATCACAGATACATTCTCTAACAATTTCGTGAAGTTCTTCTTTTGAAAATGCATTAAGTTCTTTTTCAATTACTTCTTTGAATTTTGTCTCATCAACATTAATTTTTATTTCCATATATTTCCCTTTCTTCGTCAATAAAAGCGTGGTTTTATCTGTTCTTTAACAGCTCATCTATTTCCTCTTGTCTTAATTTTATATATTTCAATTTCATCTCAGAATATAGCATTGTAAGAGCAAATACTCCAACTTGCACATATTTGATTTCATAAAACATTGAAAATAGTAATAATACAAAAGATGTAGCACCTGACATAATAGCAATATTACCTATCATATTTGCTTTATTTTTTAAATTCATCTACTCAAACCACTCCTTCCTGACTCTCACATACTTCTTATAATTTGGATACACCGTCCTTGTACCAGTTTGTTTCTCGCACCACTTGTCTAACATATCCTGTAATTCTTTCCTGTCGTCACCAGAAATATTTTCAGAAGCATCCTCGTGTAATTCTTCACAAGCATTTTCGATTATCCAATCAGCATCCATAGAAATATCCACAGGATCAGTCAACCATAAAACTTCTGGAAGATTATTTATCATCTCCTCTTCTGATTCATATTCGTCAGAATCTTTATAAGCATCTACAAAATAATCAATGTCTGAGAAATAATCATCTGTCAGATCATCATAGAACCACATTTCAGAATCAATATCATTAATATCGACTTCTTCAGCTCTTGAAATTTTCTCCTGATATTTTATTCTCTTTTCTTCTTCCTCTTTTGCTTTGTATTGCTCACAATTACATCTTGAAGTGTTTCGTGGTAACTGTTTCCCGCAATATTCGCACAATTTAATCACACCGTTATAGCAATTAGGACAGAATTTAATCGCCTGATGGTTATATGGGAACATTGATTTCTTAGCAGCTTCAGATGTGTCGCCTTTGATCCCATAGACATTGTTGTCTATAACAACACCAAGACCATTACATACGGAACAAATTTCTTCATTATCTTGTAGGTCTTTTCCCAATGTGTATGGAAGAATATTTTTAATTTCTTCTGATACGTTTATTGACATGTGTTTCAAAATAATCACCTCTCAATCATTTCAAATGCCTTTTCCATACCTCTCATATAATCACTACCATCAGCATTATCATCTATATATTTCTCTAATTTATCTATTTGTTCATTCAAATAATCCAAACTCGCATATATATCATCATAGTCATTACATCTCTGTTCTAATTCATCTTTCTCATTTTCTAACTTCTGATATGCTGCATACAGTTCTTCACTTGGCTCCCCGCATATTTCTTCTACTTTCTGGGCAAATTCACCGCCAATATTTTCAGATACAATTCTGAGAACATCTGATAAATCTTTGACTTGTTCCCAGTTTCCGTTTATCATTATCATAAATTTATTCTCCTACTAATTCTAATAAGGTTTTCTTCCTTTATACCCTTCGACAAGTTCAAATTGTTTGTAAAAATTCTTATCATCATCAAAACTATTTATTTGTTCTGATTTTAATTCGTATTTATAATTTTTTAATTCATCCATCATATTCAATCCCGAATAATAAAAATCCTTATAAAAATCATAAACATCATTACATTTATCACCAGTCCACCAAAATATTAACTTTTCATTTTTTAAGACTGCATTAGCATATATTTCTTTATTCATATTCCTCCTTAAAACGAGCGATTCATTGATTGATTTATTTTATATTTTTATACTTCTCTGTATTTCTTCCCTCTTTCTGTTTTTCTTTTAGCTTCGCTTCAGCCTCAGCCAAAACATTCTCTAATCTTTTTAACTCCTCATCTGCTTTCTGGTTTTTTTTCAGTCTTTCAGAATACCCAAACATTTCATTTGTTGTATTAAATGCAAAAGCTATTGATTCACCAAGAGATATTGCTGCTTGATGAGCTGAAAGTCTTTTCTTTGCTCTTTTGACTTCTAATTTCTCATCAAAGCAGTACCACTTCAGATAATTCCTCTTTTTCTTTGCTATTTCTGCTTTTCGTTTCTTCTCTTGTTCTGCTTCCCATTTTCTATCAAGATATTCCTCATATCGCCTTTGGTTTTCGTAATAATCTTCTATCCACCGCTCTAAATCTGTATCATCATCAAAACCACAACACGGAGGCTCAATAGGGGTGCCACTTGGAGAACTTGTCCAACCTCCAGTACATATTTCCTCTTTCAATAAAGGGCATTGTTCGCAATCATCTATTTCCTTATATAACATATACTCTATCACCTCCTCGACCGTTGAAACCTATCTTTCATTGACATGTTATTTACCACTTTACATACTTCTCTGGACTTGTTTCAATCCAATATGATACAAATCGCTTTCTAAATTTGCTTTCTTTTATGTAATTGTAAGCAGATAAATTTCTACTCACGCCAATTCCCTTTTCATATAAATATTTGATTAATTGATTTGCAACCATCTCATTATTATCTACCCATAGGATTCCGAGATCAGGTTCTTTAGATAAAAAATCAACAGAACTATCAATATATCCTTCATGTAATTTTTCTACTTTCCCATTTCCAAAATACTCGTAAATCACAATAGGATAGTTTCTACGACTTGAAAATTGATAATGCGAATCTGTGTCAATAATTATTTCTCTTATGATTTTCACCTACTTCTCTATTAAATCTTTCTTTGTTTCTTCTGCCCTTTCCAAGAACCATTTTACTTTTTCATTTACCAAAGAGTTAAATAATTCAACGCACTCTTCATAAGTATCTGCATACACTCTGGACGAAATACAAACTGCTTTTGATTTAGCAAATTCCGTTTCACTACCACTTTTGAAAGGCACAAAAAATGATGCATATGATTCTTCCTCAGTTACTTCTTTATAATCCCACCCATATCCTCTAGCCATTCCATATATAGGTTTTGAGATTAATCCCATCGTGATTTTGTTGTTATCAAATTCATAGGCACATGCCCAAAGTTTTGTTCCTGTTTTAATATTTTTTATTTCACTATAATAATCTGTATATATCATTTAAACTCCATTCAACATTTTATATTTATTTAACAATTTAGTTTATTCCATCCTATTGAAATTGCATTTTCTATTTGATATAATAAAAATGATAATTTTTGAAGAAAGGAAGGCATATTATGGCAAAAGAAAAACTTTCCAAAAAGCAAAAGAAAGGAATCGCAGCTTTAAATCCTTCTGGAAAAGCTATTGATGCTCTTTCTCAAATCACAAATACAAGCAAAAGCACTGTTTACAAAGCTAAAAGAGAAGGAAAACTTCTAAACCACATTGATACGGTTGAGAAATCCAACCGAGAATTAACGGTTCAAAATCAGCTTCTTAAAATGACACTTTCCAATAAGAAAGGTAAAAAATCATCTGGGCATTCATAACGAATGCCTTTTTATTTACACTTGAAAGTCCTATTTCATTGCCACATTTGGTCTATATATAGTAGTTTCTATTTTAGCAATCTACTATATATAGACTATTTTTATGCCGTTTTCTTCAGATTCTCACAACTTTCCTTTATCAATTTCTGCATAAATGTATTTCTCACAAAATTAGCCTTCTTCTTTACAGATTGATTCACAGTATCTATATTCCCCAAATGGAAACATTTTTCTTTCATCCTCGTCAATCCTACATATATAAGATTAGAATTCAACATATACGCATGTGACTGAGGGGTAAGTAAAATCACTACCTTTATTGAACTTCCTTGTGATTTATGGATCGTAATACAATATCCAAGTCCAACCATCTGCATATCATTTCTATAATACTTTACTTTTACGCCGTCAAAATCAATAATGAGATAACTTGTAAATACATCCTTTACAATACCTGTTTCTCCATTTGCAATGAATGTTTCCTTTAAATCTTCATCAAATCCATAATCATCATCTACAAATAGCTGTGCATGATAATTATTTACGTTCTGTATAATCTGATCTCCTTTGAAATAAACCGTATCGCCAACTTTCATACATTCTGTGCTGCCATAATTAGGATTAGCAACCTTCTGTATTGCGTTATTTATTACTACTGTTCCAATATCCCCCTTCTTATATGATGTAAGTAATTGTATATCCTCAACTTTATATCCCTGCGAAAGCAATTTACTATATAGAGCAACTGCATTCTTAACCATAATATCGCTACCCACATTAACAAATGCATAGTCTTTATTTGTGCCAAACCATGTAAATTGGTTATTGATACCAGTCAGATACTCTTTACAAAAGCGAACATCTGTTGCAACTTTCATCAGTCCACCTTCTCCATAGCGGAAAACTTTTGTTAATGTAACCGTTGGAATGATACTTGTTTGCATAAAATCATGAAGCAAGTTCCCACATGATACCGATGGAAGCTGTGCATTATCTCCGATCAGCAACAACTTTGTTCTGTTGAAATCAACTGCATCTAATACTCTTTTGAATAAGAAAATATCAGTCATTGAAAACTCATCTATAATCAGTACATCACAATCTAATTTGTGTTCTTCATTAAAGCTCCATGTATCAGGTGGCATATATCCAAGCCCTCTATGTATCGTTGTTGCATGTTCTTTGGTGTAATCAGATAATACTTTAGCTGCTTTACCAGTCGGAGAAAACAACCTAAATGATTTATTGTTATCCTTTAGCATATTGATGACTGCCTGAGTACAAAAGGATTTTCCTGTTCCTCCAGCTCCATTCAAAATACAAACATTATATTTACAGATATTCTCTACTATTTTTATCTGTTCATCCGATAACTCACAACCATTAACCATATGGTACTTCTTATAGTTAAAATCCCATCTGTTTTTTGTATTTACAAGACCACCAACTATTTTCTCTGCTATATATTTCTCTATTTCATATGTCCTTCTGATCGAAACAACCATAGATTCTTTGTCATAATAAATGCTTTCATGCTTCATACACTCTACAAAATGATTAGAACACGCAGGAACCATCTTCATGCACTGATTCCTTAACTCGTTTATTGACATTAGTGTATGTCCGTCTTCTTCATTTTTCTCCAATAGGTACAGCATACAAGATAAACATCTATGATTGCTGGTTTTTAATTCTGACTCAAACTCAATAATTTCTGGTTTCCCATTTTTAACATTCTCTTTTGAAGCCTTTTCCAATTCCAACAAAATACTATCTGCCGTTGCAAATCCAACTCTGGCTAATCCACATAAGCATTTATACGGGTCTTCTTTAAGTTTCTTTTTAATCATAGTAATTGATGAATACTTCTCATACAGCTTTTTCAGCATGGGAAGACTCAATAATCCTTGAAACTCCACTACTAATTCTGCCAGACAGAAATTCTCAACAATCTTATCTTTGATAATATTGAACGTGTATTCTTTAATTCCATGCAATTTATTCAAGTCTATATCATCAAGATTATTATTCATTACACGATCAACAATATCTGGATATACCTCGTATAATGTCTGTGCCTGATTAAGTGTCAGGATTTCTTGAAGGAAAACATACATATCATCAGCAGATTGTGGCTTGTTTCTTCGGATATTAATAACTTTATATCCCCAACCATTTTTTGTTAGCTGCTCAACCGCTTTTATTTCATATTCGATTCCTTTACCTAATTCATGTATTTCACCAGATATTGTTGCATTTCCGTACTTTGTTAGTTTGATATCTGGGTAGATATCTTTATTGACATCTACCGCATATACCCTATAATCTTCACTTTCATATATTGGTCTTACAATTCTGCCTTTAAACAATACTTCTTTTTCATCGCTATTTTTCAATATGTAACCTCACCTACTTAATTACTTCATAATTTGTCAACACATCTTCTAACTCATCCGTTACCGTCCAGACTCCGTTGATCGGTTTCTTTTTAAATTCTTTATCAAACTCCTTTATCTTTAGCACAGAATATAATCCAAACGGACTTTCCTTAAATATTCTGCCCTGTTTAATCCTTGAATGTACTTCCTCGCCAGTCCTTACTTTTCGTGCTGTAAAATATGGCTTAGTCGCATCTTTAAATGTTTTGTAGTCCACAATAATATAATAATTATCGCTAACTTTAGGATTGGTATATACAACCATTTCAAGATGTTCTTTTTCAAATTTGATCATCTCAATAATTCCCATTTCCTTATTCTCTATATGACTGCACAATTCTTTAACCAAACCGATATTGTCTATCTCTTTAAATAAAGAATTTGTTTCCTTTCCTGAATACTTTTTTGCTATATATTCAGAAATACCTAATTCTTCTAATTTGCTCTTTTTTATCTGCTTACAAGTTGCAAATTTATCATAAACCTGTATGACTCCTAACAGATATTTATTTTTGCCAAACTCTGAGAAGAAATTCAAACCAGTAAGGATTTCTAACTGCCTGGAATTAACAGATGTATGCTCTTTTATATCTTTGATAAGTTCTACAAATGAATTATATTTATTGTTTCTTAGTGCATAAAGTTCTTCAGCAATGGTATCATTACAGTATTTAATCGCTCCAATTCCCTGATAGATAGTTCCAGTGTCTTTGTCATACTCATATTCTGCTTTTGATTTTCTGAATCTTATTGGCTCTATCGTATAACCTTTTGACAAGATATATTCTTTGATATTCAAAGACTTTTCTTTATCAGATGTATAAATATTGAGAGCAGACGTTAAAGTTTCAATTGTGTAATAATGCCTTAAATAACCACAAGCAAATCCCAAAAATGAATATGGATCGGCATGGTTTTTAGAAAATAAGTATGCTGACGCATCAATAATTACTTGAAGAAAATTTACAATCAATTCTTCTGCTTTTTCATTCTCTACACCATACTCATCTTTCATTGTTTGTACAAAACCTTTTATATAATGGTTATTTACAGGTTTTCCTTTATCATCAAGCATATATCCGCCATCTTTAATAACTGGTATATCATTTTCTGTACCTGTTTTCTTACTAAAGTGCCTACGCACAATATCAGCCTCACCCATTGTAAAACCACAGAACTTATATAAAAACTCTATAATCTGTTCCTGATATACTAAATAGCCAAGTGTAGGAGCCAGAAAATCATTCAACGCAGCATGTCCATTATCCCTGTAAATTCCTTGTGACAATTCTGTTCTGTAAGAAGCTCCTGCTGGTCTGATTGCACCATTAGCCATACTCATTAAGTCTATGTATGAAAAATTTGGATTCTGTTTTTTAATATTTTTGATGGTTGACTCACTTAGAATATCTCTCAGATATGAACCGGCAAAATCTGATTCAAACTGAAAAATCAAAGTAGTATCTTTTGCAATATCATCCCATACATTTTTATCGCTAAAATCAATATTGTCTGGTGTAATAAATGGAATACCAACAGCTTTACATGTTTTATCTATAAGTCCTACACAATCAAGTCCAAGAATATCCAACTTTACATAATTCAAAGAATCTATCTCTTTCATATTTATCTGTGAAATCGGCTTATCATCTGAGGATATATACAGTGTACCAAATGCCTTATCTACTTCATGTGGAGATACCACAAGTCCGGCTGCGTGTCTACCAAGTGATGTAATAGTACCAACAACAATATCTACATACTCAAATAATTCTTTATGTTTATTTCTGACCTTTTCATCTACAAATTCTTTTTTATTTTCATCTTCTTGAACAAGATTAGATAATTCCTGTGTTTCTTGTGGTGTCATTCCTAATGCCCTTCCAACATCCTTAATAGCACCACGCATTTTTATTGTGTTAAAAGTGATAATATTGCAACAATATAATCCTTCTTTTTCAAACAGATATTTTCTGACCTTCCACCTATCTTCACTGAACCAGTCTGAGTCTACATCTGCAAGGCTGATTCTTTCCTTATTCATGAAACGCTCAAAATTCAAATTGTATTTAATACTGTCAACATCCGTAATTCCAAGCAGATATGCTATGATACTTCCAGATACAGACCCCCTCGAATATCCATAATGTACACCTTGTTTTCTAAGTTCTCTTTTGTAGTCTTCTTCAAGCAACATAAAGTCAATAGCGTCATTATGTTTATATGTTTCTATCTCATACACAATCTTATTTTTATATTCTTGAAAGTTTTTGTACTTATTTACCCCTCTCTCCTTAATGCCATCTAATATTTTCTGTTTGAAAACACCCATAGAATCATTGTATAATTTTGGATATTTCTTTGAATAATCCAGATTAAATTCTTCTATGGAATCAGCCATAACATTAGTATTTTCTATTGCTTCCAGATAAACATCTTTAGATAATGCTCTCTGTTTTTCGTATGCCTTTACCAATTCATCATAACTTTTAAAAGTCAAATCCCAATTTGACTCATTATCAAATTTGACCTCTTTCGATTTCTGCATAATTGTTCTGCCAAGCAAATGTCTTTCATCCAAAGCATGTGTATCTGTTCCAGCAATCAAAGGTATTCCATGTTTTTTTGAAATAAAGGCAAGGTACTGATTATACTTAATCTGCATATCATCACAATGATGCTGAATTTCTAAATAACATCTATGCTTGTTATCAATCAAAAACTGCAAAAATTTCTCCTGTATTTCTTTTGTTCCACTGGCTAATATACCGCCAATACATGCTGTGCATATAATTATGTTGTCTGATGTGGAGATTAGTTCATCAAATGAAATCCTTGGATTGTAATAAAAATGACCATCTCTTACAAATGCTCTTGAAGATAATTCATTTAATTCAACCACTCCATCATAGTTTTTGGCAATTAAAACACAGTGGTAATTATCTCTTTTTTGGGTTTTGTTCTCTTCGATATATTTACTGATCTCTTCCTGTGCTTCTTTTTCATCTGTACCAAGTAGCGATTCACACAATTCTGTTGTATCAGGTTCAAAATATAATTGTTCTGTCACATAAAATTCTTCTGCATGGATATATTTCATACCACATGATTCAATTTTAGTTTTTTTATGCACCCATTCCAGTATAGAACCATGCTCCGAAAACCCCATCGCTTTCATCCCTAACGACTGCGCATACGAAATATATTCGTTGTATTTTGTAACACTATCTATATTAGTTACACCATTACTCAAATCACTATGCAGATGATATACTGTATAATTCAACCAACCACCACCTTTTATAGATTATCCAACCAAGATAAATCTTCATCTTTATCATCGTTGTTTTCAGATATACCGCTACCAACACCACTAAAAAAGTCATCTCCATTTTGCTGTGCTGCCAGTGCATCCAGATACTTTTTATATGGTTTATGTAAATTGGGAGAATATGCACATAATGTTGAGAAATAATAGCTTTGCTTTTCGACTTGTTCTGGAGTATCAAAAAATACCATCTCTGCATTCTCTTTATCAATTAGTTTCTCAGCCTCATATTTCTCTTCTTTCTCTATAATCTCATCAATCGTATTGGTAATGTCTGTAACCCATCTGTCAATAAGATCCTGTGTCAAATCCACATAAACAATACAATCATGGAATTTATATTTATCCTGTGCATCCTTTGGTAAACACTTTATATCATTTGTCTGTGCCAACATATCAAGATATTCTACAAGTTTGCTTTCATATCCTAATTTCTTTAACCACATTTTCACACTTGTCTGTAGTTTATTACCTATTTCACATCTGTCAATTTCTCTTGTAGTCCACTTTCCATTTGCCTGTTCGCAGTCAACTTTTACATATTTTAAGAAATCCCAGCAAATCTTTATCTTTTCATACGGAACACCCATCTGATGTAAACCGATTGCATAAACTACTAATTGTCCACATTCATTTAATGCTTTTTCTCCTTTATATATAGAAGACGTTTTCCAATCCAAAATATTAAAGCACCCATCACTATCTTTAAAACAAACATCTATATATCCCTGAAATACGTTTTTACCTATCAGGATACTAATAAATCTTTCAATTTCAACTTTATAAGGGATTGTATGGTGATTATTAAAGAAATGTTTTAGGTTCTTATAATATTTATCAGCAATCTTCTTGTTTTTCTCACTATCATTTCTATCAAATTTAAGTTCTGCAATACCTGCTGTCATCCACGCATCTTCAAATTCGCTATCCATATCTTCATACTTAATTCTCCCTAAATACAAGTTTTCCATTATCTCATGTGACATACCTCCTGTAACTGTGTAAATACAATCTTGCCTATCTTCATCAATGCCTCTAATATATTTTAAGAAATACTCATATGGACTGTTATGATAAGAATTAAAACGTGACCAGCTCCATAAGCGATCCACTCCATATTTTCTTTTAACTTGCTCTAATTCTTCTCCTGTTTTTCTTCCCATTCATACCTCACTTCTTTTTATTTAAACTTTGTATATATTTTTTATGTTCTCCATAGTCATAAACTGTTCTATATTGCATCATAAATTCAAATATTTTATTTATAGAATCTGCTGGCGAATCCTTATCTCCAAGCAAATCCCATCTGTCATACAAATACGAAACTTTTCTTATTCCATAAAATTTCTCACAACAATGCCTAATGTGTTCAATATCAATATCCTTGTCTAGTGCAATAATAATCTCACAATTTAATCCTATAAGTATTTTCACTTGTTCATCTGATATTTCATGTCCACTTAAAGCTACACCAGTCCCATCATTCAAACTATCTCTTTTTAACACCGACTTTTCTGCTTCATATACAACAACATATCCTTTATCCTGAATTATTTCTTTGTTTTCCCATAGTCCAAATAGATTCATCTGTTTTGGATACCCAGGTGTAATAAAATATTTCTTAATATCGAATAGTTCATAATTTTCTACAGAAGTCCTCATATTGAAACCAAGAAGTTCGCCAGTGAGCCAATATCGTAAGGGGATAATATTTCTTTTGTATCTGTAGCTGTAAGCAAGACCAAACTTTTTTACCGTCCAAGGCATAATTCCTTCCCGAAAAAAATCTATATGGATATGTGGTACAAAGTCTTGTAATGCATTTTCATTTAACACATGAAAATCTAATACATTCTGTCTTTTACGTTTTGCCTTTACTTTTTTGAATATATATAACGGATCAACTACCTCTTTTTTCTCTTCTTGTTTCTTAAATGTAAGTGGTAGCCCTAATATTTTATGTAAATATTTTACTGTATCAAAGAATGAAAATTTGCTATCACTAATTCTTTTGTTGTACTGAACCAATGTAAGCAAATCAGAATTATTATCAAACTCCTTTTCTCTGGTGTAATTTACACAACTTAAATATTTATTGTTTTTTATATTAACTGCACCTTTATTATCACCATTACAGTTTGAACAGCTATAATATTCTTTAGATGGGTGGTATACTATATGACCGCACCCAATTTCATTTAAAATAAACTCAATCTTACCATTACTGTAGATATATTCTTTTAACTCGATAACGGTCATATATTCATAATCACCACCTCAAAAATCTACTGGAACATTGGTTATTCCAATTTCTTTCATAATATTTCTTGACATATCATGCTCTACCACAATTTGATATTGTCCTGTGGAACCCTCTTTATTTTTTATAAGGAACAAAATCTGATAATGTTTTTCTTTGTCTAACTTAACAGGAATTTTTGTTTTTCCGTTTTTGCCTTCTAAACGATATACTTTTAATTCTCTTCTCTCACCAGTGTATTCATCATCATATAAATCCCTTATCATGATACAAGTAAATACAGGATCAATAATATTCTTTGCCATACCTACATTATCTTGTGTATAATATCTCTGCTTAACACTTCCTTTTGCCAACTGAAATGTAATCAAAATATGGAGATTTTTAGATTCAGGTTTTACTACATCATTGATTTCAACCATATTCTGTTGAAGTTCTAACCACGATTTATCACTTACTGTTCCAGCATCCATCTTAAAAGTATCAAGAATGAAATACTTTACCCCCATACTTGAATACTTCTTTAATACCTTAATAGCATTGGATGTCTTATATCGTTTAAATGGGATAACTGTTAGAATATGATTCTTGGTCTGTTCTTTGATCCAATCAGCAGCTTTATGTAATAATTCCTTGACATCTTCCGTATAATGCCCATCCCTAACAATATGTTTCTGTAAGTCTTCTTTTATAATATTGTTGGCTACGAATACCAACAATTCCCTTTGCCACTTTTTCAGATTATCTTCGTTGATCATAGCAACGATTCTTTCTTTTTCTTTAATGGCTGTTGGTATTACTGCGTTTCTTGCAAAAGTAGACTTGCCTACATTACTAAGACCGCCAACGAGTGTGATACAACCTAAATACTGTCCTCCTGTTTCTCTTGTCAACATATCCATATTATTATACGGAAGCCCAAGTGCCACACCCTCATCCAATTCATCTATCAATTCATCTATGCCATCTGCGATATCATAGCTTTTAACATCACAATCCACATTTACAAAAATATCATTGATAAATGCTTCCCACTCATTGTATATTTCTTCGGCGGTCATATCACAATAATCACTAAGTCTGTCTTTTACAGGACAACCACGTTTAGCCAACTTAATTACACTATTCCACTTGCGTAATTCCTGGATATATCCATATAAGTTTTCTTCTTTGACATATGTACCAGCGTTTACAATGGTGTCATATCCACCGTATTCATCATATTTCGCCCTTAGTTTGGAATGTTTTTCGAGATATAAACCGACTGTAATATCATCAAGAGAACTTTTCTTTTCAAGTTTGACAATATCATTTGCAATCGTCCAATAGACTCTCCAAATATTATTATTAAATTCCTCAAGTTCCAAGTTTGTATCATAAATAGCATCTGGAACCTTATATAGAATTGAAACTATATTTGCTTCCGCTGCTTCTTTATATTCATTTATCTTTTTGATTGTATCAATCAATTCCTGTTCAAAAGCACTTAATTTCTTTCCTTTTGTGGAAGATTTTACTGTTGATATGTTTTTCACCACCTTACCACAATTCATTTAGTCTTTTATTTCTTAATTCTTCTGTCTTTTTTTGATATTCACCACCATTATGAGATAAAATATTTGTATCTAATTTATCTATATTTTCTTCTGTTTTCTCTACCCTCTTCAGTCTCATATAGACATTATCAATATCATGACTAACCATTGAACAAATATATTTCATTTTAGCTTCTTCAGACTTAAAATCTAAATTCTGAATTGTATTCAAGATTTTATTTCTATTTATTTGAAACGCAATCAAAGCAACTTTTATTGGATAATTACTTACACCATTTACTTCTACCCATCCAGCTTCTTTGCCATTCATTAATCCTCTCAACCATAAGCAAGCTGGCTTTTTTAAATGCTGATTTTCATCATATCCATAGAATTCTTTTTCAATATAAGCGCATAATTCATAAAACTCATCATTACCTTTTGGCTCTCTATTTGTTTTTGCTCTCATAAATACTCCTTTTGTGATACAAACACGCCACTAAATTAAGCAGCGTGTTTATATTAGATATAATCAAAATTCATTTATGAAATCAGTGCTAATACCTTATTGGCATCGTCAATATTCGTAATCAAAGTCGGATTATCATATCCAAGTTCCTTTGACTTTGCAATAATAGGCTTGATCTTGTCCATATTAGACTTGTTCTCTTTAATAAAATCAGTAATCTTCGATACTACATCTTCCAGTTTCTTTGCTTCCTTCTTATTTTGCTCTGCCTTCGCAATCTCTTTCAGCTTTTCCGCTTCTTTTGCTTCCTGTTCTGCCTTTGTTTCATCAAAAGACTTGCCAGACTTAGACTGTTCTGCTTTGATTGCATCTGTGATGGCAATAACAAAATCATCTGCTGTCATAGGGATTTCATCAACAATATCCGCAAATCTTGAACCGCTATCCAATGCCATATTGTCATCTCTGAATTTAATCTTTCTTGTCTGTTCAGAAATCTTATTTACAGTAATATCTTTCTTAGTAACGACATTCTTCTTGCCTGTCTTCTCGGTAATAATTGTTCTATCATAGTAAGCAAGCCCTAAGAAGTGCATCTTCTTCTTTAACAGATTGAAGTATACCTTTTCAACATCAGAAGTTAATGTCTGATATGTTGTTCCTGTTGCAATATCAGTAAGTTCTCTATTTTTAACATGACCAATAATAATTACAGCAACGCCAATTCTACGCATCCTTGTAATAATATCAAACATGTATTCAAAAGCCTTACCCTGCCCCTTCTGAAAACCATTCCATGCTGCATCAATACTATCTGCTCTCTTATCAGGATGATCGACATTCCACTTTCTAATAGCTTCCGACTCAGCTAATTTAATCCATCCATCATATGTATCAATAACAATAGCCTTCAAATCGCTATAATCTGTAGTCTTGTTACTCTCAATATCATCAATAATATCTTCTACCTTATCCCAATCGTCACAATCCTCATATACAATGCCGGAAATTGCATCTGCACCAGCTTCGCCATTCATCTCCAAGAAGATATAACCATCTTCACCAGCTAATTTCTCACAAACTTCTTTAATAATAGTGGTCTTACCAATCTTAGGTTCGCCAAGCAAGCAAATATTATATGATAATGGATCAATCTTTACTTCGTTCTTTTTTCCGTATTTTCCCAAGTTATTATTCTCCTTATATTTTGAATTTTCGAGGTTGCATTTAAGCAACCTCAATGTAAATAATCTTTATATTTTACAGATTATCCAACCAACTACTGTCATCATTATCAGGTGCTTCTTCATCTTCTGTCTCTGTCGTTTCTTCAGATGTGTCTCCGCTATCGTCATTGTCGCCAGTCATAAAGTCAAGAATCAGATCCTCTTCATCGTACTTCTTCTCAAACTTTTGAATAATAGGAGTCTTATTGCCGTCTTTATCCTCAACCATCTTAATAGAAGGTTTTCTGATTACCATTCTCTTTTCTCTGCCAGAACTTACAGTGCATTTTGCCAGTGCTTCTTCGAGAGTATAAACACCTATTTCAATAAGGGTCTTGATATCATCAGGAATATCATCTTCTGTAGCAGTTACAACCGCACCACCCTCAATCAAATCACCTTCAAATGTAACTTCTGTTACACCTTTCTGTACCTTAAACACCTTTTCTACTACCTTCTGAGAAGTTGCAGGATCAGAAAGATTCAACTCATATTCAAACGCCTTATCATATGGAATATTAGTTTTTACTTCCTTGCCCTTATATTCCTTGACATAATCAAGTACCTTCGCATAAATCGGAAGAATACCAGTGTCCTTATCTGCCTTTCCTACGCTGTCTTTGGTAAGTAACATTGTCTGAGTAAACCTTGCACAATATTTACTACTATCATCAACCTTAGAAAGTACAACACTGTTGATTTCTTTTTTCACCTGTGTTACATCATTGTATGTAGAGTATTTCAAATTACCCTTAACATTTACAACCATACCTTCTTCAAGATTATCTTTGATATAAGCAATCATGTCATAAGGAGAAAGGAACTTCTTATAAAATACTTTTCCGCCCTTATCACGTTCCAAACCGACTGTCAAAAAACAAAGATCGCCAACAGATTCAAGAATGGTATCATCAAATCTATCATCCCAATCAATAGTAAATTTATTGTCAAAATCGTCTTTGCCGTCTTCACCCTTGCCATGAACATAAACTACATTATCTCTTTCTGCACCATATCCACCCATTAACTCTGCATATACAGTTCCGCAAGTTTCTCCACAATATACACCTAAATTCAAACTGTTGTAAATCCAGTCTGATTTTTCAGACTTCTCATCTGTCTTATAGGTATACTCATTGATTTTTGCTTCACCAATAAGCATGAATGAATTTGACCAATTCTTCTTTTCTAACGCCTTCTTTTCCTTTTTTGCCATTAAGCAGCATTCCTCCTGTAAAATAAAATTATTAAAATATTTTCACATCATATATAACATCAACAGCCCACACAGGGCTGGAACATAGAGATTAAATCTATATAAAATCTATGCTAATCAGTGGTTTATGGCTAAATTTGGCGTAATTTAACCAAGGGTATGCTGTTTGCCACCCAAAACGGATATAACTGTTCAGTTGTAATTATTGGAATTTTCTACGGATAACCGTGCGAAATGTTTACTTGTTGCTGTGTCACGAATACTATATAATAATCGGGACACTTTACCTATTATTTTGTTTCTCAGCATATTCTCTGATATACTTAATCATCTTATCTTCTTCTTGGAAAAATAAATCTATTTTCTTTTCTGACATGAGCCAGCCGAAAAAGTTACTACAAAGCTGACCAAAACGCCAATCGCAAAAATATTGTTTATGTATTGCTTTCAATTCATCATAAAATGTATCTAATCTATCTGCTTGTCTTATCTTTCTTATTCTCCTTCTTCTCTTTCTGTAGTTTCGCCTCCTCAGCCAACTGATTCTCTAATTTTCTTGTGATACTTCTCATTTTGCCTACTGGCTTACATGTAAGTCCCATATGTATATTTTCTCCTTTTTATTTGTTCAAAACATAATGTAAATTTGAAGTTGTAGTTATTACATTGGGAATTCTATGATTCCCAGATACATTTCCTGAAAACATATGATACAATCTCAAATAATCATCAACAGAAAGTTTCTTAATGTCTGCATATAACGCATCAACACTATCCCAAGACTTCTCATATTTTTCAATCTTATGTCTCATATCTGCAATCTGTTCAATAAGTCTTAGTCTTTCTTCCTTGTAGTTCTGAATTTCTTTATCCTTTTGAACACAAAACTCTGCAAGCATCTGTTCTTTATAACGATTTATGTACTCATCAATTGGATTTATTTCTTTTACTTCTTCTGTAATCCCATTCTCTTCGCTCATTTAATTATTCTCCTATCTCAATATTTGAAATTTGTCAATATATCTCCCGATATATTTTTAAT
>CAJTTZ010000013.1 GCA_910579505.1 uncultured Lachnospiraceae bacterium
ATTTAGGAACAGAAAAACTGATTGAAGCGATTACAGAAACTTTCATTACAGAAACAGACGATATTCAGTCTGAATTATGTGGATATGTTTTTAAGGTTGAGTATACAGAGCGGAAAAAACGGCTTTCTTATTTACGCCTGTATCATGGGACGCTCCATTTACGGGATACCCTGCTGCTGTCAAAAAAGGAAAAAATAAAGATTACAGAAATGTGTATTCCGTCAAATGGTGAAATCGTCCCGGTTGACCATGCCTGTCCGGGAGAAATTGTTATTTTAGCTGATGATACTTTGAAACTGAACGACATTCTGGGAAATGAAAAACTCCTGCCTCACAAAACACGGATTGATAATCCCATGCCATTACTTCGGACAACGGTAGAGCCGCAAAAGCCGGAGCAAAGGGAAGCCCTGTTAAATGCCCTCACAGAGATTGCTGATACAGACCCTCTTTTGCATTTTGACATTGATACTGTTACACATGAGATTATATTATCTTTTTTGGGAAAAGTACAGTTAGAAGTTATTTGTTCGCTATTAGAAGAAAAATATCATGTGGGCGTGGCTATGAAAGAGCCTTCGGTTATTTATCTGGAAAGACCGCAAAAAAAAGCGAGCTACACGATTCATATTGAAGTGCCGCCGAATCCGTTTTGGGCATCTATTGGTTTGACTGTAACACCGCTTCCTGTTGGAAGCGGAACACAATATAAAAGCGAGGTATCTCTCGGCTATTTAAACCAAAGTTTTCAAAATGCCGTCATGGAGGGTGTGCGTTATGGAATGGAGCAGGGCTTATATGGCTGGGGAGTGACAGACTGCCAAATTTGTTTTGATTATGGAGTTTATTACAGCCCGGTCAGCACCCCCGCTGATTTTCGTTTTCTTGCGCCTGTCGTGTTGGAGCAGGCATTGAAAAAAGCAGGAACACAACTGTTGGAACCATACCTTTCCTTTACCCTTTTTGCACCGCAGGAATATCTTTCACGGGCTTATAATGACGCACCAAAGTATTGCGCAATCATTGAATCAACCAGACTTGAAAAAGATGAAGTTATTTTTAAGGGGGAAATCCCTGCCCGTTGTATTGGTGAATATAGAAATGATTTGAATTTTTATACAAATGGAAGAAGTGTCTGCATTACAGAATTAAAAGGGTATCAGGAAACTTCCGGCGAGCCTGTGTTTCAGCCACGCCGCCCGAACAGCCGTTTAGACAAGATCCGGCATATGTTTCAGAAGATAATGTAACATCTTGCGCAATGCAAACGTTCATTGCTGGCTATTGCGAAATATCATTGATAAAATCAGCATCAGAGAGGAGGAACCATTTTGAACCAGAAACAGACGGATATTACAACAGGAAAGCAAATACGTCATCTGCGAACACAATCGGGAATGACACAGGAAGAACTGGCTGGGAAATTGAATGTTACCCGGCAGGCGCTATCGAATTGGGAGAGAGATGTTAATGAACCCGATTTAAATACGTTGAAAAAAATTTGTTTTCTTTTTGGAGTCCACATGGACGATTTTGCGAAGGAGGTAATAACAAAAATGGAAACATGTGAAAAAAAGAGAAACGACAATTTAATAAGTATGATATGGCAATTGGACTTTTTTATGGTGTCGGGATATTTCTTGGCATTGGTATTTTCTTTGTTGGCGGTTTTATGACAATGTCGGGTGCAGGGTGGGGAGCATCACTATTTGGCGGTGGCTGTTTTTCTCTTGTATTTGGCTTGATATGCCATGCAGTTATTACATTGAGAAGAAATGACAAATGATGACATATCCTGCTTTCTAGTCTTTTCGGTCATATCGCGTAAAAAAGCCGCTGCTTTTGGCTTTCCAATAGCGGCGGCAAAGGGAAATATCCTTTGAATACCTTACAGAAGAAAAGTTTTGCAGCATTATAAAAATAAAAGCCTATACCATTTTGGAAAGAAAAGATACATAATAGTCAAGACGGCAACAATCAGAAGTTATGGAGGGTAACAATGGAATATAGTAAGGAAGATTTAATGGAAGCAAAAAGGCAAATTTTGGGAGTGGGAGAGAACATGGGAACAGAGGAAAGCAAAAAGATCTGGGAGAAAAACGCACAATTTTGGGATGATGCAATGGGTGACGAATCCAATGAATTTCACAGAGAGGTAGTACGTCCCAAAGTAACGGAACTTCTCTCTCCTGATCCTTCGGATTACATTTTGGATATTGCGTGCGGCAATGGAAATTATTCTTCGTATCTTGCACAGAGAGGCGCTTCGGTCGTCGCTTTTGATTACAGCAAAAAAATGATAGAATTGGCTAAAAGACGGCGATCACAATATGCAAAACAAATTGAGTTTTGCGTAGCGGATGCGACCAATAGAGAAAGCTTATTAGGATTAAAAAGAAATCGAGCCTTTACGAAAGCAGTTTCTAATATGGCAATTATGGATATTACGGATATTGAACCGCTTTTTATGGCTGTTTATGAACTATTGGAGGAAAACGGGATTTTTGTCTTTGCAACGCAGCACCCTTGTTTTATCACATTGACTGAAAAATATATGACACCGCACAGTTACTATGATATAGCGATCGAAGGGCAGCCGGAGGAGCAGATTTATTATCATCGTTCCATACAAGATATTTTTAACCTTTGTTTCAGAGCTGGATTTGTCATTGATGGATTTTATGAAGAATGTTTCAAAAACAATAAAGAAATTCCTATGGTAATGATAGTAAGGCTTAAAAAGGTAAAACGTGATAGCTTAAAATAAATTCAAGTTTGCCGGATAAATAGCAAACCCGGCCGAGCCAGTCAACGGTCAAGATGAACGGGCTTCGCCCGCCGTTGACAGCCCCGCCCGGTTTTGCAGTTAGGCAGTCAAGGAGCGACAGCCTAAAGTGCTGCCGCCCCTTACTATCATAAAAAGCAACTACTAACCAGCCACAGCCCTTTTGGGAGGAAAGGGGGATTTTCCATGACCTGTACAGAAGAATATCGGGAACATATCGAGTACACTTTCCATGCCTTTTGCAAAGTCGTTATCCGAAATGCAACGATCAACGCAGCGAGGACACGGAGCAGGAAGCACAAAAGAGAAATATCCCTTGAATACCTCACAGACGAAAAGCACTACCCTTTAGGCACGACAGATGAATATTTCCAAGCCCCGGAGCCGGACGAGGAATACATACTTACCCTTTGCGGCGATACGGTCATTTTCAGCAGCGGTTTACTTGCGGAAGCCCTGTCACGGCTGGACGAACGGGAGCGGGAAATGATTTACCTGTCCTTTTTCAAGCGTATTCCACAGCACGAAATTGGCAGACAGTACGGGCGCAGCCGCAGCACAGCGGGCTACCATATCCGAAAAGCCCTACGGCAGCTCCAAGCGGAAATGGAGGGAATGGCATATGAGAAATAATAGGCTTCTCCCCTATGAAACAATCGTCCAAGCCGCCAGCGGGGAGCCGGAAGCGGTGGGAACTGTATTGCAGTATTACCGCCGCCGCATACAATGTGCCGCCCGTGTGAATGGACGGGTAGACCAAGATACAGAGGACTACATCACCCAGACGCTTCTCACAGCTATTTTCAAGTTCCGCTTTGGGAGATAGCCCTACCGCCTACAACTGAATAACCGCCGCTTCGCCGGCAACCAGAAAGCAGTAAATCTATTCAACAGATTTGCTGCTTTTTTTCGTTCCTGTTTGGCATTTTTGAAAATCCCCAGTATGAAAAAACAAAAGGGAAAATAGCCGCCGCAGTTGGCAAAATCCCTTACTTATCCGTAGAGGGTATCAAAGAAAAAAATACTGCCATTGTCCGCCTATTCCGGCTTGCGTGGTGTTGTAGGGAATAGAGGGGAAATTCTAAAAATCTCCGTCCATTTTGCTTTGCGTGGTGTTGTAGGTAGTGAAAGGAAAATTTTCAAGATAAGCCGGAATAGCGGGTAGCAAAGCCCTTTTGAAACGTTTTGTTAGCGGAAAGGACGGGAGCCGGGGAACGCCGGAGTTTTTCAGAGCAAGATTCTACCGAGGTGCCAAAATTCGCTCTCCGCTTATTTTTGCCCCTGCGGGAATCTTGTTGGGGAGTGCCTTCCCCAAACCCTGCTATGCGCCCTGTCGGGCGAGAAAGGAGGTCACAGACCATGCGAAAGAAATACAATACGCCCCACCGCCGTCATGTGGTAAAGACCCGCATGACCGATGAAGAATACGCCGACTTCACCGGGCGGCTGGCGGCTTATGAAATCAGCCAGTCCGAGTTTATCCGGCAAGCCATACGGAAAGCGACCATACGCCCCATTGTCACCGTTTCCCCGGTCAATGACGGGCTGCTTGCCGCCCTCTCCAAGCTCACGGCAGAGTACGGGAAAATCGGCGGCAACTTAAACCAGATTGCCCGGAGCCTGAACGAATACGGAAGCCCCTACCGGGGGCTGGAAAAGGAAGTGCGGGGAGCCGCCGCCGACCTTGCCGCCTTGAAGTTTGAAGTCTTGCAGAAAGTAGGTGAAGCCGTTGGCGATACTCAAACATATCAGCTCTAAAAATGCCAACTACGGGGACGCTGAAAAATACCTCACATTCGAGCATGACGAGTTTACCATGAAGCCCACCCTTGACGCAGACGGGCGGCTCATACCGAGGGTAGACTACCGCATATCCTCTCTGAATTGTGGCGGGGAGGATTTTGCCGTTGCCTGTATGCGCTCCAATCTCCGCTACGGCAAGAACCAGAAACGGGAGGACGTAAAGAGCCACCACTACATCATCAGCTTTGACCCACGGGACGGCCCGGACAACGGCTTGACCGTTGATCGGGCGCAGGAGCTGGGCGAGAAGTTCTGCGCCGAGCATTTCCCCGGACACCAGGCCCTTGTCTGCACCCACCCGGACGGACACAGCCACACCGAAAATATCCATGTGCATATCGTCATTAACAGTCTGCGGATTGCGGAGGTTCCCATGCTGCCCCACATGGACAGGCCAGCGGACAGGAAAGCAGGCTGCAAGCACCGCTGTACGGACGCAGCTATGAACTATCTGAAAGCCGAAGTCATGGAGATGTGCCACAGCGAGGGGCTTTACCAGATAGACCTTTTGAACGGCAGCAAAGAACGCATTACCGAGCGTGAGTATTGGGCGCAGAAGAAAGGACAGGCTGCCCTTGACAGAGCCAACGCCCCTATTGCTGCGGACGGTATCGCGCCCCGGCAGACCAAGTTTGAAACGGATAAGGCGAAGCTGCGCCGGACTATCCGGGAAGCCCTTGCCGCTGCTTCCGGCTTTGATGAGTTTGCCGCCCTGCTTCTCCGGCATGGTGTGACCGTCAAGGAGAGCCGGGGGCGGCTAAGTTACCTCACGCCGGACAGGACGAAGCCAATTACCGCCCGGAAGCTGGGGGACGATTTTGACCGGGCTGCTGTCCTCTCCGTTTTGGAGCAGAACGCCGCCAGAGCCGCCGAAAAACCCGCAGCCATAGCGGAATACCCCGGCAGTATCAAAGACCGCTTACGGACGAAAAAAGAAGCGAAAAACGCCCCGAACAATGACGCTGTACAGCGCATGGTAGACATAGCCGCCAAGCGAGCCGAGGGGAAAGGACGGGGCTATGAGAAGTGGGCGACCATGCACAACCTCAAACAGATGTCGGCTACCCTCATGCTCTACCAGCAGTATGGCTTTTCTTCCCCGGACGAGCTGGACGCTGCCATTTCCGCAGCCAACACCGCCACGCAGGAGAGCCTTGCCGGACTGAAAGGGCTGGAAGCCGCTATCCGGGAGAAAAAGGAATTGCAGCGCAACCTTTTGGGCTATATCGGCACGAAGCCCGCCCGTGACGGTCTGAAAGCGCAGAAATCGGAGAAAGCCCGGAGAGCCTACCGGGAACAGCACGAAAGCGATTTTATCATAGCGGACACAGCCGCCCGTTATTTCCGGGAGCATGGAATAACCAAGCTGCCAGCCAGCAAAGCCCTGCAAAGGGAGATTGAGCAGCTTACCGTCCAGAAGAACGCCGGATATAACGACTACCGGGAGAAACGCCAGCGGGCGCAGGAGCTTCAGACAGTCAGACGCAATATCGACCAGATTTTAAGGGGCGCACCGAGCCAGCAGAAAAAGCGTGAACAGGAGCGTTAAAGACCGCCCCGAAATGATACCGAAACCCTACAAAAATACAGGTATGATATGAACCCTTACCGCAATACTCCCCGACTTCCAAACGGGGCTTACAGGGCAGAAAAAGCCCGAAAATGATACCGAGAACATACAGAAAATGCCCCCTATCCCGCTACACCGATAGGAACGGCAGAAAGGAGCTTACCATTGCCGAGAATGAGCAAGAAGCGGCGGCTGGAATGGTCTTTCTTCCTCAACCACCGCAACCGTATCACTTACAACGACCTATGCCGGGGCTGCACCCGTGACTGCAAACAGAGCTTCCGGGCGGTTATCATACTATGCCCTCGCTATTATTCCAAACGCTGGAAAAAGGAGGACGCAGCCTATGGCAGATAACCGCAAATATTACTACCTCAAGCTGAAAGAGAGCTATTTTGACGATGATGCAATCGTTCTGCTGGAAAGTATGCAGGACGGCGTTATCTATTCCAACATTCTCTTGAAGCTGTACTTGAAATCGCTGAAAAACGGCGGGAAATTGCAGCTTGACGAGAATATCCCCTACACCGCCCAGATGATTGCGACCATTACCCGCCAGCAGGTAGGTACCGTAGAGAGAGCTTTGAAAATCTTTATGAAGCTGGGGCTTGTGGAGCCTTTGCCAAGCGGCGCACTCTACATGAGCAACATTGAGCTTTTAATCGGCCAGTCCTCTACCGAGGGGGAGCGCAAGCGCAGGGCGCGGCTGGCTTTGCAGGAACAAAAAGCCCTGCCGCAGACAGGGGCGGACAAATGTCCACCATATCGAGCGGACATTTGTCCACCAGAGATAGAGATAGAGAAAGAGATAGATATAGAAATAGAAAAAGAGAGAGAGTTAGAAACGGGACACCCCGCCCCCGCCGCCTATGGCAGATACCACAATGTCATTCTTTCCGATACGGAGCTTGACGGGCTGAAAACAGAGCTTCCCGGCAAGTGGGAGTATTACATTGACCGCCTATCCTGCCATATCGCTTCCAGCGGGAGGAAATACAAGAGCCATGCAGCCACGATTTTCAAGTGGGCGCAGGAGGACGCAGCCAAGAAAGCCCCGAAAAAGGGCATACCCGATTATACCTGTAAGGAGGGCGAGAGCTTATGACGAATGGATTTGATGAAATGATTTTGAATATGACCGACACCACGCCGGAGCCGGAGGACTACACCGGCGAGGACGGGCTTTTATACTGCGGGAAGTGCCACAAGCCCAAAGAGGGCTATTTCCCCAAAGAAACCGCCGCATGGCTGGGGCGTGACCGCCACCCGGCAGAATGTGACTGCCAGCGGGCAGAGCGTGAGGAACGGGAAGCCGCAGAGAAACAGCGCAGTCACCTTGAAACTGTCGAGCGGTTGAAGCGGCGGGGCTTTACAGACCCGGCTATGCAGGGCTGGACGTTTGAGAACGACAACGGCAAGTGCCCGCAAATGGAACACGCCCATTTCTATGTGGAGAACTGGGAAACCATGAAAGAGCGCAACATTGGCTATCTGCTATGGGGCGGCGTTGGCACAGGCAAGAGCTATTTTGCGGGCTGTATCGCAAATGCCCTTATGGAGCGTGAAATCCCCGTGTGCATGACAAACTTTGCATTGATATTGGGTGACCTTGCCGCCAGCTTTGAGGGCAGGAATGAATATATCTCCCGACTTTGCAGCTTCCCGCTGCTTATCCTTGACGATTTTGGAATGGAACGGGGAACGGAATACGGCTTAGAGCAGGTCTACAACGTGATTGACAGCCGTTACCGCAGCGGCAGGCCGCTGATCGTCACGACTAATCTCACGCTGGAGGACTTGCAGCACCCGGAGGACACCGCCCACGCCCGCATTTATGACCGTCTGATTGAAATGTGTTCTCCTGTCCGCTTTACCGGGAGCAACTTCCGAAAAGCCACGGCGCAGGAGAAAATGGGACAACTGAAAAAGCTGATGAACAGAAAGGAGAGCCGCCTATGACCAACACCCCAAAGAATGACCGCAGCACCCGCCGCCCGGATTGCGTGACGGAAATCCGCATAGGTAATTCTGTCCTTGTCGTTTCCGGCTATTTCAAGCAGGACACCACCGCCACCGCCGCCGATAAAATGCTGAAAGTGCTGGAAGCGGAAGCTGCTACACAAAAATCGGCAATTTGACGGGACGTAAAGAAGCAGAAAGGACTGTACAGCCAGCCCCGGCGTGTGGTATGATAGTCATACGGAATAGTGGGGCTGGCTGTCGGAAATGGAGGACACTATGTTAAGACAGACCACCCGAAACCTTATTACCGCCCTTTATCCGAGATTATCCCACGAGGACGAGCTGCAAGGTGAGAGCAATTCTATTTCAAACCAGAAGCGTATTCTTGAAACCTATGCGAAGCAGAACGGCTTTTCCAATCTGCAATGGTACACAGATGACGGTTATTCTGGGGCGAACTTCCAAAGACCCGGTTTTCAAGCCATGCTTGCGGACATTGAAGCCGGAAAAGTCGGCACCGTTATCGTCAAGGATATGTCACGGTTAGGGCGAAACTATCTGCAAGTGGGAATGTATACGGAAATGATTTTCCCACAGAAAGGCGTCCGCTTTATCGCTATCAATGACGGAGTGGACAGCGCACAGGGCGACAATGATTTTGCCCCTCTGCGGAACATTTTTAACGAATGGCTGGTGAGAGATACGAGCAAGAAAATCAAAGCAGTAAAACGGTCTAAGGGTATGAGCGGGAAGCCCGTCACGAGCAAACCCGTATACGGCTACTTTATGGACGAGGACGAAAATTTTATCATTGACGGGGAAGCCGCCCCTGTTGTGCGGCAGATTTACAGCTTGTGCCTTGCCGGGAACGGGCCGACCAAGATAGCCCGTATGCTCACAGAGCAGGAGATCCCCACGCCGGGAACGCTGGAATACCGTCGGACGGGAAGCACCCGCCGCTACCACCCCGGCTATGAGTGCAAGTGGGCGACCAATACCGTGGTACATATCCTTGAAAACAGGGAGTACACGGGCTGTCTGGTAAACTTCAAGACGGAGAAGCCGTCCTACAAGACCAAGCACAGCGTAGAGAACCCCATTGAGAAACAGGCGATTTTCGAGAACCACCATGAGCCTATCATTGACACCCAGATGTGGGAGCGTGTGCAGGAGTTACGCAAGCAGCGCAAACGCCCGAACCGCTATGATGAAGTGGGCTTATTCTCCGGCATACTCTTTTGTGCCGACTGCGGCAGCGTCCTTTACCAGCAGCGTTACCAGAACGCCACCCGCAAGCAGGATTGTTATATCTGCGGGAGCTACAAGAAGCGTACCCGTGACTGTACGGCGCACTTTATCCGCACCGACCTGTTGACCGCCGGAGTGACCGACAATCTGCGGAAAGTCACCAGCTATGCAGCGAAGCACGAAGCCCGGTTTATGAAGCTGCTGATCGAGCAGAACGAGGACGGGGGCAAGCGCAGGAACGCCGCAAGGAAAAAGGAGCTGGAAGCCGCCGAGAAGCGTATCAGCGAGTTATCCGCTATCTTCAAGCGGCTGTATGAGGACAGCGTGACCGGGCGCATTTCAGACGAGCGTTTCACGGAGCTGTCGGCAGACTATGAAGCCGAGCAGAAAGAACTGAAAGAGAGAGCCGCCGCTATCCGGGCAGAGCTTTCCAAAGCGCAGGAAGCCACGGTAAACGCAGAAAAGTTTATGAATGTTGTCCGCAAGTACACCAGCTTTGAAGAACTTACCCCTACCCTTTTGCGTGAGTTTGTGGAGAAAATCGTTGTGCATGAGTGCAGCTATGACGAGAACGGCACACGCAGACAGGACATTGATATTTATTACTCTTTCGTTGGCAAGGTAGACCTGCCCGAATGACCGCCCGACCTATCCGGCGCAATGCGCAAACGCCGGATAGGAACGGCAAAATTTTTTACACTTCTACTACTTCTTTATCACACATCAGCAAAAAGTCAAGGCATGAAACAGCTTATGGCAGGCGGCGGCGTTGCGCTGATCGGCACAACCTTAATCCCGCTGCTTTCCGGCTTGTTCGGTTAATCCGGGGAGGTAGTCTTTTATGGAGAGCATATTTGAAGCCATTAACGAATGGCTAAAGGAGCTTTTAATCGGGGCGATTAACGGAAACCTGTCAAATATGTTCGGGGACGTGAACGAGAAAGTAGGCACGATAGCGGCACAGGCAGGGCAGACCCCGCAGGGTTGGAACGGCGGCGTATTTTCCATGATACAGAACCTTTCACAGACCGTCATTCTCCCCATTGCGGGGCTTGTCATAACCTATGTGCTATGCGTGGAGCTAATCGGCATGATAACGGACAAAAACAGCCTGCATGACATTGATACTTTCATGTTCTTTAAGTATGTATTCAAAGCGTGGGTAGCGGTCTACCTTGTTACCCACGTCTTTGACATTACTATGGCGGTCTTTGACGTGGGGCAGCATTTAGTAAACAGTGCGGCGGGCGTGATAAGCTCCGACACCACTATTGACGTGGAAAGCACCCTTGCCACAATGACCGCCAACATGGAAACAATGGAAGTCCCCGAACTTCTCTTACTTGTAATGGAAACCGCCGCAGTTAGCATGTGCATGAAAATAATGTCCGTGCTGATAACGGTTATCCTCTACGGCAGAATGATAGAAATATATCTGACCTGCTCCGTTGCCCCTATCCCCTTTGCGACCATGACGAACCGGGAATGGGGAAGCATTGGGAACAACTACCTAAAAGGCTTGTTTGCATTGGGCGTACAGGGCTTTTTCATCATGGTTTGTGTCGGTATCTACGCCGTGCTTGTGAATGAAATGGTAATCGCAACAAACCTGCACAGTGCCATTTTCAGCATAGCAGCCTACACCGTGATACTCTGCTTTTCCCTCTTTAAGACGGGAAGCCTTGCAAAGAGCATTTTCCACGCACATTAGCAACAGCTTTATTTTTACAAGCCAATATGTAATACAAGCAGAAACTTTATGTTGATCTATTCTTTTTATGTTTTGCAGAGGGCTTGTCCTTTTTTATTATTTTTATTTTGAACTTCCACGGACGAATTACCTCAATCTCTAATTCCATAATATCCGAATTGCGGATAGAGCAAAGTACAATTACCAAAATCAATATAACTAGGGCTAGTCCCAAAATTAGTAATGTCATAGGCATTTCTCCTTTGTCAAATATTGTCACTTACACTTATATAATATGCACGATAAAAAAATGTATATCATCAAACTTGCAAATTTTTTATTTTTTTCTCCGTGATGTGACAAAAAAGAATAGGAAAGTTTTCAAAGAAGCCCGTAAAAATCAACACTTTTTGACTATTTCCTCAAAACACGGTATCTCTAACAAAACAATCCAACTTATCTATGACTAAATGGCGGGTGTCCTATCTCATGTAAAAAAGCAACAATTCTAATCAACTGAAAGGAGGTAATCAATGGCATATGTCACAGTACCCAAAGACCTTACGAAAGTAAAGAGCAAGGTTGCGCTGAACCTTACCAAGCGGCAGCTTGTGTGTTTCAGTATGGCGGCGGTTGTGGGCGTACCGCTTTTCTTTCTTATCAAGGGCAGCGTCCCGCAGACCGCAGCGACCTTTATCATGGTGCTTGCCATGCTCCCGTTTTTCATGTTCGCCATGTACGAGAAGCACGGGCAGCCGCTTGAAACCATTTTAGGCAACATCATCAAAGTGTTTTTCCTAACGCCAAAGGAACGACCGTACAGGACGGAAAACTATTACGCCGTCTTAGGAAAGCAACGGAAACTTAACAAGGAGGTAACAGCCATTGCGAAAAAAAGCTATCAAAGACAGACCGCAAAAGCAGCCCACAAAGGAAAAGATCAGACTGACACGGGCAGAAAAAAAGGAGATAGCCACCCTCATGCGGCAGGCAAAGGGGGACGGGAAAAAGCACACCGCACAGCAGACAATCCCCTATGAAACCATGTACCCGGACGGGATATGCCGAGTAAAAGACAACCTTTTCTCAAAAAGCATTGAGTTTTCCGACATCAACTATCAGCTTGCACAGCCGGACGACAAGACAGCGACCTTTGAAGCCCTCTGCGACTTCTACAACTCACTTGACAGCTCCGTAGGCTTGCAGCTTACCTTTGTGAACCGTGTCGCCGGGCAGGGGGACTTCTCAAAGAGTATCGCCATACCGCCGCAGCAGGACGGTTTTGATGATGTGCGGGAAGAATACGCCGCCATGCTCCAAAACCAACTTGCAAAGGGCAACAACGGGCTTGTGAAGCGCAAATACCTCACGTTCACACTGGAAGCCGACAGCCTTAAAAATGCAAAATCCCGGCTGAACCGACTGGAAACGGATATATTGAACCACTTAAAAATCTTAGGGGCGGCGAACAAGCCGCTTGACGGGAAAGATCGGCTTGAAGTGCTGCACGGCATTTTCCACCCGGACGGGGACAGGCGTTTCATGTTTAACTGGAAATGGCTTGTACCGTCCGGGCTTTCCACGAAAGATTTTATTGCGCCGCCCTCATTTGCTTTCAGAAACGGGCGAATGTTCGGCATGGGCGACAAGACCGGGGCGGTATCGTTCTTACAGATACTTGCGCCGGAACTCAACGACCGCCTGCTTGCCGACCTCTTGAACGTGGACGGGCATTTACTTGTAAACCTGCATATCCGCAGTATCGACCAGAGCGAAGCCATAAAGACCATAAAACGCAAGATAACAGACTTAGACGCTATGAAGATAGCCGAGCAGAAAAAGGCGGTACGGAGCGGCTACGATATGGATATAATACCGTCCGACCTTGCCACCTACGGCGGGGACGCTAAAGACCTGTTACGGGACTTGCAGAGCCGCAACGAGCGAATGTTTTTACTGACTTTCCTTGTGGTAAACCTTGCCGACAATAAGCAGCAGCTTGAAAATCAGATTTTCCAAACGGCGGGCGTGGCGCAGAAAGCCAACTGTTCCCTTGTGCGCCTTGACTATCAGCAGGAAGCCGGGCTTATGTCGTCCCTGCCTTTGGGACTGAATGAAATCCCCATACAGAGGGGGCTTACGACAAGCAGCACGGCTATTTTCGTGCCGTTTACCACGCAGGAGCTTTTTCAGAACGGGGAAGCCCTCTACTACGGGCTGAACGCCCTTTCAAGCAACATGATACTTGCCGACCGCAAGAAGCTGAAAAACCCTAACGGCTTGATTTTGGGGACACCGGGAAGCGGCAAGAGCTTTTCTGCCAAGCGTGAGATCACTAACGTATTCCTTGTGGCAGACAAAAAGGACTGTATCTTGATATGCGACCCCGAAGCCGAGTATGCGCCGCTTGTCAACCGTTTAGGCGGGCAGGTTGTGAAAATCTCCCCCACAAGCAAAGACTTTGTGAACCCTATGGACTTGAACCTCAACTATTCCGAGGACGAAAGCCCCTTATCGCTCAAAAGTGATTTTATCCTTTCCCTTTGCGAGCTTGTCGTGGGCGGCAAAAGCGGCTTAGAGCCTATCGAAAAGACGGTCATTGACCGAGCCGTGCGGGAGGTTTACCGGGAATACCTTGCAGACCCTACCCCGGCGAAAATGCCGATTTTGGAGGACTTGTATAACGCACTAAAGAAGCAGCCGGAAGCGGAAGCCGCACGGGTAGCCGCAGCACTGGAACTGTATGTGCATGGAAGCCTTAACGTGTTCAACCACCGCACCAACATAGACATACATAACCGCCTTGTCTGCTTTGACATTAAGGAATTAGGCAAGCAGCTCAAAAAGTTAGGTATGCTCATCATACAAGACCAAGTATGGGGGCGGGTAACTGAAAACAGGGAACTCCACGCTAACACATGGTTCTATTGCGATGAATTTCACTTGCTGCTGAAAGAGGAACAGACGGCAGCTTACAGCGTTGAGATTTGGAAAAGATTTAGAAAGTGGGGCGGAATACCGACAGGAATTACACAGAATGTCAAAGATTTACTTGCAAGTCGGGAGATTGAAAACATCTTTGAGAACAGCGATTTTATCTATATGCTGAACCAAGCGGGCGGCGACAGGCAGATTTTAGCCAAGCAGTTAGGCATATCGAATAAGCAGCTCTCCTATGTGACGCACTCCGAAGCCGGGCAGGGGCTTATCTTCTACGGCAACGTGATACTCCCCTTTGTAGACCGTTTCCCGACCGACACCGAGCTTTACCGCATAATGACGACACGCCCGGAGGAACTTGCCAATGGATAAAAAAACCGCCCTTACCGTACAAAGGACTGACCCGGAAACGGCGGTTGCGTTTATCCGCAGATACCACTATTCAAAAGTGCTGCCCCGCCTTACAAGGCATTACTTAGGCATTTATGAGGGCGGGCAGCTTTCCGGCGTTGTCCTCTTAGGTTGGGGGACGCAGCCTTTACAGACGATAAGAAAGATTTTCCCGGCGCACGGACTTACAACAGCGTCCTATTTGGAAATCGGGAAAATGTGCTTTCTCCCGGAAAAGAACCATACCGGGTATTTTGGCAGCCTTGCGCTCTCCGCACTCATAAAGTGGGTACGGGACAACACGGGCTGCCTTTTCCTTTACACCCTTGCGGACGGCATTATGGGAAAATGCGGGTATGTGTACCAAGCGGCGAATTTCCGCTATTTGGGACACTTCACAACGAGCGTTTACCGGGACAGCGCAACCGGGGAAAAGATACACCCCCGGAGTGCCGGGCAGCTCTTATCAGAAAACGCAGCGTTGGAGGGCGTTGCAAAGAAGAACTGGCTGACCCATGATTTCTGCGCCGCAAAGGGGATTGAGAAGATCAACGGGCGAATGTTCCGCTATATCTACCCGCTGACCGGGGAAGCGAAAAAAATCTTGAACAGCTACCCGCAGTACCAAAGCATACCCCACCCGAAAGACAAGGATTTATATTTTGCCGTCCGTACCGGGCAAAGACAGTACAGACAGATACCGCCGCCCCGGTTCGACCGGGACGTGTGCAACTATAACCCGCAGAAATACGGGCAGGCAGAAAGGAGGTAACAGGGCTTGCAGGAATTTAAGGCAAAGGCAAAAATGACGCAGAAAATGACCCGTGACGGCGTTGTGGAAACCAACGAAGCCACCGGGGAGCAGACCCGCACAAGCCAACGGGAAACAGACGATTTTTCCGGGGACACAGCCGAAAACGTGACCGGGAAAGCCTTAAACCGTGCCGCCGCCGAAAGGCAGCGTCACAAGGCGAAGAAACGCCAAAGAAAGGCGGCTAAAGCCGTCAAAAAGGCAAAAGAAGCCACGGGGAAGCAGACAACCCGCCTGCAATTTTCCGAAGCGGAACGCACCGACCCGGAGCTTGCAGAGTATGTGAAAAAATCCGAGAAAGCCGCTGACAGACTGGAAGCGGCAAGGGCAAAGATACCCAAGCAGAAACGCATTAAGGCGGCGAGGGAATTTGATGAAGCCACGGGGCGGGCAAAAACCCACCTGTACTTTGAAAAGACCGACAAGCCGCCAAACGGGAAGTTGCACCACAACCCGGCTGACCGACCCATGCAGGAGATCAAGAATTATGTGCATGGGAAAGTAAGCGAGATTGAGAAAGAAAATTCCGGCGTTGAGGGGGCGCATAAGACGGAGAAAGTTGCGGAACGGGCAGGCGGCTACGCAGCACGGAAACTGAAAGAGGGCTACCGAAGCCACAAGCTGAAACCCTACCGGGAAGCTGCCAAAGCAGAAGCCGCTTCACAGAAAGCAGACACCAATTATTTATACCACAAGACACTGAAAGAGAACCCGGAGCTTGCAAGCAACCCCCTCTCCCGTTTCCACCAAAAACAGCAGATAAAACGGCAGTACGCAAAAGATTTAAGGGCGGCGCAGAAAGCCGGGACAGCAGCCGGAAAGACCGCAGGCGCAGCCAAGAACACCCGCAAAGCGACACAGAAAGCCGGGGAAGCCACGAAAAAAACAACGGACTTTATCGCCCGCCACTGGAAAGCAATACTGACCGTGGGCGTGTTCCTGCTTTTAATCGTGATGATATTTACCGGGCTATCTTCCTGCGCCGCCGTGATACAGGGCGGCGTTACCTCAATCGTTGGCACTTCCTACACCGCCGAGGACGAAGCAATCCGGCAGGTGGAAGCCGACTACAAGGAACTGGAAAGCGGCTTGCGTGGGGAAATCGCAGACATAGAAACGGACTACCCGGACTATGACGAATACCAGTACCACCTTGACGAGATCGGGCATAACCCCTTTGCGCTTGCGTCCTACCTTACCGCCAAGCTCTACGATTATACAAGGGAGGAAGCGAGGGCAGAGATACAGGCATTGTTTGAAAAGCAGTACACCCTTACCCTGCGGGAAGAAATACAGACACGCTACCGCACGGAAACCACCACCGACCCGGAAACCGGGGAAACGACCACCGAGGAAATCCCCTACGACTATTACATTCTCCATGTAACGCTGACAAACAAAAACATTGAAACCCTTGCCGGGGAACTTTTAACCCCGGAGCAGAAAGAAATGTTTGACATTTACATGGAAACCAAAGGCAACAAGCCGGACGTGTTCGGGGACGACTACGCAACAGGAACGCCGGGCAGCGGGGAATACACCGACTACGAGATACCCCCGGAAGCCCTCTCTGATGAACGCTTTGCCGCCATGATTGCGGAAGCGGAAAAATACTTAGGCTACCCCTATGTATGGGGCGGCAGCTCCCCGTCAACGTCCTTTGACTGTTCGGGCTTTGTGTGTTGGGTAATCAACCATTCCGGCGTTGGGAATGTCGGCAGGACAACGGCGCAGGGCATTTTCAACTACACCACCCCCATAGCACCAAGCGAAGCCAAGCCGGGGGACATTATCTTTTTCACGGGGACATATGACAGCGGATCGGCGGTTAGCCATGTAGGGATTTATGTCGGCAATGGCATGATGATACATTGCGGCAACCCCATTTCCTACGCTTCCGTCAACACCCCATACTGGCAGTCGCACTTTTATTCTTACGGCAGACTTCCGTAACAAAAAATAATCAGAACAGGAGGAATATTTTTCTATGATGAAACTGGAACGTATCATTGCGGAGATTGAGAAAACAAAAGACGCAATCTCCAAGCAGCAGGCAAGACTTAGGGAACTGGAAGCACAGAAAACCGAGGTTGAAAACCTGCAAATCGTACAAATGGTAAGGGCGTTACGCATGACCCCGGCAGAGCTTTCCACCTTTTTACAGGGCAAGCCGGACAATGCCGCAGCCACTACCACAGCAACCGCAAACAGCAGCCTTTTTTCAAGACAGGAGGACACCGAGAATGAGTAAAAAAATCTTACATACCCTTTTCGCACTTGCCGCCGCCCTTATCCTTACGGGCGGCTTTTCCATGACCGCCTACGCAGGCGGCGGGGAGGAATACGAAGTTACCGAACCCACACCCGAACCGAAGCCGGAGGAAACGGCAGAACCGAGCGACCCGCTGACCCCGGAGGGGAACGCAACCCTTGTTGATGATATTTGGGGAGAGAACAAGCAGCTCATCACAGTAACCACCAAGAACGGCAATTATTTTTATATCCTTATCGACCGTGCCGCCGAGGGGGAAAACACCGTGCATTTCCTTAACATGGTGGACGAAGCCGACCTTATGGCACTGATTGAGGACAGGGAGAAAGAGGAAACAACCGTCATGCCGCAGACCTGCACCTGCAAGGAGAAATGCGAAGCCGGGGCGGTCAACGAAAGCTGCCCCGTATGCCTTAACAACCGTAATTCCTGCACTGGGACAGAGAAAGAAACCGAGCCGGAAACCGAAGCCGAGCCGGAGAAGCCAAAGAATGACAAAGGCACAAAAAGCCTGCTCCTGCTCTTTCTTCTGACACTCCTTGCAGGCGGCGGGGCGTTCTATTATTTCAAGTACATCAAGCCAAAGGACACCGCAAAGGGCAGCCCGGACTTCTCCGATTTTGACTTTGACGAGGACGAAGAAATGGACTATGAGGACGACACCGATTATGACGGCTACGGGGACGATACAGTGGACGCAGACGACACCGAAGCGGACGGGGAAACCGACTACGGGGACGACACCGAAAGCGGAGAAACGGGGCTTGATGATGATACGGAGGGCGGCTTATGACGTGGTTCACAGACAGCCCCTTTGAAAGAATGATGACACAGAAACCGGGACACGGGCGGCATAGGGACGACACGCCGCCCGTCCCCCATTCCCCGGCTTGTACTGGCTGCCCTTATAACAAGGGGCTATCCCCTTGTATCGGGTACTGTATCAAGAAGTTGCAGGCAAAGAAAAGCACCGAGCCGGAACACTGAAAGGAGATATTTTTATGCAGTTGGTAATCGCAGAAAAGCCGAGCGTGGCAATGTCAATCGCCGCCGTTATCGGCGCAGACGAAAGAAAAGACGGCTACATGGAGGGCGCAGGCTTCCTTGTAAGTTGGTGCGTGGGACACCTTGCGGGGCTTGCGGACGCCACCCATTACGGGGATTTTAAGAAATGGCGTTATGAGGACTTGCCAATCCTGCCCCAAACATGGGAAACCGTCATATCCCCGGACAAGGAAGAACAGTTTGAAACCTTAAAGAACCTCATGCACAGAAAGGACGTGACCGGGCTTGTGTGCGCCACGGACGCAGGGCGTGAGGGGGAACTCATTTTCCGCTTTGTCTATGAGAAAGCCGGGTGTGAAAAACCATTCAGACGCTTGTGGATCAGCAGCATGGAGGAAAGCGCAATAAGGAAAGGCTTTGACGATTTGCGGGACGGACACGACTATGACCCGCTCTATCATTCCGCACTATGCCGGGCAAAGGCTGACTGGCTTATCGGTATCAATGCGACCCGGCTTTTTTCCGTCCTCTACAACCACACCTTGAACGTGGGGCGGGTACAGACACCGACCCTTTCCCTGCTTGTGGAACGTGACAACGCCATACAGAATTTTGAAAGGAAAAAATATTATGTGGTGCGTATCGGGGACGGCACTTTTGAAGCGGCAAGCCCGCCCTACACGGAAAAGGACGAAGCCGAAAAACTCCGCAGGGATTGTGACGGGGAAACGGCAGTATGCACTTCCCTTATCCGGGAGGAAAAGACCGAGACCCCGCCCCGCCTTTATGACCTCACGACCTTGCAGCGGGAAGCAAACAGGCTTTACGGCTACACCGCCAAGCAGACCCTTGACTACACCCAATCACTTTATGAGAAAAAGCTATGCACCTATCCCCGGACGGACAGCCAATATCTCACAGACGATATGCTCCCCACCGCTGAAAATATCGTGTCCGGGCTTTTCGGCACACTGGACTTTGCAAAGGGCGCAGACCTCTCCCCGGACTACTCCCGCATTTTGAACAGCAGGAAAGTGTCCGACCACCACGCAATCATTCCCACCGCCGAAGCGGTAAAGACAGACAAAGGCAGCCTGCCCGAAAGTGAAAGAAATATCCTGCTCCTGCTCTCCATGAAACTGTTATCCGCAACGGCGCAGCCTTACCGATACGAAGCCGTGACCGCTTCCTTTTCCTGCGGCAGCGTGACCTTTACGGCAAAGGGAAAGACCGTTAAATGCGAGGGCTTTAAGGAACTGGAACGCCGCTTCCGTGCCACCTTGAAAACGAAGCCGGAGGACGGGAAAACCACGAAAGAAAACCCATTGCCGGAACTGTCCGAGGGACAAAAGATCACGGCAAAGGCAGCCATGACGGAGCATGACACAACGCCCCCGAAAGCCTATACGGAAGATACCCTGCTTTCCGCTATGGAACGTGCCGGAAACGGGGACATTACAGAGGACGCAGAGCGCAAAGGTTTAGGCACTCCCGCCACCCGTGCGGCGGTACTGGAAAAACTTGTACAGGCGGGCTTTGTGGAACGCAGGAAAAAGCAGCTCATACCGACCAAAGACGGCAAGAACCTTGTCGCCGTCCTGCCCGACATTCTCACAAGCCCGAAGCTGACCGCCGAGTGGGAAAACGCCCTCACGGAGATTGCCAAAGGGGAAGCCGACCCAGACAGCTTCATGTGGAATATTGAAGCAATGGCGGCGGGGCTTGTCAAAGATTATGCCGCCGTCCCGGAGGAAAAGAAAAAACTGTTTGCCCCGGAAAAAAAGGAAATCGGCAAGTGTCCCCGGTGTGGCTCTCCCGTCTATGAGGGGAAGAAAAATTTTTATTGCAGCAATAAGGATTGTGCGTTTTCCATGTGGAAGAATGACCGCTTTTTTGAAAGCAAGAAAAAGGAGCTGACCGCCGCCATTGCCGCCGCCCTGCTTAGTAAAGGCAGGGTAAGCATGAAAGGCTTGTATTCCGAGAAAACGGGCAAGACCTATGACGCTGACGTGCTGCTTGCAGACACAGGAGAAAAGTATGTGAATTATAAGATTGAGCTGAAAAAGACCAAGAAGCCAAAAGCCAAGAAGTAACCCACAGAAGAATAGCAAGCATAGGGATTGAGTACCCAATCCCGTAAATTCCCACTTTCCCGCCCTGCGGGACTTGTGGGAATTTTGCTTGTTGGGAAGTGTCCCAAACCCTCTTAAAAAAACAAAAAACCGAAAGGAGCTTTGCTTATGAAAGATGATTTTTCCGTGCTGATACAGAACCGCACCGAGTTTGAAAAAGGCAACCCGGCGGGCGTGTTCCTCTCCCTGCCCGCCACAAAAGAAGAACTCCACGAAGCCATGAAAGCACTGAACATTACCGCCGACAACCCGCAGGATTTTTTCTTGAACGGCTATTCCACGGACGAGAAAAGGCGCATTGACATACCCTTTGACTGGATAAGGGACGGCGACCTTGACAAGATAAATTTCCTTGCCGCAAGGCTTGAAGAAATGACCCCGGAGCAGCTTGAAAAACTGGACGCTGTTATGCACAGCGATTTCAAGCCGGAAAGCCTTGACGGGCTGATAAACCACACCTACAATTCCGATTTTTATTCCTATGTTCCGGGCATTTTGAGCTATAAGGAATTGGGCGACTATTTCCTCAATGACAGCGGCAAAGTGCAAATGCCGGAGCAATGGAAAGCCGGGATTGACAAGGAGGATTTCGGCTTTAACGCCGCACTCCATGAGGACGGCAAGCTGACCGATTACGGCTATATTGCAAGAAGCGGGACGGACTGGAAAGAGGTTTACGCCGGGCAGGAAACGCCGGAGAAATACCGTATAATGAGCTACCCCGAAACGGAACGCACAGCCCCGGAAAATGTGGAAATGGAAGCCGCCCCGGTTGACATTGCCGCCGCCAACCCCATACGCCCCATTGAATTAACGGCGCAGAAACCCGCCGAAAAGATAAAAGAGATCACGGACAGACTGGAACAGGGCATACAGGATTTATTCGACAGCGACCGCTTCAAAGAGTATTTACGGGTAATGTCTAAATTCCATGATTACAGTTTGAACAACACCCTCTTGATTGCCATGCAGAAGCCGGACGCAACCTTTGTGGCGGGCTATACCTCATGGAAAAATGACTATGGGCGGCAGGTGGTAAGCCACGCAAAAAGTATCAAAGTGCTTGCGCCGTCCCCGTACAAAGTCAAAAGGGAAATTGACAAAATCGACCCGCAGACCCAAAAGCCCGTGATTGGTAAAGACGGAAAGCCCGTCAAGGAAGAAACGGAAATAACCGTCCCGGCGTTCAAGGTTGTTTCCGTCTTTGACGTGTCGCAGACCGAGGGAAAGGAGCTTCCCACTATCGGCGTTGACGAGCTGACCGGGGACGTGGAACAGTACGCCGATTTCTTTAAGGCAGTAACACAGGCAAGCCCCGCCCCCGTTGGTTTTGAAAAGATTGGAAACGGCACAAAAGGCTATTACTCACAGGCAGAAAAACGCATAGCCATTAACGAGGGCATGAGCGAATTACAGAACCTTAAAACGCTGATACATGAGATCGCACACGCCAAGCTGCACGACATAGATTTGAACGCCCCGGCAAAGGAGCAGGCAGACCGCCCCGACCGCCGCACCCGTGAGGTACAGGCGGAAAGCATTGCCTACACCGTATGCCAACACTATATGCTTGACACTTCCGATTATTCCTTTGCCTATGTTGCAGAATGGAGCAGCGGGCGGGAACTGTCCGAACTGAAAGCGTCCCTTGAAACAATCCGTGACACCGCCGCCGGGCTGATTGCGGACATAGATAAAAACCTTGCGGAGCTGACACAGAACAAGGAGCAGACGCAGGCGCAGGAAGCGCAGGCAGAAGAACCCACGCCGGAGAAAACAGAACAGCCGGAGCAGGAAGCACCGCAGGAGGAAAAAACGGACACAGCCGAACCCACAAAAGACACCCCGAAAGCGGAAAAAACAGCCACGGAAGAACCCACAAAAGAGGACGCACAGACAGAGCAGCCCGAAGATAATTTCCCACCGCCCGACCCCAACGCAGAGCCGACCGTCACAATCATTTGGAGCGAACACAGCCGTTTCCATGACGGCGAAACAATGAGCCTTTCCGAAGCAAACGCCCTCATTGAAAATCTTGATAAAGCCACTGTTGCAGAGGACGGCTTTTATAAGACCAAGTTCCGCATTGACTTTGTAATGAACGGACAGCCGGACAATTACATAGGACGGCAGGACTTAGGGGACGGGGACGGCACACTCATAGAGCATATCGAAAGCTACCATGCCGATTATGAGAATAACGAGGAATGGGACAATTTTGTTTTACACAGCGGAGGAACGGAAGCACTGGAAGCGGACAAGGCACAGCGGGAAATGCTCTTGCATGAATTTGTCCCCTATCTGAAACTGCACAATAACCTCTCCAACATGGAGCGGATCGCCACAAAAGCGTTGCAGGAAAACGGGAACATGACACCCACCGAAACAGCCTACCACACCGCCATGAAAGAATATGTTTCCAAGTGCCGGACAATGGTAAACAGCGGAGATTACAACCTGCCACCCGCCCCGCAGCTTAAAGACTTTGACACGGAGCTTGCCGACTACAAGGAACACGTCAAAGAGGAAATCGCACAGGAAGCGGCAGCCGCAGGAATGACCGTGGACGAATACGCCGCCAATGGTTACGAGCCATACGCCGCAGGACTGCCCGACCCCTCTATCACTGTTTCCGATATGCAGGAATACGGCTACACATGGGACGGTATGCTGCCCCTAAAGGAAGAAGCCGCCCTGCGCCTTTACGAAAAAGAGGATATGCAGATTTTCTTACTCCATGCGGACGGCAGCGAAAGCATACCCGACAGCCCGGAGGACATAAAAGCCCATGCGGAAAAAGGCGGCATTTTCGGCGTACACAAGGAGGACTGGAACGCCCTCACGGAGTACCGTGCCATGAAAGAGGAATTAGCGGCGGGTGCGCCGGAAAAGGAAATGCACCTGCTTTACGGGAAAGGGGACGCTTTCGGCATTTACCAATTAAAGGACGGGGCGGGTATGCGTGACTACCATTTCGAGCCTTACGACCGCCTGCAAGCGGCGGGGCTTTCCGTGGACGCAACGAATTACGACCTTATCTATACCGCAGAGCTTACGCCGGGAACTTCCCTTGAAGATATTTATACCCGTTTCAATAACGACCACCCCAAAGATTTTAAGGGACACAGCCTTTCCGTGTCGGATATAGTGGTACTTCATCAGAACGGGGAGAACACGGCGCATTATGTTGACAGGTTCGGCTACCGGGAAGTGCCGGAGTTTTTACGGGAACAGACCGCCATTGCAGCAGAAACGCCGGAAAACCACCTAAAGGCAGCCGAGCAGACCACCGAGCAAAACGGCAACATGATTGACGGTATCATCAACAACACTCCAAACACGGACGCACTGGAAGCAAAGGCAAACGCCGGGGAGCAGATCTCACTTGCCGACCTTGCGGACGCAATACAGAAAGACCGGGACGCTGCCAACGCCGAGCCGGACACAGCCCGTATCACAGCCGCCGCAAAAAGCCGCTATGACGGCATGGTTGCCCTTTTTACTATGGACGACAAAATCTATATCGGGAAAAGCGAGAACTACGACAGCAAGGGGCATTACGACAATAAAGACAATTCCCTGCTCTACGTTTCCGACTGCCAAGCCGCCTTTACATTCCTTTCAAGCGAGGGCTGCACATACCCGCAGGACGAAGCCTTAAACCGGGGAATTTATACCAAAGAAGATTACGAGGAATTTTCACGCATAACGGACTTTTTATCGCAGGCAGGCTTTACCCCGGAAAAGGAATTTTTCTTTGCCGACAAGCCCTTTTCCCTGCATGATGATACGCCGGAGCAGACCGCCCCGGAAACCAAGACCATTTATTACACAATCAATGAGGGGGCTGCCCGCCGTGCAAAAGAAGCCAACAGTTTCAGCGACTACAAGCCCGGCAGCGCAACCGCAGAATACAGGCAAATGGTAGACAAAGCCGTGGAGATTGCCGAAAGGCAGAAAAAGAGCGTAGACCCCATGTATCACGAAAAGATTGACAGCCTTGTTGACACCTACGCCCGGAAACTTGCAGAGAACATGAACAGCAGTTTTTCCATTGAAGCCCGTGTACCCTCTATCCTCATTGCGGGCGGTTCTAATTTCCCGGTACGCAAAAAGGAAAAGCAGAACGCCGCCCGTGAGAAAAACTATTCCGAGTGGAACGACATACAGGGCTTGCTTGACAAGATACGCAGCACGGGCACGGGCGGTATCAGCGCAGACGACCCGCAGGCAATACAGAAGTTAGAAGCCAAACTGGAAAAGCTGCAATCGGCACAGGACACCATGAAAGCGGTAAACGCCTATTACAGAAAGCACAAGACACTTGACGGCTGCCCCAACCTTTCCGCTGAAAGTATTGAAAAGCTGAAAGCCGGAATGTCGCAGCAATGGCACATAGACGATAAGCCCTATCCCTCATGGGCTTTATCCAACAACAACGCAGAGATACGCCGGGTAAAGGGGCGCATTGCGGAGCTGACAAGGAAGCAGGAAACCGCCTACGCCGGGTGGGAGTTTGACGGCGGCACGGTGGAAGCCAACCGGGAGGACAACCGCCTGCAAATCTTCTTTGAGGAAAAGCCGGACGAAAAGACCCGTGAAACCCTAAAGGAAAACGGCTTCCGTTGGTCGCCTAAAGCCGGGGCGTGGCAAAGGCAGCTTAACGACAACGCTATTTACGTTGCTGACCGCTTATCCTGCATAAAACCTTTGTCCGGGAAAAGCCCCGTAGAGATACAGAAAGAAGCCCGCACAGCCGCCAAGACGGAGAAAAAGCCCTCTATCCGGGCGCAGCTTGCACAGGACAAGGAAGCGTTAAAAAACGCCCCAAAAAAGGCAGCGGAGAAAAGCAGAAAACAGGACTTAGAAAGGAGCTGAACCATGCAGAAATTTGAAAACGTGGATATATTAAAATCCCTCAAAGCAATCATGCAGACCCACACGGAACACTTTCAGTCTGATTTTGACATAGACGTAAGGATTTTGAAGCAGGCGGCGAAAAGCCCGAACCCGGAGGATAAAAAATACTTGTGGTTATGCCGCCCTGCCGGGACGTGGTGCTTGCGGGAGCGTGACACGTTCATCAAGGATACACGGGAGCATAACACGTTCTGTTTCTACGCCGAGCAGACAAGGGACAAGATACTTGCCTACGCCGTGGAGCTGACGGGCATAGAGAAAGGCAGGGTAACGGGCAACCTCTACGAACTGGACTACCAGAAGCACTATAAGCACGTCAAGGACGCTTCCGTAGCCCCCGGAGATACCAAGCTGATATATGAGAACGGGGAACGGACGCAGGAAGCCGGGAAGCGCATTACCGGGGACGCTGACCCCAACTTAGGGAAATTCGTCAACTTTGAAGAACAGCCCAAAGACCCCGCCGCCCTGCATGGCGTTCTACTGGAAGAAAAATATAACCAACACCGCTTAAATTGTGGTAGCATTAAGGAGCATATCGAAACGCTGTCCGGCAAGGGGAAAGGGAAAAAGCCCTCTTTGCGGGCGCAGCTTGCACAGGACAAAAAGACCGTAAACGCCGCCCCGAAAAAGCAGGCGGCAAAGAGCAAGAACAAGGGATTGGAGGTATAGGCGTATGGGACAATTCAATTTTGAGGAAACAAACCTTATCTGCTGTTACAGGAAGAAAACAAGGGCTGATACGGTGGCGGCAATGACCGCCGCCCTGCCCTACATGGAAACGGAGATACGGGAGCTTGCGGAGCGCACAGCGGAAAAGCTGAAGAAGCTGACCGAGGAAGAATTTGCAGAGCTTGTGTTTCTGCCTGCTGAAGATATGGAGTAATGAAGCGCCGGGGAATGGCAGTCTGCGGGCTGCTGTTTCCCGGCGTTTTTCAAAACCAAGGTGTTGACAGCATGGGTTTGAATGTGCTATGATATGTTTTTGAAAGGAGGAACAATAAATTGGACGAGCAAAGTATGCTTATAAAATTGCTTAATGAGGCAATCGAAAGGCGAGTCAATAATGCCTTACGCCAAAGGAAACTAACTTTGGTTCAAGTATGGATATTGCGCTCTCTAAATCAGAGAGCCGACAAAACCTATTCATTCAAAGAATTAGAAAGTATTTTGAATGTAGCACAGTCCACTTGTGCAGGAACTATCAATAGAATTGTGGCAAAAGGATTTGTAGAGTGCTTTACGAACCCGGAGGACAGACGAATAAAACTGGTTCGGCTTACAGAAACAGGAGAAAAATATGTGAAAGATGTTGAGCAGGAAATCAACAACTTAAATGATACGTTATATTCTGGACTATCCACAGAAGAAATAGACACATTTTTTTCCTTGTTACAAAGAATGTACGATAATATAAAATAAATGCCCTGCTTTTGCAAGGGTATTTATTTTGAGCAAATCGACACCTTGCTGTTGACACCTTGATTTTAATTAAGCTATGGAGGAAAACAATGGAAGAAAAATCTTTAGAAGTATTTGAAAAATTACCTGTTCACAAAGCGGTATTAAAAAATGCGTTGCCCGCTACGGCGGCTGCGCTCATGGTGCTAATCTATAATTTGGCAGACACTTTTTTTATCGGACAAACACATGACGCATTACAAGTTGCGGCTGTATCACTTGCAACCCCTGTTTTTCTGATTTATACAGCTTTAGGCACTGTTTTTGGGATTGGAGGTACATCTGTTATTTCAAGAGCTTTGGGAGAAGGGAGAAAGGAGTACGCACGGAAAGTCTGCTCTTTTTGTATGTGGGGCTGCGTTATTGTCGGTATCGTTTTTTCGGCACTGTTTTTGATTTTTATAGACCCCATACTATCCGCAATCGGAGCGCAAGCCGACACATGGGAATATGCCAAAACATATTTAATCATTGTTGCGTGCAGCGGGCCGTTTGTTCTGATTTCCAACTGCTATTCAAATGTAGTCCGTGCAGAGGGTGAATCTGGAAAAGCCATGATGGGACAGCTTTTGGGTAATCTGCTTAATATCATACTTGACCCAATTATGATTTTAGGCTTTGGGTGGAAAATTACCGGGGCGGCGGTTGCAACTGTAATTGGAAACGTATTCGGCGCAGCTTATTATATTTTGTACTTCGTCCGTGGAAAGTCAAGTTTAAGTATCAGTATAAAAGACTTTTCAATCAGAAACAAAATTTGCAGCGGCGTACTTATGATTGGCGTACCTGCCGCATTAAATTCTATACTTATGAGCGTTTCCCAAATGCTTATAAACAGTCAAATGGCAGAATACGGAGATATGGCAATCGCAGGAATGGGCGTAGCTATGAAAGTCGTTATGATTTCCATAGTGATATGCGTAGGTTTAGGGCAGGGAGTTCAGCCCTTATTGGGATATTGCGTTGGGGCAAAATTACAAAAGCGTTTCAATGCTGTTTTCAAGTTCTCTATCATACTTGCGTTTATCGTTGGCACTATCTTTACAGCACTTTGTTATTTGTTCATTTCACAGATTGTAAGTGCCTTTCTGACCAATGAAACAGCGTTTGAATATGGAGTACAGTTCTCAAAAATTTTGTTGATGACAGGCCCCTTTGTAGGTGTGTTCTTCGTTCTTATGAACACCTTACAGGCTATGGGAGCAGCAACATCTTCTTTTATCATCAACATAAGCAAACAAGGAGTGATATTCATTCCAATACTTTTTATTCTGAAAGCAGCTTTGGGATTGCAGGGGCTTGTATGGGCGCAGCCCGTTGCGGATTTTCTTTCTTTTGTCCTTGCGATAATACTATATGTTTATACATACAAAAAGTACAGCGTAAGGGATAAACATTTAGCACAGGAGTAATTGAAAAAGCAGAATAATACAGCAAGTTTCTCATAAAAAATTCTAAAAAAGAAAGAGGTGTTTTTGTGAATAACAGAATTATAACAATCAGCCGGGAATTTGGCAGCGGAGGGCGTACAATCGGAAAGAAAGCTGCCGAAAAATTAGGAATACCCTGCTATGACCGGGAAATCATTGAAAAATTAGCTTTAAAAAGCGGCTTTTCTAAAGATTACATTCAAGAAGAAAGCAGATACGCCCCACAAGGAGTATTAGCTTTAACATTGGCAGACAGAAAAAACGGACTTACTAACCAAGACAAGATTTGGGCTATCCAACATGATATCATTTGCCAGATTGCCGAAAGCGAAGCCTGCGTTATTGTTGGCAGATGTGCTGATTATATCCTGCATGACAAAGCTGACTGCCTGCGGGTTTTTATCCATGCAAACATTGAAAAACGGGCGGAACGAATTGTCAAAGAGTACGGAGAACAGGAACAGCTTCCTTTGCAAAGGCTTAAAAACAAAGATAAACACCGTGCAGCCTACTACCAATTTTATACAGATATGAAATGGGGCAAAGCCCAAAATTACCATATCTCTTTAGACAGCGGAGAAATAGGGATTGAACAGTGTGCGGAAATCTTAAAACAACTGTATTAACATAAATATATTTTGATACACATAGACAGTGGCAATGTAATTTGCAGCCTGCGGAAAAAAGAGAAAGCCGGGGAATGATGATTGATACACCGTCATTTCCCGGTGCTGTTTCTAAGTATTATGTAGTGTATTTATCAGCCCACTCATTAAGCAGATTTAAGATAGGGAGAAACGCCTTTCCCATTTCTGTAAGGGAATACTCTACTTTTGGCGGCACAACCGGGTAAACCTGCCTGTTTATAACGCCATAGCTTTCTAAAAGCCGCAGGTCTTTTGTTAAACTTGCTTCTGTAACAGACGGGAGTTTCCGCTTGATTTCGCTAAAACGCAGAGTGTTTTCAGACAATAAATACATAATTACCATTGTCCATTTTCCTTGAATTATCTTAGATACTCTTGCGATTGGACAATTCTCCGTATCAAAAACCAAATCTTCCATTATCTGTTCTCCTTACTATTTTGAAAGATAGTACCTATAAAATAAAATAGTACTTTTCAGATTTCAATATACCACATATAATTGATGATGTAAAAGAAAATCTGAAATAAATTTTGATTGGAGGTATTTTATGAGTAATTATGCAGAATGGATTGATGATATGTTAGGTGCGGCAAAGGAAGTACAAACCCCTGCGGCAATCCATATGATTGAATGTTGCGGAAAAAAGTGTGCGGCACGGAAAAACATGGAAGAACAGTTCCGCCAAATGAAAGCCGCCGCTTCAAACTGTAAAACACGGGCAGATTATGTATCTTTTCTAAATGGTATTATGCCAATGACAATAACGGAAACAGATGATGGCATTGTCATACCTCTTAATAAAGATAAGTGTTCTTGTCCGATGGCAGACGGAATTACAATAAATGCTGATATGTTATGCGAATGTACCCGTGGGCATGAAAAAGCAATGTGGAGTATCTTTTTTGGTAAACTCGTAGAGGTAGAAATAACTGAAAGTATTCTGCGTGGTGGAAAAGACTGCGTAATAAAAATAAAAATCTAATCAAGCAGGAGCAAGATAAATGGAAACATTAAAAGCAATTTCACTTAGAAAATCTGTTAGGTCATTTAAGCCCGAACAAATCTCTGATGAGATATTAAACACCATTATCAAAGCAGGCTTTCACGCCCCGGTAGCGTCAAATAAATATGATACGTTACATATAACAATCGTACAAAATGCAGAACTGCTAAAACAGATAGGCGTTGCTGCGTCAAACATGGTGTATGAAATGATAAAAATAAGAAAAAATATGGATTTTGGGGCTAAAACACTTATTATTATTTCTTCAACACCTGCCACAATGCCGGGAATCGAATATGCAAATGCAGCCTGCGTACTTGAAAACATGGTTCTTGCGGCAACAGACCAGAAAGTAGACAGTATTATATGGGGCGGTGCTGCCGCTGCAATCAAACAGGACACACTACTAAAAAAATCACTTGAAATTCCAAATGGATTTAGCCCTGTATTATGTGCTTCTTTTGGATATGCAGCAAATTTAGAAAAGCCAAAGGAACATACGATTTCTTTGAACAAAGTTTAATTTTATCTCTACAAAAATTAGTACAATGTGAGGTGGTAGTTAGTATAAGTAAATTATTACTGCTGACACTTAATGAACAAGAGGAAAAAATAATTGATAAAATCGTAACGGCACTATCTGACTATGTAGAGCTTAAAAACGTGCAGATTACGCCCGTTTCCGTGTTATCTTTTCCGGGACTGGAAATAAAGCAGAACCAACACAGGGTAATTCAAAACGGAAAAGAAATCAATCTTACCCGCCTTGAATACAGTACCCTTGTTTTCCTTGCTTCCAATCCCGGTATTGTCCTCTCACGGGCGCAGATATTTGAAGCCGTCTGGAACATGGATAGCGATAGCTGCCATTCAAGCGTTGGAAACGTGATTTGCAACCTGCGGAAAAAGATAGAGCCGGATAGCAAAAACCCGACCTACATCAAAACCGTGTTAGGTGTCGGCTATAAATTCAACGGATAACGCCGGGGAATGATGATTGATACACTGTCATTCCCCGGTGTCTTTTTCTGCCCTTGTGGACGCTTAGAAGCTGTTTTCCGGGCGGCAATGGATATTTCCCTACCTACGCACAAAACACCCCGGAAATGCCCTTAAAACGCCTTATATGCCTGCCCTAATTGTCCGCATTACCTCTCTGTTTCCTTTTCCCGTTCCGGCTGCTTCGCCTGCCGCAAGATACTGTCTACATTCTGCTTGATTGTGTCGTACTGCTTCACTTTCTTTTTCAGTTTCCCGTACTCTTGATACAGTCTTTCTTTTTTCTCCGTAAGCTCCTTGTACTCCATATGCAGCGTTTTGAAGTCGGGCAGCTTCCCGCCGTTCTTTGCCGCCTGCAACGTCTTAGCGGCGGCTTCGTGAATGATGATACTGCTCTCATTCCCCCGCAGGAATTTTTCTTTGTCCTTTGCCTTTTTGTACTGCATATAGACCGCCTTTGTCTGTTGGTATGCGGATATGTTTTTCATCAAAAGGGATATGTCGGACAATCTATTTTCCAAGCCTTTCAGCGTGGCGGCGGTATTTTCGCTTTCCGTATGCACTTCATCAAGTACCGCCTGCAACTGTTCATACTCTGAAATGTCATGCTCCGTTAGGAAATTCAAAGTCTTTGCCGCCTGCTTCAAGTTGTGTATCTTCGCCCACTGTTCATAGCCTTTGCTTTCCGCTGCCTTGATACTGTTCTGAATGTCTATCAGCATGGAGATACCCGCTTTTTCCCGCCTTAACGCTTTCGGCTTCGCCCGGTATGTCCCGGCAATCCTCTCCGTTATGGCTTCCACGGTATAGGCTTCCCCAAGCGTCTTAGAGCGTGTGAAGCGTTCCTGCCCCGGCGCACGGAATGAAATGTATTTCCCCCGCTTGATCTCATAGCCCGCCGCTTCCATGAGCCGCAGGAAATCATCAAAATCTTTCGCTTTTGGAATGGTAACATCAATCACGGCTTTCAGCTTTGCTTTCCAACTTGTGCCTTTGCGTTCTGCGTCCCATTCCGCATATTTCTTTCCCTTGTCCTGCCCCGGCGTGACGACCGACAAGCCGTGTTCCCTGCACAGTCTGTCACTTTCGTTGCGTATCTGATAATAGCTTTTCTTGTTGGAAACATACTTGCGGTGTGTCGTGAAATCGACCGCACAAAATATGATATGGTTATGGATATGCCCCTTGTCTATGTGGGTAGTCAACACATATTCATATCTGCCGCCGAGAACCTTGTCCGCAAGCTCCTTTCCTATGCGGTGGGCTTCCTCATAGCTGACCTCTCCGGGCGCAAAAGACTGTATCAAATGGTGTCCGAGGTTGTCCCCCTTGTCCCTTGCCTTTGACAGCGTAAAGCCAAACTCTATATCTGCCGTTTGGTATGAGCAGCCATAGGAGGAAATCAAAATCTGATTGTCTGTCTTGTCGGGATTGCAGATATAATCAATCGCCTTATTCAGCGTAGTTTTGATAGGGTGTATCTTTGTAACTGCCATATCTTATCCAATGCCCCCTTTATTTCCTCTAAGTCCTCTTTGTAGGCGTTCCCGGTGGAGTTGACCCGCCTTGCTATCTGATTGACGTTTACGCCGACTTTCTGTATCTCTGCCGTCTGCTCCTTGACTGCCGAGTAGTCTAACTGAATGATATACCCGTCAATCGCCATTTTCCGCAGGTACGCCCCCAAGTTGTCCGTTTGCAGCAGCTTCATTTTTTCCTCAATCAGTGTGCGCTCCTGCTCCGTCACATAAAATTTTAACTGGATAGCCCGTTTTCTCTCTGCCATAGCTCCGCTTCCTTTCCGTTTTCTAAGAGGGTTTGGGACACTTCCCAACAAGCAAAATCCCCACAAGTCCCGCAGGGCGGGGAATGGGGATTTTACGGGATTGGGTACTCAATCCCTATGCTTGCTATTCTTCCCCCTGTACTTACTACGCACTGGAAGCCCAAAATGGCAAACGGTAAGAAAAGTTTTTGAAAATTTATCAAAAGAAAAAAGGGGAAGCCCGTTTTTTTATGGCTTTCCCTCTTAGCTGCTACCCGTTATCGTCTGATAGCTTCGTGATTGTTATTTTGTTTTCCTCACAATCCAACTGTATTTTATCCCCCACAGAAAAACCGAGGGTATTTAACCATTGTCCCTCAAATCTGATCTGCGGGATAGTCTGATTGAATTGCTTTGTCTTTCCGTACACGGTTAGTTTTCTGCTGCTTTTTTCCATATACCCCCTATGCTTCCCGGCACTCAATTTCAAACAAGCTGCCGTCTGCCATGCTCAACTGGAACGTGTTTAACTTATCTTTTGTTTCAATGTCTGCAAGCATATCTGCGTCCACCTCATTCAGTAAATTAAACAGCCAGTCCTTAAAATCGTTCAGTGACATTTTTTATCTCCTTTCGTGAATTGTATAGTGTCATTGCACGAACACTATCATAGAGCTAATTTTACATGGATAATTGACTTTATACAAGTACCAATCTGAAAAAAGGCAGGCGAAAAAATGATAAGATATGACCGTCTTTGGGAAACCATGAAGAAAAAAGGCGTGACCCAATATGACCTCTACACATACCACAATGTAAACCGCTCCCAACTTGACAGGCTGCGGAAGAATAAGAACGTGCAGACCAACACCATAGACAAGCTATGTAACATTCTGCATTGCAGCGTTGAGGATATAATGGAGCATATTGATGATGATAACCTTTTCTGATTAACGACAAAAAAGTACACGGGCAGCCGGGAAATTTCCGGCTGCTTTTTTTTGTTCCCAATCCCTTTATTTCTGCCGCCGCAGGGCTTCCAAGCGGCGGCATTTTCCCCCTTTCCCCCATGCGGAAAAATGTCATGCTTTGCAGAAAGTCTTGATACAAACGTGATAGAAACATGATAGAAACGTGATATGGGGGCGGTATGATTTTTTACTGGAAAGCGGCACAAGCCCTTTCCAAAAAAACAAGGAGGTGCAGCCAATCCATAAAAAAATTTTTAGTGGCAGGAACACCCGAAAAAGCGTCCCGCATTTTGCACGGCGAACACCGATTTACCAACGAAAACACCCCTCTCAACACACCCGACTGATAACCACTTGCAGCCGGGCTTTATTATGCCTTGTCGAAAACTTTTTGAAATTTTTTTTGAAAAAGTTTGCCATTTTTCCTTTCCAGTGCGTAGTAATAACAGCACGGGAAAAAAGCACAGACTTTTTCCGCAGGCATGGGGAGGTGGCAGCATGAAGCCGAACCCAAAAGAAACGCACAAGCAGCATACCTTTGACGCATACTGCAAACGCATTTTGAAGAACGAAAGCAGCGACTACCACAGACGCATGAATGTACTTAGGCAATATGAGATACCCTTTTCCATGCTGCCGCAGGGAACGCTTGCACAGCTATCCGTGTGGGACGAATATTTCAAAGATACATACCGCTTTGAAGCGAGGGGATTTGAGATTTTCATTGCGGACGGGCTTTTAGCGGAAGCACTAAAGACCCTGCCAAAAGACAGGCTTGAAATTATCCTGCTATATTACTTTTTGGGAATGAGCGACCCGGAGATTGCAGCGCACTTAAACCTTTTGCGCCGGACGGTAGCCTACCGCCGGACAAGCTCTTTGCAGGAACTTAAAAAATTCATGGAGGGAAATGCTGATGAATGAAAGAACTGCCAACACGCCGCATATACAGGGCGGCAACGGCTTACTGCCTTACCCCGTCATTGTGTCGGCTGTTTCCGGGGACGTGGACGCAATGAATACCGTGTTGAAGCATTACGAGGGCTACATCAACACACTTTCGACACGCACCATGTATGATGAAGCAGGCTGCCCCCACCCGTGGCTTGATATGGAACTGCGGCGCAGACTGGAAACAAAACTAATCATAAAGGTAATGACCTTTAGCGTGGCTTAAAGGGCAGGACAGAAAAGACAGAAAGCACGGGCGGGCTTGACCGCCCGCTGTTTCTTGCCATTCCGCAAAAGTACATCTTCATGGTGTGCCTTTGCGGGCTGACAAGCCCCGGAACTTTGACAAAGAAAGCGCACGGCGCAGCATAGGGCAATCGGACACGTTCAATGTGCGGCGAGCCTGCGGGCTGATACGCCAAGACCCCCAGCAAGGGGCGAGCGGTACTATCAGTGAACCGCAGGCGGCAATGTGGAAACTGCCGCCGCCATGACCCGCACATTGGTATAATGATACACCCGTATGACACGGCTACTCATAAGAATGAGAGAGGTGCAAGTCCCGTGGAGCTGCCAAGCCGTCCGTTTCGCCCATTCCCAAAATCAAAAACAGCAATCCGAAGATATTCTGAAAGGAGGGCTGCCAATGATAAATAGTAAACAACTGGACTTTATGAGCCAACAGGGAACAAATGAAACTGATCCCGCACAACTGACAGACATAAACCATGTTTCCATTGATACGGGGCTTTCTGCCACGGAACGCATGAAAGCGTATCTTGAACAGATAAAGAACCCGTATTGTTTCCGTTGCGGGGAAACTGTTGTCCGTCTATGCTTTGCACCTGCGGGAAATGACCTCAATTCGCACCTAATCAGCTTTTTCGGCGGTCTGAAAAAAGGTTGAAAAATATGTTGAAAAATGCTGAAATAATCTCCGTTATATGGTATAATAGACGTGTGATTATAGGGGGATTGGAGGAACAATGCCACGCATTAGAAAATCACAAAACAACCAACCCACTATAAGCCGTATTGTATGGCGGATTGCTGTCTACATAAGACTATCCAAAGACGACGGGAACGACGAAAGTTTGAGCGTAACCAACCAAAGAAAAATCATCACGGAATATATCGAAGAATTTTTCGAGGGCGAGTATGTCATTGTTGATGTTTACGCAGATGACGGGCTGACCGGGACGGACTATGAACGCCCCGAATTTCAACGGTTACTACATGATGTGGAAGCCGGGACTGTCAACTGTATTATATGTAAGACATTATCAAGGGCTTTCCGCAACTATTCCGATCAAGGTTATTTTTGGGAAAAGGTATTCCCCTTATACGGAGTACGCTTTATCAGCATAGGCGACCCGTCACTTGACACATTCAAAAACCCGGACGCATTACAGGGAATGGAAGTTCCCATAACCGGGCTAATGAATGACCGCTACGCAGCGAAAACTTCAAATGATGTACGCCGGACGTTCAACACCAAGCGCAGGAAAGGCGAGTTTATCGGCGCATTTGCCCCTTATGGGTATATGAAAGACCCCGAAAACAAAAACGCCCTTGTGATTGATGAAGAAGCTGCCGAGGTAGTGAGGAATATTTTTCACTGGTTCGTTGACGAGGGAATGAGCAAGAACGGCATTACCAAGAAGCTGACTGAAATGGGAATACCCACACCCACAGCATACAAGCACAGTAAAGGCTTGAATTTGCAGACACCGCAAATAAGCAGGAATGACGGTATGTGGGGAATTACCACAATCTGTACTATCCTAAAAAACGAAATGTATATAGGGAACATGGTACAGGGAAAGCAGAAAGTAATCAGTTACAAGGTACATGAGAAAGTTTCCCCGCCTAAAGAAGAATGGTTTGTTGTGGAGAACACCCACGAACCAATCATTGACCGGGAAACATTCGACAAGGCGCAGCGGTTACAGGAACGGGACACACGCACCGCACCGGGCAAGAAACAGCTCTATCTTTTCTCCGGGCTGCTACGTTGTGCGGACTGTAAACGCTCCATGACAAGACGCACGAACCGCAAGCCAAACAAGACCTATATTTACTACGCTTGCAGCACATACGTCTTTAAGTCAAAGGACAAATGCACCCGGCACGTCATAAAGGAAGAAGTCTTACACGAAGCAGTATTGAAAGCAATACAGGCGCAAATCTCCCTTGTGGGGGATATGGCAGAGGTAGTAAAGGAGATCAACAACACTTCTACCGTCTGCACCCAATCAAAGCGGTTACAACAGCTTTTGAAAGACCGCAACAAGGAGCTTGAAAAACTTACCTGCGTTACAGATAACCTTTATATGGACTGGAAATGTGGGGACATAACCCGTGCTGAATATACGAGAATGAAAGCCAAGTTTGAACAGCAGGCAGAGCAGGTAAAGGGCATAATCGCCAACCTGCAAACAGAAATTCAGCTATCAGAAAGGGGCGTAGGAAATGACAACCCTTATCTGACAACATTCTTGAAATATGAGAATGTGAAAAGTCTTGACCGTGGGCTTTTGGTAGAATTGATTGATACTATATACGTCCACGAAAACAACGAGATTACAATTCAATTTAACTTTGCCGACCAACACAAGAGGATTGTTGAGTTTATCGAAAACAACCAACAGAACCTTGTACTGATAAAGTCCAACAACGCCGTGTAACGACCTGCGGCGTGTTGGTATCAATTCTTTAGGCAAAGTTGTCTATAAATCTATGCACCATTCGGACCGAGAAACCCGTAAATTTCTCCCTGTTTTACGTGGATATCCACGTCTCTTACCAGTTCCTTTCCGCCAATGGTTTTGGTAAGGCGGCTTGTTTGTAAAATATAAGACATATCGCTGCCTCCTTTCTGGCACATCTAATGTTCTTTATTCGATGTACTGTAACCCATTGTAACGGCCGCGTTTTTCAAAACTCTTGCCCATTTCTTACAAATTTCTTTCATTCATTCTCCCTAATGCAACTGTAAATATCGTCTTTACATGCGGCACGCTCTCCAGCGTGAGGTCGCCGCCCATCTGTTCCGCCAGCTTTTTGGCGATTGTCAGCCCCAGACCGTTTCCCTGCACGCTCCGGCTGCGGGAATCCTCCATGGTAAAAAGCCGCTCGAACACACTCTGGGCAAACGCGCTGTCAATTCCCTGTCCTTTGTCAGCCACGTCTATATATACCGCCCGCTCGTCAGTTCTGAGAAAAACACCCAGATACTTTCCCTCCGATCCATAGCGTATCACATTGGAGATAAGATTTAACAGAATGCGCTGCAAAGCCTCCCTGTTTCCCTGCACATAAACAGGCATCTTTGGCAGTCCGATCTCCACCTGAAATTCCGCTCCTGCCAATATCTCATAAAAATCAAGAACACTCTCCCTGCACACCTCGCAGACGTCCAGCCGGGAAAGCGCCACTTCTGTATCGCCCGCCTCAATTTTTGCCAGAGAAAAGAAGCTGTCGATCAGCTCCATAAGCGCCTGCGCCTTCTGCTCCGTCTTCTTAAGCATCTGCAGTTTTGCGCCATTTTCTGATCCTGCCTGTTCCTCCAGGGCCGCCTCTGCCTGCGTTCGCATAATTTCCAGATAACCCCGGATCACGGTCAGGGGCGTCTTTAAATCATGGGAAATATTGGAAAGCATTTTTCCAGAGGCCATCTCAGAACGGCGAAAATCCGCCTCCGTCTTTGCCTTCTTTTCCAGAAGACGGTTCATCTGCGCCGCCAGCTCCATCAGTTCTTTATTATCCGTGAAAACCATCACCCGTTCTTTGCTGTCCGTGTCTAAGATTTCCTTTAGCTTTTGGTGAAGTTCACGGAGCTTTTTCTGCGTGCCCTTGTGAAACACAAACTGCTGGTACACAACGACAACCGCCAGAACTGCCGCCAGCAGGCCCAATATAAATATCGCCATATCCATATTTCAGCTGCCTCCCATACACTCCCCAAGCTTGTACCCGATCCCCCACACCGTAAGCACATACCGGGGATTGCGCGGATCCTCTTCAATCTTATTGCGCAGTCTGCTGATATGCACGTTCACAGCGTTTTCATCCCCGCAGTACACATCGTTCCACACGAGAGTGTAAAGCTGTTCCTTGGTGTAAACTTTCTTCGGATTCTGCATAAAAAGTTTTAGGATCTCAAACTCCTTTGCCGTCAGGTCAATGGATTTCTCTTTCTTTTTCACCGTATAGTCCGTCAGATCCAAAGTCAGTTCACCCGCTTTCAACACGGCGGGCGTATCCACTGCCGCACTGTCATACTGCATTGTCCGGCGCAGCGCCGCCTTGATCCGTGCAAGCGCTTCCACCACGGAAAAAGGCTTCGTGATATAATCGTCCGCCCCCAGACCAAGCCCGAGCGTCTTGTCACTCTCCGAATCCTTAGCCGAGATAATAATGATCGGGACATAGCTGCTCTGCCGGATATGCTGCATCACGCCCATGCCGCTTATCTTCGGAATCATCAGATCCAGAAGCACAAGGTCAAAGGACATATCGTCAAACATAGAGCAGGCCTGCTGCCCGTCAAGGGCGCAGGCCACCTCATAATTTTCCGTCTCCAGAAAGTTTTTTAACATTTCGCTGATCTCAGCGTCATCCTCCACCAGGAGGATTTTGTATGGGTTCATTGCTCCTCCTTCTCCAGCGCCTCATCCAGCCATTCCACCAGCTGCAGATCCACTTTCCCCTTCTGCGCCATATCTTTCAGTATCTGAATTGCCTTTGGTCTCGAAATAGGCTGCTTATAAGGCCTGTCCGTCGCCACAAGAGCGTCGTAGATGTCCACCACCGTCAGAAGTCTTGTCTCCAGATCCAGTTCGTCGCCCTTCAAACCTTTGGGGTAACCGCTGCCGTCCAGATACTCGTGGTGGGCCCCCACCCACTTTGGCACCATGGAAAACCCTTTGTAAAACTGCACCTTTTCCAGAATTTTGGACGTCATAACCACATGGTTTTCCATCTCCCTGCGTTCCTGCAGCGTCAGCGTACCGCTTCGGATGGCGAGACATTCCGCCTCATTCTCTGTCAGATACGTGAGAACCGAGCCGTCTTCACCAATATGCCGCTTCGCTGCAAGCTTCCTGATATGTTCACATTCCCCGTCGCCCACATGGTCAGCCACATCCATTTCATGGATAAAAGCAAGTTCCGACTCCAGATCCCTGATAACCGCCCCGTACTCCTCGCCGGTGATTCTCCCCTGTAGCATATCAATCTCATACAGCGCCTTAAGCAGCGCAAATCGGTCGTCCACTTTCTCAAGCCGCGTATCCAGTCTGGTCGCCTTATTCATAATGCTTAAGGGCACCACCATCTTTCCGATATCGTGAATGAGCGCCGCCAGCATAAGCTGTTCCTTTCTTGCAGGGTCAAAGGTCTTTTCACACTTTCCCTCTCTATGTAATTCGGTAATATAGTCCGCCAGAAGACTCGCATACTTTTCTACATTCCTTGTGTGCAGGGCATTGTACGGCGTCCTCTTTTCCAGCGCCGTCGTGAGCGCCTCCACAAAGGAATAAATCTGCGCCTTCAGCGCTTCCACATAGGAAAGGTTCGTCAGTTCAATCGCGGCAATCGCTCCCAGCGCGCGGATGATGATCTCATACTCTTCGTTGAATGCGATCACACTTCCCTCTTCATCCATGGCGTTGATCAGCTGCAGAACGCCGATCAGTTCATTCTCGTTATTGGCCAAAGGCACTACAAGCTGTGACTGGGTGTGGTATCCTGTCAGGCTGTCATACTGTCTGGGCCCGGAAAAATCAAACCGTCTGCTGGCGTACACATCCGATATATTCACGACCTCCCGGTGAATGGCCGCATAGGAGCACACATTTTCCTCTTTCATCGGCACGGGCGGAAGATCAATGACTTCCCCGTCAAGCCCTCTGCTGATCCCCTTGGAAAGCGTCTTCATAAACTTAAACTTAAGTTCACCGTTCTCATACAGATACAGAGTACTTGCATCACAGTTCGTAATTTCCATCCCTTTATCCAGAATGGTCATGAGAAGACAGTTTCTGTCTTTCTCCGTGGAAAGGCGTATGCCAATATCCATAATCTTTTCAAAGTCTTCATATTGCAGATGCATCCCTGTCTTCCCCCTCTTTCCCCATCGGATAAATCCCGTAACGCTTCATATACTGAAGCGATTCCTTCTGTGCCTCCACGCCCTTAACCTCCACCAGCACCGGCGCCTCTACCCGGTACTGCCTGATCAGGCGGTCAAATTCCTGCCAGTCCAGCTTTCCTGCGCCCACTGCCAGATGCAGGTCATTTTGCAGATCGTTGTCATTGATGTGTATATGCCGGATATACGGCGCCAGCGTCTCAATCCACTCCCGTCCCGGGCACTTTGAAAGCATGGCGTGGGCATAGTCCAGACAGACCCCGAAATTTTTCACGTCCCGCATCTTCTCCGCAAGCCCCGCCAGAATATCCGGCGCCTCATCGAACATGTTCTCCATATAAATCTGCTGTGCCGGATACTGGTCTGCAATCTCCGCAAAAAACGCCATGTTCCTGTCCCGCCAGTTTCTCAGGTATTCCGGCGAGCGAAACCCTGCCAGACGTCCCGTATGGAACACGACGCCCTTTAGTCCCATGCCCTGTGCGATCTCCATGGACTGACGCACCCGCAGTGTAGAAATGTTACGGATCAGGGGATCGTCGCTGTGGATCGTCACATCTAAGAAAGCGCCGTGCATGGTATCCCCTGCAAAGCTCTCCCTGTGCTTTCTGTAATCTGCGGTGATCCGCTCCTGCTCCTTAACATCATCCAGGATCTTCGGAATAAAAAAATCATTATATTCAAATGCGCACCCGTGCTCCGCCGCCAGAGAACACATCCGTTCCATGTCCTTCCTGTCGGGAACCAAATACAGCTTACTCATGTTTCCTCCACTACGCTCTATCTTTTACATCATCCAATTGGTATACGAAAACGCCGTTGCTCTTTCCCTTCAAGGGGATCTCCCCGATTGGCGTCACGGCAACCCTGTCTTTTACCGCCTCATAAACTTCCTTACTGATCAGAATCTGTCCGGGCTTCGCATTGCTCTCCAATCTCGCCGCCGTATTGACAGTATCCCCGATTGCCGTATAGTCCATCCTGAAATCACAGCCGATATTTCCCACAACGGCATTGCCGCAGTTTATGCCGATTCCGAATGACACACTCTTTCCATACCGCCTGCGGAATTTTTCGGCTATTCTGTCCGCCCCCGCCTGCATATCCCACGCGGTGGCAACTGCCCGGAAAATATAATCATCCAGATCAAACGGCGCGTTAAAGACGGCCATGGTCGCATCTCCCACAAACTTATCCAGCGTACCGCCGTTATCAAAAATCGACTGCGTGGTGAGTCCCAGATACTCGTTGAGTATCTCCACCACTTCCTCCGGCTCCAGGCTCTCCGACATCGTCGTAAATCCCCTGATATCCACAAACAGCACCGCAATATGGCGGTTCTCCCCGCCGATCACCAGTTCAAAATCTTTATCTTTGCTGATTTTATCTACCACCTGAGGCGCCACATACTGTTTAAAGACATTGATCACCCGCCGCCTGCGCATGATCTCCGCCAGATATCTGCGCACCATCTGTACCAGCCAGACAGCCAGCAGGCAGACCGGCAAAAGGATCGTCGGAACAATCCATCCGCTCCCATACATTATCTTTACGAAGACAAAATCAAAAACTGTCAGCACAGCCAGAAGAATTGTGGAATGCAGCATCCGCATTTTCTCACTGCAGACATAGAAAACGCCGCACAGAAACGCCGCCGCCAGCGCATAGGCCAGAGGCGGTGCCGGAAGCTGTGTCTTTCCTTCCAGCAGCGCTTCTATGATATTGGCATGTATCTCCACCCCGTACATCTGGCTGTTGTGGGCTATTGCCGGCATATAGGCGTCCTGCATACCAACGGCGTAAGCACCCACCAGCACAACCGCATCCTGAAAAACAGCCGGGTCCACCGTGCCGTCCAGCACATCCGCCATAGAAACTACGCTGTAGCCTCCCGCCTTGCCGGAATACGTGAAATAGAACCGGTTGTTTCTCCCATATACGGCGGGAAACACCGCTTCTTCGCCCCGGCTCTCCTGATAGGCTTTATAAACCCGGGAGGAGAGGCTGTACGCCCGCTCTCCGTCATAGTCCAGATAAGCCATAGCCTGCCTCACATAACCGTCCGTATCCACAAAAGTATTGGCAAAGCCGCACATAACCTCATTCTTTAAGCTGTCATAAGGTTCAATCACATAGTCCACATGGTAGGGATTATAGACAATCCGGCCGTCCGCCCCCTTCTCCGGCTGTTCCTTAAAAGAAAAGCTCATGGCCGCAACCACGTTGCCCGCTTCCCCGCAGATGCTCGCAAAGTGATCGTCCGCCTCCCTGTCCGCCTCCTCGCTGTAGATCACATCGAACCCGATCACAGCCGGACGTGTGCCGTCTGCACTGTTCAGCATGGATACCAGCTTCGCCGGAATCTCCCTGCTCCAAGTGTTGACAGGACCATACGCTTCCAGCGTCTTATCGTCGATACCTATAATATAAATTTTTTTGTTGGTGACGCTCTCCCTCTGGTTCAGCCTGTCGGATATTCCGATATCGAAAAATCCAGCCGCGCCAAAATACAGAATTGCGAAAGATACCAGAATAACGGCGGCAGTAACCGCCGCCGTTTTCATTTTGTTCAGATGTTTCATCACTTTTTATCTACTGTCCCTCTCAAGTCCGTTGCCGCTATTTCCAGAATACCGTCACGTTCGCCTCGATCTTTGTTCCAAAATCAAAGTCCCAGGCACCGCTCTGTGCCGGGGCAAGTACGGGCGCTGCAACTTTCTCCCCGCTTTTCACAGTCTGCGTCGCAAACACCTTGCCCTCATACATAAAGGTCACCTTGTATGTCTTTGGCTTTGACGGCTTATCCTTATCCTCGTCCTTCTTATCATCATCCGATTTGTCTTCATCCGAACCGTTTCCGGCATTTTCGTTCTGGGAACCGTTTCCTCCCGTATTCCCCTGAGCCACATTGCCGGTGCTCGCCGGCTGTACCGGCTTTGGCTGATTTACCACAGGAGCCTGCGGCAAAGGCGCCTGCTGTCCTGTCGTCGGCTTCATCGCAGGAGCCTGCGGCTTTTCTATGGACGGTTTTGCCGGGGCATTCCCTGCCACGTCTATCTTTGTATGTATCTGGGTATCCGCCACAACATCCGCGGCGGCTGCCGTCTCTTCCGATGACTCTGCCTGCTCTTTCTCAGGCTGTCCCGTCTGATCGCCCCCGCTCTTTGACGTATCGCCGGCGGTTTCCTCTCCCGAAGCAAGCTGGGCCAGTTCCTCCACCGAGATACCCGTCACTTCCTGTCCGTTCTCCATCATGTCAAGCAAATTCTCGACTGCCTGCACGGGCAGTTCATCATATGCAATGTCTCCCACATCGCTCATCGTCCCATCCCGATATACAGTCAATTCACTGCCCGCCGGAACCAATGTCTCTTCCCCGTAATTGCCGTCCGGCAGAACAGGCTTCGTCGCGACTTTTCCCTGAAAGCAGCACAGTTTTGTATTCTGTTGGCCATTTTCGTCCACATACAGTTCCACGCGATAGATCGTCCCGCGGACAGCCATCACCGAATTCGGTGTGGAAGTCTCATACTGGGCGCCTTCGCTCAGGGGATGTTTAATCTCATTGGTAATGGCACCCTGTTCCAGCGATATCCTGGTCTTGGAATCCTCCCCGGTCCCTTCCGCTTCCACGGAAAAAACCGTATCCGCCTCCGCCATCACGTACTTATCGTCATCCAGCTTCATCCGCATGCTGGAATCTGACGCCACGCTGACACGGTCACCTGATTCCAGATACAGGTTTTCCGCCGCGTTCATAGTTCCCACGCTCTCGCGCTCGATTACGGCGCTTCCGTCCACATCATATACCAGTATGGAACGGAATGCCTCCTCCTTATTCGTCAATAGTGCGATTACCGCTACAGCGATCACAGCCACCGCGGCACAGGCACAAATTATGATTTTCTTATTTGACATCATTTTCTGCATCTTCTTTCACGCCTCTCTTTCGGCCCACTGTTCTATTTTCGAAAGTTATCTGGAAAACCTGTAACTGCCGTCTGCTGTCACATAAAAATCGCTGCCGCCCTGATAAACCGACTTATCGCCTTCCACGTACCATTTTCCTTCCGCCAGATGATATTTCTCCCCCGCCTTCAGATCATAAACTCCGCTCCCAGAAATGACATTACTGTCATCTGGCGTGTCCGGTTCCGGCGTTTCGGTTCCCAATACCGTAATGCTGCAAGTCTTCTCATTGCCCGCCTTATCTTTCACCCGGATCAGACAGGAAGTGCCGTTTGCCGCCACCTTATAATTTCCGTTTTCAGAAACTGCCAGCTGCTCATTTACCAGAACGCAGTCCAGATTGGCATCTTCCACCTGAAAAAGCGTTCCCTCCGGGTAGGTCTTTCCCTCCTCAACGCCTTTTATGACAGGCATTTGGGTGTCCACTACGATTCCATTGGAGCGGGCGTAATAGTTCTGTCCCCCCGCCGTCACCTTTACATATACGACATACTTTCCATCCTGCGAAAGAAGAATACTCTCAGACGGGTACTCCCTTTGGGTCCAGTCTAAATGATCCATCTGCTCTTCCGCCTTAGCCTCCGCCCCCATGTCGGTCACTTTATCCTTAAACCAGAAAACGGAAACGTCCTCATCATTCTGGTTGACGGACACTTCAACCTGCGGGCCCCAATGATTGACATATTCAAAATCAACCTCACCGCCCAGACTGCAGGTGCTGTTTTTTCCATCCCTTGTAATAACAATCTCAGGCGCAGAAGTCACATCATCATCCGGCACATTCCCATCATCCGGCGCGCCTTCCTCTCCTGACGCATTCCCGTCATCCGGCACGCCTTCCTCTCCTGATACATTCCCGTCATCCGGCACGCCTTCCTCTCCTGACGCGTTTCCGTCATCCGGCGCGCTTTCCTCTCCTGACACATTCCCGTCATCCGACGCGCTTTTCTTTTCTGACGCGTTTCCGTCATCCGGCGCGCTTTCCTCTCCTGACACATTCCCGTCATCCGACGCGCTTTTCTTTTCTGACGCATTTCCGTTATCCGGCGCGCCTTCCTCTCCTGACGCATTCCCGTCATCCGGCGCGCTTTTCTTTTCTGACGCGTTCCCGTCATCCGGCGCATTTTCATCCTCGTAAAACTCATCATCCCCGGATACAGTACCCGGCTCATCCTCCGCCGCCAGCATCGTACTCATCGGCACTGTGCACCCTAGCAGTACCGCCAATCCCAGCGCCGCCGCCTTTTTCCAATTCCTGAACATATTCACCGCCCCCAGTTCTCACACTAAAACGCAAATTGCTCTCTTGATACGCGAACATACTTTTAAAGTATATATCGCCTTCTCTCCGTAAATATTTTACATGTAATCCATAATTTGGTCAATCTTTTGTCCTCAGAAGCACTGCAGAATAAGCCACACGTTTTCAAAATTCCTTTCCCGCAGATCCTTCTTCTTGATGTAAAAATAAATACTTCCGCAATCACCGAACATCAATTCGTAATCCCCATCTGTCACCGTAGACATCTGGAACAGCAGCACCCACTCATTACTGTCAAAAAGCAGCTGCTCTTTTTGCTCATCCGAAAGCTCGGGAACATTGCCGCAGTAAATCCCACGATCAATTTCGGCGCACTCGAAGGTCATATCGCCCTGAATCAGATTGGCATAGCCTAACAGTTTAGACAGCTCCTCATCCTCCGAATCCCCGTAGCCGCACAGAACTTTCTCCTCATCGTATTGGTCCCAGCCAACATCCGTCTCCCGCTCCGCAAGCTCTTCGAAATCAGGCAGCTCTGTCTTCTGTTCAAAAGACAGCGCAAATTCCGGCACAATAAAATCTGCCTCCAAGTCTCCCGGAAAAGCCGTCGGCTGTAAGTCCCCCGGGTTCTCCACGTAAAAAACTCTGGCACATCCCCTGTCCTTCGGGTCAAATCCCCATCTCATCGTACACATCTCATAAAAGAAGTATAACATTCCGCTGTGCGGCAGTTCGTTTTCTTTGTCGTACTCGCCAATCTCTCCCAGATTAATCTGCGCCAGAAAAGAAAGCGGTCTGCTTTTTGTGACGCCGCCAAAATCCTCCCCCTCGTAATAAGGCCACACAAAGTCTTCTGGGAGATGCGGTTTTCCACCGAATTTGCTTGCGCCGGCCGGCAGTTCCTTTTCCGCCGGCTCATAGTTTGTTATAATTGCCGTTCTCTTGATCTGGTCAAATAATTTTTGAAAATCCATCCTCCTGTCCTCCATCTCATGCCCGGTCCGCCCGTCTCGCATATTCCAAAAAGCCCCGCGCCATATCGGCGCAGGGACTTTTGCTATTTTTTATGAATTTACAGATATTTCTTCAATGCATCCACCTTGTCAAGCTTCTCCCAGGGCAGGTCCAGATCATTACGGCCAAAATGACCGTATGCCGCAGTCTGCTTGTAAATCGGACGGCGAAGGTCAAGCATCTTGATGATGCCTGCAGGTCTCAAGTCAAAGTTCTCGCGCACGATCTCCACAAGCCTGTCATCCGCAATCTTGCCTGTACCAAAGGTATCTACCATTACGGAAGTGGGCTGGGCCACACCGATGGCATAGGAAAGCTGAATCTCGCACTTGTCCGCAATGCCCGCAGCCACAATGTTCTTCGCCACGTAACGGGCAGCGTAAGCTGCGGAGCGGTCTACCTTCGTGCAGTCCTTGCCGGAGAATGCACCGCCGCCATGGCGCGCATAACCGCCGTAAGTGTCAACGATGATCTTTCGGCCTGTCAGACCCGCATCACCGTGAGGACCGCCGATTACGAAACGTCCCGTAGGATTGATAAAGAATTTGGTCTGGTCGTCCACCAGTTCTTTCGGCAGAACCGGATCAAACACATACTTTTTGATGTCCTCGTGAATCTGCTCCTGCGTCACATCATCGTCATGCTGGGTAGATAACACAACCGCCTCCAGACGAACGGGCTTGCCCGCCTCGTCGTACTCTACGGAAACCTGACTCTTGCCATCGGGTCTCAAATACTTGAGCGTGCCGTCCTTGCGAACCTTTGTAAGCTGCAGCGCCAGCTTGTGCGCAAGATCAATAGGATAAGGCATGTACTCTTCCGTCTCGTTGGTGGCATAGCCGAACATCATGCCCTGATCGCCCGCGCCCGTGTCCAGATCGTCCGTCTGCTCGCCCTTCTTTGCCTCAAGCGCCTTGTCCACGCCCATGGCGATATCCGCCGACTGCTCGTCAATCGCCACAAACACCGCGCAGGTATTAGCGTCAAAGCCATACTCAGACTTGGTGTATCCGATCTCCCGAACGGTATCGCGCACGATCTTCTGCATATCCACATATGCATTGGTGGTGATCTCGCCGGTCACCAGTACAAACCCCGTGCAGACCGCCGTCTCACATGCCACACGGCTCATGGGATCTTTTTCCATGCAGGCGTCCAGAATCGCGTCTGAAATTGCGTCGCAGACTTTGTCGGGATGTCCCTCAGTTACAGATTCGGATGTAAATAATCTTTTCTCCATTTTTTCTCCATTCCAAAACGTTTTACTTTGCTCTTCCGTTTTTAATTTTTTTAATATAAATTGAGAAATCGGACAGAAGACGCTGCTTATTCCAATATCCCAAATATATTCTGTTTAATGTAACAGCATCCAAAAATAGCATACCAGCACAATCGGCATACAAAATGTATACATTGTCAAAAGAACGCTCTGATTCATCTTCATTTCATATCTTTTCGTATACCGATAACAGTTGATGACAAGCAAGATACCTACGGCTCCCACGGTGCAGGTTCTTATGATGAGCCGAAGCGGATCCAGGGCTTCCCCTAACTTCATCATATACTTCCACAAAAAGATCCCGTCTTCAGTCCCGCCCTGATATCTGCTCTTTCCCATATAATCACATAAAGCCGTTATCCACGAATGTTTCATAATATAAACCGTATTCAGGTTCTTTGGATAACAGCATCCGGCAGCCTGAAACATGCGCCCATAGGTTATTCCCGTAAACAGAAATAAATTAATATTCATATACTGTCCCGATATCATAATTGCAACAGCAAGAAACGGCACATACAGGAACATTCTGTAAAAATCGTCCGACATCATGAAACAGACTGTCACAAGAATCAGGGATATGATATAAATGATCTTTGCATTATGTTCCGCTTTCTCTGAAAACGGTTCAAAATAACAGTAAAAGTATACCAGACATAAAATGATGCCTGAAACAGAAATTTCACCCCATCTCGTGGAGAGGGTGGAGCCTTGCAGCATCTCGCCTATAAACTGTGCAAAGAAATCCACCTCCTGGTAAATCTGGTCATTCCTGTACAGAAACTCAAATACCAGTAACGGCGACACCGTTCCCATGATATAGAGAAACAGCCCTGTTATCCTCTTTTCTTTCAGCAGCAGTACCGCCAGAACCGGAAGAATCATAATCGGACAAAGTGTAACACTGCACACCATGCATAGATAACATCTCTTCCAATATCCTTTCAAAAAACAATAGAGGGAAATCATCATAAGGCTGATATAGACAATCTCGTCCTGCCCGACATACCCTACCGACAGCAATATTTCCGGCGAGGCCATAACCAGCAGCATAGTCACCGCCGCTTTTTCATAATCAGCCGTCAGCATGACGCATATTTTCCCACTGACATACGCCGTCACGATCTGCAGCAGATACAAAAACAGCTTTGTCCAGCATATACTGAAAAAATTTGTCACCAGCAATGTACCGCTTACAGTATGTACGACCCACAATGGCAGGTTCCAGACACAGAGCGGCAATAACCACAAATAGTTTCCCTTACAGTTTTGATGGGCCGCTCCGTGAACATTCTGGGCCGTATAAATATAAAATTCGTCCAATTTCCCTTTAAAAAACAGATCCCAGAAATTCAGGCTCCATGCCGCCAGCGAATCCACGTCTTCATATTCAAAGGTAATCAGGGCTAACAGTCCTGTCAATATTGCGGCAACTGTCAGAAAAACATATAGTCTATGCTTCTGCCCCCCCCCCTCATAAATTCAGTTATATTACGCATAACGCCCTCCTCTATGCCCTATTTAACGGATATTTTCCTGCCTGCCGTATGCTGACAAACTTCCTCTTGGTGCCCGTGCGCATAAAAGAAGCCCTCTTACTTCTCTTGGAAATAAGGGGACCCGACATACACACATCAAATCCTCTTATTGTTCGATCATGCTGCCATAGCAGCTTCGCTCAGGTTGGCACCTTCCTTGCAAGGGGTTGCCGTGGCTTCGTCGATCCTATGTATCTCCACCACTCTGAATAAGAGAAAGATATCACGCTATAAAATTTTCTATTAGTAAGCATACACCTGTGGGCATGCTGTGTCAATACCCTTTTTCATCCAGATACCGAGACCGCTGTGCCGCATAATTTCACCTGGCGAATGCCCGTCAGCTGACTTTCAGCTTAAACTTCTGCAGTTCCCTGTCGGTAGTCACCAGATCAATCTGCGCCCCCAGACGCTGCAGTTTCAAGTGAAAGTCTTCATACCCGCGCTGAATATACTTGATATCATCAACCGTGCTGATACCGTCCGCCGCAAGCGCCGCAATGACAAGCGCCGCTCCCGCCCTTAAATCCGGCGCGGTAATGTGCGCCCCGGTATATTTGGACACGCCGTCGATAATCGCCGTGTTGCTCTCCACTTTGATGTTCGCGCCCATGCAGGTCAGCTCGTCCACATATTTAAAACGGTTCTCAAAAATACTCTCTGTCACAATGCTGGTGCCTGCGGAAAGTCCCAGCGCCACCGTAATCTGTGGCTGCATATCCGTAGGAAAACCGGGATAAGGCAAAGTCTTTACATGCGTATGCCCCAGAGGCTTCGCCGCCACCACACGCACCGCATCGTCAGACTCCTCTATCTCACAGCCGATCTCCAAAAGCTTCGCGCTGATGGACTCCAAGTGCTTCGGTATCACATTTTTTACCGTCACATCACCCTTCGTCACCGCCGCGGCAAACATAAATGTGCCTGCCTCTATCTGATCGGGAATGATGCCATACTCTGTCCCGTGCAGCTTCGATACGCCTTTAATACGGATCACATCCGTACCCGCACCCTTGATATTCGCGCCCATGCTGTTTAGGAAGTTCGCCAGGTCAACGACATGAGGCTCCTTCGCCGCGTTCTCAATCACGGTAGTCCCCTCGGCCATCACTGCCGCCATCATCACATTCATGGTCGCGCCCACAGTCACCACATCCATGTAGATATGGTTCCCTTTCAGCTTCGTCGCCTCGGCGTTGATCCTGCCGTATCCGATTCCGACATCAGCGCCCAGCGCACGGAACCCCTTGATATGCTGGTCAATGGGACGTAGCCCGATATTACAGCCGCCCGGAAGGACTACCTCCGCCTTGCTGTATTTGCCAAGCAGAGACCCCAGCAGATAGTAGGAGGCCCTGATTTTTTTGATATAATCGCCTTCAATCACCAGATTGTGAACCTGTGAGGCATTGATTTTCACCGTATGCCTGTCTATACGGTTGATCACTACACCAATACTTTCCATAGCCTGCATCATGACATTGGTGTCCCTGACGTCAGGCACATTCTCTATCAATACGGTTTCGTCCGTCATAATGGCGGCCGCAAGAATGGCCAGCGCCGCATTTTTCGCACCGCTGATCTCCACCTCGCCGACTAACGGATTCCCACCTTTAATCGCATATTGTTCCATCTATGTTTACTTGCCTTTCTTTAACGAAAAAACTCAAACATTAAAATACAGTATAACAGATTTTGGAGGTTTGTAAACCCCACTGTTAATTCAGGTATTGGAACGGATCAACCTGCGTCCCGTTTATGAGGATTTCAAAGTGAATATGCGGTCCCGTACTTACGCCCGTATTGCCGCTCAGGGCGATCTTCTGCCCCTGACTCACAGTCTGGCCCTGTTTTACCAGCACCTTACTCAAATGCCCGTAACGGGTCTGCCTGCCGTCTGCATGGTTAATGTAAACCACATAGCCGTAGCCGCTGCCCCATCCGGCTCTTGAAACGGTCCCCGCGCAGGAAGCCATAACCGCCGTGCCCACAGGAGTCGCCCAATCCACGCCCTTATGATAAGTGCTCGCTCTTCTGGTAGGCGCTTTTCGCCTGCCGAACCGGGACGAAAGCCTTCCTCCTGAAATCGGTTTCACATAAGTAGGCGGGATCTTTGTGCCGCGCTCCACAATCTTTGGCACGGCCGCATAAGTGATCTCCTCCTTCAGTATCTCCCGGGAGATCTCTTCATTATTGCGATAGGACACATCCGCCACCACCTTGCGGTGACCCGCAGAAGGCTCCTGCAGAGTCTGCGTCTGGTTCGTGTACCAGTCGTCGTTATCTACGTAGATAATGTCCGCCTCGTAATCCTCTTCATAGTACATCTGCTCCGTGCGCTCCACGGAAAGCTCCGGCTCCGGCACGGTAACGATCAGCTCATCGCCCACACGGATCATGGAATTTTCATCCTCTATGGTCTCATTCATGGCGATCAGCTCGTCCAACGGTATTTCATTCTTCTCGGCAATCTGGGAAAGCGTATCCCCGGCAACCACCTCGTAAATCTGCTCCTTTTCCTGGTCTTTGGTCACCTCTTCAATCGCCTGCCCCAAGGGCGTCAGCTCGTAGTCCTGCAGATAAGACTCCACCACCTCCACCGTGTCGCCAAAATCGAGTGCGAGAAGTCCCAGCTCATAATCCGAAAATTCCTTTTCCGAAGTCGGCTCGATATCCTCAAAAATATCATCCAGCACCGCATGAATCCCCGCGCTGGTCATAACCTCCTCCGCTTCCTCCTCCTCTTGCGCCTGCTCCTTGGCGGAATAAATCTGCGTCGTCAGCACATTAAGTTCCCTGCTGGAATCCATAACCAGATCTGCGTAATAATGATTGCCGCTGTCATATTTCTTGATGGACGCCTGTAAAAGCGCAAGAACTTCCTCCGTGCTTGCAAGGTTCACCGTGTACTCGTTAATCTTCACGGTGTAGGAGCGGTTCAGAGTTTCCTTGACGCTGCCCCGCAGTGCGGTCAGCATATTTTCAACTATGACACTCCTGTCATCTACAGTGCCCCAGAGCACCTCTTCCCCTTCCCAGCTCAACTCGCTCTCTGCCAGCACCATCTCATCACTGCTGGCCGCAAGATTCTTCCTTGCCTCGATAAGACACTCGTCCGCCTCCGTGACATTTCCCATCACGCCTACCTGCATACCGTTCAGGTACACCGTGAAAAGATTATCCCCGTCACTCTCCAATGTCTGCATGTACGGCAGGAAAAAGGCGGCGGCAATGCACGCAAGCACCGCAACCTTAATATATGCAATTTTCATTTTTTTATAATGTCTGCTCAATATTTTCATAATTGTAAAATGTAACTGCTTTTAAAGCGGTCTGTTTATAGCTTAACCTCAAAACCACTTAACATTCGTCATATTCAGAATAAGCGGAATCAGGGTAACCGCGATATCGACTGCCACGCCCACCAGAATCACAATAGAAAGCCACAGCGGCGTACCACGCCCTTTAGATGTCCCGCCCTGCTCAGTCTGCTTTGCAAGTTCCTCCGTAAACGCCGCCTGCACATTGCGGTAAACCTTTACGTTTTCCCTGTGCACAAATTCCTCGGACTGTGTAAGCCTCTCCTCAAGAAGGCTCTTGATCCCGGCAAGCTGCCTTTCCACATCTGTCTCCTGGCCGCTCCCGGTCTCCAGCGCATCCAGCTTTTCCATGCACTGTGCCAGCACACCGCGCACGTTGTCCACATTTTCGGCAGTCTTGATATTTACCCGGCGGATCTCCTGCATGAGCTCGTCATACGCTTTCATCTGCCTCTGCATCTGATCCATCTTTGCGGCTTCCGCCGCAGAGTTCGCGCGTATCATCTCCTGCGCGTTTTTTTTCTGTGCCAGCTTATCTATAAAAGTATCCATAATAATCTGCTCCATTCCCTTTGTCTTTATGTCTGCCGCAAAACAGAAAAACCATGTCTGCATTTTATCATCTTTCGGCTTTCATGACAACAGCGAAAAAGGGCGACCTTCTCTATGGATCCCCGCGGCAAAACTTTGTTGTGCAATTTGCACATATTTTTATTTCCATTTTTTACATATTTATAAATATTTACTATAACTTTACAGTTTGTTCATGAATTATTCATAATTAAGAAGTATACTCAATTTATACAAAACAACACGAGATGTCGTGTAACTATTACACACATAGATAAATTTTTTCATAATAGCCCGGGTGCCGAAAGGTGCCTGGGCACTCCTCATTTATAGGCTCATATATTTCAATTCTCTCCGCCTATATATCCAGACGTCAAAAAGCGGCACAGGAAACTCCTATGCCGCTTAATAGTGTCTATAAACTTGACTGTGCGTTTAGCGCCGAAGCCGAAAATGCCGCACGGCTTCCTGCAGTCTCTCCGCATGATGATGCAGCTCCTGCGCGGAAGAAGCCGACTCCTCCGCCGTATTGGCATTGCTCTGCACCACCGCGGAGATATTCTCCATCCCCTCAGTCAGCTGGCTCAAGGATTCCGCCTGCTGCCGGGCCGAATCCGCTATCTGCTCTACCAGCCCCGCCGAATGTCTGGAACTGGAAACCACATTCGAAAGCGCCGTCATGGTTTCCCCGGACAAAGAAGTCCCATACTGAACAAGCTGGACCGAATTTACAATCAGCTCCGTGATATTCTTTGCAGACTCTGCGCTCTTGGCGGCAAGCTGCTGCACTTCGTTCGCCACCACCGCAAACCCTTTTCCCGCGGCCCCAACCCGGGCAGCCTCCACAGAAGCATTCAGGGCCAGAATATTCGTCTGGAAGGAAATATCCTCAATGGTCTTGATGATACCGCTGATCTGGTCCGAAGATTCCGAGATGTCGGCGATTGCAGACGACAGCTCATCCATCTTCTGACTGCACACACCAAGCTGGTTCTCCGTCTCCACTGCAGACTTCCGGGCATTTTCTGCATCCTCGGAAGTGCGCTTTACCTGTCCTGAGATATCCTGAATGCCGGCGGAAAGTTCTTCCACCGCGGCCGCCTGCTGTACGGCGCCGTCAGACAAAGTCTGCGCGCTGACAGCCATCCGCTCTGATCTGTCGGAAACCTTCCTTGCGGTCTGATGAATCCGGCTAAGCGCGTCATTAAGCCCATCCAGTATCTGCCGCAGAGCGTTCTGTATCGGCACAAACTCCCCGCGGTAACTGCTGTCAATTGTCAGATCCATATTGCCCTGCGCCATTTCCGACAACTTATTGTCTATGTCCGTAATGTATTTTTTCAGCTCGCCCTTCGTCTCATGGATGGATGCCACCAACATACCAATTTCCGAGGTATTGGGCTTCCAGCCAAATTCCGCCGAAAGATTGCCCTGGGAGATTTCCCCCATCTGATCCCGCACGGCGATGACAGGGCGCAAAATCCGTCTGCGGATCACCCACATGCTGATCACCTGAAGCGTCCCGACCATGGCCAAAGCTACCACCATCAGAATCTGTATCATACTGCTGGAGCGGTTAAGGGACTGTACCTCCTGCAGCGTCCTGCCATCCAGGGTTTCCAGAAACTCTTCCTTAAGCGCATTGATCTTTAAGATGGAGCTGCTGTACTCCTCGCCATAGACATAGTTGACCGCTGCGCCCTGCTCTCCCGCCTGCACCTGTTCCATCGCCTGCTCCTCCAGCGGAACCAGCTGGTTGGAGAGACTGTACATGCTGTCAATCATCTTCTGTTCGCTGTCCGTGATACCGATTTCCTGCATGGCAGCCACGCCGAGATCCCTGTTTTTTAGATTGTTGACCTCGTTCCAATAATTGTCATAATGCTCCTGACTGCCAGTGGCGGCATACGCGCGCACTTCATTTGTCAGATAGGCGGAACCGTTCATAAAACGGTTCGCGTTGTAAGTAAGCTCAAAGCGGTCTTCGTTGGCGTCCTCCAATTGACGGCTTACATCGCTGTATGCAATTATGAGCGCCAGCATAAACAGCAGTGCAAAAATAGAGCCGACATTTAAAATAGTAGTCAGCGTAGACTGATTGATAGCTTTTTTCATCTTGTAACCATACCTTTCCACCCTCACAGGTCCTTATCCTATATGCGCTTTTATTCCTCTTCTCCCTGCCCGATATGTAGGATTTCCTCGTTCAGCGACATCATCCTCGCGTCCAGCGCGGCAACCATCTGCGCGCATTCCACAAGCTGTTCCTTAATGTGCTCCGGCGCATTCCCCTCGAATTTATAGTGAATCTTGTGCTCCAGGCTTGCCCAGAAGTCCATCGCCACCGTACGGATCTGGATCTCCACCTTCGTGTCGGCAATCCTGTCGGAAAGATAAACGGGCACTGTCACAAGCATATGATAACTCTTATACCCGCTGGCTTTCGGGTTCACGATATAATCCTTCACAGATATGACACGAATGTCACTCTGGTTGCTGATCATCTCCGCGATCTGATAAATATCCGACGCAAAGGAGCAGATCACACGGATGCCCGCAATGTCATTGACATGGCTCACCATATTGTCTATGGTAGACTCATAGCCATGTTTTTTCAGCTTTTTCACGATGCTCTCAGGCGTCTTGATGCGCCACTTGATATGCTCAATCGGATTGTATCTGTGCACATGTTGAAACTCGTCGTTCAAAATCTCCAACTTCGTGGAAATCTGTTTCAGGGCCGAGTTATAAATCAGCTGTACCTCTTTCCAACTGTCTATATCGCCGTCTTTTTCTCTATCTACCACTACTTCCATTTCAAGAATCCCCCGAATTATTATTTAAAAGCATTCTTTCAATTCATCCATGCGCACTGCGCACTCTCATTGTCATCGCGTACATTATACCATACTTGCTGTTCAAAATGTGTATATTTCACAGAATTTTCTTAAATTTTAATAATTTATTGTATATTTTCACCTTCCCTTTGCCGTGTGTCCGGCATAAGGCATGGCAATATGACGGGAACAGTCACCATCAGCGGGTAAATATACCGTACAAGCACCGTCGGCGAAAGCAGGAGCGTCAGGCAATAGGCTGCAGGGAATACGGCCGGCAGGATCTCCCGGCATCTTCTTTTGTAAATTGCCGTCACAATATACAAATACAGGAGCCACCAGTACAGCGCCGGCGCAAACAGCAGCCTGACCACAGGTATCTTACTGTACGCATTATCCGACACAATCTTTTCCATAAAAGCGCGCAGTCCCGGGATAAGACTGTGCTCCACCACCTCGAAGCCGGCAGGCATCACGCGGTTATCCGTGGAGAGATAGCCGAAACCGCTCTCCGTACCGATCCCGTACACCTGCGCGTGGGAAGTGTCCCACAAATACCAGAGGCCAAGGGAATTATCGAGAAAAGCGTCAATGTAAATGGCCGGATGCTTAAGTCCCAGTTTCACCCACGTCCGAATCAGCCCCGCAGGATCATCGTGGATCACGGCACGGCTCTTCACCGGGTCCGCCAAATGGGGATTATAAGCCGCAAACACCCACTCGGAAGAAATGTATTTGTCCAGTTCCTGCCTGAGGGACGGATCAATTTTTTCCTCCGCCTTTACTCTCGTGCGCGCCATCTGCTGCAGCGGCACACTCAGCATTTCGCGTGGGCTGCCGTTTTGCGCATGGGTAACTGCCTTTAGGGAAAAGGCGCATACACCGTACAGCACAAGCACAAGTATCGTCATGTACAGATACTTTTTTCGGGCTGATCCGCCGCTCCACGCCCCCGTTTCCTGCCCCTGTACATCATCGACTGCGCGCCGTTTCCGAGCCCTAAGTCCGGCATAAACAATCGGTGCGCCGGCCACAAAGGCGTACACTGCATTGTTTCGAAACAGCAGCATGAGAACCGCCAGAAAAACATAGGCTGCCATCTCTTTTGCGCCCATCAGCACATCCCTTCCGCAAGCCTCGCCATGCCCGCATAGCGCCCGATAAAGGCAAAGTGTATAAAGCAGCACAAAACCCGCAAAAAGCACATCCTTTGTAGTGCTCACAGCCAACACGGAATTGGCCGGAAAGAGTGCAAAAAAAAGAAGCAGAAGCACCCGTACCCACTTGGGAATCTGTCTCTGGTACAAAAAGGAAACTGCACAGCCGAAAGCGCACGCCATCAGAGCCATCTGCACGACCGAGTGAACCGCCATCCCCGCAGCGCAGGAGCCAAGCGCGATCCCCAGGCGAAAAAAAGCTCCTAAAAATAAGGTATGCAGAAGCGGGTGATGCGTGCTGTAATCCCCTGCAAGCACCTGATAGAGCTGGCCCTCCGCGTCATAGGCAAATACCGACGGATAGTACGCGAGAAAAACCGGTATCCAGCTGAGAAAAATCAGCAGACTGTAGAAGAGCCATATCTGCCATGCGGGCCGCCGCCCTGTGCTCTTTGCCTTCCCAGAAAACGCGCTGCCAGTCCCCGCTGCCGGTTTTTCCGGCTCCGAACCCGGCATGCTCTCACTACATTTCCGTTTCCCGCCGCACAAAACCATCGCCGCCAAAGCCGCCGCCGGCACGGACAAAACCGCCGTTTCCAGCAGGAACAGCAAAAAGCTGCCCGCCAAAGCCGCCGCCGAACTTCCCAAACCGAATACCGTCCCCTCGTGGACAAGCCGCCATCCAAGCACACAGGACATGGCGAACGGAATGCCCCATAGAAAGGCATAACAAAAAAGCCTTTTATTTTCCACTAACAATATATATATGCCCGTTTTCCGAATATATGCCATTTTCTTTCTGTTTTTCATGGAAACAGTATATCACAAAAAGGCGCCCCTGCAAAAATATTTGCATTTTGCAGGCAAAGAATTTCAACAAAGCATTTAAAAAGCAGGGCTTTACATTTGCCACAGGGCTTTGTATATTGATAGAAGGGCGCGAAATCGCAGTTTGGGAACATTTTTATAGCAATCGTTACAGCGGTACCGACAGTCACAGTGTAACGCGGAAAGATGAGGTAACATATGTTTCGTCTATGGGCAAAGGAATTTAAGGATAACCGGATGGTAAAAGATACCGTGGTAGAGGACGGGCGGGAGGAAACGCGCACCCACAAGGTATTTGACGCCCTGGAAGAAGTCTGCCTGCAATTCGATCTGGGAAAACCGATCTGGCTGGAAAGTACCGTTTCTGAATTTAAACGGCACAGCAAGGCGCGCTTTAATCAGGATAGTTTTATAGAAGAAATAGATTTTGATTTTCTGGAAATTCATGTGATCGAGGAGGATTAAAGCTTCCCCGGTCTCTCCCTTTCTTCGGCAATATTTCCAATATAATGAGAAATCCGCATAAAATTTTGTGTATAAAGAGATTGACTTTGCACATTCTAAGTAGTAGTATCATAGTATATTACATGTAGTTTTAAAAACCACATGTCAAAGTTTCGACATGATAAATCTTTTTAAGGAGTTGATTTTATGCAGATTACCATTCGTGAACCCGGAAGCGCCATCACTCATTTTATCGGTATGATGATGGCCATTATTGCGGCGACGCCGCTTATGGTGAAAGCCGCCACGGACGCAGACCACATCGTCTTTATCGCGCTCGCCGTATTTATATGCAGTATGATCGCCCTCTACGGCGCAAGCGCGCTCTACCACAGTGTCACCGTAAAGGACAGCATTTTGAAAATATTCCGCAAGCTGGATCACATGATGATTTTTGTGCTGATCGCCGGTTCCTACACCCCGGTCTGCCTGGTGATCCTGGGCGACCGCCGCGGGTATATGCTCCTTGCCACAGTCTGGGGCATCGCCATCGCCGGTATGCTTATTAAAATGTGCTGGATCACCTGCCCGAAGTGGTTTTCGTCAATTTTGTATATCGCGATGGGCTGGGCATGCCTCGCCGTCTTCGGCACCCTCTGGAACACCCTTTCCAGAAGCGCGTTTTTGTGGCTTCTGGCGGGCGGTATTTTCTACACAGTGGGCGGTGTGATCTACGCGCTGAAACTTCCCATCTTTAACTCAAAGCACAAGAATTTCGGCTCCCACGAGATCTTTCACCTGTTTGTGATGGGAGGAAGCGTGTGCCACTTTATCTTTATGTATCTGTATGTGGCCTGATGAAAATCAGTTGCCGTACTGCGACACATTTGTACTGTCCACCTTCTCAAAAGGAACCCAGACGTACTTCCCGTCCTCACTGATGCCTTCCAGCGAATCGGCCGCTTCGCCCTGCGCAAACCGAATCCCGGCCTTTACTGCCGCTTCGCCCTGCCCAGCGCCAGACTGGCAGACGGTAAACGCCATATCTCCGCTTTTGATCGCGGCACATCCGTCTGCAGTCGCATCCACGCCAAGCACCGGCAGGGTGCTCAGATCTATGTCCGCCTCCTTGCACGCTTCGATCACCCCAAGCGCCATAGAATCATTTTCACAAAGTACACAGTCCACCGGAGACCCGGTTCTCAAAAAAATTTCAAACAGATGCTTCGCCAGCCCCTGATCCCAGTCCGCATAATCCTCAAACACATAATTGATCGTCTTTCCACTGTCCTCCAATGTCCGCTTTACTCCACTGGTTCTTCCGGCCGTTGCAGAATGCGCTTTCTCGCCCTTTAACAGCACCACATTAATCTCCTGACGGCCCGCCAGCTTATCAAGCACATATTCCGCCTGAAACTGCCCCGCCACAAATTCGTCAGAACCGGCATAGATATATTTCCCTTCTTTCAGCTGTTTTTCATCCGGGCAGCTGTTGATAAAGACAATCGGTATATCCCCTGCGCTCGCTTTCAGTTCCACAACTGTCTCCGGGTTGACCGGGCTGCATAGAATCACATTGTAGCCTTCCTGTCCTGCAGATTTCAGATAATTCACCTGTTTTTCAATGGAACCCTCCGCATCCTTAAATTCAAACTGCGCGCCCTCCGCCTCAGCGGTTTTCCTCGCCGCCTCGACAAGTGTCCCACGGAAGCTGTCCATCTGGTTTAAGACTAGAAGGATTTTTACATCCTTATTTGAAACAGCTCCGCCGTCGCTTCCGCAGCCGGTAAGCACAAACATTCCAAGTATCACCATGCCAAGCAGTATTCCCAGCTTTTTTCTCATACTTCTTCCCCCCTGTCCACCTTAAACATATTCATCTGATCTGCCAGCTCTACCGCCGACTCCGTCAGTTCCTTTGCCCCTTCCGCAACCGTCTCGCTGTTTTCGGTAATGCTGTGTGCCTGCTCTACCATCGTAGTCGATGTCGCCAGGATTTCCTCCGAGCTCGCCGCCTGTTCCTCTGAAATGGCCGCCACATTAACCGCCACATTATCTACCTGTTCCACCTTTTCGATCATCTGTCCTACCAGGTGGTTGACCTCGTCAATATTGTCAAAAATCAGATCAAACGTCTTCAGCGCGCCATTTACCAGCTCACCGCTGCTCCGAATATTGTCTACGCTGTCATCCGCCTGACTGACCACATCCTTTACGAGAACATTAATTTCGGAGATCAGGCTCTCGATATTATGTACGGAACTGGAGCTGGTCTGCGCGAGCTTTCCGATCTCCGTCGCAACTACCGCAAATCCCTTTCCGGCATCGCCTGCCCGGGCCGCCTCAATCGACGCGTTAAGCGACAACAGGTTTGTCTCGTCGGCAATATCGCTGATCACACCCGTGATCTTCGTGATCTCCTCAGAGGCCTTACCCACCTTGCCGATTGCCTGCTGAAGTTTTACCATCGCTTCATTGATGCTTGTCATCGCCACGCCGACATCCTGCATGTCCGCCTTCCCCTTTCGGGAGACATCTACCGTCTCCTTCATCTTAAGCTCTACCTGCTCGCCATCCTCTCTTGTATTCGCCACTACGGCCGCCAGGGTGGTGGCATTTTCCGCAATCTCGTTCACTGAAAGGGAGAGCTGTTCCACCGTGTTGTTCAGCTCCTGCATCGACTCGCTCTGCAATTTGGAGGCGTCATACATTTCAACGGAAACTTCATTGCTGTTATCCGCCTGATTATGCAGCTTATCGGACACACTGTGAATGGACAGGATCATGTTGCGCATGGATCCGATAAACTGCTCCACGCTGCGGCTCATAACACCGATCTCATCATTGCTCCTTGTCGTCACGTGAACCGTAAAGTCGCCGTCGCCCATAGCGGTGATAATTCTTGTCAGCTCCTTGACCGGCCTGATCACAACATGAACAACGCGCTCGATCAGAATGGCGAGCAGCAGGAGCGATACCAGCCCAATCGCAACCATAAGGATTCTGACACCGTCAATATCCGCATAGATCGTCTTCGTCGGAATATAGGAAACCAGAATCCAATCCGTCCCCTCTATTTCCGTAAATGCCGTCATCCTGTCATCTATTTCCGTCATCTGGTAATTATGCAGACCCAGTCTTTCACCCACGTCCCGCATAAATACGTCCCCTGAATCGGCAAGCCTTGTGGAGATCAGCGTGTTATCCCGATGGGCGAGAATCGTGCCGTCCTTGGAATTGACCAGAAAAGCCTGCGCGCCCTCCATCTCGATATAACTGTTTACAATAATACTGATGCGCTGCAGGGACAAATCTGCCGAAATAACCTTTAAGACATCAGAGCCGTCGTCCAGAATGCCGGAGGCGCTGACAAGCGCTTCGCCGTTCTCATCCGCGTATGCATCTGTAAATCCCATATTCAGCCTTGTAATACCGTCCCGGTACCACACGGACTGAAGCAGATTGCTCCCTTCTTTTTTTGACTCCGCCGCTTTTATAAGCTTTCCGTTTTCATCTGCCACATACAGCCCTTCCGGATAGTTGTCATTAAACTGGTAATAACTGTCCAGCATGGCCTGCAGGGCCTCCTCATCCGGCTTTGTCTTTTCAATCGCTCTCTTTACCGTCTGAAAAGCGGACAGGTTCTCGTCAAGCCACGACTCAATTTCATTTGCCTGGTTTGCGATGGACGAACTTAACAGATTCTGAGAATATTCGGTGATGATATTCTTGGAAATTAAATAAGAAGTCGCAGCAATGGCCAATACCATGACTGCAACTACCGGCAGTATCGTCCCCAATAGTTTGGCCTTAATAGACCGAATCTTCTTTTGCTCTTTTTTCCCCATTCCCCATTCTTCCTCCCATAACATTTCTGCCTTTCGCTATACGGTTCCCGATCCGTCGGCAGGCGCTTTACGCTTCTGGTACATTACCATTATTATATCGTATCGTGTGCGGACTCACAATCTAAATTTTGTTTCCCCGGCCGCACTTTTTCCGTCCGTGCCCACGGTTTCCTTCCCCCTCAGGCAAAAAAGATACGCCGCCAGATTAAGCGCCAGTGCCCCAGCCCAGGCCGCTCCTTCCGCGTAGACAGCCGCCGCGAAACCCAATACAGGAAGCCCCCAGAAAATAACACCTATTCGGACCGCCATCTCCACGATGCCCGAGTACATGGGAACGGCAGGTTTCCCCATCCCCTGCACACAGCTCCTGAACACGAAGAGGAGATTGAGCAGGACGAGAAATACCGCAAGTAATTTCAGAAAAAGAGAAGTATATCCCACCGCTTCCCGCCCGGCAAGCATCAGTCCTGCCAACGGCTCAGAAAAGGAAAACAGGGTCGCGCCCAAAATTAATGATGAGGCAAACGCCACGACGCCCGCGGCTCTCATTCCACTGCGAATCCTCTCCAATTCCCCCGCTCCGAAATTCTGCCCGGTAAATGCAGACACGTCAAAGCCGAGCGTAATTCCCGGCAGCATGAAAAGATTCAAATACTTATTGCAGACAGAATAGGCGGAAGTATATGCGATGCCGCAACCGTTGATACAGCCCTGCACAAAAATACAGCCCACGGAAGTAACGGCATTCATCAGCGCCATCGGCACGCCGTTTCTGAGTAGTTCCCATTCCAATTTCCGATCACAAATAAAATCACATTTTCCCAGACGAAACTCCTCCATTTTATATAATCTGCTGCCACAAATGGCCACGGATACAAGCTGCGCCATAACCGTTGCCAAAGCCGGTCCCGCAACGCCGCTATCAAACCCATAGAGAAGCAACAAATCCAACCCAATGTTCACGCCGGAAGAAACGGCAATCGCAAGCAGAGGCGTCCTGCTGTCTCCGACTGCCCTTAAGACAGCCGAAAGCAAATTATAAAAAATTGTAATTGCCAAACCGCCAAAACAGATGTATCCATAAGATAAGCAGTCCCTTATGAGCGTTTGTTCCGTCTGCATGAGATGCAAAACAGGGTGCAGACACCATAGTCCGATCCCTGTCAGGAACAGTGCTGACAGTGCGCATAATTTCACGGAGGATGCCGCCGCCCTGCGCAGAGCGGCAAAATCTTTTTCCCCGTATGCCTGCGATATTACGATGGAAAAACCGTTTGTCACACCCATGACAAAACCCGTGACAAAAAAGGAAAACGTCGTAAAATTCCCAACCGCAGCCACGGCTGTATCGCCCAGCCCTTTTCCGATGATGACCATATCCGCAAAGGAATAAAACTGCTGTAAGATATTGGCAAGCAGCATGGAAAAGAAAAAAGATAGAAGGGATTTTGCTATCGGTCCTTTGGTAAAATCCTTTTGCTGCATTCTGTGATTCTCCTTCCGTAACCTTTTTATCATATGCGGAACAGAAGTTATATCAAATCATTCGCTATTTTATCAAATTTATGGTATCCTAAGGACAGTGATAATAACCGTAAATTTTCGGCTCACTGTGCGGAAAGACAAAAGGAAATCCCATGAAAATCAGAAAAGAACTCAACAGGCAATTATACAGGCAGAAGGCATACGGCTACGAAAAAAAGCCTTACTATTTTGATGAAGCTGTTTTGAATGCAATCCTTGACGGGGATGTCGAAACATTGAAATCTCTAACTGTATCCGGCTCGGTGTCGCTGTCTGCCGGAATGCGCATTTTATCAAAAAATGAATTGAAGAACGGGAAATATCACTACGTGATCGCGGCGGCATTTCTTGCGGAAACCGGTATAGGAGCCGGGCTCAGCCACGACGAATCTTACATGATCGCCGATATTTACAGCCGGAAAGCAGACAGAGCCGCCACCTGCGGCGATCTGCAGGTTTTACTAGAAGATATGTGTCTGGACTTTGCGGAGCGAATCCAGGAAATTAAAAAGGAAAACGTGGCGTCGGCGCACATCCGAACATGCATCGACCATATTTATGAGGATCTGGGCGCGGACTTGTCCGTGAAAGAGCTTGCCGATCTGACAAGTCTGAACGTTTCCTATCTCTGCAAACTGTTTAAGCAGGAAACCGGGAAGACCATCAAAGAATACGTTACCGCGGCAAAAATGGACACAGCCCAGAATCTGCTGAAATACAGCGATCTGAGCTGTTCCGAAATTGCCGCATCGCTCGGGTACTGTTCCCAGAGCGCGTTTACCTATGCTTTCCGCCTATTTACCGGGACGACGCCGGGAAAATACCGTGGTTAATCTTCATACAAAGAAAGCGGGACTGCCGCCCGCTTTCCGTTTCAATGCAATATTTTTTAGTCCTCATACCCGTTCGGGTTATTGCTCTGCCATCTCCAGGAATCCGCACACATCTCCTTGATACCGTACTGTGCTTCCCAGCCAAGCTCCCTCTTCGCCTTGTCCGCATTGGAGTAGCAGGTGGCGATATCACCCGCTCTTCTCTCCTTGATCACATAAGGGATCTTCACGCCGGTAGCTTCCTCGAAATTCTTCACGATGTCGAGCACGCTGTAGCCCACGCCGGTTCCCAGATTATAGATGCAAAGCCCCGCTTTCTCCTCGATCTTTTTCAGCGCTTTCACATGTCCGACCGCCAGATCAACCACATGGATGTAGTCACGCACGCCCGTGCCATCCGGCGTGTCGTAGTCGTTTCCGAAAACGCCCAGCTCTTTCAGCTTGCCAACCGCTACCTGTGTGATGTAAGGCATCAGGTTGTTGGGGATACCGTTGGGGTTCTCACCCATGGTGCCGCTCTTGTGCGCGCCAATGGGATTGAAATAACGGAGCAGGATCACGTTCCACTCGGGATCCGCTTTCTGGATATCCATGAGGATCTGCTCCAGCATGGACTTCGTCCATCCGTAAGGGTTGGTGCACTGTCCTTTCGGGCACTCCTCCGTGATCGGAATCATCGCCGGATCACCGTAAACCGTCGCCGACGAGGAGAAAATGATATTCTTCACATTGTGTTTTCTCATCACATCCACCAGCGTCAGTGTGCCAGCAATGTTGTTCTCGTAGTATTCCCAAGGCTTCTGCACGGACTCTCCCACCGCCTTAAGCCCCGCGAAATGAATGCAGGAGTCGATCTGCTCCTTCGCGAATACCTGTTCCAGGGCGTCCCTGTCCAGAATGTCCACCTTATAAAATTTCACGGGCTTTCCCGTTATCTTCTCCACCCTGTCAAGGGACTTCTCGCTGGAGTTCGCCAGATTATCCACGACCACCACATCATAGCCCGCATTCTGTAATTCCACTACCGTGTGGGAACCGATGTATCCCGCACCGCCTGTCACCAAAATTGCCATAACCGCACCCCGCCTTTCTTTTCGGAAACTGTGTTTTTTGTTCTTAAGGTGATTCCAGTCTATACTGTTTTTCCTGTATATTCAATACAGGAATGTTATCTAAACCTGTCATTTTGTTAACACCCTACAGCTCAATCCCATTCTCTTTACACAATTCCCGCGCGCTCTCTACCGAGTCAATCCCCGTCTTATTCTTGATGGGCGCAAACTCTTTCTCCCTGACCACCTCGTAGGGCAGGCAGGAATCCAGCTCGTGGATCATGTCGAGCACAAGCTGCTCAAACTTGTAGCCGTTGGGCGCCTCGGGCTTCACCAGTTCTCCCTTTTCATCCAGATAAGGAATCTTTTTCTCCACAATATGAAGCGGGAGTTTCCGCGCCACAATCTCCTCCAAGTCTTTTACCCGGAACAGATAGTTTAAGATTACGCCGAAATGATAAGCCGGCGTCCCGTCCGCAAGCTTCGCCTCCATCAGCTCCGGCGTCATATCATAGTATTCCACGATGGACGGTCTGCCATCCTCTAAGCACATCGCGCCCACCTTCTCGTCCGGCGCGTTCTTCGCCACCACCTTCGCGCCCACCGCGCTGTCCGTGGCAATCGTCGCGCCCACGAAACAGGGGTCAGCAATGCGCTGCAGCACATTGTCCACGGCAAACACATTGAGCCACTCCACGCCCGCCTGCCGCATTTTCTCGGCCACACCCCATTTCAGCATGGATAAAAACCAGCCGCCGTTGCCGTTGGGGGAGGTGGACATTTTGTTCTTTGCTTCCATATATACCTTCCCCGTATAATCGGACGCCGGAGCCATATCCTGCATGAAAAAGGTCACATAGTCCGCATTGTAGCCGAAAAACTTCTTTTCCTCAAAAAAACTGACAGTAGCGTCATGGTTCTTATCACTGGTCATCACATAGAGGGGCACCCACGCTCCCGCCTGATCCACCACGTCCATCAGGTTCTCGATCAGGCGCTGGAAGATAAAGACGTCCTTTGTCAGTCCGATATTGTAAACGCCCTTAGGTGCGTCGGACCCGAGCCTTGTGCCCATGCCGCCCGCCAAAAGCACCGCGCCTACCTTACCCGCCCGGATCGCCTCCAGGCCTGCCTTCGTATATTCTTCCTTTTTCTCCGCAATCTCGGGAAGCTGCATGACCGCAATCGGCTCAATCTTCCCTCTGGGATTTAAGGTTTCCTTCTTTTCGCAAAGCGACAGCACGTCAAAATCTGTCTGTTCGATCTGGGTAAGCAGCGCCTCCCTCTCTTCCTCTCCCAACTCATCATAGTATTTCAGCACATGAAGCTGCCCGTATTTCTCCAGTTTTTTGTATGCCTCCTGATAATTCATGACGTCCTCTTTTCCCGCGCCCGCTTTCTTTTCGGATTTCCGTGTCCGATGCGCGACGACACGGCTCCCTTGCCAGTATTTCTCTTTTTCCCCATTCTAACACGAGGCGGCGGCAGACTCAATGTTAAAATATCATATCATTGTGACCCTGCCGGTTATATGATACAATTTAAAAAACATTTCACGGAGGTGCCCTATGAGTATTTACGAGTTCTGCCCTACGCTGGAAAGCGATAAATTTGTGCTGCGGTTATTTCAGGAGGAAGACTGCGACGATCTTTTAAAAGTTTACAGCGACAAAAACGCCCTGCCGTTTTTTAACAGCGATAACTGCGACGGCGACAATTTTTATTACGCGACAAAGGAACGGATGACGGAAGCGCTTGCCTTTTGGAAATCATCCTATCAAAATGGCTGGTTCGCACGGCTCTCCATTATTGACAAAGCGTCCTCGACGGTGATCGGGACCGTTGAACTGTGTTTAAGAGTTTCCGAAGATGTCTATCATAATATGGGAATCCTGCGGATCGACGTTCGCAGCGACTATGAAAAGGAAGACACGCTGTACGACATTACAACACTGATCACGCCGCATCTGCCGGAAATGCTGAACTGCAGCGGCGTCATTACCAAAGTACCCATCTATGCGGTGGAACGGGCAAAAGCCATGCAGAAAGCAGGGTATACCAAGTCAGCGCAGTATCTGGTCGGGAAAACCGGTTACGCATATGACGGTTACTGGACATACAAAACAACGAACTAAGAAAAGAGGACCACATCATGAAAACGAAACCGCTCTCCCTCCAAAAATCAGCCATACTGCTTGCTGCCGCTTTCCTTGCGGGAAGCGTGGGCGCATGCGGCACAGAAAACAGTTCCGATTCGGACACCAGACTGGAAATTTCACCGATTATCGATGACGGAGCATCCACCGGGTCAGAAACCGAAAAGTCACAGGATGTTTCACAGACAGGAGACACCGCCGGGAATACCGGCGAAGATTCTGACACAAATGTCACATCCGATATCTCTGACGCAGAACAGCAGGGAAACCCGGAAAGTCCCGTCTCCGTCACTTTTGAGAAATCCGTTGACGAAGTTAAGAGCGACGACGGCACGGTGATTTGCACAAACAGCGTGCAGATGCCTGTGGTGCGCATCACGGGCGCAGAGGATATCGCTGAAAAAATCAACGCCGATCTGGAAGAATACTATAAGACCTTTTCCACGAACAACAACGGGACTGTGGAAATAGCGCGGGAAGACTATGCGGCAAGCCTTGGCGAAGACGGCTGGGACTTTCTCGCCTACAGCACGGATGTCAGCGTAAAAGCAACCCGCATGGACGACGCCGTGATCTCCTTCCAGATCACCCTTTACGATTTCACCGGCGGCGCCCACGGCAACTACGGCTCTGGCGGAAGAAACTACAGTGCGAAAACGGGCGAGCTTCTCTCCTTCGATGAGATTGCAGACGACTACGAAGCCTTTCACGCCACGGTTCTGGATTACATGGTCAATCTGGCACAGACACCCGCCTACAAGGATAAACTGTTCGGTCCTCCCTCCAAAGATGACCTGGACAGCACGCTGTTTGACGGAGACAACTGGGTATTTACCCGAAGCGGCATCAGCTTTTTAGCTGCCCCCTATTCACTCGGTCCTTATGCCTCCGGGGAAATTGCCTTTATGCTTCCCTACGAGAAGGCGTATGATCTGGGATTAAAAGAAGACTACCGTTACAACGGCAATTTTGTGGATGAACGCTACTATATCTACAAATCTGACCCGGAAACCTTTGAGCCCATTGTGGACGGCACGCCCGACTGCTATTTTGATCTGGATGGGGATGGCACGGAAGAGGGACTCGCCTTCTACGGCCAGGTCGTTGACCCTGCCACCGGGGAAAGCAGATATGCTTTTTATATCGACGGGAAAGATTACGGGGATGTCATTGATGACGAACTTTTGAATATAAAAGACAAAGGTTATATGGAAAGCACTTACGCGCTGTATCACGCGGACGCCCCGGACGGCGGCGTTCCTGCAATCGCCGTGCTGTTCACGGAGTTTGGGGAAGGAACAGACAGTGACGGAAATCCCGTCACGCAACCGCTCTCCTTCATTTTCGGCTACACCAAGGAAATGGGACTGTATTATATGTATTGGGACGAGGGGTTTGTGACGCTGCCCAAGCAGCCCTGATTATGCTATTCGTATTCCAAGGCGGCTTGGCAGTTTATCTCTAACCATCGGATGACTTTCTGGATATTCTGCCAACGCCTCTGCTGTTTTTAAAACGCCATCCGAAATTCTTTGTGCCGCCTGTGGATTCTTCACAAAATAAATCAAGTAAATCCTCCAACATTTCTGTATAATAAGCACGAGACAGTTGAAGCAGACGGCAGACTTGCTCCGAAAAGGAGGGCAACATGTGTGAATGGCAGCGGCAGATTCAGAAAATAATCGAGGAGATAGACTTGTGTATCCGGCAGGCAGCTTCGGGATTATATGCGCAGGTGTCCGAAGCCCGTCGCACTACGCACCATCATAAAACCTTTCGACTGTTATCTGTCAGAGATTCATTTGGAAAAAACAGGAGGGCATCAAATGAAAAACGCGTTAGAGGAAGTAAAAACCTATTTTATAACGATTCCGGCGCACAAATTTCTGCATATCCGAAACTATGAGAGTATCGGTTACTGGGATTTCTGGGAAAAGCAGAGCCAAATTCCCGGACAGGACTGCGAAACAATCTGCGGTCTGCTGGACAGCATCAAGGGAAAGCTGGACGATATGGGCGGCGATGAGGCAAACAGCGGAAGCGGGCAGATCATGGCATACCTCAACGATCCCGCCGGCAGAATATGCAGCTGGGGCATCCCCCTCGCGGAATGCTACGGCGTGCGCCTTCCGATGGACTATGACGGTGAAGTCCCCGCACAGATGCTTTTGACGGATGTGCCGGAAGGCGAATACCTTGTCTTCGAGCACGGTCCTTTCGACTATGAAAAAGAGGGGATCGACGTAGAGGCAAAAATAGAATCGGCAATGAAAGCGTATGATTATTCGGCTTCGGACTGCGTCCTAGACACAACACCCGGCAGAATCTTCTACTTCTACCATGACCCGCAGCGGTTCTGGAAATATGTCAGGCCGGTGCGGAGGACGGATTGACCCCGCATTCTCCGTTTCACTAATCCGCGTCTGCCGCCGTGAAATCCGATGCCGCTTATCTTCTACAGGCTTTTACAGCCTCCGCAATCTCACAAGCCTCCTCAGCCGGATAGAACAGCCGCGCCGAGGCTTCCAATGCAATGTCAGTAATACTTTCGTTTTTCAGATATAACTCTACTTCGGAGGGAGACATTTCGTTCTCCCCCTCTCTCCATGTCTGAACCAGGTCGTTCAGCTTCCGAAAATGCGCCATAAGAGCGCCAAAATCCTGTATGCGGTCAATGGTACTGCTTCCATAAGTCTGTTTTTCCAATTCACATATCGCAATTACCTGCATGGACATCTTTAACTCTCCTGTGATGTCAGAGGCTTCCATCAGCACGTCCGGGCGTTTCTCCAGGCAGGCAAGCATATACGTTTTCGCACCGTCGATGTCCTTCGCGGCAAAATACGCCGCCAGCTTCTCCTTGATCTCAGCCGTCTCCCGCTTCTCGTCAGTCATGCCCACCTTGCACTCACAGACTTTAAGCCCCTGCACCTGTGTCCAGACATAGAGCAGAAATTCCGAGATAAAACCGTAGACCCGTTTGTGGTAGTCATCGTACCCGGAAGCGTCGATCTTTTCTTCCGCCTTCTCGAAGATGCCGAAAAGCCACTCACAGTATGCATCGTAAATTTCCTTTTTGCAGACCATCATATTCCCGAAATACGTGCCTTTGCCGTTCACCAGTTTCTCGAATGTGTCATAATACGCGGGATAAAACTGCCGTATCACTTCTCCCACGGCATCCAGGTCACGGATATTATAATTCCCGGCATAGCCTTCATAATAGGTAAAATTCAGCTTCAACAGCTTGGACGTTATGATATCATAGTCCGAAAGGATTTCTTCATATTCCCTCTCCGTAAGAATCCTTCCTTCCTCCGTGCAGAAGTATCTTCGGTAATGGCATATTCCCACATAGTCAGAAGTTTGTATATTTTTCCACACCCAGTAAACGCCCGTCAGTTCCCCGTAATAACAGTTTTTCTCCGAGATACTGACACCCGTGTCATCCCCAATATACCCGAGATTCTGCGCCACAGCGCGTCCCACCTGCAAAGGGATATAGACGGGATCGCCGGGTGTCGGAAATTTTTTGTGGGTCATCGTAAAAATCGTCACGCTCATCTTGTCACTTTCCTCCGTATCAGACACATTCCCTGCCAAAGCCGTTTACCGTGCCTCCATGCCCGCCGGCTGTGCGCTCTCCCTCTGCCTGTTCAGAATGACAGCCATCTTCTTCCGCACATAGAAAAATGCCGGAATCAGGAAAATATCCGCAAAAATCCATGCCAGCGGATTCGCAAAACGCACTGCGCTGAATCCGAAATAGGGCACAAGCAGGAATCCCGCAAGCGCTCTCGCCAGCATCTCAAATGCGCCCGCAAAAACCGCCAGTCTGCCAAATCCCATTCCCTGAATCAAAAAACGCACGATATTCACGAGCGCAAGCGGGAAATAGAATAGCGCATTCATCTGAATGAAGGAGTAAGCGTTTGCAATGATCTGTGTCTCCCCCGCATCCAGAAACAGCAGTAAAAGCTGTTTCCCAAACAGAAACACCGCGCCCAGCGCGATCAGGGAATAAATCAGACCAAGCAGGGTACAGCTCTTAAGCCCTCTGTCCACGCGGTCAAGATCGCCCGCGCCCACATTCTGTCCGCCGTAAGTCGCCATGGTGGAGCCCATTGCGTCAAAGGGACAGACTAATAGCATACTCACTTTGCCGCCCGCCGTGACTGCCGCCACCGCATTGGAATCAATGCTGTTCACCGCACTCTGCAAAATCACGCTTCCAATCGCCGTAATCGAATACTGCAGCCCCATAGGAATACCCATATTGCAAAGCTTCGCCGCATAATCCCTGTCCCATCTGCGCTCATCCGAAGACAATTTCAGGATCGCAAATTTTTTGCGCATATAAAACAGGCAGGCAAAACCCGCAACCGCCTGTGATACCACCGTAGCTACCGCCGCACCGTCCACATTCATGTGCAGCACCACGATGCAGAATATGTCGAGAAAGATATTCAGGACCGCCGCTGTCACAAGAAACACGACAGGCGTCCTGCTGTCCCCCAGAGACCGCAGGATAGCTGCGGTCATATTGTAGAGGAACACCACCGGTATACCGAGAAATATGATAATTATGTAGCTGTAGGACCCGTCAATAATGTTCGACGGCGTCCGCATGACCTGTAAGATCTGGCGGCACAAAAGCGACACCACAATCGTGATGACCACCGCGAAGATCACGGACAGCCACACACTGTTGGCCACGAATCTTTTCAGCTCACTCTCATGTTTTGCACCGAACTCCTGCGCAATCGGAATCGCAAAGCCGTTGCAGACACCCATGCAGAAACCGATAATCAGAAAGTTGACAGAGCCCGTCGCTCCCACCGCCGCCAGGGCGTCCACTCCCAGATAATGCCCCACAATCACCGCGTCCATCATGCTGTAAAACTGCTGAAAAACAAGCCCGAACAAGAGGGGCACGGCAAAGCCCAGAATCAGTTTCATGGGACTTCCCTTCGTCATATCTTTTTCCATAATAAAACTCCTCCCTATTTTCTCCCCATTTGCGACGATTGTATCACACTGCCCGAAAAACACAAGCATTTATTTTAGTAAAATCAAAAAAAATTTAAAGTTTGGAAAACCAATTGACAGGGCGAAAAGAATGTATTAAGATGTTATCACTTTACGCAAAAACGGAGGATTTTTCCATGCAAAGCGCAGCTGCAAAAGATAATTTTTATCAGAAAATTCTAAAGCTGGTGGTTCCGATTGTGATTCAGAACCTCTTAAGTGCGGCTGTGAGCTCCGCGGACGTGGTTATGCTAAACTATGTGGGACAGTCCTCCATCTCAGCCGTTTCGCTTGCGGCAAACTACGCCAACGTCCTCTTTATGATTTACTACGGTCTCGGGACGGGCGCTTCCATGCTGAGCGCGCAGTATTGGGGGAAGGGTGATCTGCAGCCGATCCGTGCCATTCAGGGGATCGCCATGCGGTTTTCCCTCGTGATCTCCTTTGGTTTCTCCGGCTTCGCCTTCTTTGCGCCGGAGCTTATGATGAAGCTTTTCACCAACGAGGCGGAACTGATCGAAATCGGTGCCGGATATCTTCGTGTGATGGCAGTTACCTATCTTTGCTGGGGTATTATAGAAGTGTACCTGGCGATCCTTAGAAGCATCGGGCGGGTCACCGTGTGCATGGTTTTAAATGTCATGGCTTTCAGCTTAAACATCTTCCTAAACGCCGTGTTTATCTTCGGGCTTTTCGGCGCACCGCAGCTCGGCGCCACCGGCGTGGCCATCGCCACAGCCCTGTCCCGCATTATCGAACTGCTCGGCTGTATCGTGGTATCCCTGTTCAGCAGGGATATCAAATTGAATTTCGGCTATATGTTCCTGCGCAATAAACTCCTGTTTCAGGATTTTGTCAGGCTTTCCCTGCCTGCCCTGTGCAACGACATCGCCTGGAGCGTCGCCTTCTCCATGTACTCCGTGATCCTTGGGCATATGGGGTCCGACGCGGTTGCCGCCAACTCCCTTGTGGTCGTTGTCAGGAATTTCGGTACCGTACTCTGTTTCGGCACCGCCAGCGCGGGCGGCGTACTGCTCGGAAACGTGATGGGCGAAGGGGACATGGAGCGCGCGAAAGAATATGCCTCCAAGCTGATGAAACTGACCATCATCACCGGTGCAATCGGCGGCGTGCTTGTACTGCTCGCCACCCCCTTTGTGCTGCATTTCGCGAAGCTTTCCGACACCGCCATGCACTATCTGAAATATATGCTGCTTATCAACACCTACTACATCATGGGCGCCGCCGTCAACACGACGCTGATCGCAGGCGTATTCCGCGCAGGCGGTGACAGCCGTTTCGGTCTGATCTGCGACGTGATCGACATGTGGGGCTATGCGGTACCCCTTGGATTTCTCGCGGCTTTCGTTTTTAAACTCCCCGTTCTCTGGGTATATTTTCTGCTGTGCACCGACGAGTTCGTGAAATGGCCATGGGTCATCAGACATTACCGCAGCGGCAAATGGCTGAAAAACATTACAAGGGACGATTTGTTCGCGCTGGAAAATGCAGGCGCCTCATCCGCCGGAACATAATCCCGGCGCAGAACCTTCCCGCACTTTTGCGCGAAATTCCTTTCTGCTGCATACACCCAGTTTCTGGTAGATATGGGACACGTGCTTTTTCACGGTCGTTTCCGCGATATAAAGTTCCTCCCCGATCTGCCTGTTGGTGTAGCCTCTGTAGAGCAACCACGCCACTTCCAGCTCCCGTTCGGAGAGCGCACATGCCTCCATTATGGTCAAAAACTGCGCATAAATTTCCTCGTAGCTTCGCGGCTCCGACGGTCTGTTCTCATTGACAAATGTATTTCCACGTCCGCACTGACCCATCCCTCCGTCAGACGCACGCTGTTCCACATCTGCCTCTGCCGTAATCGCATCCGCCCCAATGTCCCCCGCCGCCCTGCCTGCAGCCGCATTTCTTTGTGCCTGCGTAAGCCGGCTATTCACGCGCAGATAGAGCGCAAGAACCACTGCCAGCGCAATACCGAGAATCAGTGTCCCAAGCACTGCAACCCACTGCCGTCTTTCACCGAACACCCCCGCCTGATACAGAAGCAGTGTCGCCAGAAGAATCACATACCCTGTTCCCTGCAATACCCGGAGCACATACTTTTTCATATCCGCTCTTCCTCTGTGCCGGCTGTTCCTTCCATATCCGTATCCACTCCCATGTAATCAATAATCCTGCGTTTCGCTTCCAACTGCAAAGGCAGAAGCAGCATCTCGAAAATCATGGCGTACAGTACCGTCAGAATTGCCACCGCCAGACTAGGTCCCAGACTTTCCAGATCGGACAGATTGTGCAAAACAGTAATGAACGTCAGCAATGCGCTGATTACCCCGGCATAGATCACCTGCTTCTGCATCATCTCCACCACATCCAGCGCACGCCGCACCTCACTCAGATGGCAGATATAATTTTTGTCTAACAGTTTCCATGCACGCATAAAATCCCGCCACGCGCCTCCCCTGAGCAGCATCGGCACCGTAAAGATCAGAAGTATGATAAGGGACGGTATGTCTATCAAATAGATAAGCCGTGAAAAATCAAATCCGCTTCCCCCATATCCATACTGCGCCGCGCCTAACAGAATTACCCCCAGGACAATACTGATAATCTCCATAATCATAACGCTTTCCCTCCTCCAAAATCTTTTCCTTTTTCTCCTTCCACCATACCATGCCCGCCTGTTTGTTACTATGGTACTTTTGCGAAAAAAGGTAGTAAAAAGAGCCTGCCAGGCGGCAAGCTCCGTGATTTTCTAATATTTTGTCAAAAATTGTCTCGTGCGCTCCTCTTTCGGATGGTCAATCACCTGTTTCGCGGCGCCCTGCTCCACAATCACGCCCTCATCCATAAAGATGATCTGATCCGCCACATCCCTGGCGAAACTCATTTCATGGGTGACGATAATCATGGTCGTATGCTGTCTGGCAAGTCCTCTGATCACCTTCAGTACCTCCCCTGTCAGCTCCGGGTCAAGCGCCGAAGTCGGCTCGTCAAAACAGAGGATATCCGGCTGTAATGCCAAAGCCCTGGCGATGGCGACTCTCTGCTGCTGCCCGCCGGAAAGCTGGTGCGGATAATGGTCCATACGCTCTTCAAGCCCCATCTGCTCCAGAAGCGATTTCCCGTGGGCTTCAATCTCCTCCAAAATTTCCTTTTTTCTCTGCTTAAAGTCAGGCTGCTCCTGTGCCAGAAGTTTCTCCGCCAGCGTCACATTTTCAAGCGCCGTATACTGCGGAAACAGATGAAACGCCTGAAACACCATGCCGAAATGCAGTCTCTTCGTCCGCAGATCCTTTTCCTGACCCGCTACGGGATGATCCGCGTCAAACAGCGTTTCCCCCCGCACCGTGATAGAACCGTGATCGGGCGTCTCCAGAAAATTCAGACAGCGAAGGAGCGTCGTTTTCCCGGAGCCGGAGGAACCGATAATCGCCAGCGCGCTCCCTTCCTTCAGATCAAAGCTCACGTCGTCAAGCACTCTTGTAGAGCCGAAATGTTTTCCGATATGTTTCACTTCCAAAACCGCCATTTTTGCCTCCATGCCGCAGCGTTTTCCGTCGGGCCAGTCATTCATTCCGAAGCATTTTATCGGAAATAATCCAGCCTGCGCTCGATGTAGTTAAACAAAAGTGTCAAAATACCCACAAACAAAAGGTAAAACACACCCGTATAGAAGAGCGGCCATGTAAGCCCGTTGCTCTTCATAAAAGAATAGCCCGCAAAGGTAAGCTCATACGCCGCGATAATCCGCGCAAGCGACGTATCCTTCACCAGCGTGATGATCTCGTTTGACATGGGAGGCACCACACGCTTTACCATCTGCAGAAGCGTGACCTTAAAGAAGATCTGCCATTTCGTCATGCCAAGCACCTCGCCTGCCTCCCGCTGTCCCACAGGAACGCCCTCAATGCCGCCCCGGAAGATCACGGAAAAGTAACAGGCATAGTTGAGGCTGAAAGCCACCACCGTGGCGGTAATCCGCCCCGCCTCGCTGCCGCTCCATATGTTATGCCCAAGCCACAGCCCGGGACCGTAAAATATGATAATCAGCTGCAGCATCAGCGGCGTACCGCGTATGATCCACACAAGCGTCTGAATCAGCCCCCGCAGGGCTTTCCATCTGCTCATCGCCCCGAAGGCAAGCACCAGCCCAAACGGCAGCGAAAAAAGCAGCGTGAAAATGAATATCTGAAACGTGGTCAAAAGACCGTCCAACAGCGACCTCGTCACACTAAAGAACATGGCTAACTCTCCCGAAATCTCAACATATCTTTCCTTATCTGTATGATGACCGCACCGCCCGTCTTACTTGCCGGGAACTACAATCACCTGCGCATTGTTGCAGTACGCGTTGGTGCACTCCATGGCATTTGTGACTTCGTCCGTCAATGTCATGCCATTCCACACGACGTCGATGTTGTTGGATTCCAGTTCCATGATCTTGTTATCCCAGTCGATCACCACAAACTGCGCCTCCACACCGAGCTGCTCAGCTACCATACGCGCCATATCCGCGTCAAAGCCGATCCACTCGCCGGAATCATCCTTATAATCCATAGGCTCAAACTCCGTGATACCCACGATCAGCGTACCCTTGCCCTGAATATAAGCCACATCGCCGGAGCCATTATCCGTATACTCGCTCGCCTTCTGCTCCACCAGGGCCTCCTGCACACCGTAAGTCTCAGCGGTCGCCTTCATGGAACCGTCCGCGTAGCTCTGCGCAAACACAGAATTGATATAAGAAGCCAGATCGGATCCCTTCCTGCAGCCTACGCCGTACTCCTCCGTGGTCAGTTCATCCGTATGTACCAGATCCGGGTAGCTCGTCCCTTCCCCGATCATGGCGCCAGCCATCAGAAGGTCAATGATCGCCGCATCAGATGTGCCGGAAGCCACCTCCATCAGCGCATCCGCCTGAGACGCCACGGCGTTTGTCTGAAACCCTTTCTCTCCTGCAACCGCTTCCCCGGCAGAGCCTGCCTCCACGGCATACACCATGTCCTTACCGTCCTTCGCGCCGCCGCAGCCCGAAAGTGTTCCGCAGACGGCCACTGCTGCCATTAGTACCGCTACTAATTTCTTTTTCATAATTTTTCTCCTCTTTTCTAATAAAAATCTCAAACACTTTTGTATTTTATCATAGCAGTATGCTAAAGTAAATGGACAAAACAAAAAAACCTTTCCCTAAGAAACCGAGAGAGTGCCCTGCACAGGCACTCCCTCGTATTTTTTGCCAAAATTTCCCAAACCGGCTTAATATTTAATTTCTTTCCCTTCTAACCGCCACTGCCTGAACTCCGCCGAAGCCGACAAAAGCAGATCGGATGAAGAGTTGAGCGCCGTCTCCACGGAATCCTGAATCACACCGATGATAAAACCTACCGCTACCACCTGCATGGATACGGAATCAGGGATGCCAAAGAGCGAACACGCAAGCGGTATGAGAAGAAGCGAACCGCCCGCCACGCCGGACGCGCCGCATGCCGAGAGCGCCGCCAAAAGGCTTAAAACAATCGCCGTCGGAATATCAACGTTAATGCCGAGCGTAAACGCGGTAGCCATAGTCATAACCGTAATGGTAATCGCCGCACCGTCCATATTTATGGTCGCGCCGAGCGGAATCGTCACGGAGTATGTGTCCTTATCCAGTCCCATCTCCTCACATATCTTCATGTTGACAGGAATGTTTGCCGCCGAACTTCTGGTAAAGAAAGCCGTAATCGCGCTCTGTTTCAGACACTTAAAAATGAGCGGGTAGGGATTCTTGCGGATGCACCAGTACACCAGAATCGGGTTCGTCACAAAGTAGATAAACAGCATGCAGCCCACCAGCAGGACCAGCAGTTTCCCATAATCCCTGAAGGCTTCCAGACCGCTTGCCGTCACACTGGCAAAGACCAGTCCCAGCACACCGAAGGGCGCAAAATTAATGATCACCACAACCACCCTTGAAATCGCCTCCGAAATGTCGCCGAGCATCTTTTTCGTCGCGTCGCCCGCGTTTCGGAATGCCACGCCCAGAAGCACCGCCCATGACAGAATACCGACATAGTTCGCGTTCACCAGAGAATCCACCGGGTTCTTTACCACATTCATCAGAAGCGTGCTAAGTACCTCAACGATACCGCTTGGAGCGGACGCCGCATCCGATGCCGCGTCCACAAGCACCATCTCCACGGGAAATACCATGCTGGCAAACACGGCGATCACCGCCGCAAGCACCGTGCTGAACATATACAGGATGATGACTGTCCTGATGACTCCGCCGTGGGACTTGCCCGCATTGCAGAGTGAGCTCATCACCAGAAAGAATACCAGCAGCGGCGCGATACCTTTGAGCGCTCCCACAAACACATCGCCCAGCACACTGATGCCAGACGCTCCCGGCACCACGAGAGCCAGAATCACGCCGATCACCAGCCCCACAACAATCCTCTTGACAAGACTTATACCTGTCCACTTCTCCCACACATTTTTCATGTTTTCCTCACTTCTTTAAATACAGATTATTTGTATGTATTATTCCGCCATCACTTCTTCCGTATACTTCACCGCCAGCTCGTTGATCGTGCCGTCCGCCAGCATCTTTTCGATGGCGCTGTTGATCTTATCGAGCAGCTCCGTATTTCCCTTCTGCACCGCAATCGCATACTCCTCGGACTCAAACGCGCCCGGATCCTCCACGATCTTTAAGCCCTCGTTGTCACCCACATACTTCTGCGCCGTCGCGGAGTCAATCACTACCACGTCACACTTGCCGTTCACCAGTTCCATGACAGCCTCCGTGCCTTTCTTGAAAGCCTCGTAGGTGTAGCCCATATCCTGCACACAGATTTCTCCGGTATAGCCCTGTATCACACAGATTTTCTTGTCAGCCATATCCGTAGCCACTGTTATGTCGGAGTCTTCTCTCACAATCATAACCTGCGTAGCTGTGTAGTAAGGGGTAGAAAAATCTACGGTCTCCCTTCTCTCATCCGTAGCAGTCATGCCCGCGATCACCGCGTCGATCTGTCCGTTCTGCAGCGCCACCAGAAGAGAGTCAAACTCCATATTCTCCATCGCCGCCGTCATACCGTTCGACTCCGCGATCTGCTTTGCAATCGCCATGTCGATACCGTCGTACTCGCCGATCACACCGCTTGAGGTGACATACTCAAAAGGCGGGAACTCCGCGTTTGTACCAAAAGTGATCGTGTTTCCCTTCGACGCGCCGCCGCCGCAGGCAGACAGCGTGCACACCGTCATCACCATGGCAAGCGTCATTGTCAGAAATTTCGTTGCTTTTTTCATAATGTTATCCTCCTCATTTCTTTGTCTCCTAATATCATATATGAACTCGGCGGACCGATCATCCGCATAAGCCACATATCCTCATTGCATATAAAGCAGACAGTGCGCTGCAAACCGCCAATACTGCGTCAGTTACAAAACCTTACTCAGGAAATTCTTCGTCCTCTCATTCTGCGGATTGTTGAAAATTTCATCCGGCGTACCACTCTCCATCACCACGCCCTGATCTATAAAAAGCACGCGGGACGCCACCTCTCTGGCAAATCCCATCTCATGCGTCACGATCACCATCGTCATTCCCAGCCCCGCCAGATCCTTCATCACGTCCAGCACTTCACCCACCATCTCCGGGTCAAGAGCCGACGTGGGCTCGTCAAAAAGCATGATCTCCGGGTCCATCGCCAGCGCCCGCGCAATCGCCACACGCTGCTTCTGCCCGCCGGAAAGCTGCGCCGGATAAGCATTCGCCTTCTCACCCAGATTTACCCGTTCCAGAAGTTCCTGCCCCCGTTTCACCGCCTCCTCCTTCGTCATTTTCTTGAGAAGTACGGGCGCAAGCGTGATGTTATCCATAATGGTCAGGTGGGGAAACAGGTTAAACTGCTGGAACACCATCCCCATCTTCTGCCGCACACGGTTTACATTCACCTTCGGCGCCGTGATCAGCTCGTCGTCCACATAGATTTCCCCTTCGGTGACTGTCTCTAATAAATTCAGGCAGCGCAAAAAGGTACTCTTGCCCGAACCCGAAGGACCGATTACGACCACAACTTCGCCCTGTGCGATGTGCTCGTCGATCCCGCAGAGCACCTCCAGATCTTCAAATTTTTTATGTAGGTTATTCACTCTTATCATATACCTGTTCTCCAATCGGAGAATGCCTCTTTCAGGCATTCTCTCACGCGGGATTTAGAACTTCTTCTCGCGTTGTCAGCGTGCATCCGCCCGCCGCAGCCGTATCTCCACCCGGCGAAGCGCCAGAGTCAGTATCTTAACCAGCACATAATAAATGACCGCTGTTCCGATTAGCGGCATAAACGCAATAAAGGTTGCGCTCTTGATGAAGTCTCCCGCCTTCTGGATGTCCATCAGTCCCACATAACCGACGATGGCGGTTTCCTTGATCAGCACGATAAACTCGTTGCACAGCGCAGGGAAAATATTTTTGACCGCCTGCGGCACGACAATCCTGCTCATGGTCTGAAACGCGGAGAGCCCCAGAGACCTTCCCGCCTCCGTCTGCCCCTTGTCGATAGACAGGATGCCCGCCCGGACAATCTCGGACACATACGCGCCGGAATTGACGCCGAAGGCAATCGCTGCAATGATCCATTTATCAATATCAAGCGGTATCATCGGGAAGATAACGAAATAGATAATCATAAGCTGCGTCACCGATGGCGTGCTTCGGATTACATCCGTATAGACGCCGCCAATAAACCGAAGCAGTTTTTTCTTTGACAGATTGCACATGGCAATCACCATGCCGATCAGAATACCGATAACAATGGCGAGAAGCGACACCTTGATCGTCACGCCGATACCGCTCAGAAGAAGCTTGTAGCGTTCTTCCCTGATAAAACATTTATAAAACTCATCGCTGAAATTCGCCGCCCACTCTGACATCCGTCTTTCGTCCTTTCTATCTTCTGAACCCGTGCCCGCTCTATCATACCACAACCTTTTCCGAAAAGAAAGGAGAAAAATGCATATTATACACTTTTCTCCTCATATTTAACCATCCAGTTCTTCCTTCCACTCCGCTATGATTTCCTCGCACCGTTCCGTGTCGATATCTTCCACCGCATTTTTTAGTTTTTCGAATATGTCCCTCTGCGCGTCGCCGTAAGAATACTGGTTCATATCCCTGATTGCCTGCTCCATGGCGTCCATGTCCAGATTTTCCATCGCCTCTTCCATCTGTTCAAAAAGTGCTTTCAGTTCTTCCACTTCAGCCGCCCTGCCGCTCTGTTCTTCCTCCTCTTTTACAAAGTAGGGAGCCAGAATGCCCTTATAGAACATATACTCCTCAAGCATGCCCGGCGTAATCTTGTGAATCAGCGCCGCGTTCCCGGCATTTCCCGCCGCCTCCATCTGCTCGGCTGTGTACGCCAGATCCGTGGCTCCGATCTGCCTTGACGCGCTCTTTAGCGCATGCACCTCCACCGTATAATCCTTCCACCGCTCCTTCTGTTCATACTCCTGTATGAGCGCGCATTTCTTTTCGATCACGCGGTAATATTCCTTCAATACGGACCAGAAGAGTTCTTCGTTTCCAAGGAACCCCATCGCCTTCTGCACATCCAGACCTTCAATGACAATGTTCGTAGCCATCTGCGCACCGCCGTCGTCCCTGTGCATATTCCAAACAGGTGCACCGCCTTTATTTTTCTTTTTCTCAATCTTCTCAGACGGCAGCCATTTGCGCAGTTTAGCGATCATATCCCTCATCTCGACCGGCTTCGTCACAAAATCATTCATACCCTCGCTGATAAACATCTCCGCCGTTCCCTCCACCGCATTGGCAGTGAGGGCGATAATCGGCACCTGTCCATTTTCCCCGAGCAGTCTGCGGATCACCCTTGTCGTCTCCACGCCATCCATCTCAGGCATCATGTGATCCATAAAAATAATATCGTAACGCTTGTCCGTGACCATCAGAACCGCGTCTTTACCGCTGAGCGCCGTCTCTATCTTCATCTCAAGCGGATTTAAAAGCCCCTTTGCCACCGTCAGGTTGATGGCGTTGTCGTCCACCACCAGAATCTCCGCCTCGGGCGCCACAAAATCAAAATCCTCAGCCTCCATCAGCGAAAAAGCGGCGTTGTCCTCCTTGCCGTTAAAAATATTCGCGAGTCCCAGAATATAGAGAGGCTTTTTCACCACGCGGATATTCGGCAGGTCATAGGAACGCACCGAACGGTAATTTGTCAGAAGCACACCGTTGACCTCGGGATGCAGCTTTAAAAAATACTGTACGGCTTCCGTAAAAAGCGGCTGTTCTATAAAGAAATAGCCTGCGCCGTTCTCCTCTATTCGGTTTAAAACCTCCTCCGACTCCAGTCTCTCATAGCTTACGCCCAGCCTTTCCATATCAATCGCCAGCTCCTGCGCAATGTAATCGTTCTGAAGCAGCCCCGCCGCCACAACATTTTCCGGCAGCTTTTCGACTGAATGCTGGATGTCGGTCACCTTCTGGGGAATCACAAAGGAAAAGGTAGACCCCTTTCCGTATATGCTGTCCACATGGATTTTGCCCTTCATCAATGTTACGAGCTGTCTGCAGATGGCAAGCCCCAGCCCGGTTCCCTCAATATTTCGGTTTCTCTTGCTGTCAAGCTGCTGAAAGGACTGAAAGAGCTTATCCATATCGCTCTCTTTGATACCGCTCCCCGTATCGGTGATAGATACAATCAGTTCTATCATGTCCTCCGCCGTCTGCAGGAAATCAATCTTCACATGGACATTTCCCTCCTTGGTAAATTTGACGGCGTTGTTGGCGAGATTCACCATAACCTGTTTGATCCGCACATTATCGCCGTAAAGTCCCGCCGGCAGATCCGGGTTCACATCCACCGTCAGCTCCACATCTTTACTGCCGATACGCGTCATAATTATATTAGACACGTCGTTAATCATGGACATCGGTTCATACTCCACGTCGCTGATGTCCATCATGCCCGATTCAATCTTAGAAAAGTCCAGAATATCATTGATAATCGTAAGTAGCGTCTGTCCTGACGATTTGATCTGCCCGATATATTCCCTCGCCGCCGGGGTCAGGTCCTCCCTGAGCGCCATCTCCGCCATACCAATCACCGCATTCATGGGGGTGCGGATCTCATGGCTCATATTTGCCAGAAAGTCCGATTTCATGTTGGAGGTCTTTTTTAACTCCATGTTGGTAAGGCTCACCTGATATTTACTGTAGGCAATGTCCGAAAGGACGTTAGCTATCGTGTAGAGCGCATTCGATACTTTCCTAACCGTCTCCTTATCCACAATCCTGATGCCCTGCGCAGCGTGTATCAAACCGTCCGCATCCACGCCGATCTCCTCCGCCACATGCCGCAGCTCCTCTTCGTCGGGAGGTATGGTCAGCATCTGTCCTCCGATAAAACATCCCACCAAGTGCCCGTGCGCCATAATGGGCGCAGCAAACGCCACCAGCCCGGCGTGGCAAAAGTAAGCGCAGGAACCGCCCGCCTTCGCGGCTCTCTCCACTCCCAGCTTATCGCACAGCTCGCACCGTTTCCGCCCTTCCTCGGTGTTGCGGATGTATTTTTTGCAAAAATCCGTAAACCCGGAAGGCTTCGTCTGTATCGCGCCGGAAGCGTCTGTAATCATAGATGCGATTCCCGACATCTCCGAAAACGCATCCTGTATTTTCTGTAAGGATTCCACATCTATCAAATCTGTCAGCTTGAGTTCGCTCTCTATGATCGCCATAGCAACCTCCCTCTACAAAAACATCATTTTATCAGCCCAGGACGCCTTTTATTGTGGAGGACAGCTTCTCCATGTCAATCGGCTTGGCAAGATACCCCTGCGGTTTCATCGCCAGTACCTCCATTATCTTATTTCTGTCTGTTACACCCGTGAGGAACACGACGGGAAGGTTTCTTGTCGCCGGATTCTCCCGGATCTTAGCAAGGACCGCTGCCCCGTTATCCACCGGCATCTCATAATCGAGAATCACCATGTCCGTCTTCTTCGTCTCAAGGAACTTAAGGGCAATCTTGCCGCTGATGGCTGTCGCCACATCATAGCGCTCCACCAGATAGCCTTTTAAGAGCTTAAGCACACTGCTGTCGTCGTCCACAACAAGAATATGCTTCTTCCTCGCCGCCTCTTCCCTCAGCTTCCTCTCCTTCTCCTCTTCTTTCGCAAGCTGGGCAAGAAGTTCCTCCGCCACCCGCATGACATCCTCCGTTTTAAGCGTGCTCTCCGGCACTGTCACGGACCGTTTCCCCAGGCCGCCCTCCGGCCGCTTTTCCTTCAGAAGTCTGACAATGCCCTCTTCCAGCTTCTGCGTGGAAATCGGCCGGCGGAATATCGTGACATTCATGGAAGGCGCAATGCGCACAAACTGCTCGCATTCATCGGCATCCCCGACAACCACTATAGGAATCCTCTCCTCCGAAATCTTGCCTTCCACATTGACAAACCGTTTCAGATCATCGGGATTTTCCCCGTAAAGACAGTAGACGAACACGTCCGGCTGCACATATTTGATATGGTTTATAATATCGTCGTAGCGCTCCGAGGTGCTGACACACTCAAAGCTGAAATCCATATAAGTAAAAAATTCATTGATTACCATCTTGTTGTTTCCCGTCAGTAAAACTTTGTACTTCATAACCCCTACCCCCTCGTCTGTGCACTGTGTATTGCCTTCATTATACCAAACTGCGGTGTTTTATGCACTGCTATTTTTCCAATTGAGACGCCGAAAAAAATATGGTAACATATTTCTATCAAGTACATGGGAGACGGATGCATTATGATGAAAGAAATTAAATGGAACGACCGCTTTAACGTCGGTGTAGAAAGCATTGACAGCGCCCACAGGAAATTGTTTTCCATCGTGGGAAAACTGATCGCCCTCAACGCGGACGAAGGCAAACAGCAGCACGCATGCCGCGAGGGCATTAAATATTTCAAAAGCTATACCATGAAGCATTTTGCGGACGAGGAAGCTTACATGCAGTCCATCAATTACCCGGATCTCGCCATCCATAAAAGTCTGCACGACAGCCTGCGGGATAAGACGCTCCCGGCTCTGGAGGCGGAGATGGAGGCAAACGACTATTCCACCGAATCGGTAGGACATTTTCTTGGAATCTGCGTGGGATGGCTGAACGGCCATATCATGGTCGAAGACCGTGCCATCACAGGTAAGAACCCGCACAAATGGGTGCACCAGCCGGATGACAACGAGCTGGAAAACTTGGAAAAAGCGCTTTCACAGGCGCTGGAAAGTCTGTCGCAGGCGGATGTCGATGTCATCAGCCGCCGCTACAGCGGGGAGGAATTTTCCACGGGAAAAACACTCTGCTTCCGCCTGACCTACCGCACGGAAGAAAAGAAACCCATCCGAATCTATCTGGTTTATGAAGAATCCCTTGTCCTGCACGCTCTCAGCGAAATCCTTGGGAAAGATATTCACAGGATTGACCAGACAGTTGTCACCGCCATGAAGCTTTTGTCGGAGCAGTTTGTAAATCGGCTGAAAACGCACTTCCCGCTTACGGAATGCGGCACCCTTGAGCGGAACGACATGCTGACCTTTGAACAGTTTGTCCGCACATTCGACAAGGAATATCCGCCCTACAGCCTGCTTCTTAGCGCGGAGGGGAAGGGGTACTTCGCGTTCTGCGCACAGGTATAACATTTTGGGTCTGCCTGATACCGCTCCATTTTCCCCTCTTTATGCCAAAACAGAGCATATAGATTTTTCGTTTCTATATGCTCTGACGCTTTTAAGATTCTTCCTCTAATTCCGCCGCCTCCTCCAACCACTCCCGCAAATTTTCTTTTGAATTAAGCCTCAAAGCTCTCTTAGTGTTTGTATAATCGGGCGGCATTACCTCAGCCATCACTACCATATGTTTTCTTTTTTCTCCATCCCCAAAGACACCTTCCTTATCCAAACCCGCCATAACTTTTTCCATGGAATCCATGCGGAACTCGTATTCCTGCATAAAGTCTTCCTCTTCAAAAGCATCTCTTTCTTCCGTCATCCTTCAATGTCTCTACAAAAATCTCGTCAGCACCTTTTTCCTTTTCCACGTTTTCCCTACCCTCCTTTTGCGAGCATTTCCTTTATAACAAAAGGCTGGTAAAATGCTATCCAGCCTTTCCTACTCTTCTATATCTTTTATACGCTCTTTAATTTTTCACGCCGCCTGCTACTCCGTATAACTGTATCTTCGCAAAATCCGTCCGAATCCCAGACAGATCACCACCCCGAGCACACCGAGAATAAACATCATCATCGCCGCACCCGATCCTTTCCCCTCGCCGAACAATCTGACAAGCATACCCTGCGCGGGCGCTGCCGCCATCACCGGTTCACAGAAATGATCTACCATAAAACCGCCCAGAGACAAACCAATCGGAATGGTAAAAAACTGCAGCGTATTTCTGCAGGAATAGACACGTCCCTGCATATCCACAGGAATCGTCGTCCGCAAAATCACGTCCAGATTTGCGCTCATCACAGGCACTAACAGCCAGCCGATGATCTGCCCCATGCACCACAATACAGGCAGCTTGGTAAATGCCAGCAGAAAATTTTCCGTGCCAAGCGAAAACAGCATCGTCAGATAGATTACCCGGACACGGTTTTTTGGCGCGGGCAGCGCCGTCACAATCATACTGCCAAATAGCATGGCTATTCCCGCGCAGGAAGTCACAATTCCCAGAACCGTCTCCCCGCCGTTTTCCCTCGGCAAAATTAATGCCGGAAGCACCGCGTCAAACGCCGACGCCACGAAATTGACCCCTGCCAGAAACAGAATCAATACAAGCACCAGCTCATTTTCCTTAAGGCAGACAAGCCCCGCCTTGACCGTTTCCAGAAAAGATTCCTGTCCCGCCTCTTCTTTCTGTTCCGGCATGGACAGCTTTACCCCGAACAGCAAGGCAAGAAAAGCGATTGTGAAAGTGGCCAGATCCACATAAATGACAATGTCCATCCCCGCAAAGGCATACAGCGCCGTGGCAAAGACAGGATTCAGGATCGTCACAAGCGACGAAGAAAAAGACCGCAGGCCGCTCGTCTTCTGGTAATGCTTTTTCGGTGTGATCATGGTCATCGCCACGTCGCCTGCGGGCTGCTGCACCGTATTCATCAAGCCTGTCAGGGCATTCAGAATATACATATGGACAGGCCGCAGCAAATCCGCTTTCAGCAAAATCAGAACCGTCACGGAGCAGCATGCCGCCAGCGTATCGCAGACAAGCATCACCTTTTTCTTGTCCCACCTGTCGCTCAATGCACCTGCAAAAATACTCATCACCACATAAGGCGCGTAATTGCACACCGCAAGAAGCGCCGTCTGCAGCGCGGACCCCGTCTTTTCATAGAGCCACAGCGTGAGCGCGAACCCCGTCATGGCGCTCCCAAGCTGCGACAGCGACTGGGTACTCCAAAGAATCAGAAACGTTTTTAATTCCTTTATGTTATTTTTCATTTTCCTTTGCTCCTTTGATTTGTAATATGAATCAAGATGCAAAGGCTGAGGACAACGCCTTTTACGGCTCCCCTCCATGCAATGTCCTCATCCCTTGCATGGAGCGTCTGCAATGCACAATACTAACGGCATTCTGCTACCTCCTTTTATTTTGGAACTGCTGCCACAGTTTCCTATTTCATAAAGAATGTATCTCTTAACCCGGAATATTTTACAGTTCTTCCCGTATCATTCGCCATGCCTCCACCAGCCGTTCCAGCGAATACCCCGCGTTCGCCGGGCTTGTGGAAGGCAGGACAACCGCCTCCCGCCCCGTCACCGGGAAAATATATTTCTGGTACAGCTGCTGCGCTTTCCCGCCGTTGGTATAAATGGCGCGGATGTCCGCACAGTTTAAAATCTGTGATAAATCATTGGGCGTCACATCACGGATGCTGGCGTCCGAGGAGCCTGTGATCTCACAGCTTGCAATCACATCCCACACCGCGACATGGTGGAATATAAGCATCTCCCTTTTCTGCGCCACCGTTTCCGGCACCGCACAGCCAAGCACCTGGGCCATCACCCGCCAGAAGCGGTTCTGCTTATGACCATAAAAAAACTGCTGCTCCCTCGATTTCACAGAGGGGAAACTGCCAAGTATCAAAATTTTGGAGTGCTCGTCGTAGAGCGGTGGGATCGGATGGGTAAGCATTTGGGGCTCCTTTAATTTTTATAACTTTCAACATACTCCTCTATTTGTTGAACAAAGTGCTCTGCGTTTTTTAGCTGTTCCTCCGCCTCTGTCCGACCCGCAACATAAAAATCATCATAATCTGATTTCTCTCTGCAAAGTGAACTATCTTTTATAATATCAGCCAGTTTCCTATCCAAAATTTTTGTTTTCAAATACTCTTTTGTGAAGAAAGAAATTACACCGGAATGCTTTGAAGAATCAAATTCTTTCAAGGCATTGGCCGACCGCATTGCGTGGAAAACAGCATAATATGACCTGTTTAATGAAGTCTTAAATTCCCCGATTTCCAGATTCCCCTTCGATGCTGACAACATTTCTCTGGCTCTTTCCAGACGATATCCCGCCAATTCCTTTAAGCTGCCTTCCATAAGATAATTCCTTCCTTTTGCACATTCTGATAAAAGGGAAGAATATGTCCCCACTTCTCCATATTCCTTTCTTGTATATCCACAATGGAAAACACTCTTTCATAGAAAATATCCATGTGCGCAGCCCAACTGACAAACCGTTTCTTTGTATTACTGTCCATTTGTTCTTTTATAATAATGGCTATATCAACGTCACTGTCTTCCGTTGCCTCACCCCTCGCAACTGATCCATACAATATAATCATAGACATGTTATTTTGAAAGATTTCTGTTAATCCGCTCACCAGTTCTTTCTTTATACCATCAGAAAGCATCTGTCACACCTCCACAAATATTCCGTACTAAACAAGTATTGTATGATTTTATTATACCCTCACCCGCTTCATTCCACAATCAGAAAGTCAACAATCATTTTCTTCTCCCGATCCGTCAGTCCTTGTATATGCCCTCTGTCCTTTAATGACTTCAACCACCCGCTTCCCGTAATCCTGATTCCGGGGCGACAATGAAACCTCCGCGCTCTTACCGGGATGCCCCGAATGTAATTTCTTTTTCGATGCCCTTTTCACTGTACGCAGGCAGCGTATAGGAATAGCTCATGCCTCCCTGCATATCAATCACACCGTCCCGCGGCTTGCCCTCTGCGATCCTGCTATTGTCAATCTGCGTATAGTAATATATACTTCCGCTCCCCGAGTAGAGCCACGCGCCAAGACTGAGCAGAGCCGCCACAACCGCTACAGCAATTCCGATTCCCACAAACACGTTTTTCTTCATAATGATATCCTCCTGTCTGTCTTTACAAGATAAGATATCATGCCTGCCTTACATGCGCCTTGTGAAAACCTTGCGTTTGCCTTACATTTTCCTGCACTCATATTATTACAGCCTTAAAGCTGTTACAATCCTATTTGAGCATGTCAATAGGAATAATCAAAACAGCAGACATGTGCATATCCACAATTTTTTCAAAGAAATAGAGGGCATATAAAATGGCGAATGTATTAGTTGTTGGCGCTAATCAAGGGATTGGTTATTATATCGAAGGCCGCTTCATATACAAAAGCGGATATGGATTTCCCTGCTCATCGCACTCGGTTCTTTTATAAACTGCAAACCCCATGTGCTCATAGAAACCCTTTGCGAGAGGATTTTGCTCATTGACTGCCAAATCATTAACCGCATATTTCTCTATTCCGTATGCAAGCAGTTTTCTGCCTAATCCCTTCCCTCTCACATCATCGGAAACAAAAAGCATTTCAAGATGCCGCCCTGCAATTCCCATAAATCCGACAGGAATCTGATCTTCGTTTTCCGCAACGATTAAAAAAGGGATTTCTTTTAATGCCTGCGGCACATACTTCCTAATATTTTCTATTTCGCCCTCCGACAGAAAGAGATGTGTCGCCTTTACGGAGTTTTCCCACACTTTTAATAATTGTTCCATCAACGGAGCTGTCCTGTCCGCTATTTCTATAACTTTCAATTCCTGTCCTCCGTAATCTTCGACTTACCGCCGTCAGCGGTACTGGAATTATACCACGCAGCCGAATGGATCGCAACGATACATCCTGTGATCTGCCTTCACTTTCCCCGGTTACAACCCCATCCGCTCCAGCGCCCTCTCTACTTCCCCATCCGCCTCCGTACACCCATGCTGTCCGATCTCGATAGACGGTTTTGTTTTCCCATGGTAGTCGCTTCCGCAGGTGGCAAATACATGATGTACTTTTGCCGCACGGTAAAACTTTTCCGCCTGCTCCGGGCTGTGGTAGCTGGAAAACGCCTCGATCCCGTCAATCCCCAGCTTAAAAATATCTTCCAGCAGTTCCTCTTTCCCCTTCAGATTTACACCGGGGTGCGCGAGAACCGTCACGCCGTGACCAGCGTGAACCGTGTCAATGATTTCCTCCATCGCCGGAAAATCCGTTTCCGCATGGCACGGTTTTCCCTGGGAATAATAGTCCCAATAAAAATTGACGAAAGGGTTGTCGCTTCTTTCCCCGCCGGGGCGGTAGGGCTTCAAAAGCGGATGATCCGCATACCCGGGCATCGCCAGCAGAGCTTCCGCAAACATCTCGCCCGTCCAGCTTTTCTGCCAATAATTGTTTTCCGAAAGCGCCAGCAAATCCTTTTCCGTAATCTGGGTAAACCCTAATGCCCGCGTTTTTTCCAGTCTTTCCAGAGAAGCCCGGGCACTCTGGTCAGCCACATGTTTTTCAATCGCCGCGAAATCACCGTTCCTAAAGTCAATACCATATCCCAGCACATGAAAGTTTACCCGTTTAAAGGTGCAGTCAATCTCAATACCCGGAATATACCGTATACCTTTTTCCTCCGCTGCCCTCTGCGCCTCCTCGTTGGCTCTCGCACAGTTATGGTCCGTCACAGACATGACGCGAATGCCCGCCGCCGCGCACTGTTCCACCAGCTCGGAGGGCGTGTATGTTCCATCATCGCTGTATCTGCTGTGCATGTGTAAGTCAATCATGTGCATCCTCCCTCACTCTGGACAATAATTTCTCATGCATCACAGCCATGAGAACCAGTATTGCCAGCAGAAATACCGGGTACAGAAACGCGCCGATATGGTTTGCCAGAAAACCAAACACAGGCGGCATAAGGCAGGTCCCCACATAGGCGGACGCCATCTGCACCCCGATCACCGCCTGCGATTTGTCCGCCCCGAAATGCGCCGGCGTGGAATGTATGACGGATGGGTAAATGGGCGCACATCCCAGACCCGTAATGACCAAGCCAGTCAAAACAGTCGTCTCTCCAAAAGGAAGGAGCAGGAACACAATGCCGCACAGGATCAGCCCCTGTCCAAACCGTATCATCTGCGTATCGTTTAACTTCATCGTCAAAAATCCGCCAGCGGCTCTCCCCGCCGTAATCCCGATATAAAACAGACCGGCAAACCCTGCCGCTGTTTCCGCCGAAAGCCCGCGCTGCAGTACAAGGTAGCTGCTCGCCCACAGCCCCGCCGTCTGCTCCAGCGCACAGTAGCAGAAAAATGTCACCATGATTTCCTTCGCTCCCGGTATGCGGAAAATCTGCCGTAAAGAAAGAGGTTTTGCATTTGCCTCCCCGGACTGGTCCGCATTCTCCGCCGTCCGCTTTTTCCACAGCGGCAGGCTGAAAAGCAGGACCGCCGTCAGCACGATCTGGAGAATGGCAATATAGCGGTATCCCATGTTCCAGCCCTGTCCACCCGTCAGCGCATATCCCATAATATACGGACCAAGGGACGCCCCCACGCCCCACATGCAATGCAGCCAGCTCATATGCCTGCTCGCATAGTGAAGCGCCACATAATTGTTTAAGGACGCGTCCACGCTCCCGGCGCCCAGCCCGTAAGGAACTGCCCACAGGCATAACGCTGCATAACTGTGACTGACGGAGAACCCGAATAGCGCCGCCGCCGTCATAAGCACGCTAAAAGCCGTCACTTTTCCCGTCCCCAGCTTTTTCGTCAGGCGGTCGCTCTGTAGGCTGGAAACAATGGTTCCTGCCGCGATAATCATGGAAATGCCGCCCGCATAGGAAACCGGCACGGAAAATTCCCGGTACATGACCGGCCACGCAGCGCCCAAAAGAGAGTCTGGAAGCCCCAGACTGATAAAAGCCAGATAAATAATAACCAATAATAATTGAAACATCCTGTCAACCTCCCACATCTTCCTTATCTGTACGGAGAATGCCGTATTTCAGGCATTCTCCCGAGTGAGACTTAGTACTTCTTGGCGTCTCGTCCTATGGCGGGACGTCTTTAGAAGTACTTCTCACTCTGTAGAAAGAATACCGTCAACAGGCACTTGATACAACTCATTTTCGGACATATAATATAACAAAACCGCCAGACATACTGATACCTATAACGTCAGATGTATACCTGGCGCTCCATTTTCCGATTGCGCAGCGCATAATCAGAACATGGCACACGGGGATGAAATCAGGAGGATTAGCCAAATGGCATTACAGGAATGCGGACTAAACTTAAACAGCGTGTCAAAAGAACTGCAGCCCCACGGCAGCCTTGCGTTCCCCTGCGCGGGATACGCATCCCGCCATACAGACAGGCCGGAAGACAGTATTCCGTGGCACTGGCATGAAGAAATAGAAATCATATACATAGAAAGTGGGCAGATCGAGGTAAAAATCCCCTCCCAATCCTTTCTGTTAAAAAAAGGGGACTGCCTTGTCATCAATGCCAACATTGTCCATTACGCGACAGCAGTCCCGGAGGGTTCCCTGCATTCCCTCGTTTTCAGCCCGGCGCTCATCAGCGGAAAAGAGGATTCTGTCTTTTCCCAAAAATATATATCCCCGCTCATAGCCTGCCCCGCCTTTTCCGGCTGTTACATTAGCGCGGATTCCGATGGAGAGGTGGCATGTCTGTTTCGCTGCGCTTTTGAGGCGCTTGCCGGGGACCACTACGGTTTTGAATTTACCGTGCGGGAAAACCTGTCCCGCATCTGTCTTCTTCTGTATCAGAAGTTTTCGCCGCAGATGGATTTGCCGGAGACAGTGCCCAACCAGGACAACCTCCGCCTCAGCAGGCTGCTCGCATATATCCACAAGCATTTTGCCGACCCCATTTCCGTGTCGGATATCGCAAAGGAAGCCGGCATCAGCGAGAGGGAATGTCTGCGCTGCTTCCAAAAAACAATCCAGCTCCCGCCCATCCAGTATTTATTGAAATACCGGGTGATGCAGGGAGCCGAACTGCTACTTGCAAATCCGTCAGCCAGTATTTCAGAAATTGGAACACTCTGCGGCTTTGACAGCCAGAGCCATTTTGCCAAAATATTCAAGCGGTTTTATAACTGTACACCGCGGGAATACAGAAGCCGCAATCTCAAATCTTTAACTGCTCCTTGATCACTTTTACCGTGGAGCGGTACACCGCGTAGATCCCTGCAATGATCACCGCAATGATGCACAGGCAAATACCCATCGCCGCCCATTCTGTCTTAAGCAGCCTGCCGTCGTTTGCATAGAGGATCATGGCATACAGTAGGAACATGGCGGTAGTACCCACCAATGCAGGCACCTTAAAGACATTGGTACACTGGCTGCGCACTTCTTTATCCAGAAAGACAGGCGAAGCCCCCAGTTTTTTTAGATCGTCAAAAATGTAGCGGTTATTGAGGGCAATGCTCTGACAGCGGGTATAGCACACCACCAGCGCCGTGATCATACACACGATGAAGATAAAGAGGAACATCATGAGCATTACCGCCATGTTGCGCAGATAATCATTCTGACTCAAGATCCGAAAACTCGGCATGTAAACCCAAAAGTTTCTGAACATAAAGGAATCCGCCATTTCATAATCAATCGTTGTCATATCATCCGTGTCGCCCCAATATTCTTTTCCCTCCTCGTTTTCCCTGATTTTCTGTACCCGGTCATAGTAGGAAGGGCGCTCGCAGGATTCATCAAAGGACGATACGAAGAGACGAAAGAGGGCATTGGCAAAGGAATAGGAATCCTTTCCATCCACATTAAATGCCACAAAACGCCCCCGCCAGTCGTCTGTCAGCCCCTCGGATATCAAGTCATAGTCCGCACTGTCTAGCACACAGCAGGGAATCTCCTCCGCGAGAAGATCATAGTGCAGGTATCCCGCAAACTCTGTGGCAAGCACCTTCCTTGTCGTCATATTGGTGATCTCCTTTGCTGAGTTATTGCCATAGAGGGAAGTTTCCTCCTGATCGATCACGCACCGGTAAGTGCCCGGCTCCACGTCCACTTCCTGCCCGGTGATCATCCGATAAGCGTCCTCGGAAAGTACCATTGCCTCCTGCAACATAGGGACATATTCGTCATGAAAACGCAGACTGTCTTCCTCCTCAATCCTAGTCATACCGCCCATTCCCAAAGTGACATAATCGCACTCGTTCCAGTCTTTTAAGGAAAGATCATATTCTCTGCCAAGGGCTTCGATCTTAGTCCTGTCAGGCACATTCTGATCCGCCTGATATTTGTAGAAATAATCATAGGGCAGGGACGCATAGCGCAATACCGCCGCAATACCGTTAGTCGGCAGATAGAAAATCGCGAAGCATCCGCCTGCAATCAGAAGCGTTACCACCAGCAGATTGTTGACCGTCTGTTTACCCTGAAATTTCATCATGCTGCGGGAAATGATATTCTTGTATGGATTCTTGCGATGACTTTTCCAGCCGTGTACCACCGTGTGCAGCATGATCATGTAAAGCCCCACAAACACGGGTGCATAGAGCACACTCACCCAAGCAGGCGGGTACGTGGAAAACCACGCAATGCACGCCCAGGGCGCGCCGTACCCCAGCACAGCGCCTGCAAGCAGTACCAGAAAACCCACAGGCCCGCACCATCTGCCAAGCTCCTTCACAGGCTCGTTGATATGCTCCTCTCTGATCACTTCCATAATGTTCGTTTTTTTCAGATACCGCCATGCCGTCAGACCGGCGAATCCCACCACCAGAAGCAAAAACAGCAGGGAGATAAACAGGCATCTGAAATCAAAGGTGAGCACCATATCTGAACTGTCCACAAGGAACAGCCGGAACGCGTGCCAGATCACCCACACAAAGGGAAAGCCTGCTGCCGTTCCCAATATAGCAGACACACCGCTCAACAAGATCACTTCCCGATATAACCCCGGCCCAAGCCGCTTTCTGGACGCGCCAAGCGCCATCAGAACGCCGAGCTGCCTCGACTTATGCCGGAAAAACAACCCAAGTGCATAGATCGTAAAAACCACGCACCCCAACAGCGTCATCACAAAGATCATGTACATTTGTTTCCGGCTGTCGCCGCCCTCCGGGAATACCTTCTGCACCGTTGGCGAGAGCATCAGCGCAGAATACGCCGAAATGATCATCAGCGCCATAAAATTGCAGAACAGATAGAGCCGCGACTGTTTCCTGTCCGCCCGCTGCAATTTCTGTTCCATCTGTCTCATATTGATTACCTGACTCATAATACGTCCTCCTGCTCTTTTCATTCTTTCCTTCCTCTCGAAACGTCATTTATCCCGCCAAACATTTTTCTACGTCTCGCTCATCTCCTTTATGGCGTCCAGCAGTTGATCCTGAAATACACCACGGTCGTCCCGCTTCTCCATCTGGCGGTAAATCGTCCCGTCCTTTAACAGAATCACCCGGTCACAGAAGGAGGCCGCAAAGCTGTCATGGGTCACCATAAAAATCGTGGCGTTCATTTTCTGTTTCGCGTTAATAAACGTCTCGATCACCGCCCGGCTGGACTTGGAATCCAGATTGCCGGTGGGCTCGTCGGCAAGAATGATCAGCGGATTGTTGATCAGGCTCCGCGCCACCGCCGCACGCTGTTTTTCGCCGCCGGAAATTTCCGCCGGATATTTATTTAGGATGTGCCCGATCCCGAACATTGCCGCAAGCTGGTCCGCCAGCTTTTCCGCTTCCTTCGGCACCTCTCCCTGCACAATGCGCGGCACCAGAATATTTTCCCGGATGGTCAGCCCGTCCAAGAGCATAAAGTCCTGAAACACAAACCCGATCTTCGTATTTCTGACCCTTGCCAGCTCCTCCTCGTTCATGCCCGCAAGCTCCACGCCTCCCAGCTTGATATTCCCCTTATCAAAGGGAATATAGCAGGAAATGCAGTTTAACAGCGTCGTCTTGCCGGAGCCCGACGGACCCATGACCGCCACAAACTCCCCCTGCGCCACATGGAAACCAATTCCTTTTAACACTTCATACTTGTTTTTGCCCGCCTCATAAGATTTGTAGAGTTCTTTCACATACAGCATATCCGTTTCCTCCTTTTACTGCCGGTGCGGAATCCTCTCTCCCCGTCCCGGCACATCCATCTGTTTATTTTCAGCAAACGCCCAAGTTCCTTCCCGTCCGCCGCAACTTGACCATAGCACAAAAACACCCCGCGAAAAGAACCGCTGTCATTTCTGACCGTCTGCCTGTAAAATTTGGACCGGATTTGCAGGGAATGTAAAGTTTGGAACGTCTGGATGTAAAGTTTGGAAACACGGAGAGAGACTATGCCCTATAGAATATGATATACTTAGCCTATAGATCAATCTTGCAAAAGGAGCCTTTCCATGTTACGAATCGCAATCTGTGACGACGAGACAGACGCGCGGGACGCCCTGCGCTTCCAGTTAGAAAAAATACTGATTGAGGACGCCGAGGAAATCGTCTACGAATTTTCCTCGGGCACGAACGCCGCCTCATGGCTTGCCAACCATCCGGGCGAGATTGACCTTCTCTTTCTGGACGTGGAAATGAAGGGCTTAAACGGCATGGAAACCGCGGAAAAGATCAGAACTTTTGACGATCAGATCCTCATCGTCTTTGTGACCGGGTATTCCGATTATGTCTTTGACGGCTACCTTGTCGGCGCGCTGGATTATCTGATGAAGCCTGTCGCGGAAGAAAAACTGCGGCAGTTGATCGGACGGGTGCGCACCCGTTCCGCACAGGAAGAATCCCGCACGTTCTCACTGAAAAACACGGACGGCACATGGCGTTTCCGGCTCTGTGACATTCTCTTTTTTTATTCCGACAGGCGGAAGGTCATGCTGGTGACCGCCAGAGGCGAGTATCCCTTTTATGCCAGACTGGATGAGATCGAGCATCAGCTCTCTCCCGATTTCGTGCGCATTCACCAGCGCTATCTGATCAATCCCGCAGGCGTGGAGTATCTTGGCAGCGGGTCAGTCACCATAAACGGGCGGGAACTTCCCTGCAGCAGAAAATACCGGGAAACCGCCCTTCCCAAAATCGCACGCTCTTTGATGTAAAAAGGATATTTATATGATAACTTTAATGAAAACCCTGCATTATGCCGCCATCTTTTTTTCCGGGTGGCTTGTCATGCTTGCCATGTCGCATCTGCTCAAAATTTCCGAAAAACGGTTCAGACATCTCCTGCTGTTTTTCGGCTGTTCCCTGCTCTGCTCTACGATCATTTTTATCGGAGACCCCTATAATATTCTGGCAATCACCCCGGTCTTTCTGGTGATCGTCCTTTTTACATGCGATGGCAGTTTCTGGCAGAAGACTGCCATCGCGCTGATGTTTTCCAGCACGATCATTTCTTTTGGCGCCTTGCGGGATAATTATATCCACGATCTTATATTTCCCGCAGAGTCTGACGGATTCACCGTAATTATCTTTGGGAACAGCAATACCGTCAATCTCCCCACAGAGACATGGATACAGTCCGGGCTCGGCTACCACGTTTCCTACCTGTTCACGCTGCCCTTTGCGCTGATCCTCTTCCTTTATACAAAAAAAAATGCGCCCGATAAGGAATATTCCCTCTCAGACAGCATGTGGCGGCTGCTTCTTTTTCTCACGGTCATTCCTTTTGGAATCGTGCTTAGTGTGGTCGTCTTATTTCCCATCAACGAATATGAAACCATCAACCTCCGGATTCATATAGAATATGTTATTTTGCTGCTGATCACCCTGCTCGCCTTTATCAGCCTGCTCTGGTGCGTCACGGTTCTGGCCAGACAGAGGAAACTGGAACAGCAGGGTATGTTTGCGGAAATCAACCGCAAGTATTACGAGGCAATGGAGCAGCAGCACTTTGAAGTACGGCGGTTAAAGCACGATCTGGCAAACCACATTCAGGTCCTGTCCGCCCTGCCCGAAGAAAAAAGGGCGGCATACGCCGCAGAGCTTTCCGGCAATACCGCCTTTTCTCATTCTTTTGCTTACTGCAGCGATTCCACAGTCAACGCTGTGCTGACCGTCAAGAAAAGCGCGATGGAACGGTGCCATATCCGTCTGAAAGCGGAGATAGATATCCCCTCGCCGCTCCCCTACGACAGGACCGACCTCTGCGCCCTGTACGCCAACGCGCTTGACAACGCCATGGAAGCGTGCATGAAACTGAACGAAGCGCAGAGAGAAATTTCTCTAAAAAGCAAGGCACGAAAAGGGGTGTTCTGTCTGGAAATCAGCAACCCGGATCCCGGCGCAGGAGAAGGCGGCTCCGTAAAGCAGTCAAAAAAGCGAGCCGGTTCCTTATCTGAAAAAAGATCGGAACACAGCCCGCTTCTGCCCACTTCCAAGCCCGATAAAACAAATCATGGTTTCGGTCTGCAGAGTATACGGGAGATTGTAAAACGGTATCACGGCAGACTGGAAATCAGAACCGAGGACGGGGTTTTTGACCTGTTTCTGTATCTGCCGCTTACAGCTCATTGATCGTCTCCGTGATCGCCGTCTCCCGGATTCTCCTCGCAGGCGCGTACACGGCAGCCACGCAGGAGAGCGCAGCGATGACCGTAATAACCGCAAGCGCATCAAAGGGAACCTTCCATGACCCGCCGAAATGTGTGAAAACAACCTTCACCATAAACAGCCGGTGTAAATACAGCCCGGCAATATAGCCGAGAGCCAGTCCACAGGCCGCATAGGTTACCGCCTCAGCCGCAATCATCCGGGTCATCTGCGCTGCGCTCATCCCCACGGCACGCATGGCGCCGTACTGCTTCATTCTGGCGGAAACACTCATGGAAATATTGTTCATAATATTAAAGACCGTAATCAGGGCAATGACCGCAAGAAACCCGTAAGCTGCAATGCGGAAAACCCAGAAGCTGGAATTGCTCGTCTGGTCATCCTCCCGTCTGTCCGCAAAAACATTTTCACCCGCCATCGTCCGAATCGTGTCCACCGTCTCTTCCGGCGCATCCTTTTCAAGTCCAAAACCGAGTATCTGATACCCTGTCTCGCCTGTCAGACGCATAAATGTCTCTTCCGTACAGACAATCGCCGGACGGCTCTGTGTCCCGATTCCCTCCGAGCACACGCAGGCAATGGTGAGCTCCGTATCACCGACCTTGACGATATCCCCGGTATTCAGACGGCTGTCCATGTTAAAAATCGTCATCACATAGTCCGTGTCTCCGACAACCTTTTTCAAGTCACCGCTGGCGACAGATTTCTTTGACCAGTCAAACATCCAGTCGTCATAGGAAATCAGATCGACGCTGCCGGAAACCCCGTTAATCTCCGCGGGCGTATCATAACAGATGGCGCAGCCGAACGCCGTTTCCACGCCGGGCAAAACGCCCATTTCCTCTTTCATTCCCTTGTCGAGAGAATTATCCGCCGCAGCAATGCTGATTTCCGGGCTTAAATCGTTCTCCGAAGGCATAAACCTCTTAAACAGATCGAGCCCGGCGGAAAACACCAGAAACAAAGCGACCGTAAAGGCAAAGGATAGAGACATAAGGATCAGATTCTTTTTCGCCGCCGTGGCATGATGTACCCCCAGCGCGTGCTCCACCTTAAAGATGCGGGTGTTCGCCGCATGGGCGACAGCCACGCCCGTCTCCGCATTGCCCGATACCGCCGCCACAGGAGACACTGCCGCCGCCCGTCTCGCGGGAGCATGGGCTGCAAACAGCACCGATATCACGCCCACCAGAATACCCGACACAATACCGATCACACTGAACCGATAACGGAAGTCGTCAAACTCACCGCCCACCTTGTATTGTAAGATCGTGGACAGACCAAACGTAAATGCCTCGCTGGCAGCCAGTCCGACAGGTATCGCCGTCTTACACCAGTTCAGCGCCTCCAGCCGCACGAAACGCATTACCTGTTCTTTGCTTGCACCGATACAGCGCATCATCCCGAAAAACTTCGTCCGCTGTGCCACCGTACTGTTTAAGCAGCTTGCAATCATCAGCACACCCGCAGTGAGAATCAGCACAAACACGATGGCGGCAAGTAAATAGAAACTCTGCATTGCCAGATTGCCGCTCGCTCCCGACACGCCCATAACAGCCAGATTTTCCTCGATATCCCCGTCCGCAAGCCCATACTGCGCCTTCAGATTGGAGAGTGCGCTTTTAATATCGGTGCCTTTCGCAAAGCGGACATAATATGCATTCTTTTCCATCTCCGCATCAGAACTGCCCGTATTCTCCCTGTGTCCGCCAATTTTTTCACCACCGTCAGTGACATTCGTGTCAGAATTTTTGCCGATTCGGTTCACACCGCAGATGGCATCCAGCGCTCCTACGCTCATATATGCCGTCACATCCTCAAACTTGGTGTCATACTTTTCCCACTCGTCGGCGCAGAACCCGCTCACTGTAAACGTGAAATCCCCTGCCGGAACATGGATGATAACGCTGTCTCCCGCCTGCACGCCAAGACGCTCTTTCGCGCCCGTATTCAGCATCACTTCCCCGTCACTTTCAGGAAATGCGCCTTCCCGCTCATATGCCCTGATATCGTCGATATAGTTCTCTTCCGCGCCGTACAATATGACACGCGCGTCATTTATATAATATCCCTCGTAGACGTCCTCCCCGAGTGCCTTGCACCACGCCGCCGCGGACACATCCTCCCTCGCCGCGATCTCCTGCGCCGCCGCCCTGGAAAGCCCACTGATCACAATATGGTGACTGCCGTGGTGCCGAACCAGTCCCTCCGTCTGCCCCTTCGTCATAATTTCCGCACAGGAAAAGACCGTGGTCACGAGAAACACCGCGAAGACAATGCAGAGCAGAATCAGACGGTTCTGCTTTCTGCAGTTTTTTGCAGAAATGGGAATCAGGCTCAAATAACTTTTCATTCCTTACACCTCCCAAGATCCGTCAGCACGCCGTCCGACACCTCTAACACCCGGTCCGCCGTCTGGGCGATCATGCGGTTGTGGGTAATCATAATGATAGTCTGCTCATATTTGCGGGACGCCTCCCTAAGCAGCGCAATCACCTCATTGCTGTTCTGGGTGTCCAGATTCCCCGTCGGCTCGTCCGCCAGAATCAAAGAAGGTCTTGTAATCAGCGCGCGCCCAATCGCCACCCTCTGCTGCTGACCGCCGGAAAGCTGGCTGGGCAGATGGTTCCGTCTCTCCTTTAGATTGAGCACGGCAAGCAGTTCCTCCAGATCGTTCCTGTCCGGCTTCTGGTAATCGAGCAGCAGCGGAAAAATCATATTCTGCTCCACCGTCAGTTCCTGGATCAGGTTAAACGCCTGAAAGATAAAGCCGATGTTTCTCCTGCGAAAAACGGTAAGGTTCCTCTCTTTCATCGCAAAGGTGTCCCTGCCGTCAATCAGCACCTTGCCCGACGTGGGCGTATCCAACGCCCCGATCATGTTGAGCAGTGTACTTTTTCCTGAGCCGGACTCCCCGACGATTGCCACATACTCTCCCTTTGGAACGGTGAAGCTGACGTTTTTGAGCGCATGTACGGCCGCCTCGCCGCTGCCGTAAGTTTTACAGATTTTACTCACTTCCAGTAAATTCATTCTAAGCACCTCTTTCCAGATCGTTTCTTTTGGTACCAAGAATAGCACGCAAATACTACCGCCAGACTTCATCTGTATTACAATTTTGTTATAATCGGAAACAGCAGCGCGAAAGCTGCCCCCTCCCCAAGCCTGCTGTCCACCGAGACACTGCCGCCATGAGCCTCCGCCACCGCCTTTACGAGCGAGAGTCCCAGCCCGATTCCCTTCGTGTCCTGAGAATATCTGCTGCGATAAAACCGTTTGAAAACGTGATGCAGGTCTTCCGGGTGGATGCCGTTTCCGTTGTCTTTCACCGTCATGCGGACGGCGGACGGGGATTTCTCCCACGTCAACCAAATGCTGTCCCCGCCCTTTGTATGGTCAAGGGCATTTTTCACCAGATTGTCAAGCGCCTCAAGAATCCAGTTTCGATCACACGAAAAGAAAGCGGAATCACTGCCCGACAGCACGATTTGTTTTTTCTCCTGCCCCGCGCGGAATGCAAAATGCCTCTCCACTTCTTTCATGATTTCAGAAATATTTTCCTGCCGTTTTTCAATTATCATCGTGCCTGCGTCGAATTTCGTGATCTTTAGCAGATTCTGCACCAGTGTCTCAATTCGGTCCAGTTCCTGTTCCGACAGCCCGGTAAATTCCCGGATCGTCGCAAGCCCACCAGTCTCCGCCTCCGTCTGCATGATGCCGTTATATATATTTAATGCGGCAAGGGGCGTTTTCAGCTGGTGGGAAATATCCGAGATCGTGTTTTTGAGAAACTCCCGCGACTGCCCTTCCTTCTGCGCCTGCGCGTTTAAGATCGCCGCCAGTGAATTAATTTCATGAAAAAGCCGGTAAAGCTCCCCCTCCTCGTCACAGACGATTCGGGCGTCTTTGTCGCCGGAAATAAACGCCCTTATCTGTAAAACCGCCTCATCCATCTGCCTGTCCTGCTGTCTGAAATACTGATAGCAGAAAGTAAGCGCCGCCCCTCCCATAATGATGGTGCAGAGCGGCACAGACAATACGAGAAGTTCTGACATCAATGTCATATTCCATGCCGTCAGATCATTCCGACGAGAAGCCGCCGCACCAACCCTCCACAGCGCCGGTATCGCAGATACCATGACGATCACCGCCATACACAGCCCCATACGAACAAACAGCTTTCTTATATTGCGATTCACCAGCACTCTCATTCTTGCCCCCATTCCGTATTTCCTCTTTCACCTCTATTTTTCAATCCTGTGACCCGTACTCCACTTATATCCCATCCCGCGGACGGTCACGATCTTTTGCGGCATACCGGGATCGTCCTCTATCTTCATGCGCAGCCTGCGGATATACACCGCCAGCGTTTTGTTCTCGATGAAATTCTCGTCGCAGTCCCACAGCCCGGCAAGAATCTGCTCCGCCGAGAGAACCCTGTCCGGGTTTTCCATAAACATCCGAAGCAGCCTGTATTCCCCGGAAGTCAGGTCCAGCGTTTTCCCGCCCTTGCGCGCCTCCCCTCTGCGCATGTCAAGCGTAATACCGTTCATGGATAGCACTTCCCCCGCCTGCATAAAATTTTCACTCCTCCTGAGCAGCGCATGGATTCTGGACAAAAATACAGCAAGTTTAAAAGGCTTTGTTATGTAGTCGTCTGCACCGATATCAAGCCCCATAATCATGTCCGTCTCCTCGTCCGCCGCTGTCAGGAACATGATTGGCAGTTTGGAAGTCTGTCTCATTTTTTCACACAGGGCAAACCCAGTGCCGTCCGGCAGCGCCACATCCAGTATGGCAAGATCATATTTCCCTTCCGCCCAAAGCGTTTCCGCCTCCGCCACCGTACGGGCATTTTCCACCTCATAGCCCTCTTTCTTCAGCGCAAAAGTCAATCCACCGATCAGGCTCAGATCATCTTCCACAAAAAAGATACGCTTCATATTCTGTCCATTCCCTTTCTGACATCAAGTCTCATTTCTTCATAATACTCGTTAGACGCGGTAAAAACAATCCCCTCCGCACCCGCGTTTTATCTGCCCGCATACCGTATATAACCGCAGATATCCGCATACACTCATACTAACGATAGAAAAGAGGAACTGCTATGTGTACGAGTATTGCCATGAAAACCGAGGATTTTTACTTCGGACGCACCATGGATATCGAATATTCTTTCGGTGAAAACGTTGTTTTTACACCCAGGAACTATCCCGTATCTTTCCGCAGAAACGATACCCTTCACAGACATTACGCCCTGCTTGGAATGGCAAGCGTGAGGGACGGTTACCCCCTCTATGCGGAGGCGGTAAACGAGAGAGGTCTGTGTATGGCGGCTTTAAATTTTCCCGACAACGCCTACTATCCCCCGAAGGAAGATCCGATCAAACAGAATGTGTCCCCCTTTGAGCTGATCCTGTGGCTGTGCGCCAAATGCGCCTCCATCACAGACGTCAAAGAACTTCTGTCCGCCACGCATCTGGTCGATATCCCTTTTAACGACTCTCTGCCCCTGGCGCCGCTGCACTGGCATATCGCAGACCGGGAGCGCTCCATTGTGCTGGAGTCCACCATAAACGGCATGGAAATATATGACAACCCTGTCGGGGTACTGACAAACAACCCCGGATTCCATTTCCAGACCACAAATCTCTGCCAATATATGAACCTGACCACGACATGTCCGCAAAACTGTTTCAGCAATATAAAAAGCCTCGTCCCATTCGGACAAGGCTTAGGCAGTTTCGGTCTGCCGGGTGATTATTCTCCCGCCTCGCGCTTTGTCAAGGCGGCTTATCTTTCCATGAACTCCGTCTGCGAAAAGGATGAGATGAGCAGCATCTCCCAATTATTTCACATTCTGGATTCCGTATCCATGGTCCGCGGCAGTGTCGTAACCAGACAGGAGCTTTACGACACCACCACCTATGTCTGCTGCATGAATGCCACAAAGGGCAAATATTACTATAAAACCTACGGCAACTCCCAGCTTACCGCCGTTGACCTCCGCCATGAAAATCTGGATGCAGACACGCTCAAAACTTATCCTCTGGTGACAGATCCGCAAATTGCATGGGTCAACTGACAGACGGCAAATATATTACCGGCGACCATTTTTCAGCCGGAAGGAGCTGATCAGTTCCATCAGCATACTGGACTGGGACGACAGCTCCTCGCTCGCCGCCGCACACTCCTGACTGGTCGCGGAGTTGTTTTCCACCACGGCGGAAATCTGCTCGACGCCGGTAGAAACCTGCTCCATCGCCACCGTCTGTTTCTCCACCGCGTCCACAACCTGCTCCATCTTGACCGTCACATTTCCGGCAAGCTCGCCTGTCCGGCCAAGCGCCTCCGTCACTCTGTTCATGGCCTTGCCGCCTTCCACAATCGTCGCGGCAGAACTCTCTATCAGCTCTTTCGTCGCTTTTGCGGCTTCATCCGATTTCGACGCAAGACTGCTGATCTCCTCTGCCACCACGGCAAATCCTCTGCCCGCAGCGCCAGCTCTTGCAGCCTCTACCGCCGCATTCAGCGAGAGAATATTGATCTGGAACGCAATATTCTCTATCGTCGCAATAATGGTACCGATCTGCTTGGATTCCTCGGAAATACGATCCATCGACGCACTCAGTTCTTTTACGTTCTCTATGCTGACGCCAAGCTGTGCGCCCGCCTGATTGACAAACTGTCCCACTTCTTCCGCCGCATTCGAAGTCTCTCTTGCACCCGCTGAAATATCCGCAATCGTGGTCGAAATTTCCGTAACAGCGCTTGCCTGTTCGGTCGCTCCCTGCGCAAGCGTCTGCGCGCTGGCGGATACCTGGTCCGCCCCGTCGGACACATGTCCCGCGCTTGCCGCAAACTGACCCATCGTATGATTCAGCGCGCCCAGAATACTGTCCAGAGACTTTTTAATCGCCAGAAAGTCTCCCGTATAATTCTGCTGTGTCTCCTGCGTCAGGTCGCCCTTCGCAATCGCGCCAAGCACCTCCGATATCTCACCTATGTAAGCGCGCAGGCTGCCAATCGTCTCCTCAAATATTTCTCCCAGCAGTCCGATCTCATCGTTAGAGCGCACACCGATCTGTACCTGTTTTCCGTCAGCCAGTCCCAGTTCGCCCTTTTCCAGTCTCTCAGCTGCCTGTGTGATTTTTCCGAGCGGTCCGGACACCCGCTTTTTCAAATATCCTGTCAGGAAAATAATGCAGACGATAATTACCGCCAAACTGATTATTATAGCATAGTCAATAATTTTGGCAGTTTCTTCCTCCGCCTCAGCGATAGATATACCCGCAAAGATCAGACCGTTAACCTGTCCGTCCGCGCCCTTTGTGGGAACATAAGAACACAGGTAAGTTTGATCCAGAATTTCCGCCTCGCCCACATATGACTTCCCCTGCTTCAAAACAATATCCACAAGGTTGGAGGCCAGTTTGGTTCCCACCACACGTTCCCCGTTCTTCGTCACAGTACTGTAAGCTCTCGTATCGCCCTCAAAAATGGTAAATTCGCAGCCCTGACGCTTCTTTAAGCCGTCCAGCACCTGATTCAGATCATCCTCCTCCGATACCCGGCTCAGTTCATAGGCAAGCAGATTCGTGCCGTTTGTACAAATCTTCTCCTGCATACTCCTGACTAACGAATTGTACATGCTAACACAGACTGCTACTGCCAGCACAACGGAAATTGCCTGCATGATCACTACCACATTGCCGACTTTTTTCCCAATACGCTTCAGTTTTCTTCTGCCCTTTTTTCCCTCAACCGTCTGTTCTTTTCCCATACTGTTTTCTCCATTTTAATAATAATATTGACTACGCTTTTTCTTATCAAGTCTGAATTGCATAGTCTGCATCCATTGTAACATAAGCGTGAGAAATTACAAGCTTCATCTCCACAATATATTCTGTTGTCCCTTCCTGAAACTGCTTCTTCCCAGTAACTGTAAAACCGTACCTTTCATAGAACCGCCTGGCGTCTGCGTTCTTCTCAAGGACCCATAGATACCGGCAGTTCTTTTCTATGGCAAACCGCATCAGTTCGCCGCCGATGCCGCGGTTTTCAAAGAAAGTGTCCACATACAGCTCCTCGATTCTGTCCCCTGAAATATGCAGCACGCCCTTGACAAACTCATCGTCATAAACAAAGACGCCTTCCAGTTTCTCTGGATTGTCAATATATTCCTTTGCAATGGGATATACCTGTATTTCCCCAAAAGATACCTTATCGTTCTGGAAAATCTTTCTATAGTTCATGCGTTTCGTAAACACCAGAATTTCCGCTATTCTGGAAGCATCCTCAACTGTCGCGCGTCGTATCATAACCTGATTCCTCTTACCTTTTTAATATCGTATCATATCCGTGCCCGTTTCTATATACGTTCCTCTGTCTGCCGTGTGCATAAACAGCGCAATTTTATCCAATCCGAAATTCCCTGCTGATTTTACAATCTATTTATCAAAATAAAGGAGGTCCACAATGATGAGTAATGAATTATTTAAAGCATTCGACAACGGTTCTCTCAGACTGCCCGCATCGTCCACGGAATTTACAGACCTTCCATGGGCAAAGCACCCTGTCTTTGAAGGGGTGGAACTCAAACACAATGCAAACTGCGCCGCCAAAGACAAAACCTATTATATTGTGGTTCGCGTGGGTATGGGTGGGATAGGTATGGGTGGCTTCCCGGTAGTAAATGTACTCCGTGCTTTCGTTTTTTCGGCTGTAAACAATACTCTGGTTCACACTTTGTCCCCACTTATATTGTATTTTAATTATAAATTCTTTTTAAAATACTTTAGCGCATAAATTCAGGGTTGACAAGTGCTTATAATGCGCAAGCGCATTATAAGCACTTAACTGCTTATCCCTTTGATATAACATATATATAACGAAAAACAAAGGAGGTCTTGATCATGGGTGACATTAACGGAGCAAACTGGATGGGCGAAATAAAGGAGCACTGCGAGCTATCGCTGTTGAATATTCCCGGAACGCATGACTGCGGTACAAAAAACGTGGAAAATTCAAAAAAGCTACAGTGCCAGTCCCTGTCCATACAGGAACAGCTGAACATAGGAGTGCGTTACTTTGATATACGCTGTGCCGCCGGTTCTAAAGATTCCACACAGTATATCAAGCATTCATCCGCTTTTTGCAGGAATGATTACGGCGATCTACTTACCATTGATGAATTGATTAATACTGGGAAAACTTTTTTAAAGCACCATCCGACAGAAGCGCTCATTTATCAAATCAAAAATGAAGGAGACGGCTCCAATGATTCCCGGTTGTGTAATCATATCGGAAAATATATCGCAAACGGAAGTCTCTGGGCGCAGGACCGTATTCCCTGCCTGGACGAAGTGCGCGGTAAAATCGTCTTGGTCCGGCGCTTTACGGATAAAGAAAATGATTATTCTCTTCCCAGGGAACGGCTTGGTATAAACCTTAGTTCCTGGGATTCGGAGTGCTTTTTCAAAAAAGATTGGAACACTTTCGTCCACGTAAACGACAAGGCATGGGTTCAGGACCGATATACGGTTAAAGCAGGTGAAAAATACGAATTGTTGAAGCGCGCCATAGATGAAATGAACGACTCAAGCTCAAATCCCGGCTCAGGCTGGGCAATCTGCCTTTCCAGCTGCATGAATCCAACGCCCTTTGACACTGCCTGCGAAATAAACGAGAAGCTGCTTGCCGGCGCTTCCATTCTAAATGTTAAGAAGGTCGGCACTTTCGTCGTTGATTTCGCATCGGAGGCGTTAATCAGAAAGATTTATATGACAAATTTTTAAAAATCCCCTTCATATATAACCCTCCAGACTGTTCTCATTTGGTTTTTCCAGTTTGGAGGGGAATTTTATCCGCCAAAACTATGTAAAACAGGCCTTGAAACGGTAAAAAACCATGCACGTCATTTGTGGCAAAAAGAAACGCCACCGTCGGGATGGAAACCAGAAGGCAGCCGATCAGCGACTGCCAGATATGTTTCCGAACCAGACCGTATGCCGGGAGCTTTCCTTATTTTTGCATTCTTTACAGAGTTATTCATTTCATTCTCACATTCAACCATTTATAGCTGTTTAAAATATGCCTTCAGCTCCGCCTTGCAGGCATCTCCAAGCTGCTTGATCTCACACCCGCGGATAGCGGCTTCCAAGTGATAGAGAATGACAACACAGGTGCCCGGATATTGTTCCTTAAGCCGGGAAACTGCCTGTTTGCTCCCCATTTCCGTCAGCTCCTCAGCCGAGTGAATACCGACTGTATGAAGTTTCTTTTCCATCGTTTTCCCTAATCCCAAAGTTGTGACAGACGCCATGTTTTCTCCTTTGCTATAGCCGCTATACCAATAACTGCTATCAGAATTGTATCATTTCCAACGGCGTCTGTATAGAATAAGTGACGTAAATAGAAACACGCAATTCTTTTACGATCAGGAACGCATTTATGAGTGTTGTTACCACGGCGGCATGCTTTTGTGAATCCTGTCCCTGGTCAAATACCCCGCTGTAACCCTCCGCGGATTGCATTTGCTTCTCAAACGTAGTATTCTATATATCAGTAATCAAGCGACGCGCCAGCATCCGGCTGCCCGCCGAAATATATGTTACAAGGAAGATATTTGATATGAGAGAAGCATTTCACATTATCAGCGACGGTTCCTGCGACCTGCCCACCGCGCTGGTCAAGGAAAAAAACATTACCGTCGTACCCTTTTACGTATCCTTCGATGATTCGCATTCTTTTAAGGAAAAAGTGGACATTGGAGTCCGGGATTTCTATCAGATGATGGTGGATCAAAAAGGGGTATACCCTAAATCCTCCATGCCGTCCATTGAAGATTACGAGGTGGCTTTCCGCCCTTTCGCCGAATCTGACACGCCTGTCATATGTATCTGTATCACGACCAAATTCAGCGGTTCCATGCAGTCCGCACTCAATGCGAAAGAACTGATTCTGGAAAAATATCCGCTGGCTCAGATTACCGTCATCGACGCTACCATCAATACTGTTCTTCAGGGGCAGTATGTTCTGGAAGCGGCAGACCTACGGGATCACGGCGTCAGCTACGAAGATACCGTCGCGCGGCTGGAAGCCATCAAGGGCACCGGCAGGATATTCTTTACCGTAGGAAATATGGAATACTTAAAACACGGCGGCAGAATCGGAAAAGTGGCAGCGCTTGCCGGAGGCGCGCTGGATATCCGCCCCATCATTACACTAAAACAGGGCGAAATCTTCCCCTCCGGGCTTGACCGGGGACGGAAACGCACCCTGAAAAAAGTAATGTCCCTCCTTCTGGAATACTTGCAGGAGAGTCCTCTCGGAATCGAATGTTACAGCATTGCCGTCGGGTACGGCTATGACCGGGAAGAGGGAATCGCTTTCCGCGATCAGGCGCTTTCCGTCCTGCACGAAAAGGGATATGCCATAGACGAAATACCCCTTTACCAGATCGGGGCAACCATCGCCGTGCACACCGGACCATACCCGCTCGGATTCGGGATTATTGAGAGAGGGATTCACGCTGATTTTTCAGCCAGCGTCCGCTCAGATAATACGACCACGTAATCACAAAACCAACCCCAAAACCGAAAATGCCGTTCCACCAGATAATCGTATGCCCCAAAAAGGGACTGTGGCGGAACAGATATGTCACAGCCACCCGCGTACTCAGCGCACAGGTGGCTGTAACCATCGGAAGCGCCGCGTGATTCGTCCCTTGAAACACCCCAAACAGCGGAATATAGGAGGACAGCACCAGATTGATCAGCGCAAGCGCCCTCAGATGCGCCTGACAATAAATGGCAGCCTCTTTGCCGATCCCGAACATCTGTATAATCATATCCGCAGACAGCCAGAGCAGCACGGAAATGCAAAGCGTCATTGTAAGAGAGATTGCCACAGCCTGTCTGGCACCCTTTTTGACGCGTTCCGGCTTTCCCGCGCCGATATTCTGCCCGGTGTACGTCGCCAGCGTCGTCTGGAACGCATTGCAGGGCAGATTGATATACTGCTCAATCCGATTGCCCACCGTAAAGGAGGCAATCATGGACTGTCCGAACGCATTGACCGCCCGCTGGATCAGCGTCAGTCCCACAGATACGATAATGAGCTGCGATGCAATCGGCAGCCCCGTCACCAGCGTTTTCTTCGCAAGAGAAAAATCCCACGTAAAATCCTTCCTGCCAAAAGAAAAGACAGCATACTTGCGCGTCATGTAAAACCATGCGGCGGCAAACGAACCTGCCTGCGCAATATCCGTTGCCAGCGCCGCCCCCAGAACGCCCCACTGAAAGCCCGCCACAAAAAGCAGGTCCAGTGCAATATTCGCGGCGGACGCGATCAGCAGAAAATACAGCGTGGCGGCACTGTCCCCAACAGCCCGCAAAATCGCGGCGATAATGTTATAACCAAACTGGAAAACCAGCCCGAGCGCATACACCCGGAAATACAGAAGCGTCAGATCCAGAATCTCCTCCGGCACGACAATAAAATAAGTATACGCCGGACGGGATATCAAAATGCCGACCAGCGTAAGCAGTACGCCCATACCAAAAAGAAGCAGGATGCCCGTTGAGGCGTTTTCTTTCACCTGTTTCTGGTCGCCCGCCCCGTAGCATTGTGCCACCACCACGCCGTTCCCGGCAGAGAAACCCGTTGCCACCGCGAGAAACATAAAAATAAAACTCCCCGTCGTTCCCACGGCGGAAAGCGCCGCCTCCCCCGAGAAGTTTCCCACAATAATGGTGTCCACCGTGCTGTAAAGCTGTTGCAGCAGAGAACCCGCAAGCACGGGAAACACAAATTTTAGGATGTGTTTCCATGGCGTGCCTTCTGTCATTGATTTTCCTTCCATAAAAATTCCTTTCAAGTGTAGGGTTAATATCGAATATCAATGCATCTGCCTATCTCCCTTCAAGAAGCTTCATCCACTTTCTCTGCCTATGCGCATAAAAACACCTTGCCCACAGCCAGACAAATCCCGTCTTCCATCCCGCCCCAATTTCCACCTCATCACTGTATTCCGTTGAACCATCCGGCATGACTTTCAGCCTGATCCTGTGGTTCCAGACCGGCACATGCGTATTGCTTTCATTCGTGTAAATGCATTCCTTGGAAAAATCTATTATATGAATCGTATGAACCCCATATGGAATCAGACAAAACAGTTTAAATCGAAAAGATAATGTCTGTCCCTTTTTCCAGCATACATTACTCTCCCCGCCTATCGGGGTAAATGAGGCATATGGCTTCGCAATAAATTGAAGCGTCTTTAGACTTTTTAGCAGAGAAAAAACACAGTCTATGTCTGCGGGCAATATGCTTTTTCTATAAACTTCTTTCGTTTTCATCCAATTCTCCCAAAAGGATTCCATCCATATATCCAGATGATTAACATATAATCAATTATTGATGTTTCTTCCTATACTCCTCCTTCACTTTGTCAATCGTTTTCCCACCGATACCAAAATTTTTATTAGGCACTTCTTTAATCGTTGTAACAAAAAACTCCTGCGGGACATTCATAATCTCAGAGGACACCTCTGTTAAACGCCTGATTAATTCCTCTTTTTGCCCGTCTGATAACGCACCGCTTTCAACTGTAATGTATGGCATTTCCCTTTCCTCTCTTTCCAGTCATAAATTTCAAAGATTAAAGTTATCTGTCATCCGAGTCGCCTCATCTATACCCATAAATGATATAAGCTTCTTCCTGCTCCAAATATTCATAACGTAAATTAGCTGCGTTCATTTTCTCCAGAAACAAAGCGGTATAATCGTAATATGTATACTTGGGTTCGATCAGACGTCCCTGATACTCGCACTCGCAGACGACCGGCTGGACCTTTAACCACTCAATATATTTATACATCCCCTTATACAGCTCTTCATCCTCTTTAACTGTCCAGTAATAAACAGGCTCCTCGTCATCGGAAATGCACTTATACATGATAGAAATCTGCTTACCGGTCTCTTCTTCCATGCAGCCAATCACATCGAAAACCTTCCCCCATTTCGTGTTATTCATATAGCCCGTCAGCCCTTTTTCCTGCATATCCTTTAAATGGCGTTCGCTGGGCGTAAGCTTATGATCGTACCGGCCATTATTGATATCATTAATTAGTCTTTGGAAATATGCGGGTGAATCATTTTTCAGTTCTCCGGCACGAAAGGTGTGGGAAATCTGCCCATGATTCCGTGTGGCATAATAATATACGCACCAAGGGGTCTGGTAAACAATAAAATGTACGCCGCTCTTCCACTTGACATCCATGGCCGCAACACCATTCTCCCCGTTGTCAGCAGGCACAAATTCCAGAAGTTCACCTTCCAAATAATCTAATTTATTTATTAGAAATTCTCTGGTATGTAATGCGTATTCATTCACTCTATTTTCCAAAGTTTTCACCTCATTTTTTAAAGCCTCATTTGCCAAGTCGATTATATCACTAATGAGTCCATAGTTCCAGCCATTCTGCCCTGCTTACTGGCTGCAAATTTTTGTTGCCTTATTGCCCAAATCCCCTTAAAATAATATAGGGACAAATCGAAGGCATTTTGGGGGAGGGACATGATGGCATATAATTTGCAGGAAGAATGGAACCAGTTCAAAAAAGCGACAACACAGTTAATGGATGAGTATCGTTACAGCTCCTCCTGCCAGGTCTGGAATCATGATATGACCAACTTGGTCAACGAATATAAACAGGAAGAAGCAGCGTGGTACAACAGTCTGGAAATTACAGAAAATGGTTTTATGACTGCAACGCAGAATCTTTGGTATACGCATTATCTCAATAAAAGGCGGCTTATGTTTCTGGGCTTGACGGCACATTATGATTACATACAGCCTACAAAATATGAGAAAGGCGAAAATCAACAATACCCCTATTGGGACTATAGGCACGACGGCAAAAATTTAATCTGCAAAATCAGCGATTCGATGAATTACCGAAAATCATTTTATGACAGAAACCGCTGTGTATGGGCGGATGAAAGAAGAAATTCGCCGGGAGAATACTATATCATCCAGTCCAGAAGTGTGAACGGGAATTATATCTGTCCGAGCTGCGGCTGGGAAGGTCCGCTGGAATGCTTTGTGGACGGCTGCGACTATTGTCAGACAAAGTTCCACATCGAAGATCTGAAGCAGAAAGTTTCTTCCGTATATACCCCGGGAGATTGGACACAGCACAGAGACGGTTTTACGATTCATAAGAATTTCGTGCCCATGTATGTGGCGCTCGCTATCATTGTCATCGCGCTTCTGGCAATCGGAAGCAATATGGGCGGCGCCATGATGATGTTGGCACCACTAGTTGGAATCGTTGTGATGGTACTGGTTGTGACACTTTTTATTGGGAAAAAATCCAAGGAGAGTGTCGCCGGCGGTCCTGCCAGAACAAATCTGACACTTGGAAAGATTCGAAGCATTGACAAACATTTCTCGGTAGAAACCTTTATCGGGAATCTCTCCAACAAGCTGCTCAGTATCTGCTATGCCGGTTCCCCTCAGGAAATCGCGCCGTTTGCGGTATGTGACATGACACCATTCATCACAGCTTTCCGCGGCGTGATTGACTGCAAACTTTTGGAATGCGTTTTGATGGATTATCAGGCAGATAGCAATTTTCAGCATTTACAGGTAAAAGTAGGGCTACTGCTGACCAAGTATGAAAACGGCGGGGTACGTCAGGAAAAGGCTTACCTTAATCTTGGTCTTGTCAAAAGCATCCGTGCGCTGACACAGAGTATCAACGACGTAAATGTGTACCGCTGCGATTCCTGCGGTGCAAGCCTAACGCTGCTTAACGGCGGTAAATGTGAATATTGCGGACAGGGGCTGGATCTGAAGGAATACGACTGGGTGATCGAAGGGTATCGCTATGACTGATTTCCACTGGGGATGGCTATTATAAGTGCCCATCCCCAGTGATTTATTTGATCACTCAAATTCGACGTTCTGGTTCGGTTCTGTCAGCTTTGTCATTGGTTTACCCATTCGCAGCTCAGTTTCATCCTGACAATTTTTTTTTTTGGGGGGGGGGGGTGGAAGTTAACTTTCTCATATTATCTGTTCCTGCATATTCCACGTTCAACTTTCCCGAAAACTTTACCATTATCTCTTGCTTTTCCGTTATAAGTAACAGACAGCAAATTAATCCCACCAGCAATAATAATTTGCTGTAAACAATCAAAGTATCCGCAGTAATGACCTGATCGCTATCTTCCAATCCATAAACCTGTACAAAAATTTTGGCAGTTCCATCTTTTGCCGTCATGTATATCCTCTGTTGGAAGTCAGTCCCTCATAATCAATAGAGCGCTTCTCTCGCTTTTCGCATTTCCCTCCAGACATTATCTCCATAGTTGCTCACCAAAATGGAAATAATCCCATTATTCGGATTATACTCGGACATAAAGCTTACACCCGGATCACAGCCTTGAAAGTACGCAAAATCCTTGCTGCCCGGATTATCAATTATCCACATACCATAGCCATAATATCTCTCTTCCGCGTCGTTTTTTCTATAATCATTGCAAGCAGGGCATACCCGGTATTATTATACTGGAATTTTTCTCCTTTTGGATACATCATAGGCTTGTCTATAAATAGCGGGAGCAGATCGCTGTTATGCCTGATTTAATAATTCGGATAATCAATCCATAATTCTTCATATTCCTCCATAACGCTTTCATCAAAATAGTCCTGCACGCCCGACGTATGGTTTAAAAGCTGTTTCACCGTAACATCCTTGTCAATTTCATGGAAGGGCATATCAAGCAGCATACCTAACGTATCGTCAAACTTTATTCTCCCCCGATCTGCCAGATTTATTTTTTCAAGTATGTCATTTCTATTCTTTATGCTAACACTAAGCATTCGATTAAAATTTCTCTACTCCTCATATAAATTGCTTACTTATCAGCTCATATCCCCACACGGAAGGCTTCGCATCACCCTCAGAAATTAACTTGTGGATTGTTTGCTGTTCTTCCCATCGCCTTTTGAAACTGTCTTTGCCTACACAGTACAATTCAATATGAATATTCTGATTCACACGAACCAAATACAGTTTTCCGTTTTTTTGCTCCATATGTATCTTACCGGGAAGATAGGTTCCTGTATATTTCTCAAGTTCTTCCGGCGGCAGAAAAATTTCCTTCGGTCTGTATGAAGCAGATGCCTGTTTATTATGCAGGATTGCAGCAATGCCATTCCCGAAACGATATTGATCTAAGGATTCCGTGTTCGATATAACGATAATGCAAATATCTTCCTCCAAGTAATACTGGGTGTAGGCAGATACACCAGGCATATCTCCACCATGAGCATACTTAAGCGTTCCATCCTCCTCATACCGCTCCAGCCCATAACAATAGTTGTTTTTGTTTTCTGACAGATAAATCCCATAGGCATGTTCCGATAAAAGTTTCCTGTTTTTAAGGCACTCATACCACTTTTGCAGGTCGTCACAATTCGTAACCAACGCACCTGCGCCAATACTATATAAATTATTTGTATAAGGCACTCTGACCAGCTTTCCGTAATCATGCATATAATTGTTTGCTTTGTTTGGAATAATTTCCTGGCCATTATCGAACATGGTATTGTTCATTCCTATCTTCGCAAAAATGTTTTCCTGCAGAAATTCATTGTAGGTCTGCCCCGAAACATATTCAATCATCCATGCAAGCAAATTATAGTTGGAATTATTATATTCGAATTCTTCCCCCGGCTTCTTGATCGGCTCCCTGATAATCCAGTTTCTAAAAAACTGTTCCTCATCGTAAGGTTTTCTGTCCTCGCCCACATAAAAATCATCCTCAAAATTATAATTATTATGCAGTCCCGATGTATGCGATAAAAGATGATGAACGGTTATTTCCGAAGGAAGCTGCATGTTTGGGGGCAGATACCGATTTGCTCTTTCATTAAGCTGCAGCAGTCCTTTGTCATATAAAATCATAATTGCAAACGCTGTAAACTGTTTGGCAACAGAGGCAACCGTA
>CAJTTZ010000014.1 GCA_910579505.1 uncultured Lachnospiraceae bacterium
ACGGGGAGATTTTATTTTGTCAAAGTTCAAATTTCATCCTCTATAGGAATGCTTTAATATTTCAGAAATGACAATGAGCGCCAGAGGGCCCTTCACAATACCCCCCACTCCAAAGAGCTTTACGCCCGCATAAATTGAAAACAGTATCCAGATTGGGGATAAGCCGATTTTATTTCCAATCAGCCTCGGCTCCAAAAATTCCCTTGCGAGCGCGCAGAATCCATAAAGAACCAGGCATACCGCCATCTGTACATACGCCCCGTTTAATAGCTGCCACACCGACAGAGGCACCAGCACTATACCCGTCCCCACAAAGGGCAGCATATCCAGAAATCCGGCCAGCATGCCTAAAAATATGCCGCCTTCCACCCCGGCAAGACTGAGAGTGACACTGCAGAGCACAGCAATTATTAATAGGATCACCCCTTGCGCCTTAAAAAAAGTGACAAGGTAAGACAGCACCCCCTCCATCACTGACCACAAAAACCGAAAGCTCTCCTCCTTCTTAACCCAATCCACCATTTTCGTATAGTCTTTCTCAAACAGGAAAACCGCAATGCAAGTAATTGCCAGAAATCCCACGATACCTAAAATTCCTTTGAAGCAGCTGTAGGAAGAAGACAATAACTGCGGCACTACCTGAATCTGCACGTTCTCCATTATAACTGTCATCTGCTCGATCACATAACTTTCAATCCGCTCCCCTTCCCAGCCAAACCGTCCGTCCAGTTGACCACAACACTGGTGAAAAAATTTTTCTGCCTGCCACTCCAGTTTCTCACAAAAAGCCGGCAGACCCTGAAGCTGTCCCATGCCAAAAGCCAAAACTGCCCACAGCGCCGCGCATGCAAGTAAAAGAACCGGCAGCACAATGCCCGCCGCGAGAAACTTTTTCTTAATTGGGATTCTTTTCTGTATCCGCTCAAGCAATGGATAAAGCAGTGTAATCAGCGCAAACGCAAGAAAGAATGGAGCTGTCAGAGAAAACAGATACCGAAAGAAAAACCAGACCAACGCAGAGACAAGGCATCCTTTTGCCAGTTTATTGTTCCAAAGACGCCCCAGCAGGTCGTTTTCCGCCCCAAATATCATGAAATTCCGCCTCCTTCTGATCCACTCCGTACTACGCATAAGCAGACTCAAAATGCTTATACGCACAGAAAGAAGCAGGAGGGTGTTCCTGCTTCTTTACTCTGATACTGCACTATTATTATTTGATGTTTCAACAATCTTATACTTTAAATTCTAATGTCCTGCAGATCATACACGGTTTTCATTCAGCCTTACCCTGTGAAACGCTGCGCCTTCCGGCCTGATTTCAAACTGCATCTGTTTCCCCGTTTTCGGATGAATAAATGACAGACGGTACGCACAAAGCGCCGTCTCCCGAACGCCCAGCTTCTCCGACAGTGCAAGCGCCGCCTCATCGCCATACTTGCGGTCTCCCAAAAGAGGCATGCCCGCATTCGCCATCTGTACCCGAATCTGGTGATGGCGTCCCGTGTGCAGGCAGATTTTTACAAGCGCATATTGCAGTCCATTTGCTGGCTGTCCGATCATGCCATCGTCAGACCGCCTTCCATCCAAAATATCATTTTCTATCCTGTTTTTTGCCAAAATCCCTTCCGTCTCTCGAACCAAAAGCAAACTGTCTGCGGCTTCCTCCCACAAAATTTCATAAGACAGCCGCGCCTGCTTCGCTCCCTTTATCTCTGGCGGCACAATGCGGGAGACATTCGTCTTACCGTCCTTTAGCAAAAAATCGGTCAGTTCACCCGTCCGCGGCATATCTTTTCCACAGACTAGCGCCAGATACTCCTTTTTCATATCCTTCCCCGCCGCCTGTCTGCTTAAATCCGCCGCCGCTTGTTTATTTTTAGCAAAAACCAAAATCCCCTCCACCGGCTGATCCAATCGGTGGACCACACTCACGTGGAGGGATTTCCCGGAGGCACCTTCTTTTGATGCCAGATAATTCGTGATCTCGCTCACCATATCCGCCTGTCCGACCTTCGCCGTCTGTGTGGCAATCCCGGCGGGTTTATGGCAGACAATTATGTCGCTGTCCTCATGGAGGATTCTGTTCATATGCATAGATACCTCTATTCCGCAGTGCTCATGCCCAACGCGTTAAATCTTAAACCGATATCCGATTCCCCATATCGTCTCGATATACTGCGGCTTGGCGGTGTCAAACTCTATCTTCTCGCGGATTTTCTTGATGTGCACGGTAACGGTTGCGATATCACCGATGGAATCCATATCCCAGATCTCGCGGAACAGCTCCTCTTTGGAATATACATGGTTTGGATTCTCCGCAAGAAAAGTCAGCAGGTCAAACTCCTTTGTGGTAAAGACCCTTTCCTCGCCGTCCACGTAAACCCGCCTGGCGGTCTTATCAATCTTAAGCCCTCTGATCTCTATGATATCATTGACCTTCTGGTTACTGCCCACCAGCCTGTCATAGCGTGCCATATGCGCCTTCACTCTCGCCACAAGTTCAGATGGGCTGAAGGGCTTTGTCATATAGTCATCCGCACCAAGGCCAAGACCCCTGATCTTGTCAATATCGTCCTTCTTTGCAGACACCATGATAATCGGAATATCCTTTTCCTCCCGAATCTGCTTGCAGACTTCAAAACCGTCGATCCCCGGCAGCATTAAATCCAGAATCACGAGGTCATAACTTCCCGACAGCGCGGCTTCCAGCCCTTTGTCCCCAGCATTTTCAATCGTCACTTCAAAATCACTCAACTCCAGATAATCCTTTTCCAGATCTGCGATTGCCTCTTCATCTTCCACAATTAAAATTTTACTCACTGTCCTGTCCTTTCTCCCAGCCTTTTTCCGGTTCGCTGAGCCATTTGCGTATTACAAAGTGCATACAGGTTCCTTCATTTTCCTTACTGGTAGCCCAAATGTAGCCACCGTGGTCTTCGATAATCTTCTTTACAATGGACAGCCCGATTCCGCTGCCCCCCTGCGAGGAATTGCGGGACGCATCCGTCCTGTAAAACCGCTCGAATATATTCGGCAGATCCTTTGCCGCTATGCCCTTGCCGTTGTCCTCAATCTCCACGCGGATGGAATCGACTTCATCCAGAATGCGGATATCAATAACACCCTTCTCCTTATCCAGATATTTTATACTATTGCTGATGATATTGCTGATGACCCGCTTAAGCTGCTCCGGGTCGGCAATGATCTGCGTGGAGGGCTCCACCAGGTCCTCATAATTTAACTGAATATTTTTTGACTCCAGGTCAAGCCCCACTTCTTCCACACAGTCGCCGAAGTATTCCGCAACGTTTATACGGTGGAAATTGTAAGGTATCCGATTATTGTCAATACCGGAATACGTAGTCAGCTCGTTAATCAGGCGGTCCATGTCGTTCGCCTTATTATAGATGGTTTTGATATATTTATCCATCTTCTCCGGCGTGTCAGCCACCCCGTCCATGATACCTTCCACATATCCTTTAACCGCGGTAATGGGTGTTTTCAGATCATGGGAGATATTACTGATCAGTTCCCGGTTTTTCTTCTCGTGTTCAAACTTTTCATCCAGTGATTCTTTGAGCCGCAGCCTCATGTCCTCATAGTTGCGGTAAAGCTCACCAATTTCGCCCTTTTCCTCCGTGGTCAGCATGTATTCCAGATTACCCTCGGCAATGTTCTGCATCGCCGTATTCAACTGGTTGATCGGTGTAAAAATACCTTTGCGGAACCACTGTGTCAGCAGAAGGCTGGTGAATACCAGCACCAGAATAAACGCCAATATCATCCGCAAAAGCATCTTTCTGGAAAGCAGGGAATTGACACGGGTAATCACAAAAAAGCTGCCCTCGCTGCCGTCCAAAAAGCGGAAGTCCACTTCCTTCACAAACTTTTTAATATCGCTGTAATAATAACTTGCCTCCGAACCGGGCATCTCATTGCCGTACTCCGGCAAAGCGGGAAAAATCTTTTTCGCGGCATTGTTATCGCCGGTATAGTAGAGCGCGTCGTCCTTTCTGACTATGATATAAGAGGACTTATCCTTTAAATCCATCGTAATTTCATCCAGATAATCCTTGTCCTCCAGCCTGGAAGGATCCTCCTTAATCTGCTGTCTTACCTTTTCCAGCACTTCCTCTGAAATGCGGCCGTAATTCTCTATCGTATAAATAAAAGAAGCTTTGTCCCTGTCAAAAAAATCAGACAGCGTTTCCGCTTCCTCTATATGGCTGCCTACCACCAAAAGCGCGGCGCATGTCAGCAAAAACGGCAGCAGCACCATTGACAATGATGTGATGAGAAGCCTTGTCCTGAATTTCACTTAAAAACCTTCTTTCTGCGTTCCGCCCATACATGCATGGTTCTTCTCACACTATGATACCACAATTTACAAAGTTGAAAATAAAACATATCCTATAATCTTATAAAAAATTTATAAAATTCAAATTTTCGGATTGACATGTCTGCCCGATTTGCTATAATGGACATGTAAAACAGTAATGATTCCTATTTTTGAAATACAAAGGATCGGACGAGTCAGGAGGATTGCCATGGCGGTGAAATACAGTCGACAGCGGCAGTATATTTATAACTTTCTGATGAACCGCAAGGATCATCCCACCGCCGACGTCGTGTATCAGAACGTCAGACAGGAACATCCGAATATCAGTCTGGGAACTGTCTACCGCAATCTGACGCTGCTTGCCGACAGGGGCGAAATTTTGAGATTGCAGGTTGGCGACGGTGTTGACCACTTTGACGCAGATACTTCACTGCACTGCCATTTCGTCTGTTCAGACTGCGGCGGGGTCAGCGACTTAAAGCTCGACTGCGTGGACGAAATGCTGAATAAAGCACAAGATTGCTTTGCCGGCAGAATCGAGCGGCAGTCCACATATTTTTATGGGCTTTGCGGAAAATGCCTGGATAAGGCTTCCAAAAACCGGGAATAAATTTATATATGAGCACGCTGGTAAGCCCATATATCATGGGTTAAAATATGAAAAAAGAAAAGGAGAACACAGTATGAAATTTGTATGTCAGGTATGCGGTTATGTTCACGAAGGAGATTCTGCACCGGAGAAATGTCCTCAGTGTAACGCGCCGGCTGAGAAGTTCACAGCACAGAGCGGCACGATGGAGTGGGCTGCAGAGCATGTAGTAGGAGTAGCGAAGGGTGTCAGCGAGGATATCATGGCTGATCTGAGAGCAAACTTTAACGGCGAGTGCACCGAGGTTGGTATGTATCTTGCTATGGCTAGAGTTGCGCACAGAGAGGGTTATCCCGAGATCGGGCTATACTGGGAAAAGGCTGCATGGGAAGAGGCAGAGCATGCCGCTAAGTTTGCTGAGCTGCTCGGCGAAGTAGTGACCGACTCCACCAAGAAAAATCTGGAAATGAGAGTCGAGGCTGAGAACGGCGCAACCGCCGGCAAATTCGATCTCGCAAAACGTGCAAAAGCTGCCAATCTTGACGCAATTCATGATACCGTTCACGAGATGGCACGCGATGAGGCTAGACACGGCAAGGCATTTGAAGGTCTGTTAAAGAGATATTTCGGTTAATAACCACATATCTATAAAGTACAAAGGAGGAATGTGATATGAAAAAATATTTTTGCAATCCCTGCGGCTATACTTATGATCCCGAGAAGGGTGATCCGGAGCACGGCATTAAGCCCGGCACAGCATTTGAGGATCTTCCGGCAGACTGGTGCTGCCCCCTCTGCGGTGTGACTAAAGATATGTTCCAGCCGGTTATTGAAAATTACAACTAAATATCACATAAGGAAGGGCGTCCTGTATCGGGGCGTCCTTTTTCATTTCCCTGTTTTATCCCTGTTTTTATGGGCATACTGTATAATATATCCTCTAAAAGTTTGTTGATTCCGCCTATTTACAATTTGAAAAACGGCAGATATTATATTCTCACGAAATATCAATTATATTTTCGCAGAGAAAGGAGGCTCATACGAAAAACAAACGACAAACTAACAGATGTGTTGTCAGGGGATTCTGCATATAGGGGAATTGCTGTTAATCGGATTGATTTGTAAATCATTGATTATTCTATTTTTCAGTCATCAATAATGATTAAGGAGGACACGAGATTATGCAGCAGGTAAATGTTAAATTCAATGATGTGAATCAGATCAGAAAGTTTGTGGATGTAATTGATAAGATTGATTCGTGCTTTAATCTGGGGGAAGGCCGAAGAGTCGTAGACGCTAAATCCATACTTGGCGTAATGGCGCTTGATCTGACCCGTCCGCTCCAACTCACTTACGATTCGGACGACGAGGGAATCAGGGAGAAACTTACTCCCTTCATATATGGCTAACCATGTAAGGCAGGCCGCCCGTGCCTGCCTTTTCTATGCGTGGAAATACACCGGGAAAGGAAACTCCTCCTTTCCCGGTTGCTTTATCTGTATCCCTTTTCCCCAAGCCACTTTACAGACTGCTGCAGTGCCTCGATTGTTTTTGTCTCCACCACGCACCGGCAGCCGTTCTTCTCTGCCAGCCCTATCCTCTGTGCCAGATTGATCTCGCCTGATCCGAGCGTCTTATGATTTCCGGTTCCTTTTGCATCGTGAATGTGGAAGTGGTACAGCCTGTCCCTGCGCTCCATCAGAAAGGCCTCATCCACATTGTCACACGCGTGGGAGTGCCCGATATCCCAGGTCAGCGCAAACATTTCACTCCCCAATAAATAGTCAATGGCATCTTTCTCAAAATCCTGATAGCCGTCAGTATTTTCAATACATACCTTCACGCCGGAATGCCCCGCCGTCTTCTCACACATTTCGCGGAATCTATGTATCGCCGCCATATACGGTTCCCGGTATTCCCCAAACAGCCGCACCTTTCTGTCGGGCAGCGTGACATTAATGCCATGATTCATATGCATGTTCAAAAGCGGCGCGCCAAGCTCTGCAGCAACTCTGAGCGCCCGCTCCACCGTCTCCATATACGCATCCGCCACAAGTGGATTAAAATCGCAGACATTCAGGTTTTCGTCCAGATGAATGGTAAAATAAATCCCGTTATCACTCGCCAGTTTTTTCAAATATGCCGTTTCCTCCAGCTGTGGAATCTGGTACATCGGAAAATTCATGTTCAGTTCCACAAACTGCAGGTCCAGCTCCTTACAGAGAGCAATATTATCCTCCAGGTCCTTATTCTCAATTAATGTCGGCATTCCAAAATCCATATGATTCTCCCTTCTCCCATAAAACTCCTCTGCTTTTCCATCTCCAATTATACGTCTCTGACCACTCTGCGGCCAGTTTATAATCTCTTAACAAACAGTTTATATTTCTATAATTGATTATCTGTTATATATGATGTATAACATATATAAACAAATAAACAACTACCGGCTATGAATCGAATTTGTCAATTCGGTCATACTGATAGCAAATCGAGCGCAAAAACACTCGATTCAGAGAATGCTTCGCATTCTCCTCATATTATAGCATAACATAAAGAAGGAGTGATATCTATGTTAAGACCAGCATTATTCAACAACCGTAACTACAAACCCGCATTTTATGAGGATCCATTCGACAGAATGTTCGACGACGCATTTAAGAATTTCTGGGGAAACAACGAGCTGGCGACCTTCGATGCCTTTAAGACTGATGTCATCGACCAGGGCGACAGCTACCTTTTACAGGCAGAACTGCCGGGCTTTGACAAGTCGGACATCAACATCGACCTGAAGGATGACCTGCTGACCATATCCGCATCCCACAAGGAAGAGAAAAACGAGGACAGCAAAGATAAATACATCCGCAGGGAGCGGTATTACAGCTCCTACTCCCGCAGTTTCCGCGTAAACGATGTGGAACCCGGAGATATTGACGCTTCCTACAGCAACGGTATTCTGGAAGTAAAATTCCCTAAAAAGGAGCTTACCGCCAAGGAAGAGGTAAAGCGGATTGAAGTAAAGTAAAGGCAGCAATCCTTATCCCCCAACAGCAAATACGGCAGGACGGCATCTTACATCCGCCCTGCCGTATTGTGTGTACAGATCCACATTCAGAAGACAGCCGCTGTCGCCGTAGGCAAAACGCACAGCTGCATCATTCTACCACACTTCTTCCACCAATTCCAGAAATTCTATTTTATAAGAATCTTTTAAATCCAGTTTTCTGACCGTCTTTATTACATGTTCCACGGACGCGTCCTCCGGGTACTCGCTGTGGGACGCGAGCAGACCAAATTCTGCCACCGCCGCCGCAAAAAGGAAATCGTCGGAGGGTTTCTCGCAATAGCTGTCATACCCGATCGGATACTCCAAAAGCTCACTTTTGCTTCCGGCCGGTTTTTTATAACGGATGCTGACCGTCAGCCACTCCTTGTATTTCGGACCGGCTGCAGACGATTCACCCGCCCTTTTTTTATATTCACTGCCGTATTTCAGATCCTCGATTTCGCTCTCCGCAATACCATGATTCAAAGGCTCCCGCAGCACAATCTCATAGAGCGCCGTCACGCTGTGCCCGGCCCCGATTTCCCCGCCGTCCTTTGTATCGTCATGAAAATCCTTTCTGTCCAGGACCCTGTTGTCATATCCCAAAAGCCGGTAAGCCTCCACCAGTTCCGGATTAAACTCTACCTGCAGCTTCACATCCTTGCAGACCGTCAAAAGTGTTGCCGTCATCTCCTCCGACAGCACCTTCTTTGCCTCCTGCATACAATCTATGTAGGCATAGTTGCCATTCCCCTTGTCGGCCAGCGTTTCCATCTTATTATCCTTGATATTATCTGTCCCAAAACCAAGCACGGACAGGAAAATCCCGGACTCTTTTTTCCCGGAAATCAGTTCTTCCAGTTCCTCCTCAGTAGTCATGCCGATATTCAGATCACCGTCTGTCGCCAAGATCACACGGTTGTTGCCTCCTTTGATAAAGTTTTCTTCCGCCAGTGCGTAAGCTGTCTCTATTCCCCTGCTGCCCCATGTGGCGCCGCCTGCCTTCAGACCGTTCAACGCCTTCTTTATTTTCCGCTTCTCGCTGCCGGCTGCACCCTCCAGCACAACTGTATCTTCCGACGCATAGGTCACAATAGATATCCTGTCTTTACCGCTGAGATTATCTGTAAGTTCCGCAAAAGCCTCCTGCAAAAGAGGCAGCTTGTCAGGCTCACCCATGGAGCCGGAGACGTCCAGCAGAAACACCAGATTGGATGCGGGAGCCTGTTCATAACTGATATCCTCCGTCTTAAGGCCGACCATCAGAAGCTCCGCCTCCTCATTCCACGGGCAGCGGCCAATCTGTGTGGTCACCCCGAAAGGTTCCTGTCCCACAGGTTCCTCATAATCATAAGAAAAATAGTTGAGCATTTCCTCGATCCTGACCGCGCCCTCCGGCAGACTCTCCAGATCATACCCCTCGCGGATCAGACGGCGTAAATTGCTGTAGGATGCCGTATCTACATCCGCGGAAAAAGTGGAGAGCGGCTGCTCCATTACGGAAAAGAAACCCTGCTCTTCCCACTTACTGTACTCCTCCTGATTGCTCCTGTAGTCAATTTCGTCTTCAAAATCATAGCAGGAACCGAGATAACCGTCCGGCGTGTCGTCTTTGGCATATAAATCTTCATCCGCCGCGGTTTCGGCTTCACCTCTGCTATAACTGTTCTGCGGTGCTTTTGCAATATCCGCGTATTTCTCTGCAGCGCCGTCTGCCGCCTCCTCAGTCAGCGCGCCTTCTGACACATCTTCACCGGCTGCGCTTTCTGACGGACTTTCCATCCCGCTGTCCGCCGCTGCACCCCATGCATTCCCGGGCGCTGCTTCCGCGGGCGCTTCCTGACTCATCATTCCATCCGTTTCCGCATTCCCGCCGCATCCTGTAAGCAGAAGAACTCCCGCCATCCCCAATGCCATCATCTTTCCCAAATTCTTTTTCATACCTTTCTCCTCCATTCCGGGCAGCCTGACCGCCCTGTTCCTCCCCGGACACTGATTTATTGTCCTTATATTTATAATACCGCTTTTGGAAGAAAAAGGTTGCAAAAAAATCGGACCAAGAAAAATTTTCTCAGTCCGCTAAACATCATTATTGTTCCAAAAGCTTCTGATACCCCATCTCCAGAAATGTCTCCAAGTCTTCCGCTTCCCCGCGGATCACATATTTACCTCCGTCCCCGGTCTCCGCATATGCCACCCAGCCGCTTCCTTCTTCTGCCACTTGGAATGTCTGTCCCTCAAAAACATGCTTCCTGGTATTGGGGCGTCCGCAAAAATCCGGCTTTTTCACCACTTTTTCTATCGTAATATTTTCTGTTGCCGCTGCGCCGCCGCTCTGTGCCCCGCTTTCCGCCGGAACCGCGTCCTCCGCCATATTTTTTTCCGTATCACTAAATTTCCGCTGCCCTTCGTTTTTCTGGGCTTCTTCCGACTCCGCCTTTTCTACAACAGCCTCTTCTGCACTTTCCGAGAATCCTGCCGTATCGGATGCCGCATTTTCCACTGCTGCCGCCGACTCCTCGACTTCGGCTGCCGGAGCCGCCATTTCCGCCTCTGCCAAAATCATCTCATCCGCGGACGCATCCTCTGCCGTTTCCGCCGTGCCCTCAAAATCCATCGCTGCTCCGGCAGCCATCATACCGCCATCCGAATCCGAACCGCCGGACGTTTCCGAAGCCCCCATATCCATCGCCATATCCCCGGATTTTAGCCCTCTCATCATCACGGACACAGACACCAGAATAAAAAGCGCCGCTGCCGCCGTCAGCGGATATGCCCATTTTCGGACGTTAAAGCCCTTCCCATAGTTCCTGCCGCCGGCAGGAACCATCGCCGGACCGGCAACTGCTGCCATCCCCCGGCTTTCCCTTCCCGCTCCCTGCAGCGCAAGCTCCCGGCGGATCCGCGTCTCTTCTTCGCGCATCGCAGCCTTGGTCCTCGCAATCAGCTCTGCAGGCGCATGTATCTGTTCTGTTTCCTTTTTGTACTGCTCTTTATATTGATCCATCATCATATATAAATTTCCTTTTTGACGCTGTCCCGGTCTTCCCGACAATTCTTACAATACTTCCTATCAGCTGCTTTTACTTTCAATCCCTGATCTGTGACTGTTTCGCACCAGTATTTATGCCGGACAATTTTTTATCCCGAATCCTCCAACATTTCCCTGAGCATCTCCCTTGCCCGGTGGAGCTGCGATTTGACGGTGCCTTCCTTCTGCCCGGTCTGCTCGGCAATCTCCGCCACAGAAAGTTCTTCATAATAAAACAGGTGCACCGCCAGACGATACTTGGGCGGAAGCTTTGCCACCGCTCCCCTGACCGGCTCATCCTCCGGCGGCTCGTAAACCTCTTCTCCCCTGACCCGTTCTTCATCCTCTATATAGTCCACATTTTTGTTCCAATACAGGTCAAAATGTTTCTTTGCACAGTTGATCGTCACCCGGATCAGCCACGCCTTCACATGTTCCCATGATTCCAACTTCTCCACATTGCTGACCAGACGGATAAAAACCTCCTGAAAGAGATCGTCCGCATCGGTTTTATTTTTCATCTGTGACAACGCCAGTCGATACACCATATCCGCATAGCGGTCAATCGCAGCTTCCGCCGTTATCTGTCCCTCTTTTGTCATATATGACCTCTTTGTGCCAGCCTGTCTGCGCGAGGCAGACAAGGTCCTCTATCCTTAATACCTCTCAGCTTCTGAATCGGTTTCATGGTATCCGCCAAATTTTCTGTTCCCGGCATGCGGCAGAATCCTCCGCCCCGTCCAATGTCTGCCTCACTGCCCGCCGGAAGGCATAACTTCCCGCAGCCTATTCACATCTTCCGTCTCCGTGGCCCAGCTTGTGGCAAAACGCACGACCGTATGCCCCTCGTCATACCTCTCCCAGATATCAAAGTTTATCTGCTCCTTCAGGCGCGCCATCTCTCCGTCCTCCAAAATGAGAAACTGCTGGTTTGTGGGGGAATCCAGGAAAAACCGCTTATCCTTTTCCCGGAACATTTCTTTCATTTTCTCCGCCATCTCAATGGCATGGGCGCTGATTTGAAAATACAGGTCGTCCGTAAAGAGCGTGTCAAACTGCACGCCCAGAAGCCGTCCCTTGGCAAGCAGCCCGCCCTTTTGCTTGGCTAAGGTCAGAAAATGTACCGGCATATTTTTCTTCGGAAACACCACCGCTTCCCCGCAGAGCGCACCGACTTTTGTACCGCCAATGTAAAATACATCACAGTAACGGGCGATCTTTGCAAGCGTCACATCCGTCCCCCTGCTCATCAGCCCATACCCCAGCCTCGCGCCGTCCAGATATAGCGGGATGCTGTATTCGCCGCATACCCCCGCAATCTCAGCAAGCTCCTTTTCCGTGTACAGTGTCCCGTACTCCGTGGGATGGGAAATGTAAACCATCCCCGGGAACACCATGTGCTCATGGCTGGAATCCTCCCAGTAAGCCTTTAAGTAAGCGGTAAGCTCCTCCACCTTTATTTTTCCCTCATGTCCGGGAATGGTGAGCACCTTATGGCCGCTGTGCTCAATCGCTCCCGCCTCATGGACACTGATATGACCCGTATGTGCCGCAACTACACCCTCGTAAGATTTCAACATGGAACTGATGACGATCTGGTTGGTCTGGGTGCCTCCCGTCAGGAAAAAAATCTCTGCCTCTTTGCAGTCGCACGCCTGCCTGATTTTTTCTTTCGCGCTCTCGCAGTATTTGTCATTACCGTAGCCGGAAAGCGGCTCTCTGTTCGTCTCCGCAAGACGCTTCAATATCTTTTCATGCGCTCCCTGGATATAATCGCTCTCGAATGATAACATGTGCTTTTCCTCTTTTTCTTTATATTAGCTTACTTGGATAACCCGGAATACCGTATTTATTTTAAATCGTTTCCCCCTCAACCATCCGATATGGCAATATCTTACAAAGCGCGGGCTCTTCCCAGCTTTCCCCCTCATGCTTTCGCATGATTAGCTCAAACAGAAGGGCAACCGCCGTCTCCGCCACTTCCGCCACGGAATTTGAGATGGTCGTCAGGCGCGGCGTCACATAATCAAGAATATCAATATTATCAAACCCAATGATTCCGTAATCCTTTCCTGCCCTCTTGCCGGATTTTTTCAGCCGCTTCATAACCTCCAGCGCAAATTCATCCGCGGAGCATACAAAGGCCGTTTTCCGTGACCCCTTTAGCGCGCTCTCGACATGCTCCCGGTAATTCCAGTCTAACAGATACAATATTTCTAACCCACTATATTTTTCTATGGTTTCCTTAAAACCTTTTAATCTCTCCTTATGTACATAAATATTTCGCTTTCCCGCGTCTTCCATCGGCGGACATACAAAGATCAGCTTTTCATACTTCTTCTCTATCACTTTTGCGGTCGCGTCCGTCATCGCCCGCTTCTGGTCAATTCCTACAAACGGAATCCCCCCGGCAATCCTATTGTCCACCGACACAAGCGGAATATCCAGGCTGCGCAGGAAATTTTTGTACTCGTCCCCCTCATTGACAGAAGAGACAATAATGCCGTCCACATGGTAATCCGCCAGCCGTGTCAGCTGGCTCTTCTCCGTGTCTTTGTCGTTATCATGCAGGGTAATATTTACAAAATAACCCTGTTTGCCCGCCTCCGCGCCAATTATGCTCAAAAGCTCCGCAAAATAACGGCTTTTCACGTCCAGAACAACTACGCCGATATTAAAAGTCCGACCCTTTACCAGACCGCGCGCCAAAAGATCCGGCCGATAATCGTTCTCTTTGGCGACCCTCAATATCATTTCCCTCGTATCCGGGTTAATGCGCCCGGCTCCGTCATGCAAAGCCCGATGCACCGTAGTTCTTGAGACGCCGCATATCTGCGCCAGATCTTTTGTCGTAATTCCCATATAAACGCTCCCCTGTATCCGCAATCTAAAAAACCATCATATACAGTGTAGCATTATTTATCAAAAACATCTATTTTATTTTTCTACTGCTATTCGAAGCATCACAAAGGATAATGGAACAAGTTCTGCAATTACACAATCATCCTGTAATTTCACCGCTTCAAACTTTATCGGTCTCACCGCATTATGGTCTCTTTGATTCGTCATTTTTTTATCCTTTGCGGACAGGCAGACCGCCTCGGTCACAGAGACAGGCGCCATCCCCTGCAGTTCTGTGATTACCTCCTGACTGTCAGTCTCGCTGCGGTTGATCAGAAAGATTGCCACCTCATTGTGCCGGGTATTCCAGACGGCAAGCTGATCCAGATACGGCACTTTGTCAAATTCTTCACAGTCGTAAGATTCACACTGGCATTTACTCTGCATCACTATCCCTCTGGCATAATTCGCAAAAAAATAAAAAGGATAATAAATCGTCTGCAGCCACATCTCCCCATCCGCGTCAGTCATAATGCAGGCGCTGACATTCGTCAAAAGAGACTGACAGGCTATCTTGACGACATCCGCATTCCTGAGCATGGCCATCTGCATTCCCGCAAAGAGCAGCGCATCTTCCATCGTATAGATCTGCTCGCTGATAGGTGCCGCTGTCTGCCAAGGATTATTTTCTATTTCCCTGTTAACGCTGTTTCCCGGCACTGCCCAGACGCCCCACTCATCTATACTGAGCCGGACATGTCTCGCAGAGCGTTTCTTTTGCCTAATTACCTGTACCGCTGCATGAATCGTCCTGATATACGCTTCCATGTCCAGTGTCTGTGCAAGAAATGCCGCCGTTCCCTTTTCCTGGCCGCCGTAATACTGATGTAACGCCAGATAATCTATCACATCGTAAGCCTGTTCCAGCACCTCCAGATCCCACGCCGGATAAGTATCCATCGTGGAGAGAGAACTCCCACAGGCAATCAGTTCGATTCCCGGATCTAACAGCTTCATCATTTTTCCTGTCTCTGCCGCCAGTCTTCCATACTCTCCGGCATTCTTATGCCCCATCTGCCAGCTCCCGTCCATCTCGTTGCCAAGGCACCAGAGCCGGACGCCGTAAGGCTCTTCCACCCCGTGGCTCCTTCGCAGGTCACTGTACATCGTTCCCGACGGGAAATTGCAGTATTCCAGATACTGCAGGGCTTCCTCCATCCCTCTGGTTCCCAGATTTACGGTAAAAATGGGCTGCACCTGCGCCTTTTTTGCCCAATGCATAAACTCATCCGTCCCAAACTCGTTTGTCTCAACTGCTTTCCATGCAAGATCAATTTTTCTGGGGCGCTTCTCGCGCGGTCCCACACCGTCCTCCCAATGGTAAGCCGACACAAAATTTCCGCCCGGGTAACGCACTGCCGTAACGCCCATATTTCTGACCGCCTGCAGTACGTCCCTCCTGAATCCCTCCTCGTCCGCGCAGATATGCCCCGGCTCATATACGCCGTGATAAATCACCCTGCCCATATGTTCCAGAAACGATCCGTACAGCCTGCTGTCAATTTCACCGACCGTAAAACTTTTATTACATGTAACCTTTGCTTCTAACATATATTTCTACCCTCTCTCTGCCATCTTCATTTTCAGCCTTTCAACCCGGAACTTGCCATTCCTTCCACAAAATATTTCTGCCCGAAAATATAAAGGAGGAACATCGGCAATAAGGAGATCAACGCTCCCGCAAATGCCGCCCCGTACTCGATTGTGTTCTGCCCGATAAACAGCGCAAGCCCGTTGGCTAACGTCCTCATCTCCGTACTGCTGGTCACAATCATAGGCCACAACAGATCATTCCATGAGCCGTTGACACTCAATATCGTAAGCGTAATAATGGCGGGCTTTACCTGCGGCAGCATGATTTTTCTGAAAATTCCAAACTCCGACAGCCCGTCAATCCGCGCCGCTTCCGCCAGTTCCTTCGGCAGTCCCGTAAACGCCGCCCGCATCATAAAGATGGAGCCTGCCACTACAACCCGGGGAATGATAAGCCCCCAGTAGGAATCATACATTCCCAGCTTAAATACCACCAGAAAAAGCGGTACCATAATGACCTGAAAAGGGACCATCATCGTGGCAAGCGTCAGCAAAAATAATCCCGACTTTCCCTTAAAGTCATAGAAAGCGTATGCATAGCCCGCCATACTGTTGACAATTACGGCAAGCGCGGTCGTTCCTCCCGCATAAATCGCGGAATTTAGCATATAGCGTAAAATATTGATCCTCTTTTGCACGTCGACAAAGTTCTGTCCCGTCAACACATGGGGAAAAAATGTAGGCGGCCAGGAAATAATTTCTTTTTCAGGTTTAAAGGCACTGAACGTCATCCAGATTACCGGTATGATAACAAGCAGTGCAAGCACAAGTAAAATGACGAGAACAGGAATTTCGCATACTTTATCTTTTATCTTCTTTTCTCTTTTCGACGACAATCTTTTAGTCCTCCTTATTCATTTTACGGTACATAACCACCGTAACAGCCATAATAATCACAAACAGAATTACCGACATCGCGGAGGCGTATCCCATACTTGACGCAGAGGAAAAAGCACGCGAATAAATGTAAGTAACCGTGGATTCTGTTGTGTAATTCGGCCCGCCGTTGGTGGTGATGTAAATAATATCAAAAATCTGCAGCGCCCCGGCAAATCTCGTCATCAGAATATACCAGAACGTGGGACGTATCGACGGCGCGGTAATATGAAAAAACTGTTTTATTTTTCCTGCTCCGTCCATCTCTGCCGCCTCATAGAGGGACGCCGACACCTGCTGGATTGCCGTCACATAAATAATTGCCGAAATGCCAAAGCTTCTCCACAGGGAAATAAAGGAGACCACAAAAATCGTAAGACCCGGTGTGTTTAAAAAATTTATTTTTCCAAGCCCCATAGTCTGTAAAACCGCTGTGATAAATCCGATATTGGAATGCAGAATCATTTTCCACATAATGCCAACCGCCGTCGCAGAGCAGATCACGGGGAGAAAATAAATAGCCCGCAAAAGCTTGTTCCTGAAATTATTCTTGGTAAGGAAAGACGCAATCACCAACGCCCCGAAAACTTGAAGCGGCACTTCCAGGAGAGTAAACACGGCTGTCACTTTCAGGCTGTTAAGAAATCTCTCGTCATGAAATGCCTCTATAAAATTAGTGAACCCGACAAAGCTTGCGGTATTCATTGTGATCGGCACATCAAACAGGCTCAGCCCGAACGCCGCGGCTAACGGAATCACACTAAACAGTATCAAAAGAATCACGGACGGGGCCAAAAATAAGTAGGCGCATCTTGACGGCTTATTCCAATACTTTATGCATGCTTTCATTTCCACATCTCCCAATTTTTCACTTGTCAAAAACCCGCTATTTAATAGGGTGAAAAGAAGTTCTGGCCGCTCACAGCAATGGCTGTTTCGCGGAGAACTTCTAGATTTGCTTTGCAAATCACTTTCACCCAAGAGAATGCCCAAAATACGGGCATTCTCCGCCAAATACCATTTAATAGTTTGCCGTAATCTTGTCCGCCGCCTCCTGCGCCTTTGCCAGCGCATCTTCAACAGAGCTGCTGCCAAATGCCACCGAGTTTATCATTTCGGGAATGACGTCCGCGATGACTGCGTTAGTTCCCGGAAAGCTGGAGTCCACAATGAAGTCTGTCGGCGCATCAGGGTTAGCCGCCGACATGGCGCTCAGCTTTGCGCTGGCCTTGTAGGCATCCTTTTCCTGCACGGAATACGTGTAGGCCGGAAATCCGTTTGCCACGGACCATTCTAAAGCCGGACTGCTGCCCTCCGCGTTTTCTGTATTCCACCACTCGATAAATTTGTATGCCGCAGCCTTTTCCGCATCGCTCGCCGCTGTTGTGACAGAAAATCCCAGCACTTCAACAGAGTTCATGTCCCCGGCATCGCCAGTCGGTATCAGACCGATCCCGTAATTCACACCAGCCGTATCAAGCCCTGCCGTCACCCACGGACCGCCTACCGTCATGCCAATCTGTCCTGCGCTTGCCATGGAATCCGTATCTGCTTCCAGCGGGTTGTCTCCGTTCTGTACCATAGTCTGATACATATTTAAGAATTTTGCATAACCGCTGTTACCCTCAAAATTTGCCTTCCAGTTTCCGCTTTCACCCGTAACGGCAAGTCCGCCGAACCGCTGCATAATATGTGCGATCTGATAAGCGTAATCGTATGAAATGCCGGAGCCATACACATTTTTGCTCTCATCGGTCAGCTTCTGTGCATATTCAGCCCACTCATCCCACGTGGACGGCGGTGTTTCCGGGTCTAACCCCGCTGCCGTGAAGAGATCCTTATTCCAGTACATATAATATCCGACAATCTGAAACGGCACAAAATACAGCGTATCGCCCTCTGAGCAGTAGTCCAGATAAGACTGAATAAAATCCGTCTTATCCAAATTTGTCTTTTCAAACACATCGCTGATGTCCTGCATATAATCGCCGTAAGTAAAGCGATAAGCGCTGGAGCTTAAGATCATCGTCGGACCGGTTCCTGCCGCAAAAGCCGTGGAGAGCTGGCTGTCAAAATCTGCAGAAATATCCATCTCCACTGTAATACCGTCTGTGTTTTCTTCATTGTAGCGATTTACCAGATCCGTAAGCATATCACCGTCGGCTCCCGTAAAGCTGTTCCAGAATGTAACCTTGACAGATTCTGCCGCCGTCTGACTGTCTGCTTCAGGCTGCGTCTGTTCCCCTTCGCTCTCCTGCGCAGCCGGTTCTTTTTCTGCCTGAGGCGCCTCCGCTGCTTTTTCCGCCCCGCCGCATCCTGTAAATAAAGATATTGTCATTGCCGTTGTCAGTAAAATGCTTATCGCTCTCTTCTTCATTCTCTTTCCTCCCTTTTTTTGCATTGTGGTGCTGATTATTTGTTGCGTACACGTGTACATTTTTCCTGTAAAAATATGTACGCCTTGTGCGTACACGTGTACATATGTGATAACTACATCATATGCTCCACGAACAAGCTTGTCAAGCCTGTTTGTGTAAAACCGTCATATTTCATTATTTTCTGCTCTCTGTTTTGTCTATTGTGCACGAATATGCCGCCTGTCTCTACCGTTTTCTGTCTCTACCATATAAGCAGATTCGAAATGCTTCGCATTTCTCATTCGCGTTGCTCGCCATAAATCGGCACTGACAGTCTTGCATGCAAGCATGCCGCCTGTCCCTGCCGTTTTCTGTCTCTGCCATATAAGCAGATTCGAAATGCTTCGCATTTCTCATTCGCGTTGCTCGCCATAAATCGGCACTGACAGTCTTGCATGCAGGCATGCCGCCTGTCCCTGCCGTTTTCTGTCTCTGCTTATGCGCGCAAAAAGGGAGTGCCTTTTAGCACTCCCACTGGCATTTTCTCATATCCACGCACCCATTCTCTTTAAAAATAACGCCCTCTTCCTCCAACAGTTCCCGCTGTTTTGACCAGTTCGGCGCTGTGCGGCCCGCATGGTTGACGACCCTGTGGCACGGGTAATTCCCGAAATACTCAGCACAGCTTAAAATTTTCCCCACCAGCCGGGCGTTTTTCTCCCTGCCTACCAGTCTCGCGATCTGTCCGTAAGAAGCCACCTTGCCGGAGGGAATTTCCTCCACCACGGAAAGGATTTCGTAGGCAAGCAGTCTCCGTTGCTCCCCGATCTGCGCAGAACTGACATCCTCCGTCCATCCGGCGCCATCATTGAACCGCATACCGCTGTCCCTCGCATTTCGGCAGGTTCACCGACAGTTCCCGCCTTACATGGGTATCCGCGTACGCTTCATCCGTCTTGTTGAAGTAATCATACTGGCCACCTTCCGTGTCGTCCCAGGTCACATCGACATTATAATAGCCGTCATCCAGTCCGACAATATTCCACGCATGGTCTGTCCCCGCATAGCCTGTGCAGTAAAAGCAGGGGATGCCCGTCCTCTGCATCAGGTACTGATAAGCTCTGGCATATCCCGCGCACACGCTCTTTCCGTCCACCAGAGCACTGTAGGCGCTCTGGTTTTTATCTACGCCCTTATCGTACTCAACCCGCTCGATCAGAATATCGTGCAGCCGCCTCCCCTTCTCATTCACGCTCAGCCCCTGTACCTGCGACAAAATTTCATTGGTGATGTTATAAAATGTTTTTGAGGAAGCGGTGAGCTCCTCAAGCGTCATATTGAACTCCAGCTCCAGTTCGGCACAGATTTTATTCTGGTCATACTTACAGGTAAACACCGTATTGAGCCAGAAAAGCTCGGGATGATCGTTGTACACAGCCATAATTACATCTTTAAGTTCCGACACCGGCACTGCTTCAATGGGCACAAAAGCCGCGTTGTACGCGGCTGCATTGGCATAAATCTGCCGGTAAAGATGCTGTCCCTTCGAGTCTAACATCTGATAATAAGGATAAAAGATGGAATCAAAAGACAGATTGTCGCCTGTCTCACCATAGCCTAAATCACTTGTATACTCGCCGCCTTCCGCATCGGGCAACTCTTCGGACTTCTCTGTGATAGGCTGATAGCCGGATTTGCCGCTGACTGCTTCGGGAACACTCACATCCGACTCCGACGGCGGCTCGTAACCGTTCATACCCCTGACGCGCTCCCCACCGCGTCCTGTGCCGGAAGAACTCCTGTCCGGCTCCTCAGGCTGGCGCTGCACGGTCTGTCCGGCGCCCATCTCCTCCTCTTCCTCCGGCAGTGCAGAGTCGTCCTCCGGCGGCTCCCCTTCCACATCTGTCTCGGAGGACATATCGGACCGCATATCAAAGTCCGATGGTTCTTCATCCCCATAGGGTTCCGACTCTTCCGCCGTCCCAGACTCCTCCTCCTTTGCAGGAAAACCGTCCCCGGAAAGCAGTGAGGAAAGGGTCTGCGTAATTCCCGGATTTACGGCAGATAATATAATGAGCGCACACAATAATGCTGCCAGAACTCCTATGCCCACTATGATATTCTTCAGTATCTTCATTATCGCGCCCCTCAGAAAAATTTTAAAAATTTCCGCACCTTTGGCTTTTGATGCCTCAATATAATTGCCGACGTTGGCGGCATAGTTACCTTCACTTTGCCGGAAATAACAGGATACTGCTTCGGCTCCGTGGAATAGCCTTCCGATGTCGTCAGCATCAGGCAATTGAGTACACACTCCTTCGGAATGCCAAGATACCACACGGACACTTCTTTCGTAACCTCATAATCGTTATTATTGACAAGAATCACCGACTGCGCCTCTTTGTTAAATCTGCCGTAACCGATCACATTGTATTCGGCATACAGGTACTTAAGTGAGCCCGTCAGAAATTCCTTGTGTGTCTTATGAATACGGATAATATCTTTATGGAAAGCAATCAGTTCCTTATCTTCATGTCCCCAGGGATACGTCCGCCTGTTATCCGGATCGGTGAAGCCGCAGACGCCCGCCTCATCCCCGTAGTAGATCGTCGGCGCGCCCGGCCATGTCATCTGGATCACCACCGCCTCACGAAGCACCGCTTTATTTACTCCCTCGTCCGCCGCCCGCGGCCCAAGCGTATTCGTCCTGCCTACCTTGTGATTCGTTCTGGTAAGGAACCTTGAATGGTCGTGATTGGACAGTTCGTTCATCGCCACCAAAAGTGACGGCATGGTAAAAGCTGCGTAGTGATGCCTCATAGCGCCCCAGAAACTGTCGGCATTGCCCCGCATATCTTCTCTATAATCATCGCTGTGCTTCTGCATTCCCGTCAAAAACCAGGTCACCGGCTCCATAAAGGCGTCATAGTTCATAACCGTATCCCATTCCTGACCCTGCAGCCAGTCCAGGGGGCTGCCGTAATGCTCCGCCAGTATAATCGCATTTGGATTCGCCATCTTAACCGTCTTGCGAAATTCTTTCCAGAAACTATGGTTAAACTCCGGGGTATGACCCAGATCTGCCGCCACGTCCAAACGCCAGCCATCCGCATTGTAAGGCGGAGATACCCATTTTCTTCCAATATAAAGCACATAATCCAAAAGCTGTCTGGAATTTTCATAATTCAGCTTCGGCAGTGTATCATGCCCCCACCAGCCGTCATAAGAACCATTATAGGGGAATTTATTCTCATCATGGAACTGGAAATAACTGTGATAAGGACTTTCTTTATCAATATAGGCGCCCTTTTCATAGCCCGGCGCATTCTCATAAATCCTTTCCCTGTCCAGCCATTTATTGAAAGAGCCGCAGTGGTTGAACACGCCGTCCAGAATGACTTTCATGCCTCTTCTGTGCGCTTCTTTCACCACCTCCGCAAAGAGCTCATTGCTTGCCTCCAGATTTTCTTTGTTGGAGACGCGATCAATATACCGGGTCGCAAAGCGGTTCTCTGTCTGCTCCGGTTTCAGCAGCTCTCCCTCGTCATGCACAATCTTCCCGAAGTGAGGGTCGATATAGTCATAATCCTGTATATCATACTTGTGGTTAGAAGGAGAAACAAACAGCGGATTAAAATAAATCACATCCACGCCCAGATCCTGCAGATAATCCATCTTGTCGAGGACGCCCTGCAAATCGCCGCCGTAAAACTCGCGCACACCCATAGCTGCCGGGTACTTATCCCAGTCCTCCACTCTGACCGTTTTATCCCCGATATACTGGTACTCGTTCGTCAGAACATCGTTGGTGGGATCGCCGTTATAAAAGCGGTCCACGTAAATCTGATAAAACACCGCGCCTTTCGCCCAATCAGGCGTTTTAAAGCCCGGAATGACATGAAACTGATAATACTCGTTGGTATCCTTCGTTACGCCCCGCCTATCATAAAAACAGGAAAGTTTCCCCGCGTGTACTTCAAAATAATAACTCAGCTTCTCGTTCTCAAGCTGAACCGTGTGCGAATAATAATCGAAGTAGTCGTCCGATTCCGTCTTGAACATGAGATGTTTCACATTCTTGTGTACAAAAAACACTTTATCAATATTATTTTTTGCAGCCCGAAAACGCACAGTAATCTCGCCGTAAGCGCTTGGCTCCATCGGCGATACATAGTCTTCGGACATATCCGTAAATAGGGCTTTCCTGTTAAAAACCGGGCGCATTCCCGAAAAATACTGCTGATTCTTTTCTGCCTTCTGAAATTGATTAATATCCATAATCAGCCTTTCTTTGAAAATGAGAACAATATATGGATATTTTATCCTATATATTGTGGATGCGCAACCCACAATTCTTGCACAAAACTATGGCAAAGTAAAAAAGACAGTCGTTAAACTGTCTTTTTTAGAGAAGGTATTTCTTTCTTATGGGGTATAGCAAAAAACTATATAATGTATTGGGGGGTTACAAGTAGTATATTAGCATACCCCCTGTCTGTCTACAATACCAAGGATTCACAAATATTACAATTTTGCATATCCGTTTTTGTGCATTATGCACAATCACTGCTGTTCTCCAACCCGCTCCCCCGGTTCTTCGGGCTGGGGATAGTAGGTATCAAAGAGCGCCTCGAACTCCGCACGGTTAATTTTTTCTTTCTCCAAAAGGAGTTTCGCGCACTTATGCAGCACATCCTCATGCTCCATGATAATATCTTTTGCTTTCTGATAACATTCGTCTATGATAGTTTTTACTTCCCGGTCAATCTCCCCGGAAACCAGTTCGCTGTGATTTTTCGCGTGTGCAAGGTCCCTGCCGATAAACACCTCGTCGTCGTCATCATCATAATTAATCACGCCGATATTGTCGGACATACCGTATCTGGTTACCATCCTGCGGGCGACCTTGGTAGCTTTCTTGATATCGCTGGACGCGCCCGTTGTGATATCGTCGAAGATGATTTCCTCCGCAATGCGGCCTCCCAGGGACACCATAATATCTTCGGTCATTTTTCCTTTTGTGAGGAACATCTCATCTTTCTCAGGAAGCGGCATGGTGTATCCTGCTGCCCCGAGTCCCGTAGGGATAATGGAAACGGTGTAAACCGGTCCCACATCCGGCAGCACATGGAAGAGAATCGCATGCCCTGCTTCGTGATAAGCCGTAATTTTCTTTTCTTTCTCCGAAATGATGCGGCTCTTCTTCTCCGCACCGATTCCTACTTTTATAAACGCTTTCTTGATGTCTTCCTGCTTTACAAACGCCCGCTGTTCCATGGCTGCGTTGATTGCCGCCTCATTTAACAGGTTCTCCAGATCCGCTCCCGTAAAGCCCGCCGTAGTCTGGGCAATCTGCTGCAGGTCCACATCGTCGCCAAGGGGCTTGTTCTTGGCATGTACTCTTAAGATATCTTCCCTGCCCCGCACATCCGGGGAGACCACGGTAATCTTCCTGTCGAAGCGCCCCGGGCGGAGGATTGCAGGATCCAGAATATCCACACGGTTCGTTGCAGCCATCACGATAATGCCTTCGTTGACGCCAAAACCGTCCATCTCTACCAGAAGCTGATTTAACGTCTGCTCCCTTTCGTCGTGACCGCCGCCCATGCCGGTACCACGCCGTCTCGCCACCGCATCAATCTCATCAATAAAAATAATACAGGGTGCATGGCGTTTCGCCTCCGCAAACATATCACGGACACGGGACGCACCCACACCGACAAACATTTCCACAAAATCTGACCCGGAAATACTGAAGAAAGGTACATTCGCCTCTCCCGCAATCGCTTTGGCAAGAAGCGTCTTACCCGTACCCGGCGCACCCTCTAAAAGCACGCCCTTAGGGATCCTCGCCCCCACTTTGGTAAACTTGCCCGGCTCCCTGAGAAACTCCACAATCTCTTGCAGTTCCTCCTTTTCTTCCTTCAAACCCGCCACTTCGTTCAGCGTGATCTTATTTTCCCCGCCCATGGTAAGTCTGGCGCGGCTTTTTCCAAAGTTCATCATTTTGCCGCCACCACCGCCGGCATTCTGGGAATTCATCATGACAAAGAAGAAAACGCAGACCACCACCACAATCAAAATCGGCAGGACGCTGTTCAAAAACCAGCTCTCCTCCGGCACGCTTTCCACAGAGCAGTCAATGCCGTGCTCTCTGACGATATTCTCCATCTCTGTCACATCCGTCACATAGAGAATTTTCTCCTCGCCGCTCTTGAGAATCACTTTCAGAGATCCCGTGGGCGTATCCTTATTCGGACAGACCGTCACCACCGCAACCTCATTTTTTTCCATCTGCCTCTCAAATTCGCCTCTGGTATAGCCGCTGTTCGGCACGCGCAGCGTCCCTACCCACACCGTAAACAGCAGAAGGCAGATGATAATTACAAAATACAGATAAAAACTTCTACCACTCTTGTTCATTAAATAATTCCTCTACTCCAGTTTTCAGTCAAATTTCACTATCCCGATATAGGGCAGATTGCGGTATTTCTGGTCATAATCCAGACCGTATCCCACCACAAATTCATCCGGGATCTCAAATCCCGTGTAATCCACTCTCACATCCACCACACGTCTGTCGGGTTTATCCAGAAGCGTACAGAGCCTTACATCCGCAGGTCCCCTGCTCCTGAGCATATCTAACAGATAACTCAGTGTTCGCCCGGAATCCACGATATCCTCAATCACAATTACGTGCTTATCATTTAAGGGTTCATCCAGGTCCTTCACAATCCTGACCACACCGCTTGACTGGGTATCCCCACCGTAACTTGATACCGACATAAAGTCAATAGAAACCGGCACCTTAATACGTTTCGCCAGCTCACACATAAAAAAACTGCCGCCTTTTAACACGCATACCAAATGTACCTGTTTTCCGGCATAATCTCTGGAAATCTGATCACCGATCTCCTGAATCCTCTTATCAATGTCTTCCTCAGCCAACAATACTTCTATCCGTTCCGCCATAGTTTCCTCCTCTTAGACGTACCTCCAGAATACGTCTTGTGTTTTTCTCCACCCGGTACCGTCTGCTCACTCGGTGTCCGGGCACCCAGAGAATATGGGCGCCGTCCGCCAGCAGATACATACTGTCCCTTTTTGCCTTCGGGATTTTTTCATTAATCATATACTGCTTTACAGACTGGGTATGGAGCGCATCATCTATCGTAATATAATCTCCCTGCCTTCTGGTTCGCAGGAATAAAGACGTAGTTATTTTATCATAATCAAACCATTTCGTATATCTATTTTCGGGAATATTTTGTTCCTTTCTACAGAAAAGGGGCGCTGCCGGAGGAAAGGACGTCTCCCATAGAATAAATGTAAAGCCGCCTGTTCCCGAAACGGCAAACTCCACCGGGATACCGGGAACAAGCGCAGACTCTTCGACACAAATCTCCTGCTGATCCCCCGGCAAGGCCGCCAGGCTACTGTCACCCGCCTGTCTCCCCGGGCTTCCTTCGCCTTCGGCCGCCTGTTTCCCCGGACTGCCAGCCGTTTCTTCCTTCCGCCTTAAAAACAACTTGTCGTACTCCTTGACGGCCCTTATCCCATACGGAAGAAAAAGCTCTTTGCTGCCCTCCTTATCCGAAAGTCCCATCAGCCCTGCAACATGGCGCGCGGTAATGTCTTTACGGTAGGGAGTCATTCTTTCCAGCGCGCGCAAAAGTATGCGCTTTTGCATCACCACATCCTCGCCCCGAAAGCCGTCCAGCTCTATTTCTACTTCCCCATACACATTCCCGGTTTCGTCGGATGTCTCAGCTGCTTTGTCCCTATCGGACCGCCTTTCTATGTCCTCCCGCACATAAATATCGTAGAGCCTGCCTGTTTCCCGTGCCAGATAATCCTCGGTCTCCGCCAGAATATCCGCCAGCTCTCCCATATGCGAAACCGCCCTGCCACAGATTTCCTGCTGCGCAAAGGGCAGTATGTGATGTCTGATTTTATTGCGGGCGTAAACGTCCTCCCCGTTGGTTGCGTCCTCCCTCCAGACAATCCCGGCAGCCGCCAGATAGGATTCAATCTGTTCCCGGCCCACACATAGAAGAGGCCTGATGACCGCTTCCCTGACCGGGCGGATGGACGAAAGCCCCTTTAATCCGCTGCCCCGGAACACATGAAAAAGCATGGTTTCCGCCCTGTCATCCGCATTGTGGGCCACAGCGATCCTTCCTCTGTCCCCGTCCCTGATTTCACCGAGCACCTCCTGAAATGCCTGATAGCGGAGCAGACGTCCGGCCTCTTCCAAAGACAGCTTTTGCGACGCCGCGCAGCCGGCCACATCTGCTTCCCGCAGATAAAAGGGAATGCCCCACTGCCCGCACAGCTTTTCCACATAAGCCGCGTCCTCCCCGGCCTCCGCCCGCAGCCCGTGGTTCACATGTACCGCCGCCAGCCGGAATGGAATCTCCTTTCGCAGCCTCGTCAGTAAATGCAGCATACAGACAGAATCGGCACCGCCGGAAATGCCGGCTACAATACAATCCCCCGGTTCCGCCATGTCATGGGCGTTCACATATTTTTTTACATGATTATAGAGATTTTCTTTCATCCTTCGCCTGTCCGTCCACCATCCCCAAGCTTAAGGAAACGCTGATATAAGTCGCTGCTTTCCTAAAGGGCACTCTCCTGATCCCAGATCCCCGTCACAAGCACCGTCATGTCATCCCGGATACGCCCCCGGCTCTGCCCGATGGCATAAGCCAAAATCTGGTTAGCAATTTCTCCCGGATTGCTGTACTCCATTCTGCCGATAATCTCCGGCAGCGCCTCCTCGCCAATGCCTTCCGAAAGCGCGTCAAGCACCCCGTCGGAAAGCATAATGATATAGTCACCGCTCTGCAGCGTGCGGCTCTGGATTTCCGGTGTCGTCTGCCAGAAAACTCCAAGCGGCAGATTTCTCGAAGACAGCCTGTCCACCAGACGGCCTCTTTTAATATAGGTACTTGCCGCCCCCATTTTCACAAACTCACAATTTCCCGTGTAAAGGTCAATGTCACAGACATCCAGCGTGGACATAACCTGTTCCTGCCCGGCTGCAGCCATCGCCCCATTTACCATCTGCACCGCCGGTTCTTTGGCAAAGCCTGCCCCCATGAGGCGTTCCATCATCTCAATCACCCGGCCCGACTCCCGGCGGGCTTCTTCCCCTGAGCCGACGCCATCCGAAAGCAGTACCAGAAGCCTTCCCGTATCCGACTCAAAAAAGGAATAGCAGTCCCCCGACACCTTCTCTGTCTCTTTCACTGCCTTGGCAAAACCTGTCAGCAGATGATAAGGCGGCTCCTCCAGAAAATAGTAATTGTTATACTCTGTCGTCAGATAGTCCGGCGTATTTTTTGCCGCACAGAGCCTGCGGTTCATCGCCACTGATATGTAGTCCGCCACATCCTCCGCCGAAATATACTCTGTCTCCCCGAAACGTGCACGCTTACTATCGGCCTGTCTCATAACAAGGCTGATCTCCCGATGCCCGTCTTCATGTTCCAGCTCCAAAAACTCTTTCAGCAGAATGCCGGACTCCCGGAGCAGCGCCGCCATCTGCTTATACCGCCGTTCCCCCATGGGGCGGCAGCGGCAGGTTTCTCTGGCTGTCACCGCCAGAATATGCGCCATCTCCTTCAAATGCTCCGCCAAAAGCCCCTGACTTTCCTGCAGGCGCCGCCGGCAGAGATATTCCTGCCTGTCTGCAGGCTCTTCTCCGAAGGGCTCATCCTTCGTTTGAATGTCCTCAAACAAATCCGCCAGATCCCGGAAAGACTCCGCATAGGCTAACAGCTTCTGCCTCCCATACTCCGGTATCATATCTATTCTGTCGTCTTCCCCTATGTTTGTCCGTCTTTTCATCACACACCGCCTCCATATACATAATACTGCCTGTCCAAGCAAGGCAAAAAGCCCGCAAAACCCGTCTTACACATATATATGAAAAGTTGATGTGTTTTATTCCAAAAATCGAGTAGGAGAAAATTTCCCCTACTCGCCATTAAATTTTATCTATTTTTCATCCTTAAAAATAATTTCGCCTTCATATACCAGACCCAGCTTCTCCTTCGCCACCTCTTCGACGAATTTCTTAGTCTGCGTATACTTCCCGTACTCTTCTATTTCTGCAGATCTTGCTTCCTCTGCTTCTATTTCCAGAAGCAGCGCCTCTTCCCTGTCCATATAGAACTGGCGCTTCTCCCGCAGCTCCACACTCTTAAAGGTAACCACAAGCATCATCATCAACACTACAGTGGTAACTAAAAGCATGGCCAGCCTGTTCTGACGTCTTTTACGATATGCTGCTTTTCTTGCCATGCCTTGAAACTTACCCCTCTCCACCGCCTGTTAGTGTTTACATAAAACCATTCTAATGGTTTTTATGAAAACCGTCAACCGTTTTTTAATAAAATCTTTACACTTTTTCAATTTCTTTCCAAGGTAAAGAACAAACGTTTTCCCCGCATAAAACAGGCGTTTCAGGGGTTTTAGCACAATTTGTAGCAGTCGAAAAACAAACCACATGATCTTGTGTAGACACGTTGACATAATATCTACAAACACGTCCCTGACAATTACTTTATAGAAAAACATGCCCAGTGTGGCGCCAAGGACCGCAAACCACCGAAGTGTCCCGTCGTTTTCCCTGTAGAGCATATAGAAAACGCCAATCCCACAGGCAAGCCAGAATAGAAGGTCTTCTACCGACATCAGTGCCGTCCCATGCCTGAAAAGCTTACGGAGCACGCGGATCCAGTCATAGATGAAAGTGATGACCAGCCCCAAAAGGACGGAATGTGTGAAAAAAGTAAGCTCCTGCACAATTTCCCGGCTCATACGCCCCCCTTGCACGGAGAATGCTGCTTTGTAAGCATTCTCCCAAGTGAAACTTAGAAGTTCTTTTCACTTTGCTATTTGAACAGTCTCGAAAGCAGGGACTCTCCTTTCGCTCCGTACCCCGCGGTTTCCGAATAAGTAAAACTGTCAATCCGTCCGTCGATATCTACTTCGCCTTTATCCAGGGAAAGTCTGCTGACATGCAGCTCACCGCCGCGTATCATCAGCATCCCCTGCTCCGTCTCCAGCAAGATTTCGTTCACATCAAAGGAAAGCACATCATTTACACCTGTCAGTGCACAGGTTCTTCTGCCCGTAAGCATCAGTTTATGCGGCCGCTTCCCGCCGTTATTCAGATCTTCCATACACGACCTCCTATACCATAATTATGGTACTGGTTCAATGTATGTCTGATTCTCTCAAAATATGCCTTCTGTGCATTATGAGAGGTAGCGGAACAGCTCTTTCGCCTCCTCCTTCCGCACAGTCTCCTGTACGTCGAGAACCTCCACTTTTACTTCCTTGTTTCCAAACTGTATGGTAATCACATCTCCTGCCTTCACGTTGGCGGACGCCTTTGCGGGCCTGTCGTTTATAAATACCCTGCCCGCGTCGCATGCCTCGTTTGCCACCGTGCGGCGCTTGATCAGCCTTGAAACTTTTAAATATTTATCCAGCCGCATGTCTGCCTCCTTTTTGCTTTCGACTGCGTATAAGCAGACTCGAAATGCTTCGCATTTCTCGTTCGCGTTACTCGTCAGAAGGCAGCATATCCAGTCTTACATGCAAGCATGCATCCTGTTTATGCTGCCTTCTGACTCTGCCTATACGCGGAAAAGACCCGTATGCTGTGCATACAGGCCTCATTCATCTCCAAAAATTCAATTATGCGTTAAGCATATCCTTTAAAGCCTTACCAGCCTTAAACTTAGGAGCCTTGGATGCAGCGATCTTCATGACAGCACCGCTCTGAGGATTTCTTCCCTCTCTTGCTGCTCTCTTGGAAACTTCAAAGGTACCAAAACCAACTAACTGTACCTTGCCATCCTTCTTCAGCTCGTCAGCTACCACGTCTGTGAATGCCTTTAAAGCCTTTTCTGCATCTTTCTTAGATAAGCCTGCCTGATCAGCCATTGCTGCAACTAACTCTGTCTTGTTCATTTGAACTCCTCCTCTTAAAATGAGTTTTCGTATTATTTTCTGGTCCCCTTGGAAACCGTCTATACATATTTATATCTGCTTTTACCCGGCATGTCAAGAAAAAAATGCCTTTTTTACGGCATTTTTCGGGTTTGTCCGCCTTTACTTCACACCGTTAAACCTATTTTTATAAAATTGTACCATATTGTCAGAATATTTATTCATATTTCTCAATTAAATCATCTATTCGGTCCGCTAACGCCTGTTCCTGCGGGATTTTCGTAATTCTTGCGACATCGCTGATCCGCAGAAGCAGCTCGGAAATAAGCGCCTCCGTTTTCGCATTGTCTGCCTGTGGCTCACAGTCCCTTAAAGCCGCCGCAAGCTCGCAGATGGCCGCCGTATCCTCTTTAAAACTACTTCCTTTCTCATAGTGTTTGTCTATCTTCTTTAAAACCTTGACCGCTCTGGTCAGCGACGGAAGTTCTTTGGGAATGTCCCTTAAAGGCGATTCCACCCAGTCCTTATCCTTTTTCTCTTCCTTTTTAATCTCCTCCCAGTTCACAAGTACCTCATCCGGCGTATCCGCATTCCCCTTGCCAAAAACATGGGGATGGCGCCGCACCATTTTGCGGCTGACCTCGTTTACCACATCCTTCATGGTAAAAAGGCCCTCCTCAGATGCGATCTGGGCATGCATTACGACCTGCAGGAGGACGTCGCCCAATTCCTCAATCATATTCTCAGGATTGCCGGTCTTATTGTAAATGCGGATCGAAGCAAGCAGTTCTGCCGCCTCCTCCATCATACAGGGTTTCAGGCTGTCGTGAGTCTGCACTTTATCCCAGGGGCAGCCGTTCTCGCTGCGAAGTGTCGCTATGATTGCCAGAAATTCCTCATATGTGTATTGTTTTTCCTGATTCTTTGACATGTCTTCTCCTTTATAAATATTTTTCGTTTTGTACCCCGATACAAAGGTACAGCGCCCTTATCCTAAGGGCGCCGGCCTGTCACAATATCAAATTTTACTTCTTTTTAAACAGAGAAGAAAACCACTTTTTAATCGGGTGCGCTTCCTGCGTTATCTCGACGGTGGTCGTGGTGAGATCGCCCTGTACATTCCCGGTTCCGTCTCCTTCTTCCTTATCAGTGCCACCCGTCCCGGTTTGATTGCCATCACCGTTGCTTTCCGAACCGCTCCCGCCTGTGATGCCTTCATCATCGGCAGTCTGGTCTTTATCGTCCCCTTCCCCGTCGGGATCTGTCTCTCCGGGTTTACCCGGATCCACAGGCGTAGTGGGATCAGTGGGGGTGGTCGACTCATCCGGGTTTTCAGGATCCGTCGGCTCTTTGTCTGTCGATGGCACTACCTTAACCGTCACCGTCTCAGACACAGATTGATCTGTCTCCTCATATGTAGCAGTAGCGCTGAAAGGTTCCTCCTTCTCCACAGACTCTACCGATAAAGTCAAAGAATTATCCTTTTCGGCAACTGAACCGCTAAAAGCAAAATCTTCTGTCCATGTCCAATTGACTGTCGGATTTTCCGCGCTGCTATTTTTCACTGCGGCAGTAAATGTTACAGTCTCTCCCGGTCCGACTTCACTTAGATCTGCGGTGACTGTCAGGGAAAGTTTCTGATCATCCGGCCCGGAAGGATTCTCCTCCCCTTTCTTCACAATCACAACATTACAACTCACAGTCTGGCTCTCATACCCTGCTCTGTAAATGGTAACTGTTGCAATGCCTTTGCCATCCTCGTCTCCCGGCGGCGTCATTTCTGTCAAATTATCATTATCCTCTTCTATCGTGAAGGTATATTTATCTGCTTCCTCTTCACCGAGCTTCTCTTTGACGGCATTTTTGGCGGCCGTCTCTACAATCTTTTTGCCGGAAGGCGTTAACGTCGCCACATCGCCCGCTATAAGCACATCCGTTTCATCAGTAAGCTTACAGCCCGAAAGCTCTGATATTGCGCTTGCAACCTCCTTCGGAATATTCTTTTTGGTGCCGTCGGAACCTTCCTTTTCCAGCTCAGAGAATGAGTAGGTCTCGTCCCTTCTGGTATTCTCCAGATAAATCGTATAGGTCTTTGTCTTGTAGCCGCTCTTTTTCAGCGTAATCTCATGTCTGCCCACTGTTTTTGTGAACCTGACAGGTGTAATTCCCACATAATTCCCGTCCAGATAGACCTCCACTCCTTTGGGGGAATCTACGTACACCTTATAACTGCTGGAAGTGCCGAGCGCGTTTTCGCTGACGCTGAGTGTATTGTCACTGATACTGTCTTTTCCCGAGTTATTCGCGTTGACAGAATCCATCGTGTCCTTCCAGGGAATCCGGTCAGCAGTCGAATTATCGCTGACAGAATTTTTGCCGTCGTTCTTCCGGCTTTCCTCTAATTTAAAGAAAATCGTGGCATATTCCGAACCTACCTGAATATGTTTGGTCAGGGTATCGTAGCCGTTCGCCTCCGCCTGAATCTGGTGAATGCCATATTTCAATTCTACAGGTTTACTGATATCCACGGGCTTACCGTCCACGCTGACCTTTGCGCTTTCCGGCTCTACCGTGAAGAGAATCTTCCCGACAGCATCCTCCGCAACTTCCAGGTCGCTTACATCAAGCACCACTTCCTTGTCACGCTCGACCGTTACCTCTTTCACACAACCCACATTATTGTTGGTAAGCACTACCTGATAGGTGCCTTCCGGCACTGTGAGAAGCATGTCCTCCGTAATCTGGCGGATCACGCTGTTACCCACTTCAATCCAGCCGCCGAGAAGAGGCTGGTCATTTTTCAGGCGCAGATACCCGTGTCCCTTGTCCACGTTTACACTGTAAATCTTATGGTCTATGCCCGAGATCGTGACTACGTCCTGCGACACCACTTCGCCCGTCTCCACACGGCGTCCTTCCGACAAAACGACCACACCTTCGGGCAGGGAATACATCTGGGAACCAATACTTGCCGTCCTGTTCGAGCCCGCCAGATCATAATTATACACATCATCATATACCCAGGCGCTCGGCGAACGCTTGATACTGGCAAGCTTTTTCCTGCCCTTTAAGAAAGTGATGTCCACCACATCTCCCGCCTTAATCTGGGAAATCGTCATGGGACCGTCATATTTATCCTTTACATAGGTAGTTCCGTCATAATAGAGAGTATACTGTTTCCCCGTATCCATATTGATAAAGGACACCGCCTCGTTATCCAGATCCGTTGACAGAACGACCGCCGTGTCAGCAGAATCATAGCTTCCCACTGTGGAAAGCGTAAATCCTGTATCCACCGCGTCCGGCTCCCCGTTTTTATCCTGTGCCCTTCCTATATTGCTTGCCTCCGAAGTGCATCCTGTCAGGATAAGCGCCGTCAGTGTCAGCATTGTAACAGCACTGGAAATTCTTCTGTGCATCCTAATCATTTTCTACCCCCGTGATTCAAATTCATGTGGAGAATGCGTTTCTCACTTTATGCAGGACGGAAACGCGCTCTTTAAAAAGAGCTGTTTTTCTCTCTCCTGCGCAAACAGCTTCTCTGTTTTTTCCATATTCCGCCCGGGAATCCATGCCTTACCGCTGTTATAATAAAAGTTCACGATCTTCCAGAACTTTTCAGGATAGGCAAAGCGAAAATACAGCTGTCTGTAATCCTGTTCGCTTAAAGGTCTTACATCATTATACCCCGAAAGGAGCATATCACCAAGCGGCTGCGACCAGTTATTTTTTTCCAAGAGTTTACGCATAAACAAATACAGATCCCGGACAGGATAATCTCTGACGCATTTCTCAAAATTGACGAGCACGCTGCCCTCTTCGGTCTGTATGATATTGTGGTACTGGTAATCGCCGTGGCACACAACGGAGAAGGAAAGAGAATCCTCCTCATAGGCATAATAACTCAATTCCCCCGTAATTTGCAAGGCAATATCCATAAAATAATCATAATGTTTCATTAAATAGATTTCAAAATCCGTCTTCTGGCTCTTTTCCCGCAAGAATTTCCGCACCTTTTTCAGTTCACGGTTATGTTTCTCGTACTCATTTTCCACATGAAAAACTGGCTGCTCCTTAAGAATTTCACTGCCGGAAAGATCACAGACGCCGTGAAGGCGCGCCAGGGTGTTCACCGCATGACGACATTCCTGCGGGTTCCTGTGATCGCATTCCCTGCCCTCGCAGTAAGTCTTTACGACATATGCCGTCCTGTCCTGATCCCGGACAATCAGCTCATCTTCCTTTGTCCGCAGGATCGTCTCTGCCTGCACGGCGCCGCTCTCCCGTATATGGTTCAGCAGATATTCCTGAAAACCGATTTTCTCCACAGGTCCGCCGTACTCTTTCATAATGAGCAGGCCCCGGTCCGAATCACAGAGAATCGCCCCGCGTCCCTTCCATGTACGACGTACCTCTATGTCATAATGCTCTAATAAACTGACAGCTCTGTCATTCACAAAAATACCCCCCGCCTGACTCTGACTGTTACATCTTATGAACGGCAGGGGGTTTTCATTACACTTCTTTATACAGTTTGAGAAGAATCTCCCTCGTATTAAGGGACGGGTCGTCAAGCACCCTCTCTAATAACGCGGACAGCGTTTCCCCGATCTGTCTTCCGGGCGGCATCCCATCCGCAATCAGATCGTTTCCTGAAATCGCCAGATCCTTTACCGTGACCGCGTCCTTATGCGCCAGAATTTCCTGATACAGCTTTTCAATGCAGGTTACTTTTGCCAGCTTTTCTTCCCGCATGTAATCGCTCTGCGCAGCGATATCCGCGCGGCGTACCGTAAAAATCATGGGAAAAATATCTTCACCGATCCGATTGACCGCCCGTCTTACACCAGCCTCTGTGGGCGCAATATCGTAATCGTGGTAAAGAACCAGCTTTGTTACTTTATCTGTGGTATCGTTATCAAATTTTAAACGCCGCATCACCCTTCTGGTGATCTTTTCCCCCTCAAAGGGATGTTTTTTATTGTGGGTCGTCCCGTCCGGGTCAATGGTAAGCGTCTGAGGCTTGCCAATATCATGGAACAGCATGCCAAGGCGCAGTACCTTGTCCGCTTCCACGCCGAGCATAGCGTGCAGAATATGCTCCCCCACATCATAGCAGTGGTGTTTATGTCTCTGGGGCGTCTCCATACAGAGATCAAATTCCGGCAGAATCTGCGCCGTAATGCCAAGCTCATAAGCTATCCTCAGATAATCGGGATGTGGGGATGTCACCAGTTTCACAAGTTCTGCCTGAATCCGCTCCGCGCTGATCTTCTGCAGATTGGGCGCAAGCGCCCTGACCGCCTCCCCGGTCGCTGCATCAATTCGATAGCCCAGCTGCGCGGAAAAGCGCACCGCGCGCAGCATGCGCAGGGCGTCCTCATCAAACCGCTCCCTCGCGTCCCCCACGCAGCGGATCACCTGGTTTTCCATATCCGCAAGACCACCGTAAAGATCCACCAGACCGCTTCTGTCGTTGTAAGCCATGGCATTGATCGTAAAATCGCGCCGCCTCAGGTCTTCTCTCAAACTGGCAGTAAAAGTCACTTCCGTAGGATGCCTGCCATCTTCATATGTACCGTCGATCCGATAGGTAGTCACCTCAAAGCCTTCTCCTCCCAGAAGAACCGTGATGGTTCCGTGCTTAATCCCCGTGTCCACGGTTCTCGGGAAAAGACGTTTCGTTTCCTCCGGCTTTGCCGAAGTGGTGATATCCCAGTCGTCCGGCTTTCTGCCAAGTATGGAGTCCCGGACACAGCCGCCCACCGCGTACGCCTCATATCCCGCCTCTTCCAACGTATTTATGATGTTATGCACTTTGTCGGGCAACTGTATCCGCATAAAAACTCCTTAAACTTCCGAACCGTTTATCCGATGCTCGGTCCTTTAAAAATCTGGTTCACATCTTCGAGATGGAGATCCGGCTCCTCATCCTCCGTAAGGGAGCTTACCAGACTGTCCATCTCCTTTCTGGACATCACGCCCCGGCTTCTCTCCACAAACTCTTTCTTTTCATCGTCAGTCATATCCACAAAGCGGTCCATTGCCGCGCGGTTTGTCGCAAAGGCGAGCCCAAGACCGACAGGTAACGTATTATAATCCATTTCTTCCACCCTTTCCTGCATCTGATTTTCAGTTATAAATAAGATTTCCATCTTATTCTTTACCTGTCCGAACAATTTCATTCAGAATCATTCTGAGATAAATTGTCATAAAACCAGCATGCACGCCGGGGTGAAATGTGATACAAAACAGAAGCGCTTTTATAAATATCCGCGACGAATTACGCAGGCGTTCCCTGCATCAACTCAGCGTCGCGATGCCCCGCAGCCGGATATCCTCGCAGGACGCGCCCACCAGAATCTCATAATCGCCCGCATCCGCGATAAATTTGTGTAACTGCGTGTCAAAATACATAAAGTCTTCCTGCTTTAAAGTCAGGGAAACTTTTTTTGAACGCCCCGCACCGAGTTCCACTTTGGCAAAGGCCTTCAGCTCCTTGTCGGGTCTGTCCACCTGCGCCGCGATAGGCGCGATATAAACCTGTGCCGTCTCTGCTCCCGCTCGCTTCCCGACGTTTTTGACCGAAAAAGTCAATTTCACGTCCTTCCCTTTTTCCGCTTTCAAAGTCAAACCGCTGTACTCGAAATTCGTGTAAGACAACCCGTATCCGAAGCAGAAAGCCGGCTTGATCCGCTGCCTGTCATAATAACGGTAACCACAGTACAGCCCTTCCTCCAGCGCAATTTTCCCCCACTTACCGAACTGTCCGCTCTTTGCAGTCACACAGTCCTCATATTTTGCAGGGAACGTTTCCGCCAGTTTCCCGGACGGGTTCACTTCGCCGAAAATAATCTTCGCAAATGCATTTCCCGTCTCCATACCCGCATAGTAGCTCCACAGAATCGTCTGCGCCTGCTCCCGCCATGGCATCTCCACGGGAGAACCACCCACAAAAGTCAGTATCGTATCTTTTCTCACTTTTAAAAGTTCGTCAATCAACAAATCCTGCTCATAAGGCAGCTTCATGTCGGGTCTGTCAGAGCCCTCGCAGTCATAATCGTGATTTAAACCGCCCACAAAGATCACCGCATCGGCGTCCTTTGCCAAGGCAAGCGCCTGCTCAAAGAGCGCCTGGTTCTTCTCGTGGATTTCAATCTTATCCCGCTCTATCTGCGCAAGCCTTTCCTCCTCGCCCTTCCTATGGGCATCCGCTTCGCCCGCCTCGTCTCTGGGCGGCTGTCCCACCGTGGTATTTTTCAGCTCGTCCAGACTTGCCGCCTGCCAGTTCACCTCAAAGGCCTTTTGCTTCACAGGCACATAATAGCCCGGCGCATATCCTACCCGGACATTTCCTCCCAAGTACATTTTAAGCCCTGCCAGAGGGGAAATCTCGTACAGTGCCTTAATCTCCGCACTGCCACCGCCGTATGAATGCAGTGTCGCCGCGTTCGCTCCGATCACAGCAAGCTTTTTAATCTTCTTTGCGTCCAGCGGAAGGGTATGATTTTCATTTTTTAATAAAATCATGGATTCCTCCGCCGCATGGAGAACTGCCTCCCGGTGCTCCGGCGCGTTGTATACACCCGCCTTGCGGGAATCCTTCTTCGGTCCGATCATCTTTAAGCGGTACATCATCCGCAGAAGATTTCTCACCTTGGCATCCACCGCGTCCACGGAAATCTCGCCCTTCTCAATCAGCTCTTTTAAGGGATTCGCCAGTTTATAGTCATCAAAATCCGGGAAGATCGACATTTCCAGATCCATGGAGCACGCCGCCGCCTCTTTCGTTTTATGTACGCCGCCCCAGTCACTGATTACCGCGCCGTCAAAGCCCCACTCTTTCCGCAGAATCTCATCTAACAGCTTCTTATTTTCACAACAGTGCGTCCCGTTTATTTTATTGTACGCACCCATGACTGAATACGTTTCCGCCTCCTGCACCGCCGCTTTGAATGCGGGCAGATACAGTTCATAGAGCGTCCGTTCATCAATTTCCTCATCCACCATCAGACGGTCCGTCTCCTGCACGTTTGCCGCAAAGTGTTTCACGCACGCCGCCACGTCATTTTCCTGCACGCCTTGAATAAAGGGCACCACAAACGCCTTTGTGAGAGCGGGATCCTCGCTCATATACTCAAAATTCCTGCCGCAGAGCGGGTCTCTCTTGATATTGATGCCCGGCGCCAGAATCACATCCTTGCCGCGTCCTCTCGCCTCCGCCCCCAATATGTGTCCCGTCTTGTACGCAAGTTCCGTATTCCATGACGACGCAAGCGCGCTGTTGCTTGGAAGGTAGGACACCATATCGTCCTGATTTCCCGAAGGAATCCACCTGTCGTCCATAAACTCGGCGCGCACACCCATAGGACCGTCCGAAGTTTCAATGGCAGGAATCCCCAGCCGCTCCACCGCCCCGGAGCGGAAAAGGGACGCGCCGTGAATCATGGCGATTTTTTCATCAAGCGTCAGTTTCTTAACCAGCTTGTCAATTTCTTTCTCCCTCTTTTTCTCGTTCTTTTTTTCATCTTTCCTCAACATATCGTGGTAACCTCCTGTTTCCCTTCCCAATTTTCAACGATGCTGTGCTACAAGTTGTCCCGCCTGTGCAAAAGTGGCGGTATATCCATATGGACACACCGCCTGTTCGCTCAAATTCCATATTAAGGTAAGTATAACGGGAAACTGTCCCGGATACAATTCCCTTTTTATACTTAATTCAGAGTAATTTTTATATCTGCGCTTCTCACGCCTGCTCAGGAATCCACACCCGCATCTGGTTTAGTCCCCGGTTGCCCCACGTATAATACGGCACCAGCGTCACCTGACAAGGCTGCGCCTGCTGCCTCTCAAAGCTGTAAAGTTCTTCATTCGCTGTCTCCCGGTATCCTTGTGCAAAAAGCTTCTGAATCCCGAACAGCTCATCCGGCTGGAACTCGCCCACCGTCACTTCCCCGTCCTTTTTCAGACTTAAGGAAAGAATATCGTTTTCGTTATCCACGCCCTCCGCGCAATAAATGAGCGGTCCGCGCTGCAGCGCCACTCTTCCCGTATTTTCGGAGACACGACTGCTGGTGTACACACGCCTTACCGTCAGGTCAAGCTCCACCGTAATGACATCATCCGCCGAATATTCCCCTCTTAAATACGCATAGCCGTCCCGGATCTCACAATCCGTTTCTTCCCCGTTCAGCAAAATCCTCGTCTGTCTGCTCCACGTAGGGATACGGACCGCAAGCGGAACCTCCATGCTCTCTCTTCCTTCCTGCGGCTCAAAGCGGTACTCGACTATATTATCATAAGGATAATTCGTCTTTAAAGTCACCTTGCCGCCAAAATTTTTTCCCAGATCCAGTGTACCCGCAATAAACAGGTTGGAGAACAGCGTGCCCGGGATCACATGCCACGCGTACTCTGCCACAGAACCCAAAAGCCTTGCCACATTGGGCGGGCAGCAGGCGCAGGCAAACCACTTGGGTCTGACAGGCAGCGCGTGTTTATGGGTCTGCGCCTCCCCGGAAATACCCGGCAGTACCTCCAGCGGATTTACATAGAAGAATTTCGTGCCGTCAAGCTGCATGCCCGCCAGTACACAGTTGTAAAGTGCCCGCTCCATCACGTCGGCGTACTTGCCGTTATGCTCCAAATATAACATTTTGTTGGAAAAAAAGATCAGTCCAATCGCCGCGCACGTCTCTGCATAAGCCGTATCGTTTGGCAGATGGTCATCCTTCGTGAAGGCTTCCCCCTCATAGGCGGAACCAATCGCTCCCGTCACATACATTCTATACTGCGTGATATTATTCCACAGCGTTCTGCAGGCGTTTGCAAGTTCCCTGTCACCCGTCTCCATCGCCGCGTCCGCCATGCCCGTGTAAAGATATACCGCCCGGACGGCATGTCCCACCGCCTTGTCCTGCTGCCGCACCGGCGCGTAATTCTGCGCATACTCCAAGTCTTCGGGATGATTGCCCCAGACACGCCAAGGGTTCTTTTTCATTTCCTTCTTATAATAATCCGGGTCAACGCCGCGCACATTGATAAAGTGCATCGCCAGCTCCTTATATCTCTCCTCCTTTGTGCTGCGGTACAGCCGCATCAGCGCAAGTTCAATCTCTGGATGCCCGGGATATCCTTCCGCTCCCTCCTCGATAAAATGACGGTAAATGTGATCCGCCATGTCACACATGATCTCCAAAAGTTTTGATTTACCCGTACACTCCGCGTATGCCACCGCCGCCTCAATCATGTGCCCCGCGCAGTAGAGTTCATGTGCTTCATGCAGGTTTGTCCACCGCTTGTCCGGCTCCTTCACCGTAAAGTAAGTATTGAGATAACCGTCCTTCTGCTGCGCCTCCCCGATCAGGTCAATGATTTCATCGCACCGTTTCTCCAGCTTTGCATCGGGATTCTGCGCCAGGGAGTACGCCGCGCCCTCCAGCCATTTCGCCACATCGCTGTCCTGAAATACCATGCCATAAAACTCACCGTCACAGCTGCCGGTTTTCAGCTTTTTCGCCGCCATGCGGAAATTTTCGATACAATGGCTCTTCTCCGCCCCCTCAATCTGGTCGTTCAACGCCCGCTCCTGATAAGGCAGCACCACATCCTTCACCAGCTTCTCGTATCTGCCGAAAAAACCTTCCCCCACCGTAAAATCCTTTACCAGCTTTAAATCACCCATCGCTTTACCCTCCATCTTAACATCCATCTGCCGGAACGCGGGCATTCTGCCCTCTTTCTTTCCAATTTACTAATATGTATTATATTCTGAAAATAACTGATATAAAATGGATTATATTCTTCTCTATTTGTATTTTTTTCCGATTTTACATACTTTTCATAGGCAGGAGCCTATTTGCTGATTCTATATTCGGAAGGCGTACAGCCGTAGACCTCCTTAAAAGATTTGGCAAAATAGCTCATCTCCTGAAAACCGCAGCTTTCCGCAATCGACGATACCTTATCTGTGGTAAGCTGCAGTTTCAGCGCTGCCTGCTGGAGACGATAGGATTTCAGATAGGCAATGGGCGTCGTATTGATCGTCGCATGAAAACACCGAATGCACTCGCTTGCGCTGACCGCACAGGCGGAAGCGATATCCTCTATCGTAAGCTCCCTGTCGTAATTTGTCTGAATAAAGGTGAGCATTTCCTTGATTCTCGCATTGTCACGCTGTTCTTTTCCAAAGGATTTCTTACTGACAGCCGGCTGGTTTTCCGAAAGAGCCGCCACAATCGAAGATAATTCGTTTCTCACCTGTATTTCATAGCCGAAAGGCTCTTTCTCCACCGCCCTCCAAAGAGACGCCAGACAATCCAGAATCTGTTTCTGCCACGGCACATCCGGCGTGAGATAAAATCCGGGACAGGTCTGGTTTTCTATCAGCGGTTTTAGATACTTCTGCCAGATCACGTTGTCCGTGCTGCCGCTGACTGCCCGCGGATGGAACACAACGGAATGAATCTCACAGGATTCGTCCCCGGATAAGGCGGCGGCGTGCAGAATATTGCTGTTGATAAAAAATCCCTCCCCGGCACGGAGCAGACAAGATGCAGACCCTGTCTCCACAACAGCGGAACCGCTCGCAATCAGACCCAGTTCCAGCTCATTGTGCCAATGCCATGCAATTTCATCCCGTGGCAGCAGGTCCAGATAACATGCCACCGGGAACAGCCGCGTTCCATGCTCCCGAAGTTCTTCCCCCTGCGTATTTGTCTGCACACTGCACGGCAATATCATATTTCTTCTCCTTTTCTGCTACAAGTTTTCTTTTTTGAAAATATAATCATATATAATGCGGATTTATTCCTAACATTATCACTTTTTATGATGATATAATCATATCACAAGGTAACACAAAAGAAAAGGGCAGAGAAACCAAAATTCATATAACATGTAGGAAGGGAGAGGAGATTATGTATAAGGTCAATATCAGAACAATCAAGAACACAGATAAGTTCATCCAGATGGTAGAAAACAGTCACGGCAGCGTTTTTCTGGAAATGCCTAACGAAACGCTCTGCGATCTGAAGCAGAATGCAGCAGTTCTGCAGATGCTTCGGATGATCAATCCGGGAGAACTCTGGCTGGATCTTTACCTGACGGATGTGCAGGACAGCTACAGTTTCATGGCTTACATGGTAGGCGCGGGGGCTTAGAAAGCCCCCGTCAGACTATCAAAGAACCCCTGTTATGCAGCAGCATGCCAGAGGTTCTTTTTTTAAACAGTGATACTCCCTATCATAAACTTACCACGGCACTTTCTCACTCAATTTCCGCGATCAGTCCGTGCTTCACGCAGTAATAATAGACCCCGTCATCCGCCGCGTGTCCGCATATATCGTCCGCCACCGCCTTCAGCTCATCCGATCCGTTCTCCATGGCAACACCTGTGCCCACCGCCTGCAGCATTTCAATGTCGTTATTGCCGTCACCAAAGGCAAGCGCCTCCTCCTTTTTCAGATGATAATGTGCCAGCACATGTTCGATCCCGACGCCTTTTCCGCTGTCTGCCGGGATAATATCCACCGCCCGGTCCCACCATGCCGCTATCTTGGCATTTTCCACATTTTGCAGGAATGCCGGGTACTCGTTTTCCCGTCCCCCTGACATAATCTGATATATTTCACCGCATTCCACCATTTCGTTGAACTTGTCAGAAACATCCACGTCCAGTTTGGCAAGCGCAAAATATTTCACTAAATCCTCATCTTTTCCGTTCGCAGCCAGTTTTTCCGGCGTGGCAGCCGACACAGGTCTGTTGATCGAGGCGGCGTTTTTTACAATCTGCTTTGCGTCCTTCGTAGAGAGAGGATTCTTGTAGATCACCTGCTGCCTGTTATAACAGTAGGAGCCGTTAAAGGTGAGATACACATCCGGCTCCCACCCATCAAAACGGGGCACAGTCATCGGCGACCTTCCCGTGGACAGGCAGAGAATAAAATTTCGTTCTTTCAGCCGGATCAGTGTCTTAAGCGTTCTCTCCGTTATCTTTCTGCTGTGAATGTCAATCAGCGTGCCGTCGATATCAAAAAAGATAATCTTAATGTTTTCCAGACTCATAGCTTAACTTCCTCCTCCAATGTACGGATAACCCTGCAGGGGTTTCCCACCGCCACACAGTTTGCGGGAATCGGGCGGGTCACGACGCTCCCTGCCCCGATCACACTGTTTTCCCCAACCGTCACGCCCGGCAGAATGATACTGCCGCCGCCGATCCAGACGTTATCCTTTATTTCTATCGGGCGCGCATATGTCCTGAAAAAAGTTGTCCCCTTTTCTTTCCAGTCTGACACCAGGCGCTCCTGTGGCAGAACCGGGTGCGAGCTTGTGTAAAACTGCACGTTAGACGCAATCATCACTCGGTTTCCTATGCGGATTTCGGCATTGTCAACAAAGGTACAGTTGATGCCGATAATCACATCGTTTCCCAGAAAAATATTGTTCCCGTGGTCACAGTGGAACGGCGTGTCAATTTCCACATTTTCTCCCATGCCGCCCAGAAGCTCCCGCAAAATAGCTTCTCTCTTTTCCGCATCTTCATAATCCGAAAGATAATATTCCCGTGTCAGTTCCCTTGTCCGAGCAATCAGTTTTAATGTGCCGCTGTCCGCGGTTTCCAGAAAGTCACTGTCTTTATACTCTGCCATATCAAACCTCCTCCGTAAATGTATGTTGTCTTTACGGGTATCATTATATTGCAGTCCAAATGGTAAAAATATTTAATTCCCGCCCTTATATATCACTATCCTGCCATTTTCTTCGATATTCCAGAGGCGTACATCCCGCGTACTCCCGGAATACCTTTCCGAAATAACTGCTGCTCCCCAGTCCACAGGAATGACTAATATCTGTAATCGTACTCTGCCCTTTTTCCAACATCTGGCTGGCTTTCTGCAGACGGTAACTCTTAATATATTCCACGGGGGTCATATGCAGATAATCATGGAATACCCGGAAGCATTCCCGCTCGCTGAGATACGCCGCTGCCGCCAGTTCCCGAATGGAAATCTTTTCCGAATAATGCTCGTGAATATAAATCATCATCAGCTTAATCTTATCATTGTTCCTGTTCTCTTCCCCTCCCTGATCCAACATGGGACGGGACAACTCAAACAGCATTAACCATATTTCCGACAATGCCTCCCGCAGTTTCATCTCATACCCAAATTTGTCGTTTGGAAGATGTAATGATTCCAAAATACGTTCCAAAATACAATCCTGCAGCGCATTTCCCGGAAAAACGGGGATGATCTCTATTTGCGATGCCGTCACAATAGGGGCAATATATTGCCTTTCTATTCTGCTCCCCTGCTCTCCGCCAAGCAGGGATGCGTCAAAAATATGGAGAAGCTGCATATTCCTTTCTGTCTGTGACAACACTTTCGTCATATGGAGCACATTCGCGTTTACCATGCCGCCGCTTCCGGCGGGAAACTCTATCCTTCCGTGGGGCGTATGATATTCCAGACTACCACTCTCCATATAAAAAATTTCCACCGCCCTGTGCCAGTGCCACGGCACAAAACGCCCTGTATATTTATCCAGTTCGACTCTGGATGCAATATAGGGAAATTCATCCGTGAAACCGGGAAGCAGCTCCTCCTTGCTGCCGGTATGAAATTCAATCTTCTGTACTGTTTTCATATGTTTCCATCCTCAAATCCCCGGTATATATGTCCTGCGGTATTCGCTGGGCGGGCAGCCCTGTTTGGCACAGAAAACCTTGCTGAAATAAAACACATCCGAAAAGCCTGCAAGCTGGGCAATATCCGTGATCGGTTTATCCGTCTCCTTCAACAGCTGTTTCGCTTTCCGTAAGCGCAGCGTCCGCTGATATTCACGGATCGTCTGCCCCGTTTCTTCCTTAAATAGTGTTCCCGCATATTTATAGGAAAGACCGCAGACCGTTTCGACCTCTTTTGCATCAAAACTCTCTGTGTAATGCGTCTGAATAAATTCCCGCAGTTTTTTGACATAACCATTTTCCACGGAATCCCCCGGCGCGCTCTTTGCACATTCCAGAAAGATCTGCCACAGTCTGACCGAAGCCTGCGGTATGTTTCCGTGCACATGCGCCTCAATCATTTTCTCAAAATCCTTCTGTATCTGCCGCATCCGTTCGCAATCTGTCATTTTCGGAAGTGTGATATACTTTTCGCTGTCCTGCGGGTCCAGGCAGACCTTCGTGTCGTAGTAGACATTTCCGGGAAGTTCCTCCATCCCGGCGTCCGGCTCCTTGCAGTAAAAATGTGCATAATACCAGGCGGATCCTTCCTCAAAAGGCTTATCTCCCCAATGGTGTACTCCGCTTTTCAGAAAAAAGAGCCGATGCGGCAAGAGCTCATAACGGTCGCCGTCCTCTATGATTTCCATGGAGCCTCTGAGCAGATAGATCGCCACATGAAACGGCGCGATCCGATCCGCATGTATCATCTTCCCAAGCGAAACACTGTAGTCCGCCTCACATATAAACGGCATGGCATTACATGGAATTTTAAGCGCATGTCTTTTCACCGGCTTTCCTCTCCCTGAAATCTATTCTTCCTCTTATATACAATCTATCATAACATAAATGATTACAGATAGGAGAAGGAAACAAAATTATTCTCACAGAATCATTGACAATACCCTTATAAATGTTGTATTATCATAGTTGTTCATAAAGCGAAGCGTGGCTCAGTTTGGTAGAGCGCTGCGTTCGGGACGCAGAGGTCGCAGGTTCAAATCCTGTCGCTTCGACTATCAGAAAACACCTTACTTACCAAAAGTATGGTGTTTTCTTATTTCATTAGGAAAATTTTTCTATATTATAAATATAATTTATGTTCTTCTCATTCAGCCAATATATTAATCTGGTGTTAAAGGAGCATCTCGCTAAGATTAATAATGAAGATGATTAGGTAAAACATTCACGACAAAAGCTCCTTTGAATAATCCCCCAAAATTCGGACATTCTGAGAACATGAAAAGAAAATCAACCATCGACCGATTTACCTATTATGTCCTCCTCTTTTTCGTTACCGCCTTCGCGGGCTGGCTCTGGGAAGTATTGCTGTTCTTTTTCACGGAACACGCCTTTATTAACAGAGGCGTATACGAAGGACCCTATCTTCCGATCTACGGGGCAGGCGGACTTCTACTCTGTATGCTGTTTCACCGATTGAGGCATAAACCACTGTCTGTATTTGCGCTCTCCATGTTGACATGTACGGTTCTGGAATATCTGACCAGTTTTTTCCTCGAACGCAAATGGGGCGTCCGTTGGTGGGACTACAGCGGTCATTTCCTGAATTTAAACGGAAGAGTATGCCTTCTGGGCGCAGTCGTTTTTGGCCTTGGCGGAACAGCTCTGATCTGTCTCTTCCTTCCTTTTTATGAAAAATTGTACAAGCAAGTTTCTCCCAGATGGCGTACAGTCGCCGCCCTTCTTCTTTTGCTGGTATTTATCGTGGACGGCGCCAGATGCGCTATGCATCCGAACACGGGAACCGGTATTTCTTATTCGTCGGGCAGATCCGCCTCTTTTCATTAAAATGTGAGAAAGCAGCTTCCATATCTCTTGTTTTTTCTTTATAAAAGGTGTATTCTTATGTAGCGAATTTCTGTGAGGAGGTTTGTTATGGAAGCTTATGAAGTTTTACGAGACTTGGCAATTATTATTTTTGCCGCGAAATTTTTTGCTGTGATGGCGAGGAAATGTAAGGCGCCCCAGGTTGTCGGTCAGATAGTGGCAGGACTTCTGATCGGACCCTGCGTACTGGGCTGGGTTGCCCCGTCTGACTTTATCACACAGATGGCGGAAATCGGTGTTGTCCTTCTGATGTTTGAGGTTGGACTTGAAACGGATTTGAAGGAACTGGTCAAGACCGGTCCTATAGCCCTTCTGATTGCCTGTGCAGGCGTGTTTGTGCCGTTGGTGTTGGGCGCCCTTTTATACATGGGCTTTTACGGCGTCGCACCTTGGGGGAGTGAAGAATTTTTCAAGGCTGTCTTCATCGGCACAATTATGACTGCTACCAGCGTCAGTATTACCGTAGCGGCATTACAGGAATTAGGTAAAATAAAGAGCAAGGTGGGTACAACCATTGTCAGCGCCGCCATTATAGACGACGTGATCGGCATTATCGTACTCACGTTTGTGATCGGTTTTAAGTCCCCGGACTCCCATCCCGGCATGGTCATTTTAAAGACCATTATCTTCTTCGTTGTTGCAGTGGTAGGCGGCTTTATCGTATTTAAAGTTTTTCTGGCTCTGGATAAACGATATCCACACACGAGGCGTATTCCTATTGTCGCCATGGCCTTTTGTTTCGGTTTATCCTATGTGGCGGAAAAGTATTTTGGCATTGCAGATATTACGGGAGCGTACATAGCCGGCATTGTGCTATGTAATTTGAGCGACAATACGTACATAGAGAGAAAAGTGGACGTGAGCTCCTACATGCTTTTTGGTCCGCTGTTTTTCGCAAGCATCGGTCTGAAAACCAATTTTGACGCGATGGACTCCACGCTGTTTATCTTCTGCATTTGTTTTGTGGTTGTCGCATTGCTTGCCAAGATTATCGGCTGTGGACTTGCCGCCAAACTCTGCCGCTACACTTTCTCCGATTCCTTAAAAATCGGTGTCGGCATGATGACGCGCGGAGAAGTGGCGCTGATTGTGGCACAGAAGGGACTGGCGGCAGACCTTTTGACAGCGGACTTTTTTATGGCTGTGATTCTGCTGATTTTGTTCTCCTCTATCGCAACGCCGATTATATTGAAATTCCTATATAATAAAGAGGACAAATAATATGGGAATTTTTGACACATTTGATCCTAACCGTGACCCGATGCGTAACGCCGCTTTAAGCGCCCAGTTTTCGGATTATGAGAATAAGAGAAACGCTTTTTATAATATGCTAGACGCAGACCCGGCATTCTGCCTTTAAAAAAATACGTGCTGCAAAACACAGGAAAAGTTTTGCAGCACATTTATTTTACAATACTTTCGAAAGCTCCGCTTCCAACTCCTCCGGCGGTACCGCTCCCACAATATTCCCGACAGGTTCTCCCTTCACGAAGACTTTCATGTTGGGGATGTTCATCACCCGGTACATTCTGGCAAGACCATCCTCCTCATCTATGTTGCATTTTCCGATTTTTACCTTCCCGTCATATTTTTCCGCCAGCTGTGCAATGATCGGCGCCATCATCTTACAGGGACCACACCAGTCCGCATAAAAATCTACCAATACGGGAACTTCCGACTCCAATACCTCGCTCTCAAAATTTTCGCTTGTAAATTTGTACTCCATGTGTTTTCCTCCTTACCATTGTCATTTTATACTTAAATTTAACATTAAAACCGTTCTCAAATCATACACAGCATTTCCTTATCTCGCTATCACATATTTATAAATCGGATTCCCCTTCGAGGAAAACCGTTCCTCATACTCCGTCATAACGTTCCCTTCCATCATCCGCGCGTCATGATGAAGATCCTCCGTCATCTGCACAATTTTCCATCCCGCCGGTTCCAACTCCTCCAGTGCAAACTGAAACAGGTCATGGTTGTCCGTCTTAAATTCGATCACGCCGCCCGGTATTAGTATTTCATCATAACGACGTAAAAATTCACGGGAAGGAAGTCTGCGCTTCGCATGCCTGTCCTTCGGCCAGGGATCGGAAAAATTCAAATAAATACGTTCTACCTCCCCTTCTGCAAATACAGATGTAATCTCCTCCGCCTCCATACGGATAAAATAGAGATTTGGTAAAGGGTCTGCCTCCAGTTTCTGTATACCGCGGATTAGTACGCTGGAATACTTCTCGATCCCTATATAATTGACATGTGGGTTCGATCTTGCCAAATCCATAATAAAGCGGCCTTTCCCCATACCGATTTCTATGCGTATGGGATATTCGTTGCCGAAAACCTTATGCCATTTTCCCCGATTTTCCTGCGGATTATGTATCACATAATCACAGGCGGCTATCACTTCTCTTGATCCTGTTACGTTTCGTAATCTCATGCTGTGTCATTCACCTGTCGCTGTTTTTTGTATTTTCGATCCTATTTTACAAATAACCTAGTTAGAACTTTAACACATTTTGCTTTTTTTGTGAATACACTACAGTTTTTCTTTTAAATAGTGTATGATATGTAAGGACAGATTCATAATTTATTGCTTATTTCATATATTTGTTATCATAGAAAGGTTTTATTGCATGTTCTTTATGAGAAAAAATAGATTTTTGCAATCCCGGCGGATCGCAGTACTGCTCCTTGCTTCTTTTCTGGCTTTTAGCAGTTTTTTTTCCGATGGTCGTGTTTTAACCGTAAAAGCAGCCAGTCTGGAAGAGCTGCAGGAAGAAGCCGAAGCCCGGAAAATACTTCCCATCCAGTCAAATGAAATTGATAACTGGCCTGCAGGTCCTCAGGTAAGCGCTCAATCCGCTATTCTGATGGACGCGAATACAGGCGTTATTCTCTATTCTAAAAATATCCACGAACGTCTTTATCCCGCCAGCACAACGAAAATTATGACTGCGCTTCTCGCTATGGAAAACGGTAATCTGGACGATACGGTGGAGTTTAGCCATGAGGCGGTATTCAGCGTACCCACGGACGGTTCCAATATGGGCATGGACGAGGGTGAATCCATTTCGCTGGAGGAATGCCTATATGGAATCATGGTCGCTTCCGCCAATGAGGCCGCCAATGCCGCCGGTGAATATATTTCCGGCTCAATCGAGGATTTTGTGGCACTGATGAATAAGCGGGCGGAGGAAATTGGCTGCACTGACACTCATTTCACCAATCCTAATGGCCTGCACGATCCCCAGCATTATACCAGCGCATATGATCTGGCACTGATTTCCAGCTATTTTTTCCGCAATGAAATGTTGTGCAAAATAAGCAATACGCCGCGTTATCATTTTGAGGCTACCGCCACTCAGCCTGATGATTTCTATAAAAATAACAAACATAAGCTGGTTAACGGAGAAATTCCCTACGAGGGTATTTTAGGCGGAAAAACCGGGTATACTGATGATTCCAGACAGACCCTTGTCACCTGTGCGGAACAGAACGGCATGCGTCTTATCTGTGTTGTTTTTAAGGAGGAAACCCCGGATCAGTTCACAGACACCGCTGAACTGTTTGACTACGGCTTCCACAATTTCCAGGTACTGAATATCTCAGAAAACGAAGAAAAATACAACATAGAATCCACAGGTTTTCTTCAGATTGGAAATGATGTTTTCGGCAGTTCAAAGCCTATTCTCTCTATAGATACCGACAGCTATGTTATTATCCCGAACACTGTTTCGTTTCAGGATCTGGATTCGAAAATTGATTACAGCCAGTCTGATGAAAACCGTGTCGCAGGCATTGAATATTCCTATCATGATATGTATGTGGGAAATGCGTACCTCAACCTTGTCACAGATAATGCATCCTCCTATGATTTTGATACGAATATGACGGCCACGGACGTCAGTGTGGAAATGACGGAGGCCGAGTCGGAAACAGAAACCGAAGCGCAGGATACCATTTTTATCAATATCAAAAAAGTATTGGTTATCATACTGGTTATCGCCGCCGTTGTTATTACCATATTTATGATACATGCGTTAATAACCAATGGAAGAACTGCCAAGCGCAGAAATAACCGCATTAGACGCAAGCAAAGGAGACGGTCCCATATGCGCACGGATTTTGATGATTTTGATTTTTAATCAAGGAACCTCTTGACCTTATACTAAGTATACCCCCTATACTTAACTTAACAAACAGGGAAAGGAGGCACATTTCTATATGAACATCAATGAACTGGAACGCCTGACTGGAATCACCAAACAGAACATCCGTTTTTACGAGAAAAAGGAGTTACTTCACCCCGTTAGAAATCCCGAAAACAATTACCGGGAATATTCGGAGGAAGATGTAACCACTCTTAAAACAATCAAACTCCTGCGTAAACTGGATTTATCAGTGGATGATATCCGTAGCGTCCTGTCAGCAGAGATTTCGCTTCACACACTGCTGGAGCAGCATCTTACCGAACTGCAAAGCCGTCAGCAAAAGTTAAAATCCTGTATTGATGTTTGCAACGATCTGCTCCAAGCAGACACTGAGAAAATAGATCTGGACAAAACACTGAAAAGAATGACCCAGATCGAACAGAATGGGGGTATGTTTATGTCAATTATGGAAGATTATAAAAGATATACTGTGGCGCAGCGCAAGCGGAGTTTTTCCTTCCAGCCGGATACTATGGTAATGAACTCTGGAGAATTTTTGGAAGCTCTCTTTTTATACGCCAATGAAAACAATCAAGATCTGGAAATTATAAGAGAAGGCATGTATCCTGTCTTCAAACTCGACGGCGTGGAATACAGGGCCGAACGCGTATTTGGGCGCTTCGGCGCAACTGTGCGCTGTACGATGACGCATCCTGAGGAAAGCGGGGATGCAAATATTTCCGAAAAGAGAAAATTGTTGTACCGGCTGATAAACGGGCCTTACTTCCTGCTGCTAGCTGTCTTTATCTTCATGGCCGTTGACAGACAGAATGTTGGCTGGGCAGCTGTGGTGGCGCTCTTTATCTTCCCGTACCTTATCTGGCTCTTCCGAATGTTTCCAAAAGCCAGATAAAATATCCGATAAAAATCTAAACACTAAAGTCCTTGTATGATATTTATACAAGGACTTTAGACGTTCCCTGCGGGAATCGAACCCACAACTGGGGCTTAGGAGGCTCCTGTTATATCCATTTAACTAAGGGAACAACTGCTATATATTTATAAAGAAAACCTACATCGGATAATTGATATATCCCTGCATCCAGATGACCCCCTTAAACCGGCGGCCGATCTGCGGCTCTCCATATAAATCCTGTTTATTAATACATATATCAAACTCCAGATCGTTACAGCAAAGACGCAGCACATATATTTCTTCACGGGTGATCCTGTTCACCCGCAGGGAAATATCAAGGATCTCTCCCATCACCGAATACTGGTCACATTCTACACCATAGGGCATAAAGTATGTGTCTACCAGACTGAATACATCTTCTGTGAGAATCTTTTTGGAAATGGTAGAGTAAATATCCATATCCTCGAGAGTAAGGCTTTCAATTGCCTCCTCATCCCCTTTACGGGCCGCCGCGATCAACTGGTTACGGCTCATGGATTCTTTCTGTATTCTTCGCTTATCGCTTTCGTCTTTTCCAATCGGTAATAATATATTACCACTAATTGACAATCCTGACAATGTTAAAGTTGTACCTGTTACAGGAAGCATATCCATCGTCTGTGCTTTTACATAGGGAACTATATTCTGGAGATAAAAGATCAGGCTTACACCCACCTTAATATCGTCGCATACTCCTGCATAAGACTCCTTATCTGCATGACGCTCGACAGATACATCCTCACAGGAGCTGATACCCGTGCCTCGCAGATAGGGGTAAAAATAATCATAGGTAAACTTTTCTTCCGCATCAAACTCACCGCAGACGGCGATTCCGATATCCTGCGCGAAATCCTCGCAAAACTCCGCGAGTATGGTATCTTCACCGTTGGAAGTATAGGAACGGTGTTTCGCATTCATTATAATGTCAGTGATCAGACGCTGCGATTCGCGTCTGTCTGTCAGCTTGCTGAATCCAATCGCTCGCATGTATTTATGCAAAGATTTCACCTCCTTTTTATACATCTTGTTTATTACACAGTATGACTTTACAAACCTTTCAGGTTTTCCAGAAGTTTATTGGATCTTTGTCATTCCGCCCATATAGGGACGAAGTACTTCAGGAATACGGACAGAACCGTCCGCCTGTAAATTATTTTCGAGAAAAGCGATCAGCATTCTCGGCGGCGCTACCACTGTATTATTCAGTGTATGCGCAAAATACTTGCCATTAGCACCATTCACACGAATGCGAAGTCTCCTTGCCTGGGCGTCTCCCAGATTAGAACAACTGCCCACCTCAAAATATTTTTTCTGCCTGGGCGACCATGCCTCCACATCATAGGACTTTACTTTTAAATCAGCCAAGTCGCCGGAGCAGCACTCAATCGTCCTTACCGGAATATCCATGGAACGGAACAGGTCTACGGTATTCTGCCACAATTTATCAAACCACATCGGAGACTCTTCTGGTTTGCACACTACGATCATCTCCTGCTTTTCAAACTGATGAATACGGTAAACGCCTCTCTCCTCAATGCCGTGCGCACCCTTCTCCTTGCGGAAACAGGGAGAATAGCTCGTAAGTGTATGGGGAAGCTCCTCCTCAGGAATAATGGTATCAATAAATTTACCGATCATGGAATGTTCTGACGTACCGATCAAATATAAATCCTCTCCCTCAATCTTGTACATCATAGCGTCCATTTCCGCAAAACTCATAACGCCGTCAACCACCGCACTTCTGATCATAAAAGGCGGTACACAGTAAGTAAATCCCCTGCCAATCATAAAATCTCTCGCGTAGGCAATTACTGCGGAATGGAGTCTGGCGATATCACCCATCAAATAGTAAAATCCATTTCCCGCCACACGTCCTGCCGCATCCATATCAATACCGCGGAAACGCTCCATGATTTCCGTATGGTAAGGAATCTCAAAATCAGGTACTATCGGATCACCATACTTCTGTATTTCCACATTTTCCGTATCATCCTTACCGATGGGAACAGAAGGATCAATGATATTCGGAATCGTCATCATATCCTTTTTGATTTTTTCACGCAGATCGGTTTCCTTTGCCTCCAATTCAGAAAGTCTTGCTGCGCCTGCTGCCACTTCGGCTTTCTTCGCCTCAGCTTCCTCCTTTTTTCCCTGACTCATCAGTGCGCCGATTTCCTTTGATATCTTGTTGCGCTTCGCACGGATATCGTCAGCTTCCTGCTGAGCCGCCCTGACCTCGGCATCCAGCGCTATCACTTCATCCACCAGAGAAAGTTTGTGCTCCTGAAATTTTTTCCTGATATTTTCTTTTACTGCCTCGGGATTTTCTCTCAAAAACTTAATGTCAATCATAATATGCCGTCCTTTCTATTCAATCACGTCATTTCTTCAATTTATGTTAAATAATTACTCAATCACCTCATCAATATACAGATCATTGTATTCTGCCAGATCTTTCACTACATCCACAGCCATTCCGTTTCTGTCTTTCGTAATACGGATGACCGGGCGGTCAGGATACTGCTTATTCTGATACAAAACAACTCCTGTTTCCCCCTCATTTGTCTTTACAACAGTGCCAGCCGGATATACAGCCGTAAACTCCAAAAAGATATCGACAATTTTTCCGTCAAATTTAATGCCTTTATTATTTCTCAAATACCTTACAGCTTCATAAACTTTCGTCCTCTCACACCCGATGCCGCATATCATTTCGTCAAAAGCATCACATATCTGAATAATGCGGCATTGCCGTGAAATATCTGTTGTTTTCAAAGGATATCCTGAACCGTCCAGACGCTCATGGTGATATAATATCATATTTTTGCTGTTTTCGGAAATCCAATTTTCGTCACGAAGCGCCGAGTATCCATAAACTGGATGTTTTTTATACTCTACATATTCCAATTCTGTTAACTCTTGCAAATTCTGATTTTCATATGGGACCTGCAGATAGCGCAGTCCCAGATCATGCAGCAGACAACTGACGCCAATGTCATGCACCATTTCCTGTTCCAATCCCATTTTAAGCGCAACAATAGTGGCGAGTCCGCATAAATTAATCGAATGCTCGTAAATATCAGAGCTTCTTTCCTTAATGTCATAGATTTTTTCTACGACCTCTTCTTCTTCCAGTATATTCGTAATAATCGTATCCGCTGTCTGGCACAGCTCCATCAAATTTTCATTATGACTGTAAGTATGTTTCTCCAAAATATTTTTTACTTTTGATCTAAAACTTTGTTCTACTTCCTCCTTAAGGATAACCACTTCTTTTGTATCCGGCGCCGCCTCTTTTATATACACTTCCCGGACATTTAGCTCTTTGAGCTTCTCAATATATTCCGGTTTGAGAATCGTGCCTGCCGAAAGCAGAATTTTATATTCCAATGTCATGGCATCTTTTGCCAGAATTTCTGTCCCATTCAAGTCGTCTACTCTGCACAGTCTCATTTTAGTCTCCATGAGTCAATCGGACATTCCTGCATGTTCATTTGACTCTCAAATCAAAGTTGAAAGAGAATCTTTCAACCTTTCCCTCGTATTCTAACCGTTTCGGTTATATCCGGCTACAAATCCATAGCCATATCAAGAGCCTTTTTCTCCTCTTCTCCAAGTGAAATATCACATAATCCATTTTTAATTTCCTTTGTATAGGAATAGCAGCCTTCCGCGCTATGAACAGAATTGATAATGAACCCATTATCATTTTCATCAAGCAGCGCAAGAGAGAAACTGAGCTTCCCACCCATCTGGTTGAAGGCGTCATATTTTACAATGCCCATTTTCTGGAACGTGCCCCCCAATTTTCTGTAAAGATTCTCAATATCTTTTCGATTCTTTTCCATGGATGCTTTGATCAGCTTATTATCCTCATAAAGCCCCATGATATCTTTCTCCAGACTTTTTGCATTTTTACCGCCCATAAACTTTTTATACTTCTTAGATAGTCTGCCCAGATTTACGCAAAGCACAATTATAGTAATCAGCAGAAGAAGAATTGCTACAAACGCACCGATAAACAGATACGTCAAATCCATATTTCCAAGTCCCATTTCACTCAGTAAATTGTAATTCATTTATCGTTTGCCTTTCTGTATTTGACAATCACAATTATCGTTCGTATATGACATCCACAAATTATCTGCCAGTCAGTAAATCCGTAATTTTCTCCAAATCATCATGTGTATAAAACTCAATTTCCAGCTTTCCGGCGCCTTCTCCCTTGGACGCTATAGAAACCTTCGTTCCTAAAGACTGTTTCAACTTTTCTTCAAGATCCTGATAAACTGCTTCAAGGGCCTTATCCGTTACAGGCTCCTTCTTCGCCTTTTCCGGCTTATTCAAATTCTTGACAAGCTTTTCCACATCCCGGACGCTCAATTTTTCATCAAAAACTTTCTGTGCTATCGTATACTGCTGTTCCGGGTCATCAATGGAAATCAAAGCCCTGGCATGGCCGGTAGTAATCATATCGTCAATAATCATCTGCTGTACTTCATCGCACAGCTTCAAAAGACGCATGGAGTTGGTAACTGCTGTCCTGCTCTTGGAAACTCTTTCCGCCACTTCATCCTGTTTCAGATTGAACTCGGTCAGAAGTCTCTTATATGCCTGCGCTTCCTCAATCGGATTCAGATCTTCTCTCTGAATATTCTCAATGAGAGAAATCTCCACAATTTCCTGCTCAGTATAATTGCGGACAATAACCGGCACTTCTTTTAAGCCTGCCAGCTTTGCAGCCCGCCAGCGACGCTCTCCGGCAATAATCTCATAATACGTTTTTCTATCCTGTACAATCAGAGGTTCCACAATTCCATACTGTTTAATAGAATCGGCAAGTTCCTGCAGGGCATCCTCATCAAAATTTTTTCGGGGCTGTTCCCTGTTAGGTTCCACTTTTGTGATTTTGACATAAGTCCCCTGCGCATTGTCCTCTGTTTTTACTGTTTCCTGTACAGGTTCCGCCTTTGGCACGGAAGCCGGTATCAGAGAATCCAGTCCTTTTCCTAATCCCCTCGCTGCTTTCGCCATATCTTTTTCTCCATTTTATAATCCGCTGCCATTTTTTATTTTACATACGCATATCTTTTTATCATTTTTTCATTTTACAGATGCGCACTGCTCACCACCTTCGCGGACATCACTTCTTCCGCCAATAACATATATGCCTCGGCGCCTGCAGATTTCGGATCATACATATTGATAGGCATCCCGTAACTCGGCGCCTCCGCCAGCCTGATATTTCTCGGTATCAACGTTTTATATACTTTCTGCTTTAAATGACTTTTTACATTCTCTACCACCTGCATGGAAAGGTTTGTCCGGGAATCGTACATTGTAAAAACAACACCTTCCATATCGAGCTCGGGATTCAATCTTTCTTTTACAAGATTAACCGTATGTATCAGCTGACTTAATCCTTCCAGTGCATAATACTCACACTGAATCGGGACCAGTACGCTGTCAGCTGTAGTCATGGCATTGATTGTCAGAAGATTCAGGGAAGGAGGGCAGTCAATCATAATAAAGTCAAATTTATCCTTCACCCAGTCAATTTCGTTTTTCAGAATAAATTCCTTCTTATCCACACCGATCAGCTCAATCTCCGTAGCCGCCAAATTTACATTTGAGGGTATGATGGAAACGCCAGGAATTACATCATTCAATATACATTCGTTGATGGAGCATTCACTTAAAAACAATTCATAAATGGTATTTTCCAGATCGTTTTTCTCTACGCCAAATCCACTGGTCGTATTTCCCTGCGGATCCGTATCAATTACCAGAACTTTCTTTCCTTTCGCCGCCAACGCTGCTGACAGATTGATGGCTGTTGTCGTCTTTCCGACGCCGCCCTTTTGATTTGCAATCGCAATTATTCTACCCATTTACTTACCTTATTCCTTTATCTTCATGTTTTTGTGTCCGTTTACGATTATATCACTAATCCACGTGATAATCCATATATATTTTTTTACAGTTTTACAGTATATTCTGTAAATAGACATGCGCCAAGACGTCCTATAATCTTTCTATCTCATCCGGATATTTCATTCCCCACGAAGCGCGAAGCTCATCCATAACGCGCATCATTTTCAGAGTTTCCGAATGAGGCATAGACGGACATTCCAGTTTTCCTTCTTTAATACAGTTGATCGTTTCTAAAATTTCATACTCATATCCACTGATTTGTTCAGGTACCTTTATGTCTCGAATCAATTTTCCTTCCGTATCATATATTTTTATTGCTTCGGGATTATTGATATTCTCTACGATCATACACCCTTCCGAACCATAAAACACGCCCTGGCTGTCAGACTTACCGTGAATGCCTGAATTTAAAACCGCCATTCTGCCATCTTCATAAAGAAGAAGCATACCATTTTCTCCATCTACCCCAGCGTCCGTCATCTGCGCAGCAGAATGCATTTCCTTTACGCCATCCCCAAAATGCATATAAGCAAAATTCAAAGGATAAATCCCTACATCCAAAAGCGCGCCGCCCGCAAGTTCCGGTTTCACAATCCTTTCCTTTTCCAGAAGCGGATAGTTTAAATTCGCTGTCATTTTTTTAACATCTCCGACTGCCTTTTCGGCAAGGAGATCGTCAATTATTTTTCTGGAAGGCATATATCTCGTCCATATCGCTTCTGTTAGGAGAAGCTTTTTTTCTTTGGCTAAGCGCAAAACTTGAGCTGCCTGCTTTTCATTTACCGTAAAACTTTTTTCGCAGAGTACATGCTTTCCCGCATCCAGACACATTTTAATATGCTGATAATGATGGGAGTGCGGTGTTGCAATATAAATAAGTTCCACATTCTCATCCGACAACATTTCTTCATACGATCCAAAAGCATGTTGGAAACCATGATCCTTTGCAAAAATTTTTGCCTTCTCCAAATCTCTGGAGGCTACCCCGTAACAATCCACCTCCGGCATCTTGTTCATCGTCTCCGCCAAAATAGCGGCAATCCTGCCAGCACCCAGTATTCCAATTTTCATAAATTGTTCCATCCTTTCATATTTTTAATTTGAGCTTTCCTGACGTAAAAGTTTTGTAAAAACTGAAAACACTTTTGCTAAATTCACCGGCCGCAAATATGTTTCACGATACTAAAATTTCATTTTATTGAATGTTTCACGGTAATCATCACAATATCTTGGGCTAAATTGTTTCACGTGAAACATTATCTTGTGTCAACACTCCACTTCTTTCCAAATGTTTCACGTGAAACATCTTTTAATGATGATTTTAAAACATTTAACTCAAAAAATTTAAAATGTTCTGCTGTCAAGGCGTCTTTAAGTTCTGAAAAGGAAATAAATATTTCATCTCCGTAATCTTTAATATAACTTTATAATATTATTTTTTATTGCAAACACTGCCGCCTGCGTTCGGTCAGAAACATCTATCTTCTTAAAAATATTTGATATATGATTTTTTACTGTTCTTTCACTGATATTCAAATTGGTGGCAATTTCTTTATTAAACATACCGTTCGCTACCTGGACCAGAACCTCCAATTCTCTATTCGTCAACAGAGAAATCCTATCCTTATCTGTATCTCTGTTTATCAGTTGACTGTTTAAAGCTGGTATCAGAGAAGGCTGTATATAATTTTCGCCATCTCGAACAGCTCTGATTGCTTTCTTCAATTCTGAGGATTCCGAATCCTTCAAAATATATCCGTCCACACCAATATCAACTGCCTTCATCAGATAATCCATTTCGTTATGTACTGTTAAAATCAGTACCTTAATCTGCGATTGATCTTCTTTCATCTGCTTCAAAACTTCTATTCCGTTTTTCTCCGGCATATTGATATCAAGCAATAAAACCTCCGGATTACATTTAACTAATTTTTCAAGACATTCTGTCCCATTAGAAGCTTCACCGACAACTTCGATACTTCCATCAAATTCTAATAATTGTTTCAGTCCTTCCCTGATTAAACTGTGATCGTCCGTAATCATTACCCTTATCTTTTCCATTTCATAAACTCCGTTTCTCTATCTAATATCTCAATTACTACTTTTTTTTGGTATTTCAATAAAAATGGACGCTCCCTCCTTCGTATCCATCTCTATTTTTCCATTCAGCAAAAAAACTCTTTCTTTCACAACAGTCAGACCAAAGTGCCTGTCCTTCTTTTTGGCTTCCATTTGATTAAAGCCAATACCATTATCTCGAATCTTTATCTGATAAATATCTTCCTTCTCTTTTAATGAAACCTCTATCCTGTTTCCCCCGGAATGTTCAATAGCATTGTAAACACATTCCTGGATAATGCGATATATCATAATAAGTGAAATTTCTTTTTCCTTATCCGGCAGACTTTTATCTATTTCATCAATATCTGTTATTATTTCAAAACGCCCATCTTGATTTAAAAGAACAAAAAGATTTAAAAGAGTTTGCCGCAGACCCAAATCGTCAAAAGTCATTGGTCTAAGATCATAAATTCTATTTCTGATATCATCAATTACTTTGCGTAACCCTGCTTCAATTGTAGCAAGCTCCAACTTTGCCTTCACAGGATCACGATCAATATAGAGAGAACTCAATTCAACCTTATGAACAAGATGAGTAAGATTTTGAAGGGAACTGTCGTGAAGATCTCTGGCAATTCTCTGACGCTCCTTCTCCTGCACATCCAAAACAGAAAATTGTTTCATGTGAAACTCTGGCATATTTTCTGCTGTATCATTTATTTTATCCATCATTTTCATTACTGTCCTTATATCAAATTATTATATTTTACTTTCCAGCCATCTTGAATCCTTAATGGCTGTAATTCATAAAACATATTTATTTACCCCAAAAACATAAATTTTCCTTTTGGTTATTATATACTAAAATCTAAAACAAGAAAAGAATATTTATAGAAATGAAGTGAAAAAAATGGTATAATTTACGCATAAATTAAAATTTGGAAGGAAAACAATGTCATGCATAAAAAATTTACTACAGCAGCCATATTGGCAGGAACTTCCATCGCTGCCATTCATGGAATTAACAGAGTACATACATCACTATGCACAGTCAAAAATCTTCTCAGCAATTCAGAAAATTATTTTTATGAATGGCGTTTCGGTAAAGTCAGATACCAGAAAAAGGGAAATGGTATCCCTCTTCTTCTGATCCATGATCTGACAGTGGGAAGTTCCAATTATGAATATCACAGACTGATTAATAATCTGACAGAAAAACATGAAATATATTCTTTGGATCTTTTGGGATATGGCATGTCTGATAAACCAGCAATGACTTACACCAACAATCTGTATGAACAGCTTATTACAGATTTTATTAAAAATGTAATTGGAAGAAAATCATCTGTCATAGTGACTGGTGAATCAGTTCCCTTTGTTATTATGGCATGTCATAATTATCCCGACATCTTTAATAAGATCATATGTATTAATCCGCAGAGTCTCTATTTACAAAACCAAATTCCATCCAAACAGACAAATCTATTTAAACTGCTGATAGAATCGCCTGTCATTGGAACATTTATTTATCATCTGCTATCCAATCGGCCCAGCATTGAAAAAGCATTTTATCAGACCTACTTCTATAATCCTGAGGAAGTCAGAGAAAAATATATTTATAATTATCTGGAGGCCGCCCATCTCGGAGGTTATAATTCGAAATACGCATTTGCCAGTTATGCAGGCAAATATATGAATATGAATATTCTTAGCGAATTAAAAGAAATCAATAACAGCATTCTTATAATCGGCGGCGAGAAAGAAAAAGAAATGAAAACCGTAATTGAAAACTACAAATACTATAACGCATCCATCGAGGAAACTTATATTCCAAACACAAGACATCTTCCACAAATAGAAGCTCCTGATGAAGTACTCGAGCAGTTACGTATGTTCCTATAAAGAATCGGCTACAGCACACTCGATTTAGAGAATGCTTCGCATTCACCTTCATTGGTCTTCGCTATCACATGTTTGTTACTATTGGCTTCTTACTTGCCGTCCCTGCTTTCCGAGGATACTGCTTCGGTGTAGGGCGGCTTTTTTCTATGATAACCAAAGTCCTATAAATATCAGAAGAAGGAAGCATAAACTCTTTTTGCTCTGTCAGTTTTCCTCCCAAAATTGAAATCGCGTGTTCCGCCTCCTCAATTTCCGTTCTGCTTCCTTTCAATTCTATATTAACCTTATCAGATTTATAGGAAATAAATTTTCCACCCACTCTTACATAAGGAAGACAATATTCTGATAAAGTAGATAAATTTGCTACCGCTCTTGACACACAGAGATCAAAAGTTTCCCTTAATTGTCCCGGCTTCGCAAAATCTTCCGCTCTTCCATGAATTGCCTCTGCATTTTGAAGATCAAGTTTTTCTATTACTTCCTGTAAAAAACCAACTCGCTTATTCAAAGAATCCAAAAGCGTCACTTTCAAATCAGGAAAAGCAATTTTGAGAGGCAGACCCGGAAATCCCGCTCCCGTACCCACATCAATCACAGAAAGACTTCCGCTTAAATTACAGACCTTCACCAAAGAAAGACTGTCGATAAAATGCTTTTTCATCACCTCATCAAATTCCGTGATTGTTGTAAGATTCATCACTTTATTTTTTTCCACCAACATTTCATAATATATAAGAAACTGATTAAGCTGCGTATCCGATAATACAATATTTAATTCCTGTAAATCTTTTTCGAATTTACTTAACTTTTCTAATTTCAAAATAATACCCCTTATTTTCTTAATCTGTATTTTTAATTACATAACAGTCAAAACCGTATAATAATTGTAGAATGCAGTATACTCACTTCTTTCTGTAATTTTCCAGATATACCAAAAGCACAGAAATATCCGCAGGCGACACACCGGATATCCGGGAAGCCTGTCCGACGGAAACCGGCTTATAAGCAATCAGCTTCTGTCTCGCCTCCAGCCGCAGACTTCCCACCTCATTATAATCCAAATCAGCCGGAATCTTTTTCTTTTCCATCTTTTTGTAATGTTCTACCTGTTTTAACTGTCTCTCGATATACCCCTCATACTTAATCTCAATCTCCACCTGCTCTACCACATCCGCGGGAAGAGATATCCTTCCACTATCTATTTCTTTAATCATTTCATAAGTAAGTTCAGGACGGCAGATCAGTTCCGCCAAAGTAACACCCGTCTTAAGCGGCGCGCTTTCATGCGCCGTCAAAAATTCCTGTATATTTTTAGAAGCCCCTACAATTGTATTCTTTAAACGCGTCACTTCTGTATCAATCTGTTCTTTTTTATACAAAGTTGTCCGATACAGTTCTTCCGAAACCAATCCAACCTCATAACCAATTTGACGTAAACGTAGATCTGCATTATCCTGCCGGAGTAAAAGACGATATTCCGCCCTGGAAGTCATCATCCGATAAGGTTCAAAATTTTCTTTAGTCACCAAATCGTCAATTAAAACACCGATATAAGCCTGAGAACGATCAAGAACAATCTGTTCTTTTCCTTCAAGAAAGCGCACTGCATTTATGCCTGCTATCAAACCTTGTGCCGCCGCCTCCTCATAACCGCTGCTTCCGTTAAACTGTCCGCCGCTGAAAAGTCCTTCTATACTCTTAAACTCCAAAGTAGGATATAACTGCTTAGGATCAATACAATCATACTCTATGGCATAAGCGTTTCTCACTATTTTACAATGTTCTAATCCGGGTACTGTGCGGTACATAGCAAGCTGCACGTCCTCTGGAAGTGAAGATGACATACCGCTCACATACATTTCACTGGTATGAAGCCCTTCAGGTTCGATAAAAACCTGATGCCTGTCCTTATCTGAAAATTTAACTACTTTATCTTCAATAGAAGGACAGTACCTGGGCCCCGTCCCTTCTATTACACCCGCATAGATAGGAGACCTGTCGAGGTTAGCCCTGATAATGTCATGGGTCTGCTCATTTGTATAAGTCAGATAACAGGACACTTGGTCTATCTGTACATCATCTGGATCTGTAGAAAAAGAAAAAGGAATAATTCTCTCGTCGCCAAACTGTTCTTCCATTTTCTCAAAATCAAGAGAACGTCTGTCCATTCTTGCCGGCGTTCCTGTTTTAAAGCGACGCATTTCAATTCCCAAATCCAAAAGAGAATCCGTCAGATGGTTCGCCGCCTGCAGACCGTTTGGTCCTGTATAAGTAATAGCTTCCCCGCAGAGACATCTCGCTTTCAGGTAAGTGCCGGTACACAAAATAACTGCCTTACATTCATACACAGTCCCTGTAAATGTTTTGAGTCCTACAATTTTTCGGCATACATTATCAGAAGAAGACTTTTCAATTTCTTCCACCAAAAGTTCACACACTTCCGCCTGCTTAATCGTCAAATGATCCTGATTTTCCAATACCTTCCGCATCGCCCGGGAATATTCCGCTTTATCCGCCTGCGCTCTGAGAGAATGCACCGCCGGACCTTTCGATCTGTTTAACATCTTAGACTGAATAAAAGTCTTATCAATGTTTTTCCCCATCTCTCCTCCAAGCGCATCAATTTCCCTTACAAGATGTCCCTTAGAAGTTCCTCCTATATTCGGATTACACGGCATAAGGGCAATACTGTCCACACTCACCGTAAAAATTACAGTTTCAAACCCAAGCCGCGCACATGCGAGAGCTGCCTCACACCCTGCATGTCCCGCACCGACGACACATACATCCACTTTTTCTTTGATATTCAACATATTCAACACCTTTACTTAAAAACGCCTTTTTGCTATCTACAACTATATTTTAAATTCTTACTTTCCCATACAAAATTTTGAAAATATCTCGTTCACCAAATCATCCCCCACCTCTTCTCCGATAATTCTTCCAAGAGAAGCATAGGCATTCATCAAATCAATAGAGTAGAAATCTTCAGGCATATTATTTTCTAAACTTACCTGTAATTGTCTTATACTTTCAAGTGCCTCAAGAAGTGCTTCTTTATGACGGGAATTTGTTATACATATTTCATCATCATAAGAAAGATGTCCATGAAAAAACATCTTTGTAATCAAATCAACAAGTAAATCTAACCCGTCATTTTTTCTGGCGGAAATTTTAATCATACAAATATTTTCATTATCATTGTTTTGTTCATCTCTTTGCGCTTGTGAAAGTTCATATACGCTGCAGCTTTTTTCACAGACATTCGAAAACAGGGCATCGACAGAAGATTTATCAACTACTTCATCTAAATCCGATTTATTTAAAAGAATAATTGTTTTCTTACCTTTTATCATCTGAACAATATTCTCATCATTTTCATCCAGAGGAATGGAAGAGTCCATCACATACAAAATAAGATCTGCTTCTTCGGAAATATTCTTAGCCTTTTCGACACCTATTTTTTCTACCACATCTTCCGTATTTCTGATACCGGCTGTATCTATAATATTTAGAGTGATATCTCCCAGATTAACAGTTTCCTCAAGCGTATCTCTCGTTGTTCCCGCAATATCCGTAACAATAGCCCGGTCCTGCCCTACAAGTAAATTTAAAAGAGAAGACTTTCCCACATTGGGCTTACCGACAATAACCGTGCGGATTCCTTCTTTTAACATCTTCCCGTCATCTGCGGAATCCAAAAGTTTTTTCAATTCTCTGGCAAAATAAGAAACTTGATCCGATAACTTTTCCGTATATCCGTCCAAACTGATATGTTCAGGATCATCAAGAGCCGATTCAATAAAAGCAATCTCATATAAAACCTTTTCCCGAAGTTCCTTTATTTTAACAAAAACAGAACCTCTAAGCTGCTTTATGGAAGATCTGAGGGCAAACTGATTTTTTGCGTGAATCATATCCATAACAGCTTCTGCCCTTGAAAGATCCATTCTTCCATTTAAAAAAGCGCGCTTTGTAAACTCCCCCGGTTCTGCCAGCCTGGCTCCCGCTTCGATCACCGTCATTAGAATTTTTTTCATCATCAATGCGCCGCCATGACAGTTAATCTCCACCGTGTCTTCTGTTGTATAACTATGGGGCGCTTTCATCACAGAAACCATCACTTCATCTATCAGGTTCCCATTTTTTTCTATTATAAATCCATAATGAATCGTATGAGACCGATACTCTAAAAGAACATCTTCGTTTCTTTTATTGCGATATACTTTATGAACAATAGGAACCGCCTCTTCGCCGCTCACACGAATAATTCCTATTCCCGAATCAGACAAAGCAGTTGCTATTGCGGCAATTGTATCTGTTCTCATAATTACCTCCAAATCAGAACAATTTATATCCAATTTTACTACATACTTCATAAAAAATCTACTATGACAAAAACCGGCAGGTATCTTTACCCGCCGGTTCTCATATTTCTTTATTTCCTTTTATTCGCCATCCTTGCTGTCATAGCTTCTTTCGTAGCTCTTCTCATACCTTTTTTCACTTCTCTCATATTTTTTCAAAACTACAACCACATGGCGGAAAGGCTCGTCTCCCTCGCTGTATGTTGTCACATACTTATCATTCTGGAGAGCGGAATGGATAATTCTTCTCTCATAAGGATTCATAGGCTCCAGAGAAACAGGTCTTTTTGTTCTTTTTACTTTATAGGAAATATTCTTAGCCAGATTTTCCAGCGTATCTTTCCTTCTCTTACGATAATTCTCTGTATCAACCTTCACTCTGATATAATTTTCTGTATCCTTATTTACGACAAGAGATACCAAATATTGTAAAGAATCCAAAGTCTGTCCTCTCTTACCGATCAGGATACCCATTTCATCTCCAGAAAGCTCGATATCCATGGAACTTTCTTCCTCATTATAGCTGACATTTGCCACAACCGTAAGATCCATCGCTGCAAAAACATCTTTAAGAAAATCCTTTGCCTTATCTTCTACAGAAGACTTTACCCTCACCTTAATCACAGCGGGTCTTGCACCGATACCGAGCAATCCTGTTTTTCCTTCATCAACTACTTCATATTCCAGTTTATCACTCGTTACAGTAAATTTCTGACATGCTTCAGTAATTGCATCATCCACAGTTTTTGCTGATATTTCAATAAATTCCATTTTTTTACCCCCCTGTTTTATTTATTCTTTTTCTCGTTATATTCTTTTACCATATTCGCTTTGGCCATCATACTTCCCGGCTTTGCGTTTTTACTGTAATACTCTGTTGATTTTCTGACAAGTTCTTCCTTTTCTTCCTGAGTCATCTTGGAGGATACGGAAGCCTTCGACGCCATACCGGCATTTTTTGTATTCATGCTGGCATAAGCCGCCATCTTCTCTGCCTTCTGCCCGGCTTTTTCCATTTTCTTCTTGGCTTTATCCTCGTTTTTCTTAATGACTTCATCCAAATCCATCTTATCAATATGTTTATTAATGAGAATCTGCTGAATACTTCTTACCACCGCACCGGCTACCCAGTAAAGTCCCATACCTGCAGGCAGTGTATAACAGAAAACCGCTGACATAACCGGCATAATCATGTTCATTGTTTTCATGGACTGCATCATGGTATTCTGCTGCTCATTATCCGAATTTGTTTCCTGCTGCGGCATAAGTTTGACATTGATCCACTGCGTTACCGCTGCCAGAACAGGAATGGCAAACGCGGCAATCATCATTACAACAGATCCTGCCTCTCTCGCTTCATTAAACGTAAAGGAAGGAGAATTTGACATGCTCAATCCCAAAAAGTTATTGTACTGGTCAAGCAGAGAAAACGTTTGGTCAATATCTGCAGAAAGATTGGAAAAATGATCTTTTAAGCTTGCCCACTCCGCACTGGAAGCCGTATTTAACACATCAATAAAAGTGTTTTGTACGTAAGAAGTAACGCCTCCCACAAAATTTTCATTTTCAAACTGCTTTGCGTACATATTGGCATTTCTGAAAGTCTGTAAAAACTCCACACTTCCCTGCTCATTGATCAGCTTGTCTACCAGCGGAAAAAAAGCGTCTTTCACTTTTCCGACATAGGCAGGTATTTTTCCAATTACACGATAAAGCGCCAATAATATAGGCATCTGAATCAAAAGCTGTACACAGCTGCCGGAAGGAGACACGCCATATTTTGCATATACTGCCTGCGTCTCCATGTTCATAGCCATCATGGAATCATTGTCTTTTTTATTTTTATACTTCTTCTGAATCGCCTGTAACTCAGGATTCATTTTTACCTGTAATTTTGAAAACTTCTGCTGTTTGATGGTAAGAGGCATCAGTAACAGATAAATAACAATCGTAAACAATATAATAGCAAGTCCAATATTTGGAATGCCTATTTTATCTATCACGAAAAAGATACCTTCCATAATATAACCCAGCAGCTTCGCTACAGGTCCCAAGATGATACCTGTATCCTGGGTCAACAAAATATCTGACAAAATAACTTACCTCCTTACAAAGTAATACTTCCTTTTATCAAGGAACAGGATCATAACCACCTTTTGAAAAAGGATTACATCTACATATTCTCCAAAAAGCAAGAAGCCCCCCTTTGAAGGCGCCATATTTTTCGACGGCTTCCAGCCCATATTCCGAACAGGTAGGTATATAAGGGCATTTCGTGCTCTTCATGGGAGAAATATATTTTCTATAGAATTTGATAAAACGGATCATAACATTTTTCATCATAAATTCTAACTGTAACATATTCTTACGGTCTCAACAGTAAATGCTTCGACCTGTACTGAAATAGTTACTTTTCCTCATCATTATAAAAATAAATTTTAATAATACGATGAAGTTTCGAAAGATGTAATAATGCGCTTTCGATTTCGGAAAAACCAACCGATGCCGCACTTTTTCTCGCAACGACTACTATATCTAAACCACTATTAAATATATTTTCGTGTAGCCGGTAACTCTCTCTCACCAGTCTGGCAAAGCGGTGTCTCACTACGCTGTTTCCCACTTTCTTACTGGCGGAAATTCCCAGTCTATTTATGTTCTTGTTGTTTTCCAATACATACATCACCAAATACTTGTCAGCGTAACTTTTACCATTTTCATAAACATTCCGGAAATCTTGATTTTTTTTCAAGGATTCAGAAAATACCATTTTTAACTATCACATCAAGGTTGAAAGATTTTCTTTGAACCTTCTGCCTTTCTGAGTAATTAGAAAAATAGGCCACATAAATGCGGCCTATGCTGATAATCTCTTTCTTCCTTTTGCACGTCTTGCAGCTAAGACTTTTCTTCCGCCCCTGGTACTCATTCTCTTACGGAAACCGTGAACCTTAGCTCTATGCCTCTTTTTAGGCTGAAACGTCATTTTCATCCCATTGCACCTCCTTCTCAAAACCTTACGATTTTATAAGGTAAACCTAATGTTATCAATTTTTGGAAAACAACATGTTGATTATATATAATTAATAGGAAAACGTCAAGTAAAACTGCGGATATTTTTGACTTTTTTATTTTATAACTTTACATAATTAATCCACAATATGTTGATAACTATGTGGATAACTTTTGACAACAATGTTTAGAAATAGTTCAACATCATAATATATCAATGTGAAAATTGTTTACATTTCATTTGATAATTATTCACATACACTTTTTTTCAAAACAGAATATGTCAACCTGTAATCATAATATCCACTTAATATGCACATTCTCATTTTTCACGTGGATAACTTATCATTTGAATTTTTTTGATGTTTGTATTATTATATATGGTAGGGTAATTTCGATGTGATATAAATTTATTCGGAATGGTATTATGATACACTTAATTTTTTAAACAAAGAGGTTATTTATATTATGGATTCTATCAAAGAAAAGTGGGATGAAATCAAAGAGACAATCAGAAAAGAATATGAGTTAACTGATGTTTCCTATGATACCTGGATTAAACCTCTCAGTTTTTATGATGTAAAAGAAAATGTAGTTATTATTATGATACCTTCCGATCAGTCACACGCGCTTAACTATATTTCTTCCAAGTATAAAAACTTTTTTAAAGTCATTGTTTCAGAAATGATGAACCATACTTATGATATTTCTTTTGTATTGGAAAAAGAGGCCATGGAAAAAGAAAAGAATACAGAACATATGGCCAAACCTTCCAATCATGCAAATTATGAAAACGCTAATTTAAATCCAAAATATAAATTTGATACTTTTGTTGTAGGAAGTAATAACAAATTGGCACATTCCGCAGCTTTGGCTTCTGCGGAATCTCCGGGAGAAGTTTACAATCCTCTCTATATATATGGAGGAGCCGGCCTCGGCAAAACACATTTGATGCATTCCATCGGACATTTCATCTTAGAGAAAAATCCCGGAATGAAAGTCCTGTATGTCACTTCCGAAAACTTTACCAACGAGGTGATCAGTTGTATCAGAAGCGGCGACGCCTTAAAAATGAACAATATGAGGGAAAAATACAGAACTGTAGATATCCTTATGATTGATGATATTCAGTTTATCATAGGTAAGGAAAGTACGCAGGAAGAATTTTTCCATACCTTTAATACGCTCCACTCTGCAGGAAAACAAATTATTTTATCCTCAGATAAACCGCCAAAAGACATGGAAACGCTGGAAGAAAGACTGCGTTCCCGGTTTGAATGGGGACTGATCGCAGATATACAGCCTCCGGATTATGAAACAAGGATGGCAATTTTACAGAAAAACGCAGAAAACTATAATAAAGAAATTGACGACGAAATTCTATCCTATATTGCGGAAAATGTAAAATCAAATATAAGGGAACTGGAAGGCGCCTTAAATAAAATTTTGGCTTTCTCAAAATTAAATAAAGTAGACATCAATCTGGATTATGCGGAAGAAGCCCTGAAAGATGTCATTTATCCAAATAAAAAGAAAGAAATTACTCCTTCCTTCATCATAGAAGTAGTGGCAGAACATTTTGGCATCAGTCCCGAAGATATTGCTTCCAGAAAGAGAACTGCCGAACTCGTACAGCCAAGACAGGTGGTTATGTATCTTTGCAGGCAGCTTACAGAAGCTTCTTTACAAAATATTGCGAAAGCCATTGGTAAGAAAGATCATACTACAGTCTTGCATGGTATTGAAAAAATTACAGAAAAAATGGAAAGTGATGAAGAATTAAAAAACAAGGTAGACATCATAAGAAAGAAAATTATGCCTTAATCTTTATGCACATTATTTTCTACATCTATTGTAAATAAGATGTGAATGATATTAATATGACGTTAATGTCATTTATGTAATAAAAAAATACTGTTGATAACTTATCACTTATTATCAGGTTATCCTTAATTATCAACAGATAAAATATGTTACATAATTCTTTCAAATAATGGATTTGACAAGGATATTCACATATCTACATCCATTATTATGATTACTATGAAATAATTATTTATTTATTAACCTAAGGCAAAACTTTAATTTGCCCACAAGCAAGAAAGGAAGTTATTCACAGATGAAAATTGTATGTACAAAATCTAATTTATTAACCGGCGTACAGACAGTATCAAAAGCTGTCCCTAATAAAACTACCATGTCCATTCTTGAGTGCATATTGGTAGATACGACAGGCGGGGATATTAAGCTTACGGCAAATGACATGGAGCTTGGCATTGAAACTGTCATTGAAGGAGAAATTTTGGAAAAAGGTATGATTGCTCTTGATGCTAAAATTTTTCTTGAGATTGTGAGAAAACTTCCTGATAATGATATTACTATTGAGACTGACCCCTCCTTCAAGACGACTATTACCTGTGAAAAAGCAAAATTCAACATTATTGGAAAATCAGGAGAAGATTTTTCCTATCTCCCAGAGATTGAAAAGAATGATTCTGTTGTTATTTCCCAGTTTACTTTAAAGGAAGTAATCAGACAGACTATTTTTTCTATAGCAGATAATGAAAATAATAAACTGATGACAGGCGAGCTGTTTGAGATATCCAATGATATGTTAAAAGTGGTTTCCTTAGACGGACATCGTATTTCCATCAGGAAGATTGCCCTTAAAAATTCTTATGATAACAAGAAAGTAGTAGTTCCCGGAAAAACATTAAGCGAAGTGAGCAAGATTTTATCCGGGGATATGGATAAAGATGTCAATATTTTCTTTACGGACAAACATATTTTATTTGAGTTTAACGATACGGTTGTCGTTTCCAGACTGATCGAAGGGGAGTATTTTAAGATAGACCAGATGCTTTCCAGTGATTATGAGACAAAAATTAAGATGAATAAGAAGGAACTTCTCGACTGTATCGACAGAGCGACTCTTCTTGTAAAAGAAGGGGATAAGAAGCCTGTCATTATTGATGTGAAGGATACTTCCATGCAGCTTAAGATGAATTCTACCGTGGGAAGTATGGACGAAGAAATTGATATAGAAAAAGAAGGAAAGGATCTTAAGATAGGTTTTAATCCTAAGTTCCTGATTGATGCGCTGCGTGTAATTGAGGACGAAGAAATTCTTATTTATATGGTAAATCCTAAGGCTCCCTGTTTTATCAAAGATGAGGGTGAAAGCTATATTTATATGATTCTTCCGGTGAACTTTATAAACGTTGAATAACAATGTGAGAAGTACTTCTAAAGAAGTTCTGTCATAGGACAGAACGCCAAAAAGTACTAAATCTCACATGAGAGAATGCTAAAAAACAGCATTCTCTATATATATGATGTGTATAGGATGGAAAAATATGGAAACAATAAGAATCAGGGATGATTTTATCAAACTTGGGCAGGCTTTGAAGCTGGCGGGTCTGGTGGGATCCGGCGTGGATGCAAAAATGGAGATACAGGAAGGATTTGTAAAAGTAAACGGCGAAGTGGAAGTGCAGCGCGGTAAAAAAATACGTCCCGGTGATGTAATTGAATATGACGGACAGCAAATTAAGGTAGTGGACGAATGATTATCAAATCGTTGGAATTAGCGGATTTTAGAAATTATGATTCTTTACATATTGATTTCAGTAAGGGAACAAATATCTTATATGGAGATAATGCCCAGGGAAAGACAAATATTTTAGAAGCCATTTTCTTATCCGCTACTACCAAATCTCACAAAGGAAGTAAAGATAAAGATATTGTTAATTTCAGCAGGGATGAAGCGCATATAAGAACTTATCTTGAAAAGGAAGAGGTTGAAATCAGGGTAGATATGCACCTTCGAAAAAATAAGACGAAGGGAATAGCAATCGACGGTCAAAAGATAAAAAAAGCGGCGGAACTTCTGGGATTGTTAAATGTTGTATTTTTTTCGCCGGAGGATCTTTCTATTATTAAAAATGGTCCTTCGGAGAGAAGAAGATTTGTGGATATGGAATTATGTCAGCTCGACTCTTTTTATATCTACAACCTGAATCATTATAATAAAATAGTTAACCAGAGGAATAAACTGCTCAAAGATATGTATTTTAACCCGTCTTTGAAAGAAACCTTAAATATTTGGGATTCTCAGTTAGTTTCTTTTGGAAGTAAGATTATTGAGAGAAGAAAACTTTTTGTAGAACAGTTAAATGAAATTATATTTGATATTCATAAAAAATTATCGGGAGACAAAGAAGAACTTGTTATTATTTATGAACCTGACGTTTTGATAGAAAATTATGAAAAATCACTTTCATCCTGTCAGGAAAGAGATATTAAATTAAAACAGACAACTGTTGGACCACACAGGGATGATTTTTCTTTTATGGTAGGTGATGTTGATATCAGAAGATTCGGATCCCAGGGACAACAGAGAACAGCGGCGCTCTCTTTAAAATTGTCAGAGATAGAACTTGTAAAAAAAATAACAAAAGACAATCCTGTTCTGCTTCTTGACGATGTGTTGTCAGAACTTGACAGTAACCGGCAAAATTATTTACTCAGTACGATTGGTGATATTCAGACGATTATTACTTGTACAGGATTGGATGAGTTTGTAAATAATAGATTTGAAATCGACAAGGTTTTTAAGATAGAAAACGGAAGTATTGTCGAATAATTGTGTTATAAAGGGTTTTGAGTTTCAAAACGGAGGGAAAAATGCAGGATAATTTTGAAGAAATGAATAACAGTGAATATGGGGCGGACCAGATACAGATTCTGGAAGGTCTGGAGGCGGTTAGAAAAAGACCTGGTATGTATATTGGCAGCACTTCCCTGAGAGGTCTTCATCATCTTGTATATGAGATTGTTGACAATTCTGTGGATGAAGCGCTTGCCGGTGTATGCACGGAAATTTATGTGACGGTAAATCAGGATAATTCTGTTACCGTGGAGGATAATGGCCGTGGTATTCCTGTCGGTATTAATCATAAAGCAGGCATTCCCGCTGTTGAAGTTGTGTTTACCGTTCTTCATGCAGGGGGTAAATTTGGTGGCGGCGGTTATAAAGTATCCGGCGGTTTACACGGTGTTGGAGCTTCTGTGGTAAATGCGCTTTCTGACTGGCTGGAAGTAGATATCTGTCATGAAGGTAAAGTGTATCATCAGCGTTATGAGAGAGGACATGCCTGTAATAAACTGAAAATTATAGGGGACTGTGCCTTAGAAAAGACAGGAACCAGAGTACAGTTTAAACCTGATAGTACTATTTTTGAAGAAACTGTATTTGAATATGATACGTTAAAGACGAGACTCCGCGAAACAGCTTTTCTTACAAAAGGTTTAAAAATTGTTTTAAAGGATGACAGGGACGATCAGAAACAGGAAAAAACATTCCATTATGAAGGTGGTATCAAGGAATTTGTTACATACCTGAACAGAAGCAAAGAATTTTTATACGAGCAGATCATGTACTTTGAGGGAACAAAAAACGGCGTTTACGTGGAAGTTGCGCTGCAGCATAATGATTCCTACAATGAAAGTGTTTATACCTTTGTTAATAATATTAATACGCCGGAAGGTGGTACACATCTGGTAGGTTTCAGAAATGCACTGACAAAAACATTTAATGACTATGCTCGGAATAATAAGCTTTTGAAAGACAGTGAACCTAATCTTTCAGGTGAGGATATCAGGGAAGGTTTGACGGCTATTATCAGCGTTAAGATTGAAGATCCACAGTTTGAGGGACAGACGAAACAGAAACTCGGAAATTCTGAGGCGAGAGGAGCTGTGGATAGTATTGTAAGCGAACAGCTCACCTACTTTTTAGAGCAGAATCCTTCTGTGGCAAAAACTATCTGCGAGAAATCAATACTTGCCCAGAGGGCAAGAGAGGCGGCAAGAAAAGCAAGGGATCTGACCCGCCGTAAAACTGCACTGGAAGGAACAGCCCTTCCCGGGAAACTTGCGGATTGTTCCGATAAAGATCCTAAAAACTGTGAAATTTATATCGTTGAGGGTGATTCTGCAGGCGGCTCTGCAAAAACGGCGAGAAGCCGTGCGACACAGGCAATTCTTCCACTCCGCGGTAAGATTTTGAATGTGGAAAAGGCGCGTCTTGATAAAATTTATGCCAATGCGGAAATAAAAGCGATGATAACGGCTTTCGGTACGGGAATCCATGAGGATTTCGATATTTCGAAACTGCGCTATGACAAAATTATCATCATGACGGATGCGGACGTGGACGGCGCCCATATTGCAACTTTAATGTTGACGTTTATCTACCGTTTTATGCCGGAATTGATTAAACAGGGTCATGTGTACTTGGCAAAACCTCCTCTGTATAAGCTGGAGAAAAACAGACAGGTTTGGTATGCTTACAGTGATGATGAACTGGAAGCTATCCTGGCTGAAGTCGGACGTGACCAGAATAATAAAATTCAGCGTTACAAAGGTCTGGGTGAGATGGATGCGGACCAGCTCTGGGAGACTACGATGGATCCCGAGAGAAGAATCCTTCTTCGCGTGAATTTCAATGAGGAGGAGGAATCTGAGGTAGATCTTACCTTTAACACGCTGATGGGAGATAAAGTAGAACCCCGCAGAATTTTCATTGAAGAAAATGCGAAATTTGTAAAGAATTTAGATATTTAATTCAGAAAGGCATATATGATGGATGATAAGATTTTTGATAAGATAGAGGACGTCGATCTTAAGAAAAAGATGGAAGATTCTTATATCGACTATGCCATGAGCGTTATTGCTGCCCGTGCGCTGCCGGATGTGAGAGACGGTCTGAAACCTGTACAGCGCCGTGTCCTCTATTCCATGATCGAATTGAATAACGGGCCGGATAAGCCGCACAGAAAAAGCGCCCGTATCGTCGGTGATACCATGGGTAAATATCATCCTCATGGAGACAGTTCCATTTATGGCGCGCTGGTAAATATGGCGCAGGACTGGTCTACCAGATATCCGCTTGTGGACGGGCATGGGAATTTCGGTTCCATGGACGGCGATGGAGCGGCGGCGATGCGTTACACGGAAGCACGCCTCAGTAAAATCTCCATGGAACTTCTGGCGGATATCAACAAAAATACCGTGGATTTTGTGCCAAACTTTGACGATACGGAGAAAGAACCTGTGGTTCTGCCTAGCCGTTATCCGAATCTTCTGGTAAACGGAACGACAGGTATCGCGGTTGGTATGGCTACCAACATTCCGCCTCACAATCTGCGTGAAGTGACGAATGCCGTTGTTAAGATTATTGATAATCAGATAAATGAGAGCAGACAGACAGATCTGAATGAATTGTTACAGGTTGTCAAAGCGCCCGATTTTCCCACCGGCGGCATTATCTTAGGGACGAAGGGTGCGGAGGAAGCATATCGTACAGGACGCGGTAAAGTGAGAGTCCGCGCGGTCACGGAAATCGAGACGATGGATAATGGAAAGAGCCGTATTATCGTGACGGAGCTTCCTTATATGGTAAATAAGGCGAATCTGATTTTAAAGATTGCCGATCTGGTAAAGCTGAAAAAAATCGACGGTATCACAGACTTGCGTGACGAGACAAACCGCGAAGGTATGAGAATCGTGATCGAGCTGAGAAAGGATGCCAATGCAAATGTCATCCTGAACCAGCTTTATAAGCATACGCAGCTGCAGGATTCTTTCGGCGTCATCATGCTTGCCCTGGTGAATAACGAGCCGAAGGTGATGAACCTTCTGGATATGCTCACCTACTATCTTGATCACCAGAAAGATGTGGTGACGAGAAGGACGAAATATGATCTGGATAAGGCTGAGGAGAGGGATCATATTTTACAGGGTCTGCTCATTGCTTTAGATAACATAGACGAAGTGATCCAGATTATGAGAAGCAGCCGCACTACTGCTATCGCGAAGGAGAGATTGATGGAGCGTTTCGGGCTTTCCGACGCACAGGCACAGGCGATAGCGGATATGCGTCTGCGCGCCTTGACGGGTCTGGAGAGGGAAAAGCTTGAGAATGAGCATGAAGAACTCCTTAAAAAGATTCAGGAGTTAAAGGCGATTCTGGCGGATGAAAAACTGCTCCTTGGCGTGATCAAGGAAGAAATGCTGATTACCGCTGAAAAGTACGGCGATGACAGAAGAAGCAAGATCGGATTTGACGTTTATGATATCAATATGGAGGATCTGATTCCGAGGGATAATACGGTCATTGCCATGACCAGCCTCGGCTATATCAAGCGCATGACGGTAGATAATTTCAAGTCCCAGAACCGTGGCGGCAAGGGCATCAAGGGAATGCAGACCATTGAGGAGGATTATATTGAGGACCTTCTCATGACGACGACCCATCATTACCTCATGTTCTTTACGAACTACGGCAGGGTATACCGTCTGAAAGCATATGAGATTCCCGAGGCGAGCCGTACCGCGAGGGGTATTGCGATTGTCAATATTTTGCAGTTAAATCCTGGCGAAAAAATATCGGCTATGATCCCGATCAAAGATTACGAAGAGAACAAAAACCTCTTTATGGTGACAAAACGCGGCATTGTGAAAAAAACTTCCATCATGGAATTTTCCAATGTCAGGAAAAACGGTCTGGCTGCTATCAATCTGCGTGATGATGACGAACTGATTGAGGTAAAAACGACTTCCAGTGAGACAGATATTTTCCTTGTCACGAAACATGGCATGTGTATCCGCTTTAAGGAGACGGACGTAAGACCTACCGGCAGGTCTTCGATGGGTGTGATCGGCATGAATCTGTCTGACAGGGATGAAATTGTAGGTATGCAGTTAGACCATCAGGGAGATTCCCTTCTGATCGTGTCGGAAAACGGCATGGGCAAGCGGACATATCTGGAAGAGTTTACCGTACAAAAGCGTGGCGGCAAGGGGTTAAAGTGTTATAAGATCACAGAGAAGACGGGAAATGTGGTCGGCGTAAAAGCTGTCAATGACGATCACGAAATTATGATGATTACCACGGAAGGTATCATCATCCAGCTCCGTATGGAAGATATCTCAACCTTAGGCAGAATCACTTCCGGCGTGAAGATGATCAATCTGGACGATAACGTGAAAGTGGCGAAAATTGCCAAAGTCCGGGAAAAGATCAGCAACGGTGAGGAAGAGTTTGAAAATATCGACGATGCCATGGAGGAGATACCCGAGGAGGAGAAGTATAATCTTCCTGATGATTATGATGATGGGAAAGAATTAAACTTACCTAAAGAAGAAGAGGATTAAAATTGTTGTTTATTGAGGACGTTGTATCATTCAACGCAGACCCGTTTTCGCTTCGCAAAAAACGCAACGGTATTAGACTCGTTGAGTTGCATAGCAACTCAGAACCTCGTCAAGTAACGGCGTCTTTTGAAAGTCTGCTTATAAATGATACAACGTTCTCAATATGTAAATAGTAAAGAATATATGGTATAAAAATATGATAGATTACAAAATAGCTGTCATAGGCGATATTCACAGTAACTATGTGGGACTTGAGAGGTGTATTGAACATGCCTTAAAACAGAACCCGGACGAGTTTTTGTTTCTTGGGGACTATATCAGCGACTGTCCCTATCCACAGAAAACAATGAAGATTGTCTATGAGATGGATCGCGAGTATAAGTGCCGTTTTATCCGGGGAAACCGGGAAGATTATATGTTGAACCACAGGAAAAATTCGGGGGAGAGGTGGACGTATTCTTCCGCCAGCGGTAGTTTGCTTTATACCTATGAGAATCTGACAGAACGGGATTTTCAATTTTTTGAAAGCCTTGCCATTCAAGGTTATTATGAGAGAGAGGGATATCAGCCTTTTCGGTACTGTCATGGATCTTTTTCGCGCTCCAATGAGATATTGGAACCAGATGGTGAGAATACCATCCAGCTTATGAAAAGTCTGGATGTTGATTTGCTGGTGTCCGGGCATGTGCATTTTCAGGAAGAGAAAGTGTATGACGGCAAAAAAATACTGCATCCCGGTGCGGTGGGGGTTTCATGGTACTTTGACGGAAAAACACAGTACATGATGCTGCATGGGACAAAAGTCGGATGGGAGGCGGAATTTTTTCAACTGGATTACGATGTGGAAAGACTTGTGAAAGATTTTGAACTTTCCGGGTTACATGAGAAAGCGCCGGCATGGTCGAAAATTACGATAAACACGCTCCGCACAGGAACCGACCGCAATCTGGCGTGTCTGACACGCGCAAGCGAGTTGTGTAAGGAGGCGGAAGGAGCTGTAGTCTGGCCGGATATTCCCGAGAAATACTGGCAGCAGACTTTGAAGGAATTTGGGATTGGGGATTAGACAGAAAAAATGAATCGAATAAAAAAAGGTTCCTGCATCGAAAAGCGGGAACCTTTTTATGTACATTTCTTAGTTTTCTTCCTCGTTATTACGGTTAATGACCATAGATACGATACCGCAGGCAATACCGAAAATGGGATAGACCACCCATGCTCTGTGCCATAAATTTCCGAGAAAACCGCATCCGAGATAGATCATGGTAGCCACCATCATAATGCTGCCGCAGATAATACCGATTTTTTTACCGTTTTTGTAGGTCTGCGAATTGTGGTCGTGCATCAGATTGTATTGCTCAATATTGTATTTGCCATCCTGTGTGCCTGCGTAGGTAAACAATATCACAGCTATGGTTACAAGGAACATAAACAGGGCGCCGCTCAACATGTCAAGATCAATGCTGTCCCGTATAATGTGATAGGGTGAGATGACAGCATCAATTGTCGTCGCTAAAATCATGCCGAAAATAATAAGAACGACCCCGGTTGTGATAAATTGTATCAGTTTTTTGTGAAAAGCCTCTTTTTCTTCATCCGAATAAAAATTTTCTATGTATGGATATTTCTTTTCAAAGTAACTTCTCTGTAAGCTGGAAACGATAAAAATCGCTACGGCCGCTATTACGAAGAAAAGAAATATAATGCCGGAAAGCTCTTCCATATCAAAAGCCTGTATGTGAGAAAAAAACGCATCTAAAAACAGCATAAGAGTAACCCCGCCTAAAATCAGTCCCACGCCTGTCGTGATTCTTCTGCTGAATTGATTCATAAACTGATCATAGTTGCATTTGTCCTCCACATACTGCGAGCTGATATCTTTCTGTACCAGGTCATCCAGACTGCAGTTAAAAAGACTGGCAAGCTGCAAAAGCTTATCCATTTCCGGGTAGGTCGTATCCGACTCCCATTTGGAAACGGACTGTCTTGATACTTCTAAAGATTCTGCCAGTTGTTCCTGTGTGATGTTGTCCCGTTTTCTTAAAAATTGTAAGTTTTGTCCTAAGCTCATAATGTAATCTCCTGTTCTTTTTTCCGCGAGCAATGAGCCAGGCGGATGTGTGAGCACATCCATTTGGCGAATGCCGCGAGAGTTTAATACCCTGCAGCTAGCTGCGGGGTATTTGACTTGTGCCGGCTATGGTCATATTGTAGGATAGCGGGGATGTAAAGACCATCAATTTTATGTTGCTTTTAAATATTTTCATGTAAAGTTTCGGTTGCATCCCCGTAAATACGGCGTTTTTGACGATAGCGGAACAAAATAGAAGATTCGACACTGAATCGTTACAATCAGACAATTTTTTCAAAATCTTCGATGCCGTGTTTGCACCATGGGCAGATAAAATCGGGCGGAAGTTCTTCTCCTTCATAGACATAGCCGCAGACTATGCAGCGCCATCCCTTTGCGGCGGATGCTTCCGGCTTCGGTTTTACAAATTCATGGTAGTAGGAATAGGTCATTGCCTTTTCGTCAGAAATGACATCACAGTCGTTTACCGAGCAGATAAAGAGCATATGGGTTCCCAGATCCACCGTATTGGTCACTTTACAGTCGATAAAAGCCGTGGTGTGCTCTTTGAGGTAAGGGAGTTCCTGCCCTGTCATTGCAAAAGGATAGTCTACGAATTTATCGGTCTCGCGTCCACTCTGGAAACCGAAATGTTTGAAAAGGGAAAAGGGCGCTGTCTCGGAAAGCACGGACAGAGATACCATATTCGATTTCTGTATGATCTCGCAGGTCAGATTCTCTTTGTTGACTGCAACTGCAATCTGCAGGGGGCTGCTTGTCACCTGCATCACCGTGTTTACGATACAGCCGTTCATCTTTGTGTCAAACTTGGATGATGCCACATAAAGACCGTAGGATAATTGAAATAAAGCATTGGTATTCATAATGATCTCCTTTACGTTTCCATCTGTTTTTATTATGTGAAAAAGCAGATGTATTATTCGTTTTGACTGCCTTTTCCGCATTTATCTTATTATAGATACGCCTTATTTATTTGTAAAGGGTCGGCTGTACGATCAAAAAATAAATTGTAAAATAATGTATTTAAAGTATAATGATAGTATGTTAAAAAAACGGGTCAGCTATAAGCAGAGAGGAGAACAAGTTTTGGAAATTCAATTCCAGTCACGTTGGTTTGAGAAATGTATCAGGGACTATCTGGGGATTGCAGATAGAAAAATTACGACAGAAGATGTCAGCGTTATCAAATATTTGTATGTGAGTACAACTGACGGTTATTTTTTAGGATTTGGCAAGGGCGATCTGCCTGCAAATTTCGAATTTTCAGATGCGGGAGATGAGTGGTTCTGCCGTTGTCTGTCAGATACGGGAAAATATCATACAGTAGAAGACTTTATTGAAATAAGGGAATGGGAAGACAGTAAAGAACTTCTAATTAAGAGAGAACTTTTAGATGAAGAAAGTGAAGATGAGGATTCATCAGATATGCAGGATTTTGAGAGCAGCGTCAAAATTTATGAGCCTGAAGAAAATGATTTTGACGGGCTTGTGAGGAATGAAATGACGTATGATTATGGAATACTTTATCCCGAAGACTTTGCACATCTGAAAAATCTGGAAGTTGTGCGTCTCATGTCCTGTGAGACAGAAATTCATAGTTTGGCGTTTTTAGAATCGTTGTCTAAAATACGTGTTTTAGAAGTGGGACAGGTAAGGTTACATACGCTTGAAGGTTTAGAAAAAATAATTGGGCTTGAAAAGCTTTGTATATGGGCAAATTAAGTTCCTATTATTAAAAATATATCTGGCTTTAATACAGAAAGGCAGAGATTCGGAAGAGTCCCTGCTTTTTTTCTGCCCGATGAAATGGTCATAATCCCGGTATATTGCAAATATAATGAAAATAAGGGCGCCTATTTCACCGAATTTGCAAATCCGAAAAAAAGAGGATAAAATAGGAGATATTGTAATATGAAGGACGAAAACAATATTTCAAAAGCGATAGAGGAAAGACAAGAGAAGGATATGAAATTCGAGAGTGCGGAACAAAAGAGACATTATATGTTGGAAGAACCGGTGGAAAAACTGGTCTGCCGTCTGGCAATGCCTACCATATTAAGTATGCTTGTCACTTCGTTTTATAACATGGCGGACACTTTTTTTGTGGGAAAACTTGATACCCAGTCTACGGCAGCGGTGGGGATTGTCTTTTCCCTGATGGCGATCATTCAGGCGATTGGGTTTTTGTTCGGGCACGGTTCCGGCAATTTTATTTCCCGGAAATTAGGTGCAGGCGAGATAGAGGAAGCGGAGAAAATGTCCTCTGTCGGTTTTTTTACTTCCTTTTTGGCAGGCGTGGCAATTATGGTGGGATGTATGTTTTTTATCGAACCGCTCTCCTATCTGCTCGGTTCCACGGAGACGATCCAGCCGTATACAGTGGCCTATCTGCGGATCATTCTGATCGGTGCGCCCGCCATGACGGCGTCTTTGGTGTTAAATAACCAGATGCGTTTTCAGGGGAGCGCTTTTTATGCCATGATCGGTATCGTGTCGGGCGCGGTGATCAATATTGTGCTGGATCCAGTTCTGATTTTCTGGTGTGGCATGGGCGTTGCCGGAGCGGCTCTTGCCACGACCGTAAGCCAGTATTTAAGTTTCTTTTTCCTGTTAATTATGATAAGGCGGGGCGGAAATATTCAGATTCGTTTTCAGAATTTTAAGCCAAGCCTGCATTTTTTTGTCGAAGTGATCCGGGGCGGGATTCCCTCTTTGTTCCGGCAGGGGTTAGCCAGTGTTGCTACAATTTGTCTGAACCATGCGGCGGGCGTGTACGGCGATGCGGCGATTGCGGGCATGTCTATTGTGTCGCGTATTATGATGTTTGCCAATTCCGCGCTGATCGGTTTCGGGCAGGGCTTTCAGCCCGTGTGCGGTTTCAATTACGGGGCGAAGCGGTATGAGCGTGTGCTGAAGGCGTTTGGCTTTTGCGTGAAGGTGGCTTTCGTCTGCCTTCTGGGTATGGCGGTTGTGGTGTATATCTTTGCTCCCCAGCTTGTGACCGTTTTTAGAAAGGACGACCCGGACGTTATCATGGTAGGGACAGCGGCGCTGCGCTATTCCGTGATTGCCTTTCCGTTAGCTGCGTGGATTATCATGTGTAATATGATGCTGCAGTCTATCGGCAAAGGATTGAAGGCGTCCATCGTTGCTTCCGCCAGACAGGGTATTTTCTTCCTGCCTCTCATTGCAATTCTGCCGTATTTTTTCGGGCTTGCGGGAGTGGAAGCATGTCAGGCGGTGTCGGATTTCTGCGCGCTCACGGTTTCGATTCCGCTCGGAGTGAGTGTGATCAGGGAAATGAAACGGGAGGAGAGGGAAGAAAACGATAGTACTTTGTAAATAGGCAGATTATAATTTTAGTATATTATGATTTAGTAGTTTATATTTTAGTAATTTATACTTTAGTAAATCGTAATTGACTAAAATAAAATGATATGGTATATTATTGAGTAACAGGAGGGGTACAAGCTATGTTTATTGGCAGAGAGCGGGAACTGGCGTCCTTGAATCAATTATACCAGTCTGATAAATTTGAATTTGCAGTCGTTTATGGCCGTCGTCGTGTAGGAAAATCAGCGCTGATCAATCAGTTTATCCGGGATAAAAAAAGCATTTATTTTATGGGCGTAGAGAGCAATGCCGCGCAGAATCTGGAAAATTTCAGTAAAAGTATTATGGAATTTGGGACGGGCATACCCGCGGAGATGGCTTTTGTATCCTTTCAGGCAGCGTTAGAATATGTCTTTAAAATAGCTGAAAAGGAAAGGCTTATCCTTGCCATTGACGAATATCCTTATGTGGCTCGTTCTTCCAAGAGTCTTGCTTCCACTTTACAGCTTTTGATTGACCAGTATAAAGACAGTTCTAATCTGATGTTGATTCTATGCGGCTCCTCCATGTCTTATATGGAAGATCATGTGCTGGCTTACAAATCGCCGCTCTATGGCAGACGGACAGCACAGATGAAGATACTGCCTTTTGATTTTGAGGATGTCTGTCGCTACTATAAAAATTTTTCTGATCAAGATAAAGCTCTGGCTTACGGCATCGTGGGAGGAACACCGCAGTATCTTCTGCAGATGGATGACAGAAAAAGCATAGAAGAAAATATAAAGAATACATTTTTGAATCCTATTTCTTTTTTGTTTGAGGAGCCGGAAAATCTGTTAAAGCAGGAAGTGAGAGAACCCGCTCTGTATAATGCCATTATTACCGCTATAGCGACAGGCGCGTCGCGGATGGCGGAGATTTCCACAAAAGTGGGAGAAGACACGAGTGTTTGTGTGACTTATCTGAAAAATTTGGTGGCGCTTGGGCTGGTCCGAAAGGAAACGCCTTACGGTGAAAAGGCTTCCAGAAAATCTATTTATTTTATTGACGACAATATGTTTCGATTCTGGTACCGATTTATACCAGAAAACAGTTCCATGATTGTCCGTGGGGCTGTTGATGTGGTTTATAAGCGGATGGAACCGCATTTATCCGATTATATGGGAAAAGTGTTTGAAGAAATATGTAAGCAGTATCTGTGGAAACTTCTGCTTACGGGAGAGTCACCTGTAGAATTTAAGGAACTTGGCCGCTGGTGGGGTACGGATTCATCTACCAAAAGTCAGGCAGAGATTGATATTATGGGAGAAGAAGATCAGGAAACTGTATTGTTTGCCGAGTGTAAATGGACAAACGAAAAAGTGGATGCGGGTGTTTTGGAAAAACTGGCGGAAAAAAGCAGGTTGTTCCATTATCGTAATACCCATCTCTATCTTTTTGCCAAAAATGGATTTACGAGAGGATGTGAAGAAAAGGCGGGTGAGATGGGGAATGTGAAGATGGTTTCCTACAGTGATATTATAAAGTTGTTAGGGTGAATGTTTTATATTATAAAATGAGAAGAATGGAGGGAGAAAGTATGAGACGAAAAATGCAGGCATTATTTCAAAATGGAGACAAGGACACTTTTGCCCATGCAGAATAGCGGGCATATAGAACTCTGCATGGGCGGCTAAAACTATATGTTCTGCTGTTTCTGCACTTTATTTATGCAATGGTCGTCAACCCCGCAGCAAGCTGTAAGGTTGACTCGTAAATAAGGAGCGGTGAAAATGAAATATATAAATGCAGCAGAAATATTGCCGGATCGGTTATTGAAGGAGCTTCAAGGATATATTAATGGTGGGGTGCTTTATATTCCGAAGGCGTCAGATAAAAGGGAATGGGGAACTGCCAACGGTTCACGCCTTTTTTATCAGAAGCGGAATGAGGAAATAAAAAGGCTTTATAAAGCCGGGTATTCTCTGGATATATTAGTAGAACGCTACCATCTGGCATATAGCACGATCAGGAAAATAGTATACGGATAATTGCAAGGCGCTTGCCCGAAAGGCAGGCGTCTTTTGCGGTGATTTTATTTATAGTCATTCTCATCCCTGTCAGTATTGTTTTGTGTCTGTTACAATGATAAGGTATCATAAGTTTCTCAAATTAATTTCTTTAAAATAGAAAAAAACAAGGAAAGTGAGAAATCAGAGCTATGAAAAACGTAACGACGAAGCAATTTCAGTTATTATCGGACAATCAGACGGTATGGGATTTACTGGTCGAAAATTACGCGGAAAATGGAGTAGAAGCGCCATTTTTTGAATACGCGCTTACCTCAAGCTGGCTGGATAAACGGTATCTCTATTTAAACAGACTTTGGTTTGATAAAGAGAAGGCAGTTGCCATTGTTTTCTATGAACAGCCGTGTACAGATATATATTTTAGCTTGCATCAGGGATATGAAGCGTTGGCGGAGGAGATGATAGCATATGCGGAAAAGTACATTCCGGGAAATGGGAAAGAAAAGACATTCTTTTTTTGCCAAGGGCAGCAGGCGCTGATGGATGCTGCAGGAAAAAAGGGGTACAGACAGGAATTTACCATTGAAAATTATGTCATTGATTTTGATGTGGCACAATTAAATTACCCATTGCCGGAGGGGTTTCATTTTGTAGAACACGATAAAGTGGACCCGGTAAAACATGCGGTTTGCTGTTGGAAAGGGTTTGACCATGAGGATAAGGGTCCGTTTGAAAACTGGGAAGGGGAAGATCCGGGAACGCCATGGAATCCCCAAAAAGCATATCAGGGTACCATTAGCGATATTATGGCTCCGCCCCCGCATTCTACATATGAGTATAATGTAATAATTGCAAATGAGAGAGAAGAATATGTGTGCTTTTCGGGAATGTGGTGGGTGCCGGAAAATAAGCTCGCATATATGGAGCCGCTTTGTACAATACCCGAATATCGTCATAAAGGTCTGGCGGCAGCGGCGCTTTCTGTGCATTATCGAAGAATGAAGGAGCTGGGGGCTGCGTGTATGACTGGCGGAGGAAACGAGTTTTACCGCAGAATAGGCTACAATCGCAAAAATCAGATATACGGCTGGAAAAAGTAAGAGAAGGGGGATAAATGGATGATAATTTTGGAAGAAAGAAACAGGAAGATCATAGACGCTGTGATCAGTAAAGCAAATGCTGTGTGTCCGGGTTCCCTTGCCCTGATCGGAATAAACGGCTCTTTTATGACTGGTGACTATTATGAAAAGTCAGATCTGGATCTATTGATTCTGATCAATGATGACAGGGGTTGGCAGCTTGGATGCAGTATGATACAGGACGATCTGCAGGTCGGACATGATATTTATTGTACCAGATGGGAAGATTTACAGTATGATGCCAATTATGAACATCCCAATATTTCCAAACTGATGGATTCGGAAATTGTGTATTGTGCGGATGAGAAATATAAAGAAAAATTACTTGCATTGCGGCAAAAAGCAAAGGATATTCTGGAGGCGCCTTTCTCCGGGGAAGATTACGAGAAGGCAGAAAAAGGGTTAAGAGAAGCGGAACATTGTTATGTGATGGCGATGCTTTCTGACGAGAGTTCCAGAGTGTCACAATGGGCGGGCGGTGTCGTTTATTATGTCGAAAATGCGATAGCGATGCTAAATAAGCAGTATTTTCATTATGGTGTAAAGTGCGTGTATGAAGAACTGGGCGCAATGAAGAAAAGACCTGAAAAACTTTGCGATATGATAGAGCATGTGGTATCGGCAGTTTCTGCCGCATCTGTAAAAGAGCATGTAACCCTACTGATGAAAGAAACAACAGCCGTGTTTCATCAGGTAAAGAAGACGATTTCCGCAGAGAAGAAACCTATAGCTGCGGATACAATCGGCGGCACTTATGAGGAAATGTATTCAAACTGGCGAAATAAGATGTATCTGGCTGCTTCCACAGGAAACAGACACCTTGCGTTTATGAGTTTAATCAGCGCAAATGTCATGTTTGCTGAGATCAGCAGTGAAGTAGATATAGGGGAATATGATATTTTGGGCTGTTATAATCCAGAAGATTTGTATCAGACGGCACATGCATATGACCATATTTTAAATGCATATCTGGGTGAATACAGAAAAGGGGGTGTATCGGAGAGGCGGTATTCGGATATTGATGCGTTTGTAACGGATTATCTGATGAATCGGCAGTAAGTATGGGTATTAATTGAATTTTAGCTGTATTTTTTGAAAAAGTGCTGACTTGAAATTTTAAATTCCAGTGCAGAAGTAAATTCTACTGCACTTTAAA
>CAJTTZ010000015.1 GCA_910579505.1 uncultured Lachnospiraceae bacterium
CGCAGAAGGCGCGCTGAACGAAGTGCACGACATGCTCCAGAGAATGAACGAGCTGGCAGTTAAGGGCGAGAACGGCACACAGACCAGCACGGACCGCGCTTATATCGCGATGGAAGTTAACCAGCTGGTGAGTGAGATCGACCGTGTAAAGAACACCACAACCTTCAATGAGATGAGCTTGCTGGATGGGACATTCGCGGATATAGGTCTGCAGGTAGGTGCAGAGGCAGGTCAGCACATCAACATCACCATCAAGGATATGAGTGTTGACGGGCTTAACCAGCAGATTCAGGACAGATTTGGCGGTACTACTCACGAAGATGTTATCGCGACATTCTATCAGAATTTTAAGCCGCAGGAAGATGACGGTTTAAAGGATAATATTCCGGAGCAGTCAGATTATGCTGATTTGAACAAATTCGTCAAGGATGCAATCAAGGCAGTATCCGCGCAGCGTTCCGACCTCGGTGCAGTACAGAACAGACTTGAGCACACGATCAGCAACCTGGATAACATCGCAGAGAACACCCAGAGTGCAGAGGCAGCGATCCGTGATACTGATATCGCTACAGAGATGGTTAAGTACTCGAACAACAACATCCTGCAGCAGGCGGGCACATCCATGCTGTCCCAGGCAAACCAGGGCAATCAGCTTGCACTGTCCTTACTCGGCTAATACAGTCGGATGTAAGAGCATTTGCATTATATGTAATGTTGTGTTGGAAACGGCCGCATCCGAGAGGGTGCGGCTGTTTCTTTGGCAGTTCTGATTTAAAAACGGTATTTTTCTTTATTCTATTGTTTTCTGAAAATGCTGATAATCTTTACTGGAGTTCCAGTTGCCGCCCCAGGTAAAGCCGTGCTCGGTAAAGAGTCGGTAACACAGATCATTTTCGTCGATCTTGTAGGCGAAGCTCTGGCTGCGGTCGGCATAGACTTCGCTGCCGGGCGGGGAGATATAGTCACTGCCGTCGTCGTTTCTGTGAAAGACCACATAGGGGTTGTAGTAAGGATTGATGTCGATGGCGAGCCCGTAAGCATGCTTGGACAGACTGGTGGTGCCGTCAACCACCCTGTAGTTAAAACAGGAAGTATTATTTTCAGCCATAGATGCCGTATCGTCACCGTTATATTCGTCAATCAGGCGCACGCTCTCGATTCGGTAATCGTTCCGATACAGTTCATGGAATATTTCGACCATATCCTGTGCGATGGCTTTGTTGCAGATCAGCTCGCCGGACTGTTCCTGTCCGTCGAAGTCAATATACTTAAGCCCTACATAATTTAAATCCTCATAGGGAACGGTACAGCCGCTTTCAGGGTAGGAAATACCTGTAATTCTTGTTTTCATTGAATCGGTCAGGGGTTCATAGTAGAAACCTTCTTTGTATGTGATGCGATCCGGGTGATGCTCCATCGTGTCGGACTCCTCTGGGATACTTTCTTTTATGTCAGCATATGCGTCATCCCTGTCCGATGTGACGGGGGTGTCGGATTCTGCAGCGTCAGTTTGGCCTGTAGGTGACGCCGGCGTCATTTCTGGCAGTGCAGAATCTTCCGGCCCGGTTGAATCCTTTTGGGGCAATCTGCTCTCCTCGTCGGAGGAGCTGCCGGTAATCTGTATGTCTTCGACAGCGCCTGGTGTGCCGTAGGCAAGCTCAGGATTGTTTCTTGCATACTCCAGAAGGGTTTCATCTCCTGTCAGATAGTTTGCAAGGAACGCGCATATGCAGATGAAGGTCAGCAGGAACAAAACAGGTTTTGCAGCCTGCCGTAATAAAGTTTTTAAATCAGACATGTTTATTTCTTTCCTCCGTTATCGGCAGCGCCAATTCACCTGTCTTAGTATCCTCTGTCTGCGCACTGCCCATTGTTATCCCGGATATTATATCACATTTTTATAGAACAGGGGAGGGAAGGAACGCCCGCACTTGCATTTTCTCCGGCAATCCAGTAAAATAGGCGGTGGTGAAACGCCGTACCCGGGCATGGGACGGTATGGAAGCAGACAAAGGAAGTGCTATGGGAATCATAAAGACAGATAAGCTGACATTTGAATATATACGCAGGGACGAAGAGGGCAATGTGGAAGGCATCACCCGCGCCGTGGATGAGGTGGATCTGGATATCAGGCAGGGAGATTTTATTGCGATTTTGGGGCATAACGGTTCTGGAAAGTCTACGCTGGCCAAGCACATCAATGCGATTCTTTATCCGACGGAAGGCACAGTCTGGGTGGATGGCATGGACACACAGGATGAAAACCATCTATGGGATATCCGTCAGGAGGCGGGTATGGTCTTCCAGAATCCCGACAACCAGATCATTGGCCAGGTGGTGGAGGAAGATGTGGGGTTTGGCCCGGAGAATATGGGCGTGCCTACGGAGGAAATCTGGGAGCGCGTGGAGGAGAGTCTGAAGGCAGTTGGCATGTATGAGTACCGCAAGCATTCGCCGAACAAGCTTTCCGGCGGACAAAAGCAGAGGGTATCCATTGCAGGGGTGATTGCCATGCATCCGAAGTGTATTATTTTGGACGAGCCTACGGCGATGCTTGATCCGAACGGGCGCAAAGAGGTAATACGGGCGGTGCGTGCCCTAAACGATGTGGAAGGGATTACGGTCGTACTGATTACCCATTATATGGAAGAGATTATTCATGCGGATATGGTTTTTGTCATGGATCAGGGGCATGTCGCCATGGAGGGGACGCCAAGGGAGATTTTTTCCAGAGTGGAGGAATTAAAGGATCTGCGGCTGGATGTACCGCAGGTGACGCTTCTTTCGCATGAACTGAGACAGAAGGGCGTGAATCTGCCGGAAGGGATTTTGACCATAGAGGAATTTACGGAGGAGCTGCAGTCATGTCTCTGATTTTGGATCATGTCAATTATATATACGGGGAAGATACGGCGCTTGCGGTGCACGCTTTAAAGGATATCAATCTTGTGATTCCCGACGGGCAGTTTATCGGGTTGATCGGACATACCGGTTCCGGCAAGTCTACGCTCGTGCAGCATTTAAACGGGCTGATCCGACCGACAAGCGGGGCGATTTATTATAACGGCGAGGATATTCACGACAAAGATTATGATAAGAAAAAGCTGCGGAGCAAAGTCGGGCTTGTATTTCAGTATCCCGAGCACCAGCTTTTTGAGATCGATGTGTTTAAGGATGTGTGTTTCGGACCGAAGAATCTGGGGCTTTCCCAGAAGGAAACGGAGCTGCGCGCCTATGCGGCATTGAAGCAGGTGGGGCTTGCGGATGAATATTTTTATCAGTCGCCGTTTGACCTTTCCGGCGGGCAGAAACGACGGGTGGCAATCGCGGGCGTACTTGCCATGAAGCCCGATATACTCATTCTGGACGAGCCTACGGCGGGGCTTGACCCGAAAGGCAGGGATGAGATACTTGACCAGATTGCGAAGCTGAAAGAGGAGACGGGAATTACCGTGATGCTCGTTTCCCACAGCATGGAGGACGTGGCGAAGTATGTGGAGCGGATTATCGTCATGAATCGGGGAAGTGTCCTTTTCGACGACACGCCGCGGGAGGTTTTCCGGCATTATAAGGAGTTGGAGGAGGTAGGGCTGGCGGCGCCCCAGGTGACATACATTATGCAGGCTTTGGCAAAAAAGGGCATGAAGGTAGACACCTCCGTCACGACGATTAAGGAAGCAAAGCAGGAGATTTTGAGGGCGCTGGCTCACTGAGAAAGCGTGGAAAGCGGCATCCCCGGTACGGATTTGCGAGTGGAAGAGCCGGCTGTTACGGATGCTTCGGAATGGAGAAATAATGATTCGAGATATTACATTGGGCCAGTATTATCAGGCGGATTCCGTCATCCATAAACTGGACCCGCGGGTAAAACTGGTGGCTACAATAGGTTTTATCATTTCCCTGTTTGTGGTGGACAGCTGGGTTGGCTACGTGGTGGCCGCCCTTTTTCTGGCATGTATGATAAAACTGTCTAAGGTTCCTTTCGGGTACATGGTGAAAGGAATGAAGGCGATTGTCTTTATATTGATAATTACGGTTGTGTTTAACCTGTTTCTGACACCCGGGGAACCGCTTGTCACATTCTGGAAACTGACGATTACAAAGGAAGGGCTGCGGATCGCGGTAATGATGGCGGTGCGGCTGTCCTTTCTTATCGTGGGATCTTCCCTGATGACGCTGACAACCACGCCGAACAGTCTGACGGACGGCATGGAAAAGCTGATGGGACCCTTGAAATACGTAAAAGTGCCGGTGCATGAGGTGTCGATGATGATGTCCATTGCCCTGCGGTTTATCCCGATTCTTTTGGAGGAGACGGATAAGATTATGAAGGCGCAGATAGCCAGGGGCGCGGATTTTGAGAGCGGGAATCTGATTAAGAAGGCGAAGGCCATGGTGCCGCTTCTGGTGCCGCTGTTTATTTCGGCCTTCCGCCGTGCCAATGATCTGGCGATGGCGATGGAGGCAAGGTGTTACCGCGGCGGTGAACACAGGACGAAGATGAAACCTCTGCGCTACCGGGCTGCAGACAGGACGGCATACTGTGTGCTGCTGCTGTATTTTGCGGGATGTGTGGCGATTCGGATATGGCTGTAAAGCATTTGCTGACGTTTTGGTATGCCTGAGATGGCATATGCCATGAGGAGAAGTAGAAATTCGTGGAAGGCGTGAGAAGAGAATGAGACGAGTTATGTTAACCGTTGCATATGACGGGACAGCCTACTGTGGATGGCAGTTACAACCGGGCAAAGAGACAATAGAGAGCGTCTTAAACAGATGCCTTTTCGAACTTACAGGCGAGATGATAGAGGTGATCGGCGCAAGCCGCACGGATTCTGGCGTACATGCGCTTGGCAATATCGCGGTGTTTGACACGGAGAGTTCCATTCCGGCGGAGAAGTTTTCCTATGCGCTGAACCGAAGACTGCCGGAGGATATTAAGGTCCGCGCGTCAAAGGAGGTGGCGGCGGATTTTCATCCCAGACATTGCGAGAGCATAAAAACATATGAGTATCGGATCTGTAACGCGGAGTTTCCCATTCCGACGAAGCGGCTATATACACATTTTACATATATGCCGCTGGACGTTAGCCTGATGAGCCGGGCGGCGGCATATCTGGTGGGGGAACATGATTTCAGGAGTTTTTGCAGTGTGGACACCCAGGCGCAGACCACGGTGCGGCGGATTGACAATGTGGATGTGTGGGAGGAAGGCGCTGACAGCATAAAGACTGCGGTGGCGGAAGAAACTGTGTATACAGCCGGGGGGAAAACGCTGCGGACGGGTAGGGAGATCGTCATCCGTGTGGCGGGCAGAGGCTTTCTGTATAATATGGTAAGAATTATTGCAGGAACGTTGATGGAGGTTGGAAGGGGCAGGATACCTCCGGATGGTGTGAAGGATATTCTGGCTTCCTGTGACAGACAGAAAGCGGGACCTACGGCTCCGGCATGCGGCCTGACCCTTGTGGGGTATGAATTTTTATAGCCAAAGGCGCGATCTTGCAAATGGCGCGGGATGAACAGGCAGGCGCAGGAAAACAGGAACAAAACAGGAAAAATCGGGAAAAACCAGTTGACACGCGCGGAACCGTATAATATAATATCTAACTGTGACGAATTGTTTATAAATGTCTGACCAAAGCCCCGGTGAGACATTTTGTATGCGCACTACAAACTGCCGTGGAGGGATACCAAGTGTGGCCGGACATCTGCATGAGGGTCTTTGGAAACGGTACAGACAGTTACTATGGAGGTAATATTCATGAAAACTTTTATGGCGAGTCCGGCTACGATCGAGAGAAAATGGTACGTAGTTGATGCGACAGATATGACACTGGGACGCCTGGCATCCGAGATTGCCAAGGTACTGAGAGGTAAAAACAAACCGATTTTTACACCCCACATTGACACAGGCGATTATGTGATCGTTGTGAATGCGGAAAAGGTGAAGGTAACAGGAAAGAAACTGGATCAGAAGATTTACTACCACCATTCCGATTACGTGGGCGGCATGAAGGAAACCACCCTGAAAGAGATGTTACAGAAGCACCCTGAGAGAGTTGTGGAACATGCGGTTAAGGGTATGCTTCCCAAGGGACCGCTTGGAAGAGAGATGTACAAGAAACTTTTTGTATATGTCGGGCCCGAGCACAAGCATGCGGCACAGAAACCTGAGGCATTAACATTTTAAGAAAGGGATAAAGAATCATGGCTAAAGCAGATAAATCAGCAAAATATTACGGAACCGGTAGAAGAAAGAAATCTATCGCCAGAGTATATTTAGTGCCCGGTAAGGGTGAGATCACGATCAACAAGAGAAACATCGACGATTATTTTGGGCTTGAGACCTTGAAGGTTATCGTTCGCCAGCCTCTGACAGCAACCGATACGGTAGATAAGTTCGATGCGAATATTACGGTAAAGGGCGGCGGCTACACAGGACAGGCAGGCGCAGTGAGACACGGTATTGCAAGGGCGCTGCTTCAGGCAGACCCCGATTACAGGCCTACCTTAAAGAAGGCAGGTTACCTGACCAGAGATCCTCGTATGAAGGAGAGAAAGAAATACGGTCTCAAAGCAGCGAGAAGAGCGCCGCAGTTCTCCAAGAGATAATTACAGCACAATTAATGAGATTAGTAAAACCCTTGAAAATCCAGTGTTTTCAAGGGTTTTCTTTGCGCCTGTGTTTTCTGAAATTGTGGCTAAAAGTGTGGGATTTTGAAGCGTAGCAGATACATAGCACACAAATGAGGGCATAAAAATCTTGTGTCTTGCCACTGAAAAGATTAGTTAAAGGAAGGGAGGTGCGATGCGATGAAAGAGCAAAGATGTTAAGACAGTTATAAAACTGCGGATCAAAGAAGACCGTTACACAAAGTAGAAGGGTAGCTATATCTTAAAGAAAGCAATGGGACATTAGCTGAGATGAGGGGATATAACCTTGAAGGTTATATTTATGGACATTTAAAAAGAAATATATTCAAGCCAGTAGAGTCAAGGGATAATAGGTCATTGCTTGTTACTTTATTGATGGATTGCGATAACGAAAATTTACTTGAATTTGTCTTGGGAGTATGCTATATTATAGAAAAGGGGAAGCCAGAGAAGCGGCTACCCCTCACAATAGCAAACTAAAACATTTTACAATGTTCAGCCGTCAGCTACTGGGAATAGTTGGCGGCTACTTTCTTTTGTCCTTAAAAATCTGATAAAGCAGACTGATAAGGGCAACAATGAACGTACAGAATAAAAAGAAATCCTGATATGTAATCATTGTATCGCCCTCCTTTCTTTCGTCTGGAGGGCTTTCATACCCTCCGAATGAAAAAGAGGGGTTGCCGCCTTTGGTTCTCTGGTTTCCCGTGTCACAAAGTATATCACATATCCGTTTATTTATCAATTACATTATAATAATTAGTATCAAAAGTTATTGGCAACAACAATAATAAAAGTATTAAAACAGACGAACAATAGAAGTGATACTGAAAGAGACGGTGTTGCTTATGTGTATATATGGATATTGCAGGATAAGTACAAAACGGCAGAGTATTGACAGGCAGATCAGAAATATTAAAGGTAGTTATGATAAGGCTGTGATAATACAGGAAGTATATACAGGAACAAAGCAGGACAGGCCGGAATGGAATAAGCTGTATAAGAAAGCCAAAGCAGGAGATACCATTATTTTTGATAGTGTATCGTGAATGAGCAGGAACGCAGACGAAGGCTTTTGTCTGTATGAAGAATTATATAATAAGGGCATAGAAATAGTGAGATTGAACGGTAAGCAGATCGGGCAGAACTACGGACAGGGTATGAAAAGCATAAAAGACAGGTGGAAATTATGCTTGAGCAGAGAAAAAGAAAGTGTCTGTAAGTGTTCAAAAATAGATAAAAATGTTTTTTCGTAACATGTTTGTAGCACACAAATATCTTGTAAATCCTTATTTTATGCGGTTTGCAGTTTTTAGCGAAGTGAAGAGATTTTTATTGATTTTTTTTCATTCCGTGTTATAATTTTGGTTATGGGGATATAGCTCAGTTGGGAGAGCGATACGTTCGCAACGTATAGGTCAGGGGTTCGAGTCCCCCTATCTCCACTTTGGAAGCATAGCTCAGCCGGGATGAGCGTTCGCCTCACACGCGAGAGGTCATGGGTTCGAGCCCCATTGCTTCCAGTATTTTAAGAAGAGAAGTCGGAATGACGGTGCCATTCCGGCTTCTTTGTATAAACGGGGGACACAATGACAAAGCGGAAAAAGATGATAAAGGAATATATCCTGATTACGATAGCAGTAATTATTATGGACATCGGCGTCTATGTTTTTAAGTTTCCGAATAACTTTTCCTTCGGCGGGGTATCGGGTCTGGCGGTTGTGGTGACGCACTATACGCCTTTTACGGCGTCCCAGATCAACCTCATTATCAACATGATTCTGCTGGTGTTCGGATTTATGTTTCTGGGAAAGAACTTCGGGGTAAAGACCGCATATGTGACAGTAGTGTCATCTTTGCTGCTGAATCTGATGGAGGCGGTGTTCCCTATGAGCGCGCCGCTGACCAATGAGACGACGTTGGAACTTATTTATGCCATAGCGCTTCCTGCCCTGGCTTCGGCGCTTCTCTTTTATGAGAATGCATCAGGGGGCGGCACGGACATTATAGCGATGGTGTTGAAGAAATATTCGACCATGGACATATCTGCGGCGCTTATGGCAGTGGACGCCATTATCGTGGTGGTGGCATGCTTTGCCTTTGACACAAGAACGGGGCTTTTTTCCATATGCGGACTGATGGCGAAGTCGCTGGTGATAGACAAAGCCATTGAGCGGATGAAGCTTAGCAAGTATTTTACGATTATATGCAGCAGGCCGGAACCGATCTGCGATTTTATTATGAAGGACCTGCATCGGAGCGCAACGGTTTACAAGGCGGAGGGAGCTTATACGCACAAGGACAGGGTGGTTATCCTTACGGTCATGGATCCAAAGCAGGCTGTGTTATTGGAGCGGCATATTCAGACTGTAGACCCGGAGGCTTTTCTCATGGTGACTAAGAGCAGTGAAATTATGGGGAAGGGATTTAAGAGGTATATCTGAAGATGGCGGTACATGTGAAGAATATGACCACGGGAAAGCCCGGGAAGCTGATTCTGGCTTTTTCCCTTTCCCTTGTGGCGGGCAATGTCTTTCAGCAGCTATACACTGTGGTCGATACCATGGTGGTCGGGAAATTTCTCGGTGTGAGCGCGCTGGCGGCGCTGGGGGCTTCCGACTGGCTGAACTGGCTGATGCTCGGCGTGATACAGGGACTGACGCAGGGCTTTGGCATCAGGATGGCGCAGGAGTTCGGCGCGAACAGAATGGATGATTTAAAAAGGAGCGTGGGAAGCGCGGCGGTGCTGTCCATGCTTTCTGCTGTTGTACTGGTGGCGGCGGGGCAGATGTCTGCAGGACCCGTGCTGACGCTTTTACAGACGCCGCAGGAGATTATCGGGTATTCGCTTCTCTATCTGCGGATTATGTTTGCGGGTGTGCCGATTGTGATGCTTTATAATCTGCTGGCGTGCATTCTGCGTTCATTGGGGGACAGCAGGACGCCGCTAAATGCCATGATTGTCGCGTCGGTGACGAACATTGTGCTGGATTATCTCTTTGTATTGGGGTTTGGCTGGGGAATTGCGGGCGCGGCGGCAGCCACTTTGATCGCACAGGCAGTCTCGAGCGCGTTCTGTTTCTACCATATCAAAAAGATTGCCTTTTTAAAGCTTGCGCGGACGGATTTCCATTTACAGAGGGAACTTTCCGGCAGGCTGTTTATGCTGGGACTGCCTATGGCGTTCCAGAACGGAATTATTGCGATTGGCGGCATGATCGTGCAGTTTGTGGTGAACGGGTACGGCGTAATCTTCATTGCGGGATTTACGGCGACGAATAAGCTCTACGGGCTGCTGGAAATCGCGGGCACTTCTTACGGCTACGCGATGGTGACTTATGTGGGTCAGAATCTGGGAGCGGGCAGGCACGACCGTATCAAAAGCGGGATGCGCGCGGCGATGGGGATCGCCATGGCGACGTCCGCTTTCATTGCAGTGTGTATGCTTGTTTTTGGCAAATATCTTCTGGGATTGTTTATTTCCGGGACGCCGGAAGTGGTGGAACAGACCATGCGGATTGCCTATTTCTATCTGGCGGTTATGAGCGTCTGCCTGCCGGTCCTCTATGTGCTGCATGTGACCCGCTCCGCGCTGCAGGGAATGGGGAATACGGTCCTGCCGATGCTGTCCGGCGTGGCGGAATTTGTGATGCGTACCCTGTCAGTCATTTTTCTCCCCATGCTTTTGGGGGAAGTCGGCATCTTCTTCGCGGAAATCGCCGCATGGCTCGGCGCGGATGTGGTGCTGGTCATCAGCTATTTTTCTCAGATAAAGAAACTGCAGGGATGATATTGCGGAGAATGCCTGCTTTTTAGGCATTCTCTTACATGAGATTTAGAAGTTCTTAGCGAAGCAGCCTTTGCTGCTGAGCTTTAGAACTTCTTCTCATGTTTGCCACGCCCCGTCCAGGGTGATGACCTGCCCGGTCAGATAAGACGGTGCGTTGATGATGGAGAGAAGAAGTCCTGCAACTTCGGATGGCTGCCCAATTCGGTCAGCCGGTATTTCCGCCCGCAAAGCGGACATTTCCTCTTCTGAAAAACAGCGGTTCATGTCTGTGTCTATGACGCCGCAGGCGATGGCGTTGACCTGAATGCCGCTGGGAGCCAGCTCTTTTGCCAGCGCTTTCGTGAAGGCGTTCATGCCGCCTTTGGAGGCGGAGTAGGCCACTTCCATGGAGGCGCCGGCGTTACCCCAGACCGAGGAAATATTGACGATATGCCCGGCGTGGTGTTTTAGCATCATGGGTATGGCGAGTCGGCACGTATAGAACAGCGCGTTCAGGTTCACGTTCATGAGGGACTGCCATTCTTGTACCGTCATCTCGTGAAGCAGTCCGATATGGGAGACGCCGGCATTGTTGACTAATAGGGTTAAATCGTCTATCTTCGCAAATACTTCATTTACAGCCTGCATATCCCCCATATCCGCCAAAATGGGCGTACACGCGATATGATAAGTTTCTGACAACTGATATGACAACTCTGTCAGTTCCTTTTCGGAGCGGCGGCAGGTGAGGTACAGTCGGTAGCCCTCTTCGGCAAGAGCCTGCGCAATGGCGCGCCCGATCCCGCGGGATGCACCGGTTACGAGGGCAGAGCGCGGCACGCAAGAATGAGAAGTGGGCGTGTCCCCGCAGTGGGCAGTGATCGTCTTGTCATTTTGTTCTTTCATCAAATGATTGCCATCCATTCTTTTTATTTTTATAACTTATATTTAAAATATTTCCGGGCAAAAAATTTATACTGAAATTAGTATGCTAAAAAGAGTATACTACAGATGGCAGGGAATGTCACCCGGACGGAAACCGTCTGTCCGGGGACTTGGCTTTTAGGAAACAGGAAAGGGGTGCGGCAGTGATGTATGATCTTATTATTATCGGCGCCGGGCCGGCAGGCTTGTCGGCGGCAGTATACGGCAGGCGCGCAGGGCTTGACCTTATGGTGATAGAACAGACGCCCATGGGCGGCGGTCAGGTGGTGGATACTTATGAAGTGGATAATTATCTGGGAATGCCCGGCATAAACGGGTTTGACCTGGCGCAGAAATTCCGCGGCCATGCGGACGGGCTTGGCGCGGAGTTTAGGAGCGGACGGGTTACGGCGGTCCGGGACGAGGGAGCGTTTAAAGTTGTGGAGACCGCGGACGGCAAGTCTTATGAGGCGCGGGCGCTGATCGTAGCGGGCGGCGCGGAACATGCGAAGCTGGGTGTGCCGGGGGAGGAGGAGCACAGGGGACAGGGCGTGTCCTACTGCGCTACCTGTGACGGCGCATTTTTTAAGAAGAGAGACGTGGCAGTCGTGGGCGGCGGCGATGTTGCAGTGGAGGACGCCGTCTACCTTTCCAGATTCTGCCGCAAGGTGTATCTGATCCACAGGCGCGACAGTCTGAGGGCGGCAAGAAGCTTACAGGAAAAGCTGTTTTCCTGTGAGAACGCGGAAGTAATCTGGAACAGCACGCTGCAGAAAATCAGTGGAACCGATCTTGTGGAGAGGATATGCATTCAGACAAAAGGCATGGAGACGGAGCGGGAGATAGCGGTGGACGGCGTTTTTATTGCGGTGGGGATGCGCCCGAAAACGGAGGTCTACCGGGAGGTGGTTGCCTGTGACGAGAGCGGTTATCTCATTGCGGGAGAAGACTGTGCCACCAATATTCCGGGTATTTTTGCGGCGGGGGACATCCGCACAAAGAAGCTGCGCCAGATCGTGACGGCAGTCTCCGACGGGGCGTGCGCGGTGGCGTCGGCGGAGCGTTATCTGTGTTTATGACCTCTATAATCGGAGAATTGGTGTTTCTTATCGAAGCAGCTTTTGCTGCTGAGATTTAGAAGTACTTCTCACACTGTTACAAAAGTATTACGAGCCTGTAATAGGTAAAATGTGCCATGGTTTGACATAAGTTCTATTCCGTTTTTGCCGTAAAATCGGGCTTTCTGTGGGAAAAACACAATAACTTGCGTGTGCATGTGCGCTTTCATGGTAGATGCTGTGGTTGACAAAACGTTTATTCAATGCTATATTATAGCCAGATGTAACAATTCTGTAACAAATGAGGTGTTTTTTATGAACAAAAACAAACTTAAATGGACAGCATGTGCACTGGCGGCTATCGTTGGATTTACCGGCACGGGAATCGAGGCGGAAGCTACGGGAAATGTAGGCAGTGTCCTTCCCTCGGCAGGCATAGAGTTTTCCCTTCAGGATGAGGAAAAGTCCACCGCGCTGTCAACTTTAAAAGAAGAATCTGATAAAGAAGCGGCAAAGCAGGAAGAACTAAGCAGTGGGAACGCATCTTCTGAGTTCGAAAATGAAGGTATCAGTGTTGGAAGCGTTCAGGTAGGCGGGTTTTCCGATCTTGCCAGCACATCCGATAAGATAAGCAAAGTTTCGGAAAAGAAGATTCAGGATACCATCGTAGTCAGCGAAGGCTACACAAAGGATCTGAAGGCGGCAGCGGGAAGCGGCCTGTCTGAGGAGGAAGAGAGTTTTAAGAATCTGGTAATTGCCAGAGTGAATGATTATGTGAATGTACGGGACATTCCGAGCGAGGACGGCGAGATCGTCGGCAAACTTTACAATAAGTCCGTCGGCAGCTTTATCGAGGAGGAGGACGGCTGGTATAAGATCAGCTCCGGCTCCGTCGAGGGATATGTAAAAGGCGAGTTCTGCGTGACCGGGGATGAGGCTGTGGATTACGCGAAGGAAGTGGGAACACGTATCGCGACCGTTACGACCACGACATTGAAGGTTCGTGAGCAGCCCGGTCTGGATGAAGCGGTTCTGGGTCTGGTTCCGATTGAGGACGAACTGATTGTCACAGAGGAAATGGACGGCTGGGTAAAGGTAAATATCGAGGAAGGTGACGGCTATGTCTCCATGGATTACGTTACCCTTTCCACAGAGTTTGTAAAGGCGGAGTCGGTAGCCGAGGAGAAGGCGAGACTTGCCAAGGAGGAAGAGGCAAGAAAGGCGGCGCAGGCAGCGGCGAGAAAGAAAACTTCCGAAAACGCGGCGTCCGGCAGCAAGGTCGAGGAAGGCGGCAAGACTTATGCGAACCCGACCGGAAGTACGGGAGCCGATGTGGTACAGTTTGCGAGACAGTTTGTGGGTAATCCCTATGTGTACGGCGGCACCAGCCTGACAAACGGTGCGGACTGCTCCGGGTTTGTTATGAGCGTATATAAGAACTTTGGCGTAAATCTGCCCCATTCTTCGGCGGCAGACAGAAGCGTGGGAGCGGCTGTAAACGGTCTGGAAAACGCGCAGCCCGGCGATATCATCTGTTATTCGGGCCATGTGGGAATTTACGCGGGCAACGGGCAGATCGTGCATGCATCCACATCCAGAACAGGTATTATCGAATCCAGCGCAACCTACCGTTCGATTCTTTCCATCAGAAGAATCCTCTAAGAACGGCGCTGCAGTGAAAGACAGAAAACAATGATAAGCGGGGGACATTCCAGTGGGATGCCCCCGTTCTTGTCTGTAACCAGGTTCATACGCGCATGATTTTGTGAACTATTCACAAAAGTTTTAGTAAACAGTGAGCGGGTGTTAAATTTTAACTACAATTTATACACATAGAAATACGGATTTAGCGCATGAAATGGTTTTATGCACGGATTTATCCACCGTATCCACAACTTTTTGACCGGGTCGATCATTTTATTTATGGAAACCGAAGGAACGTATGTTTTGTGAATTTTCTCTAAATGGGAGCAAATTGTTGCAATAGAATAGTAAAATATGGTATACTGTTTCCATAAGCATTGCTTAGAACTCCAATTGGAAGGGGATGATCTGGATGAAATTTAACATTGTCGGGAAAAACATCGAGGTAACAGATGGGCTGCGGGCAGCAGTGGAGGAAAAAATCGGTAAACTGGAGAAGTTTTTTACCGAGGATACAGAGGTGCATGTCACACTCAGCGTAGAGAAGGACCGTCAGAAGATTGAAGTGACAATTCCTGTGAAGGGTAATATCATTCGCTCCGAGCAGGTCAGCAGCGACATGTATGTGTCAATTGACCTGGTAGAGGAGATTATCGAGAGACAGCTTAAGAAATATAAGAATAAGCTGGTGGACAAGAAGCAGGGAGCGGGCTTTTTCCGTCAGGAGTTTATCGAAAAGGATTACATGGACGAGGAGGAAGTGCAGATCATCCGCACGAAGAAGTTCGATATTAAACCCATGTACCCGGAAGATGCCTGCGTACAGATGGAACTTCTCGGCCACAACTTTTTCGTATTCTGTAATGCAGAGACGGATCAGGTGAACGTCGTTTATAAGAGAAAGGGCAGCACTTACGGGCTGATTGAGCCTGAGTTTTAAAGAAATGGTTATACTGACGGCGCGGCGGGCAGGGAGATTTTTCCTGCCTGCTTATACATTTCGGTACATTGTCAGTTTTACCCGGTCTTCAGCAAGCTCGATTTCCGCGCGGTCTATCATCATGCCGACTAAGAGAAGCTGGCTCGTTTCGCCGGGATCGCCGCTGCCGGCGAGCTCCCAGTAGATATCTCCCATGCCGTCGTTTTTCTGTCCGTTCAGATATTGGTCCAGATGGGAAACTTTGTCCGAGAAAGCCGGGGCGAAGTCCGCTTCCAGACGAATCGTGACCTCGCTTTCCTGCCGTTCGATCCGGGTGTCGATATAGGACGCCTCCAGCGCAAAGAAAAACATGGTCAGTTCCTCGACGATCTTGGCGGTCTTTTTTTCTTCGTGTGTCATGGTAATCTCCATTCTGCGCAAGATTTGCGCTTCCGTTACTTTCAGTGTCTGTTTTTCCGTTCTTTCTTAGTCTGAAATCCTTTGATAAAACTTTCCAGTGCCGGCACGAGCACGATGGCGACCAGACCGGTGGAGAAGCCGTTGTTGTACAAATTTAACCCGCCGTAGAGGGAGGAGGAACATACCACAACTGCGGCGTGCAGCATGCCGGCGATGACTCCGGCAAGGATGCCGAACTGCCCGGCGATGGGAGAAAGCCCGACGGCGAACACGGCGCCCATCTGGATTCCGGGCGTGGTGGGCTGCATGTGGTTGAAGAAAGTGGAGAGAAGGACGCCTGCCAGCACCGGCAGATAATTTTTGGCATGGACGCCGAAGGCGGCAAACCCGAATGCAGTCAGGACAGCGCCGACCACAGGGCCGGACAGGTCGCCGCCGATCAGCACGATATAGGTGGTGCACAGCAGACCGATGATTCCCATATTGACCAATGTAACCGGTGCGCCGTCCATCAGGACAAAATCGGCGACCGCACGGCCGGGATGGCGCATCAGCCTGAGAAGGGCGCGCATGCCGTTCCCGTTCAGGTACATGCCAAAAAGCAGGGCCGCCGCAAAATACAGGTACAGACCGGCGAGCAGCCAGAAGGGACGGCCGTAGCTCCAGATGAACACGTCATTGCTTTCCAGACCGAAAGACTGCAGGACGCACATCATGACAAAGGCGAAAAGGCCGCCGGCAAATCCCATGTTAAATAGGTTGTAGCCCATGTGCATGGAGGCGGTATGTACGGAGAGCGGCGGCAGCACAAAGCCGGAAAAAATACCGACGGCTACAGCGATTCCCAGATTGAGCCCAAAGGAAAAAGGCAGAAGATAGACAAGCTCCGTCACCATGGGAGCCAGACAGGAGCCGAAGAGGGCCGTATAAATATAGCGGCTCATGCCCGTGCGGTGAAATCTTGCATAGAGCCAGGTCCCAAGCAGCATTGGCAGGACGTTTACCGGGTTTTTGCCAAAAAGCGCGAAACCGGCGTTGATATAGAGGACCGCCATGGTGAGACCGGTGAAGGGGATTTTCTGCCGGCGGATCAGAAGGATGGCAAGACTCAGCACAAGCCCCGCGTTAAAGAAGGCGGCGCCAAATCCGGCAAGCGCAAAGTAATCCGTCACAAGGGCGTCCCTTGTAAGCACGATGGTAACCATGCCGCGCATAAGCTCTCCCGGCGGAGCCAGAAGAAAGGCGGCTGTAAACAGGAGAAGGGCCGTCGCAGAGCTGAATGCGAACATTTCCTTTCCTGCCAGTGAGTTTCTGATTTTTTCAGTCATAGGCAGAGCCTCCCACAAAAGAATCAAATATATTCCTATCATAACAAGATATGCGGCGGGGGACAATGTGATATTTGTCTTTGGCTGCGATTCAGTTCGCCCGCTTCTGACATAACAGGATTTTGACATACATATATTTAGTGTGAAAAGAGCGCGTGGAGGCCGGCATGAAATATAACAGGGGACGGGGGCGCGGCAGGATGGCCGCAGGAATCGGGGCGCTTTTGATGCTTGTCCTTGGCTGTGTATGCATTTTGGGAGAGCTGTCCGGGAAGTGGCAGATGCCTGTCTGGCAGGGAATCGGCAAAGACCGTACACAGGGGCAGGCGGTAGAAGTAACTGCTGACGGAAACTATATCAAGTGGGTGGAGTTCCATGTTACGGAGGAGGCCATGGCGGCTGCCTATGATCTTGATGTGGAAACTTACAGGGATGAGGTTCACCTCAACTGGATTGAACTTCTGTCGTATGCTGCCGCAAAGAGCGGGGGGAAGTTTGATAAAGGCAGCGTCCGAAAAATTCAGGAGACAGCGGAAAAACTGAAAAGCGGTGACAGTACGATGGAAGAGCTGGCAGAGGGGATGGAGTATTACGATTATTATCTGGAGGCATATACGGCGGTGCTCGGCGGCATGATGGGGGAATTTACGCTGGATGGCAGACCCGTCTACGGACTGAAAGCTTTTTCACCCATAGCAAAAGGCTTTGACTACAGCCACTATGATGATTTCGGGTCCTCGCGCAGCTACGGCTATGCAAGACCCCATCTGGGTCATGACATGATGGGGCTGATCGGCACGCCAATCATCGCTGTGGAATCCGGCTACGTGGAGGCGCTTGGCTGGAACCAGTACGGCGGATGGCGCATCGGTATCCGCAGCTTCGACGGGAAACGCTACTATTATTACGCCCATCTGCGCCAGAATTATCCCTATGCGGAGGGACTTGAGGAAGGCAGCATTGTGACAGCTGGCGATGTGATCGGTTATATGGGGCATACGGGTTACAGTACCAAGGAAAATGTAAACAATATAAAGACGGTGCATCTGCACTGGGGGCTGCAGCTTATCTTTGACGAATCCCAGAAAGAGGGCAGCAACGAGATATGGGTGGATTGCTATGCGCTTTCCAAATTCCTGTATCGCAACAGGTGCGAGGTGGAAAAAGTCGGGGATTCCAGGGAGTGGAGGAGGGTGGTGCCTATGACAGACCCGGCTGCGGATGCGTACAGAGAGAAAACAAAAATGCCGGTTCAATAAGGGCATTAGCAAAATGCACGAAAAGTAACCCGGATCAGTAAAATAAATTGTTGAAAGTAAGTATAAATTCAGATATACTTTTTATGGAACTATTTATTTTGCACAGGTGCTTTTTGCAGCCGGAAATGGGGTATAGGAGAAGGATTATGGGGAAAAGGGAAAACAAGGTATCGGGAAAGAAGAGTCAGGCGGCGCAGTTGAAAGGGCTGGTGCAGCAGGCGCTGATATCGGTGGCAGTAGGCGCGGTGCTGCTCCTGGGATTTATCTTTTTTAACATTTGTATGTCAGGTATACAAACTGCGCAGGTCAATACGACTGTGGCGCTGAACCAGTATCGCACCGCGTCAAAGACGCTGACTTATGACATACAGTCTTATGCCGTTACGGGGGACCAGAGTTATTATGACGGCTACATGAAGGAACTGAATCAGGACCAGAACAGGGAAAAGGCGCTTGCGACACTGGAAAAATGTTCGCTCAAGGAGAGCGAGTGGACGAGCCTAAACCAGATTGCCGAGATGTCAAATCAGCTTGTCCCGCTGGAGGAGCAGGCGATTGCGTATGTGCAGGCGGGAGATCTGGAAGCTGCGCAGGCGTGTGTGTTCAGCGCAGAGTACGGAAATTCGGTGGCGCAGATCAACCGGCAGACGGACGAGACGATCCAGAACATTCTGGCGAGAAAAGACGGCAGAATGACAGGAATGAAGATAATGCAGTATCTGATCGAGGCACTGTTTGCCCTGTCCTTTTTGTATCTTGTGAGGGAATTTATCAAGACCATCAAGTTTTCCGAGAAGGAACTTCTGGAGCCTATCGTAAAAGTGTCGGATCAGATGGAAGTGCTCGCCGGAGGGGAATTCCATGTGGAGCTTGACCTGGAGGCGGATGAGAGCGAGGTCGGAAGAATGGTTGCCGCCATCGCGTTTATGAAGGAAAATCTGCTCGGCATGATACAGGAGATTACCCAGACGCTGGAAAAGATGGGCAACGGAAATTACCGGGTGGAGATCAGGCAGGAGTACGTGGGTGAATTTATTTCGATCAAGGATTCCCTTGTGCAGATCGCGGAGAAGATGCGGGAAACGCTCGGAACGATCCGCAATGTTTCGGGGCAGATTGACAGCGGTTCGGAGCAGCTTGCATTTGCGGCGCAGGATCTGGCTGAGAACTGTACCCTGCAGGCAGCGCAGGTATCAGAGCTGATGACGGCCTTTGACGCCATGACGAAGAGCATGGAAGAGAACGCCCATGAGGCGGAGGCGTCTGCAACTATGGCGGCAGCGGCGGGCGCGACGCTGTCAAAGGGCAATGAGAAACTGCAGGAACTGAAAGGCTCCATCCAGGAAATCGGCAGATGCTCCGAGCAGATCAGCACGATTATAGAGGCGATTGAGGATATTGCGTCCCAGACCAATCTGCTTGCCTTAAACGCGGCGATTGAGGCGGCGAGAGCGGGCGAGGCCGGAAAGGGATTTGCCGTTGTGGCGGAGCAGGTGAAAAATCTGGCAAATGAGTCGGCAAACGCGGCGGGCAGGACGACGGAACTGATTGAGACGACCATTTCTGTAATGGACAAGAGTATATCCATTGCGGAAGAGACGGAAGCCAACATGAAACAGGTGATGTCCGACGCGAAAGAGGCAACCGAGAAGATGGGGCAGATCGAGCAGATACTTAAGCGGGATACGGAGCGGATGCAGGAACTGAACGTAAATGTGACGCAGGTTTCCTCGGCTGTCGATAACAATTCCGCAACTTCACAGGAGACAGCTGCAGTCAGCACGGAGCAGAAGTCGCAGGTGGAGACAATGGTAGAGTTAATGGAAAGATTTGAGATTTAAGCGGGTCTATGGCCGGCCTGAAAGTGGATTGCAAAAACGAAATCCCTATGATACAATAGAAACGGCGGACAATGACAAAAAAATAACAATCGTCGGCAAGCCTTGATTACAGGGCTTTTCACTAAAAAAATATTACAAATATGGAGGAGAGAAAAATGGCAAAAAAAGTTGTTTTGGCAGGCGCCTGCCGTACGGCAATCGGCACGATGGGCGGGGGCTTGAGCACCACACCGGCAGCAGAGCTTGGAGCAATCGTTATTAAGGAGGCGCTGAACAGGGCAGGCGTGGCTCCCGACAAGGTAGACCAGGTGTATATGGGTTGTGTTATTCAGGCAGGACAGGGTCAGAACGTGGCACGCCAGTCTTCCATTAAAGCGGGCATTCCCAACGAGGTTCCTGCGGTTACCATCAACGTGGTATGCGGTTCCGGCTTAAACTGCGTGAACATGGCTGCACAGATGATCCAGGCGGGCGACGCAGACATCGTGGTAGCGGGCGGTATGGAGAACATGTCCATGGCTCCTTACGCTGTGATGCAGGGTCGTTACGGCTACAGAATGAACAATGGCACTCTGGTAGATACCATGGTAAATGATGCCCTCTGGGATGCTTTCAATAACTATCATATGATTATGACTGCGGACAACATCTGCAGGGAGTGGGGCCTTACCCGCGAGGAGCTCGATGAGTTTGCGTTAAAGAGCCAGCAGAAGGCTGAGGCGGCACAGAAGAGCGGCGCGTTCGACAAGGAGATCGTGCCCGTTATGGTGAAGAAGAAAAAGGAAATGGTTGAGTTCAAGGTTGACGAAGGCCCGAGACCGGGTTCCACCATCGAAGGACTGCAGAAACTCCGCCCGATCAATCCCGACGGTTTCGTGACGGCTGGTAACGCTTCCGGCATCAACGACGGTGCGGCTGCTATCGTTGTGATGAGCGAGGAGAAAGCGAAAGAGCTCGGTGTGAAGCCTATGGCTACTTTCGTGGCAGGCGCGCTTGCAGGATGCAGACCCGAGATCATGGGTATCGGCCCTGTTCCGGCTACGAAGAAGGTTATGGAGAAAGCCGGCTACAAGATTGAAGATTTCGATATCATCGAGGCGAACGAGGCGTTTGCGGCACAGTCTGTTGCAGTGGGCAAGGAGCTTGGCATCGACGTAGACAAGCAGCTTAACCCGAACGGCGGCGCGATTGCGCTCGGTCATCCGGTAGGCGCTTCCGGCGCGCGTATCCTCGTAACCCTGCTTCACGAGATGCAGGAAAAGGGTGCGAAGAAGGGCCTGGCTACGCTGTGTATCGGTGGCGGTATGGGGTGTGCTACCATCGTAGAAATGGATTAAAGGTTAGTGCAAGACTCATAGATAGTTGTTGAAATTGTACAAATAGCATAACCAACGCAGACGCGCTTGCGCTCCATTCCGAGCGTAGCAGGCGCTAAACTCGTGAGAAACCTCGTTAAGCGCTGACGCTCTACAAGGGTCTGCTTATGGTTATACTATTTGCACAATGAATGAAGCATTGTGATGCGTTTCGGAATTGTCGAAAATACAAAACAATTTAAGAAGGAGAACCTACATATGGAATTTGTATTGTATGAAGTGAAGGGGCAGGTTGGCGTGATTACGATCAATCGCGAGAAGGCGCTGAACGCCCTCAATTCTACCGTGCTTGACGAGTTGAATGAGGTGCTGGACGGTGTGAATCTGGATGAGGTGAGATGCCTGATCCTGACGGGCGCGGGCGAGAAATCCTTTGTGGCGGGCGCGGATATCGGCGAGATGAGCACGCTCACCAAGGCTGAGGGCGAGGCTTTCGGCAAGAAGGGAAACGATGTGTTCCGCAAGCTGGAGACATTCCCGATTCCCGTGATCGCTGCGGTAAACGGATTTGCACTGGGCGGCGGCTGCGAGATTTCCATGAGCTGCGATATCAGAATCTGCTCCGACAATGCGGTATTCGGACAGCCTGAGGTGGGCCTTGGCATTACCCCCGGTTTCGGTGGCACGCAGAGACTGGCAAGAATCGTCGGTCCCGGCATGGCAAAGCAGATGATCTACACAGCTAGAAACATCAAGGCTGACGAGGCTCTTAGGATCGGTCTGGTAAACGCGGTATATCCGCAGGCGGAGCTGATGGCGGCGGCTGAGAAGATGGCGGCAGGCATTGCGAAGAACGCACCTATCGCAGTCCGCAACTGCAAGAAGGCGATCAACGACGGCCTGGAGGCTGGCATGGACGAGGCGATTGTGATCGAGGAGAAGCTCTTCGGCGACTGCTTCGAGACAGAGGACCAGAAGTACGGCATGGCATTCTTCCTTGACAAGAACAAGGAGAAGGTGAAGGAGCCGTTCAAAAACTTATAGTTGCCTGAAAAAGCAAAGCACTGTCGCAGAAAAGAATCTTCGACTAGTATAAAATATTAAAAATATGAAGGAGGAACTACGATGAAAGTAGGTATTATCGGCGCGGGAACAATGGGTTCTGGCATTGCACAGGCATTCGCCATGACAGACGGTTACGAGGTTTGCCTCTGCGATATCAAGGAAGAGTTCGCTGAGGGCGGTAAGGCAAAGATCCAGAAAAATATGAATTTCCTTGTAGGCAAGGAGAAGATCACCCAGGAGAAGGCTGACGAGATCATGGGTAAGATCACCACAGGTTTAAACAATATCTGTGGCGACTGCGACCTGATTGTTGAGGTTGCGCTTGAGAAGATGGAGATCAAGCAGGCTATCTTTAAGGAGCTGCAGGGCATCGTTAAGAAGGACTGCATGTTTGCAAGTAATACTTCTTCCCTTTCCATCACCAAGATCGGCGAGGGCCTTGACAGACCTATGATCGGCATGCATTTCTTCAACCCTGCTGACAGAATGAAGCTGGTTGAGGTAATCAAAGGCGAGAACACCCCTCAGGATATGGTAGATAAGATCACGAAGATTGCTGAGGAGATCGGCAAGACGCCTGTACAGGTGAAGGAAGCTCCCGGTTTCGTGGTAAACAGAATCCTGATCCCGATGGTTAACGAGGCGATTGGCGTTCTCGATGCAGGCACTGCTTCCGCAGAGGATATCGACGTAGCTATGCAGCTCGGCGCTTCCCATCCCATGGGTCCCCTGCACCTTGGAGACCTGATCGGCCTGGATATCTGCCTGGCGATCATGGAGGTGCTCTACAACGAGACAAAGGACGAGAAGTATGCGCCTCAGCCGCTTCTTAAGAAGATGGTGGAAGAGAAGAAGCTCGGTAGAAAGACCGGCGTTGGTTTCTTTGACTATTCAAAATAGGCACGACAAGCAGACTGAGAATAACTCGAAGAAAGATTTTGACTGCTGGCAGGCATAAATCTGTTCTTTGAGTTATTTGAAGGTGCAACGTGCACGAAAAATGCGAAGCATTTTGAGTCTGCTTATCGTGAGAAAGGCAGATCATAAAATAAAACATGGAGGAATAAAAAATCATGGATTTTACGTTAAGCAAAGAACATGAAATGGCGAGAGCTCTGTTCAAAGAGTTCGCTGAAAAAGAAGTAAAACCTCTCGCTCAGGAAGTGGACGAGACAGAGGTTTTCCCGAGAGAGACAGTTGAGAAGATGGCGAAGTTAGGCTTTCTCGGCATTCCTGTTCCCAAGGAGTACGGCGGACAGGGCTGTGATCCTCTGACATACGCTATGTGCGTGGAGGAGCTCTCTAAAGTATGCGGAACAACAGGCGTTATCGTATCCGCACATACCTCTCTGTGCTGCGATCCGATCATGACCTACGGTACGGAAGAGCAGAAGCAGAAATACTTAGTTCCCCTTGCAAAGGGTGAGAAGCTGGGCGCATTCGGTCTGACAGAGCCCGGTGCAGGTACCGACGCGCAGGGTCAGCAGACAAAGGCTGTGCTTGACGGTGAAGAGTGGGTGCTTAACGGCTCCAAGTGCTTCATCACCAACGGTAAGGAAGCTGACGTTTATGTCATTTTTGCAATCACGGGCACGGTTGAGAAGCGCGGCCGCATGCAGAAGGAAATTTCTGCATTTATCGTGGAGAAGGGAACACCCGGTTTCACCTTCGGTACGAAGGAGAAGAAGATGGGTATCCGCGGTTCTTCCACTTATGAGCTGATCTTTACTGACTGTCGCATCCCGAAGGAGAATCTCCTTGGGCAGCAGGGTAAGGGCTTTAACATCGCAATGCACACACTGGACGGCGGCCGTATCGGTATCGCTTCCCAGGCGCTTGGCCTTGCGGAGGGCGCTCTCGACAACACCATCGCTTACGTGAAGGAGAGAAAGCAGTTCGGCAGAGCAATCGGCGCATTCCAGAACACACAGTTCCAGCTTGCGGATATGGCTACCAAGGTTGAGGCTGCGCAGCTCCTCGTTTACAAGGCTGCCATGGCGAAGGCAACCCAGAAAGTATATTCCGTAGAGGCTGCAAAGGCGAAGCTTTACGCGGCAGAGGTAGCTATGGAAGTGACGACCAAGGCGGTTCAGCTGCATGGCGGTTACGGCTACATCAGAGAGTACGACGTTGAGCGCATGATGCGCGACGCAAAGATCACGGAGATCTACGAGGGCACAAGCGAAGTGCAGCGTATGGTTATTTCCGGGGCACTGCTTAAGTAAGCGCGTGAAAAGAAGTTCTAAGACTCACGCCATAGGGCGTTTCGCCAAGAACTTCTATATTTCACGCCGAAGAATACCAGAAAGCGGTATTCTTCGCAGGACGCGGTGCAACGCGGCACCGCAAACCGAGTGCCGGCTTACGGCAAAAATGATGCACATAAAAAATATAGAAGGAGAAAAATACAATGAAAATTGTGGTTTGTGTGAAACAGGTTCCGGATACCGCAGGCGGCGTAAAATTTAATCCTGACGGAACACTTGACAGAGGCGCTATGCTTACCATCATGAACCCTGATGATAAAGCAGGCTTAGAGGCAGCGCTCAGATTAAAGGATCAGTACGGTGCAGAGGTTACGGTTGTAACGATGGGTCTTCCCAAGGCGGAAGAGGTTCTGCGTGAGGCTATGGCCATGGGCGCGGACAAGGGCGTGCTTGTGACAGACAGAGTGCTTGGCGGCGCTGATACATGGGCAACTTCCACCACACTTGCAGGCGCGATCAGAAATCTGGAGTATGATCTCATCATTACCGGCCGTCAGGCAATCGACGGCGATACCGCGCAGGTTGGCCCGCAGATTTCCGAGCATCTTGACATCCCTGTCATTTCTTATGCGCAGGATATCAAGATCGAGGGCGACAGCGTAGTTGTTGAACGTCAGTATGAGGACAGATATCATGTGGTCAAGGCAAAAATGCCTTGCCTGATTACCGCTCTTTCCGAGCTGAATGAGCCTCGTTATATGACACCCGGCGGCATCTTCGATGCTTATAAGCAGGAGATCACCGTTTGGGGCAGAGCGGATCTTAAGGATGTTGACGATGCGAACTTAGGTCTTAAGGGTTCCCCGACCAAGATCGCGAAAGCTTCCGACAAGGTGAGAAAGGGCGCCGGCGAGAAGGTTTCCCTCGATCCCGACGAGTCCGTAAGCTACATCGTTGACAAGCTTAAAGTTAAACATGTGATTTAACAGTTCAGCTAGACCGAATCTGGAAGACAAATTGTGCTTGCACGAGTTTGGCAGACAGATGATGGTCTGAGGGAACGCCCGTTCAATAAGCAGATCGAGCAAGCTCGATCACGAGGACTGCTTCGTAGCCTCGGTATGAGAGCTGAAGGCACGATTTTGCGCATGGCGTGGGCTGAACGAAACCTATAGAATACGCGTAAAACAAGTGCGCAGAAAGAGGTATAAAATGAATTTAGAAGAATACAAGGGTGTATATGTCTTTGCGCAGCAGGTAGACAATGAGATCAGCAGTATTGCATTTGAGTTACTTGGCAAAGCAAAAGACCTCGCGAAAGATTTAAATACAGATGTTACGGCTGTACTGATCGGTTCCGGTGTAAAGGGACTGGCAGACCAGCTCGCTGAGTACGGCGCGGACAAGGTGATCGTTGTGGACGATCCCGAGCTGAAGGATTACAGGACGGAGCCTTACGCGCATGCGCTGGCATCCGTGATCAATAAGTATAAACCTGAGATTATGCTGGTGGGCGCTACGGCCATCGGAAGAGATTTGGGCCCGAGAGTTTCCGCGAGAGTGGCTACCGGCCTTACTGCTGACTGTACCGTTCTTGAGATCGGTGATTTCCCTCTGCAGGCAGTTCCCGGCCAGGAGCAGCTTCACAACCAGCTGCTTATGACCCGTCCGGCATTCGGCGGCAACACCATCGCTACGATTGCATGTCCTTACAACCGTCCCCAGATGGCTACGGTTCGTGCAGGCGTTATGCAGAAGATTGACCCCATCAAGGGCGCGAAGGCAAACGTGGAGGAGTTCAATCCCGGCTTTACTCCCGACAACAAGTATGTGGAGATTCTTGACATTGTGAAATCCGTTGCTGAGACCGTTGATATCATGGACGCTAAGATTCTCGTGTCCGGCGGCCGTGGCGTAGGCAGCCCGGAGAACTTCAAGATTCTTGAGGATCTGGCGGAAGTGCTCGGCGGTACCGTAAGCTGCTCCCGTGCGGTTGTGGATTCCGGCTGGAAGCCGAAGGATCTGCAGGTGGGCCAGACAGGTAAGACCGTCCGCCCGAACGTGTACTTCGCAATCGGTATCTCCGGTGCGATCCAGCACGTGGCAGGTATGGAAGAGTCCGACATCATTGTTGCGATCAACAAGGATGCCGACGCACCGATCTTCGATGTGGCTGATTACGGCGTAGTGGGCGACCTGAACAAGATCGTTCCGAAGCTGACAGAGGCCCTGAAGGCGGAGATTGCAGCGGCTAAATAACAAATCGAACGAAGACGCCCCGGTTTTTGCCGGGGCGTTTCTTTTTTGGCGTGGATATGGTAAGATGATAAATAAGATATAAAATTTTAGTCTGAAAAATGCAGATGTAGAAATAAACATAAAACTAAGACGGCAGGACGCAAATATAAAAAGGGGATTGGGTATGGATAGTTATTCATTACAACCGCAGAATCAGAACAGAAACACCTTCGGACCTCCGGCGCAGCTTTATCTGCCGCCGAAGAACCACAAAAGGACGGCGCTTATCATTATCCTGTGCGTGGCTGCTGTGGTTCTTGTGTCCGTTCTGGGTGGCTGGATTTATCATACACACTCGGCGGCATATAAAATCGAAAAGGGCTTTCTGAATCTCATGCGGGAGGCGGAGGAGATGAAGAATCCGCTTGCCGAGAAGATCGGGGCGGATCAGATCAGGCGGATGTTTGTGGAGGAAGGCGCACATCTTGACACAAAGATGAATGTCACTACAGATACATTTTTGGGGCAGGTCACGCTGGGCGTTGACACGGACTGCGAGGTGGACAGACGGGAAAAGGAGATGGCGGCTTCCACGAGTGTCAGTGTGATGAATTATGAGCTTGCCACGCTGGAATTTTACGGGGATGAGGAGAACTTTTGCTTCTCCATACCCGAACTTTATCTGGAAAATGTTTATATCGAGAATGAAAATGTGCTCGACCAGTACAACCATTCCATGTGGGCACAGTTTTTCGGAAAGGCAGAGGGAGACGACTTTTCCATCGACCTGTTCCCGGACGCGTGGATTTTTGGCGATGAGGAAGGGGTGGGAAGAGCTTTTCTCAGGGAGTATGCCGATGAAATAGCGGAATGCAGAAGACATATGACCATGGAGAAGGCGGGGAAGGACCTTTACCGGGTCAGTTTCGACGAACTGTATTTCAACGAACTGGTCAGACAGTTTTTATATGATTATGTGGATTTCTCCAAGGTGGGCAGGGAAGACGCCATGGGAATTCTGAGCTATTTTGATGTGGTTTCCGGCGCGGATGAAATCAGTTTCATTTTGGAGATAAACGGTGCGAACCGAATCGAGAGTATCCGCGTGGAGGAGCCCCTTTCCCTCTGCGACGGCAGGATAAGGATTGACGGGGACATCTATTTTCTGGGCGAAAAGCGCAGTATAGAGAAGATGCAGGGAATGCTCACGGTGAAAAGCGGGCAGCAGGAAGAGCGGAGAGAGACGGAAATGGTGTGGCAGACAACGCAGAGCCTGGAACTGGATGATTATCGGATGGAATCGGATATCAAGTGCGGCATTACGGAGAACGGGGAGACGCGGAATGTGAGACTCGGCTGTGAACTTGAGTGCGACGGGAGAAAGAACAGCTTTGACGGGGAAGTTACCTTGAAGGATGTGGAGGATGATTTTGAGCTGGCCTGGCAGGCGTCGGGCGGTTTTTCCCATATCACAAAGGGAGAAAGTTTTGATATGGAGATTGATGAATTGACGTTCAGCGTGGAGGACGAGGAGCTTTGGCTGGTTCGGGGAGACGTCGGCCTGTCGCCGTTAAAAAGGCAGGTAAGACAGAATGTGAAGGCAAAAACGGCGTTCTTTGAACTGTCGGAGCGGGAATGGGATAAGATTATCGAGAAGGTGTACAAGGACTACGAATATCTTTTGGAATCAATGTACGGGATGTACTGGTAACAATGTGAGAAGCACTTCTAAAACTCAGCAGCAAAGGCTGCTTTGTTAAGAAGTGCTAAGTCTCACATGGGAGAATGCCTAAAGCGGCATTCTCCGCAATAAGCAGAGTTACGTTAAAGCTGTGAAAGGGTGGTTAGCGCAGGACGGAGGGGCGATATGGAAGGGAACGACAGGGAAATGATAGAGGAGATTATGCGGCATCTGGATGCGGAATCGCAGCAGGGGGTGTACCGCATGAGCATCACCTTTGACGATGAGAGCGAAGAGGAGAAGAATGTATCCCACGAATGCTGCAATATGTACGGCAGACCGGCGTCTGAGACAGTGGGGCTCCTGGATATGTACACGGATATGAATGCGGGAGAGCCGGACAGAAAATAGCGTTATTAGACGGAGAAATTACGGGGGGACAGTGTGACACCATGATACTGAATGAACTTGCGAAATATGATCCCATCACGATACAGTGCCATGACAATCCCGATGCGGACGCCATAGCGGCAGGGTATGCGCTCTGCCGCTATTTTGAGTCTCTGGGAAAGAGCGTGCGCCTTGTTTACGGGGGCAGGAATAAGATACAAAAACCAAACTTGCTGCTGATGTTGGAACATCTGGAAATTCCCTTGATTTATATAGAAAATGCGGGGGCTTTTCTAAAGGGGGAGCCGGAAGGTAAAATCAGCGGGCTCCTGATTACGGTGGACTGTCAGTATGGTTCCGGCAATGTGACGCGGCTGCCGGCGGAGAAGGTGGCGGTGATCGACCATCACCGCCCGGAAACGGAAAACATAGAGCTTGGAGAGATCAACTCCCATGTGGGAAGCTGCGCCACGCTGGTTTGGCGGCTGCTTACCGAGGCGGGCTATCAGGTGGAGGACAAGCGTCTCGGCACGGCCCTCTATTATGGTCTTTTTATGGATACCAACCAGTTTGCGGAGCTCTATAATCCGTTAGACCAGGATATGCGGGAGGCGGTTCCGTGTGACAAGTCCCTGATTACGCTGTTTCGCAACTCCAATCTCTCCCTGCAGGAGCTGGAGGTGGCGGGCGTGGCCCTGCTGCGCTACATTTATAATGACGATTATAACTACGCGATCATCAAGGCGAAGCCGTGCGACCCAAATATTCTCGGGCTGATCAGCGATTTTCTGATTCAGGTCGCCGAGGTGCACAGCTGTGTGGTCTACAATGAAACCGGGGACGGCTATAAATTTTCGGTCAGGAGCTGCATCAAGGAAGTGCAGGCGGACGAACTGGCGGGTTTTCTCTCGGAGGGCGTAGGTTCCGGCGGAGGGCACAGGGAGAAAGCGGGCGGTTTTATCAATCTGGTCCTCTATGAGGAAGCCTACCCGACGCTGCATTCGGAAGCGTTTTTCAGCGAGCGGCTGAACGATTATTTTGATAATTGTGAGATTATCTGCGCGGCAAACTGCGATATTCACATTTCGGATATGGATATTTATGTCAAAAAACCTGTGACGTTAGGGTATGTGATGGCGAAGGACATGCTGCCTGTGGGAACGCCGATTACGGTGCGCACACTGGAGGGGGATCTGGATATCCGGGTGGAGGAGGATCTCGTTATCATGGTGGGTATTCAGGGAGAGGTATACCCCAACCGTTTTTCCCGTTTTGAGAAAAATTATGAAGTGACGCAGAAGCCTTACAGGGAACATGGCGCGCGCCTCGGCGCGGGGCTTCTCTACGAGCCTACGATCCACAACAGGGAGACGGGGGAGGTTATGAAGCTGATCGACCATGCGAAGCTGTGTATTTCCGACGGCGGCAGACGGGTGTTTGCGAAAGAACTGACTAACCGGGTTAAGGTGTTTACCGCGTGGGACAGTGAAAAATATATGCTGGGACGTCCGGGCGACTATCTGCTTGTGCGGTACGAGGACAGGAAAGACGTTTATATTTTGGAGCGGGATGTCTTCTTCCACACGTACGAACGGGAAGGTAATTGCAGCGACTTGACTTAGGGAAAAACTGTTACAAGTAATTGAACATAATGCGCACAGAATCTTGCAGTTTCGGGAAAAATGTGTATAATTAGTAATGTATGGTCGATGAAACATTTTGTGTGCATCGTAGTTACTTAGTAACTACAGTGAAGCCGAAGGCTGAACTGATGCCACTTCGGCTAAGGAGGAATTCAATTATGGGCATTTTATTATTGGGCGGCTTTCTTGTGGTAGTGATTATTCCTGTGGTGATTTCCGTGGTATCGGCAGTTGTTTCGGGGATCGCGGCCGCAGTAGATGACGAAGAGGACTGATTTTCACAGAGTTAGGGACAGGGCAAGATCCCACAGTGTGGGATTTTGCCCTTTTGATGCGCAGGCCCGCATAGGAAAGGATACTGTTTCACGGCATACGGGTCGCGCGGCGGGCAGGGATGCCCTGCTTGCTTATAGAGGAGGGAAGGAAAGTGGAATCCAAAAATTTTATCGAGCAGATTATAGATAAGGATCTTGCAGAAGGTGTTTACGACACCGTGCATACGAGGTTCCCGCCTGAGCCCAACGGATATCTGCATATCGGACATGCCAAGAGCATATTGCTTAATTACGGGCTGGCGTCTGAATATGGCGGGAAATTCAATATGCGTTTTGACGACACGAACCCCACCAAGGAAAAGAGTGAGTTTGTGGAGTCGATCAAGGCTGATGTAAAATGGCTGGGAGCGGATTATGAGGAACGGCTTTTCTTTGCGTCCGACTATTTCGACCAGATGTATGAAGGCGCGGTTAAGCTGATAAAAAAGGGCAAGGCATATGTGTCTGACCTGACGGCGGACGAAATGCGCGAGTACCGTGGCACACTGACGGAGCCGGGCAGGGACGACCCGAACAGGGAGCGCAGTGTGGAGGAAAACCTGCAGCTATTTGAGGAGATGAAGGAAGGAAAATACGCGGACGGGGAGAAAACCCTGCGCGCAAAAATCGACATGTCCTCGCCGAATATCAATATGCGCGATCCGATTCTGTACCGTGTGGCACATCTGTCCCACCAGAATACGGGGGACAAATGGTGCATTTACCCGATGTACGACTATGCGCATCCCATAGAGGACGCGATTGAGGGGATTACCCATTCCATCTGTACACTGGAGTTTGAGGATCACAGGCCGCTCTATAACTGGGTGGTGACGGAGCTGGAGTACCCGCATCCGCCAAAGCAGATTGAGTTTGCGAAAATGTACTTGACCAATGTGGTCACAGGCAAGAGATATATTAAGAAGCTGGTGGAGGACGGTATCGTGGACGGCTGGGATGATCCCAGGCTGGTGTCCATCGCTGCGCTTCGCAGACGCGGTTTCACTCCCGAATCAATCCGGCTTTTTGTGGAACTTTGCGGTGTGTCCAAGGCAAATTCCTCAGCGGAATATTCCATGCTTGAGTATTGTATCAGAGAGGATTTGAAAATGAAACGCCCGCGGATTATGGCGGTGACTGATCCTGTCAAACTGGTTATCGACAATTACCCGGAAGGGGAAACGGAGTGGCTGCCAGTGGTGAATAACCCGGAGAATGAGTCGCTCGGTTCCAGGGAGGTACCTTTTAGCAGGGAGCTTTATATTGAGAGAGAAGATTTCATGGAGGAGCCGCCGAAGAAATATTTCCGTCTTTTCCCCGGCAATGAGGTTCGGCTTATGGGCGCGTATTTCGTGAAGTGTGAAAGCTACGAGAAGGACGATGCGGGAAATGTGACGGTGGTGCACTGCACCTACGATCCGGCTTCCAGGGGCGGAAACAGCCCGGACGGACGAAAGGTCAAGGGAACGATCCACTGGGTATCCGCGGCGGAGTCCGTGAAAGCCGAAGTCAGGCTTTACGAGAATATCATTGACGAGGAGAAGGGCGTTTACAACGAGGACGGAAGCTTAAACCTGAATCCTAATTCGCTGACTGTTTTGAAGGAGTGCCGGATTGAGCCGTCTGTTAAGGATGCGAAGGCATATGACAGCTTTCAGTTTGTCAGACAGGGGTTTTTCTGTGTGGACTGCAGGGATTCCAAGCCGGAAAATCTTGTTTTTAACAGAATTGTTTCTCTTAAAAGCTCATATGTCTTGCCGAAATCGGGAAATTAGGGTAAGATATACAAGAAAGCAATGAGTAGTGCGCAGACAGCCCGTGAGCGAGGAAAACCGAAGGTTTTTCGAGCAGGCACTGCGGAATATATATAAATATAATTCGGGGAGGATAAAGAAATGGCAGGACTGTTATCGGGGTTAGAGCAGTTTGGACTGAGCAATCTGGAAAGTATGGATCTCTATGAGACACCGAAAAAGCCGGAAGAAGGCGGAGAAGGAGGTCAGGCGGCTGCGCATGTTGTGCAGGAGCAGGATTTCCTCTTTGATAAATCTTTTACCTGTCCGCTCTGCGACAGGGAATTTAAGGCAAGAACCGTTAAGATCGGTAAGGCGAAGCTTGCAGGGAGCGATCTGGACCTTCGTCCCAGATACGAACAGATTGATCTTTTGAAATATGATGTGATTATGTGCCCGTCCTGTGGCTATGCGTCACTGAGCAGATTTTTCAAGTACCTGACTTCTCCCCAGGCGAAGAATATACAGAAGGCGATTTCTGCAAACTTTAAGCCGCAGAAAGAGACGGCGGAGACATATACCTATGATGAGGCTCTGGAGCGTTACAAGATGGCGCTGGCCAATGCGATTGTCAAGCAGACGAAGGCAAGTGAAAAGGCATATATTTGTCTGAAAACGGCTTGGCTCCTCCGGGGTCAGGCGGAACATCTGGATCCGGCTGAGGAGGGCTACGAGGAGAAGAAGAACCAATGCCAGGCTGAGGAAGAAGAGTTCCTGAGGAATGCGCTGGAAGGATTTTTGGCGGCGAGACAGACGGAGAGTTTCCCCATGTGCGGCATGGATGAACCTACGGTTGATTTCCTGATCGCTGTGACAGCGATGCGTTTTGAGCAGTATGATGTGGCGAGCCGCCTGATCACAGGCCTTATCACTTCCAAAACTGCGAATCCCCGTATGAAGGATAAGGCGAGGGATGTGAAGGATATGATTATGAAAAAGATTAAGGAAAAGAATGCCGCTACCAGAAAATAATAGAACGGCGGAGCCGATGATCCGGCTCCGCCTTTTTGATTGATTTTATCAGCGGTAGGAAAGCGCTTTTAACATATTCAGGTAGGAACAGCTCTCCTCGTAAAGCATATCGGGATGGAAAGACGAATCCAGAAAACGGGCGTCCATCAGTCCGTCAAGCGTATAGGTGACCATCTGATCCAACTTTTCATAGTCCACTTCACTCTTAAACAGCGAGCGGTCGCTCTGGTTTTTCAGTACGGCCTGCATGTCGCCGAGCACATTTTTCTGGCGCTCAATGGCCATAAGCGCCTCGCTTACGTCCTCAATACGGCAGCGGTCAAGGAACTGCTGCATGTAAGGGTAGTTTTTGAGCACCTGCATTTTGGCATACTCCATCTGACGGCGGATCTCAAAGTAATCCCGTTCTTTGGAGGAAACGCCGCCGGTCAATTCAAGTTTCATAAAACGTACACTGTAGTCGTAGAGGAAACTGTAAAGTCCCAGCTTACTCCCGAAATAATGAAATAAAAGACCCTTACTGATACCTGCTTCACTTACAATATCGTCCGTACTGGCATGTTTATAGCCGCCTATAGAAAATACTTTTAAAGCGGCATTAATCATGCGGTCCTGTTTTTCTTTTTTTAAATCAAAAAATTTCTCGTTCATGTTCTCCCCAATTCTACATAAATTGACCTTTTTGGTCATTTATAACTATAGCACAACACTGCAGGGGATTCAATGTCCTGTGAAAAACTAGTTTTTAGAAAATTTCAGGCCACAAGATGTTGTGCCTAAAATGCAGTTTTAATAAAGTTTTCTCTTTTTTTATACATATTCTCTTTTCATTTTCACAAAATAGTATTAATATAATGGTAATAGGAACTGAGACGGTGAAAGGAGAACACTGATGGCGAAAAAATTCGGTAAGTTATTGATGGTGACAGCGGCTCTTGGCGCCGTAGCGGGAGGTGCGTACTATTACCTGAAGGGCAGGGACGCGCTGATGGACGACGATTTTGATGACGATGAAGACTTCGACAATTTCGACGAGGATCTGGAGGAGAGCGAGACAGACCGTAACTACGTGGACCTTGACCTGGGCAAGACAGAGGAGAGCAGCGCGAAGACGGAGTTTAAGGAAGGCATTCAGGCGGCGAAGGCTGAGGCGACAGACAAGGTTGTCGGTGGTGTGAAGAAAGTGGAAGAGTTCTTCGATGATGACGACGAGAGCGATGGCTCCATGGATGCGATGTAATAGCCACATAGAAAAAACAAGTGCTCCCGTTGGGAGCATTTGTTTTTCTGTGATATTAACGGGCAAACGGAATGGTCTGTCCTTTTTATTTATTCGCCTGATACGGCGGATCAGCGGGATATCCGCCTTTTAGTTTCTGCATACCGCGCTGGATGGCGTCTCTGGAGTTTTTCCAGTCTGCGTCCTTGTTGCGGTAGTCGAATTTTTCTACCATCCAGGAGACGTCCTCCGACAGACGCGCCATATTCTCTTCCATCAGCGGGAAAACCATATCATAAAATTCTTTTTTCTCCTTGTCATTGAGCCGGCTGTCCGCCGCTTCACACAGGTCGCCGAAATGGTGCAGGCAGAAGCCTTTGCTCTCTTTTATTTTTGCGCGAAATTCCGCGTCCTTTTTAAACATGACGAAAAAGGTGTCCAGATAGCGTTCGTAAGTGTCTGCATAACGTTTGCAGATATAGCATGACGCTTCCTTTTCAGCGGTCCAGATACCGATAGGGTTGGTGCGCTGCGTCTGTTTTTTGAATTTATCCTTTAAGGAAGTTTTTCCGGGCGCAAATGCCTTTATTTTCTCATGGAGTTCCCGGTTCATGCGCTGGTAATGCGTTTTCAGGATCCAGGCGTTTCCAAGCGTGTTGCCATAGTCGAACATTTTCTTAAAATGGTTCCGGCAGAATCCTTCCTGATCTGTTTGCTCCCTCACGTCGCTTTCCATATAGGAAGAGCCGGAGCCGAGGACAAAGTCCAAAAGGTCCTGTTCCACATTGCGCTCGATAAAGCAAAAGGGGCACTCGTCCTGTTCGTTTATGGCGTCGTTTAAGGGGATTGTGTAGAGTTTTTCTTTCATGGGTAAGGCTCCTTTCGTGGATGACGGATAAGATATTCTTACTGTCAAGTATAGCATCCCGGAGGAAAGAAGAAAAGGGAGAGTGCGGTTTAAAAATTTCACTTTCCAAGAATCGGAGACAGTCGGGCAGAGTGTTGCACAGTACGGGGGATAGATGATATAATAGCCGCAAAAGAAATGAGGGGTTATATTTATGCAGCCAGACATTCCTAATGTAAACGAAGATCCAGAGGGCATCCTTTCCCAGGTGAAATGTTTTGCGCTCGATATGGACGGTACGATCTACCTTGGAGAGCGGTGGATCGACGGCGCAAAAGCGTTTCTGGAGCGCATAGAGGCGTCCGGGAGAAACTATGTCTTTTTGACCAACAATTCTTCCAAAAACGCGGCGGTCTATGTGGAGAAACTTGAGCGGATGGGGCTCTTCGTTGGGGAGGAGAAAATCGTCACTTCAGGGCAGGCGACGATCCATTATCTGAAACGGTATTTTCCGGGTAAAAAGGTATTTCTTTTAGGGAACGCGCTTCTGCGGGAAGAGTTTCTGCAGGCGGGTATTGCTTTGGAGGAGGAATGCCCGGAAGTGGTGGTGACGGCTTTTGATACGTCGCTTGACTATCAGAAAATGTGTAAGGTCTGTGATTTTGTACGAGCGGGCCTCCCTTATCTGGCAACCCATCCGGACTATAACTGCCCGACGGAGGATGGTTTTATCCCGGACGCCGGCGCCATTCACGCGTTTATTAACGCCTCGGCTTTCCGCTATCCCGACAGGGTGATCGGCAAGCCGAATGCGGATATCATAGACTATTTGACCACTAGGGTCAACGTTGAGAGAAGCCACATTGCCATGGTGGGAGACCGCCTGTACACAGATATTGCCGCGGGCAGAAACCATGGTTTAAAAAGTGTACTGGTTTTGAGCGGCGAGGCGTCTTTGGAGGATGTCCAAAGTGCAGAGGTAAGGCCTCATCTGATTTTTTCATCGGTGCGGGAGATGATTCCCTTTCTGCTATAATGGGGCGCTGCTTTGCTGCCGATATATGTTGCGGCAAAAACCGACGGGCGCTGGCTGTTTAAAGAACGCTTCATGCTGCCGCAATTTCCGGGATCATATAAACTGGCGGATTCCGCCGTTTTCGACAGAAAGGAGTAGTACCGGCATGAATATACAGGCACAGATGTGTGGAATTATTCTGCTTGTGACGATGTTTTTATTTTATAGAAGATATCAGTCGCTGAAGCTTGGTACCCAGATTATGTTTCAGGTGCTTCTGTTTGGCATGTTGTTTTGTGTGCTGTGCGATATGCTTTCCATTTGGGCCATTGTCAGACTTTTGTTAGACCACAGGGGGCTGGTGCTGGCGATCTGCAAGCTGTATCTGGTTTCTCTTGTCCTGGTCGGACTTCTGGGATTTCTGTATGAGTGTTCCGATGTGTATGAAGGGCAGAAAAAGTTTTTGCGCGTAGCCGCAGTTGGAACAGGGATCTGGCTGGCGGAGAGTATTGTGATAGCCTGTCTGCCGATTGGCATATATAAGATGGGCCGGGTAGTGTACACGGCGGGGCCGGCGGTGCTTTCGACTTATGCTTTCGCGGGAAGTTTTGTCGTTTTCAATGTTATATTTACGATTGCGCATCGGAAGCAGGCGAATGCCAGAAGAAGCCAGGTGATTCTGTGCTGGATGGCTATATGGTTCGGGGCGGCGTTTGTGCAGTTTTTAAACAATGAACTTCTGCTGATGGGCTATGCGGGGGCGCTGGGCATTCTGGTAATCTTTTTCCGGCTGGAGAACCCGGAATATCTGACGGATCGGGTAACCGGCCTGTATAATCAGGAGGGGCTGCTGCTGTATGCCAGAAAACTCTATAACAGGAAAAAGAATTTCTCCCTGCTCTCTATCTGGTGGAACCTTGGAGTCAGCCAGGCCGACGAGGGTGCAAGGGAGCAGGCAGTGATGGCGGCCTTTGCCAGACGGCTTCCGAAGCTCGACAATACAAGGGTGTTTAAGATGGCTGACGACGAGGTGTGGATGGTTTTTGAAGATCTGGACCATGTGGAGGATACTATCGAGAAGGTCAAAAACTTTGTGGAGTATGGCAGGAGGGAGCTTGGCGGTATGGCGCAGGCGGCGTTCACCTATATGCCGGACGCGGCTATGGTGGGCGACTATCAGGAAATGGTGCATCTGATGCAGTACGCCAGATGGAAAAGCAGCGACCACAGCACGACCAATTTCAAGGAAGTGGATTCCGATTTCGTGGAGCAGATGCGGAAAGAAAAGAGCATGGAGCAGATGCTCGACGAGGCGATGAAGGAAGACCGTATCGAGGTATTCTACCAGCCGATTTATTCCACCAAGGCGAAAAAATTTGTGAGTGCGGAGGCGCTGGTGAGAATGCGTGACCGGGACGGAAATCTTGTGCCGCCGGGCGCGTTTATCGCCGTGGCGGAGGCGAACGGCAAGATCCTGCAGCTCGGGGAAATCGTGTTCGAGAAGGTGTGCCGTTTCTTTACGAAGGAACAGCTGGAGCAGTACGGGCTGCATTATATAGAAGTAAACCTGTCAGTTGTCCAGTGCGGCTATCCGGGGCTGGCGGACGATTACATAGGGATTATGGAAAAATACCAGATCAACCCCAAATACATCAATCTGGAGATCACGGAGTCCGCGTCCATGGCGGCCAAAAAGACGCTTCTTGAAAATATGCGAAGGCTGATGGAGTACGGGGTGTATTTTTCGCTGGATGATTTTGGCACAGGGCAGTCCAATCTGAATTATATTGTGGATATGCCGGTCAATATCGTGAAGTTTGACCGGGAAATGAGTCAGGCATTCTTTCAGGACGAGAAGGCAAAGTATGTTATGAATGCCGCAATGCAGATGATCCACGGTATGAAACTGAAAATTGTGTCGGAGGGAATCGAGACCGAAGAGCAGTATCTTGCCATGGAAGAGCTTTCCATTGACTATATTCAGGGTTACTATTTCTCAAAGCCGTTACCTGAGGCGGCGTTTCTGGCATTCCTGCAGAGCAGGCAGTAAGCCGGACTTATAAAGCGGGCATAAGCAGATTCGAGATGCGCTGCATCTCTCATTCGCGTTGCTCGTCATAAGGCTTCCAAAATATCCCCTCATGCAGGCATGAAGCATATTTCGTAATCCTTCTGACTCTGCTTATGCGCGCATGTGCAAAGTGCATAAACTGCCTGTATAATTTCTATCTAAAATGGCAAAAATGGAAACAAATAGAAAAAACCTCTTGTCAGAATGACGGGATGGTGTTATATTAAGTTCAAACAAATGGAAACGTTACCGGGGACGTTGCCGATACCGTTACCGCAAACGTTTCCAGAACAACAAACCAACATTTCAATTACTGAAAGGGAGAGGAAAAAACAATGAAAAAGAAAATTGTTAGCACAGTGCTTTGTGCAGCGATGATGGCAACCACGTTAGTTGGCTGCGGCGGCGGTTCTTCTAAGAGCGGTTCGGTTTACTGGCTGAATTTCAAACCTGAATCCGACGAAGTGTTACAGGAGGTTGCAAAGACTTATACAGAGAAGACTGGTGTGGAAGTGAAGGTGGTTACCGCAGCTTCCGGCACGTATTCCACAACGCTGTTATCCGAGATGGATAAATCCGCGCCCCCGACACTGTTTGTCGTTGGTAATCAGGCAGGTGTAAAGGACTGGAAAGATTACGCACTGGACTTGAAGGACACGGCGATTGCCAAGGAGCTGAATACAGACGCTTACAACCTTTATGATGAGACAGGGAAGTTAGTTTCCATCGGTTACTGCTATGAGTGTTACGGCATCATCGCAAACCCTGACCTGGTTGAAGCGGCGGGTCACAGCATGGACGAGATCAAGAACTTTGACGGTTTAAAGGCAGTGGCAGAGGACATTCACGCACGCGCGGGCGAGCTTGGGTTTGACGCTTTCTCTTCCTCTGACATGGATGATTCCTCTTCCTGGAGATTTACGGGACATATGGCGAACCTCGAGTACTACTACGAGCAGGAGGGGACGACATGGACAGAGTGCCCGCCGACTATCTCTGGTAAATACATGGATAACTTTAAGAACCTGTATGACCTCTGCATCAACAACAGCCTGACAGATCCCAAGGAGCTGGCAACCGGCGGACATGATCCTGAGAATGAGTTCAAGACGGGAAAGGCAGCGTTCTTCGTAAACGGTTCCTGGGAGTATGATGCGGTGAAGGATGACGTTCCGAACGCTACGATGATTCCTTACTACTGCGGCGTTGCAGGCGAGGAAAAGGCAGGCTTAAACTGTGGTACAGAGAACTGCTGGGCAATCAACGGCAAGGCTTCCGAAGCAGACCAGCAGGCTACGATGGACTTCATGGTTTGGTGTGTGACAGATCCTGACGCTTCCCGTAAGTTAGTAGATACCTTTGGCGTTATGCCTTATAAGTCTGCGGCAGAGTCCACCAACGGATTCCTGGCAGCGGCTGACCAGTACACGGCGGACGGATGCTATGTCATGAACTGGGCGACCAACTTCCAGCCTAACGTAGATTCCTACCGCGCTACTCTGGTGAGCGCCCTGAACCAGTACAACGCAGATCAGTCTGACGCGAACTGGGAGCTCGTACGCACGGCATTCGTGGACGGCTGGGCAGAAGAGTACAACGCAGTGAACAACTAAAAAGACAAGAACCATAAGATTAGAATAATGTTTCAAACAGGCGGCGGGGCGGGTGTTTTATCCGCCCCGCCTTTTCAGATGAGACTGAACAAGCAAAATAAATCAGGGGGTGATACCATGAAAAGCAAGAAAATAACCGCCACAAATTCTCTTCAAAAGGCGACGAAGCGCTGGGGACTCCTCTTTATGGGTCCTGTACTTATCGCATTTGTCATCGGATTTGTCTGGCCTTTCATCCAGGGTATCTGGCTGTCCATGTGCCAGTTCCGTTTGATATCCGACGCGAAATTCATCGGCTTTGGCAACTATATCAAAACTTTTCAGGATGCTTCTTTCCGCCACGCGTTCTGGTATACGGCAATGTTTGCAGTCGTATCGCTTGTCTTTATCAATGTGCTGGCGTTTATCGTGGCATATATTCTGACGCTGGAAATTAAGGGAAGTAACCTGTTCCGTACCGTGTTCTTTATGCCGAACCTGATCGGCGGTATCGTACTCGGCTACATCTGGTCAATGATCTTTGACGGTATTCTCGGACGCTACCAGACTTCCATTCTGTTGGAGAGCAAATACGGCTTCTGGGGACTGATTATCCTCATGTGCTGGCAGCAGATCGGTTATATGATGATCATCTACGTTGCAGGGCTGCAGAATGTGCCCGGGGATATTCTGGAGGCGGCCCGCATCGACGGCGCGACTTCCATGCAGACACTTTTCAAAGTGACGATTCCGAATGTAATGAGTTCCTTTACCATCTGTATCTTCCTCTCCCTGACAAATGGCTTTAAGCTGTTTGACCAGAACCTGGCGCTGACAGGCGGACAGCCGTTTATCATTCAGGAGGGCGGAACGACCATCAAGACGACAGAAATGCTGGCGCTCAATATTTACAATACCTTCTACAGCTCAAACACGACTTCCCAGGGTGTGGCGCAGGCGAAGGCAGTAGTCTTCTTTATTCTGGTGGCGGGACTCGGACTGCTTCAGTTGAGTTATACGCGTAAGAGGGAGGTGCAGCAGTAATGAAAAAGAGTACAAAAACCATTCTTTCCGTGATATTGTCAGTGGTCAGCATTGTCTATGTACTTCCTGTGCTGGCGGTTGTGATCAACTCGTTTAAACAGAATACATTTGTAAAAACCGATACCTTTGCGCTTCCCACAGGGGAGATGAGCGCCGGTTTTGACAATTTCATAAAGGGTATGACCTTCGGTAACTATCCCTTTGTGAACAGTGTGCTGTACAGCGTTTTGATTACTTTGCTCTCCACGTTTTTGATTTTGCTCTGTACATCCATGGCGGCGTGGTATATTGCGAGGGTGGATTCCCTTTTCTGTAAGGTAGTTTACTTCCTCTGTGTATTTTCCATGGTGGTACCGTTCCAGATGGTAATGTTTCCGCTCTCCAAAACGGCGGATAAGCTGCACCTGAATACGCCACTGTCGATCTCGATTGTATATCTGGGGTTTGGCGCCGGGCTTGCCATCTTCATGTTCGTCGGATTTGTGAAGGCGATTCCGCTGGAGGTGGAGGAGGCGGCGTCCATCGACGGATGCGGACCGGTGAGAATCTTCTTCCAGGTGGTTGTGCCGATGTTAAAGCCGACCATGATTTCCGTGGGTATTCTGGAGATCATGTGGGTTTGGAACGATTATCTGCTGCCGGTTCTGGTGCTTGATATCAATAAATACCGCACGATTCCGATTCACATCCAGTATCTGAAGGGCAGCTACGGTACGGTGGATCTGGGCGCGACAATGGCGCTGATACTGATGAGCATTATTCCTGTTATCATTTTCTACCTGTCCTGCCAGAAGTACATCATCAAGGGTGTGGCAGCAGGCGCGGTCAAAGGTTAGAGTGAGAATCATGGGGAAGCGCTGATTCGTTCACCGCTTCCTCGGATTATATCAGGGTAAAAATCACTGATCGAACTTGCTTATTTTGACAAAATATTGTAAAATTTTATAGAAATCGGTTTCCGAACGGATTCGGAATGGTTGACAGGAAAGGAAATGTGGATGTTATGAGAAAGAGCGGTGTTTTACTGCCTGTATCCGCTATCCCTTCAAAGTATGGGATTGGCGCGTTTTCCAGAGAGGCATATACCTTTATTGATCTGTTAGAAGAAGCAGGGCAGTCCTATTGGCAGATACTGCCGCTTGGTCCCACCGGCTATGGGGATTCTCCCTATCAGTCTTTTTCCACTTTTGCAGGAAATCCCTATTATATTGATCTGGAGTCCCTCGTTGAGGACGGGTATCTTACGAAGAAAGACTGCGAGCAGTATGACTTTGGTGATGACGACGCTTATGTCGATTATGAGAAGATATATCTGTCCCGGTTCAAAGTGTTAAAGACAGCTTTTGAGAACAGCCGGATCGAGAAGGACGAGGCATATCGGAACTTTGTGGAGGAGAATGCCTACTGGCTGAAAGACTACGCCCTTTACATGGCGGTGAAGAACGCTTTCGGCGGAAAGAGCTGGGCAGAGTGGGACGAGGATATCAGGCTGCGCAAGCCTGAGGCGATGAAGAAATACGCGGAAAAATATGCGGAGGAAGTGGCTTTTTACCAGTTCCAGCAATATCTCTTCGCGAAACAGTGGTTTGCGCTGAAAGAGTACGCAAACCAGAAGAAGATTGAGATTATCGGGGATATTCCCATTTATGTGGCATTTGACAGTTCGGATACATGGGCAAGCCCCGAGTTATTCCAGCTGGATGACACGCTGACGCCCGTGGCTGTGGCGGGATGCCCGCCGGATGCCTTTTCCGCTACGGGACAGCTCTGGGGGAACCCGCTGTACCGTTGGGATTATCATAAAAAGACGGATTACGAGTGGTGGATGAAACGGATCGGCTACTGCTATAAACTTTACGATGTGGTGCGTATCGACCATTTCAGGGGGTTTGATGAGTATTATTCCATTCCCTTTGGCGACGAGACGGCGGAGTTTGGGCACTGGGAAAAGGGCCCCGGCTACGATATCTTTCAGACGATGAAGGCAAAGCTTGGGAAAAAGGCTGTGATTGCGGAGGATCTCGGATTTTTGACCAAATCGGTCATTAATCTGGTGAAAAAGACTGGCTATCCGGGCATGAAGATTTTGCAGTTTGCTTTTGACTCCAGAGAGGAGAGCGATTATCTGCCTCATAATTATGTGGCGAACAGCATCGTCTACACGGGAACCCATGACAATGACACGACACTGGGCTGGTATGAGAAGTTGAACCGTCGGGATAAGGCTTTTGCAAAAAGGTATTTGAATATAAAGACGAATAAGGACATCCAGTGGGAGTTTATCAGGGCGGCCATGGCAAGCGTGTCGGATACCTGTGTGATTCCGATGCAGGATTATCTTGGGCTTGGGACGGAGGCAAGAACCAATATGCCTTCCACGCTGGGGACGAACTGGAAGTGGCGGATGCTGCCCGGGCAGTTCACGGATGAGCTGGCGGCGCGGATCCTGGAGATGTCAAAACTCTACGGCCGGGCAAAAGCGTGAAAAGTACTTCTAAAGGCGTCCCGACATAGGACAGGACGCCAAGAAGTACTAAGTTTCACGCAGGAGAATGCCAAAAACACGGCATTCTCCGCATTGAGTGAAGAGCGCGTAGAATATGGCGGGGGATGCAGATGGCGGAAATAACGATAAAAGACATAGCGAAAGAATGCGGCGTGGGCGTCAGTACGGTCTCCCGGGCAATCAATAATCACCCGGATATCAACCCTGAAACCAAGAAAATGATTTTGGAAGTGATTGACCGAACAGGTTTTATTCCGAATAACAGCGCCAGAAACTTAAAGAGGACGGACGCCAAGTGCATTGCCGTGTTGGTGAAGGGAATTACGAATCCGTTTTTCAGCAGCATGATTCAGATCATCGAGGAAGAGACGCAGCGAAACAAGTATGCGCTCGTACTTCGGCATGTGGAGCCTCAGGAGGATGAGATTGATGTGGCGCTGGAGCTTGAGAAGGAGAAACGGCTGCGCGGAATCGTTTTCCTTGGCGGCAAATTCGAGCATACAGAGGAGAAGATACGAAAGCTGAAAGTGCCTTTTATTTTCAGCACTATTGGAGTCAATGTGCCGGACCAGATCAATAAGATGGAGTTTTCCAATATTGCAGTAGATGACAGGATGGAAAGCAAAAAGATGACGGAGTATCTGCTCGGTCTGGGACACAGGAAAATTGCTCTGATTACTGAGCGGTCGGAGCGGCCCATCGGCCGGCTGCGCATGGAGGGATTTCGGCGGGCATATGCGGAGCACGGGCTGGATGTGCCGGATGAACTGATCTGCTATGTGCAGGAGGATATCGACCACTATTCCATGGAAAACGGCTATCTGACGGCTAAAAAGCTGCTGGAGTCGGGGCAGGAAGTGACGGCCATCTATGCGGTGGCTGACGCGCTGGCTATCGGCGCCTGCAGGGCGGTGCTTGAAGCCGGAAAAAGGATTCCAGAGGATATTTCGGTGGCCGGGTATGATGGTATTGAGATGGGAGAGTATTACAATCCGAAGCTGACCACGATCAAGCAGCCGGTGGAGGAGATGGCGAAGAAGACAATACGCCTGCTCCTTGACGTGATCAGGGAGCGCAAAGAGCACCAGCAGATTGTGTTTCCGGCGGAGCTTGTGGTGAGAGAGTCTACCGGGCCCTGCTCAAATTAGAATTGTGATAGGCGGGATCGTTTGTGACGTCTTGACTAAACCAGTCGAGAGGGAGAAACGATTCCGCTGTTTCTTCGTCCGGGAACTCCACTTCCGCGATGACAAGAGGGGCGAAAGGCGGCTCGAAGATATCCAGTTCTACGCACAGACTAAGCTGGTCAATTAAATTTCCTTTGGACGACACATATGTCGGGTCAAACTGCGGATGGTCGATGGGAATGACATACCGTTTTTTGGAGATGATATTTCCGTCCGCTTTTTCCCGCAGATGATAGTAGGACTCTTCGTTTAAGGGGAGATTGTACTCCTCTCTGGCGAGCAGTCCTTTTCCTTTGTAGGTCAGATAGTAGGAGTCGTCCTCCCTGCGGATTCTGACAACCGGGTCAGTGTTCAGATAAGCCTGCTCGATGATGCGGCAGGGGTAAGAGTCCAGATTGACCGGGAGGGTTTTGACTGTGAATTTGCGTTCGATTTCCATTGTGGGGTCCTTTCGATTCGGTTGTTTATTTCATACCTCTATTTACAAATATTCATTAATGGTCTCTATTATAAGGGGATTAGATGGCGGTGTAAAGTCCTGTCTGTTTTCTGGATTTTTCATGTGGCGTTTGGTGATAAACTGGTAGTTTGTGCGAAAAGCGCATGGTTGTCTGTGACGATCATATATGTTAGGATAACGGAGATAACTGTTAATTTTCAATAGGGAGGTATACGATGTATATTGCAGACGAAAAGAGATATGAAACGATGCCCTATCATCGCTGCGGCAGCAGCGGACTTCTGCTTCCGGCGGTTTCTCTGGGTTTATGGCATAATTTTGGTTCCAATGGAAACTTTGAAAATATGGAGGCGGTGTGCCATACGGCTTTCGACCATGGGATCACGCATTTTGATCTGGCAAATAACTATGGACCTGTGTACGGTGCGGCGGAGGAAAATTTCGGAAGGATTCTGAAAAAGAGTCTGGGGATTTATCGGGACGAGCTGGTGATTTCCACGAAAGCCGGATATGATATGTGGCCGGGTCCTTATGGAAACTGGGGCAGTAAGAAATATCTGGTTGCAAGTCTGGATCAGAGCCTGCGCCGTATGGGCATAGAGTATGTGGATATATACTACCACCACAGACCCGATCCCGAGACGCCTTTGGAAGAAACAGCAAGAGCGCTGGACGGCATAGTCAGAAGCGGAAAGGCGCTGTATGTGGGCATTTCCAACTATGACAGAGAACAGACGGAGGCGATTGCCGCCCTTTTTAAGCAGATGGGAACGCCGTTTATTATTAATCAGAGAAGATACTCCATGCTCGACCGAACGATTGAGAAGGACGGGCTCAAGGACTATGCGGCGGCTCATGGGATTGGTGTGATCACCTTTTCGCCGCTGGCACAAGGGCTTCTCACAGACCGCTATCTGCATGGCATTCCCGAAGACAGCCGTGTGCGGGCGGACGGGCGCTTTTTACAGGAGAGTGCCATAACAGAAGACATGCTTCAAAAAATCGGAAAACTGAATGCGCTTGCCGCCCAGAGAGGACAGTCTCTGGCACAGATGGCGCTGGCGTGGATTCTCAGGGACGGCGATATCACCAGTGTGCTGATCGGCGCTTCCCGTCCGACTCAGGTGCTGGACAATATCGGGATGATTGGGAATACGTCTTTTGGGGAGGAGGAGAGACGGGAAATTGATGAGATTCTGGAGGGATAATTTTCTCCCGGATTTTCCCGGCGAAATGCTGTGACGAATGGGAACTAGCATAAAGAAGGGTGTAGAGTCTTACCGTAGTATAAGACTTTACACCTTGGTTTTGGGGTTACGCTGCGATTAGCTTTCTATGCCTTCGTTTACCCTTGTTAAATCGCGTTCCAGTTTCTTTTCGAGTTTTTCATATTCTTTGCTGCGAAGCATCTCAAGTTCGTCTTCAATGCGGATTCGTTCTTTTCGCAGGTGGTCTTTGTATTGCAGATCAGTTGGCACTTCGTACATCCTTTCACCCTCCTTGCAGACAGTTATATATACAAATATTTATGAACTATCTCTATTATAAAGGGATTTGATGACAGTGTAAAGTCTTATTTGTTTGTCAAGGTACTGATAAGCGTACGGTAAATCGTTTGCATGGAAATTCTCGGCGAAATGCCGTGACAGATATGGCACAGGACAGCCATACAGACCAAATGTAAATGATGGATATAGCGTAGTATGGTGCAGAGAAATATGTCAAGTGTCTGTGTTTTTGAAAAGGGTGAAATATATAAATGGTAAAATGGTTTGTCAGTTCCTGTATGTTCTGTGTTATAATGTCTTGGGATGAAATCTGTAGACTTTTGGCGTATTATTTATAGTAAAAGGGGAGAGCGGTCATGTGGATGTATTTGTATGCGTTGCTTTTTGTCATTGTAGTAATTGTAATATATACATTACAGAATTGGCAGTATAAAAAGACGGAATATTATGAGCAGACTAAAAATTCCTATTTGAGTGTCCTTTTTGATAAGGGACGTCTGGGTGAATTTTACACATATAAAGATCTTAAGCCGCTTGATGGGTATAAACGTTATTTGTTCAATTTATATATTCCGAAAGAAAACGGGGAAACTACAGAACTGGATGTTGTTCTTTTGCATGAATCGGGCATTTATGTATTTGAGTCTAAAAATTACAGCGGGTGGATTTTTGGAACAGAAACTCAAAAATATTGGACGCAGACCTTGCCTGCCGGGCGGGGACGGTCGCTGAAAAATAAATTTTTTAATCCAATCATGCAGAACAAGGGGCATATAAAATGGCTTCAGGCATTTCTTGTGGAACAGACATTGCCTTTTTATTCTTACATAGTATTTAGTGACCGATGCACATTGAAGGATATCAAATTGACCAGCGCAGACCATTATGTTATGAACCGACATAAGATTCTTTCTGCAGTTCGACAAAATATAGCTAAGACAGGGAAGCGATTATCGTCGCAAAAAATTGACGACTTATTTGAGAAACTGTATCCGCTTACACAGGTGGACGAAGCTAGAAAAATGACGCATATTCAAAATATTCAGCAGAAAACACAAAAGAGTGTTTTGCAGTCCGTCCCTGCCGTTATGGAAACGGCAAAGGCTGAGGACTCGATATGTCCCCGCTGTGGCGGAAAACTTGTTATGCGCACGGCGAAGAAAGGGGAACGGCAGGGAAAACAGTTCTTGGGATGTTCCAATTTTCCGAAATGCAGGTATATTGAGGATTTGCCGGATGAATCATAAAGGAAGGGAAATGCCATGAAAAGCATTGAAATTAAGACAGAACGCCTGACCTTAAAACCTTTGGGAAGCGAATACCTTGATACGGTGAATGTTTACGCCATGGATTATGAAAATTCAAAATACATGTGCCGTCTGCCGAATGAGAGCGTGGAGGAAACCGTAGCGTTTCTGGCGGGCGTTGACGCAGAGTGGGCGAAGGAAGAGCCGGCGTTTTATGAATTTGCCATACTCTATCATAACGAACATATTGGTGCGGTTGGGATATACTTTGAAAATGGAATCGGGGAGCTTGCCTGGATTATCAATAAGAAATATTGGCGAAACGGGTTTGCCTATGAGGCGGCGAAAGCACTTGTCTCTTATTGTACGGAGCATATGGGAACGACGCACTTTATTGCCTGTTGCGATACGGAAAATGTGGCTTCCTATAGGGTCATGGAAAAATTGGGTATGACCAGAACGGGCAAGTACGGCGGGAGAAGGAACAGGGCGGCGGCAGAGGACAGCTTTGAGTATCGGTATGAGATGAGCGTATAGTGATATGACAAATCAGGATTTGACAAAAGGTAATGTGACAAAATCGCTGCTTGTGTTCGCGGCGCCGATGATTTTAGGAAATCTGCTGCAACAGTGCTACAATATTGCGGACACATGGGTGGTGGGAAAATTTGTGGGCGCGGACGCGCTGGCGGCAGTGGGCTCTTCCTACGCGCTGATGACGTTTTTAAACTCTCTGCTGATTGGTCTTAGTATGGGCGGCGGCGCTGTCTTTTCCTATTATATAGGAAAGGGAGACAAAGAGCGGGTGCGCATCTGCGCGCAGACGGCTTTTGTGCTGATCGGCGTGCTGGCGGTGGCGCTCACTTTTTTTTCGCAGACGATGATGCACCCGATTCTTACGCTGCTTCGCACACCCGCGGAACTTTATGACATGACAAGGGAATATCTGGCGGTTGTCTTTTGGGGGATTTTCTTTATCTTCCTATATAATTATTTTGCTTTCCTGTTGCGTGCGCTTGGAAATTCCGTCGCGCCGCTGTACTTTCTGGGGGCGGCGTCGGCGCTGAATATTGCGCTTGATTTATTTTTTGTGTGCAGTTTGAAACGGGGACTTTCTGGGGCGGCGGAGGCGACGGTGATCGCGCAGGCGGTTTCCGGGCTGGGACTCGGCGTTTATCTGTGGAAGAAGGAGCCGTATTATCGGTTTTCTCTGAAACGCTTCCTGCGGGAGGAGAAGCCGGTTGGGGAAATCTGCGGCTATTCCCTGATGACCGGCGTACAGCAGTCGGTGATGAATTTCGGCATTCTGATGGTGCAGAGCCTCGTCAACAGCTTCGGTCCCGCGGTGATGGCGGCTTTTGCGGCTACGGTAAAGATTGACACGTTCGCTTACATGCCGGCGCAGGAGTTCGGCAATGCCTACTCCATTTTCATTTCGCAGAATTTCGGCGCGGGCAAACGGGAGCGAGTAAAGCAGGGGACGAGGAAGGCGATGACGGTTTCAGCCGTTTTCTGCGGGGTGATTTCGGTTCTGGTATTTGCGTTTGCAAGGTTTCTCATGCTGATTTTTGTGGATGCCGGGGAAACTAAGATTATAGAAATCGGTATGCAGTATCTGCGCATCGAGGGCGCTTTCTATATCGGCATCGGCGTCCTGTTCCTACTGTACGGGTATTTCCGGGGCGTTAACAGACCGGGCGTGTCCCTTGTGCTGACGGTGATTTCCCTTGGAACGCGGGTTGTGCTGGCATATGTTCTGGCGGCGCATCCGGCAATCGGTGTGCTCGGTATCTGGTGGGCGATTCCCATCGGCTGGGCGCTTGCGGATGTGACGGGAATTGTGCTGATGCGGCGGGGCGGTACATACGGTGAAAAATAAAAATCCTGTTATGCCGTAGAAAATGATGTGGTAAGAGTTTTTGACAGTGTGCATACCTTTGAAAATGATACGGATGAAATAACGGAATTTGTAGTATTTAGGTATGTGCCGGATGGAACGGATAAAAGGGAACTAATAAAAGGGGATAAAGTAAGTGGCCGGCGCAAAAAGTGATTTGAGTGAGAAAGATGCTTTGATACGTTGGTAACACAAATAATAGAAAGCAGGGGGACAAAAACCCCGGAACGGAGGAACACATGAGCAAAACAGCAATTTTTTTCGCAACAGGTTATGAGGAGATCGAGGCGCTGACGGTGGTGGATATCCTGCGGCGCGCGGGCGAGGAGATCACCATGGTGTCCATCACCAACGGGCGCAGCGTCACAAGCTCCCACGGTGTGGAAGTGACGATGGACAAAGTCCTTTCGGAAGTCAATTTTGACGAGACGGATGTGATTGTCCTGCCGGGCGGGATGCCGGGCACGAAGAATCTGGAGGCATGTGAGGCGTTGATGGAGCAGTTGGACGCATTTGTGAAGGCGGGCAAGACCGTGGCGGCTGTATGCGCGGCGCCTTCGATTCTGGGACACCGCGGGCATTTAAAAGGAAAGAAGGCGTGTTCCTTCCCCGACATGGAAAGTCAGCTGGAGGGTGCGGACGTGAAGCAGGAGCCGGCTGTAATCGACGGCAATATCATCACGGGACGCGGCATGGGCGCGGCGATTCCCTTTGGGCTTGCCATTCTGGAAAAGCTGCAGGGGAAAGAGGCGGCTGACGCGATGGCGGCGAAGATCGTGTACCGGGGATAAGGCTATAAAAATTAAGATGCATGATCTGGAAAAAAATACTATTATAATTTCATCCCATCCGAACATACTAACATCAAGATAAGCGGCAAACAAAGTGTGCTTTAAACGGAAAACACCGTAGACAGGCGCACGGAGAATGCGCTTGTCTCAAATATAGATAAAGAATCAAAAGATTCAAAGTATTTCGGAGGTGAAAAGAAATGGCAAGCAACAAGACCAATAGAGTAGAAGTTCCTGAGGCAAAGGCAGCTATGGATCGTTTCAAAACTGAGGTTGCGTCTGAGCTCGGTGTAAACCTGAAAGAGGGTTACAACGGCGACCTGACTTCCAAGGAGGCAGGTTCTATCGGCGGTGAGATGGTTCGTAGAATGATCAAGAAGCAGGAAGAGCAGATGAAGTAACGAAAACAAAAGCGAAGGCGCCCCGTTTGTGAAGACACAGGCGGGGCGCCTTCATGTTTTGTGTAGCCCTGCTTATTCCCCTGCTTATTCGCGCAAAAACAACTAGCATTTTAGAAAGCCCTGTGCTATAATGTTTGGGTGACTGTAGCTGGAAGCCCGTGTGGGCATTATATATAGATGGAAAGATGGATGACAGAGGAATTGAAGGAGGAACCCATAACATGAGTTTACAGGTGGAAAAATTAGAGAAGAACATGGCGAAGCTGACAATCGAGACCGGCGTGGAAGAGTTTGAGAAGGCGATTGAGAAAGCGTATCAGAAGCAGAAGAAACAGATCAGCATACCGGGATTCCGCAAAGGCAAGGTGCCTCGTCAGATGGTAGAGAAGATGTACGGCAAAGAGGTGTTTTTTGAAGAGGCGGCGAATATTCTGATTCCCGATGCTTACGATAAAGCGCTTGAAGAGTGCGAGGAGGATATCGTTTCTTCCCCGCAGATCGAGGTGACCCAGATCGAGGCGGGCAAGCCTTTTGTTTTCACGGCTACGGTTGCGCTCAAGCCGGAGGTAAAGCTTGGCAAATACAAGGGCGTGAAAGTGGATAAGATCGAGACAGCAGTGACCGACGAGGAGGTTGACGCAGCGCTTGAAAGGGAGCGGCAGAACAACGCGAGAAATATCACTGTGGAAGACCGCCCTGTGAAGGACGGCGATATGACTACGCTTGATTTTGAGGGCTTTGTGGATGGCGTGGCTTTTGAGGGCGGAAAGGGAGAAAACTATCCCCTGACCATCGGTTCCGGCGCGTTTATTCCCGGCTTTGAAGAACAGCTTGTGGGCGCGAAAATCGGAGAGGAGACGGAAGTGAAAGTTACCTTTCCCGAGGACTATCAGGCGGAGCATCTGCAGGGTAAGGAAGCAGTCTTTAAGTGCACCGTGAGGGAGATCAAGGAGAGAGAGCTTCCTGAATTGAACGATGAATTTGCAAGCGATGTTTCCGAGTTTGAAACACTGACGGAGTATCGTGAAGATGTGAAAAAGAACCTCGAAGAGAAAAAGCAGAAGGATGCAAAGAATGAGAAGGAAGAAGCGGCGGTGAAAGCGGCGGTGGATGCTTCCGAGATGGAGATTCCGGAAGCCATGATTGAAACGCAGCAGAGACAGCTGGTGGATGAATTTGCGCAGCGCATCACCATGCAGGGGCTGTCCATGGAGCAGTATCTGCAGATGACAGGCACAAATTATCAGCAGATGGTAGAACGCGTAAAGCCGCAGGCGGAGGAGAGAATCCGCTCCAGACTTGTGCTTGAGGCGGTGGCAAAGGCGGAGAATCTGGATGCGACTGAGGAGGAATACGAGGAAGAATTAAAGACCATGGCTGAAGTCTATCAGATGGAAGTGGATAAGGTCAGAGAACTTATGGGAGAGCGTGAGAAGAAGGGCATTATGCAGGATCTGGCTGTCAAAAAGGCGGCTGAGTTTATTGCGGAGAATGCCAAGGAGAGCAAGGCAAAATAAGCGGATTGTCTATAATGGAGGTGTAATACATGGCTTTAATACCTTATGTCATTGAGCAGACGTCAAAAGGGGAGCGTTCTTACGATATTTATTCCAGACTTTTGAAGGAGAGAATCATCTTTCTGGGCGAGGAAGTAAATGATGCGAGCGCCAGCGTGATCGTGGCGCAGCTCCTTTTCTTAGAGTCTGAGGACCCGGAGAAGGATATCAACCTTTACATTAACAGCCCCGGCGGTGTGATTACTGCAGGTATGGCAATTTATGATACAATGCAGTTTATCAAATGTGACGTGTCTACCGTCTGTATTGGTATGGCGGCAAGCATGGGCGCCTTCCTTCTGGCAGGCGGCGCGAAGGGGAAGAGAATGGCTCTTCCTAATGCGGAGATTATGATTCACCAGCCGGCGGGCGGCGCACAGGGCCAGGCTACCGAGATTGAGATCACGGCAAAGCATATTCTTGCAACAAAGGAAAAGATGGCCAGAATCATGGCACAGAACACAGGGCAGGATTTTGAAGTGATTATGGCGGACACGGAGAGAGACAACTGGAAGAGCGCGGAAGAGGCGCTTGCTTATGGGCTGATTGACCGCATTATCACCAGCCACGCCAGCACGGAAGGTTAACGTGAGAAGAACTTCTAATCACTCGCAGCAGAGGCTGCATCGCAAAGTCAGCAAAGCTGACTTGGAAGTCCGAAGTCTCACGCAGGAGAATGCTTGAAAAGCAGCATTTTCCGAGATTATGGATGCTTGGAAATGAGGAATAAGATGGCAGGAAAGATTTCTGAGGAAAAAGTAAGGTGTTCTTTTTGCAATAAGACGCAGGATCAGGTCAAGAAAATGATCGCCGGTCCGGGGGGCGTCTATATCTGTGATGAATGCGTGGATATCTGCGCGGACATCATAGAGGAGGAATATGAGGACGACCCGGAAACGGAAGAGATGGAAATCAATCTCTTAAAGCCGGTGGAGATCAAAAATTTTCTTGACGAGTATGTGATCGGGCAGGAAGAGGCCAAAAAGGTTATGGCGGTTTCCGTCTATAACCATTATAAGAGGGTGATGGCACCCAAGGATGACGACGATGAGGTAGAGCTGCAAAAGAGCAATATCATCATGGTCGGGCCCACAGGCTCCGGCAAGACGTATCTGGCGCAGACGCTGGCTAAGATTATAAACGTACCCTTTGCGATAGCGGATGCGACGACTTTGACAGAGGCCGGTTATGTGGGCGAGGATGTGGAGAACATCCTGCTCAAGCTGATCCAGGCGGCGGATTACGATATTGACCGGGCGCAGTACGGTATTATCTATATCGACGAGATTGACAAGATCACGAAAAAAGGGGAAAATGTTTCCATTACCAGAGATGTATCGGGCGAAGGTGTGCAGCAGGCGCTTCTAAAGATCATCGAGGGGACGGTGGCAAGCGTGCCGCCGCAGGGGGGCAGAAAGCATCCGCATCAGGAGCTTTTGCAGATCGACACGTCGAATATCCTCTTTATCTGCGGGGGTGCATTCGACGGGCTGGATAAGATTGTCGAGGAACGTCTGGACCGGCACTCAATCGGGTTTAACGCACAGGTGGCGGAGAAGAGCGGCAAGGAAATCGGCGCGATCTTAAAGGAAGTCACGCCGCAGGACCTTATGAAGTTCGGGCTGATCCCGGAGTTTATCGGCCGTGTGCCTGTGACGGTAGCCTTGGACGGACTGGATCAGGAGGCGTTAGTCCGCATTTTGAAAGAGCCGAAAAATGCGCTTATTAAGCAGTACAAGAAGCTTTTCGCATTTGATGAGGTGAAGCTTTCCGTGGAGGACGACGCGGTGGTTGAGATCGCAAAACTCGCCCACGACAGAAAGACGGGTGCGAGGGGACTGCGTTCTATCGTGGAGAAAGTGATGATGGACGTGATGTATGAGATCCCTTCGGACGACAGCATTGCGGAATGCATCCTGACGAAGAAGGCGGTGGACGGCGAGGAGAAACCGCTTGTCAGATACCGCGACAGATTGTTGCAGGCAAAGTAGTGCAACAATTCAACCAGACCGCATCTGTCCAGGCAAATTGTGCTTGCACGAATTTGACAGACGGATAATGGTCTGAGGTGAATTGACAATGCATTGAGATATAAACAGGAAGATGAGCGTCGCCAGAACTTTGGCGGCGTTTCTGATAATTCAGAGGGTGATTTTATGGATAACTGGAATCAACTGGAGAGCGGAAAGGGAAACACGGACGCAATTTCCCTTCTGCGGGAGGACACGCTTCCGGCGGTGACGCTCAGGGGCCTTACGATTCTGCCGGGAATGGTGATTCATTTTGATCTCAGCAGGGAGGCGTCTATGGCTTCCGTGGAGCAGGCTATGCTGGGGGACCAGAGACTCCTTGTGGTTACCCAGAAGGATCCGGGCAAAGAAAATCCTAGCGTGGAAGATATTTATGATGTGGGAACCGTTACATTGATCAGACAGGTCAGCAAGCTTCCCGAGCGCATTCTGCGTGTGCTTGTGGAGGGAATTTCCAGGGCGCGTATTCATGGCCTTTCCGAGACGGAACATGGAATCTTGACACAAGTGTCATATGAGAGGGATGACAGGGCGGATATCGACGAGATAACGACAGAGGCAATGACCAGAACGGTTAAGGAGGCGCTGGAGGCATACGGGGCCTGCTTTCCCAAGGTGGGCAAGGCGGTGCAGGATCAGATAGAAGAGGGAATGGAGCTGGGCAAGCTCTTAGACAGCATTACTATCAATATGCCGCTTGCGGTGTCTGACAAGCAGAAGATTCTGAGCGCGATATCTGTGCGTGAACGGTTTTCGATTCTGACAGGGATACTCACCCGCGAGGTTGAGGTTATCCGTATCAAGAACGATCTGGCGAAAAATATTAGGCAGCGGATCGACAAGAATCAGCGCGACTATATTCTGCGGGAGCAGATGCAGTATCTGAAAGAAGAGCTGGGAGAGAACAATGCGGACAGCGATGCGGAGCAGTTCCTTGCGGATGTAGAAAAGCTGAAGGCGGAGCCGGAGGTCAAGGAAAAAATCCGCAAGGAGATAAAGCGCTATAAAAATGTGGCCGGCAGCGGTTCGGAGAGCGCGGTAGAACGGGCTTATATCGAGACGCTTCTGGAGCTTCCGTGGGATAAAACATCCAGGGACAGCAGGAACCTGGAAGAAGCGGAGCGCATTTTAAACGAGCAGCATTACGGCCTGGAGAAGGTGAAGGAACGGATGATGGAATTTTTGGCAGTCCGAATGCTGACAGGAAAGCCGGGGAGTCAGATCATCTGTCTGGTGGGGCCTCCCGGTACGGGTAAGACTTCCGTGGCGAAGAGCGTGGCGGAGGCGCTTAAAAAGCAGTATGTGAGGATATGTCTTGGTGGCGTGCGCGATGAGGCGGAGATCAGGGGGCACAGAAAAACTTATGTTGGAGCTATGCCGGGACGTATTGTGGCGGCGATTAAGCAGGCGGGCGTCAAAAATCCGCTGATGCTTTTAGACGAGATTGACAAGCTTGGCAGTGATTATAAGGGCGACCCGGCTTCCGCGCTTCTGGAAGTGCTCGATGGCGAACAGAACCATGCGTTTCGGGATCATTACGTAGAAATCCCTATCGACCTGTCAGAGGTGCTGTTTATCGCGACCGCAAACAATCGGGACGGTATACCGCGCCCGCTTCTTGACCGTATGGAAATGATAGAGGTGAACAGTTACACCGCCAATGAAAAATATCATATAGCCAAAGAGCATCTCGTAGCGAAAGCGTTCCAAAAGAACGGGATTAAGAAAGGAGAGCTCACGTTTTCCGATGAGGCGATCCGTGATATTGTGCGGTATTACACGAGAGAGGCGGGAGTCAGGGGACTGGAGCGTCAGATCGGCGCGGTATGCCGGAAGGAGGCAAGGGCCATCGTTGACCGACGGAAACAGAAGTTGACCGAGGAGGTTACGATAACGCCGGAAAAGCTGGAACACTATCTCGGTAAGCCGAAGTACAGGCAGGACAAGATCAATGAAAAGCCGGAGATCGGCATCGTCAGGGGGCTTGCATGGACCAGCGTGGGCGGGGATACCCTGCAGATTGAAGTTAACATAATGCCGGGAGAGGGCAAGATTGACTTGACTGGTCAGATGGGAGACGTCATGAAGGAATCCGCGAGGACAGCGCTTAGCTATGTCCGTTCTGTCAGCGGACAGTATAAAGTTGCGGAAAACTTCTATAAGAAAAAAGATTTTCATATTCATATTCCTGAGGGAGCTGTGCCGAAAGACGGTCCTTCCGCGGGGATTACCATGGCGACGGCGCTCTTGTCGGCAGTGACACATACGCCTGTGCGGGCGGATCTGGCAATGACCGGGGAAGTCACTTTGCGGGGCAGGGTCCTTCCCATCGGCGGATTGAAGGAAAAGATACTGGCGGCAAAGATGGCGGAGGTAAAAACGGTCCTCGTGCCGAAAGAGAATGAAAAGGATATCGAAGAGATTTCCGAGGAGATTAAGGAAGGCCTGGAGATTGTATTCGTGGAGACGATGGAGGAAGTGGCAGGGCGTGCCCTGCTGACGCAGAAACAGGGACCTGTTAAGTGAGGAAAATGTCATATAACGCCGGACCGTATGACATGGGATTGCACCCGGACAGAGGAGATAGGGACAAATGGTTATCAAAAACGTAAATTTAGAGACAGTGTGCGGCGTCACAAGTACGCTTCCCCAAAACAGCCTGCCGGAGTTTGCCTTTGCGGGAAAGAGCAACGTGGGCAAGTCTTCGCTGATCAACGGCCTGATGAACCGCAAGTCGCTTGCCCGCACAAGCTCTTCGCCGGGAAAGACACAGACCATCAATTACTATAATATTAACAATGAAATGTATTTTGTGGATCTGCCCGGTTACGGCTATGCCACCGCCAATGAAAAGGTAAAGGCGGCGTGGGGAAAGATGATTGAGGATTATCTGCACCAGTCGAAACAGATAAGGGCAGTTTTTCTGCTGATAGATATCAGACATGCGCCCTCGGAGAACGACCGGATTATGTATGACTGGATACTCGACCGGGGGTACCGGCCGGTTATCATTGCCACGAAACTGGATAAAATCAAGAGAAGTCAGGTGGCAAAGCAGTTAAAACTAATTTGTGACACGCTTGACGTAGTAGATGACACGGTTGTCATACCGTATTCTTCCCTGAATAAGCAGGGGAGGGAAGAAATATACGAGCTGTTAGATAGGATGGCAGGAGACACGACATCATAAGGGTGCGGGATTTAAGAAACGTGATCCGAAGGAGAGCCTATGAGAAGAGCTTTAAAAATTTACCTGAAAGTGACAATGAATCTGTTAACCGCGCTTGTGGCAGTGCTTTTGTGTATTTTTCTGCTTCCCAGATTTATCTGGTTTTTTATGCCGTTTATTCTGGGCTGGCTCATCTCGTTGATTGCGTCCCCGGTGGTCCGCTTTTTTGAGGAGAAGCTGAAAGTTCGGCGAAAGGCCATGTCGGCTGTGGTGATTGTGGCAGTGCTGGCGGTGGTGGTGCTTCTGGTCTATGTGCTGATTGCCAAACTGGTCAGGGAGGGCGTTAATTTTATCAATGAACTGCCGAACATCTGGAACGCCATTCTGGCGGAGTTTAACAAAGTGGGGGCAAATCTGCAGGGTGTCTATGACAGGATGCCGGCGGATATGCAGTCCACGATAGATCATATAATTCTGGAAATGGGGAATTATATGAGCAGTATGATGGGGAAAATCGAACTGCCTTCTTTTGAGACGGTGGGAAATGTGGCGAAGCAGATCCCGGATATTTTCCTTGCGGTGGTGATGTGTCTGCTCTCGGCATACTTCTTTGTGGCCGATAAGGGATATATGGCGGCAGCGGCGGAAAAGTTCATTCCGGCTTCGGTGCGCTACCATCTGGACCTGATCCGCAGAAGCTTCCGAAACGCGGTCGGGGGATATTTCAGGGCGCAGTTTAAGATCGAGTGCTGGATTTATATTCTGCTGGTGATCGGCCTGATGATCCTTGGCGTGGATTACGCCTTTCTCGTGGCGTTCGGCATTGCGGTTCTGGATTTCCTGCCGGTGTTCGGTACGGGTACGGTGATGGTTCCGTGGGCAGTCATAGAGCTGCTTTCGGAAAATTACAGAATGATGTTCGGACTGATCGCCATCTGGCTGATTGGCCAGCTTGTGCGTCAGGTGATTCAGCCGAAAATTGTTGGGGACTCCATAGGGATGGACGCCATACCGACCCTGTTTTTACTTTACATCGGCTACCGCGTGGCGGGTGTGCTGGGAATGATTCTTGCCGTGCCGGTCGGTATTATTCTCGTCAACCTATACGAGGAGGGAGCCTTTGACACGACCAGGCAGAGCCTGCGCATTCTGGTAGCGGGGTTTAACCATTTTCGGAAGATCCGCCCGGATGATATGGCGGTCGTGGAAGAATACGAGAGGGAGACAAAAGACATTTACAGACAGGAGACTAAGGAGGAACAGGCGGTCAGGGAGCAGCTCCATGAGGCTTCCCAGATCAGGCTGGAGGAACCGCTGATTATCAAAAAGTTAAAGGATAAGAAAAAGTCAAAATCATGAGCAGACAGCGGGGAGATCGCGCGTGCAAAAAAGAAACTGGTGGAAACTCTTTTTTGCTATCTACATTTTAGTTGTCATAAAGGTTATCATCTTCAAATATCCCTATGAGGAGCTTCTTAGGATTGCGGCTTCGTGGCGCAGGGACGTCATATTTGAGGGACTGGGGACAGCGAACTTTACGCCCTTTAAAACAATAAAAATGTATATAGACTATTCATATAAACTAAACAGCGTGGAGAACCTTGCGGGCAATGTGCTCGTGTTTGTGCCGCTTGGCTTCCTCCTTCCCCATGTTGCGAAAGAGGGTGATCGGTTTTTCGTGATGCTTTTGAATGCCTTTATATTTGTCCTGGGGATCGAGATGTTTCAGCTTTTCAGCGCTTTCGGCGCTTTTGATGTGGATGATATTTTCTTAAACTGTCTGGGTGCGTCTCTCGGCTTTGGCGTTTACCGTCTGATGCAGATTTGGAGAAGGAAGAGAAAGGGGCTTTGCGATGGAAAATTTACTGAAGAAGATTAAGACGAATGTGGTGGTTTCCTCAGCCTTGTGCGTGATTCTCGGGCTGGTGCTTGTATTCCGGCCAGGGCTGTCCATACGGATTGTCTGCACGGCTGTCGGTGTGGTGCTGATTTTATCTGGCGCCATGCGGATGATCGCTTATTTCACCACAAGGGACGGCAGTCTGTTCTCACAGGCAAATTTGATTTTTGGTATCGTGTTAGCAGTAGTGGGCGTCTGGATTGTGATCAAACCGGATAAGGTGATGGCGATCATTCCGATTATTGTGGGAATAGTGATTACAATACATGGTTTACATAATCTGCAACAGGCGATGGAACTATGGCGGGATAAGTACGACAGATGGTGGGTGGCCCTTATTTTGGGCGTGCTCACGGTGGGATTTGGCGTGCTGTTAATCTGCAGACCCTTTGCCGCCATAGACACTGTGGTCATGCTGATTGGCTTTTTCCTCATTTATGACGGCCTTTCCAACGTGTGGATTGTTTCGAGGATCTATAAGAACGCCAAGATACTCAGGCAGGAGATGAATGCGGTGGACGTGGAGATCGTGGACAGCGACAGACGATAATCAGGGTACGTTTCCACTGCTGTGTGGAGATTTCTGGAAACGAAAAATTCAGTCTTGTATATTTGCGGGGGAAGTTTTATTATAAATGGTAGGAAAATGGATTTTTACCATATTGGTGAAACTTTAAAGCGAATTATGAGCAGAGGGGAAACCAGCTATGATGATTGGAGCAGTCAGTTTTCAACCTTATGTATATCATGTAAATGCGGTCAGCCCGGCAAGCATGAACAGGCTGTCCAGAATTTCGGATGACGTACTCGACAAGAAGACAGATTTCAGCGGTCTTGTGCAGGCAGAAAATGAAAATCCTTTGAGGATGGGACAGACGCTTGATTTTAAAGGCATGTTGGAGATGCAGATGCAGCGCGGCAGAAGCAATGCGGCGAGAGTGATGAAGCCGGCGGAGGAAACACAGGAGGGTACAGGCGAGGCACAGACGCAAAATGCGGCAGTGAAGTTTGGACGGGAGAGCGCGGCGGGCTCTGTCTGGCCGGTGAAAGAGGCTGCGGACAGTGCACAGAAGGTACAGGTGGCAGCTGCTGACGGAAACGACATGGGAAGCGGTGTCAGCAATTTCCGCATGCAGCGGGCGATCAATGCATATGAGATGTTTATGACGGCATAGAGAGGTTTCGCCTGCGGAGTGATTATGCCGTGCGGCGGACAGGGGGAAAAGTCTTCCTGCCTGATTGGATAATGGGAACTGGAATATATGGATAATAAGAACCCCCACCGGTCTGACAGGTGGGGGTTCGTGCTTGTATGATAGTGTAAATTTTGATGTTACGACAGCGCCATTTTTTTGACGGCGGCGATGCCGCTGCTCACAGCGGGAACAAGAATGACCGCACACGTGATCGCGCCTTCCGCAAAGATGTAGATGCCGTTATAGACGAGGGAATAGGGCAGCGGATGCCAGCCTTCCCATGCGTATTCGGCGAAGAAAATCCAGCCAGAGAGCACTGTGAATACATAGCGGCCGAGAACGCCGACAAGATATCCCTTGAGCAGGCCTCTCTTAGCGCCGGCGAACAGGCCGGAAAGCCCCAGCGCGCCAAAAGCCAGGACATAGTCGAGCACAAGCTGCATGGGAAAGAGCACGTAGGGATTGAACAAAAGCTGCAGGACACCGTAGGCGATACTGGTCATCAGCCCTGCGCCCAGTCCGAAAAGATAGCCCGGGAGACAGATGACGAGCATGGACAGCAGCGTGGCGGAGCCGCCCCAGGGAAAGTCGATGATTTTGATTTCCGAGAGTATGGTGCCGAGCGCAATGGACATGGCGCAGAAGGCGAGCTGTTTGACTGTCAGCTTTTTGCCCTTTTTGGCGGGGGCTCCTGACTCCTGACCCTGCGCGGCCGTATACCGTCTGGCGAAAACGACGGCACATGCGAGCAGAAATGCAAGAAGTACAACAAGCAGCACATTGCCCAGAGTGGTGGGGACATAAGTGGTTTCACCCCAGTCATTGACAACAACATTGTAGAACATAAAAAATCCTCCTTTGTCTTAGAATAAACAAGGAGGGGAACAGTAAGTACGGCGAGGCACGGAAAAGATATTGTGACAGGCAGTAGTTACATGTGCTTCCCTACGGCGGTGCTAACCGCATCAGGTAATGAGGGTTAGAGTCCCGGTAAATCTGTGTATATGGGCTCAATCTCAGCAAAAGCTCCCCTAGCAAGTTATTCAGTTATGCGGCTGTTGCCGCGGCGGGTAAATCCGCTTTCTTAACTATAGGGTTTTGCGGGGGAAATGTCAAGGGAATTTTGTGGGGGAATGGGAAGTGAACAGGGAAAAGCGGATAATTTTGACTAATATAGTCAAAAAAATCGCAGGGAATGCATCAAAAAAAGCGATAGCTGTCAGCGTGGCTGTTCTGGCGGCAGTTTTTGCCGGCGTGCTGTTAAGTCCGTTAAAGGCATCTGCGTATTTTGGCGTGGACGAGGATTATCTGCTTCGAACGGAAAAGCCGGAGGGGCGGGGTGTGTCACCATATCACTATTTGGAATTTGTGAGCGGGGATGCAGACAGGTATATCGTGCAGGCCGGGGATACGCTCTGGGGAATTGCACGAAAATATTATGGCAGTGGGTCGGCATACCAGAAGCTGTGGGAAGAGAACGCAGATCAGGTTGAAACGCCGGAAACGCTTAAGATCGGCACAGGGCTTTCTCTGGACAAACGTTTCTATGTGAATGTAGGGATGCAGGATTTCATTCGGGACGAAGTGATGCACACGCGTCAAATGAGCGGATCGGAGGCCTGGGATTGGAAAACGGACGGCCATTCTTATCAGATTTTTCCGATGATGACATACCGCAGCGATCTTGGGGAGAAGGATCCTTTTAGAAAGTGGGAGGCATTCCAAAAAGAGGTTACGGACTGCGGCAGAAGAATTTGCAAGGATCGGATCTCTGATCTTTCTTTTGAGCGATACCATGTGACGGATGTATGCGATCTGTGCGCTTACCAGTTTGTCTTTGACGGGGGCAGCGGCAAATATCTCATCATGGCCGTATTCGTTTACACGGGTGAAATTGAGAACGAGGTGTTTACAGATCAGACTGCGTGGGGGCAGGTTCTTCCGATCAGCCATCAGTATATGAAAAACGAGGTGTTTGCCGTCTGCGACTTGGACAGATGCACGGAGGCAGATCTTAAGGAGGCAAAAGGAAAGACTTTTTATATGGCGGCGCGCACCATTGACTCGGGCGTTTATCTGCCGAAGATGGCAGATAATGTGGGTGCGGACGACTGGAACTATCCGGAACTCCACAACCCTTTCATACAGGCGATGAGAAGTCTGCGAGACGAGCCGTATGCGCGTGCACAGGGCAGTCCTGGGCAGAAGAATGAGGGGGGACACAGAGGAGAACAGCAGGAACTAATTGACCAGGTCAATCTGGTGAAGGGGGAGATTCAGTGGAAAGATCCTGTGCTGGAACAGCTGGTGCGGGACCAGCTTGCACGGCTCTGGCGGCTTTCGGAGGAGGAACGTGCGGCTTTTGGGAAACGGCGGGTGACGGAGACGGATCTTGCCGGAGTGGAGAGCCTTGCGTTGTATGAAGACCGAAAGCAAAAAGTGGTTCTTCTGCAATTATGCGGCTATGAGGAGACAAGGACGGCGGTCCTGTTTGAGGAGGAAAACAGCTCAGGACTTGGGCAGTCTGTATTGACTACTCTGGACGACCTGGCGCATTTTACCGGGCTGCGCAGGCTGGATATTCATCTGAGCGGGTCGGAACTTACTGATTTTTCGGCGCTGGGGAAGCTTGCAGGACTGCGGGAACTTTGTCTGGACATGGAGAGTGCGCAGAAAAAGATCGACAATAAAGACCTGATGTTTCTGGGAGAGCTTAAAAATCTGCGTCTGCTGTATCTGTACGGGTGGGACCGTGAAGGAGGCGGCTGGGCCAACAGTGATCCTACCTGTTCCCTGGAGGAGATTACGGATCTTTCTGTACTTGCAAACTGTAAGCAGCTGGCATATCTGAAGCTGGCAACGGGAAACGTGAAAGACTATGATTTTCTTGGAAAACTGCAGGAACTGTACTACATTGATTTGATGGGCAGGGATGGTATGCTGAATCTGCAGCCGGATACATCCCTGATGCCTAATACCTGTTTTATCGAGTATTATGGGAAACAGATACGGTTTGACTGCGGAGGCTCACAGGAGATAAGGGATGATGAATTTTAGAAAAAGAAAGAGGAAAAAAGGAGAATATGATGGGAGAAAAGTATCAGTATATTTTATTTGATCTGGACGGTACACTGACCGATCCAAAACTTGGCATTACGACCTGCGTACAGTATGCCTTACATAAAATGGGAATTGAGGAGCCGGATCTTGACAGACTGGAACCTTTTATTGGTCCGCCGCTTATGGAAAGTTTCCATGAGTTTTACGGCTTTGATGAGGAACAGGGGCGGGAGGCGACCGTGTACTACAGGGAGCGTTTCAGTGTGACCGGGCTGTTTGAAAATGAGGTTTATCCGGGGATGGAACAGCTTTTGGAGGAGATGAAGGCAGCAGGGAAGAAGCTTGCCGTGGCCTCCAGTAAGCCGGGTGTGTTTGTAGAGCGGATTCTGGAACACTTTGGACTGGACGTCTATTTTGATGTAGTGGTTGGAAGCGAATTGGACGGCACACGGGCAAAGAAAGAGGAGGTTGTGGAGGAGGCGCTGCGGCGGCTCCTGCCGGAGGAACTGTTCCAGGGCATTATGGAGGTAAAGGGCAGGGAGTCCGAGAAAAAATATGACACGGTTGTCATGGTGGGAGACCGAAGGTTCGACGTTGAAGGTGCGAAGGCGTTTCATATTGCCTCTGTTGGTGTAAATTATGGATATGCGGCGCCGGAAGAACTGTCTCTTGCGGGAGCGGATGTGATCGTTGATACAGTAACCGAACTCGGGAAGGCATTAAAATGAGTGGGAAAACTTCTCTGAGAAAGACATGGGAGGTATTATTTCCATATCTGTTATACTATCTTGCCTATAATATGGCATATCTGATTCTTGCTTTTGCGTATCAGGCGACGGTGAACCGTTTCGGCGGGGCATACGGGCAGTTTATGGCGGAGCATGCCGCCAATATCACTGGCGCGATGGGGGGACTGTGTATGCTGGCCGGTATTTTGCCCATCGTGCCGATGCTAAAGGAGGAACTGCGGGGGCGCGGGGAAACGCTGCGCTTTGTGCCCTTGAAAGCAGCTGGGGCAGCAGGACAAACAGGCAAAGCAGAAGGTAGTGACGATACAACAGAAAAATTGACTAAATTGGTCAGAGGGGATGCGCGAAGAATAGCTGTGCTCACCGTGATTCTCGCCTTCAGCGCTTCGCTGGGGCTCAACGCGCTTTTGACACTGACAGGGGTTGCAGACAGTTCCCAGACCTACCAGAGGGTGGCGGATAAGCAGTACGGCGTGGCTTTTGCGGCGGGATTTATTCTCTATGGGCTGATATCCCCGCTGGCTGAGGAGATCGTTTTCCGCGGTGTGATTTACAACCGTCTGCGCCGTTTATACAATCCGGCTGTAGGGATTGTCGCTTCTGGGCTTCTTTTCGGTGTATTTCACGGCAATCTGGTGCAGGGTGTGTACGGCTCGTGTCTGGGAATACTGATGGCATATCTGTATGAGAAAAGTGGGGATTTCAAAATCCCTTTTGTCTTTCATGCCGTGGCGAATCTGGCGGTGTATACGACGGCTCGGATGGAAGGCGTGCAGGCGGTTTTGCTTACACCGGCGGGGTGTGCTGTTTTGCTGGCGGTGTCGGCGGGGTGCGTGCTGGCTGTACACCGCAGCGGCGGGGTAGAGTATGTGTGACGGGAGAGGCAGGTAGGTAGGATCATCTTCGGGAATTGATCAGAAAGAAACTGGAGAAAGGGATAGAAGCCTATGAACATCACAGACAAAAATATAGACGGCGGCAAGGCTTTCGACTGGGGAAAAACTTCGGCGGACTATGCCAGATTCCGGGATATCTACCCGCAGGAATTTTATGATAAAATCATCGGACGGAACCTGTGTGTGGAAGGGCAGAGCGTTCTTGACCTGGGAACGGGGACAGGCGTGCTGCCCAGAAACATGTATCGGTATGGCGCGAAATGGACAGGCACGGATATATCTAGAGAGCAGATTGCACAGGCGAGAACGCTGTCGGCGGGCATGGATATTGCATATTTTGACGTGTCAGCGGAAAAACTTGATTTCCCGGACAATTCTTTCGATGTGGTCACGGCATGCCAGTGCTTCTGGTATTTTGACCATGCAAAGCTGGAGCCGGAGCTTGTGCGGATGTTAAAGCCGGGCGGACATATCCTGCTCCTGTATATGGCTTGGCTGCCCTATGAGGACAAAATCGCGGGAGCCAGCGAGGCGCTTGCCCTGCAGTACAATCCGGCATGGAGCGGCGCGGGGGAGACCATACATCCGATTGTGATCCCGGAGATTTACGGGCAGGATTTCGAGCTGACTCACCACGAGGAGTATCATCTGCACGTGCCCTTTACCAGAGAGAGCTGGCATGGCAGGATGAAGACATGCCGGGGAATCGGCGCGTCGCTTTCCGGGGCGGAAATTTTATCCTGGGAGCGGGCGCATATCAGGCTGCTTTCTGAAATTGCCCCGGCTGCGTTTACGGTGCTGCACTATGGGGCGGTGGCGGAGCTGAAAATGATCAAACTGTAGTACTTTTCGGTTTCCTCATACCTTTCAGAAGAAGGAGGGAAAGGATCAGCACCAGCGGGAAAACGCATCCCACGAGCATCCCTTTTCTCAGGTCATTGCCCGCATTCTGGGTGATATTTCCCACCAGGCTGGGACCGAACGCGCCGCCCAGATCCCCCGCCATGGCGAGCAGGGCGAACATGGCGGTACCGCCCTCCGGCAGCTTCCCGGAGCAGATACTGATCGTGCCGGGCCACATGATACCCACGGAAAAACCGCACAAAATACAGCCGACCAGCCCGATAACCGGGTTGTTTGAGATGGATGCCGCTATGTAACAGCTCAGGCATAGGACGCCCGAACCGAGCATAAACCGCATCAGGTCCAGCCGGTCGCCGTATTTTCCGAAGATGATACGGCTGATGCCCATGGTGATTGCAAACATGCACGGACCGGCGAGATCGCCCATCGCCTTTGAAAAGCCAAGCGCCGATTCCGTGTATGCGGAAGCCCACTGCGCCATGGAAAGCTCGGAAGCGCCCGCGCAGACCATGAGGACAATGGATATCCAGAACAGCGGCACCCGGAGCAGACGTCCGGTGCCCATGCCGCCGCCGTCTTCGGTCGTATGTTCAATGGGGCAGGTGGCAAAGTTGTAAATATTGTACAGAGGAATGACAGCCCAGATGCAGGCAAGCCATTTCCAGCTGTCAATGCCAAATACCGCGAAAAAGACGGTGGACAGAAGGATGACGCCCACAGAGCCCCAGCAGTAAAAGGAGTGCAGCAGACTCATCACGGCTTCCTTGTTGTCGAAGGGGCATGCCTCCACAATGGGGCTGCACAGTACCTCGATCAGCCCGCTCCCGATGGCGTAGACAATAACGCTTGCGATAATGCCGGAGAGCGGATTGGAAAAGAGGTCCGGCAGAAAGGCAAGTCCGATCAGCCCGGCCGCTGCGCACAATTCCGAGGCAACAACGCAGTTTCGGTACCCGATCCTGTCTGCAAAATAGGAACAGAGGACATCCACGATCAGCTGGGTCAGAAAAAAGACGGTGGAGATCAGCGCGATCTGTCCGAGCGGTATCTGATATTTATTGTGAAACGTTAAAAACAGCAGCGGCGCAAAATTTGCGCAGATCGCCTGTGTGATGAAGCCGAGATAACAGGCAATCAGTGTTTTCCTATAATTTTTAGACATGACATATGTACTCCTTTCATCTGTTTCGTACAGAAGGGATTGACTTCTGCAACGAATTGTATTATATAGTAGTCAGATGCAGACATCAATGTAATATATCCCAATATTATTACACAATATCGCGGGAACAAAGGGGCGGCATGATATGAAAGCAAATGAGGGGTACAGCAGGATTGTAACCGATGAATCGCTGCGGGAAACCATTCCCCACGGAAGCGAGGAGTATCCGTTCCGATATTATCTGGAGGATATCTGGCAGTTCGATTTTCACTGTATAGACTGGCATTGGCATTCGGAAGTGGAATTTGTCCTGATCAAAGAGGGGACGGCGGATTTTCTGATCGGGAGCGAGAGATATGTTCTGGGAGCCGGAACGGGCATTTTTATCAATTCTCAGGTCATTCACAGGTTTGAGGCGGCAAAGAGCGTGATCATCCCGAACATTGTGTTTTCGCCCTCTATGCTTGCCCCGGAAGACAGTCTGATCTATCGGAAGTATATAAGACCTGTTCTTGACTCGGCGGCAGAGTGTCAGATCTTTTCCGTAGGTGAGCCCGCGCAGGCAGAGATTCTTCGCGTGCTGGCGGATATATTTGCCGTGCAGGAATTGGAAAACGGATGCGAAATAAAGACGGAGGAGCTGCTTTTAAAGCTGTGGCGGCTGCTGTATGATAATATGGATATCACAGAAAATACTTCTGCGCCGCAGGCATCGGCGCGGACGCAGGCACAGCTCCAGATTATGCTGCAGTACATTCATAAAAATTATCAAAACCAGATATCGCTTGATGATATCGCGGAAACGGTGGCTCTTGGCAAAAGCAGTGTACTCAGTATTTTTCACAAAAATATTCACACCTCGCCCATCAGCTATCTGGTGCATTATAGGCTGAAACGGGCGGCAAAACTGCTCGTGACGACGCAGGACAGCGTTGCCGCCATCGCCCGTGACACCGGGTTTGAAAATGTCGGCTACTTTTGCCGGAAATTCAAGGAAGTGTTTCAGGTGACGCCCGGCGAGTACAGAAAAGGAAAGGCATAGAGGAATGGGACAGAATGTAATACTGGAAACGGAAAGATTATATTTGCGGGAAATGACGCAGGACGATTTTCCTTCGCTGTGTAATATCTTGCAGGATGAGGAGACCATGTACGCCTATGAGGGTGCGTTCACCGATTCGGAGGTGCAGGAATGGCTGGACAGACAGAGGGCGCGCTATCAGAAGTGGGGCTTTGGCTTATGGGCGGTTATCTTAAAGGACAATGGGAAAATGATCGGACAGTGCGGGCTTACCATGCAGCCGTGGAAAGAGGAGGAAGTGCTCGAGGTCGGCTATTTATTTGAGAGGACGCATTGGCATAAAGGGTATGCGACGGAGGCGGCAAAGGCATGTAAGCAGTACGCCTTCGATGTATTGCAGGCAAAGGACGTCTGCTCCATTATCCGGGACACCAATACGGCGTCCCAGCATGTGGCAGTCAGAAACGGTATGACCATCGAGGATACTTGGACGAAACACTATAGGGGCGTGGACATGCCGCATTACCGTTATGTGGTAAGGCGCTGATGAAAGCGGAAAAAGATACCGCAGGAGCGGCTGGCGGATAGTATGGAGGGGAAATCGCTATAGCAGCTTTAGGGTTTTCATTGAGAATATATTGCGTTGCGGATATAATAGTGGTTACAAGAGAAGTACGTGAACAGATAAAGCAAAGGGGACAAACGGCTTTCTGAAAATGATTTGATTCAGCGATGGAGGAAAACAATGGACTGTTTGGGACAGCAGAGTGGAGTGCAGAGCGTTCAGAATCTGGAGAGTGTCATCAACGAGGGACTTCGTGCCGCCCTGCTGGCGGAGACGCCGGACCAGTCTCTGGATGTGCTGTTAAAACATCTGGGGATGGCACTTGACGGGGAACGCACTTACATATTTGAACAGAATGCGTCCGGCTGTGACGACAACACGTATGAGTGGGTGGCGGACGGAGTGGAGCCGGAAAAGGAGAACCTTCAGAATGTGCCCCCGGAGGTGTGCGCGAGCTGGTATCGGAATTTCAGCATTGGCAGGCATATTGTCATAGAGAATCTGGAGGACATACGGGAGACAGAGCCTTTGCAGTATGAGAACCTGAAGCGGCAGAGCATCCGTTCTCTTGTGGTGGTTCCCCTTTACAACGGGGAAAAGACCATTGGCTTTTACGGGGTGGACAATCCGCCGGCGAAGTCGCTGGAATACGCCTCGAATATGCTCCAGACCGCTGCATACTTTATTGTATCATGCCTGAAACAGCGAAATCTGTTCCGGGAACTCCAGAAGCGCAGTTACAATGTCCTGCAGGCGCTCAGCGTGGATTATCTGGGTATTTTTCAGGTGAATTTTGATACGGACGAATGCGAGGTATATCGGAACAGCGAAAAGATGGATATGGATTGGGGCGCCGGCTTTGCGGACGGCTATCAGGCGGCTGTCGGACAGTATATTTCCCGGTGCGTCGCGCCCAGAGACCAGAAAAAGCTTATCGCTGTGACAAAAAAGGACTATGTGCTTTCGCAGCTTCGGACAAAGAAGAAGTTCTATGTGCGTTATCTGGTCAATGACAACGTTTATGGACTGAAACATATGGAGATTCACTTTTCGGCCACAGAGAAAGCGGAGGAAGAAAACTGCGCGATTTTTGCCTTGCGGGATGTGAACGCGGTGGTGGAGCAGGAAGAGAAGTACAGGCTGGAGGCGAGGCAGAATCTGGAGGACATTTTGGAGGGCGCGAGAACCGGTATCTGGACGATTGAGCTGGAGGAGGGATGTCAGCCAAGGATGTATACCAATCGGATCATGCGGATGCTGCTAGGCGTGCCGGATGAGATCGAGCCGGAGGAGTGCTACCGGCAATGGTTTGAAAACATTGAGCCGGACTATGTGGAGATGGTACAGGAATCCGTGCGGGAGATCGTGGAAACCGGGCGCTCCGAAGTGATTTACCCGTGGAATCATCCTGAATTGGGGAAGATTTATGTCCGCTGTGGTGGTGTGCCCGACAAAACATTCAAGAAACCGGGTGTCTGTCTGAACGGATACCATCAGGATATCACAGAGACAATGGTGGCGAAGAGAAAACAGGAGCAGGCTATCATGGAGCTGTTGGAGAAGGTCAGACGTGCCAATTCGGCAAAGAGCGAGTTCCTTTCCCATATGTCCCACGATCTGCGCACGCCCATCAACGGCATACTGGGGATGCTGTCCATCATAGAGAAAAGTCAGGATGACCCGGAGCGGCAGAGGGATTGCCGCAATAAAATACGCGTGTCAACGGAGCATCTGCTTTCTCTGGTCAACGACGTGCTTCAATTCAGTAAGATGGACAGCGCAAGACCGACGGAAGCGGAGGAGTCGTTTGCGCTTCGCGATGTATTGGAAAACAGTATCGCGCTTCTGGACGAGAGGGCAAAGGAGCGGGGCATACGGCTGACACTGGAGGAAGCTTTCATTCAGCATGGCAGGGTGATTGGAAATCCGCTGTATCTGCAGCAGATTCTGATGAATATGATAGACAATGCGATAAAATATAACCATCCGCAGGGCTCCGTCTCTGTGCGGGTAAAGGAGACATCCTGCCGGGGTGACACCGCAGACTATCAGTTTGTGGTCGAAGATACCGGGATCGGTATTGGGGAGGCGTTCAAAAAGCATATTTTTGAGCCATTTACGCAGGAGCATAAAAGTGCGAGAACCCACTATAATGGCGTTGGTCTCGGTATGTCCATAGTGAAGCAGCTGGTAGACCAGATGAAGGGACATATTGAGGTAGAAAGCCAGATTGGCAGCGGCAGTCTGTTCCGTATCACCCTGCCCATGCAGATTGACGGGGTGCGCGATGCGCAGGCTGTGGATGAAGGGCAGAATGAACCAGACACCATTGCCGGGATGCGCGTCCTTCTGGTGGAGGATAATGAGATAAACTGTGAAATCATTGAGTTCATGCTGAAGGATGCGGGTGCGGAGGTCGTGACCGCGAATGACGGAAAAGTTGCCGTGGACGCGTTTGCTGCATCTGCTCCCGAAACATTTGACTGTGTGCTCATGGATCTGATGATGCCGGTTATGAGCGGATATGAGGCGGCGCGTGTAATCCGCGGCATGAAGCGGACGGATGCAAAAACCGTTCCCATCATTGCGCTGTCAGCCAACGCGTTTGACGAGGATGTGGCAATGGCAAAGGATGCCGGGATGAATGAGCATCTGGCGAAGCCGGTGGACATGGGGAAAATGTTCCGGGTGATGAACCGTCTGAGATACGGGGACCCAAAATCTTTGTAGAAAGCGAAGTATGGGGCGGTGATGCCGGGAGAGGAAATACAGGAGGAACCGTATAGCTATGGACTATGTGAGAACAGACGGTAAAAACGAAGATTTTATTGAAAACTGCCGACTCCTCGACATGGATTTGGACAGGCGTGTCGGGAGGCAGATCAAGAGAGAAAAGTATCAGAAGTTTAACCAACTTGACGAGATACGGGAAGCAATCGTCGTTTATGATAACGGTAAGCCGGTGGGCGGCGGCGCCATCAGAAGGTACGACGATGAGAATGTCGAGCTGAAGAGGGTGTTTGTACATAACGAATATCAGGGGCAGGGGATCGGGAGCAGGCTCGTTTCCCTGCTGATCGAATGGGCGGCACAGTTGGGCTATCGGCGGATGATCCTGGAGACGGGGGAACTGCTGGCGGAATCCTGCGCGGTCTATAAAAAGCTGGGGTTTGCAGTCATTCCCAACTACGGACCGTATGCGGATATGCCGGAGTCTTTGTGTATGGCGAAGGAAATTTGGTGATTTTGTAAATGGTGAAAAGAATCGTATCTGTACGACATCAGCCTTCCGATTTCGGAGGGCTTTTTTCTGTCATATTTTTTGAGAATGTTTCTTTTTCTGAAACTTTTCAAACACCCCAAAAGTCTATATAGTAAAAGAACGAAACAGAAAGGTGCGTGCCTGTTATGAAGCAAGTGTTATATGAAAAGCTGATCCAATATATCCTTGAAAATCAGGATCGGTTTTATCGAGTGGCTTATAGTTACACCAGACATCAGGAGGACGCTCTCGATGTGGTCCAGAGTGCAGTCTGCAAAGCGCTTGAGGCGCATGAAAGCATAAAGAATGAGGACGCGGTCAGGACATGGTTTTACAGAATATTAGTCAATGAATGTCTGACCGTAATAAAAAAGCGAAAAAAGCTTTTGCTGGCCGACGATGCGCTGGAGCGGGAGGAGGCGTACTACGAAAAGGGTTATGAGCAGGGGGACGACATCGAAAAGGAACTGGACAGTCTGGAACTTGATGTGCAGGGAATTATCAGACTCCGCTTTTTTGAAGAATTGTCCCTGAAGGAGATTGCCAGTATTACAGGATTAAATCTGAATACAGTGAAAACGAAGCTTTATCGTGGACTGAAACAGTTAAAGGAAAATATGCAGGAGGCGGATTTATGAGTAAATTGGAAAGAATGAAAGAAAGATATGACAATATTGTCATTCCAGAGGAACTTAACATCCGGGTGCAGCAGGAGATACAGAAGTCAAGAAAACAGCAGGAAGAAAAAGGTCGCGCCGGCAGCAGCCACAGATTCAGGAAAGTGATACGCAGTATGGAAGCGATGGCAGCGGCGGCATGCGTTCTTTTCACGGCGGCGCTTAATACAAGCCCGGTATTTGCAAAGGAGGCGGGGGAGCTTCCTGTGATCGGAGGACTGGCGCGGGTACTGACGTTCCGCTCTTACGAAACGGAAAAGGATGATATAGCAGTATCTGTGGAAATCCCCACGGTTGAGATGATTGCGGAGGACACCGGGATAACGGTGGATCAGATCAATCAGGAAATCCTTGACCGCTGTAACCAGTATGCTGAGGAAGCGGTGAAACGCGCGGAAGAATACAGAACCGCTTTTCTGGAAACAGGCGGCACGACGGAAGAATGGGCGGAGCATAATATAAAGATCACAGTCGGCTATGAGATCAAACAGCAGAGTGGCAATTATCTCTCCTTTGTCGTGAGGGGAAGCGAAAACTGGACAAATGCCTACAGCGAGTCGAAGTATTACAACTTAGACTTAAGTACCGGGGAAATTGTCACATTAAAGGATATGCTGGGCAGCGACTATGTGGAACTGGCAGACAGGAGCATCAGGGAACAGATCGCGGAGAGAGAAAATGCCGGAGAAACATTTTTCAAGACAGAGGAAGGAGGGTTTGCGGGGATCTCGGAAGATGTGAAGTTCTATATCAACGGGAATAATCGCCCGGTCATTGTTTTTGAGAAGTATGAAATCGCACCCGGTTCATCGGGGGAAATAGAATTTGAGATTACAAGAGGAAACACGGCGGAGGCAGATGTAGAAGTGGCAGAGGCAGAAGCAGAGACGGTCAAGGAGCCGATACAGGCGGCAGAAGATACGGCGCAGGCGGCAGAAAATCCTACGCATACAACGGAAGAATATGAGGATAACTTTGCGGTTGACAGTGAGGCGGCAAAGGCATTCGCCGAGAAGATTAAGGATGCAGCCGCCAGAAAGGATCTGGAGGCGCTTGCGGAGTTGACAGCGTTTCCGGTTTATGTTGGCTTACCGGGTGTCGATGTGGTAGAGACGAAGGAAGACTTTCTGAAGCTTGGCGCTGATGCGGTGTTTACGGACGATCTGCTGGAATCCGTAGAGAAGGCTGATATCGACAATTTTCAGCCAAGCATGGCGGGATTCCCCATTTCAGACGGAAGGACGGCAGGCATTAACTTTGGCGTGGCGGACGGGACGCTGGGGATCAATGGGATTAATTATTGATAGGCTGCGGGATTTTCATTGTTTACAAAGGATTCTTTTCATAATAGAATACTGGATGTAAGGGTAAGGGATGCTGTCGGATGAAGAAAGGCGGATATCGCTGCGGAGGGATCTGTTATGAACGCACTGGTAATCAACTGCAGTCCTGTGAGGACAGGCGCAACGGCTGAGATTGTAAAAATCGTCTCCCGAAAATTAGCAGAGAAATACGGGACAAAGTGTATCTGTATAGACGATTACGATTTTGGATTTTGTAAAGGATGCAGGACGTGCCATAACACGGCGGCATGTGTCCAAAACGATGATATTCCGCTGATCGTCAGTGAATTTGAGCGGGCGGACCTTATCGTGTCCGTCTCGCCGTCCTATTGGGCGGATGTTCCCGGACAGTTCAAGGCGTTTATCGACAGGTGCACGCCGTGGTGCAACACACACGATCCCCATGCGGCGGTCAGCGGCGGAAAAAGAGGGTACACCGTTGCCCTGCGGACGGGACCGGGGATGAAGGAATGCGAGAGAATCATACAGAGCATAGAACATTTTTACGGGCATCTGGAAATTGCATGCTGCGGCAGTCTGGGTTTATGCTCTGTGGAATATAAGGAAGATGTTGCGCCGCGTATGGATGAGATCATAGCGTTTTGCGAAACGATGTAGAAACCCCAAGGGCAGGAGGACGGAAAGATGGAAAATGAATTGTTTGAGAAAACGCCGGTGCCGAAGGCGTATTTTAAATTCGCTCTGCCTGTTGTGCTCAGTATGGTAGTCTCGTTGGTCTACAATATGGTGGACACCTATTTTATTGCGCAGACAGGGAACACGAATCTGGTGGCGGGGGTATCTTTAAGCGCGCCGGTTTTTACCTTGATGATTGCGCTTGGGGATATTTTTGGATTGGGAGGCAGTTCCCTTATCTCCCGGTTGTTCGGAGAGAAGAAGGATGAGGACGGGAAACGCTTAAGCGTTTTTTGTTTTTATGCGGCGATTGTGTGCGGGATTTTGGTGACGGCGGTGATGATGATGCTTCGCGAACCGATTCTGTATGTGCTGGGCGCTGACGTAGCGACGTTTTCCTATGCCTCCGGCTATTATACCTATATCGTGCTCGGCGCGCCGTTTATTATTTTGTCCTTTACGCCGTCTAATTTGCTGCGGACGGAAGGGTTTGCGACGGCGACCATGACGGGCAGTATATTGGGCGCAGTCGTCAATATGATTCTGGACCCTGTCTTTATTTCTGTGTTAGGGCTCGGTGCGGCAGGCGCGGCAATTGCGACTGTGATCGGAAATATTTTCGCGGATATCTTTTATGTCTGGTTTCTGTTAAAAAGAAGCAGACGGCTTTCCATCAACCCGGCGGGATTCCATATTCATATCGAAGAGGTGGGGCAGATACTGGCAATCGGGATTCCGGCGTCGATTACGAACCTGATGCAGAGCATCGGCATTGCGCTGACGAATCGGTCACTTTTGCCATACGGCAATGATAAGGTTGCGGCAATGGGAATTGTGATGAAGGTGAATCTGATTGCCGTTCTGGTTCTGGTGGGCTTTGCCTTTGGCGCGCAGCCGCTGGTCGGGTATAACTATGGCGCGAAAAACCATGCGCGTCTCAAGGAAATTCTGCGGTTTTCATACAGCTTTGAATGCTGCACGGCGGCGGTGCTCGCGGGAGCGCTCTCCCTTGCGGCGCCCGCCATGATCGGAATGTTTATGCAGGATGCGGCTATCATCGAGGTCGGAGTCCCCATGCTCCGTATGCAGCAGATGGGAATGGTGTTTACGGCGGTTGTGCTTGTGACGACCTGTACCTTCCAGTCGGCAGGAAAAGCGGTGGGCGCTTTTCTTCTGTCGGTCAGCAGACAGGGGGTGCTTTTTGCAGCCGTTCTCTTCATCGCCTCCAGGGCGTTTGCCTACCAAGGGGTCCTGATGGCACAGGCGGTCTCCGATCTGCTGACGGCGGTCATGGCGATTATTCTGTTTGAGATTCTGATACGGAGACCGCTTTATCGTTGAAAAAGGGCAATGTGCGTGTAACTTCTTGCGCAATGCAAGCGTTCATTTCTGGTTATTGACACGTATCGCTGATACAATCAGTAGCAGAAAGGAGGAACTACTTTTGAACAGAGAGCAGACGGATACGACGATGGGAAAGCAAATACGTCATTTACGAACACAATCGGGAATGACGCAGGAAGAATTAGCCGGTAAACTAAATGTTACCAGGCAGGCATTATCGAACTGGGAGAGAGATGTCAATGAACCTGATCTGGTTATGTTGAAAGAGATTTGCTTTCTTTTTGGCGTTCACATGGATGACTTCTTTGCGTTTTTCTATTCCCTCCGCCCGGTTTTTTGCCAGAAAGTCTGAAGTGAATCTTCAGTCAAGGCTGTTTTCTTCCGCAAAGGATTCCTCAAGCAGTTTCCGGCGATAATCGCTGTCATTGAGAACGCGATCCATTTCCTCCGATTTTCCGGCGTCCATCAAGGATTGGAGTAGTACGGCGAGCGTGTCA
>CAJTTZ010000016.1 GCA_910579505.1 uncultured Lachnospiraceae bacterium
TACGGGGAGATTTTATTTTGTCAAAGTTCAAATTTCATCCTCTATAGGAATGCTTATTTCTTTTATATTCATTCTACCGTATATCAGATTGAAACAGAATGATAAATATGTTAAGATACTTAAAACCAATGGTTTATACAGGGAGAATATCAATATGGATTATCAGTTATTAAAGACTTTTATAGAAGTATCTGACTGTGGAAGTTTTTCAAAGGCTTCTGAACGGCTGTTTATATCTACCACGGCAATCGCAAAACAGATGAACCTGTTGGAAAAAGAAACGGGACTGCATTTGTTTGACCGGACAAAACGGGGTACAACCCTTACAAAGAGCGGGTCAGTGTTTTATGAAGATGCCGTGTTTATGGTTCATTACTGGGATAAAATGCTTGAACGTGCAAGAAACGCTGAATGGAACAGTGGGGGAACTTATATACGCATAGGTTCGTCCATGCTCCGTTCAGAAAAATATTTACTGGACTTATGGACGAAAGTAAAGGACAATTATCCTCATTATAAAATTCATTTTGTGCCTTTTGAAGATAATTACCAAAGCTATTTGGAGATTGTACAAAACTTGGGAAAAGAGATTGATATTATCGCTTCCAATTATCCGCCGGACTTGTGGGGCGGCTGCTGTAATGTCTTAAAACTCGCCGATGTTCCTTTGTGCTGTGCGGTATCACGCTATCACATTTTGGCGCAAAAAGAGGTTTTGGATTACGAAGATTTTTTCGGGCAGGAATTGATGATTTTGCATAGGGGCAGGAGCAGCTATGTTGATACTGTCCGTGACAGATTGCGGCATTACCCACAAATCAAAATAATAGATGTCCCGGATTATGATGTACAGATTTTTAATCAGTGCGAAACGACAAACAGAATTTTGCTGATAACGGAAGCATGGGTAAATGTACACCCATTACTTGTTACAATACCCGTTAAATGGGAGTTTACTTCTCCGTATGGACTTCTTTACGGGCTGAACCCTCCCGAAGCGGTAAACAGTTTTATACAGTCTGTTAAGGAATTGGTAAATTTATAGAACTAAGAGTCTGCAACGGAAAAAGATACCGTGGAATGACAATGTATCAATCATCATTCCCCGGCGTTTATCCGCTGAATTTATAGCCGACACCTAACACGGTTTTTATGTAGGTAGGGTTTTTGCTGTCCGGCTCTATCTTTTTCCGCAGGTTGTAGATCACGTTGACAACGCTTGAATGGCATCTATCGCTATCTATGTTCCAAACGGCTTCAAAAATCTGTGTCCGTGTGAGGACAATGCCGGGATTGGAAGCAAGAAATACAAGGGTACTGTATTCAAGACGGGTAAGGTTTACTTCCTCCCCGTCTTGAAGAACCTGCCGCCTGCTTTGTATTATTTCCAGTCCCGGAAAAGACATTCCCGAAGTAGGGCCAGGGATAGTCTGCACGGCTTCAAGCGATATGCAGTCAGCTATTGCCGCTATGATTTTGTCAATCGCTTTTTCTTCCTGTTCGTTAAGCGTCAGCAATAGCAATTTACTCATATATGCCCCCGCTTTTATTCTTTATGTTTTGTTGTTATGACAAAGGCTTTTTTCCTAAAGCCAATATCCACCTTTGGTTAAAACAGATACCTTTTTCTGTTTGGTAAGGGTTAAAGCCTGTCTTTTCTTTGCCGCCTATATCGTTTTCCATTTTTTCAATGATTTTATCCCTAACAGGTTCAGCAGTCTTTGTCAGCTCCAACCAATCCGATAAATGCACCTGCATTTCCGTAATCTCGCTTTTTTCTACGGAAAGGCTGTTATCGGAATACAATTTCAGTATTTCTTCCCTGCTTAGATTTTTCACATGGGACGGGTCACGCAGGGTTTCAATTTCATCTTCTGTTTTTCTTAGTGGTTCGTCCGCTGCTTCCATGTCAATCAAAATCAGTTTCCCACCCGGTTTCAGCACCCGCACCATTTCATGGAATACGCCGTCCGTATCTGTGAAATGATGAAAGGCAAGGCGGGATAAAACAAGGTCAAAACTGTTATCCAAAAACGGCAGTTCTTCCGCATATCCCTTGACAAAAACCATATTTTCTAAATGGCTTTCCTGTGCTTCTTTTTTTCCAACTTGGAGCATGGGGGCTGCCAGGTCAAGGCATACGACGGTCTGAACCAAAGGCGCAAACGTCCGCCCGCAGGCGCAAGTTCCGGCAGCTACTTCCAGTACAATATCCGTTCCGGCAGGACTGGCGGCGTCCACTGTGTAATCAAGGTATTCTTTTTTCGTGAAGTTGACAGATTTGCTGTCAAAATTCGGGGCTTGTACCGCAAAAGAACGGTTAAGGGTTTCTAAGTTTCCCGGTATCATAATGCTGTTCCTTTCGTTGGGATAAACAAATGTTGCATATCCGTATTTTCTAAAGTCAATAGTTTCACTTTCTTGTCTATTCCTCCGGCATATCCCGTAAGGCTTCCATTTGTCCCGACTACTCTGTGGCAAGGGACGATAATAGAGATTTCATTGTGTCCGACTGCACCGCCTACTGCCTGTGCGGACATTCGGGAAAGCCCTTTCTGCCCGGCTATCTCTTTTGCGATTTCCCCGTAGGTGACAGTTTTTCCGTAGGGTATTTTTTGCAGGATTTTCCATACGGAAAGCTGAAAGGGAGTGCCAATCATATGAATAGGCGGCAAAAAAGGCGGCTCGCTGCCCGAAAAATAGACTGTCAGCCATTCCTTAGTCTGTTCAAGGATAGGCGTATCTTTTTCTTCATGTTCTGGGTCAAGGTGGTCTGCGTAGTATTTTTCCCCGTCAAACCATAGCCCGGTCAGCCCCGCTTCATCAGCGGCAAGAAGAATACCCCCAATAGGCGATTTATAATGAGTTGTATATTGCATTTGATACACCCTTTCACTATATATTAAAGTATTGGTTAGCGTCAGCCGGGGCTTCGTCCCGCATAGTCATTGTATAACAGCGCAGGGGAGTAACAACCGTGATTTTATAGTCAATAAAATCATGTTCCCTGCCTGCTTTTTGACAAATACGGTGTTTTGCCATATTGCGCCATTTGGTAACGCTTTCCTCGTCTTTCCATTCGGATTTGCTAAGCAGCTTTCCCTTTGCGGAAAGGCTTTCAAAGCGTTCTGCACTGATAAAGCCGTCTGCCTTTGCTAATTCCTCTTTCAAGGAAGCAGCCATATTCAGATAGTCGTCCATTCTGCCCTCTTTGATAGTTACCTCAAACAATACAATTACGTTCGCCATTTTGTGTTACCTCCTTATTTTTCATACATATTTTGCAAGGGCGGTAGCCGCCCTGTATTGCTTCTTCCAGTGTGTCAAACAGTACGATATTTTTCTCCAATGGTAATCTTGCAGGGCAGCCCGGATTGCAGACAATCTTTGTCGTCTTTACTCCGTAATAAAATTTGCCGTTATACTGTTTGTTTCTTTCTGTGATCGCTCTTATTTTTTCTTGTTTTTCCATTTTGTTGTTTTCCTTTCGGTGCATAATCTTTCATGCCCGGTACCTCGCCGCCCGCTACCGCCCAAAGGTACAGACTGGCAACGCTGCAATAGGGGCTGAACCGCCTGCGGTACTTTTCAAATAATTTGCGGTCTATCTTTCTGTGATGATATACCATGCGAAGTCCACGCTGTATTGCCAAATCGTCATAACTGAAAATATCGGGTCTTTGCAGGCAGAACAGCAAAATCATTTCAGCCGTCCACACACCAATTCCCTTTAGGGCAGAAAGTTCTTTTATGGCTTCCATATCAGACAATTCAGAAATGCCCTGTAAATCAAATTCGCCGCATTGCACCTTTCCCGCAAAGTCCGTGATATATTCAGCCTTGCGGAATGTCATGCCGAAAGACTGTAATTTAGGAATACCCGCAGACAGGATATTGTCGGCGTTTACCTCCCCGAAGCAGTCACTCATTCGCTGCCAAATGGTAGCCTGTGCTTTTGTAGAAATCTGCTGTCCTATGATGTGATGTATGACAGAGGAAAATAAATCTGTGTCAATTTCACGCTCTATGTGACCGATCTTATCAATAACCTCCGCTAAAGTCTTATCTTTACTTTTCAAATAATCTGTTTCTATGCTGCTGTATCTGAAATACAATCCTGCACCTCCCGTCTGTCAAAAAGCAACTTGACACCTTATCATCTTTTCACTATAATTTTATCACGCAAAATGGATAAATAATATCAACAAAACGTCAGAAATTATCAATATATCTTCAAATGAAAGGGCATATGAACATGAAAAGTGAAAAAGAAAAATATATCAATTCCGTAAATCTATATGTTGATACCGATTTTCCTTATCTTGTCCTTGATGTGATTAACGACAGGAGCTATCCCCGCAATCCCGGCTTTCAAGTCATGCACTGGCATGAGGATTTACAGTTTATTTATGTTTTAGGTGGTTCTATTGAAGTAAAAACGCTTGACAATACTGTTTCTGTGCAGGCGGGAGAGGGTATTTTTATCAATAAGAATGTGGTGCATTTTGTACGGCGCACGGGCGAATGTCACTATAACAGTTTTATCTTTCCGGCGCAGTTTCTTGAATTTTCTGCGGGGCAAGCCTATACCGTCCATAGTCCGGCAAAGCAGTTTGTTGATGTTGTTGTGGAAAATGAGCAGTTTTCCCTTTTTCATTTTACAAGCGGGGAAGAATGGCAGGAAAAGGCATTGTCGCTTTTGTGTAGGCTTTCAGAGTTGAGCCGCTGTTATTCAAGCGGCGATACAGGAGCACAGCGCCTACAGTACAGGCGCGAGCGAAGCGTTTGCGAGTCGGACGGCACCGATAGACGAGGATTTTATGTTTATGAGGTATTGGTGCTTTTGGCTGCTCTTTGGCTTACTATGAGAAAGAATATTCTGTTGCCACCAAAGCAGCAGGAAAGTACCGTCAGTATGCGTATGCAGAAATTCCTGCGCTGTATTGAACAGCATTACCCGGAAGATTTGACACTGGAAGATATAGCGGAAAGCGCAAGCGTAAGTAAATCAGAATGTCTAAGGTGTTTTAATTTGACGTTGCAGACAACGCCCTATAAATATTTAATGGAATATCGGCTGTCAAAGGCGGCAGAGCTGCTTAAAAAAACGGATCAGCCCGTCAGTGATATTTCTGCCTGTGTGGGTTTTCATCAAGTAAGCCATTTCGGGAAATGTTTTAAGGAGAAAACGGGCTATTCGCCTAGAGAATATAGAGGTTTGTAAAAAGCCATTTTATGCCTTTCCTAGACTATCAACGCCAAACAGCCAAGTCAAGGACGTAAACGCCGCTAAAGCGGTAAATCCTTGACTTGGCTGTTTGCCATTGATAAAGGGTAATTAAGGCATAAATGAATATCTATGTTGTATCAACCTCTTTTCCCTTCCATTCCCCTCATGCGATAGGGATAATCTAATTAAAAATCAAAAGAACGGATAGGAAAGGAATAGATAATTTATCATTCTGTAATTTATTCTTTAGTATTTTATATATCTATATTTTATTGCATTGGTTTTCCCTGCGTTGGAAAATCCAATGTTGGATTATCCGGTGTTGGGTTTCCGTGATTGGATTATTGCCAAAACTGTCATTTAGCTTTGAGGAAGAATAGACTGTATATTCCATTTCCCGAAGCAATCCCTTTTCATCGCGTATTCTGTTGCGGGTAATATATCCTGCCCGCTCAGTTCTTGTATAATCGTTGTAATAGCGTCTAATCCCTCTTTGTTGATATAAGCTAACCCTTGCAGAGTAAAATTCCATTCCGGGGGCAATGAGAGCATTTGACAGAGCAATCCTTTTGCCCGCAGGGATAACTGGCGGTTGCGTAAGTGGGTGTTTCCGCGAGCAACGAGTCAAAGTCAAGCTCGCTTGACCTTGACGACTGCCGCGAGAGTCGAATGCCCAAGGGGGATTCGACATGGCATGATTGTATAATCTTTGACTTTTTCTACTCTGAATACTGGCATTATAGGCTTGTCCTTTCTTTTTTGTGCGAAAGCCGAAGTCCGCAGCTTTGAGGTTCGTATGGGTATGCGTCTTAGTGATTGTATTTTGTGTGTTTCGCTTTACTACAATCTTCCTGATTTGCTTCCTCAAATCCCTCTGCAGAAATCTCATTTATCATGAAAAACCACCGCATCCCACATAAAATTTCTTGACACTAATACTATATAGTATTATTCTATATAATATAAATAAGTGAGTAACAAATGTACTCCAAGGATATCGCGATGAAAACATACGCATTCCGCAAACAGCTGTTAGGGAAAATTTTACAAATCTTACAGAGAAGGAGACTCACGCACATGGAAATGAAAATGATCACATCTGGAATACGCGCATTGCGGGAAAACGCGCAGGTCGCTTACATCGCGTCCGTAAACGAGGAGGGATTTCCCCAGATCAAGGGCATGCTTGTCCTAGAGCACGAGAGCATGAAAACCCACTATTTTTCTACCAACACCAGCTCGAAGCGGGTATCGCAGTTTCTGAAAAATCCGAAAGCGTCCGTGTACTATGTGGATGACGCCGAAAACCAGTATAAGGGCGCGCTGTTTACGGGAACGATGGAAGTCTGCACCGACCACGAAACCAAGGTGTTTCTCTGGCGGGACGGGTTCGAGATGTATTACCCGAAGGGCGTGGATGACGAGGATTATTGCGTATTGAAATTTACTGCCCAGACCGTCAATTATTATTATGGTCTGAGCAATGTGACATTGTCTGTGGAGGAACTGTAGGGCGGGGTTTTAATCTTCAATTTTCCGCCCGCATTCCATACACATAAACTGCCCCGCCGGCACTTTTGCGCCGCAGGTGCATGTCACAGTATCTCTCTCTACAGCCTCCCCGCAGTTGGGACAGAAACGTTCTTGTGACTTTAATTTATAACCGCATACGCATATATTCCTTTTTACACTCTTTTTCTCCAGTTCGTCTCTCTGTTTTTCCAGTTCTTCAATTTCACTGTTAAGCACGTCCATTTTATCCAAATAAGAATTGATTTCCGCAATCTCAATCCTTTTTTCTCTGGAAAGGTCATAAACTTCCATATACTGCCGTTCATATGCATCTGCCGCGCTCTGCATAACAGCGTCCACCTTCGGAGAAAGGCTGTTCTCCTGCTCAAAGTTGGACAGTTCCGTCTTCAGATATTCCCCGCACCGTTTTGCTGTCTGGCGGTCGCACCACCATGTTAATAACTTTAGATAACAAAAATACAAGAGAGCAATTACCAACAAAATGAAAATAAGCATTGCTCCAAGACTGGCAATTAAGGCAAGACAAAAACTGACCACCATCTGCATAATCCCCGGGTTATCCCTCAATTCCTGCACAACATTCTCTGTCACTGCACTATCATTTCCCTCTACTTCTTTCCTGATTTCCGTTTCTTGTCTACCCTGCTCCTGTCTGACAACAGCGCCCATTGTGAACAGACCCAGCAGAATCAACAAAGGCACCCACGCCAAGAGTTTTCTTTTCCACGTCAGCTTCTTTACGATTCTTTTTATAACATCCTTCGTCCTCTGCCCGAAAGAAATTATGTCGTTTCCTCCGATATCCGCTGTCTCAGCCTCCGACTGCACGCTTTTCTCCATTCCGTCTTTACGCTGCTCATATTCCAAATAAAATTTTTCATTCCCGATCCCATTTTGACAGCCGCCAATACTCTGAAACATGTTTCTTATCTGGTCCGCCATAAAGGCATAATTGCCGCCGCAGCCTTTCCGATAAAGCTGTCCAGAAATTTTTTGTGGTTCCGCATATAACCGTCCAGCGACATGTTAATTTTCTGCAGGATCTCATAATCCGACTCATACTGCTGCTTCTGTCCATCTGCTCCTTTACCCTGATCCCAAACTCTTCTGAAAACCGATTGATTCCCCTCGTATCAATGATTGAAATCCCCTGTAAATTCTCTGCCATGACAAATTTCTTCTGTATGAAAACCAGATAGGTTGTCGTCTCCGACATTTTTTTCAGACTGTTTTTTACTGTTTCCTTTTCTTCCTCCGCGTCACTGTCCTGCAGCAGCGCTTTGAAATCCTCAAAAATATTCTTGTTTGTCCATCGTTTTCCCGCACCCATTCAGCCGCGGTACACAACCTTCCCGCCGCAGATGGTATAACTGACCACCCCCGGCATCGTCTCCCCTGTGAAAGGCGAATTTACCGATTTCGACGCGAAATCCTTCACCACCCACTCTTTCTTCGGGTCAAAGACAACCAGGTCCGCCGGGCCGCCCTCTTTCAGATAGCCGGCGTCGAGATGGTACAGTTTCGCGGGGGCAAAGCTCATCTTCTCAATCAGTTCCATCATGGAGAGATACCCCTTGTCCACCAGTTCGCGGATTCCAAGGGAAAGTGCTGTCTCCAGTCCGATAATGCCGCTTGGCGCCTCGGTAACCGGCTTTGCCTTTTCCGCTGCGCTGTGGGGCGCATGGTCCGTGGCGATCATGTCAATCGTGCCGTCCCGCAGCCCTTCGATAACCGCAAGGCGGTCTTCCTCCTCCCGCAGGGGCGGATTCATTTTTGCCAGTGTTCCGTACTTTATCACCGCATCTTCCGTCAGCGTAAAATGATGGGGCGCCGCCTCCGCATAAATATGACGGCTCTTCTTTTTCGCCTGCCGCACCAGCTCCACAGCCTCTTTCGTGCTGATATGCTGGATGGAAAGGTCCGCCTCTTCCTCCACGGCAATACGCAGGTCCCGCTCCACCATGGAGATCTCCGCTTCTCTGGGCGAACCGCCTATCCCGAAATGGGCAGCCGCCTTCCCCGCATTCACACCGTTGTTTTGGATAAGTGTCGGGTTTTCCTCGTGGAGACTGACAGGTTTCCCGCACTTTGCCGCTCTTTTAAGCGCCGCCCGCAAAAGCGTTTCATCCATGAGCGGAATGCCGTCGTCCGTAAAACCCGCCGCCCCCTGCCTGCTGAGAGCTTCCATATCCGTCAGTTCTCTGCCCTGTAATCCCTTTGTCACATTGGCGCATGAATACACATGGATGCCCGTCTCTTTTCCCTTATGCAGCACATAGGCAAGGGTATCCGTATGATCCACCGCCGGCTTCGTGTTTGCCATCAGCACCACGGAAGTAAATCCTCCCTTTGCCGCGGCCGACGCCCCGGTATGGATATCCTCCTTATAGGTAAACCCCGGGTCGCGGAAATGCACATGCACATCCACCAAACCCGGAGCCACTATTTGACCGTATAAGTCAATTACTCCCGCCGATTCTCTGTCCGTTTCCGTTCCGCTGTTTTCCATATTCTCTGACCCGGCCAACGCTTCCTGTCCCGGAACGTCATCCGCGGCACATGTCCCCTGCGGCACAATCTGCGCAATCTTCCCGCTCTCCGTATCAATCAGAATATCATAGTACCCTTCTGTCCCCGATGCCGGGTCGATCATATATCCGTTTTTTAAATACAGCATATTTTCATCCTTTCCGTAAGTATTTACTCAAACACCACCGGCTTCTGCGAAAACTCTGTTTTCACCACCACATAAGGATAACTCGCCACCGGCTTACTCTTTTCCTCAGGCGACGGTCCAATCAAATTGGTATCAATATAGACTGCATTCGCCGTCTCATACAGATCATTCACCGCAATGCTGTAACCGCCTGTCTGCTGTGTCCCATACCCCACGCAGATATAAAGAAATCCCTGATCTTCAAACGTCAGTTTGAAGGTATCTTCCTTCCGTTCCTCAATCTTGGAAAGCAGCTCCTCCGGGATATTGTCCTCCGCTATCACCGTGTATTCCAAATCCTTAATCTTTTCCATAGGATTCTGTTTCTGTCCGCAGGAATACACCCCGAAGCACAGCAGGCAGACCAGCCCTATACTGACAATTCTCCTCTGATATTCGCTCAATTCAGCCATAATTTCCTCCGCATATCCTCTTACTAACTAATTTATTATGCGAAGGCATTGTCTATTCCTATAGAATAATGCTATACTTACTTAAAACAATTTATTCAAACACAGAAAGGTTTTCCTTATGATACGTCTGATATTAGTTGCCACCTTCGTTGTACTGTTTTTGATTTTCAGTATTCCGCTTTTAATCTTTGAATACTTTCTCGGAAAGTTTAATCAGAGCGCAAAGGACAAAAGTTCTCTCGCCATTGTAAACTGGGCTTTTCGCTGCGTTCTTTTTCTGTCCGGCGTGTCCGTCACGGCAATCGGCGAAGAAAATGTGCCCAAGGACGTCCCCGTATTGTATATCGGGAACCACCGAAGCTATTTCGACATCATCATGACTTATGTGCGCGTGCCCAGACCTACCGGGTATATCGCGAAAATCGGCATGCTTAAAGTGCCGCTTCTCTCAAACTGGATGAAAAATCTGCACTGTCTCTTTCTTGACCGAAAGGATATCAAGCAGGGTATGAAAACCATCCTCACAGCAGTAGAAAAAGTAAAGTCCGGCATCTCAGTCTGCATCTTCCCCGAGGGGAGCCGCAGTACCAAACCGGATGAATTTCTGCCCTTCCACGGCGGCAGTTTCAAAATAGCCGAAAAATCCGGCTGTCCCATCGTCCCTATGAGTATCAACAACGCCGACCAGGTATGGGAAGCGCATCTGCCGAGGATCAAAAAGACCCACGTCGTCATTGAATACGGCAGTCCCATCTACATAAAAGACCTAACCAAAGACCAGAAACGCCGCATCGACGACACGGTGCTGTCTGTCATCAAGGAAATGTATTTTAAGAATAAATCCCTCGTGTAAGTTTATCATTTATACGGAGAATAGTCCTTTGGTATTCTCCCACGCGAAACACAGAACTTCTTGGCGGCCCGTCCTATGGCGGGACATCTTTAGAAGTTCTTTTCGCGTTGTTATTCTTCTCCCACCACCAGTTCATCATCCATAATGGCGGCAAACAGAAGAAGCATCTCCGCGTTCTGGTCCACCTGGTTCATAATCCCCAGACTCGCATCCACGTCGCGGTAATTGCGCCCGCCCACGCCGTCCAGATAGGATATGGACTGCAGATTTCGTCCCAGCATATAGTGGACATGGTTTTCCAGCACCGTCGCGTACTCATGGTTCGTGATTATGTGATCTACCACGGCAAGTCTCATCATATCCCGCAGAAGCCCGGCATTGCCTCCCTGCTTTTCATCCGTGTTCACCAAAAGTTTGGAATCCTTGGAGGCAAAGGAAATCGTTTCCCCCTTACGCATCAGATTCTGCGTCAAGGCTTCACACAGATTCACATCCACCTTCTGTTTCGTGGAAAGGTAAGTCACGCACCCCCAGAAAACGTAATCACTATCCAGATCCAGATCCGTATTTTGTGTCAGGTAGGACTTGACCACACTGTGGTACTGATAGCCTCCCGTGGCGCGGTAAAGTTCCGCCGCCGCAAAGAAATATTGTCTGTCGGATACATCCGCCAGGTACTTCTCCGCATATCGGTAAGCCCTGTCCGAAGCCTGCAGGCACAGGGTCGCAAACTCCCTGTCATAGCTCTGGTACAGGTAGCTGAATTTAGCCATGGTAGCCGCATAATGAATGGTAGCCTCCATGGTGATACCGTCTATATAGAGAATATAACCCGCATTCTTATTATCCACGGAACTTACGGAAGCGTATACAGCCCCGCTCTTTGCATCCTGCATCTTGAGAAGCCAGTCGATCTCGTACTTTACTTCGTCCAGCACGTCGGGAATACCGTTTCCGCTCTCTGGTATTCCCATATCGTCCCCCATATCTTCAGTATAAAGCTCATAGGCGAGCAGAAGTGTATTAACAGCCTGGCAGCCGCCCACCACATCACGGCTCCCGATCTCATCCACATGCCATCCGCCCGACACATCGCGCTTAATCATCGCTTCGTCTTTCATCTGCGCCTGTCTGGAATGGCAGGCATTGTGCGCCGCCTCCCCGGCAAGTTCAGCAGAAAGTGTCAGACCACATCTGCTAAAATAATACTGTTTAAACACCTTGGTCAAAAGGGCTTTATACGGTTCTTCCACAATCTCAAAGGCATAGGAGCGCCCAATTGACTCCGCCTGTATGTAGTATGTTCCCGCCATATTATAATCCGTAAAATCCGCGTAGCTGATATAGGCATTGACGGAAGGGTCATACCCTTTGCTTTCTACCTTACCTGTATAAACTTCCCTGCCAGTCTCGGCATCTAAAAGTGAGAAAAATTCCGGCGGCGTCTCTGCGTTTATCATGGCCACCTTCTTACTGCCGGCGGCATACCCCACCTGATCCACTAATATATTCGGCAGGCTCTCCGGCACTTCATAATCAAACTCGGGGGAAAGCCCCAGACTGGTAAACTCGTCCGTCTCCTCTTTACCTTTCAGCGAATCCACCTGAAAATCCTGCAGATTGCCGCAGCCCACGGCCGCCGTGAGCAGAAGGGTGAGGGCGAGAACCCCGCCTGTTATTCTTTTTACATTTGCACTCTTTCGCATAATTGATTCCCTGATTATCTGCTTTATCCATTACCTATCCAGTTTAACATATTTTCTGCCGCTGTAACAGATACCTTTTGCATAGTAATTTTATCCACGCCCGGTCACGGTCGTGCATCTGCCGCACCGTCCCCGCCCGCAGCCGAATACACAATCTCCCCGTCGATCAGCGTATACAGAGTCCTGGCAAATACTTCCATGGGATTTTCGGTAAAGACAGCGATATCGGCATCCTTTCCAGGCGCAAGACTGCCCACCCGGTCATCCACACCGCAGATTTTTGCCGCGTTGATCGTAATGGAGCGGAGACCTTCCTCCGGGGACATGCCGGCCTTCACTGCCAGACCGGCGCAAATTGGCAAAAACTGGATCATGGAGACCGGATGGTCTGTTGTAACAGCCGTTAATATGCCATTCTCTGCCAAGAGGCCAACCGTTTTAAAAGCCATATTCTGCACCTCGATCTTATTGCGGCTCGCCATATCCGGCCCGACAATCGCCGGATATCCGGCCTCCTTCAGTTCCTCCACAATCAGATGCCCTTCGCTGCAGTGATCCAGCGTCATCCGCAGATGAAACTCTTTGGCGATGCGCACAGCTGTCAGAATATCGTCGGCGCGGTGTACATGCGCCTTCAGGGGAATTTCTCCTCTGAGAACAGGGAGCCAGCACTCATATCGGAAGTCTTTCTCCTCCCTGTTCTTTTCCCTCTTTTCCCGGTATACTTGCGCCTTTGTAAGTTCCTCACGAAGGAGCGCGGCAGTCGCCATGCGGGTGGAGGGGGATACCCCCTGCCCCGAATAATTGACCTTCGGGTTTTCGCCAAACGCCACCTTCATTGCGGCAGGCGCTTTTACAATCATATCGTCTATGCATCTGCCGTGCGTCTTTACGAAGGCAAACTGCCCGCCTACCACATTTGCGCTGCCGGGGCCGATCATCGCGGAGGTAATTCCCGCCTGCAAAGCGTCATTGAAAGCCGCATCCATGGGATTGATGGCATCAATGGCGCGCAGATAAGGTGTGATGGGGTTTACGTTTTCATTACAGTCATCCCCCTCCATCCCTTTCTTCTCCTCAGTGATTCCCATATGACAGTGCGCTTCAATAATCCCCGGCATCACCAGACCGCCCTGCACATCGAGGACTTGTCCCTCCGTCTGCGGACAATTTTTCATATCCCCAAGAGCCGCAATCTTTCCGTCCCGGATTTCGATATACCCGTCCGTAAAATCGCACTCCGCCATGGTCTTGATATTCCCATGTACAATATACATCTCGTTCCTCCAAAACAGCCATCTACATCCGCGCGGAGAATGCCGCTTCTTAGGCATTCTCCCACGTTTCTTGGCGTTCCGTCCTATGGCGGAACGTCTTTAGAAGTACTTTTCACGTTGTTATTGCAGTTTACTCATCGGATTCACCGGCTCCCCGTCCTTCGTCAGCTTGAAATACACATTTGTACCTTCCATGCTGTAATATTTCGTAGGCGCGGCTACCGTCCCGATGCCGTCTCCGACATGCACAAAACTGCCCTCAGACACGGTGATATTCTCAAGCTGTCCGTAAGTCAGCTCATAGCCGTTACCCAGCTCCATCACTACCGTATTGCCGGTGCCGGGATCATAGCTGACCGAGGTCACCCGCCCGTCCGCCGCCGCCGAAATATTTTCTCCCTGTGCGGCCGCAATGACAATGGCAGGATTGTACTTATACTGGTCCAGCGTCGGAAAATAGATGGTCTGATCCATGCTGTAGTTAATCAGCACATCTCCCACGATAGGCCATACCAGACCGTCCTCCTCGCTAAAATCAAGTTCCGGCTGTACAGTCGTGGAAATCGCCTCCGCCTGTACCTCATCGCTCATAACGGTGTCCACTGTCTCATCAAACATACCGGCCTCTTCTTCCTCTTGGCCTTTATCTGCACCGCCATTTTTCTTCCCGGCAGCGGATTTTTCCACCGGATCGTCCTTCTTGGGCTCGTCCGCCTCATCCTCCTTCGTCTGATCGGACTTTTCGTCCTTCTTTTCTTCCAGACCCTCTTCTTTCTTCTTTTCCTCTATACCCTCTTCAATGGTTTTCTTCTTTTCCAGTTTCACGCCATCCTCAGTATTTTCGACATGCAGGGAATTTGCTTCCTGAAAATTCGGGTCATAGTCCAGGTCGTCCGTCCCGACGCCTGCAAAAAGCGTGTCGAGCTCCTCGCCGGACACCATATTCTCTGCCAGTTCCGTACTGCTTTGTTCCAGCGCCTCGAAGTCCACCACATAATCTTCCTTCTCCGCACGGTTGTTGTTTCTTACATAAACACCGGTCACCGTCAGCGCCGCCAGAACGAACACCGAGGACGCCAGCATGATGATTCTTTCTTTTCTGATACTGCTTCTGTTTCTTCTTGCCATGAAACTCGCCTCCTGTTTTTCTTCCGATGCCGCGCGGACCGCTCGTATGAACACAGACAGCCTCTGCACCGGGTTTCTCTGATAGTTTTACCCAAATTTTCCGCCTTATTCAAAATTTGCTAATTCTGTCTGAAAAAAGAAGGCGGCAAGAATCTCCTGATAACCTGCCCCGCTTTCGGCCATACACTCAGCCGCATATTGACTCATACCATATCCATGTCCCACTCCCGTCACATGAAAAACCGCCTGCTCCTCCCTGTCCATCTCAAACGATGCGGAAGGCAGGCCGAAAAGGTGGCGAAAAGTCTCCCCACCTATCTTTTCCTCCTCTCCGTTTTTGCCAATATATGACACGCTCGTCATATATCCGGCTGCGTCAAAAGAAAATTTTCCGTCTTCCCAGAGAGTCTGCTCTTCAAAATCTCCCTCCAGAACGCCCCGCAGTTTCCCCAAATAATATTCCCGGTCCACTCTGACAACGCTTCGGTAATCCGGCGCCTCCCGATCCTGTTCACAGGGAACCGCAGCAAGATACGGACAGTCCTCATCCCCCGCGTCCCTGGTCGAACCGTTGCTCACCCTGAAATAGGACGCCCGGATCGGCTCGCCCCGATAGGTCAGAATCTTTCCCTCTGTCCCTTTCACCGCCTGCCTGCTTCTTTTTAGGGAATCCTGCTGCCATGACCCATCTTTATAAAACCTTTCCAGCCCGTCCCCATCCACAACGACCCTGTTCACTCCCTGCTCTGCGAAAAGAAGCGCCAGTTCCGTCCGCAGAAGCACCGCCTGCGCTTTTCGCGCCTCGATCTCATACGTCCCCGGCATCACCAGACAAAGCCTGTACGTCAGATACTCTTCCAGCGGCAGCTCCCATACCCCCCATTCCACGGACGCCTCCACCAGATACCCATCCCCCGATTTATTTTTTTTAAGACTCTCCGCGTCTTCCCCCACATGTCCCCAGAGACACGCACAGACATAAGGCAATAAAAAAACAAACAAAAGGAAGCTGCCCGCATCCCTTTTGTTTGCTTTTTTTGAAACGATTCCATTTTTGTTCATGTGACACCCCGCATAAATCCTATGCGGATGTCCTGTCTTTTATGATATTATGTTTTTTCATTATAAACCGCCATATCCAACTGCTGCAGCGTGGAAACCGTCCCGTTTTCATACAGGAAAATACCCGTCTTGCGGATCATGGCGTTTGTCTCATTGGTCTTTTCGGCATTCAGCGAAAACTGTGTGCCAATCCGGGAAAGGCCGATGGCTCCCACTCCCAGATCTGAAAGATGATACATCTTATCCTCTCCGTTCTCGTCCTTTGTCCAGATCAAAAGCTTCTCCCATATGGGGTCCGCCTCATCAATCCAGCCGTTACCGTCCAGATCATACTTGGAAAGATCTTTGAAGCCGTCGCCGCTCTTTGTGCCAAAAAGTTCGCTGCCGTCATTGATCTGTCCGTCTCCGTTCAGATCAAGGGCCAAAAAGCCGCTGCCCGTCTGCAGGCTCGAAATCTCTTCCTCCTCACCGTCACAGTCCAGATCAAAGAAAAACTTCTGATCGGAAACCTGTGCGATATTGGTATTCAGGTTTATTACCAGTGGATCTTTAAACGTCTTTATGGATGTAACCACATTCTCCTCATAATACTCTTCAAATCTGCGGCTCATACCAAACTCGAGATTGAAGGACAGCTCCCTCCCGTCCGCAGTTTTCACCGTACCCTGCGTGGCAAAGGTGGTATGTTCCTCTTCCATGTGATATCGCTGCATCTGATAACCCTGCACCGTATACATGGTTGAACCGCCTGCTGCGGCTATGGGGCTGTTCTGCATACTCCGCTTCCCACGAAACCGAAACAGAAGTTCCATCAGAAATTCCACACACTGCTGTTTGATGCTGCGCACGGCTTCCTGCTCGTCGTTTCTCGTGGAAATTTGCCATCCGCCTGTCACGTTGCGCATATGTGCGGAGAGGTCTTCCAGATTCGTCTTTTCCTTGTCAGTTCCCTCTCCGGCAGTTTTCTCTCCAGTGCCAAGCTGATTCTCAAAGAGAGAATTTAATCCTTCCTTTCCGCCCGCAAACGTGCCGCCGACAAATCTGGCGCTCGCGCTGGTCACGGAACGGCTGGTTCTGGAGGACTGCATCCCTATGGTACCGGAATTAATTATCAATGTTCCCTCCTTTTTGTATAAGACCGTATTTTACGCCTGCCTGTGCACCAGACAGCGCCTTCCCTGACGCCTGGACATAAAAAAGACGGCACTCTTACGGAAATTCCTTTTCCCTAAAAATACCGTCCCTGGTCTCTACATCATTCAAATTCCAGAAAAGCAGACCCTGGCCGCGGGCTGCCTCCCTGTAATTTATATATCGGAACTTTTCTGATATACTTAACACTTTCATGCCTAAGAAGCAATGTATGCCGTATACATGCTGCTGATCTGGCTCTCATCCAGCACCTGTTTCCATATATGCACCTCGTCGTAGCTGGCGCGGAACAGTTCGTCACAGCAGCTGATCCCCAGATAGGCATACACGTTCTCCTCGTCCATGTTCAGCAGGGAGACTTCCCCGGAACCAACCATCTCGCTGTTCAGATACAGATACCCCATCGCTCTTCCCTCTTCTCCCAAAAGTTCAGAAGCGTCCACGCATACAGTTATGTAAACCCACTCATTCAGGTTTATACATCTCTTCTGGTCCATAGAAGGTCGCACCTCGCAGGAATTATTCAGAATTGCGTCGATGGTATTAAAAATCGGCACAACCTGCTCTCCCTCCTCCGTGGTTTTTCTGTTGATAGAGAGATAACTCTGGCTTCCTCCCACATCCATCAGATGGGAGCCAATCAGCAGAAACGGCGACCAGTCAAACAGCTCGTCCGCGCGGAACCAGAAAGAAATCGTATAGGATTCGTTCAAAGGCTCCACGCCCTGCAGCGCCACACCGTAGCTGCCGTCCAGATAAAGCGCATCTCCCTCGACCCCCTCCGTAAACAGGGGGAACACATCCTCAGACGGCTCCGGGTAGGTGCCGTCATTATACCGGTTTACATCCCCGGCCCTTGTCACCACAACCGCGTCAGTCAGCTTCCCGTTAAAGGAATAGCTGTAGTCCGCCTTGGGGACATTGCCCAGAAGCACATCATTGATGATCTCCTTGGAGGAGGAGTCTACTTCCGGCTTTTCCGGCTCCAATCCCGGCAGTGCAACATTCGCCAGGGCATCCGCGGTAAATTCATCTGCCGGCATGCTCTCCTGCCTGTCCCTATTTCGCTGTGTCCTGCTCTGCTGCGCTTCATAAATCAGCGCAGCCACCACGATCAGAACAATCAAAATTGAGACGAGAGGGCGCACAACACCCCCTGCCTCTTTTTTCACCCCGTTAAACATAATCCCCCTAATTGTCACGACGCCAAAGTCCGTGCGTCATGTAAAACTTCGTACTTCTTATCGGCACATCCGCTGTTAACAGGCTTTATCACACTTCTACCCTGTTGTAATTGATAAGGCAGCCCTTTAAAATAATCTGTCTCTCCTCGTCTGTCAGTTCACCCAGTGTCAGGGTAAACGGCTGAAGCGTTCCTTCATCCACACATACCCGGTAAGCTTCGATGGCCGCTGCCTTCTCCTCCACCGCCTTACGGATGCCCGGGAAAAACAGGTAGTCCAAGTTCTTAAAAGGCAGTTTTCCCGCCTCGATCAGAAACGGCAGCATCCCCCAGTTGATCAGATTGGAACGATATCTCTTGGTCGCGTACTCGTTGGCGATATTCGCCCACCCGCCAAGCACCTTCTGGCAGCTTGCCGCCTGTTCCCTGGCGGAACCGTCGCCCGGTTTTACCGCAAAGATTGTGGAACCGAACCCGGTATTTTCATGGGACGCGTCCTCAAAAGTTTTCCTGACCACATCCATCACCGGCTTTACGTCAGGGTGTGCCTGGCAGGGATGCTCTCCCTGCATTCTGGCCTTCTCCGCCCTCTGGATATCCTTTGCCCGTCCCACATATTCAGGATCTTTTCTGGACAGCGTAAACTCCGCAAGTCCCAGCGGGTTAGAACGGTAGGAAGAAGTTTCCCCGGAAGGAATCAGCTCGTCCGTCGTGGTAACAGGATCGTGAATCTCCGACACCACCCGCAGTACCAGATTCTCCGGCAGCGCGCCCATGGCCGGCCAGTCCTTGATATTCGGTCCAAACTGAATCTCCACGCTCTCGTCCGCTGCGCCTTTGGAATCGAAAACGCGGTTCTTGTAAATATTCGCGTCAAAATGATATTTATATCTTCCGATTTCCCCGTCAAACTCGGTTGCCGGCGTGAGCATACCCCTGTTCGCCGCCGTAGCCGCAATGGATCTTGCGTCCATAAGCGCCACGGAAGAAATCTGTCCGTTCTGCAGCTTAGAGCCCTCCCTGTTGGGGAAGTTTCTTGTGGAATGGCGGATGCTGAACGCATTGTTTGCCGGCGTATCGCCCGCGCCGAAGCAGGGACCGCAGAAAGCGGTTTTTAGTACCGCGCCCGTCTCTAAAATCGCCGCCGCACAGCCATTTTTGATCAGTTCCATATACACGGGCATAGAAGCCGGGTACACACTCAACGTAAAGCCGTCCGAACCGATATAGGAACCGCGCAGGATATCGGCCGCCGCACAGATATTCTCAAATCCGCCGCCCGCACAGCCCGCGATAATACCCTGGTCTACCATAAATTTACCGTCCACAACCTTATCCTGTAAAGAATAAGGCACTGCGCCGTCCAGACTGACTTTCGCCCGCTCCTCCACATCGTGAAGCACATCTTTGAGGTTCGCGTTCACCTCGTCAATGGTGTAAGTATTGCTCGGGTGGAAAGGCATGGCAATCATAGGACGGACTTTCGACAGATCCACTGTAATCATGCCGTCGTAATAAGCGACCTCTCCGGGGTTTAACTCCTTATATTCCTCTTTTCTACCGTGAATCTCATAAAACTCCCTGATCTGCTCGTCAGTCCGCCAGATGGAGGACAGGCAGGTGGTCTCCGTGGTCATCACGTCGATACCGATACGGAAGTCCGCGCTCAGGGAGGCAACGCCCGGTCCCACAAACTCCATTACCTTATTTTTTACATAACCGTTGCCGAATACCGCGCCGATAATGGCAAGCGCCACATCCTGAGGACCGACGCCCTTCACGGGTTCGCCTGTCAGATACACGCCGATCACGCCGGGCATATTGATATCGTAAGTCTGGGACAGAAGCTGTTTTACAAGTTCCGGTCCGCCTTCTCCCATTGCCATCGTGCCGAGCGCGCCATACCTTGTGTGGGAGTCGGAGCCCAAAATCATCCTGCCGCCGCCCGCGAGCATTTCCCTTGCATACTGGTGAATGACTGCCTGATGGGGAGGTACATAAACGCCGCCGTACCTCTTGGCACAGGTGAGCCCGAACATATGGTCATCCTCATTGATCGTGCCCCCCACCGCGCAAAGGGAATTGTGGCAGTTGGTAAGCACATAGGGGATCGGGAATCTGGTCAGCCCTGATGCGCGAGCCGTCTGGATAATCCCCACGAAAGTAATGTCGTGGGAAGTCAGTTTATCAAATTTTATCTTTAATTTCTCCATATTGCCGGACGTGTTATGGGATTCCAGAATGCCGTAGGCGATGGTATTCTTCGCCGCCTCGCTCTTCGATACGTCCCGCCCGGTCTTATTTTTAATCTTCGCTGCAGCGTCCGCATCGTCCGAAATGATTTCCGTCCCGTTTAACAGATACGCGCCGCCCTGTGTCAATTCAATCATACGCTCCTCCATGTCTGTGTCATTCTTTTTCTCCAACTACCAAATTATTATAAAGGATATGGGCCGCAGGTGCAACACACTTCCCAATAACCGTCTTTTAATCACTCCTGCGCATACTTCCTATAGTACCCGTAGTCCTCCTTTTTACAGTTCACCCGCATCCGCACGCCTTCCTCCGCGTACTCCGTTTCGAAGACCACCGCGTTCTCATTCAGATAAGAAACCGCCCTGCCGTCCGCATAGGGAATCAAAAACGTACACTCTTTATACCCGCCGGAAAGCTTCTCCTCGATCAGGCAGACCAGTTCCTCCATCCCGATCCGCTTCTTTGCAGACAGATAAATCCCCTCGCCGGAGATTCCCTCACATGCGCCTACGGCCAATTCGCCATGCGCCTTTGTCATCACAGGTAAATGTGCAGTCAGCTCCTCTGCAGGCACCCCGGAAAGGCCCGGCAGCGCATCCGTGGAAACCAGATCCGACTTATTGTAAATATAAAGCATGGGAACACCGTCCGCCTGCAGCTTCTTTAAAGTCTGGTTCGTGACGGCGATCTGCTCCTTATAATGTTCGTCGCTGTAATCCACCACCTGTATGAGGAGGTCGGCCTCTTTCGCCTCCTCCAGGGTAGACTGGAAAGCCTCCACCAGATTATGGGGCAGTTTGTGGATAAATCCTACCGTATCCGACAGCAGGAACGCATGGTGGTCCGGCGGCATGATTTTTCGCACAGTCGTATCCAGCGTGGCAAAGAGCATATCCTTTTCCAGAACATGTTTCTCCGTATCTTCCCCCTCATCCGCGCCGTAAAGGTCGAGCATGGCGTTTAACAGCGTGGATTTGCCCGCGTTGGTATAACCCACCAGCGCGACTCTCGGAAGCCCCGATTTCACGCGGCGTTTTCTCTGTGTCTCCCTCTCGTTCCCCACTTCCTTCAATTCCCGCCGAAGCTCCGCCAGCCTCTTTTCCAGTACACGCCTGTCCAGTTCCAGTTTCGTCTCCCCGGCGCCCCTGCTGCTCATGGAGCCGCTGGCGCCGCCCTGGCGGGAGAGCGCCGCGTGGAGCCCTACCAGCCTGGGCAGCATATACTGCAGCCTCGCCACCTCCACCTGCAGCTTTGCCTCTCTCGACCTCGCCCTTCTCGCAAAGATATCCAGAATCAGCGCGCTTCTGTCCAGAATCGGCTTCTCCAGACGCTCCTGCAGATTCCGCATCTGCATCGGGGAGAGGGAATTGTCAAAAATGATGACATCCGCGCCCAGGTCCTGCGCCATCTGCCTGACCTCGTCCACCTTGCCCGTTCCGATATAGAAAGCCTTGTGCACCGCGTCAAGTGTCTGGGAAGTCACGCCCGCCACTTCCATATCGCACGCCTCCGCCAGTGCACCGAGTTCTTCCAGCGAGGTCAGATAGTCCTCCCCGTCATTTAAGTTGGCGCCAACCAGCAAAACTCGTTCCATGATTTTAAAACTCCTCTAATTCTTTCAAGAACTCCCTAAATGCCTCTTTTGCCCGCTCGATTGTCCCCGGGTCATACGTGTTTAATGCCTGCTCGTACTTGTGAAGCTCCTGTGATATGAAATATCTTTTGTCGCCCAGGCTCTCCTCATACATCCGCTCGCCCAGTGTGAGAAGGTACTTGTTCTCCTCCCTGTCCCTTGGATGAATTTTTAAATAGGACAGCGTCTCAAAACGCGCCTTAATTTCCTCCGGCGTCATATCCGCGTTTTTGCCGCCGAAAACCTGTTTTTCCCTCTTCCCGGTGGACACTACCTTTACTTCCACCTCCAGAATGGAATTGATATCGTAAGTGTAGGTGACGTCCACCGACTCCTCTCCCGCAGGGGCAGACGGCACTTCTATATTCAACTCGCCAAGGGAAAGATTGTTTTTGGCAAAGCGGCTCTCTCCCTGCAGTACATTGACCCGAATTTTAGTCTGATCATCCCGCACCGTATAGAGCCTTTCCGTCCGGCTTGCCGGAATAATCGTATTCCTCTCGATAATCGGGCAGAACACGCCGTTCTCGAAATAGCCTTTCTCCCATTCCCTGACCACTTCCGTACCGAGCGTAAAAGGGCAGACGTCAGTGAGGATAACCTCTTTGATCGCCTCTTTCCTCTCCTTCATGGCGCCCTGAATCGCCGCGCCGAGAGCCACCGCCTCATCGGGATTGATGTTGGTATCGGGTATCACCCGGAAAAGTTTGCTCACAAACCGGCGGATGACCGGGCTCTTGGTCGCCCCGCCAACCAGCACCACCTTGTCGATATCGGAAAGCCGGATATGCGCGTCGGAGAGGCTGCGCCGCACAGGCTGCCTGATCTTCTCAAGCAGTTCCTCGCAGGCATTTTCGTAAGCGGAAAGCTCCACCGTAAAGGAAAACACTTCCTCGCCAATCTTGCACTCCATAACAGAAGTCTTCCCCTCCGAGAAGCCGATCTTGCATTTGTCAGCCTGTTTATGGATATGCCGCAGTGTCTTTGCGTCAAGCGTTAGTCTGTCAAACTGCGGGAATTTCTCAAAAAACATCTCCTCCAGCACATTTGTAAAGTCCTCGCCGCCAAGGAAGTTATCCCCCGCCACGGCGCGCACTTCCAGAATGCTGTCAATCCGCTCCAATACCGACACATCAAAGGTGCCGCCTCCTAAGTCAAACACCAGAAACCGCATATGTCCCTGACTCTGATACAGTCCGTATGCGATTGCCGCCGCCGTCGGCTCGCTGATGATCCGCTCCACCTTAAGCCCCGCCAGTTCCCCGGCTCTTCTGGTGGCACGCCGCCTCTCGTCGTTGAAATAGGCAGGCACACTGATCACCGCCTCCGTGACAGGCTCTCCCAGAAAGCTTTCCGCATCTTCCTTAAGCGCGCGAAGCACAAAGGAAGAGAGTTCCTCCGCCGTGAAGGTTTTATGCAGAAGGCTAAACTTCCTGCCGCTGCCCATATCCCTCTTAAAGACGGATGCCGCGCTGCCCGGGTAGAGCAGTCCCCTCTCCACCGCCAGGTCACCCACATAAATCTGCTCTTCTTCATCCATGCTCACCACAGAGGGCGTCAGCCTCCTGCCGAGGCGGTTCGGTATGATCTGCGGTCCTTCCTCCGTGAAATACGCCGCCAGACTGTTTGTCGTTCCCAAGTCAATTCCGATAATCATGTTTGCTCAAATCCCTTCGTTCTCTCTGTTTTATGCCATGCCCACTATTTCACGGGTTTTTCTTTTCTGTGAAACAGCTTCGCCACTAATCCCTGCCTCTGAAAGCCGTCCCGCGTCTTTGTACCGCCTTCAGACTGTCCACCGCTTCGTATTTTCTCCAGCAGATGCTTCGCTTCCATCACAACATCCCCGTATCTTACGGATGCCTCCTCAAACAGCGCCCCCGCCTTCTCAAATTCGCCCTCGGTGTAATAATAACAGCCAAGCCAGAGGGCAGCTTCAAAACATTTATTGTACTCACAGGCGGCGCAGGGCTTAAGCTGCTCCATCTTTTCAAAAATGTCCTTCGCTCTTTCCTTCTCGCCAAGCGCCAGATAACACCAGGCAAGCCATCCGCTCTGCACGGGCGCATATTTGGTATAAGTCAGATAATCTTCCTCTTTTATATTGCATTCCCCAAGACGTTCCAGGGCCTTCTTCGCCCAGCGCGCCGCTTCCTCGCGTTTCCCCGCCATATAATAATTTTTCGCCACACGCCATTCCGCCTTGAATTTTTCCCGGCTGCTCCCATAAAGCGTGGCAGCTTCCTGATATTTCTTTGCCGCTTTCTCGTAGGCGGTCACATCCGCCAGCGAACCGGCCCACTCCATATACAGCTCCGCCAGTTCCTGCCTGTCCGCCGCCCGCTTGAAATAGGACCGCTTCGCGTCGTCATAAACAGCCAGCCCCTGCTCTGTCTTTCCCATCAGGATTAAGGTATCGGCAATATTGCTGTAGTAATCCTCATCCTCTCCCAGCGCCTTCTTCCTCTCCTCCTGCACCTCAAGAACCTTCTCCGGGCGTTTCATTCCTAAATAGCAGCCAGTCAGTGTGTCCCACAGCGAACTGTCCGCCGGGAAAAGCGCCAGTCCCTCTCTGCAGCAGACAATGGCTTTCTCATAATTTCCCATCTTCTGCAGACACTCCGCCATACCCCGGTAGCCCTTGACGGATGTGTCCCTTGCTCCCATCGTCTCCACAGCGCGCTTATACGCCTCGTAGCCTTTTTCATACTGCATGTCGTTCGTGTAAGCAAGTCCGATATTCTGCCAGAGAAAATAAATCTCATCCTCTGAAACGGTTCCCACCGCGATAGCCGCCTCATAATCCGCCACGGAAAGCCCCGTCTCCATCGCATCCGAATACAGATTTCCCCTGTCCCACAGGCGGTATCCCCGGTTCTGGGTAATCTCCATCTGCTTATTGATATAGCGCAGCGATTCCTCATAATCCGCGCGCTTATACTCTTCGTTATACAGGCTCCTGTAACATTGGAAAAGCCGCAAATTCGTATCGCGGTAATTCTCGTCCTGTTCCAGCGCCTTTGCATAATAGGATGCCGCCTGCCGCCACTCCTCCGCCATCTGATAGCAGACGCCTATCCCGAAATAGAACTCCGTATGGTGGTATACTTCCTCCACCCTTTTATACTGTGCAAGCGCCTTGTCAAACTGGTCCGAATCCCGCAGGAGATTTCCAAGTACAAGCACATAGTAAGGCTCCTCCGGGTCTAACATGATGGCCTCCTGCACAAGCGCAATCGCCGTATCCAGTTTCTCCTCCCGCTCATACAAAAGCCCCTTCTCAAAGATCACTTCCGCCCGGTCTATGGCATCCCTGTCCTCCGCCTCGTTCTCCGCCGCTCCTTTCGTCTCCTCGAGCAGCGCATTCAGAATTTCCAGAGGACGTTTCCGGCTCTCCGCGTCCTCCGAGAGCATGCGCAGTATCTTCGCCTCCTGAAAACGAAGCTTTTTGGAAAACTCCACCTCATTTTCCCTTGCCCTCTCTATGACGCCAATCGCATCTTTATATTGGTTATAATCATAAAAGATCATCGCCGCGTAGAGGTACGGTTTATCAAAGCCTGCATACAGGTCTATGGCGCTATAATAATCGTCCACCACCTGCTGTGCCTTCCTCATATGGTAACACGCCTCCTGCCTGACGAGATAGGCGGGATAAAACCCTTCATCCGCCTCCAAAACCTCGTCGCAGACCTCGGTTGCCTTCTCATACTCTTTCTGTGAAAGATACCTGTCCGCTAAATAGTATTTACAGTCGATGCGTGTCCTTTCATCCGCCTCCAGCTCAATCGCCGTCTTCGTCTCCCGCTCTCCCTCGGCCGGCTTTTTGGTACAGTAATAGCAGACGCCGAGAAGACGGTGGCTCTGCGCCGCTTTTGAAGCCTTCTCCTTCTCGTCATCCCCGTTTTGCTCCACACATTTCAGATGCGCCTGATATACGGGAATCGCTTCCTCATAGCGCTCCAGTCTGTAAAGCGCCCACGCCTTCAGCTCAAGACCGTCCTCTTCCGCTTCCAGCTCACCATCCTGTGCAATCAGGTCAAGAATATCCTCATACCGCTCCAGATCAAACAGCCGCCATCCCAGAAATGCCCGCAGCTCTTTCCCGGAAAGTTCCCCGTAAGCCTCCCCCTTGTCGAGCGCCTCCCGCAGTTCGGGAATAAGCGCGTTGTCAATCTCCTTCTGCAGCTCCAAAAGTTCCTCGTCCCGCCGGTTTACCTTAATCAGCTCATTTACATACTTGCCCGCCTGGTCCCAGCTTTCCTGATCTACAAGGTAGTGCATGGCGAAATATTTCGCCATATAGTAATCCGGCTCCTCGGCAAGCACCGCCTCCCACTGTTTGTATCCTCTTTCCTCCTCACCCGTATCATAAAAGATTTTTCCAGTCCAGACCCGGACATAACCATCCTCGGGGTAGCGCCCGATCAGCTCCTCCGCCAATCCCTTTCCCTTTTCGCACTCTTTCAGACGGATGCATAGACGCAACCTCTCCACATCCTCATAGGGATGGTAAATGCCATGCCGTTTCATATCGGACAGGCTCTGCGCGACGCCCTCCGTCTCGTCGTTCTCCAGCCGGTTTTTGATATCAAAATACTCCTTGATATAATCGTCCGTCTCCTCGTCGTTCTCCGGCTCGCAGCCGTCCAGCGCCTCAAACAGGCTGTAATCAAGGAAATCGCCGGTGTTGACATGGTACTCAATATGCCTTAGAAAGTTGACATGGAACTCCTCTTTCAGCGCGTCAAAATCTTCCATCACATGAAATGCCTGATCAAGCAGCACCCATACCGTCTGCGGCAGGAAGGAATGCCCGGACAGGAAACCGAGAAGCTGTCCTCTCGCTTCCAGAAACGTGTCCAGACCCGCGCAGACCGGGTCGTCAAAAAGCGCCTTCCAGTTCTCCGGCTCTCTGCGCGAAAGAATATCCCGGTAGACTTCCCGCACGCGCTTCATCCACAGCCCGACTTCTCCCTGCGGCTCTTCCTCCTCTTCCTCATCCTGCTGCCCGGCAAAGAGGAGCGCCTCCTCATAGGCCTCGCGCAGACGCTTAAAGCCCTCCGGGTCATCCTCCGGGTTCGTGCCCTTTAAAAGTGTGAGGTAACTCTGCCTGATCTGCTCTTCTTCCTTCGTCTCCGAAAGCCCCAATACCTGAAATGCCAGTTTTTTATCCATAACAATTCCCTCCCAATTTCTACCCTATTGTATCATAGCATATATTTTTCTCAAAATCGAGCGGTACGCAGAAGTATCCTCCCAAAAAGACAGACTAAAAGCGCCGCCCTGACGGACGGCGCTCATTTCCATGATAGATTATGCTTTATTGATGGTTTTTGTATCAGTCACGACAGGATCCTTCGGGATCACAACCTTATCCAGTTTCCAGATCTCATCCACGTACTCCTGAATGGTTCTGTCGGAAGTAAACTTGCCGGAGCACGCCACGTTTAAGATCGCGCTTCTCGCCCAGCCCTTCTCATCCCGATAAGCAGCCTCCACCTTTCTCTGCGCCTCCGCGTATGCCTTGAAGTCCTTCAGAATAAAGTAGGTGTCCGCCTTTGAGGTGCTCTGCGTATTCAGCAGAGAATTGTAAAGGGATCGGAACATGTCCGGATCGTTAGGCGAATAGGTGCCGTTGATCAGCTGCATGAGCACCTTTCTCACATCGGGATCGTTGTTGAAAATATCCGTGGGGTGATAGCCGCCATAATTCTCATAACGGATAACCTCATCGGAGGACAGTCCGAAAATAAACGCATTCTCCTCGCCCACTTCTTCCACAATCTCCACGTTTGCACCGTCCATGGTACCGATTGTCAGCGCGCCGTTTAACATGAACTTCATGTTGCCTGTGCCGGATGCCTCTTTACTTGCCGTGGAAATCTGTTCGGACACATCCGCCGCCGCAAAGATAATCTCCGCGTTTGACACACGGTAATTCTCTATGAACACCACTTTGATCTTTCCGTTAATCGCCGGATCGTTGTTCACCACATCCGCCACGGAATTGATCAGCTTAATCGTCAGCTTCGCGTTCTTGTAGCCTGCTGCCGCCTTCGCACCGAAAATGAACGTTCTCGGATAGAACTCCATATCCGGGTGCTCTTTTAATTCATTGTAGAGATACATCACGTGCAGGATATTTAGGAGCTGACGCTTGTACTCATGCAGACGTTTTACCTGTACATCGAAAATGGAACGGGGATCGACCTCGATGCCGTTGTGCTCCAAAATGTACTCCGCCAGACGCACCTTGTTCTGGTACTTGATGTTCATAAACTCCTGCTGCGCCTTCTCATCGTCGGCATAAATTTTCAGCTTATTGATCTTCGGCAGATCCGTAATCCAGTCATTGCCCACATGGTCGGTCACCCAGTCCGCAAGGAGCGGGTTCGCGTGAAGCAGGAAACGTCTCTGGGTAATGCCGTTTGTCTTATTGTTGAATTTCTCGGGCATCATCTCGTAGAAATCCTTCAATTCCTGATTCTTTAAGATTTCCGTATGTAACCTTGCCACACCGTTCACAGAATAGCCTGCCGCAATCGCCAGATGCGCCATCTTAACCTGTCCGTCATAGATGATCGCCATCTTTCTGACTTTCTCATGGTTGCCGGGATACATCTGCTCAATCCTCGCAATAAAGCGGCGGTTGATCTCCTCAACGATCTGGTACACTCTCGGAAGCAGCCTTGAGAAGAGTTCGATGGGCCATTTCTCAAGCGCCTCGGACATAATCGTGTGGTTCGTGTACGCGCATGTCCTGGTCGTCACCTCCCACGCCTCGTCCCATGTCAGATAATGCTCGTCCATCAGAATACGCATCAGCTCCGCAACAGCGACGGTGGGATGGGTATCGTTCAACTGGAAAGTCACCTTCTCGTGGAACTTTCTGATGTCGTCATGATTTCTCATATATTTCGCCACTGCAGTCTGCACCGACGCGGAGATGAAGAAATACTGCTGTTTTAAGCGGAGCTCCTTGCCCGCATAGTGATTGTCGTTAGGATAGAGTACCTCCACGATATTTCTCGCGAGGTTTTCCTGCTCCACCGCTTTCTGGTAATCGCCCTTATCAAAGGAATCGAGCTGGAAACAGTTCACCGGCTCCGCGTCCCAGATACGAAGGGTATTGACGACACCGCTGCCGTAACCGACAACCGGCAGGTCATAGGGAACCGCCGTAACCGCCTGATAGCCTTCCTGTTTGAAGTTGCTCCTGCCGTTCTCATCCACATAAACATTCACATAACCGCCGAAACGAACTTCCTTTGCGTACTCTGGTCTGCGAAGTTCAAAAGGATTGCCGTCCTTGAGCCAGTTATCCGGCACTTCCACCTGATAGCCGTCCCGGATCTCCTGCTTAAACATACCGTAGCGGTAGCGGATGCCGCAGCCATAAGCTTCATAGCCGAGCGTTGCCAGCGAATCCAGGAAACATGCCGCAAGACGACCTAAGCCACCGTTGCCAAGCGCTGCGTCGGGCTCCTGATCCTCCACCACGTTGATATCAATGCCAAGCTCTGCAAGCGCCTGCGAGAACGCTTTATATGCCTGCAGATTAATCATATTGTTGCCAAGCGCCCTGCCCATCAGAAATTCCATGGACAGATAGTAAACCATTTTCGGATCCTGTCTCTCAAACTCCTTCTGGGACTTTAACCACTGATCCACGATGGCGTCCTTAACCGCATAGGATACCGCCTGAAAAATCTGTTGGTCAGATGCCTCTTCCAGCGTCTTTCTGTAAAGGGTTTTTACATTGTAAAGGACGCTTCTTTTAAAAAGCTCTGTATCAAAAGTTTTTGTAGGTGCTTTCGTTATCATCTCTCTCCTCCTCGTTAACCCTGCTGTCAGATAAGTTTGTTTACATTCCTCTCTATTATATCTTGATTTTCTATATTTGGCCATATAAAGATTTAAATTTAACATTTTGCATCCCGTAATCTGTTTTTTTATACTTATGGTAAGTCAATACTCATAGAGCGCACGGATTTTTCCGCTCTCCATGTCTTTGCAGTAACACACGCTCCTGCCGCGCACATAGCCGTCCCGCCAGCCGATACTGTACTTCTCGCTGTATGTCAGGTCCGTCACAGTAAAGAAAAGTTTCCCGTCCAGATACTCTATATCCTCTATCTGCTGCTTAAGATGCCCGTCCACATGCGTCCGAAGGCCTAGCTTTTTGCTTTCCTTTTCCGAAAGCAGCACATAACAGACGCCAGATGTGTCAGGATAAAACAGAATCGCGTCCGCACCGTCTGCCGCGACATAGCTGTGCGGTCTGTCGAAATAGGTCTGATCGGCGTCCCTCACCACGATATCGTCAACGGCTTTCCCCTGCAGGACAACCTGCTGCATGCCATCCTCAGACAAATACGCCCTCTCATCAAGCAGCCGGCAAAACAACGCACTGTTTGTCCCGTCGTCATACAGGTAGAACTCCTCCGTGGCTGACGCGTCCACGAGCCGGGTAAGACCGCTGCCATCCTTTTTCACCCGGTAGATCATACCGCCGGAATACATATGGGCGTTCCCGTTTGCGGAGCCAACAGAGAAATAGAGGTCGTCTCCCCATATCCGAAAACAAGGAATATACAGTGGATCCTGCATCAAGTCATCCGTCAGGCAGTCCACATATGCCTGCGCGGTAACCGTCGCCAGATCTTTACAATTCCCCTTATAGTCAACAGAGTACAGCGTAAGGTTGTACGGTGGCTCGCGCCCCTCTGTTTCATACTTTATAAGCTTGTATAAAAATACTTCTTCCTCCGTAGCTCCCAGATATTGCGCCCCATGATACAGACCTTTTCCCGATATCAGTACATGTTCCTCTCCATTCCGTCCGTCGATCCATGTGATCCCATATCCGTCATCTCCTGCGTACCCGCCTGTCCCGCAGATGATTTTATCACCCTTCACCGCATACAGCCTGCGGGCGCTGTATTTCTTCACATTACTTCCATCCAAATCACAGGAATAGACGACCGCGCGGGTAACCTGACGTCCGTTTTCGCGCGTCTGCTCGTATTTTTGGGAATAGATTCTTCCATTGACAATAAAAAGCCCATCACAGCCATAATCCACTCCAACCTGCGTCACGGTTCCGTCCGGCCCCATGCACATCAGCTCCTTTGCCGTGCCCGGAACAGGTTCAAAATACGCCCACAGTCCGCCCTCGTCCATATCTTCGCCGGAATACTGGCGGTAGTAGATGCTGCCTTCCCACTCGGCATACACCCTGTTCTCCATGGCGGGCAGCATTGACAAATCTTCCGTCACGGGACTGCAGCCGTACCGGCCCGTCTCTGTGTTTCCATCAGAAGCGAGGACCGTCTGCGACTGACTGCCGCTTACACAGGCTGCCAGTAGCATGGCCGCCAGAAAGCGGCCATGAATTGACCTACCCTTTTTCAATGTCTTCTCAGTTCCCAATGTTTCCTCATTTCCGCACTGCGCGCCTCATCAATTATATCTTTTGAATGGCTATCGTCACGGTCTCCCCGTTGACATTCCACTCTTTGGAAACTGCCAGCTCCTCTCCCGTGCCGATACTCTCCGCCAGTACCTTTCCGGCGATCACCGCCTCGTTCTTTGCGGCAATCTGCGCTATCTTCTCGTTGCCGTTCAAGGACACCTGTATGTGATCCATCACCTCAAAGTCCGCGTCCTTTCGCATGGTCTGGATCTTGCTGATGATCTCGTAGACAAATCCTTCCTCGATCAGTTCTTCCGTCAGGTTCGTGTCAAGCACCACCGTCATATAGTTGTCAGCCTCCGCCACAAAACCGTCTTTCTGCGCCATGTCGATGAGCAAGTCCTCCTCGGCAAGAGAAATTTCCACCCCATCTACGTCAAATTTCAATGCACCCTGTGATTTCAGCGTCTCCATCGCCGCGCTGCCGTCCACTGCGGACAGATATGCCTTGATGCCGCCAAGCTGCTTGCCGTACTTCGGACCGACAGTCTTAAGCTGGGGCTTGAAGCTGTAAGTCGTGAACGCCGACACATCATCGGAGAATACGATCTGTTTTACATTCAGCTCATCCCTGATGATATCCTGATAGAACTCGTCGAGAACACTCTCCGCCTTCACATACATGGTGCCGATGGGCTGGCGGTTCTTGATGTTCGCCGTGTTGCGCGCCGCGCGGCCCATGACAACGATCTTTAGCACCTCTTCCATGGAGTCTTCCAGCTTTTTGTCAATCATTCCCTCGTCCGCCGTCGGGAAATCGCACAGATGAATACTCTCCGGCGCGTCTTTGTCAATACTGCACACCAGATTGCGGTAAATTTCCTCCGTCATAAACGGGATCATGGGCGCCGCGCACTTGCAGATATCCACAAGCGCCGTGTAGAGCGTCATGTAAGCGTTAATCTTATCCTGCTCCATGCCTTTCGCCCAGAATCTCTCACGGCTTCTTCTCACATACCAGTTGCTCATCTCATCCACAAAGTTGTCCAGCACCCTCGCCGCCTCGGGAATCCTGTAATTGTTCAGGTGATCGTCCGTTTCTTTAATGGCTGTGTTCAGTTTGGAGAGCAGCCACTTATCCATAACGGGCAGTTTGTCGTATTCCAGGCTGTACTTTGTCGCGTCAAAGCTGTCGATGTTCGCGTACAGCACGAAGAACGCGTAGGTATTCCAGAGCGTGCCGAGGAATTTTCGCTGTCCCTCCTGCACCGCCTTGCCGTGGAAACGGTTGGGCAGCCATGGCGCCGAATTGATATAGAAATACCATCGGATCGCGTCCGCGCCGTAAGTCTCAAGCGCCTCGAAAGGATCCACCGCATTACCCTTGGACTTACTCATTTTCTGCCCGTTCTCGTCCTGCACATGCCCGAGCACGATCACATTCTCAAAGGGCGCGCAGTTAAACAGGAGCGTGGACTCCGCCATCAGAGAGTAGAACCAGCCGCGCGTCTGGTCCACCGCCTCGGAGATAAACTGCGCCGGGAACTGGCTGTCAAAAAGCTCCTTATTCTCAAAAGGATAGTGGTGCTGCGCAAAGGGCATCGCGCCGGAATCAAACCAACAGTCAATCACTTCCGGCACACGTTTCATGGTGCCGCCGCATTCCGGGCAGGTACAGGTGATCTCGTCGATATACGGCCTGTGCAGCTCCACAGTCTTCGCCGCCGCATTACCGCTCATTTTTTCAAGCTCCTCGCGGGATCCGATGGCGTCCATGTGGCCGCACCCCTCGCACTCCCACACATTTAAGGGCGTACCCCAGTAACGGTTACGAGAAATACCCCAGTCCTGAATATTTTCAAGCCAGTTGCCGAAACGTCCCTCACCGATAGATTCCGGGATCCAATTTACAGTCCTGTTGTTGCGCACCAGATCGTCGCGCACCGCCGTCATCTTGATAAACCACGACTCGCGGGCATAGTAGATCAGGGGTGTGTCACAGCGCCAGCAGAACGGATAGTCATGCTCAAACTTGGGCGCGTCAAAGAGCTTTCCTTCTTTATCTAAGTCTTTGATCACTTCCGGGTCAGCCTTTTTCACAAAAAGACCCGCGTAAGGCGTCTCCTCAGTCATATTACCCTTGCCGTCCACGAACTGCACGAAGGGCAGGTCATACTTGCGTCCCACCTGCGCGTCGTCCTCACCAAAGGCCGGGGCGATATGCACGATGCCGGTACCGTCCGTCATGGTAACGTAGCTGTCACACGTCACATAATGCGCTTTCTTCTTCTGTCTGGCAGCCTCCTCACCCGCGCAGGCAAACAGCGGCTCGTACTCTTTGTATTCTAAGTCCGTGCCCACATAGGTTTCCAGCACTTCATAAGCCGGCTTCCCGTCCTCAGCCAGTTTGCCAAGCACCGTGTCCAGAAGCGCCTGCGCCATATAATAGGTATAGCCGTCCGCCGCCTTCACCTTCACGTAGGTCTCCACCGGGTTCACGCAGAGCGCCACATTGGAGGGCAGTGTCCACGGCGTGGTTGTCCATGCAAGGAAATAAGCGTCCTCTCCCACCACCTTAAACCGGGCGATGGCGGAGCGCTCCTTCACCGCCTTGTAGCCCTGCGCCACCTCGTGGGATGACAGGGGCGTGCCGCAGCGCGGGCAGTAGGGCACAATCTTAAAGCCCTTGTACAAAAGTTTCTTGTCCCAGATCTGCTTGAGCGCCCACCACTCGGACTCGATAAAATCATCGTGATACGTCACGTAGGGGTCGTCCATATCCGCCCAGAAACCGACCGTGCCAGAGAAGTCCTCCCACATGCCCTTGTATTTCCAGACAGATTCCTTACACTTGCTGATAAACGGGTCAAGCCCGTACTCCTCGATCTGCTCCTTGCCGTCTAAGCCCAAGAGCTTTTCCACTTCCAGCTCCACCGGCAGGCCATGGGTGTCCCACCCCGCCTTACGGGGCACCATATACCCCTTCATGGTGCGATATCTGGGAATCATATCCTTGATGACACGCGTCAGCACGTGCCCGATATGGGGCTTGCCGTTCGCCGTCGGCGGCCCGTCATAAAATGTGTAGGTGGGACCGTCCTTGCGGGAGTCCATACTCTTTTGGAAAATATGATTGTCTTTCCAGAAGAGACATACTTCTTTTTCTCTGTCCACAAAATTCAGGTTTGCGTCAACTTTCTGATACATAGTGTCCTTCCTTTCTTTCTTTTAAAAAAACAAAGCCCCCGTCCCGTAAAAGGACGAGGGCAAAATTCTCGTGAAACCACCTGTTACGACGTACCGGCTGACCCGCACGTGCCAAACGACGCTTTCCTTTCGCCGTCCCGCATGACACGACCCATCTATACGGTTCCCGATAACGGCGGGACGCCGTCAGAGCCTACTGTCTCACCATACGCTTTCCGATTTCCTCAGACGGTTTCCGGCAAACGCGGCGAAAGTTCGGTCTGAAACTCAGAAGTGATATTCACCGGTCTCCTACTCGTACCGGTCTTCCACCCCCACCGGCTCGCTGCGACTTTTAAAAATCGGTTACTGTCTTCCTCAATGTCTCTGCCTATGATAACTGCTTATCATTTTGGCATTGAAAGCCGGGATTGTCAAGAAAAATCTTCAAAAACAGATCGGCTCCACATCCTCGTTTAGCGGTTTCATCTCATACTCCGGCAGGCTGTCCAGAAGCTCTTCCAGACAAAGGGTTGTGCTGCCAACCACATCATGGGCGAGCAGGACGACTTTCTTCCTTCCGAGGGTAGTTGATACGCCGTTTTCTACCAGCTGCTTCGGGTCAGGGTTTTTGACCGCGTCCTCCAGGCTTGCGTTCCAGTCGTAATATATGTAGCCTCTGTCCGTCATCTCGCGGATGATGGCTTTGCCTGTTTTTTTATTAAAGGCATTGACGCTGCCGCCCGGAAAACGGAACAGATTTGTCTCCACCCCAGTCACTTCGTACACAGTCTGCCGCGCCTTTTCAAAATCCGCCACATAGCTGTCCACACTCTCATACAGGGCGTCATAATTATGGTTGTCACAGTGAATACCGATGGTGTGTCCTTCCGCCACGATCTGCCTCGCCACTTCGGGATGCTGTCTCACATTCTCTCCCACCAGAAAGAATGTCGCCTTGATATTTCTTTCCCGCAATATTTCAAGTACCTTCCGGGTATTCTCCTCAGAAGGACCGTCGTCAAAAGTCAGATACATGGTCTTTGGATGAAAATAGTAAGCGATCCCCTGCACAATACCGCCCGCAATCTGCTGTTGGTATTCCGCAAGGCTTAATTTTCTGCGCTCCGCCGTGTTGGAGAGAAATCCTGTCTCAATCAGACAGGCAGGCATGGAAGTGTTTTTCGTCACGTAAAAATCTGCGTCACTCCGCAGTTCCCGCTCTGCGGCTTCCGTACTTTTTAAAGTCTGCTGTCTGATCAGCTGTGCCAGTCTCTTACTGTCGCACCTGTCGCCGTCTTCCGTATACCACACTTCCATCCCGTTCACCCCGGCGCCTTCCTCCGTGGCGTTCTGGTGGATGCTGATATAGATATCCGCTCCCGACTGGTTTGCCTCCTCCACGCGCGCTTCCTTCGCAATATAAGTATCCGTCTCTCTGGACATGATTACCTGATATCCCTTTTCCTTCAACTGGTCCCTTACGAGCAGCGCTATAGCAAGATTCAAATCCTTTTCCCGGACGCCCTCTCTGGCGCAGCCTTCGTCCGCGCCGCCATGCCCCGGGTCAAGATACACTGTCGGAATATGCGCTGCAGCAGGCTGTGCACTTTCCTCCGCGTCGGAAGCTGCTGTCTGCCCTGTCACCACAGCGGCGGGAACTGCTTCTTCCTTCTCCCATACCGCCTCTGTCTCTTCTCCGCCGGACAGCAGTGCTGCCGACGCCTCTGTTTTCGTATGCTGCAGCTTTTCCGTAAGAAACCGAATACCGCCCGCCGCCGCAAGCTTTATTGACAACACTGCCGTCAGACTGACGATACACACTGCGGCGCTCAACGTATACATCCTCCTTAAAAGGCGCCTTTTTCTCTGCTCCCTCGTCTCATAACCGCAGACATATTCCCAGGTGTATGTTGTCTCTCCGTACATATCAGATGCTCCTCTCTTGTATGCTTTACAATAGTAAGCTTACCAAACAGGAGCATCAGAATTTCATCTAAGTTGCATCATAGTTCCATAATATTTGCATCAAAATTGCATCATCACTTCTCACACTGTCAGCGGGATACTTTCAGGAACAGTTCGTTGATCCCCTCGTAGAACCCCAGCGTCACCACCGTCTGTCCGCTCCCCATACCCGCAAACACATATTTGCGAAAGTACGGAGTGGTTTCCAGAAGCGGGTTGTCCGACTCATACGGCGACGGCTCGTCAAGCCCCATATATGCCGCCCAGTCCGCCACCAGCGCATCCGCGTCGATCTCTTCCCACAGAAGCGGCGTCCTCACATAAAATTCATATATCTTTCCGTCGTCCGCGTCGATATAGGCGTCCATCAGGCGGTTCGTCTTATCCGCGTTTTTCTGGGAATTGGACAGGCTCATCTTCCATACTGCTACATTGTTGCGCGGCTCTAACACATCAATCGCTGAGTAGAGCGTAACGTCGTAGGAAGACGCATCCACATCCCTCACCTGCTCCGGCAGTATTCCCTTCTCCTTCAGCAGACCCAGGCCTTCATTGCAAGTGGCATAAATCTGCTCGTCCGTAATCTCCCTTCCCGACGGCCCCCTTCGGTTTACCACAAAGGCATAGGAACCTTCCAGTTCCTGATAGTCCACCTCCGCATCCGCTTCATGTGTCATGGCGCTCATCTCACTCTCCGGGAACGTCTGGCTGCTCAGACAGCAGGACAGGATATACAGTTTCTCGTTGCTGTTCATCTGGTAGCGGTAGCCCTCCCCGGCGTTTTCCACACTTTCCGTATGCGGGCTGTCCAGAATCCCCTGATCCTTATACTCCGCTAACGCCTCCGGCCCCCATATGGAAATGAACATCGTGAATGCCGCCAGCAGCGGAACCGCTAAATAATATACTTTATTTTTCATATGTATTGTTCTCCACGGATAATATTTAAAGGAAGTCTACGGCAGCAGGAAGCTGAAACAGGAGCCTTCCCCTTCTTTACTCTCAATCCGCAATTCGCTGTGATGTATCTTTAAAATCTCCGCACAGAGCGCAAGTCCGAGCCCCGCCCCGTTTTTACTTCTCGCCCTTGACTTGTCCACCATGTAAAACGCCTTGACGATCTTACTCTGCTCCGCCTCAGGTATACCGATCCCGTAGTCCCTCACCGCGATCCGATAGCCGCCGTCTTCTGTCTGCCCTGTCACCTCGACCACTCCTGTCATTCCACCGTCCGACGCCTTGCATGCATTGTCAATCAGATTGACAAGCACGGTCTTGATCAGATTCGCTTCCATCTTCACCACGGCTTCCTCGTGCGTAAAGCGGATATCCACATCCCTTTTCTCCGCAAACATTTCCCGCAGATATGCAAACAGTTCTCCCACCGGCGTTTCCTGCATCTGCGCCTCTTCCTGTTTCGCCACAATGATATCCAGAAGCCGGAAAGACATTGCCTCTAGCCGTTTTCCCTCCGTGTAGATATAATTTGCCGACATGATACTCTTTTCCTCATCCATCTTGTGGGAGCGCAGCATGTCCGCATATCCGATAATCGCCGTGAGGGGCGTTTTCAATTCGTGGGCAAAAGCGCCCATGAACTCTTCCCTCGCCTCGATCTCCTCCTCCAGCTTGCATATATTTTCCTCCAGCGCATTGGCCATCCTGTTAAAATCCCCGGTGAGCTGTCCCAGCTCATCCCGGCTGACCTGTCTGGCGCGGTATGCGTAATCCCCCGCCGCCATTTCCCTGGTCGCCCTGGTCAGCAGCCGGATCGGCTTCGTCAGCAGGGAGGCGATAAAAAGCATGATGACTGTGCCGGTCAACAATATGGCCACCGTCACTTTCCGATACAGGGAAAATCCCATGGCGCGTTCGGTGAACACCCCCGTCACATCCTTCATGGTTTCCAGATACAAATTTCGGTTCAACGCATTGATGGATACGCAGGTGTGCACATAAAAACTGTCCTGCGCGCGAATCACGCGGTAGGATTTGGTATGTTCATCCGTCTGCGGGAGCAGCCCCTCATCCGCGGTAAACCCGCTGCTGGTATACAGGATGTTTTTCTCCTCATCCGCAATCCGCAAAAGGCGCCCGCCGCCCTGTCCTCCCATTTCCAGTTTGGACACGATCTCCTCCACTACGCTGTCTGGCATGACGCTGTATTTAAGCGGCACGTTCAACGCCGCCGTCTCAAAAGCAAAGCTTAAGATACTGCTCTCATCGAGCGACTGTCCCACCTCTCTTTCCAGAGAAGTCTCAAACACATAGTTTACAAAATAGAAACCGCTGAATCCAAGCGCCAGCGCCAGTACGATCATGGTAGACAACACTAATTTAATCGAAAATTTCATTCCTGCACCTCTAAGCGGTAGCCCACCTTGTACACCGCCACCAGATTATGCTCCCAGCCCAGCTTTTTCCTAAGGCGCTGTACATGTAGGTCGAGCGTCCTGCTGTCCGCAAAGTATTCCCCTTCCCACACCTTTTCATATAAAGTTTCCCGAAACAGGGCGACGTTTTTATTTTTCATAAAAAGGAGCAGAAGCCCAAACTCTTTATTTGTCAGTTCCACAGGACGCCCCGCCTTAGTCACCCTGCGCGCGTCCACGTCCACCGTCACGTCACCCGCCGTGAGATGCTGTTCCGCCTTGTTATAACGCCTGAGCACTGCCTCCACCCTCGCCACCAGTTCTACCACGTCAAAGGGTTTTACCAGATAATCGTCGGCGCCCAGTTTCAACCCCTTCACGCGATGCTTCACCTCATGCTTGGCAGTGATAAAAATCACCGGAATCCCCAGAGGCCGTATGTACTCCATCACGTCATATCCATCCGCACCCGGCAGCATAATGTCCAGAAGAACCAGTTCAAACTCTTCCTTCTCAATCAGGTCAATCGCCTGCAGCCCATCCTGCACCGCCGTGCAGTGGTAGCCCGCGGAAGATAAATTTAAGTCTATCAAATCGCAGATCGGTTTTTCATCATCAACAATCAGTATTTTAATCATTTGTGGATTGCCACCCCCAATAATCCCGCGCTTTCTCTACCAGTATTTCCATCGTGTCTTCATCGCTGCACCTGTATACATCCCGGATTTCCGTATCCGGCAAAAACCCGCCGGTTCTCTGGTAATAAATCCTGTAATCGCTCTCAATGAGAAGCTCCCCGTCCTCACCCTCATAGCTGTACCTGGCAAGGATCACGATGTCTTTGAGCCCGTCCCCGTCGATATCCCGGCAGGTGACACCCTTGAGCGCATAGAGATTGTCATACTCTCCCATCGGCTGTAATACCGATACAATGTCTCCCTGCTCGTTCACCAGATAAATCATAAAAATGTCATAGTCCGCAATCCGGTATGTCCCCGGCGTCACCTGAAGCCTGCCGAGCTTACCGAACGTCCGCAGATAACACTGCTCCGTGATAACCCGGAAACGGTTTCTCTGCAGTTCTCCCAGAGTGGTCGCCGTGTACAGAAATTCCGTGGAATCTCCATCCCTCACAAAAGCCGCTATGGAATCCGCACTCCTATTCATCCCAAAACGGTTGATCTTTTCCGAAATCCGATAATCCCGGTAAAACCCGTTTCCCGTCTGGTTCTGGAAAAGCACGTCCCCGACCTTGTACGTCTCACCCGCATAAGCGCCGCTCTCATTGACGCAGCAAGTGATAAGAACGATATCCGTTTTGCCGTCCCGGTTCAGATCCTGGAAGGAGACCGCCGCAATGGACTGCACAGGCTGCCTCATCCTCCCTCTGACACAGTAGTTTGTCTCCAGCTGCTCCGTCCGATAGAGGATCTGTCCGTCCCCATCCACGATAAACAGCGCCAGACGGTTATACTGCTCGTCAAAAGCCGGCACCATCAAAATACTGTCCTCGTCATCCGGCTCCAGAGGAAAAATCTGGTCTTCCACCACAAGAAAACCGCCGTCAGCAATCCCGTCCCTGTTCTCTATCGACATTAGGCGATCATAGTAGACCTCGTACTCAGCCAGCACGGAAGTCCCGTCTTCCTCAGCCGGAGCTGCCTGTACCGCTGCCGGAAGAAACAGCCACCCGGCCAGTACCGCCAGCGCGAACACAGCCGCGCTCCTTTGTACACACTTGTTCATATGTTACCCGCTCCTACATTGCTACAGTCTCTACTTCTATATCAATTCCCTCTCAAAGAATCGTCAAGGCATTTCCCGCGTCAACGCCTCCACAATTTCGGGAAACCTCCACGTTCTACTCTCCCTGTCAAACAGCGCATACGCCCCGCAGTCCCACCAGACACAACAAATCCCGTAGCGGCGCGACTGTTCCATATAATAATTTGTCCACGCCAGACGCTCCTCTGTGTTCCCCTTGTCCACACAGCCAAACTCCGTGAGTATCACAGGCACATGCCGCTCCACAAACAGACTGTTCATATCGGAAAACGCCCGTGCAATCCGCTCCCTCGTCTCAGCGGTATCCCACTGCAGATCGCCGTCATCCTTCTGGCAGAAGCTGTAGGGCGTATACATATGCACTGACACGATCAGCCGTCCGTCATCCGGCACGATAAGTCCCTGCATGGCGTCCGTCTCGCTGCTGCCCGCGTACGGGCAGATCAACAGATAGCGTTTTCGATTGCCGCCTCCCGAAGCCCTTACCGTCTCCACAAAAACAGCGTTCAGGTCATTGACCATGGCGCGCAGCTCTTCCGTGCCCGAAGTCCACTCCACCTCGCTGTCACGCAGCCTCGGCTCATTCATGGACTCAAACAGAAGCCTCTCGTCGTAATCCCGAAAACGCACTGCAATCTGTTCCCAGACCACCGCAAACGCCGCCTCTATCTCCTGTGCCCGCTCCGTTTTCAGATCCAGCCACTCTTCATGGTGTAAGTCCAGTATCACATACAAATCTGCGGCGAGCGCCATGTCCGCCACTTCCTGCACCCGGTCCATCCAGACATCGGAAATGTGATAAGACTGATCCAGATGATCCTCCCATGTAACCGGGATCCGCACTGTGCCGAAACCCGCCTCTTTCATTGCCAGAAAGGTTTCTTCGTCCGCCTTCGGATTGCCCCAATATGTCTCATATTCCAAGTCGTCCGCATCCGGCCTGTAATCCCGAAGCCCTGTGGAATCAAGCGTATTTCCCAGATTGATTCCCGCGCCCATTTGACCGGCAAACCGAATCGCCCTCGTCCTATCCGTAAGCACAATAGCCAACACTATCAGGCAGAATAGAACAAACAGTCCGGCCAGCCACGCCGCCATTTTTTTCTTCATGTTCCGTCTTCCTCAAACACCGCCTTTATAAACAGCCCGGTTTCTGGTATCTCCAATTCCAGCGATGTCTCCGTCCTGATTTCCCTTTCCTGTCCTTCGCCAATCTCCCATCCGGCAAAGCGATACCCTTCGCCGGCCGTTACCGAAAGCGTAATCGGATAGTCCGTAAAATACTCCCCCTGCCATCTTCCCTGTTCGTCAAGGGTCGGCGTGATCGTATTTAAAGCTATCCGCCCTGCGCAAGGCTCTGCCGTTTCTATTTGGACAGGAGCAAGCACGCCTTCCAGTCCAAAGTTTTCTTTCAGATACTTCGCGGCGTATGGCTTTCTGTTCTTTATAAATGCCCTGATATCCGCCACTTCCTCATCCAAGCCGTGCAGGCTTTCTCCACCGTAAAACCTTGTCAGGTGTGACTCTAGCGGCTCTCTCATCAGCGCAAGCCAGTCCTCAATCACCGGTTCCGTATTTCCCACCGAGAAAGTCTCGTTGGCGAGATCCATAAGCGTGATGGCAAACTGCTTTTTGAACGCGTCGCACTGACATAAGTTGAAAAATGCGGGGTTCCTCTCCATGGCATACTTAAGCACATCTTTTTCCACCGATTTTTCCTGCAGCGAGCTTGTGTTAACGTCAAACAGCATCCACCGCCATCTGCCGTCAGAACTTTTTACCCCCCCCCCTATATTTTCAGCCTGTTTGCGCGTTCTCCAAAAAGCCTCGTTCGTACCGGGCCAGTCTGCCCAGCTGCCGATATAAATCTCCGTGGCGTAGTAGTCAATATAGCTTTGCAGATCAATCGTATAACCGAGTGACTCGTAATTCTTAGCCTCGTTAAAATCCGTATTCTGCAGATAATTTGTCATACTGACGTAAACCGACCAGTCCTCCTCGCTCTCCCGGGTCAGTCTGCCATTCTTAATCATGATAATATTATCGTCGTCAACACCATAATAGTACCCAAGGAACGTATCTGTATATCTTTCGGTAAGCCAGTAGACACCCCAGTATTCACCGTTCAGAAACATGACGTACGGCTCATAATGCATCGTGCAGAAACTTCTGTCTTTTGTCAGGGTGGACACAAACATATCGCGGAACTTTGCAATGGTGTCCTGTCCGCCCGCCGTGAGCGTCACCGTATCCGCCATATATCCTGTTCCAAATAAATCTGCATAAAACCTCGCTGCCAGACTATAATTTTCCCTCGCGTACAGGTTCAGGCTTTTGGGCAGATAAGACCGGCTGCCGCCGCCCTGAATCCGAATGCCGCAGGACTGCTTAAGAAGCGCTTCCCTCTCGGTGTTAAAAATCTGGATATCCGCCGGGCGCTCCCATGCGAAACCGTGATTGTAAGAATTTGCGTTTTCCCACAGAGGCTCCCCGTTTTCATCAAGATTGGTCTCGTATTTACGTCCGAGGACATAAATGCCTGTATCATAGTCAAAAAGATTTTCAGGGGCCGTCACTATGGACACGACATTCATGTCCTGATAGCCTGTCCTGCCCTCGTATCCGACAAAATAACTTTCTGTCCTAACTTTGCCGAAGTTTCCGTCCGCATCCCTGTAAGCCGCCCTCACTACTGTGCATTTATCCACAGGGTAGTCCGGCAGTTTATATTTCGGATCGTCCGCCATATCAGTTCTCATGGAATATACATTCGGATGCGAAGTCGCATCATCTACAAAAATGGGGGTTGTATAGAGAATTGCATTTTCATCCGGTTCCGAACCATCCAGCGTATAATAGATTTGTGTTCCAAAAGGAGCCGTCAGTCTCAGTTCAAAGGGCTCCTCATAAAACCCGGATTCTCTGGAAAAGCACAGATCTGCAGGAATGTATCTGTCGCACAAAAGAAGCAGTCCCAAAGCGCCGCATATCAATAACAGGCAAAACAACGCACGTTTCCGACTCATCATCCTACCGTTTCCCCGGACTGGGCAACCCAGTTTACTGACTCGATACCCGGAACAGACAAAAGTGCATCCAGCACACCAAGATCAATTTCGCCCTTTGTCCCGATCTCACATATCATCTCCTCATGCTCCGCATCCTTGTTTGCAGTCCGCACCCGGAAACTGACAACATAAGGTTTCAGCTTCTCCTCAAACTGCTTCCTGTCAATGGCCTCTCCTCCCCCGTTTACGATCAGCAGATATCTGTTCCTGATTCCCGGTACCTTGCTGGAAAGAATCAAAACGGCCGCGATGAACAGCACCGTGGTAAATGTCAGCCGCCAGTTTTGCGAGCTTACACACAGTCCCTCAGCCATGGCCCAAAAAATAAACATGGTATCCCTGCTGTCCTTCACCGCCGTGCGGAAACGGACAATGGACAGCGCGCCAACCATGCCGAGCGACACGGCGATATTACTGCTGATCATCATCATTACCACCACAGTAATCAGGTGCATGATTACAAGCGACCAATTAAACCTCCTGTTATACACTATTTTTTCCGAAGAAATATAGTACGTCAGGTAGATCACCATTCCGACCGCCAGACCGCACATCAGAATCAGCAGCGTTGTTCTCACACCGTAATCGCTGCTGTTCGTATAAAAATATCCAAGAACTTCTTCCTTTGACATCGCAAATCTACTCCCTTAATAGTTAAAGTCATAGTAAACCGGCCGTCCGGCGCAGTATTTACTGCAAGTGCCCTGCGTCAGATGAAACTGCGAAAGCATGGCTGACAAAAACCCCATAAGCTTCCCGCTGTATTTCACTTCCAGAACCGCATCTTCCTTCATAACGGGCACATAGCGGACATCCGGCGAAAAGATATCCAGATTGGATTCCGAAGATCTGACATTCATATCCAGCGTAATACGCGTGTCATACATAGGATACCTGTACGCCAGCCTGTCGTATGCAATCTGCACGACGGGACGGTACTGTCCCTGCGCCATGATACCATAAGCCCTCAGACTTGTTTCGGAAACGTCATAATAGTGCTTTAACACCTTTATATTCCCGTGCGAGAGTTCGGCTGCATCGGACGCCGACACGATCAGGCTCAGTTTTTGCTGCCTGTCATCCGTTTTCTTCTTAATTTCCAGCTTACACAGGGACGCCTCTCCACCGTAAATCCGCAGACGTATCTTTTTACGGTCCATCACACCCGCAAGCTTTTCCGAAAAGTCAGTCTGGCCCACAGAATCAAAGTAAAGGCTTCTCACCAGATACGGTCCCTTTGTGCAGTGCTCGTCCCTCTGCAGCAGCCTGTCCAGCTGGTCCCTTATCTCCAGGGCCCTGCCAAGCGGCACGATATATTTGATTTCCTTTCTCCGGGTATAAAGTTCTCTGCCCATTATATGATCCGGATTCCTCTCCCGCTTTCAAAAAACAGCGCTGCTATTTGGTAAATCCCAACAATTATAGCATCAACGAACCTTGATTTCAACCGCTATCCAAGCAGGCCGATCTCATTAAATTCTTCTGTCTTTGCGGCGCGCGCCTGCATGTTTTCCCCTTCCGCCTTCACTGCCGCCCTGTTCTGCACAGTCAGCCATGCGAGCAGCTCGTTTCTCGTCTTCCTGTCGTCCACCAGTTCTCTATAATTTACTACATTGTAGAGATGCAGACCCTTTCGGATCTCATTCTCAAATCGGCACTTCAAGACGATGCCATCCCTAACCTCCAACTGCAAATCCTCCGGCATACCGTCGTCTTCCACTGTCACGCAGACATAGTTAAAGTCAAAGACTTTCACAGTGTCAATTCCTTCGTTCAGGCAGCGCACATGCTCGTCAATCAGAACGCGCGGATAATTTCGTTTCTGGTAAAAGGGCGGGGTCACGCGCTTTTTCAGGTTCAGTTTCAAGTCTTCAAAACTTCCGCTGTCCTTCTTAATTTCCGTCGGAACCGTCGGGATTCTGTCATAGAGGATTCCGAGAAGTTCGTCGTAACTGCCGTTTATGTCCGTGACCTTCATAGAGTAAATCCAATCGTCGTCCCGCTGACTCACATGCACCACCGAGGCAAACATATCCACATGATAGTCCTCCGTGTCCAGAAAGATTTCCACATTCTCATTCTCCTCGAAGAAATACGGCTTGGGGAGCGTCATGGAAATCCCCGCTTCCGAAGCGTCCCTCGTCATGCCAGTATACACTTCCCCCTTATACTTCACCTTGCAGGGCATATGCACCAGAACCCGCTCGGTCTTTCGGTAAGGTATCCTCCCGTCCACAAAAAACAGCGACATAACAAGCAGAAACAGATTGTTAATCAGCCAGAACAGCACCACAATCGGCCCGAAAGAACCGCTGTCGAGCATAATCAGCACACATCGCAGAATCCCCCAGACCGACAGCACTATCAGAATCAAAAAAGGAATGGAGTAGAGGAAGTTCTTCCCCTTCTCGTTCTTCTGCCCGCCCTTGCTTGTCACCTTGAATTTTTTCATCGAAATACCCACCGACTCAAACAGCACAGGCAGCAGCATATACGGGAAAAGAACCGTCTCATAAATGCTCGTCCACTTGGTCGAGCGGATATTGCGCGAGAGCATCCGCAGGCTGATGTTGCTGCTTATATACATCGGCAGCCAGAAAATCAGCACCTGCGCCAGCGTGCACTTAAATACCATAAATCCAAACGTCGCGTACAGAATCGGCGACATAATGTATATCAGCCGTTTTAGGGGCGCATACCAGTACCAGACAGACGCCCAGTAATTCATCTTCTGCGAGAAATTCAGCTCCGACGCGGTAAAAATATGCATCTTTCTGCCCGTGGCAATCACACCCCTCGCCCAGCGCGTCCTCTGCTGTACCAGATCTTTTAAATCCTGCGGTGAAAGCCCCGACGCAAGCGGTTCCGCCGTGCCGAGACTCACATACTGTTTTTTCTCAATCAAAATGCCCGTGGCAAAGTCTTCCGTGATGGCCCCGGTATAGAAACCGCCTATCGCCTCCAGCGCCTCCCTGGAAAGCACCGTGTTGGAACCGCCGTAAATGACGCTGTTCGTCTTTGTGCGCGCCACCTGAATGTCTTTATAAAAATAGTCCTGCTCATTTGGGATCCGGGACTCCGAATACAGATTAAACTGAAACAGATCCAGATTATAAAAACTTTGCGGGGACTGCAAAAAGCCGAGTTTGATTTTATCCTCCTCTTTCCTGTCCCTGTTTCTCAGTTCCGCATCCACAAAATAAGGGATCGTCTTCATCAAAAAGTTGCTTCTCGGAATCATATCCGCGTCAAAAGTAACCACATAAGGCGAATCGGAATGCGCCAGCGCATTATTCAAATTTCCCGCTTTTGCCCCCTCGTGGTCCTCCCTGTCCAGATAATTGACGCCAAGCCGGTCCGCCAGCACACGCATTTCCTCCCTGTGCCCGTCGTCGCACAGATAAATATGCACCTTTTTCGGATCGGGATACTTCATTCTCGTACATCCCCGCAGCGTTTTGTAGAGCAGTTCCACATCCTCGCTGTAAGTCGCGACAAAAACGTCCACATCCGGGAACGCGTCTGACGGCAGATTCTCCGGGAACGGATATCCCTCCACCGAATACATGTTGGCATAGTGGACAAAAGCCTCCACCATGCCGAGCACTTCCACCACAAGCAGCGCAATGCCCGCAACGATGGACACGATTCCGTACTCAAAAGGAATCGTAAAGAAGACTCTCCACATCAGGTACATGATGGTGAAAAACATATTCAGCAAAAACCAGATCTTTCCCTTCCAGTTATGGAAAAAGCCGCGCATATACGCGCCGAAGCTTTCTCTTTCCCGCGCCATCGCTATTCCCCCTTAAAGAAGTTAAAGGCATCCCCGTTAATATTGTAGGGATAGATTTCCATTATGATATAATCAAATTTATTTTCCTTCACATAGCTTTCAATATCCAGCACGTGCGATTCCTCCAGCGACCAGATGGCGTCCAGCTCGCCGCACATGGGCGCGAGAAATACCATCATTGGAGAAAAATAGGAGTCCCTGATCGCAAAGATTTTCACACCGTCCGGGTTGTCCTCATTGACAATGTGCTCGTAAGGCCGCAGGCCGTTGAGATACAGGGAATACTGGGAATCGCTGTAGATATCGTCGTGCTCTAGAAGCACATCCGTATCCATCAGGGACTCTGTGGTAGGGCCGCGGAAATGCTGCGTTACATCCGTCACGCCCATACAGTGCCTGTCGAATTTGTTCTCAAATGTGGGCCAAAGCGCTTCGAAATCTTCCAGCCCGCTGAAATTGGCCCCCGTCTTTCGCCCCATGGAACCAAGCATGCCCTGACGGTAAGTCACCCGCTCATAATTTGCCGGATCCATATAAAACCCGTCCGGGTCAAGCCCCGCGTCAAATTTTTCATTCATCTGTTCCACCAGAATCTGCGTCGCGGCAAAAGCGGCCGGAATCGTCCAGTGGTGGTCTGTCTTAAAAAACGCGTCCTGTATCGAAAGTTCTTCGTTCGGGATGTACTTTCTGCAGTCCACCGTCTCTATTCCATAACGGTTCATGTAAAACAGCGTCTCGTCCACAATCGTGTCCGGGTCGTTGACGGGCATTCCCGTGCGGAAATTCGTCTCGCCGCGCACATACTTTCCCGGCGTCACAAAGAACAGAACCTTCGTCCCGTTCGGTTCCACGCAGTCCTGCAGGCGGCGCATCCTTCTGGCATATTCCTCCGCATCATTTGTGTCTTCCCGGAAAAAAGATGCGTAGTGCAGATAGCCGTCCTCATCCTTGATATAGCTGAAATTGTTAAATTCCCGCTTGTCCAAAAGCACCTGTATATAGGAATAGGTCTCAATAAACTCCATCCGCCCGTACATGGAACTGATAATGCTCGCATCCAGGGCCGATACGGTCTTTGCAATCGTATCCTGTGCCGTCTCAGGAGAAATGCCGTCGGCCAGACTCTCCTCCACCGTCTCCACCCACGCATCGCCGCCATACCAGGCATTCAATCCGGCATAGCCAAACACGCCGGCCAGAAAAAGTACGGCAAATATGTTTTTTCGCAATATATAGGCCCGCAACGGGTTCTTTTTTCTTCTTCTTTTTCCTGCCACAAAGCTACCCCGCTAGAAATTAAAGTAAATAAACGGATTATATGTTCCGCTTGCCATATAAGCCACGCATACGACCAGAAGTATCATCAGACCGATCGGATAAGTCAAAACACCTACCCGGCTGATCAGCGATTTCGGATTTTTATACAGAATTTCATTCATATTCCTGGCAACCGGCATGGAGAAAAGAATGCCCAGTACAAGAAAAACAAAATTCTCCCGCAGCATCATCACCGCCAGGTCGCTGTAAAAGCCATTGTTATTTACGCCGAGCATATTCATAAAAAACCGTCCCGCCTGATATAGGTTGTCCGCGCGGAACACCACCCAGAGCGCATTGACAATCATCAGCGTATAAAAATGCCTTACGAATCTGCTCTTTATCTTTTTCGGATATTCGAAAAACCGCTCCGCAAGCTGGAAGACAAAGTACATCAGCCCCCAGAAAAGAAATGTCCAGTTCGCGCCGTGCCAGATACCTGTCAGGAGCCACACCACGAGCATATTGCGAACCATAAAGTCCTGATTTTTCACGCGGCTGCCGCCGAGCGGGAAATAGACATATTCCCGAAACCAGTCCGTCAGGGAAATATGCCACCTTTTCCAGAAATCCGAAATGGATTCCGCAATGTACGGATAGTTAAAGTTCTCGGGGAACTTAAATCCAAAACAGAGCCCAAGCCCGATTGCCATATCGGAATAGGCCGAAAAGTCATAATAAATCTGCAGGCTGTAGGAAATGCTGCCAAGCCACGCCAGCATCACCGGCACAGCCATTCTCTCCGTGCCGATCATCGACCAGCGGAAGATATTGTCCGCCATTCCCGCAAAACAGTTGGAGAGCAGAATTTTCTTGCCAAGTCCCACTGTAAACCGGCTGATTCCCATGGAAAACATGTCAAAGTTCGATTTCCTGCGGCGGATCTGCTCCGCTATCGTATTGTACTGGATAATCGGTCCGGCAATCAGCTGCGGGAAAAAGGAAATGTAGAGCCCCACATAGAAGGGATTCTCCGCCTTAACCGTCCCACGGTACACATCCACCACATAGGACATCGCCTGGAAGGTAAAAAAGGAAATGCCGATAGGCAGCGGCAGCGACACCGATTCCACGCCGAATATCTCCATCACAAAACCCAGATATTTAAACACAAACAAGGTCGCAAGATTCAAGGCGACCGCAAGAAACAATACAGCCTTTCTGCTGCCCTCTCCCCTAAGCTTCTGCACCATCCCCGCCAGCAGGGAATTGACAAGTATGGATGCGATCATCAAAAGCACGTACAGCGGTTCTCCCCAGGCGTAAAAAATGAGACTGGCAAGCAGCAGAATCACATTCTGGCACGCCCTGGAAAAGAAGAACATGTAGTACAAAATCAGTACAGCCGGGAAGAAGATGAACAAAAATACGATACTGGAAAAAAGCATACCGCATCTCCTTTCTCCTGTTCCTATTTTTTCCTATATTTTCTGTAACCGAGAAGAAAGAGGACCAGCCCTGCCAGGCAGGCAATCCGTATGCCGTTTATCACAGGCGGATCGTTTAACGCTGACAGAAAATAATCCCTTTCCTGCACTGCCTCCGCGGCAATTTTTGTGAGCAGTACCATAAACCCGATCAATCCTTTCTGATTATCAAAACCGCAGGCATAAAGAACAGAAGCATCACAAGCAGTAGGAACAGCTTGTTTTCACCCCGGATGGACGTATCGTAAACCGTAGATTTTTCCAGCACGCGAAGTTCCGTCTGCATCGCCCTCCCGTGCTTGTAAAGATACGTCTTTATGTTATAGATTTCCTGATCATAATTGTCATTGAAACGGCTGACCAGCATATTTTCTTCATCCAGATAGTCAAGCAGATAGTAGTTGTGCCAGTTCTGCCCGGAATCGTCGTAATAATCGGCCGCCCAGCGGTACCACTCCCGCTCTCTGGCGGAGCGGATATATGCGGTCGTCTCGTCGATTACATCACAGACATGGTCATGTGACAGTGTACTTTTCTGGAGAACGGCATACCGCGCCTGCAGCGCATCCACAAAGCGGATATCTTTCGTGAGACGGTCAAAAAAGGGCCTCTCCTGAAACGCCATGGTCCCCGTCTCCATCTCCTCCACCGCGTAATTGTTCATCGCCTGGTCAAAGTCCCACACCGGTCCTATCTTTAGCGGTTCCCCGGAGTTTTTATACATGTAGGTGGAGTGCATGCCCGCGTCATAATTCCCGAAATACTCATTTAACAGAAAATAATCCACAAAAGTATCAACGTCAATAAGTTTGTCGTAAGTGCCGAACACATCCGCCCTGTCAGCATAAATAACCTGCTCAATCGTCGAAAAATCTTTCTCGATGTAATGCAGCGCCGCGTCCGTAATCCTCTCTTCCGAAGGGTATTTCAAGCCGATCCACTCCTCCGAAAGCCCGGAAAGTCTCCGCCCGGTTTCCAGCATTTTATCAAAATGGGTAAACCTGTCCCTGCGGATAATGTAACTCGTGTACAGATTCTTTTCATTAAAGGAATCTATGGGAATCCGGTTGACATCCCTCGCCACCGTCTCCATCATCAGGTAAAGCCCCTGATAGACATATCTGTCCCCATCCTGTATGACGACTTCGCAGAACTGGCTATCAGGCGCCACCCCGGAAACTTCCGAGCTGATCCGATAGGCAAGATAATTGCGGATCATGCTTTTGTCCGCCATGCTCCCGTTTAAAATCCAGCTGTCGTGCGCCCCCATGCCAAGGATATCCACCTCGTTTTCCAGACCTTCCGCCGTCCGCAGCTTTAACAGATACTGCGCTTTATCGAACTCATAGGACGTATGCCCCCTCTTTTTAATCAAAAGGTCACTTTGCGCCACAGGCTTGTCAGTTATGCAGTTGTCAAATGTGCCGTTGTCTATGACGCTGATGTGCCCGCCGATATAAGGCTCCTCCCCCGTGAGATACTCCTGCTGATCCTTAAACCCTTTATAATCAGCCAGTTCACTCTCCATGGAAAGAATTACAATCGGCAGATTCGAGTGAAATCCGTCCCGCAGCGTATAGTCCTCTTCCAGATAGAGAAGCGGATCTTCCGTGTGGGGATCTGCCGGCAAATCAAAATAGGTGTTCCTGTTAATGTCCCTGTTCTGATATGCCGCATAGCTTCGCAGGAATCCACATCCCGCAGCCGCCAGAATCATCAGGACACACACGCCAAGCAGACGCGCTTTTCTTTGTCCCTGCGACATAATTTTCTCCTATTGACTGATCTCATCGTCCTGTTTCACCATACTGATCGTGGAAACGCCTTCAATTCCCGACAGGTTTCTCACAAGTTTTCCGTTGCGTTTTTCTGATTTCTTTAACTGTTTGTCCGAGATTTCATAGATAAACTCCTCGGTCTGCGTTTTCACCGCCCGGTTATGAACCCGAAGCGCCGCCTTGCCTCCAAACAGGCTGCCCATATGTTTTTCCACTTCTTCTCCCGCCCCCGGCGTGCAGTTCACGATCACCATAATACGGTCATTATCCCGGATAAAGCCGAAAAGAATAAGGAATGCAAAGATCAGCGCGGAACCTATTGCCGCAATCAGGTAATCGGAAACACCGCAGCAGATTCCCACCGCAATACTCCAGAAAATATACGCCGTATCACGTGGATCCTTGATCGCTGTCCGAAACCGCACGATGGACAGCGCGCCTACCATGCCGAGTGAAAGCGCTATGTTATTGCCGATCACGTTCATGACAAGTGTGGTAACCAATGTCAACATAACGATGGACACATTAAACCGCTCGCTGTACACCGGGCCGGAATGAGACACCTTATAAGAAATATAAATCAGACAGGCGATAATCGCCGCCGCCAGAAAATTGATCAGCACGTCCGTGATTGTCAAACCGTTTGTCGCATTTGACAGGCTGTTGTAAAGTACCTCTTTCATCTCATTTCCTCCCTCTCTTTGATACCATTCTCGCCTTACAGTATTTACTGCTGGAAATCTGCGTTTTATCACACCGATTCAGTTCATTCTTTAAATAGCTGAAAAGAAATCCCGTGTATTTGACTTCCATTGTCACCCGTCCCGGCGGGCTCACCGGGTACAGGGGAAGATCGCTCCGAAACAGCTCAAAATTTGACTCACTCGCCCGCAGATTCTGGTCGAAGGTAATTCTCGTATCGTTGTGCTCCGTGATGTAGGCATAGCGGTCATACTCCACAATGCATTTCGGCCTGTAGCAGTGAGCGTTCAAAAAAGCATAGAGCCACTTCGCCAGCGGTTCTTCCCTCTCCGTCAGAAAACGGTAATCGCCGTCTGTCATCCGCATGGACTCCTCCTGATTCAGAATCAGGGACCGCTTCCGCTGAAAGCCGCCCGTTTTTTCCTTTACCTCAAGTTTGGCTGTCTGTGCGCCGGCGCTGTAGACCCGAAGCCGAATCTTCTGTCTTTCGTCGTAACCCTCCACCTTCTCCTCAAAATCCGTATCATGGAGCGTGTCGAAATAGAGGGACCGCACCAGATAGCCTTTCTCCCCATTATGCGGATCCGTCTCCATAAAAAAACCGAGCCGCCTCTTTATGTCCGCCATCTCCAAAGGCCCTATATCATATTTTACTTCAGTCCTAGTCACATCAAGCAAATTCAGTCCCTGCCTTTCGACACTCTGCCTGCAATAAACAGGCCGATTCCCGCCGCCGCAACCACCGCTCCTTTGGCAAGTCTGGCGTTTTGTTTCTTATGACGTCTGTTATGACGTTTCCTGCGCGGCCCTGACGTCACAGTAATCCGCGATACCGGCACTGCGGATTCAGGTACAGCAGATTCTGGCATGGCAGGTTCTGCCACGCCGGGTTCAGATACAGCAGATTCTGCCATGGACTCCGGCCCGCCGGTCACTGTCCCCGCCGCTGCCGCCATAGCAGTGAGCCCGGCCCTGTCTTCGCCCACCTCAGGGCGGGGAATACGCATCAAATCATTATAGCATTTAAAGCGCACCGCTTTTGCCCTTTTAAAGTATTGAAAGATCATCCCTCCCACACCGCAGACGGCCGCCGTCATCGATGAGACAATAAAGTCGCGCCAGATAAACCAGTATATTGTCAGACCAATAATACCCGCCCCGAGAGGCGCGGCAAGAAGATAAATATTTTTCCCGACCGCATTTCTGATCCGAAGCCTGTCCAAAACATAGCCGCAGATGATGTCCAGAAAATATATGATACATATGCCCAAAAAAGTAAGTGAAACCGTCAGAAACATCCTGATTACAAGACTGCCCGTCATAGGCTCTACCAGAAGAAAAGAAGCATAACAGGTCACGGCGCCGATTCCAAGAAACAGCACCGTCCTGAAATACTTATAACCCCAGAAACAAAAAAGAATCCCTACAAGCATCAAAACTATAACGCCCACAAACAGCAGCAATTCCTTTGTAAACAGCAGCTCACCCTGCCATTCGGGTACGTTTAATACAAATTTGTCCAAAATGTTCCCCTTTTCAAATTACACAATCCCAAAAACGACTGCAATTATTTTACCATTTTTAGTAATATTTGGCAACAATCGTCCTCGTTTCCCGTCCTTCTTTGTGAAATTCGCGCAGGATCATCTTTTATATTTTGTACTGTTTTTCAGTAAGATCAGAATCTATGCTTTACATCCCGCTGCCATCCAATACTCAGCTTCGCAGCAGACCGAGAACCGCAGCGCTCTCGTGAATACCCTTCTCCCTCTCCGAAGGATCCATACCCAGCCTGACCAGTCCCATAATACATGCCCCCACCACGGGCTCATAGCATGCCTGCACAACCTTCGCGCCCTGCAGCCGTTCCTGGATCTTTCTTATCACACGGCGGGTAAGAGGGTTGTCCGCTCCCTTAAATACACTTCCGGCCAGCACGATCTCCTCTTCCTCGGGCTTCATATCCATTTTTCGAAGCCCCGCCTCAATATACGCGACTATCTCATCCGAAAATTCATCCAGAAGGGAACATGCCGCCTCATCCTCCAATTTGGCAACCATCAGAATCTGCGGCATCAGGAAACGCAGTTCTCTCCGAAATTCGCTCTCCGTCATGTAGCGTTTAAGCAGTGCGTCCACGTCAGTAACCTCCGCCTGTCCCAGAAACAGCGGTTTCAGCTTCGTAGGCGGGCAGAGCCCAAGCTCCGCGTCAAAGACTTTCCGCAGCGCACGCTTCGCCAGGGCGCTTCCTCCCTGCGCCTTCTCTCCCATATAGTCTCCATAGACGAACTGTCTGCCGCTTTTGTCGATCAGGGCGCCATTCATCCCCGTTCCCGCGCAGATCACCGCGCCATGGGAGCGCAGCGCGCCGCTGTAGAATGCAATAACAGCATCGTTACAGGCAAAAATTTCTTTTAGCGAAAGCCGTTCCTTTAGCGCGTCCCTTATCATTATGTCGTCACCGGCCCAATCTATACCTCCGACGCCTGCCACCGTATACGCGATTTCCCCTTTGCCAATCCCCGCGTTTCGTATCGCCTCTTCCGCAGCAGCAGCCATCTGCTCCAGCGCGTTTTCCACTCCCTCATCGGGAAAATAAGCCCCTTTCTTGATAGCGCTGCCTACAATAAAGCCGTCTTCCCGCATCACTGCAGCTGCAGTTTTCGTGCCGCCCTGGTCAATCCCCAGAATATGTTTTCCGCTCTTCCCCTTTTTTCCCATAAGTAATCCCCCTTTTTACTTCTCATGTGTGTATCGTTTTACATTCTGCTTTTATCCTAACCCAATTCCTCCACACCTGTCAACACACAAACTTCGCATTCCGCTTTGTTTATATGTATTACAGGTATTCCAGTATACAAATTGATTGCGCATACATATATCCTTCTTTTTCTATAAGGACAAATAGCGTTTTCCGCTTTTAACACCCGCAACTTTGGTATTGACATCGTGAAACATCGTGTTACAATATAAATGTAAATTATGAAACATTCAAGAAAGGAAGACGGCATATGGCTACCATATCGGATATCGCGAAACAGGCAAACGTTTCCCGGACGCTTGTTTCCAGAGTCTTGAACAATAAGCCCGGGGTCAGCCCCGAGAACCGTAAAAAAATTCTGGAAATCATAGAAGAAAACCATTATGTCCCGAACGGTCTCGCCAAATCCCTGGTCCTGCAAAAGACAGGCACCATCGGGGTGGTCATGGATGATCTGTGCAACGACTTTTTCTTTCAGCTGATCCGCGGGCTGCAGGACAGCGCGGAAGCGCATGATTACAATATCTTATTTTGCAGCGGGCGAAAGGATATGGCCGCAAAACTGAAATATGTGGATTATCTGACAAGCGGCTGCACGGACGGCATCATCGCCTACGGGAGCTGTTTTGACGACGAAGAGCTTTTCCGCTACGTTGCTGCAAAATCAGCGAACAGCGTCCTGATCGAAAGCAACTTAAACAACTGCAGCGCAGACAAAATCCTGCTCGACAACTTCCGCGGCGCCTATACCGCCACCGAGCACCTGATTAAGCAGGGGCGGAAAAACATCATCCACGTGACCTGTGATATGAATTACGACGTGGGGTTGGAACGGTTGAACGGCTTTGTTTCCGCCATGCACGATTATCGGATGCCGCTCGGCCCCGACTCCATCCTTTACGCCGACCACTTTGAGGATATCGCCTATCAGCAGATGAAAAGGCGGCTTTCGCAGAGCGAACGCCCGGACGCCTGTTTTGCAGGAGCCGACAAGCCGGCTTACGGCGTTTGGCGCGCGGTCCGTGAAGCCGGGCTTACGGTTCCGGGGGATCTCTCGCTGATCGGTTTCGACGACGACGTCCCCGATTCCAAGGACATACTGTTTCCTGCGCTCTCTACCATGCGCCAGCCCCTCTACGAGATGGGGCGTGCCGGTGTGGAACTGCTGATCGACCGAATAAGCAGGGCAGGGGGCGAACCCATCACCCGGATATTTGAAGCGGAACTGGTTTTGCGGGAGACATGTAAATAGGATAAACAACGAAACTTTAAAAATTTCTTTGCACGGTAACAAATAGGCAACGGAGAGGAGCAATTATGACAGACAGAGGTTTAAAAATCGCAACCATCGGCGGCGGTTCCAGCTACACCCCGGAACTGATCGAGGGCTTTATCAAACGGTATGACAGCCTTCCCGTGAAAGACATCTGGCTTGTGGATGTGGAAGCAGGGCTGGAAAAGCTAAATATTGTCACCGAGCTGGCAAAAAGAATGGTGGAAAAAAGCGGCATTGACTTACAGATTCACGCGACGGCAGACAGGGCGGAAGCGTTAAAGGATGCGGATTTTGTCACCACGCAGTTTCGCGTGGGCCTTCTTGACGCAAGAATCCTGGATGAAAAAATCCCGCTCCGTTACGGAAAAATCGGGCAGGAAACCACCGGCGCGGGCGGTTTTGCCAAGGCGCTGCGCTCCGTTCCTGTCATTCTGGATATCTGCCATGATATGGAAAGACTCTGCCCTGACGCCTTTCTGATCAATTTTGCCAATCCGTCGGGCATCCTGACAGAGGCGGCACTAAACCACAGCGCAGTCAGAGCCATCGGTCTTTGCAACTGCCCCATCAATATGATAAACGATATGGCGGAAAAATTTGACTGCGCCCCGGACGACGTGTTCTGCGATTTCGTGGGCATCAACCATCTGGTCTGGGCGAAGCGGGTGCTGGTGCGCGGGGAGGATGTGACCGCAGAAGCGATTGAAAAGCTCTGCTCCGAATCGGCCAGGGAAGTGATGGCAAACATCCCGGAAATCCACTATGATCCCGTATTCCTTAAATCTCTGGGGATGGTGCCCGTGAGCTATCTGAAATACTACTATATGCAGCCGGAAATGTTCGCCGAGTGCGTCCGCGCCGCGAAGGAGGAAGGCTGCCGCGCAGAGGTCATCAAACAGGTGGAAAAAGACCTTTTTGACCTCTATCGGGACCCCGCCCTGGATATCAAACCGCCACAGCTTGCAAAGCGCGGCGGCGCGCGCTACTCGGATGCGGCATGCAGCCTGATCGACTCCATCTACAACAACAAAAAGGACATCCAGACTGTGAATGTCCTAAACTGCGGCGCCAATGCGGACCTTCCCGACAATGCGTCCATCGAGCGCAACTGCGTGATCGACAAAGATGGGGCGCACCCCATACACATCGGGCGCACCCCCTTGAAAATCCGCGGTCTTTTGCAAAACGTGAAAGCTTACGAGCAGCTTACCATCGAAGCCGCCGTAACCGGCAATTATGACTGCGCCCTGCAGGCGCTTGCCACTCATCCGCTTGTCTGCTCCGCCACCGTGGCAAAGCAGATCCTGGACGATATCCTCGCGGAGAATAGCGAATATCTGCCGCAGTTCAATCACTGACCCATTTGGTCAAGAAGCGCAATCTTCACATCATAAAGCCTGCTTGAAAGGTCAACATGTACCCTGTGCGGATTTACCAGACGCCTTGTCTCTTCCCACAGGGTATTCTGTTCTTCCTGGCAGTATGCGCGGATATCCATCACCTTCGGGGAAGTATAGCAGCACTCGCCGTTTTTGAAAATCGGCGCCATCAGCTCCCGCAGGCGATAACTTCCCGCAGGCAGCTTTGTCTTTTTCCACGGCTCTACCGGATCGAAAAGCAAAAGCGGCTCGTTCTCGTCATACGTCTCGTCCGCCAGACAGATCAGGTCCGCCTTTATTTTCCCGCTCTCCCTGTCATATACACGGTAGATCGTTTTATTGCCGGGATTCGTCACCTTTTCCGTATTTTCAGACAGCTTGATCTTCGGAATAAACTTCCCGTCGTCACCCATAATAGCTGCCAGTTTGTAAACACCCCCGAAAGAAGGGCAGTCCTTCGACGTAATCAGATGCGTACCCACGCCCCATGAGGTAATTTTCGCGCCCTGATCCTTTAAACTCTGAATCAGAAATTCATCCAGATCGTTGGAGGCGGAGATCACCGCATCGGAAAATCCTGCATCATCAAGCATCCTTCTCGCCTCTTTGGAGAGATAGGCAAGGTCGCCGCTGTCCAGGCGGATACCGTAAAAAGTCAGCGGGACGCCCGCCTCCCGCATCTCCTTAAAGACCCGAATCGCATTCGGCACACCAGATTTTAATGTGTCGTATGTATCCACCAGAAGAATACAGGCGGACGGATACATATCCGCATAAGTCCGAAACGCCGTATATTCATCCGGGAAACTCATGATCCAGCTGTGGGCGTGCGTCCCTTTGACCGGCACATCAAAAAGCTGTCCACAGAGCACGTTGGAAGTGCCCACGCAGCCGCCGATCACAGCCGCCCTCGCGCCGTATGTACCCGCGTCGGGACCCTGCGCGCGCCGAAGCCCAAACTCCATCACCCCGTCTCCCTGCGCCGCGTAGCAGACTCTCGCCGCCTTGGTGGCAATAAGGCTCTGATGGTTAATGATGTTTAAAATCGCCGTCTCCACAAGCTGTGCCTGCATAATCGGCGCAATCACCTTTACAAGCGGCTCTCTGGGAAAAATAACCGTCCCCTCCGGGATCGCGTAGACGTCACCCGTAAAGCGGAAGTCCGCCAGATAATCGAGGAAATCCCTCCCGAAAATACCTAGTCCCGCCAAATAGTCAATATCCTCTTTTTCAAAGCGAAGCTCCCTGATATACTGAACCAGCTGCTCCACCCCCGCCATGACGGCGAAACCGCCGTCGCACGGATTATTCCTGTAAAAGGCATCAAAAATAACCGTCTCGTTCCGATCCTTATTTTTGAAATACCCCTGCATCATCGTCAGCTCATACAGATCGGTGAGCAGCGTCAGGTTTTGTCTGTCCATGAGACCCCTCCTTTAATTTGCATACTTAAAGTTCTTCGTCTTTTCTTTTAATTCAGTCGCCTGCGTATGTAAGTTCCCCGCCCACTGCTCAAGTGTCCGGCTGACCCCGCTCTGTCTGTTCGAGATCGCAAGCGCCTCCTTGGAATCCTGCATACATAGATCCGTATTTTTCTCAATGGCCTCGTAAGATGCCGTCAAAACCTGTGTCGCACGAATGAACTCCTGCATTTCGTCGGCAAGGCCGCCGTTTATGCCGTCGAGCACACTGATATTTCCTTCCATCTCGCCAAACGCCTCCTGCACCTTTTCGGAAACTTCCGCAATCCCTTCAAAGGTCTGCCCGTACTGCTGAATCTCCGTCACAGTCTCCATGATCTGCGACTGTATTTCTTTCACAAGCGTGGCAATGTTGTTCGTCTGCTGCTGTGTCTCCTCAGACAGCTTCCCTATCTGTTCCGCCACTACCGCAAAACCTCTTCCGGCCTCGCCTGCGCGCGCCGCCTCGATGGACGCGTTGAGTGCGAGCAGATTGGTCTGTCCCGAGATACTGCTGATCGCGGAGACAATCTCCGTAATGCCGTTGGAGCGCTCCTCCAGCATTCCAACATTCTCCTGTAAATTCATCACTCGCTCCGCACCCGCCGTCGTCGTCTGCTCCAACGTGCGCACGTGCCCGATGTTCTCAGCCAGCTTCAGATTAACCGTCTCCACAGTCAGCGCCATCTCAGCAAACTTTGACTTATAGTTCTGAATCCTTTCATCCAGCTGCATGAGTTCTTCCCTGCTGCCGTTTACGTTTCTGTACTGCTCCGTCAAAGTGTGATGAATGTTTCCCATACTCTGCTCCATCTGCCCGGAACCGTTCACGATGCTCTCCGTCACTTCCCTTAAACGCTCGGAAGAATCCTCTATGCGCTGCGACGCCTCCTCGGAAGTCTCCAGCACGCCGCGCAGACTCTGCATCAGTTCGTTGAATCCGCCGGCAAGCCTGCCGATCTCGTCTTTCGTGGTCACCGCCACATTTTCCGCAAAGTTTTTGGATGTCACGCATCTTTCCAAAACCGTGATCGGTCCTACCACCTTTCTCGTGATAAGCGCGATAATGATAACGCCTATCACTAAAGACGCTGCCGCCGCCACACCAAAACCCCTGAGCATGGAATAGGTGTCCTGGTACAGCACCGCCTTTTCCAAGGCTATCGCCACAACCCAGCCGCACGCATCCACCTTACCGCCATAGATCATCCTCTGTATACCATCATAATCCGTAACTTCAATTCCTGCAACCGTTTCTCCCGATTTCAGCTTCTCCGCCAATTCCCTGTATGGATTCCCCGAAAGCGCTGCCAGCGCGACAGGCGCGTCGTCCACAAATCCATAGGCTTCGTTTGGATGCACCATCAGTCCCTGACTCTGGTCGATCAGCATCGCATAACTGTCTCCTGCCACCTCGCACTGGTTGACGATTCCGACCACTTCATCAATAAAAATATCCTCCGCCAGCACGCCGGCAAACTGGCCGTCAAACTGAATCCGCTTTGAGAGTGTGATGACATAACGCCCCGTATCCGCGTCCTTATATGCGGATTCAAAATAAGTCTGCTCCGTATCCTTTGCGCCCAGATACCAGGAACGCTGTGTAAAGTCTACCGTTCCGTCCGGCATGTAACCGCTTCCAGCCGCCATCTGGTTCTGCTCGTTCGTATAATAAATATCATATAACGTATCGTCCCGCGCATTGCTCTTTTCCAGCATACTTGTGAGAAACACGCACTGCTCATCGAAGTTCGTTATCCCCGAAGCTTCCATTTCATCCGCTACCGTATCGAGGTAGATCACATACCCGTGAATCCATTCCGCGATCTTTTCTGAATTTTGCTTTGCCAAAAGTTCCGCGTTGCTGCCCTCCTTATCATAGAGCCGCCTGGACGCAACCGTGTAACTGATGCCGCTTGTTAAAAACAGACATATGATGCAAATAATACAAGTCACTACAATCAACTTTAATTTTAAGCTTTTCATTTGTAATCCTCCTCCAAGTCCGATATGTAATGATGCATAATCTACTATAGCATATTTTTTTCTGCTCTGTTGCGACAAATACCAGCAAAATCGCGCAAATCGAATATATTTACCTGACGTTTACTTTCGTGGGCAATTTCAGTGAAAAAATCCGCAGGACTATCTCTAATCCTGCGGATCTACTTTCTTCATCAGCCTCTGTCTTTCTGCCGGGCGACTTTTTACTGTTCCATCTGTCTACCGAGAAATCCTGCCGCCGACTGGATCAGTTTCTGTTCCACTTCTCCCATCTTGGACTTGTGATCCATCTCCACCAGAATCACAGAACCGATTACATCCCCCTCACAGATAATGGGACTGATCGCCTCGTGGCTAAAATCATCTCCCTCCAGACTGACCTGAATAAAATTTCTGTCCCCCTTGGTCGCTACCACACTCTCCCTGTGATCAATTTTTTCTTCCAGTTCCCTGCTGATGGACTTGCCGAGCAGATTTTTCATGCCTCCCGACACCGCGATAAACTGATCCCTGTCCGTAATAAGCGCAATGTGCCCGGAAACCTGTGCCATACTCTCTGCATACTGCTTGGCAAAGGTTCCCATCTCACCGATAGGCGAATATTTTTTTAAAATGATCTCGCCTTCCCTGTCCGTGTATATCTCCAGCGGGTCCGCCTCCCTGATCCGCAGCGTCCTGCGGATTTCCTTGGGGATCACAATACGTCCCAGATCATCTATTCTTCTGACAATTCCTGTTGCTTTCATATCTTATAACCTCCGTCTGTAAGTCATAGCCTTATTTTCATTTTTTCTCTGTTTTTTTACTATTATTTGTAAGGCAGGAAATTATATGCATGAAAACTCCCGATTTCATTTTTTAAACGGACAAAAAAATTGTCAGTTTTTCTTCTTCCGCAGCAAAATAATCCCCGTCGCCACCACAGCGACAATCATTATCAACCAGATAAAGTAACAGATTCCCAGGAATGTGGGACAGACATGGCACAGGCCGCACCTGCCGCTTTCTCCCGTCCCGTCCGCCTGTCTGTAGGCAAGCGCGTAGGCGGAAAACAGGTCCGTACGGATTGTTACCGTTTCCGGGTCGTCGTCCATATCCGTTAGAAGAGTGTATTCCCCACCGTGGGCACGGATAACGTAAAATGTCCTGCCGTTCTCCACAAGCTCGCTCGGTATTCCCATGACAACCTCTATCGGCTCACCCGTAGAAGTGACAGCATCCCAGTCGCCCTCGCCAATCTTGACGAATACGGAAATGTCAACATACCTTCCCAGCGTGAGTTCCGGCATCTCCTCACGGTATCGTACAAGACCGCTTTCTATTACCTCCTTATCCTCTTCCGCCACAGTTTGTGAAATATCCTTTACGTCTATCCTGACCTCTATGTTTTCACCGTCATTTGCAAGCTGTATCTGTTCCGGCGTCAATACCGTGTTCGCCACCGCTGCCGTATCATTTACCCCTGCGGTACATTTCCCGTCATCACAGACTACGCTGACAGTCACCGCACCTTTTTCCAGTTCAAATTTTGTGGCGGTTTTCTGGTTCTCCGTCAGGTTTCCTGTTTCGACGGCTTCCCCCGGTATGGCAATCCTGCCGCCATCTGCTGCCGCCTGTACGGTCCGTGCCGTTCCGCCTTCCGCCTGCTGCGCATTGTCTGTCTGTACCGCACTGTCCTCCGACTGCTGTCCGCTGTCTGTCTGTGCGGTTCCGCCTTCCGACCGCTGCTCCGCCGTTATTTTGGCGGAATCCATGCCGCCCTGCTGTACCGTGGCTTTGTCCTCCTGCCCTGTGTCCTGACCCGGCTTTCTTTCCGGCTGTTTTGGTGTCTGTGCCCCATGCTGTTTTGCAAGGTCGCCCGCTGTCCCGGGAACTGGCTGGGGTGTCTTCACAGGCGCTGCTGTCGGCGGGTTAACCGGCTGCTGTGCTGCCGGTGGCTGCGGCGGATTGACCGGCGGCTGCGCATCTGTGGGCTGTTGGTTTCCTGTCGGGTTTTGTGTCTCAGACCCGGCATGATCCGGCTTATCCTTATCCGAATTGTCTTTATCTGGATTTTTTACTTTTCTTTTGTATCCGCAGTCATTACAGGTGGTATCCCTGTCATTATCATAACGGTGTTTGCTCTTTGCACCCGCTGCGCCGCAGCTACATACCTTCCAGTGTTCCTTCGCGTCATGCCGCCATTCTTCATAATTATGCGTATGGCTCTCTCCTGTTGCCGGAATGGTTTTGTTGATCGTCACGTCGTCTCTCACAGTGCTGTCTCTCTTACTTACAACCGAGACATCTCCGCTGATGTTTCCGGGCGCGTCTGAGGTTGCCTCCGTCTTGGACAAATCCCCTACCGTCACCGTCACATCCGTTATGCCCGCATTGGAAAGCGCCGTGTCGATGACGTCCTGGATATCCTCTTTGGTCGTCTCATTCGTCACCGTGATATCCGCAAGGGCGTCCTGCACGATCTTTTTCGCCGCCGCTACTTTCTCGGCTTCTGTTGCCGGCAGTTTGGCTATGGTCTTATTGATTGTTACACTGTCTTCCACACTGCTGTCGTTTTGGCTTGTGACAGAAACCGTCCCGCTAAGACTTCCCGTTGCGCCTGTGGTTGCCTCCGTCTTGGACAAATCCCCTACCGTCACTGTCACATCCGTTATGCCCGCATTGGAAAGCGCCGTGTCGATGGCGTTCTGGATGTCCTCTTTGGTCGTCTCGTTGGTGGCGGTAATTCCTGCGAGAACATCCTGCATGATCTTCTTTGCCGCCGCTACTTTTTCCGCTTCCGACAATGGCAGTTTTTCAATCGTCTTGCTGATCGTTACACTGTCACTCACGTCGCTGTCATTTTTGCTTACGATAGAGACACTTCCGCTGATGCTTCCCGGCGCGCTCGACGTTGCCTCCGTCTTGGATAAATCCCCTACCGTCACAGTCACGTCCGCCATATTGGCGTTGGCAAGCGCTGTGTCAATCGCGTTCTGGATATCCGCTTTGGTCGTCTCGTTGGTGGCGGTGATATCCGCAAGGGTGTCCTGCACGATCTTTTTCGCCGCCGCTACTTTCTCGGCTTCCGTTGCCGGCAGTTTGGCTATGGTCTTATTGATTGTTACACTGTCCTCCACACTGCTGTCGTTTTGGCTTGTGACAGAAACCGTCCCGCTAAGGCTTCCCGTTGCGCCTGTGGTTGCCTCCGTCTTGGACAAATCCCCTACCGTCACTGTCACATCCGTTATGCCCGCATTGGAAAGCGCCGTGTCGATGGCGTTCTGGATATCCGCTTTGGTCGTCTCGTTGGTGGCGGTAATTCCTGCGAGAACATCCTGCACGATCTTCTTTGCCGCCGCTACTTTTTCCGCTTCCGACAATGGCAGTTTTTCAATCGTCTTGCTGATCGTTACGCTGTCACTCACGTCGCTGTCATTTTTGCTTACGATAGAGACACTTCCGCTGATGCTTCCCGGCGCGCTCGACGTTGCCTCCGTCTTGGACAAATCCCCTACCGTCACAGTCACATCCGTTATGCCCGCATTGGAAAGCGCCGTGTCGATAGCGTTCTGGATATCCGTTTTGGTCGTCTCGTTGGTGGCGGTGATATCCGCGAGGGTGTCCTGCACAACCTTCTTTGCCGCCGCCACTTTCTCGGCCTCGGAAGGTGTCACAGTCAAGGTCACCGCCTCGCTTGTTGCTGTGCCTCTGTCATTTGTCACCACACAACGATACCGATATCCGTCGTTCGTCTTATCCGCCGCAGAAATCGTATACGTGGAGGACGTCACACCTGAAATATTAGCAAAAGTGCCGGTTTTCTTGTCGACCTGCCACTGATAGCTCATCGTTCCCATTCCCTCCATGGCATCCGCCGTGACAGAGAAGGTTGCCGACTTTCCGTTCTGTACCGTCTGGTCTGTCGGCTGTGCGGTGATAAACGGCGATCCGTCCGTGATATACTTTGCATAATTACTCCATCCTGCGGCACCTTTGTAGCCTTCTGCCTTTCCTACCGGTACGAGAATGCCTTTACCCGCTTCCCCCGCTTTAACAAAGCTGCAGTTGTTGAATGCACCCGAACCAAGCGTTGTCAGCGGTGTCTCGCTGCACATCTCCACTTTTTTCAGCGCGCTACACCCAGAAAACGCCATATCCCCTATACTGGTCACCCCTAATGGTATCTCTATACTCGTCAGCTTACTACAATTTTCAAAAGCGTAACCATCTATCTTTGTTACCTTAGATGGTATCTCTATACCCTCCAGACTCCTGCAGCCAGAAAAAGCGCTATGTCCTATGCTTGTCACCTCCGACGGCAGCCCTATTCTCTTCAAACTGCTGCAACCACAAAAAACATAATTATCTATCTTTGTCACACCCGATGGCAGTTCTATATCCGTCAGTTTGCTGCAATTCATAAACGTCGATGTACCAATGGTTTTCACATTTGTTGACATTGTTACGCTCGTTAGTCCACTGCAGCCTTTAAACGCTTGTGTTTGTATTTTTGTCACACTGTCTGGTATTGTTACGCTTGACAGTCCACTGCAGTTCTCAAAGGCATTCGCCCCTATGCTTGTCACGCTTGACGGTATTTCTATATTCGTCAAACTACTGCAGCCATAAAACCCTTTTGCTGCTATACTTGTCATGCTATTCGGCAGCGTTACACTTGTCAATCCACTGCAGCCCGAAAACGTTTCATCCCATATAGCCTTCACACCTGACGGTATCTCTATGTTCGTCAGACTTTGGCAATTCATAAACGCCTGCTTTCCCATGTAAGTCACGCCTGACGGTATCTCTATGCTCGCCAGATTACTGCAATCCTTAAACGCTGTATCTGCTATACTTGTCACGCCATCTTTTATTATGACTTTTTTCACCTTGCCTATATTGTCAGTTGTTCTGCCATTTGTTTTCCAGTCCTCCATCCCTGCATCCGATTCAATCGTCAGCAAACCGTTATCGTCAAGCGTCCAGCCAGCATCTGCGGCAATATATGCCGCCCAATCCGTCCACTTCGATTTATATGCATCCGCCGTCCCTTTTGGTACAAGGATACCCTCTGTACCCGCTGTAACAAAGCCGCAGTCCTTGAATACATCAGTGCCAAGAGTCGGTGGCGTTTCCCCAAACATCTTTACTTTTGTCAGCCCTGTGCATCCTGAAAACGCCGTATTTCCTATGCTCGTCACTGCTGCCGGTATCTCCATGCTTGTCAGCTTCTCACAGTTCAAAAACATATTCATTCCTATGCCTGTCACATTTTCTGATATCGTTACACTTGTCAATCCCCGACAATTTGCAAACACTCTATATCCCAAGCTGGTCACGCTAGACGGTATCTCTATATTCGTTAGGCTTTCACAAGCAACAAAAGCCCCATCTCCTATGCCCGTTATGCCGGACGGCAACACGACATCCGTTAATTTAATACACCTATAGAACGCCTCCTTTTCTATGTTCTCCACACTTGACGGTATCTCTACACGCTCCAGGCCCTCGCAATTCATAAACGCGCCCTCTCCTATATTCTTTACGCCTGACAGTATCTTTGCCCTCGCTAAGTTTTGACACGAAGTACCAAATGCCTGCTTCTGTACACTTGTCACACCGCCTTCTATTACAACTTCTTTCACCTTTCCACCATTACCATTATATAGTTTGCCATTGGCAAGCCAGTCCGTCATCCCCGCATCCGATTTAATTGTCAGCAAACCAGCATCATCAAGTGTCCAGTCCGTGCCAGAGGCAGCATATACCACAGCCTCCTCCATAAAATCAGCATACTCCCACCAAGCAGCAAGCTTTTCATAAATGTCTGCGGGTATCTGCGCCCGTTCTGTCTCCGTAAAGGCTTCATATAATTCCTTCAATTCTTCCGCCTCCGCGAGAGATTCCAGAAAGAGCGCCTCCCACGCCTCATATCCCTCTTCCCCCTCGCCGGGCGCATCTTCCAGCAGGGAATCCAGATCAGGCAGGGTATTTGCGCGCTCCAAAAAGAGACGGACATTTTCGCTCTCCGCCACTGTCACGGTAATCTGCGGCAGGCTGACGCCCTCCATAAGCGCATACCCTTCCGGCAAAACGGCGGTAAAGAAATAGACGTCCTCTGTATCTTTGTCATACGCCGGGGCAGACTGCCATGTGACACCCGTAATGATAACTGTGTCCGTGTCATCCGCCTGACTTTTTTCTATGTTGTCAGCATCTTCATCCCTTTCCTTCTCTGACAAATTTTCTAACCGTTCGACGGTTATCACACGCTCCGTCTGATATTCGGGCAGGGTGACGGTATGGGTTTCCTGCTTAAGTTCCGTATCCTCCGATTCACCGGAAGGCGCACTGTCCCCCTCGCCGTCTGTTTCGTCAGCATTCTCTGTCATGGTCGTTTCTTCCGCAGCAGCCTCCCCTGGCTGTGTGTCCTGCTCTACTTGATCCACATTTTCGGTTTCTTCCGCACTGCCGGAATTATCCGCTTCGGTTTCTTCTCCACCAGACGGCTCTGCTGTTTCTTCGCCGCTTTCTTCCCCGTCAGACGGCCCTGCTGTTTCCTCACCAGTTTCTTCCCCGTCAGACGGCCCTGTTGTTTCCTCACCAGTTTCTTCCCCGTCAGAGGGCTCCCCTGTGTCTTCGCCAATCTCATCTCCGTCAGACGGGGTCCTCGCATCCGTTTCCTCATCGACATCCCCGGTTTCCCGGTTATCTGCATCCTCATCTGGATTTTCCGCAGAGCCTTGACCATCCTGCACCGCGACCGCCTCCAACGTATCGGGCAGAGCCAGTTCTTCCAACCCCGTCCCAAGCGGAACGGTCTGCTGCCTGATCTCTTCCGGCAAATCAGAAAAGCCGGATATGTACAGGTCTTTCTCCTCCTTTTCTCTTTCCGCCGCAAAGACGAAAAATGTCTCCAATATATTTGGATACGTCGCAAACAGTACGCACAGGCTTAGCACCGCCGCCAAGATACGCAAATGTCTTTTTCTCCTCGTCTTTATCCACGCTCTTTGTTCGTCCGTCCATTCCGTATTACCCATTTGTTTCCTCCTTCTTGATGTAGTATTTTACGTGAAACTATTAGCATGTACCCCCATATTTCTTCATAGATTTACTGCCGTCCGATCTGCCATCTTCTCACCCTCCCGCCAAACAAATATTTATGAGCAGAATCGAAATGCTCCGCATTTCTCGTTCGCGCAAAAAGCCGCTATCTCCGCAGGGACACATGGTTCTTGTCCCGCGAAGATAACGGCTTTATAATGTAATAACAGTCTTATTGTAGAGCAGACAGCAAAAAAGAGCGCAATAAAGCGCAGATCGCCTAATGCTTGCTTGCTTGCTTGCTTGCTTGCTTGCTTGCTTGCTTGCTTGCTTGCTTG
>CAJTTZ010000017.1:0-40916 GCA_910579505.1 uncultured Lachnospiraceae bacterium
CTTACGGCATACATTGGTCTTCCTGCAGCGGTAGCGGTGGATACAGAAGTTGTGGGCGTTATAGAAAGTGCCTTTATGGTACCAGTCACTAAGCCGGTGGGCCCTGACCTCTTTGGAGATGGTGGTAGGATCCTTGCACAGGTACTTAGCGATCTCTTTGAAAGAGAGACCTTGGTTTAAGGAACGTTCAATATATCTGCGGTCATCAAGGGTAAGGTGTTTCTGGTTGCCTGGTATGTATCTGCTCATGGGGAACCTCCTTCTACTGCTGTCAGGAGGGCATGGAGAGTATAACACTGATATGTGAAAGAGTAAACTCTACTCTTGCGGAGGTAAATTCCACTGTATGGCGGAGGAGTGGAATTTAAAATTTTAATTTTGGAGGCCGATCATTTGAGGAATAACCATTGACGTACTGTTTTGGCATCAAGTATAATTTTACATGTACGGCATAAAGAAAATACATAAGGAAGCGAGGTCAACATTTTGAGACAGTTTTTTGGTATGAGCCAAAGCGGCAATCTGGAGGAAGCAGTCCGTGGTCTGAAAGGCCCTCAGTTGATTATGCTTTTATCCAACAATGAACAGTTTGAAGCCCATGTTAAAAAATTAGAATCCCTTTTTCCGGGTGTTCCCAGCATCGGATGTATCGGCATGAGCTACGACGTCCGGGTTGTCGAAAAGGGCGTGGGCGTCATTGCCTATTATGACGGCGTAAACGCCGTGGCAAACGTTCTGGAGCATGTATCCGTCATGCCCGTAAAATACATCGGACGGCTGCAGAAAGACATACGTGCAATCAAAAGCTCGGGCAGGGATACGGTATGTATTGATTTCTGTTCAGGAAATGACGCCTGCGTGTTAACGACCATTTACAGCGCCTTACAGCGTAACAATATCTCACTGGTCGGCGGAACCGGCGACGGCGGAAAGATTTCGGCAAACGGAAAGGTTTATGAAGATGCCGTTGCCTATGCGCTGATCAAAAACTTAAACGGCAAGGTAAAAGCCTACAAGGAAAATATTTACCATCAGCTTGGAAATTACCGCTTTGTCGCATCGGGAACGGACAAGGCAAACTACCGTCTGGGGCAGTTAAACGGCAAGCCTGCCAAACAGGTCTACCAGGATATCCTCCATGTGACGGAGGAGCAGATTTCCACCCAGACCTTTAAAAATCCTTTCGGCAAAATTAACGGAAACGACACCTGTATCATCTCCATTAAGGAGGTCAGCGGCAACTCACTGACCTGTTTCCGTCAGGTAAACGACTCCGATGTGCTGATTCTTCTGGAATTGGGCGACTACAGACAGATTGTCAGGGACACCATACAGACGATCAAAAATGATTTCCAGAGAATTTCGGCTGTGTTCTCCGTGAACTGCCTGTTTCGGTATCTGCTCTTCACCGACAACAATTACATGAAGGATTATCTGATGGACATGAGTACACTCGGACAGCATGCCGGTCTGGTCGGATATGGGGAGCATTACAACAACCGCTTTGTCAACCAGTCCATGACCTGTGTCGTATTTGAATAAGGGAGGAACGAATATGAAATTCCATAAAAAATCCCAGCGGGAAGAAAAGACGCTGGACCCGATTGTATATGTAGTGGAAAGCCTTCAGGACTACCGCAACGCCCTGATCAAAAGCGAGGTGGACTCCCTGCACGAATTGAGCATGGTCCGTCGTTCCTTCGGCAATGTGCTGCACGACTCCGAAGACCTGAGAGGGTCTCTCTCCGACTTTGAAGAGACTTTTTCCAGCATCAACACCGTATCCGGGCAGTTTGCATCCGTAAAAGACAACATTTTTGAATCTGTCAGTCAGGTACAGGGAGAAGTGGAAACACTGAAAAACAGCTCCCTTCAGGTTGCCAGCCATTTTGACGAAATGCAGAGCACCTTTGACACTTTCCAGCTCTCCTTAAATGAGATCCGAAAATGCATGAGCAGGATCGTTTCCATAGCGGACCAGACAAACATTCTTTCCCTCAACGCTTCCATCGAGGCAGCCAGGGCCGGCGAACAGGGAAAAGGATTCGCCACCGTGGCCGGTGAGATTAAGAGCCTGTCTGAGGAGATCAAAAATCTTGTGGCAATGGTAGATTCCAGCGTCGGCGAAGTGGAATCCGGGACCGACCAGTTAAGCGCCAGCATCCAAACCTCGCACCGCGCGCTGGAGGAAAGCCTGACGAAAGTGGATGAGACTTATGCCATGTTCGACAAGATCACTGAGGCGGCGGACGGCGCGGAATCCGTGCAGACAGAAATATCGCAGGTCATAGACGATTCCAAAAGCAAGCTTATGACGCTGAGCAGTTTCTTTGAAAAGATGAAAAACCACTATGATACGGTTATGAAGCATATCAACCGCGTCAGCAACATGGGGACGACCAAAAGCGCCATGTACGAGGATATCGACAATATGATGGCACAGATTCCCCCCATTATTGACGACTATAATGCCGGTTAACCTACACTTAAACAAAAGAAAAGAGTAAGAACTCTCCCATTGCGGGAGAGTTCTCTATTTTTTCCCTTTTGTTCCCAAAAACGTCGGATCGCTCTGAAACGCCCGAAACTTACGCTCAATCTCCGCTTCAGGCAGAACACAGTGATAAATCTCCAGTCCGGCAACCTTGCCATGGAAGGACTTCTGATATTCGTCCCCGCCTATAACTACCCGCTCCGGCACTTTCAGGTTCGGCGCGCGGTCCTTGCTTCCAATCAGCATGCCGTTAAAATACAGTCTGACCAGCCCCGTTATCACGTCGCAGGAGACGCACATATACGACCATTCACCCGGCACCGCATGCCTGCCGAAAATATCAAACCACTCGTTTACCTCTCTGTCATCCTTCATGCGGAACACGCAGCTGCAGATCGCGTCCGAAGGCACCAGACTTAAAAAGCCATCCATATATGTGACGTAAAACACACTCGTCCATGACTGCATTTCCGCCGTATTAACCCACAGACAGATCGTGTAACTCTCGCTGTACATAACGGATTTCGGCAAAACGACCAGATTCTCTCCCACTTTTCCTCCCGGGAAGGAAAGCGCCATCTGACCGGCCACCACACCAGTGTCGTAAGTAATCCCCTCCCCCAGAATTTCCCCTTCGTTCTTTCCGTCCACATCCTTCAGGTGATGGTCGAAGGAATACACCGTGGGAATCCGATTGCTTACAAAGAAATAGCGGTCGTGGTACATCTCAAAAAAGCACTCCGGCGGCTGCGGCTTCCCGTAAAAGTCGCCCAGCCCGAGCTGCGCCCCGTAATTGGCCAGCGCTCCCGCCTGCACGGTACTCTCGATTCCCTGCGCCACGATCATAAACTGCAGATCCCTGCCAAGCCCTATGAGATTGCGGAACAGAAGAAGCGGCCGTCTGTCATTCCCTTTATCAGACTTAAGAAGTCTTGGGTCAAGTTTCAGAATATTCGCCGGGACGTGTTGCAATACCTTAAAAGAAGAGGCGGAGCCAAAATTGTCAATGGCAATTTCAAATCCCATCTTAGACAATACTTCCACCGCACAGACAATCTTCTCTCCCCTTCCGAGAAAACTCTCCTCCTCAATGCAGATCTTGATCTCCTCCGGCCTGACCTGATAAGTCTCAAGACATTTCCTGATATGATCCACTCCATCCGACTGTAAAATCGTTCTGGCGGAGATACGGACGTAAATCTGCAGTTCCCTAAAAACAGTGTCCTGCCATTTCTGTTTCCAGCGGCAGACCTGTTCAAACATCATCTTATCCAGTCTGGTAATCACACCGTACTGTTCCAGCACGGGAATAAAAGTCTCCTCCTCCAGAATCTCTTTCCCCGGAAAATGCCAGTACAGCACCGCCTTCGCCGCATAGACGTCAGAGTTCTGCAGATAGATCATAGGCTGAAAACGCAGCTCGAACTCCTCCTCACGGAATGCGGTAAGCGCCCTGTCCTTCATCGCTTTCTGTTCGGCGAGCTGTTCCCGTATGACCTCGTAGTTTACATAACTTCCTTTGCCGTTTTTCTTGACGAAGTACATCGCCTCGTCGCCCTGGTCCAGAATCACGGACAGGTTCTCGGAGACGCTGCATCCCGCCACAAAGCCGATACTAAAAGAGAGAACCTCCCTCAGGGATTCGTCAAACTCTTCCCTCAGTCTGTGCTGCAGCTGGGCAATCTGTTCTTCCGGCTCCTCTTTGCATACCCCGGTATCGCAGAGCACCACAAATTCATCTCCGCCCAGCCGCACGACAAGCTGTCCGGGAAACACATCCTGAAGCAGATCGCTCACAAACAGCAGAAGTTCGTCGCCCTTGGCATGACCGTACACATCGTTGACCAGTTTGAAATTATCGACGTCCATATAGAGGCAGTGGACGCGCGCGTCCGCAGGCAGTGCGTCCCATATCTCATGAAGCCCTCTCCTGTTCATCATTCCCGTCAGATAGTCTGTATTTTTTTCACCTCTCGCCTGATCAATCAAGCCGTCAAATAAGCTTTTCATATGTTATCCCCCACATACACAAACGCTACAGTTTCATTATATAGAAAAGGAACTGCTGTTTCAACCGAAAACGGTATCGCAGCAGCCCCTTGGCAATGGAGTGTATGCCCAAAAGTTATTTCCCTAGCCTTTGACCGCTCCAGCCGTCATACCCTCGATGAAGTATCTCTGGAAACAAAGGAAGATGATGAATACCGGAAGAATACCAAACATGGATCCGGCAATCAGTACGTCGTAGTTGTTTCCGTAGGGTGTAAGCAGGGTGTTCAATCCAATCGGAAGCGTAAACTTCTCTGCGCTTCTGTATACAAGCATCGGCCAGAGCACGTTATTCCATGAACCCATCGCACACAGAATAGCCATAGCCGCAAATGCGGGCTTCGTGATCGGCATCATAATCTTGAAACAGATGCCGTACTCGGTCGCTCCGTCGATACGCCCCGCATCCAGCAAATCTTTTGGCAGTCCCGACATATACTGCCTGAAGAAGAAGATCGTTGACGCACCGCAAATACCCGGCAGCATCACACCCCAGATGGTGTCAACCAGTTTCAGGTTAATCATCTCCTTGTAGAGCGGGAGAATCAGAATCTCAAAAGGAACCATCATGGTTGCTATTACAAGGAAGAAAAGGAAATTCTTCAGCGGGTAATTATACATTGTCAGACCATATGCCACTATATAGCAGACAAGCAATGTCAAAAATACCGTGACAAGCATCAGGACCAGACTGTTCTTATACCACATAAAATACTTCTGACCGTCCACGTTATTACCGAACAGGTACGTGTAGTTGTTAAGCGTCATAGTACTGAAATCAAGATTGATACTCAAGCCCCGGCGGATCAGCTCCGTACCGGGTCGGAAGGATGCGATCAATCCGGCAAACAACGGATATACAATCAGGAAGGAGAGAACCGCGAACAGCGCCGTAGCGAACACGGTTAAAATGTTTCTCTTCGTTCTCATTCCCATAGTTTCTTCGCCTTTTACAGAGGTTGTTTCTGCCATATTATTTTTCCTCCTTCCCTAATGTGCCGTTTACTACAAGCTGTACAATATTGATCGCCAGTGCGATCACGAGCAGGACGATACCTACTGCACTGCCGTACCCGAGCTGGTTCTTGGTGATACCGCGCTTGTACAGATATCCCACGATGGTCAGACCGATATTGTTCGGTGAATCGGGGCCTGCCCACAACATGTAGGATTCCATAAACATCGCCAGACCTGCGTACACGCTGATCGTCAGCACGTAAACGGTGGTCGGTTTCAAAAGAGGAATGGTAACATATCTGAATTTCTGCCATGCGGTCGCGCCGTCAATATCGGCTGCCTCATACATGGCGGTGTCAATCGCTTTCAAACCTGAAATAAAGTAGAGCATATTTACGCCGGTCCATCTCCAGCACGCCACAAGCAGGAGTGCACCGAGACCGGTTGCTTTCATTTTCAGCCACTTAAAAGTGCCAAGCCCGAGAGCCGCCGTGATCACATTCATCTGACCGGTCGGATACTCGGAAAACATCAATCTGAACAACGTGCCAGAAATAACTACGGAAGTAAGAGCCGGCACATACAGGCACGCTTTCCAGAAGCCTTTTGCCTTCACCAGTCTGGAATCCATCAGCACCGCAAAGAACATCGGGAACGGAATTAACAGAACCAGCGTCATTATCATATATTGAAAACTGTTTTTAATTGCCGTGTGGAAAATGCCGTCTTTCAACAGCTTCGCAAAGTTTTTCATTCCCACCCACTCAGTGCCGGTAGGTTTGATATCCTGAAAACTCATAGTAATCGTACTGCATAACGGATAAATCCAGAATAAAAGAAAACTGATAATAAAAGGAAGCACGAACACATAGGGCGCCGCCTTTTGTGAATAGAAAAATTTTTTAAATTTATTCATACGCACACACTCCCAATCTTTGTTTGCTATACACCCATTTTAAAGCAAAGAGGGGATTGCATTCACAATCCCCTCTATTAACTTCACCTCTTCCATGCCGAGGTTCGCGTGAGCGAAACTCGTGTAGTTAATTCCGAAGGAATTTACTACTGCTCAAGGTCAACCACATCCTGAGCTGCCTGCAGCGCCTCTTCTACATCCATGCCGTTCTCGAGAACGTCATTCAGAGTTACGTTACACATCTGCTCGTTGATGGTCGGGCTGATTGCAACCGTATAAACCGTTCCGATATCATCCTTGATGCTGTAAAGCACATCGTAAGGGTAGTTACGGAAGAACTGGTTGTACTGGTTGTTGTCGTCGTGTGCGAATGCATCGTCGTTCCACAGAACGGTGTTACATACGTCGAAACCAAGGTTATCCCAGATCAGCTGCTCACCTTCCTCGGACATCTTAGCCCAGCAGAGGAATTCGGAAGCAAGATCTTTGTCAACAGCCTGCTGTGTCACAACAGTACCTGTACCGCCGATACCTACGGAGCACTTCTGGCCTGCCTCGAATACAGGACATTTAGCGATGTACCAGTTGCCTTTCTCCTCAGGCATATAGTTTGTGAAACGGCTCATGTACCACATCGCCTTCGGGAAGGAAACGATGTTGTGGTCCAGAATGTTCTGGAAACCTGCCTCTAAGTCAACGTGACCGTCGGGAGATACCATTGCGAGACCGCTGTTAACCCACTCCTGCTGCATGGTGAGCATCTTCTTTACGGACTCAAGCTGTACGTTTGCCGTGCCGCCCATGCCGCCGGTCCAGTCCTCGCCGTACTCAGCCATAGCGATCCATAACCAGTCACAGCCTGCGGTATCAACGGAAGTCCAGTGCTTATCTTCGGGATTGCCGATTGCATCCAGATATTTCTGTCCAAGTGCTGCGTAATCGTCCCAGGTAACTACTGCGTCTACATCTGCCTGGGAAAGACCTGCCTCCTCAAGGGCAGCCATGTTATAGTACATAACCGTAGCGCCTACGTGATAAGGAATACCGTAGTTATTTCCGTCTGATCCGGAGTAGACAGCCATTCTCGCCGGAACCATGGTGTCAAGGTAAGGAGCTGCCGCATCGTTCTGGGGAACAAGCCATGTGTCAAGACCTGCTACCACGTTCGGGAACTGGCCGATCTCCACGTCACAGATGTCGGGAGCGCCTGTGCCTGCGTTCAGGGAAGTTAACAGTTTTGTATGCATGTCTGCGTAAGGATATGTAGTGCAGGTAATCTCGATGGTTCTGTCGGGATTCTGCTCGTTCCACTTCTCAACCATGTTGCCATAGTGCTGTCCGTGGATTTCTACGAATGTCCACATTTCCATGTGTGTACCGTTGGGATCACCGAAGGTAGCTGTAGGGATTTCCTCCTCAGCTGCTGCCGCATCGTCTGCGGGAGCTTCCTCAGCCGCACCGTCGTCTGCTGCCGCCGCGTCATCGGAACCGCCGTCTGCTGCAGGAGCTTCAGCTGCACCGCCGTCTGCTGCGGGAGCTGAACCAGCGTCTCCGCCGCCGCATCCTACCAGTGTTGTAGCGAGCATCGCTGCTGTCAACAGAGTAGCCAATACTTTCTTTTTCATTCTTTTTCCTCCTTATTAAAATAATATACTGTTCGATAACCACATGGTATTTTTTCTAATACACTTTAGGCACCATGTACACTTTTTTTTTTTTTGCGGTTATCTTATGTTCATATTGTACAATAGTAAGCAGGATACGTCAATAGCCTTTTGAATTATTTTAGTTTTTTTTGAAATATTTTCATTTACATAAATTTGTTCATTCAACTGTCTTAGTCTGAAATGCCCCATTTGTCATAGGGACAGCGGTTTTTTCTGATCGCCGCCCGCAGTTCCACGAAGCATCCGCACGCCCTGCACATGCCATCCAGAAGCAGATCACACTCCTTACAGAGAGAGAGCCGCTTCTCATAAAGCGGCTCCCCAACTTTTAAATCCTCGTCCAGATTAGCAATATAATCATGCAGATTTTTAAAATACGCCGCCTGGTCCATGTCCCTTGTGAGACATTTGCGGCAAATTCGTCTCTGCTCCATCTTCGCCTTTCCTCTCCCCGCTGCCCGATCCACACCCGTACGCGCAGCGCATCTGCCATGCCGAACCGAAGTCTTAACGGATGCGGAAGCTGATCACACTGCCCGCAGGCGCAGTAAAGCATACTTTCCCATCCTTCACCTCATAAGCGTCAAAAGCTTCCTCCTTCACATTCTCCGGCTCGTCAAAGGTGTTGTGGGCGTGCATTTCGCCCTTTAAAACCGCCGCCGTAATCTCCTTCGGCGCAAGTTCCATAAAGGACATTTCTACAGGCGCATCCTCATCCGTGGAGAGGTTCGCCAGCGTCACGTTCACATAGCCGTCCTTATCCACAGAGACGGACTCGTCAAGGAACGGCACCTGATTGTCTGCTGCCGCGCCGATCATCTTATTGTCCTCAATACAGCTCTCCACAAGCTCCGCGTCCTGATGATGCCTGTACATATGGAACACATGGTAAGTGGGCGTCAGGATCATCTTCGGTCCCTCCGTCAGGATGACGGACTGCAGCACATTGACCATCTGCGCGATACATGCCATCTTCACCCGGTCACAGTGCTTGTTGAAAATATTCATGGACACGCTGGCAACCACCGCGTCGCGCATCGTATTCTGCTGATAGAGGAAACCCGGGTTCGTGCCCGGCTCCACATCGAACCAGCAGCCCCACTCGTCCACGATCATACCGATCTTCTTCTCGGGGTCATACTGGTCCATGATCGCACCGTGCCTCTCAATCAGTTCTTCCATATAAAGCGCTTTCGCCATGGTCATATACCAGACTGCCTCGTCAAACTCCGTCGCGCTGCCCTTATTCTCCCATCCGCCCGGATGCACATAGTAATGCAGGGATAAGCCGTCCATGTAGCCGTTGGGGATGTTATTTGGCTGCGGCGGCGCAAAACAGGTCTTTAACACATTCTCCGTCCAGAAGTAGTCCGCCACATTGGGGCCGCCGCAGATCTTCTTGATGGGCGCCGCATTGTCATAGTGGCGCACATAGGTCTGGTATCTTCTGTACAGATTGGCATAGTACTCCGGCGTCATATTGCCGCCGCAGCCCCAATTCTCGTTGCCCACACCGAAATAATCAATCTTCCACGGTTTTTCATGGCCGTTTTTCTTACGCAGATCCGCCATCGGGGAAACGCCGTCAAAGGTTATGTACTCTACCCACTCGCTCATCTCCTGCACCGTGCCGCTGCCCACGTTTCCGTTCACATAGGTTTTACAGCCAAGCTGCTCGCAGAGCTCAAAAAATTCGTGCGTACCGAAGCTGTTGTCCTCCACCACGCCGCCCCAGTGGGTGTTAATCATCTTCTTGCGGGTTTCCTTCGGGCCGATGCCGTCCTTCCAGTGGTACTCATCCGCAAAGCAGCCGCCCGGCCAGCGCAGCACGGGAATCTGCATTTCTTTCAGGGCGTCCACCACATCCTTTCGCATACCGTTCACATTAGGTATATCGGAGTCCTCGCCTACATACAATCCTTCGTAGATGCATCTGCCCAGATGCTCCGCGAAATGCCCGTAGATTTCCGGGTTGATGTGTCCCTTTTTGTTCTTCTCATTGATAAATAATTTTGCCATACCCTCTCCCTTTCTAATTGAATTTAAATACCGGCCTGCCGTCCTCCCAGCCAAACTTCATCAGCATCGTGTGGCGGTTCGGATTGTAGAGCGGATCGCCCACGATCTCCGTCTCCGTCCTCGCGTGATAGACGAGAATGTCGTTGCCCTCCTCGTCCACGGTAAAGCTGTTGTGCCCCGGTCCGTAAACGCCGAGCGTCTCGTCCGACTTAAGCACCGGGTAGCGCTCCTTTTTCCATGACAGGGGGTCTAACAAATCGGAATCCTCGTCCGCCGTAAGCATTCCCAGACAATAGGCAATGCCTGTCTCGGATGCGGAATAGGTCACGAAAATCCTGCCGTTCCTCTTAAGTACCGCGGGCCCCTCGTTCACCCAGAAACCGACCCGCTCCCAGTCATAGTCCGGGGTGGTGAGAAGCACCTGTACGGTCTTTAACTTGTAGGGCGTTTCCAGCTCCCCTATGTAAAGGTTGGAAACCTGTTTTCCGACACCCACTTTTTCCGCCCAGATGTAAAACCATTTGCCCTTATTCTCAAACACGGTGCCGTCCAGCGAAAAGGCCATGAAGGAAAATTCGTCGTCGTCGGCCCTTCCCATCTTTCCTTTTTCCGTCCATGTGCCGGTTATGGGATCTTCATCCTTACACTCCAGCACATAAGGCCTGATCTGCCAGATATCATCCTTATCGCCGCCCGCATAGTAAATGTACCATGCGCCGTTCACATAGTGCAGTTCCGGCGCCCAGATATGGCAGCTCATAATCCCCGACTCATGCTTGTGCCAGATTTCCGTCTCCGGCGCGTCTGCCAACCCCGCAAGCGTATCCGATTTGCGAAGCACAATGCCGTCATAAGCAGGCACGGAAGCCGTAAAGTAATAAGTTCCGTCCGTATGCCTGTACACATAAGGATCTGCCCGCTGCAATATCCACGGTTTGTTATATAGTAGTTCGCTCATCTTTATCCCCCATTTCCGGCTTCTCCCCAAAGCCATTTTTTATTTTAATAAATTATTTTAATTGTATCTAAAATTATACAAGGTTTCTCTCAATAAAGCAACCCTAATTTTCATAACCAGTACAGATTGATATGCATAAGATAAAGTAACTCCCCCCGCAGGAAGGAATCCGCCATGCCAGCTCCAACCGTACTGATCGCCGGTCGTCCCGAGGACACAAAAAACTATGAAAGCATCATAAAAAGGATGGGCGTTTCCTGCCTTGTCAGCCTAAACCCCGGTCAGACTGACGGCGCCACACATCTTCTTCTCCCGGGAGGCGGCGACATTACTCCCGCCTTTTTCGGGCAGGCCGACCATGGCTCCCGCAGCATCGACACAGAGCTTGATATCCTGCAGCTCGATATCCTTGCCCGTTTCACGGCACAAAAAAAGCCCGTGCTCGGCATCTGCAAAGGGCTCCAGCTCATCAACGTCCATTTCGGCGGCGATATCACGCAGCATATCGACACCGCCGAGACCCACAAATGGGTCGGGCGCGACCAGTTTCACTATGTTTTTCACTGCGATCTCGGACGGCGCGATTTCTTTTACCAGCTCTACGGGAACAGCGCCAAAGTAAACTCCGCCCACCATCAGGCGCTGGACCGCACAGGCGAAGGGCTGATCCCTGTCTGCCGCGCCGGGGATAACGTGATAGAAGGGCTGGTCCACAGGTCCCTCCCCATTCTTGCCGTGCAGTGGCACCCGGAACGGCTGCCCGACGGCGCGGGCGAATCGCTGTTTTCCTACTTCTTCTCGCTGGGCTGAAGCTGCAGACGTCTTTCCAGCTGTGACATACCTTCCTCAAATTTCTCCCGCTGAAGCTCCCACCTGTTCTTTTTGCCGCGCCGTCTGCTCTCCCTGCTTTCATGCTTGTTCTGCGCCTGTTCCCTCGCCTGGACATAGACCATCTCAAACAGGGCGCGCATGATCTGCATCACCACCCCTGCGGTCTCCTCGTCCACTCCGCCTATGGCTTTGCCGATCTTGTGTACGCTCTGAAACCAGTGCGCTGTAAAGTCGATCAGATTGTCCGTCTCCGACGCCTGCACCACCCGGTACAGCGTATCTACAAAAATGCGCATCTGTTCCTGGTCAAGCGACAGTATCCATTCGTTGAGCGTCTGGTCCACAAACCGCCGCCCCGGGCGGATATCGTCCACAATGCGGAAATCCCCCTCCTTCACCAGCCATGTGTAAGGATTGTGCTGGGCAAGCCCAAGAGTTTTGCTCTCCACCACCCGGTAATCGCCTTCCGTGTATAAAAGCATCCCCACGAGCGAAGAACGCGGCACAGTCTTATGGATGCGCCCCTCGATTTCCGTCCATGCCCCCTGCTCCCTGACTTCCGGCCGAAAACCCGGCCCGTCATGGTCATAGATTCTCTCTATCCGTCCCCTCACCGCCGGATCACAGTGCATGGCCGCATAGACTGCCAGATTTCCCCCCTTGGAATGACCACCCACATAAAAACTTCCCTCAATCGTCCGCGCCGCCTGCTCCAGATAGGGCACGCTGTGAAGCTGTCCGGGCACAGGCTCGGAAAAAGCAAGATTTAAGTCCTCCTTCCACCCCACGATATTCTCATCCGTTCCCCGGAACACCACATAGGAAATTCCCCCGGGTATGCCGCACACAACGGCCGAAAACTGGCTCTCCTTCTCCGGCTCGATTAAGTTTACATAATTCCACAACCGCATCTGACCAAAACGTCTGCTGTTTAAGACTCCCGTAAAGAGCGCCGTATTGTCCTTGCGGTAACGTTCATCCGCGTAGAGATGGTCATAGTCCGCGTGGGCGGCAATCTCCCCAAGGCTTACCGGCGCGCACTCCTTCCCCGGTCCCGGCACAATACCGTCAAATTTCAGATAGGAGAGCTGACTGATCACCAGACTGTCCACATCGCAGAATGGTTTTTCCGCCAGACTGTAATCCCCGTATTCTCTCAGATAGTCTAAAATCGTCCCCATTTTTACCTCTGTCTATATTTTTGCCTCTAAATGTTCGATATTCTTGATTAACACGCTCACTGTCCCGTCGGGATTCGTGATAAATTCCACGCATTTTGGATTTTTGTACTGCTCCATGGGTATTTTGATCTCAATGCCCGTGTCCGTGAAAAGATGCTGGCTCTGGAACTTCCGCGTCGTATTCTCACTCTGCGGTTCTATCGTCTCCTTCACCATGTTGTACTTTTCCATTTTATCCTGAAACGCCGTCCTTAATTCCGGCTCACCCTCAAAGATCTTCTCCGCGATCTCCTCCACCACGAAGCCGCCCTTCTCCTCCATCTCCTCCTGCATGATACTCTTGGCGCGCATCTGCCTTTCAAACCGCTCGTTCTCCGCAAAGCCCTCCTTCTGCACACTCTCCACGGCGCGTCCCACGATGGAAAGCTTCGATTTATGGGAGAGATGGGAACTGCACTTCAAGAACAGGAAGGAAAAATAGTCGGTCTTTTCCCCGTTCACCTCGTACTTCTTTTCCACCACCTGCACCGAGAGATCGGAAAGACAGATCACCGCCGCCTCAGTCAGCCGCTGCGTCTGGGAAGGCAGGATCGACTTGTGCCTGATCAGCTCATTGCTGTTTCCCTCCCCCTCCGAAAGGGGCATCGTCCTGTGAGTATAGAGAGTCTTATAATTCATTTTAAGGAGCGCCACATACTCTTCCTCGCCCTCCCTGAACCGCACCACCATCAGATCTGCCGGCGGGATATCAATATTGCCGCTCATAATCTCAAACAGAAGCCCCGCAATCTCCTGACTGACCGCCACAAAATTTTCATCCTCATACCCGGTCAGCAGCTTGCATACTTCCGACTCCCTCTCATAAAAGCGGCACTCCTTCGCGTCGTCACCCGCACAGATTTTTCCGATATGCTCCCGCACAAACTCCGCCACCTCCGAGCCGAACTCCAGCTCCGTGTCGGAGAGCACCGGCATCCCAATCGTTGGGTCTAAGATATGTACGATGACGTGTTTGATTCTGATGTCCTCTTTGTTCATTCTGTTTCTCCTCGCTATCTTTATCGCGGTCCTTCGCAGCCGCTCAGTATTTTCCTACATAGTCCGTCCCGGTCTCGGTCTGCATTAAGTTTACATAATGCTGCGGATCCTGTTCCATCAGAAGCATGGTGTGAAAAGCCTCCAGCAGCATCTTATCCCCGTTGCTCTTCATCTGCGTGCGGTCCCTGTCAAGCTGCGCCTTGAAATGGTCCATCTGCCATACCATAATATCCACCAGACTGTAGCCCGCCACCTTGTACTCACAGAGGAAATTCTCGTTTTCCAGATAGTACAGGAACTCCTTTGACACACCCTCCGAGGCTGTCAGCATCCCAAAAAACCGTTCCAGAAACGCCTCGTCCTCCCCGGCATAGTGGCACAGCGCTTTCGCCCACGCGTAGGCTCTCTCTTTTTCCCCACTGTTCATTGCCGCTCCTCCTTTCCTCGCTCTTTTTTACCTGTGCGCCACATGTTCTTTTTCCACGGCTTTCCACATAAAATGTCCTAAGTAAATCTAGGACGTGTTTTCTATGGCTCTCTTAGAACAGATCAACAATCTTTTATGGGGTCTCCCCCTGATTATCCTGCTTATGGGCACGCATATTTATTTCACCTTCAAGCTGCGCTTTCCCCAGAAAAACCTTTTCCGGGCGATCCGCCTCTCCCTGTTTCCCGCGGAAGATACGCCGAATCTCTCCCCTTTCTCGGCGCTTTCCACCACCCTTGCCGCCACACTCGGCACGGGAAATATCGTCGGCGTCTCCACAGCCGTCGCCCTCGGCGGTCCCGGCGCGATCTTCTGGTGCTGGATCACAGGGATTCTCGGGATGGCAACCGCCTACGGCGAATGCTACTTAAGTGTCCTCCACCGCCAGCAGAACAAGGACGGACTCTACGTCGGCGGACCCATGTATGTTTTAAAAAATGGTTTACATAACAAAAAACTCGGCAGTCTGTATGCCTTGTGCACGCTTGCCGCCGCTTTCGGCGTGGGCTGCACCACCCAGGCAAACTCCGTCACAAGAGCGACTGCCTTGAGCTTTGGCATCTCTCCGCATCCTGTCGGCATTGCCCTTGCCGTGGTCACAGGCATGGTCATCATAGGCGGCATCCGCAGTATAGGCAGTCTCTGCGAGCGCACCGTACCTGCCATCACCTTTCTGTATCTGCTTGGCTGCGCGGTTCTTCTTCTCCTCTACCGCCACCAGCTTGTCACCGCCATCGTCTGGATCATAAAGGACGCATTTTCCTTTGCAAGCCTTGCCGGGGGCGTGGCGGGAGCCGGTTTACAGCGGGCGCTGCGCTACGGTATCGCCAGAGGGCTTTTCACCAACGAGGCCGGGATCGGTACTTCCGCCATCGCCGCGGCCGCCTCCCACACCGATGATCCCAAAATACAGGCGTATGTGTCCATGACCGCCGTTTTCTGGGATACGGTAGTGATGTGTCTGCTTACCGGGCTTGTGGTGGTATGCAACATGCTATATGACCCTGCCTCTGTCGCCGCAGCCGCCGAAACGGACTTAACTGCCGCCGCCTTTTCCCATCTCCCCTATGTGGGGGACGCGTTTCTCACGATCTCCCTGTGCGCCTTCGCCGTGACCACCCTGATCGGCTGGTCCTACTTCGGGGAGAAAGCGGCGGAATATCTGGGCGGGAACCGCAGCGTGCCGCTCTATAAACTCTGCTACATCGTGATGATCTATCTGGGAGCCATCATTCCCATGCACCTTGTCTGGGAATGCACCGACCTGATCAACGGCATCATGGCTCTCCCGAACCTTCTTGCCCTGTGGGCGCTGCGGCGGGAGATCAAATCCTAAGCTTTAGAAGTGCTTTTCACTCTTCGCATGGCGGAAATAGATGTAAAATCCCACGCAGATAAACGCCGACAGCAGCGATCCAAGGGGCGCTGCCCATCCCATCGGATAAAGGCTGTCAGGGAAATACACGCCCGCCAGATACGCCCCCGGTATACGCACCAGGACAATCGCTATGATATTATGTATAAAGGATATCCCCGCTTTCTGGTCTCCGCAGAAATACCCGCTAAAGCAAAAGTGCACCGCCGCAAAGAGCGTATCAAAGGAATAGGACCGCAGATAGGCACAGCCCGCCGCCAGCACTGCCGCATCCCTCGTAAACAGCCCGACAAGCGTCTGCGGCAGAAACTGGCTGTAAATCGCACAGAGCGCACCCCAGCTCATGGTGATAAGCAGACCGCATCCCAGCGAAGCTCTTGCCCGTTCCGGCTTGTCCGCCCCCATATTCTGCGCCGTGATCGCGGAAATCGCGGAAAGGAATGCCGAGGGCACCAGAAACAGGAAGCCGATCAGCTTCTCCACAATCCCCACAGCCGCAGAGACCACCAGTCCCCTACTGTTTGCAATCACCGTGATCACGATAAACGCCACCTGAATGAGCCCGTCCTGACAGGCAATGGGCGCGCCCACCTTAAGTATCTGTGCGAATATCACTTTATCCACGCAGACATCCGCCCTTGTCACCCGGAAGCCAAGGTCCCGTCTGCGCAGCATAAAAAGCGCGAACGCCACGCTTACCGCCTGTCCTAAGACTGTGGCAAACGCCGCACCCGCGGCACCCATCCCGCCACCTACAAGAATAAAATCGAGCACGATATTCACCGCGCAAGCCACCGCCACGAAATACATGGGTCTTTTGGAATCACCCGCCCCGCGGAAAATGCTGCTGATCACATTATATGCCGTGATAAAGGGCACGCCGGCAAAGCAGATGCCCAGATACAGCCTTGTCTCCCCTACCGCTTCTGCGGGTGTTAGCATAACGTTTGTGATTAAATTTACACAAAGCAGCAGTCCCACCGTAATCGCTGCCGCAAACATCGCAAAAAACGCCACGGACGCGCCGACCGTCTTAGCCGCCGCGCGCTCGTCGCCCGCGCCTACATGTCTGCCGATCCGCACGGTAGCGCCCATGGCGAAGCCGACGATAATCACCGTGAGCATATGCATCACCTGACTGCCAATCGCCACCGCCGTAGTCGTCCGGGAACCATTGTACAGCCCCACCACAAACAGGTCCGCCATGCCGTAAAAGGTCTGCATAAAGCACGCCAAAAGATACGGGAGCGCAAACCGTATCAGGTTTTTTCCCACGCTCCCCTCCGTCAGATTATTTTCTCTCATCGTTCGTACCTCAGGAACTATTCGAAATAGGACGCCACCGTCTTCAAATGCTCGATCACGGGCAGATGCTGGGGACAGGCGTTCTCACACTGTCCGCAGGCGATGCAGTCCCCCGCCTTTCCGAACGTGCCAGTTAAACGGTCGTAATACTCACCCTGTGGCGTCCACCCCTTTCCCTCCACTTCCTGCATCTCCGCATTGTAGAGGGAGAAATACTTCGGGATCGCTATCTTTTTCGGACACCCTTCCGTACAATAGGAGCAGCCCGTACAGGGAATCGCAATATTGCCGTTAATCATTGCCGCCGCGCGGTACACCATGCGCTTCTCATCCTCCGTGAGAGGCTTAAAGTCACTCATATAACTGGTGTTATCCAAAAGCTGTTCCATATTGCTCATACCGCTAAGTACCATCTTTACATTGTCCAGACTTGCCGCAAAACGGATCGCCCATGAGGGAACCGACATATGCGGGTCGCAGCTTTTAAACATATCCTCAACGGCACCCGGCACCTTGGCAAGTGTGCCGCCCTTGACAGGCTCCATCACCCAGACAGGCACGCCGTGCTTCGTCGCCACCTCATAACAGAGCTTTGACTGGATCGCGCTGCTCTCCCAATCGAGATAGTTGAGCTGCAGCTGCACGAACTCCATCTCCGGGTGCTCCGTCAGCACCTGATCCAGAAATTCCGCATTGTCATGATAGGAAAAGCCCATATGCTTCACGAGCCCCTGCTTTTTCTTCTCCGCCAGCCAGTTAAAACAGTCAAAATCCGTGTAAATCTTATAATGCCCGAACCCGATATCGTGAAGCAGATAGTAGTCAAAAAACGTAACACCCGTCTTTTTAAGCTGTTCCTCAAAGATTTTGTCCCTGTCTTCCTTCGTCTGGAGAAAACTCGCGTGCAGTTTCGTCGCAAGTGTATAGCTGTCCCGCGAATGTCTGTCCACCAGACATTCCTTCGCCGCATCCTCACTCTTAAACCCGCAGTACATCCACGCCGTATCGAAATAGGTAAAACCCCTCTCCAAAAAAACGTCCACCATCTTCTTCGTCGTTTCCAAATCAATACTCGTCGCATCGTTCGGATTATGTAACGGCAGCCGCATCAGACCAAAACCTAATTTTTTCGCTTCCATACTTCCTCCCTCTTCTTTCCTTATCTAATTCATCTTAGTTAATTGCGAAAATCATCTCAACGTTACATCATTGTGCAAATCATATAACCATAAGCAGACCCTTGGAAGCCGTCAGTGCTTAACGAGGTGTTTTCGAGTTTAGCACTGTTACGGCTGGAACGGAGCGCAAGCGCGTCTGTGTTGGTTATATGATTTGTGCAATTCCAATAACTATCGAGGAGTTTCGCTCTCAACCAAGCGCCACATCTAAAATCATCATAATCACAAACCCGACTGCCACGCCCACGGTACCGATATTGCTGTGCGTTCCCGCCTGTGCCTCGGGAATCAGTTCCTCAGCCACCACATAGATCATCGCGCCTGCCGCAAATGCCAAAAATACAGGCAGTGCCGAGACAATCTGCTCCGCCAGCAGAATCGTGACAAACGCGCCGATTGGCTCCACAATCCCGGAAAGCGCCCCGTATACAAATGCCTTTCCCCGGGAAACACCCTCGCTTCGAAGCGGCATGGAGATAATCGCGCCCTCGGGAAAATTCTGGATGGCAATGCCGACTGCAAGGGCAAAAGCCCCCGCCATGGTAATACCCGCGTCTCCGATTAACGCCCCCGCAAAGGTTACGCCCACGGACATACCTTCTGGAATGTTATGCAGCGTTACTGCAAGGACAAGCATGGTCGTTTTTTTTAACGAGGATTCCACACCCTCCGGCTCCGTACTCTCCAGATGCAGATGCGGAATCAGACTGTCCAGCGCAAGAAGAAACGCCATACCGCCCAAAAATCCCCCTGCCGCCGGAAGCCACGCGATCTGCCCCATCTCGCCCGCCATATCAATCGCCGGTATCAGAAGAGACCACACCGAAGCGGCAATCATAACCCCCGAGGCAAATCCGAGCAGAAGCCTTTCTATCTCCTTATGCATCCCCCGCATGAAAAATACCATAGCCGAACCGAGAGTCGTTCCCAAAAAGGGAATCAGTAATCCCGCAAACAACTGCATACTCTGTCTACCTTCCTTACTTCACCTTTACTGTATACCCGGCAGCAACCGTCCGAAACTGAAATGCCCTATAATAGCTTACGCCTTTGGGACGAAAAATGCTACAGCAAAGCGTCCTGCCGCTTTCCGCCTTTGGCTTTTCTCTTTCCGCCCGCCACCAGATCATAACTCTCAGCAATCATGCGTCTGATGTCCTCGTCAGGTATCGTACCGTCAAGAATCACTGTATTCCAATGTTCCTTGTTCTGATGGTATCCCGGAATCACGGCGTCGTAGGTCTGCCGCCAGAAATCCCGCCACGCCGGATCCACCTTGATATTGATCCGCATACTCCCTTCATATTCATATGTCCACAAAAACGCTTTTTTATTCCTGCAACACCTCACCAGCACCCAGTTCATGTCGTGAAAAGGCATGTCCTGGTACACGTCAGGAAACGTCATGCCGTATTGCAGCGCCTCTTCTCTCGTCGTCATAGTCTCACCCCAGTGTTTCCAGTATACCACTTCCACAGACGCATTTTCAACGACTTTTCCCCTGCACAGCTTCCCCGAAATATCCCCTTCTCCACTGCAAAACAATCTACCGCACAATTCCCGCAATTTTCATATTTTATCTTTACCGTCGCACTTCTTCTATAGTATAGTGTTATTATACATACAGTTCAGCGTCTGCCATCCTGCATCGGCACACTGCTGAACAACCAGACAGGGGGATATACTTATGGACAAAAGTGCAGAAATCAGAAAACTGTGTCAGGAGAAGGAGATCCGCATGATCGACTTCAAAATGACCGACATTGACGGACGTTGGCGTCACATCACAATACCGGTGGAGCGGTTTGATGAGAACGTCTTCGTCTACGGAATCGGCTTCGACGGTTCCAACTACGGGTACGCGCCCGTTGAAAAGAGCGACATGGTCTTTTTGCCGGATCCCGATACCGCCTACGTGGATCCTTTTGCGGATGTGCCCACACTGACCATGTGCGGCAACGTCTGCGTGATCGGAAAGGGCGAGAACACACCCTTCGACCAGTACCCGAAAAATGTCACCCTCCACGCCATGGATTATATGAAAAAAACCGGCGTCGCGGACGAGATGGTGATCGGACCCGAGTTTGAATTTTATCTGTTCGACTCCGCCCGCTACGAGGTGTCGCCCAGACAGTGCGCTTATCAAATAGACACAAGACAGGCCGAATGGAACTGCAGGCTTGATACGCCCGGCAACAACGGCTACGAAGTGACCCACGGCGGCTACCACATCGCCGCGCCGCAGGATGTGGGCTACGATCTGCGCAGCCGTATGTGTGTGGAAATGGAAAAATGGGGCATCAAGGTGAAGTATCACCACCACGAAGTCGGCGGTCCCGGTCAGATGGAGATCGAGGTGGAGCTCGCCGATATGCCCACCATGGCGGACAACACCATGATTATCAAATATATCATCAAAAACATGGCGGCTCGTGAAGGCAAGACTGCTACCTTCCTGCCCAAGCCCATCTACAAGGAGGCCGGCAACGGGCTTCACGTACATATGCTTCTCAAAAAGGACGGCAATCCCGTCTTCTACGACGAGAACGGCTACTCCGGCTTAAGCCAGACCGCCCACTACTTTATCGGCGGACTGCTCTCACACATCGCGTCGCTGTGCGCTTTCACCAACCCTTCCACCAATTCTTTCAAGAGACTGGTGCCCGGTTATGAAGCTCCCGTGACGGTCGGTTACGCCACATCGAACCGCAGCGCGGTCATCCGCATTCCCGCCTACGCGAAATCCCCGGAGGCAAAGCGTTTCGAGCTGCGAAACCCTGACGCCACCGCCAATCCCTACTACGCTTACGCGGCAATCCTGATGGCGGGCCTGGACGGCATTGAAAAGAAGATCGACCCTGCGGAAAGCGGCTGGGGGCCTTACGACTTTAACCTCTACACCCTCTCCCCGGAAGAGCAGAAGAAAATAAAAGGTCTGCCCAAATCGCTAGACGAAGCACTTGATGCGCTGGAGAAGGATCACGACTATCTGACGAAGGACGGGGTGTTCCCGGAGCGGCTGATCGACGTGTGGATTGCAAGAAAACGCGCCGAGGCAAAGGAGGCAGGACAGATTCCTACGCCGGCGGAGTTTATGATGTATTATGACCTATAACCGGAGAAAATTCCTTCGGAATTATCTCCACGAAAATTCCTTCGGAATTTTCTTCACGAGTGTTTACACATTCGGTATGGGGCGGGTTCCCCGCCCCACTGCAGTCATTGAGGAGGAAACCTTATGTACGGCAGAATGACAGATAAAAATCACCAGCCGGAAATCTTGGAGATCAGACAGCATGTCGGTGAAACAGGCTGGACTTTTTTACAGAAATTTGAGGATATCCTACAGTCCAAATACGATTTGCCATTTCCCTATATATTCTTGAGGAGACACAGTCTGCCTCCGCATATGGAATCGTTACCGCAGCCAGCTACATTCACCAAAATCGGAATCAAAAAAATATCATACCGTTACTGAAACCATCCGCTTTGATCTGCACGCTGTCCTGTATTTGATTTTTAAGGAGAAAAAATATATCAGTGAGACAATGCTGCTAATCCTCGGAGGCACGACTGCCGTCCTTATTGCAGAAAAGTTCCAGACGAAAAATCTATATCTGTTCCTCATGGCAATGGGCGCTTCATTTTTCATTCTACTCCCGCCCCTGTCCACAAATATGACTCCCAAAACGGCTTTTGTATTTGTCTGCCTTGCGAGCATGACGATTCTCTATGAAACGTGGGAAGAAAACCTCAGCTTTTTATTCGGGATCATAGCAGTGCTGACAATAGGGATGGCAACCTTTGGAAAACGGGTATATGCGCAGCTTCAGAAAGCTGATCCTGTATAAAGTTATCTATGCCCACTCGTATCTCGGGCGGGCTTTCCACGGAATGATTCCTTCCTTCATAAGCCTTCCCTGCACAATATAGTCTTTTACATTCTGCGAATCTGCAAAGCGCTCGATTCCGCTTAACCGCCTATATCCATTTGAAATAACGAATGCTCGATATGCCTTTTCATCGATCAAAAACTCTCCCGCCATGCTGTCCGCTTTGGCTTCCACATCTCCCGATACAGAATCAAAATCAATAAATTCGTGTTTTGTATCGCCATTTAGGATATGCGCGATCTCATGAAACAAAGTGAACCAGAAAATATCCGCAAATTTTTGTCTAAGCGTCATACAGAGAATCAACGCCCCATCCTCCGTTTCCTTAATGAATCCCTGTACCGGCGCACCTGTAAAATTAGGAACAATCCGAAAAGCAATACCGCACTCAGAGAAAATATCTGACAATTTCTTCTGTATCTGATTTGCCCTCATAAACATGACACGTTTAATATCCGGAATCCTATTCTTAAGCTTCTCAACATTGATTCGATCTGCAATTTCAATATTTTTAGTGAGCAGCTCACACATCCTTTGCCACGCAAATAACACATATGGGTCTACATTCGCATTTTTACTTTGGGCACGATAGGCTGCCGCATATGAGATTTTAGGCGTATCCAGCAGATTACTGATTCCGAATATCCTCCGTAAATCCAAGACCATTGCCGGAGCATTCGTCTCCCTGTCAAGCCACCCATAAGATATCCATACATCTATCACTTCTTTCAGATTTTTCAAGATTCCAATTTCTTTCTCAGTAATATTATTCAATTCCTCAAACTCAAGAAGCTCACGGTCATAATTCGTCTGTAGATTCATCCAAAAGGAAGCCTCTATTCCCAAAGCATATTCAAGCTTTTTTGCAAAAGCGGCTGAAATATTCTTATGACCATGTATCACCGTACTGATATGTTTCTCAGTCATTCCCGTTCTGACAGCCAGCTCTCTTTGCGTCATTTCCCTGTCTTCAATTACCTCTGCTAATGTTTCGCCCGGATGAATAATATAGTCACGGGATAATCCAACTGAATTTTTTTCCTTTGCCATGATAATCAATCACCCCTTCGATAATTAGTGTATCGCAATTTTTCAAACTTTCTGCACTCAAGTCTTTTGCTATTGGTTTTACAATCAAGCGATAATTGGCAGATACTCTTAATGAATACGTTCCTTTTCGGTCTCCTTCCAGAGACTCCATTTTCCCTATTCCGGACTGTTGAAGGGTTGAAAACGAAGAGAAAGCGACGATTTGATTGTATCGCTTCTTTACCGACTTCGTTAATTCCGCGCCAATTTCCTTCTTCATCAAGTTTTCAGACTTGCGAACGTCATTCAAATCGTCAAATAATTCTTTGACTCTGTCATCTTCAAATTCAACGTACAGAGCGGAAGCACCTCCTTTCATTTTGCTTACCTTTTAGGTAAGTTCATTGTAACATATGGATTACAAAAGTCAATCCCTTCTCACATAGATATCTGAGCACTATCCTTTTTCATATCGAAAATGATTGCTATAAGGGAACTTTTCTAGTACAGTAAATACAGATTAATGTCTATCACTTTCTGTAAAGGAGACTAATATTATGAACGATACCCTGCATTTCCCCACCAGAGAAGAATTTAGAAACTGGCTTTCCGAGAACTGTCTCTCAGAAGACGGCGTCTGGCTCCTATTCGGCAAGGCGGGCGGACCGAAAACCCTGAAAGCCGGGGAGGCTCTGGAAGAGGCCCTCTGTTTCGGCTGGATCGACGGACAGATGCAGAGCATTGACGAGAAAAGCTACAAAAAGTATTTTTCGCAGCGCAGGGAAAACAGCAAGTGGTCGGAGAAGAACAAGGCACTGGTCAAAGAACTGGAAGAGCGGGGCATCATGACTGACCACGGCAGAAAGAAAATCGAGGAAGCGAAGCAGAACGGTCAGTGGGACAAGCCCAAACCCGCGGCAGTTACGGAGGAGCAGATTGAAATGCTCTCCGCCCTGTTGAAAGAATACGAGCCAGCCTTCACAAACTTTCAGGCAATGTCCCCTTCCGTGAAGAAAACATACACGAAAGCGTATCTCGACGCAAAGACAGATGCCGGGCGGGAAAAGCGAATCGCGTGGATGGTGGACAGGCTGAATCGGAATTTGAAGCCGATGTAGCGGTTATGTATGCCTTATTATCCCCAATGTAATAATAGAAAGGACGCTAAAGATGGCTGATACAGCACCAACGGCTCTGACAAAAACAACCAGTGATATCCAAGAAGTATGTATTGAATCCGTTCAATCTGATATAAAAAGCCTGATTTATGTTGTTCGTAATCAGCAAGTTATGATAGACAGTGACTTAGCAATGCTGTATCAGGTAGAAACAAAAGTGTTTAATCAAGCAGTAAAACGGAATATCTCACGTTTCCCCAGTAATTTTAGGTTTCAACTTAATAAAGATGAATTTGAGTCTTTGAGGTCACAATTTGTGACCTCAAAGGAAAATAATAAAAAAGGCGGACGAAGATATTTGCCATATGTTTTTACAGAACAAGGCATTGCAATGTTGTCAGCTGTCCTAAGAAGTGATACTGCAATTCAAATTAGTATTAACATTATGAATGCTTTTGTGGAAATGCGGTGTTTTATTGCTAATAATGCCCTGCTTTTTGAACGTATCAGTGCTGTTGAGTTGCGGCAGTTAGATTATCAAAAACAGACCGACGAAAAATTAGAGCAGATATTTGAGTACATATCCGAGCATGAGGAAACCAGTCAAAAAATATTCTTTGACGGACAGATTTACGATGCATTCAGTCTGATAATAAATCTAATTCAAAAAGCAGAGAAAGAAATCACTCTGATAGACGGATATGTAGATGTTGAGACATTGAACCTGCTTTCAAAGAAAAAGACTGATGTTGCAGTAACTATTTATACGCAGAAACAGACGCAGCTAACGAAAGCCGATGTTAATAAATTCAATTCACAGTACCCGACATTGAAGATAAAATATACCAAAGTATTCCATGACAGGTTTTTGATTCTTGACCGAACGACAGCCTATCATGTAGGAGCATCTTTGAAAGATGCCGGAAAAAAGTGTTTTGGCATTAATCTAATTCAAGATGCCGGTATCATTAAAGACATTCTGCAACGATTGGCACTGGAAACGGAGGAATGAGAAACCTAGGCATCCTTAAAAAATATTGTTTTTATATCAAAGAGGAACAAAATAATGTCAAAAATTTTATTTCTGGATATAGACGGTGTGCTCAATTCCAATTTCTGGAATGACAGTCACCAGACAGAAATCAGTGACGGCACATTGATTGATGCGGAAAAAATCGAACTACTGGCACGTTTGGTAAAAGAGACAGATGCAGAAATCATTCTTCATTCCGGCTGGCGCTTTTGGTTTGACACCGAATTAAAACCGCTATGCACAGAAGCGAGGAAACTGGCGGAGCTATTAGCAAAAGAAAACTTGTATATAAGCGGGGTAACCCCGGATCTGACCACCGAAGAAATCAGAAAAACAAAGAAATTCAGTCTGGTAAAAGCTGACGAAATTCTTTTGTGGATAAGTTTACATAATGATGTTACGGCATGGGTCGTTCTTGACGATCTTGATTTGCACAATGATCAGGTCAGACAGCATCAGTTGAAAACGGACCCGACAATCGGGCTTACGCTTGAGGATGTAAAACAGGCTGTAAAAATTCTGACTGGTAATCTGAAATTGTGAATGGGAGAAACCAAGCAGCTATGAAAACAGTAGTTTTTGATTTGGGCGGAACAATAATGCAGTATGTCGGAATGCCTTATTCGTGGGTGGATTTCTACTATAAGGGATTTGAATCAATTATTCAGAAATACAATATCAACATCTCACAAGAGATTATAGGAAATTCAGTGCAAATGTTAAAGGAATTTAACCCACGCATTAGTGATCGGGAGATTGAGTATTCCCCAGAGTATATTTTCACAAAAGTATTGGAACCGTGGCATATAGATATCGCGCTCCAAAGCTGTATAGAAATTTTCTGGAATGGATTACAGTTGAAGGCTGAAATATATCCAGAAACAACAAATATATTACATACGCTTAAGGAAAGGGGATATGCGATAGCTGCATTGACTGATTTACCCAGTGCAATGCCCGATGAAATTTTCAAACGGGATATTTCAGAATTATTGGGTTATTTTGATTATTATGTCTCCTCCTCTGTTTCGGGATATCGAAAGCCGAGCTGCAGAGGATTACAAATGATTGCCGAAAAATTCACCATACCAATCACAGAATTGATTTTTATTGGAGATGAAGAAAAGGATAGGAAAACCGCTTACAATGCTAATTGTAAATTTATCAAGATACAGCGTGTAGAAAAGCAAAAGGGTACCATTAACAATTTGTATGAACTATTAGAAGTATTGCCCTAATACTCTTTTAAATTTTGCACCCATTGGGGGAAATTTTAAAGCAGTATTAAAAACTCATGCTTTTATACATTTATTCCTTTTCCAAAAAGTTGACACAAGATGTCATCTTTTTTGTGTTATCCTATTAGCAGACAGACTTCAAAAAGGAGTATGAAGATATGAATATAAAAGCGGAACTGGAAACAAAATTAGGTGCAGTAACCGGCATCTATCTGAACAATATTGAAATTGACCCGCTCACAGTCAAGGCTATTATGATAAATGAAGTCGTCCCCTCCGACCCCTTACAGGATTTTTACGGAGCCGACGACGCTGCGTATCTGAATACAACGATTCCCCTTTTCCAGATGGCAGGCGCAGAGGTCACTTCCATACAGGACATTTTGCAAAAGGGGATCTATATCACAAACGCCGTAAAAACACCGAAGTCAGAATACACCATTGACAAGGGCAGCATCGAAGACAGTCTGCCCTATCTGGAAGCGGAGCTTTCTCTATTTCCCAACGTAAAGGTTATTATGCTTATGGGTGATGTGGCAAAGAAAGCTTTTAACATGATTACGAAAAAGGCGTCAAAGAAAAACGCGGTTCCCGCCATTTCCACCTACAAACTGCGAAACAGCGAAATCTATTATGAGGGGATCCGAATCATGCCGTCCTACATTATGACAGGAGGAAACATCCTGATCGAAAAATCAAAAGTGACGATGGCGGCAGAAGACATCGCAGCGATGCTGGAAATCATCAGGCAGCCCCAGCAATGACAGAGTCAGCCTGACCACACCGCTGTCAGGCCTTTTCTATCGCAGATACCCGGGACCCCGTTTTCGCCGTCGTGATCGCCTATGCGCACAAAACAGGCGACACAATCGCGCCGCCTGTTTTCGCTCTTTTATGGTAAAACTCTAACCTTGTAGTATAGTTTTACATCCATTCCTTTAAAACACCCTGATCCCGCATCACCTTCTCAACCACCGTGCCTTTCACCAGTTTCAGCACCAGTTTCTTCACCGGGTTTAACGGTCCCAGATTGATTTCAAGCGGGGACTTGCCGTCCATCAGCTTCACGCTGCTGGAGAGAAGCTCCCTGATATCGTAAACGCTGCCCCACACTTCCGGCACGCCCCTGTCCACGCCGAGCAGCCCGTAAACGGCTTCCATAGCGGTTCTGACAGAATACTCTGTGGTGAACACGGTGTCTCTCGGGGTCTGTGCAAACTGGCCAAGGAACGCAAAATTCACGCAGCCGTCAGGAATCACGTCAGGCCTGTCGCCCGCTGTTCTCGGCATGAAAAATGCGGTAATATAAGGCATCATGGTAGGCACGCACACTGCGCTCTTCTCCGCAAGTTCGTCGATTTCCTCCACCGGCACGCCCAGATGGTAGAGCCACTCCTGCGTGATCTCCTTACCTGTACAATCCTTCATGGGCTTCTTCACATAATCGCCCTCCACATCCGTGAAGAGACCGTACACCCAGACGCAGACTTTCTTTTTATCCTGCTCCTTAAACTGCCCCTGCCTGTTGATGGTCCAGCTTAAGAGCCATGAGGAATCCTGGCAGCTCACGATACCGCCGGTTACCACCTTGCCGCTTCTCGGGTCGCGCTTGCAGATTGCCTCGATATAGGGGAGAATCTTGTCGTCCAGCGTGGTGACGGTAGCGGACTCCCAGTTTGTCTTCGCCACATCGGAGCAGAACTTCTCGGGACGTCCAAAGGAAGGATCCTGCTTCGCAATATTTTTCCAGAGGCTCCAGCAGCCGCTTGTGCGCACCTCTGCATCCCCGTTAGGCGCGTGGTTCTGGTCGCCGTAGATGGTCCCTTCCGTGCAGCTTCCGTTGGTCACGAAGACAAGGTCATTTTCGGTTAACATAATACCTTTTTCGACGCCCTTCACCTTGCACTCGATGGCCTTGGCTATCTTTTTATCTCCCTCAAATCCGAAGATTACGTTGGTCACTTCGGTGTTAAACTGGAAGTCAACGCCCGCTGCCTCCAGATACTTCTGCATGGGCAGAATCAGTGACTCATACTGGTTATATTTCGTAAATTTCAAGGCGCTGAAATCCGGCAGCCCCGCGATATGATGGATAAACCGCTGGAAGTACAGCTTCATCTCCAGTGCGCTGTGCCAGTTCTCAAAGGCGAACATGGTGCGCCAGTACAGCCAGAACGTGGAGTCAAACACTTCCTCGTCGAACACATCCTCGATGGTCTTGTCATAGAGATCCTCATCCTTCGTCATAAAGAGTTTCATAATCTCCATGCAGCCCTTCTGGCTGAGATTGAATTTGCCGTCCGTGTGGGCGTCCTGCCCCCTGTTAACGGTGGCACGGCAGAGAGAGTAGTTCGGGTCCTCCTTGTTCAGCCAGTAATATTCGTCCAGCACCGACACACCCGGCGTCTCGATGGAAGGAATGCTGCGGAACAGGTCCCACAGACATTCGAAATGGTTCTCCATCTCCCTTCCGCCGCGCATCACATAACCTCTGGTCGGATCGTCGATGCCGTCACAGGCGCCGCCCGCTATGTCCATGGACTCTAAAATGTGAATGTGGCTGCCGGGCATCTGTCCGTCGCGTACAAGGAAGCACGCCGCCGCAAGGGACGCAAGGCCGCTGCCTACAATGTAGGCGTTTTTCTCATCCACCCCTTCCGGTTTCTTCGGTTTAGCAAACGCCTCATAGTTGCCGTTGCTGTAATAGATTCCCTTGCTGTTTTTATCGTACCGTCCAAGCTCGGTGTTTCGGTAATCCAGCTCCGTGTATTTTCTGCGCCCTTTCGCAGCAGCCGCTTCCCCGCTTGCACCGTCAATGCTGTCGTCCGCCGCCTGACCCGGCTCCATTCCCACATGCGCCTTTTTCTGTAAGCTCTTCGCCGCCAGTGCAGCTCCCGCTCCTGCTGCCGCCACTGCCGCCACGCCAAGTCCGATACTCTTCTTGTTTGCCATATATGTTCCACCTTTCTGATTCCGGCGGTTTCCTTCCGCCGCTGTTTTCTTTTTGATTACTAAAGCTATCATACCCATTCTTCCCGTTTTTACCAATTTACAAAAAAGGCGAAATGATAAAAAACTTATCATTCCGCCTTGCTTGATTAGAAAAACAGCGCCATAACACCATTATGCAAATTAAACTGCTGCCAGTCTATATATTATGTAAACCATTTATCCTGCGTTGTCCGCTTTCTCAAAATTTTCAATGGAGCGGGCGATATTGCCGTGCAGCATAACGCCCATATTTTCCACAATCTCCGCATAATCCGCCTTCATGCCGTGGCCGATCCAGTCAAGCATAATTCCCACAAAGCCATACTTGTAAAAATCCGCGATAAATGCCTTATGATCCGCCGCAAGCGTAATCCCGCGGCACTTTTCCTCCACCACCTCTTTTATCATATCGTATGTAAACTTATAGAGATAGCTTTCTATTTTTTCCCTGCCGATACTGCGGTACACATTCAGGATAAAATCTTTATTTTCCAGAACAGCGTCAAAAACCTGCCCCATCCCTTCCTGCCATGTATCGTAAGTCTTTTTGCCCTGCAGCGCTTTCCTGCCGTCCTCCACGCAGACCCATTCCACCAGATCATAAATATCTTTGAAATGATAGTAAAACGCCATCCTGCTGATGCCGCAGTCCGCCGTGAGATCGTTGATCGTTATTTTTTCAAGCCGCTTTGTCAGAACCAGTTTCTTCAGGGATTCCCCCAGCGCGGTCTTGGTTGTATTTGTGTTCGGCATGGCTTTCTCCTTGTCCTGCTTACTTCTTCCTTTTCTTCGGCTCCGGCAGTTCTTTGTACATCTCCTGTAGGATTTCCGTCATCAGAGCCTCGTTCTCCACGTCCTCCACGATGACCATCTGCGTCTTTGAACCCTCATAAGGATAATCCCTGTCCGCGTCCGGCAGCAGACGCAGAACCGATTCCGTCGGTTTTAAGAACAGACAGTTGTCGCATATATCGCCGATGAGCTTTCCCTGAAAGTAGACACAGTACTCCCCCATCATCTTTCTGGTGGTCACGTCTCCCACCCTCTGCAGATTTCCAACCACATAATCGTGAAATTCCTTTGTCGTCGCCATCTTTCCTGCCCTCCCCTTCGGATCAAACTCCTTCTTCTCTTCCCAGCTTACGCATTTCCCGCAAAAAATGCGGCAGTTTCATTGCGTTTATTATACCGTATATCCCTAACGCTTACAAGAAAGAGCTTTCCCATCCCGATATTCTCACTTCTCCTCCCAGTATTTCCCGATCTGCTCATCCGTCAGCGAATCGGCAAACTCCTTCTTTAACTCCAAAAAATACGACAGGTCCGTCATAATCCCGTAAAGCACCGCACGGTCCTCAAACTCCTGCCTTGTGACCGGCAGTTCGGAATCCTTCATCCGCATAAGCGCCTCCTCCCTACTCGCAAGAAGGTCCCTTGCATTGTTGGACTCCCCGAACGTCACAGCTGTTTCCCGAAGCAGCTTTGCCACCTGTTCGGTCTGCGGCAGGACGGTGCGCATACTCACAATCTTTTTATAAATGTCCCTAAGGACAACCGTCTGCTGCTCCCGCATGTTCATATAGTCTATGAAATACTTGGATTCCTGAAAGAATGTATTATTCATATAGGCAAACGCCTGCTTCTTTCCGGCGTCGATATCCGCCTGCAGCTTTTCAAAACAGTTCCCCGTATAATCCGACCTGTCCTCTTTCCCAATATATTCCGACATCCGCAGGAGTACTGCCCGCAAATCCTCTTCCAGCCGGTACTGCGTCGTGCGGATCTCTTTTCCCTTTCCCGGCATATACAGATTCAAAAGCGTGCCAATGCCCGCCCCAATCAGCAAAAGCAGCGCCTCATTGCCGATCTGCGTAAACGCCATCTTCTGTTCCAGCAGATAATGCGTGGCAAGTACCGCATTGGTGGAGACTGCATTTCCAAGGTGGAGAGGACCGCAGCAGGCGATAAAAAGAAACAGAAAAATACCGTAAGAAAATACATGATATCCCAAAAGGTGAAAAACCATATAAGAAAAAACCGTCGCCACCAGAAAGGCGCAGATTCTCTTCGCGGAAATAGTGATCGTCTCCCGGCTGGTGTCCTGTATCGTCAGAAGCGTTATGATGCCCGCCGATGTGCTATAGTTCAGTCCCAGCAGATCAGCGAGGAAAATAGCCGCCGCACTTCCGACGGCAATCTTAAAAAGTTTCAGCATTGCTTCGCCTTTCCCGCCCCACATATCATTCTGACGGAATATACCTGTTGTAGATTTCCACATGGTCGTAAATACAACGCCAGTTACTTGAAGAGCCCGCCGTCACACAGATGTACGGCGTTTTGTCCGCAGAAATTTCATAGCTTACAGCACAGTTTTTGGACTGGACAATATACCCTGTTTTGGCGCAGAGCACCTCGCCGCCCGTATCCTTGTCCTCGATCTTACGCAGAAACCAGTTGGAAATTTCTATGCCGTCCGGGTGCTCTGCGGTAGGCTTTGTGGTGTAAATGTGCTTCGACATCACTTCCCTGCACAGGTCGTTTTGCAGCGCCGCCTTCATAATAACCGCCATATCGTAGACCGTGCTGTAATGCGCCTCGTCATAAATCCCGACACAGTTGGTAAAATGCGTGCTGCCCGAAATGCCGAGTTCATCCAGCTTTTCGTCCATCAGTTCCACAAAATCCTCCTGAGACCCCGCCACATAGACGGCAAGCCCCAGCGCCGCGTCACCGCCGGAGTGCATCGCCGTCCCATAAAACAGATCCCGGACAGGCACCTTTTCCCCGTCCAGAAAACCAACGGAACTGCAGTCGTTCACATAGGCATAATCCGTAATCTCCAACGTCATCTCAAAGGTATCGTCAAGTTTCTCCTCCGGGATATGTTCTGCCGCCACCAGTATCGTCAGAACCTTCGTCATGGAGGCTGGCATGATTCTTTCCCTGGCTCCCTTTGAGGCAATGATCTGATCAGCGCCCTCGTCCACCAGAATGGCGTGCGTGCTGATGACCTCCTCCGTGGCGATGGACACCGTATCCTCCGTCTCCTCAAAGAGGTAGACAGGAAGTTCCTCTTCCACTTCCGTTTCCTCTGTCTCAGCTTCTCCCGATGCCTCTTCGATTATGCTATTTTTGATTTTTTCTATTTCCAGCCTGTCCGGCTGTTCCACCGCTTCTACCGCCTGGTCCTGCGCGCCTTCTTCATCCGCCTTTTTGCCGCGCTTTACGGTTGCGGCGACCAAGACCGTGATCACACCTACTATAATCAAAAGCAGAACCCGCTGCATCATCTGCCGCCTTCTCATGCGGCGCTGTCTCTCGCGCCGCATACGCTGCCTTCTCTCATAGCGGAGGCGGTACTCCCGTTCTTCTCTCTCTTCTTCCGAAATCAGATCTTTCTGACTCTCGTCAAAATAAGATTCTGCCATTACTCCTCCAAACTCCGCTTTGTGAATATCCATGTTCCATTTCAGTTCGCCAAAAAGCACACCGCTTCAATATTCCCCGTAAAAGGAAACATATCCACCGGCGTGATCTCCCGCACCCGGTAGCCGCTTTTCCCCGTCAGATACTTTAAATCCCTCGCAAGCGTCTCAGGCTCGCAGGAAATATAAACCACCCGCTTCGGGCGGATGCGGAGCAGAGCGTCGAGGAACTGCTCCGTACTGCCGCTTCTGGGCGGATCCAGAAATACCACGTCCACCTTCTCCCCAGCGTCCGCCATCTGGGTCAGGAAGCGACCCGCGTCGTTCTGGTAAAAATCCGCGTTTTTGATCTGATTGATTTTTGCGTTTGTGACGGCATCCCGCACCGCGTCTTTGTTTAACTCCACGCCAATCACTTTGCCTGCCTGTCCCGCCACCGCGAGGGCAATGGTGCCGATTCCGCAGTAAGCATCCACCACCGTCTCTTTTCCCGTAAGCTGCGCGTACTCCGCCGCCTTCGCGTAAAGCGCCTCCGTCTGCACGGAATTGACCTGATAGAAAGATTTCGCGGATATCTTAAACCGTCTGCCGCAAAGCTCGTCCTCAATGTATCCCTTGCCGTAAATCACCTGTTCCTTCTCACCTAACACCATACTCGTTCTCTTATTATTTACATTAATCAGTATCGTAGTAATTTCCGGGTGAAGTTTACATAACTCTTTTACAAAATTGTTCTTTGACGGTAAAATCGGTGATCCCAGCACAAGTATCACCATAATCTCCCCTGTAACATGCCCCACACGGACAAGCACATGGCGAAGCAGACCGTAACCGGTGTCCTCATCATAGGTCTTGATCTTAAAGGACTTCGCCAGTTCTCGCACGGACTGAATGATCGCTCCCGCTTTCTGGTTTTCCAGAAGACAGTTCTCCACAGGCACCACCCGGTGGCTCTTCTCCTGATAAATCCCGGAAACAATTCCCCGTCCCTTCTGGAACGCAAAAACCGCGTGAACCTTATTGCGGTAATGCGCCGGCTCCTCCATTCCGATGATCGGCATCACTTTCCCATATTCCTTTAAAAGCAGTTCCGCCTGTTTCTGCTTTCTCTTTAACTGCACTTTATAGGGCATGTCCACGAACTGACAGCCCCCACATTTCCCCGAAACCGAACAAAGGCTCTGCCGCCGCTCCCCTCTGTCCTTCGACGCCTCGCGGTTACTCACTCCTTTTTTCTCCATCTTTCACCAATTCTCCTCTGCATACTCACATTTGGGCGAAAACGCTTTTCCCTCCGCCAATCCTACGCCCTGTCCGTTATGTCAAAAGCCTGTACAGACCGGCTCAAAACAAGACCCCGGGAAACTCCCAGGGTCATTTTATCATATTCTCTGCCTTTCTGACAGCCTATGCGGACGCGATCTGCACACTCTCTATCCCTTCCGCCAGATTTCTGGCAAGGGTCGTATCCGCCTCATTGATATGTATGGTAAATCCTTCTTTTTCTGCTCCGCCGAAAAAGCGCTCCCAAAAACGCTGCTCCGGCCATTCCACAAAAAAGGAAATACGGTTGGACACCAAAAGTTTTTCCAGTTGGTCCTTACTCTCCGCATTATATACCTTGCAGAAAGATATTTCATGATTAAAAAAAACTGCGTTCAGATTCAGCGCCGCCATATCGCCACCTCCAAGCCCCTCATTCTCTTACGCCGCGATTAGCTTTATGTTAACTGTCTTTTCACATTATATACCGCGTTTCTTCCAAAATGCAAGATTTTTCTACATTTTCCACAATATGACCAAATATTTATGTAAATCTTGTGGAAAATCACACCTCCGTCCACGGTTTATGCAGACTCTCCAGCCAGTATTCTTTCCTCGACTCGTACTGCTCATTGATCCAGTCCGCCGCCTGTTCCACGCCCTCCGCGGTAAGCGGCACCTCCGTCGAGGTTTTCTTCTCATCGGGCGTGCGGTATATCCCGAGAGGTTCCGGCCATACAATCACCCGGATCACGTCGTCCTCGCCACTCTTTACCTTTTTCAAAAGATAGCGCATCCCCTCCATGCTGCCGGAGTATTCTTCCTTTTTTATGTAGTTCAGGGGATGAAACATCTGCTTATCAATCATTGCCCATGCTCCTGACATTTGAAAAATATAACTGCCTAACGGAAATATCCCCGTATCGGAACTAATATTAACACAGAAACCATAAAAATACAAAGGAAGTGAAACCCTGCATACTATTTTAGCCGGGAAAGGCCGTCGGCACCAAAGCGATTGCCCGGATCAATATTGCAAAGTTCCTGATATAGTTGCCTGGCCTCTGACTTTCTATCCATGCCTTCATATATCCTTGCCAGCACAGTACGAGAATGCAAATTTTGGGGATCAATTTCTATCGCTTCCCGCAAATATTTCTCTGCCTCCCCTTCTCTTCCTTTTTGCCTGGAGAGCAGTCGCCCTAATTCTGTATGGGGATGCAAATTTTGGGGATCAATTTCTATCGCTTCCCGCAAATATTTCTCCGCCTCCCCCTCTCTTCCTTTTTGCCTGGAGAGCAGTCGCCCTAATTCTGTGCGGGATTGTATATGCTTTGGATCAATCTCTATCGCTTCCCGCAAATATTTCTCCGCCTCCCCTTCTCTTCCTTTTTGCCTTGAGAGCAAACGTCCTAATTCTGTGCGGGATTGTATATTCTTTGGATCTATTGCTATTATTTCCAATAAGTATTTCTCTGCCTCCCCTTCTCTTCCTTTTTGCCTGGAGAGCAGTCGCCCTAATTCTGTATGGGGATGCAAATTTTGGGGATCAATTTCTATCGCTTCCCGCAAATATTTCTCCGCCTCCCCTTCTCTTCCTTTTTGCCTTGAGAGCAGTCGTCCTAATTCTGTGCGGGATTGTATGTCCTTTGAATCTATTGCTATTATTTCCAATAAGTATTTCTCCGCCTCCCCTTCTCTTCCTTTTTGCCTTGAGAGCAGTCGCCCTAATTCTGTACGGGATTGTATGTTCTTAGGATCAATCTCTATCGCTTCCCGCAAATATTTCTCCACCTCCCCTTCTCTTCCTTTTTGCCTTGAGAGCAAACGTCCTAATTCTGTGCGGGCCGGAAGCTGTTTTGGATTATATTCAAGTACCGCCAGGAACTTTTCTTCCGCAAGTGAATCCTCTTTCCTCCCTGCCAACCAAATTCCCCATTCAGTATACAGTTTTGCCACCAATAAATTGTTTTCTATCTCAGGAGCAACGTTATCTAAAACAGTTTTAATCGTAAGCCCGCCTCCCCCAGGGCTATTCGGGTGTCGTGCCCATAAAACACCAAGACACAAATACGCATTTCCAGTGGACGAAAGGTTTAAACTTCCTTCTTGCATCCGAAAATAGATGCGTTCCAGATAACCCCAGTAATCTATCTCACCGATTGGCGGCTTCAAGCCATTTCGCATTTCCCTTTTATTAATGATATTTGTCAGGAACACTTCGATTTCGTTTTCATCCATAACATCCAGCAAGTTAGATATTATGTAATTAATGGTCACTTTACTTTTATTGAATAGGAAAAACAATTCTGCAATGACATCGTGTTTAGGCTGCAACGTCCCGTTTCTTTCCTGATAAACTACAGGTTCCACATGATGAGGCACAAATCGCTCACACAGACGTGTTCTTAACTTTCGCTCGCTTAATTCATCAAAACGTTTGCAGAACAGTGAAAGTGACAAAGGTGTGTTAAACACTTTCATTGCGGCGATTACGCCATAGAGTTGGATATCTGTATCGACTTTTCCAAACTCCCGCTGAATTAGATCGCCCCATTCTTCCCAATCCAATTTAACACTTCCCGGTTTAGATGATATTTTTTTCAACTCGAACATCGTACGGTAGATCAATTCCACTAAGCTAATATACGGCTTCCCATACCGGCCTAATGTTTTGCTTATCACAGACAATTGATCTGCTTCGCTTATTGCCCCTTCTTTTACCAAGTAGGAAGTGCTTTTTTGCAGTATCAATTTTCTTCTTTCAAAGCTCTCTGAAAAATAACGGGATGGATAATCCTTTAAGCGGTATTCCCTGTTCCGATTGTTACCCTGTAGGACAACAAGCCTCGCCTGATCAAACCAATGCAGCAATAAATCCTGATCTGGATCAGCAAGTAGTGTAAGTCTGTTTTCTCGCTCTGCCATGAGCACATGTATTTTAGAATTGTGAGGCCACCTTGCCTGTAAACTTGAAAAGGATTCTCTCCCCTCAAAAGGATTGTCAATGCAAAGCAATACACTTTGCCCAACAGGCGTAAGATTAATTAGGCATTCAAAAAATTGATCTGCCATTTGCTCCGTTATCACTTCCTTGTTTGATAGCGACAGCCAGACCGTCAGATGCCCCGAAGAAGCGTTCTGCACTGCCACGCGCATCATAAGACTGGTTTTCCCCTGGCCTCCGTTTCCTGCAATTATTACAGGATCATCATTTTGAATTAGTTCCTCTATAGCCTGCACGGCTTCTTTGTGCGGAACATCTGCGTCTGCACTTATGACTTGAAGCATTGTTTGAAAATTATTGTCAACAGTAAAGAAGTTTCTAATTACCGAATCGTTGCAGGAAATCCTTGCATCCGTAACATAACTAGGGGTAATCAATGTTGCAATATGACGGATTCCCTGGCTGTCCAGCCGCGCTTTTATCTGAAAAGCCGCTTCCAATATTTGCGACAGACCAGACAACCTTTCAGAAATTATTTCCAGATGATTCTGGGTCAAAATATCGTGTATCCATGCTGAAAAGTCCGGGATGGTCATCCACTGCTCCATCAAGTAGGCGATGATAACCTCGGCTTCTTCCCTACTTGCAATTTGGGATGCAACCATATCTTTTGCGCTGGGTAGCACGTTGCGATGCAAACATGATTCCCAATATCCCAGAATATCTTCTTCAAGGGGTATGCCAAAATCTCTCTGCCTGTGTTGCTGGTATTCGCAGTATCGCGCATACGCCACGCCCGATTTTTTGCGAATAGTATCCAGCGTTTCTTCGCTGTGGCTGCTATTTCTATTTTTAAAGTGGTCGAAAACAGTTATCAACGATCCAACGAATCCAATTGGAGTATTAAGGTTAGAAAAACATTCTGTGATTGCATCTAAAACATTGAACACTCTGATCACTCCCATTCTCAATATAAATCCACTAGTTTTTAACTCGCCCAAATTTAAATGAAAATCGTTTCAATTTGGGTTAAGCATATTACCAAATGCAATATTAGTTTGTACATTCGTTACATAAAAACGCAATATTATTATGTCCTGCTAGAATTGAGAGGGTTGTCTAAAAAAACAACACACTTATCATGTAATTCTATCCCTTCGTTAATTACTTCACCAGTTGTACTACTAACAATATTGCATTTCGGTAGTTCGCCCCCATATCTATCAAGCAATTCCATGATACGGTAAATAACTTCAAAAGTCACATCTTTCAGAAGTTCTTCAATATCACTAGGACTTCTTTCTTTACCCACTCTAACATTTATACAATACTCTTGTATATATGCCAGTTCCTTAAAAAATTTAACTTGTTGATTTGTCATAGCCATTCTCCTATTGATGATATTTACCATTATTTAAATATTCATATAACTGCTTGATGTCTCTTTTATCTGGCGACAGGGTATCGACTCCAACTGTTTTCCGGTTTTACCGTATATAGTCCCATCTGGATCAGCATGGCTCAGCACATACCCCTCAAACGTTCTTTCTCCCGGCTCGGGGAAATACCCTTTCTTTGAGAAACCCTGTCCATGGTTCGGTTTTGGAACCATGTATCTGTCATCTACGCGCCCAACAACACTCCCCCTAAGCACCTCCACAGCCTTCCCGGCTCCATAGAACCCTGCACTGCCAAGGCCTCCTACTACCGCCCCTGTCAGCACATCCCTCACGAAACCGCCGAGGCTGAATCCGCTTTCTCCTGTCCGGCTGTGTCCTGCTCCACCGTGGGTTCTTCCGTCCCGGTATCCTCTTCCATTCCCCAGTCCGCCGGACAAGTCGAAAGGATCGTTCGCGCCGCACATACCCTTCGGGTCTCGTCCCGTCTTTGTGGCTTCTGGAATGATGGCTTCATTCGGAGTTTTCCCAAAGAGCCTGCTCCCTGCCACTCCGTAAGATCCGACATGATCCGTGATATTCCCAAGCCCCGACATCACCGCGCCGGTTCTGGTTCCTCTGAGGAAGGCGTCCTTCACACCCTTGATCGGACCTGTCCATACAGAACCTCACTTAAGGCATTCCCTGCCCCGCTTAAAAGACTTTCCCCAAGAGGTCTACGTATCCTCTGCTGATTCCCTGCTCCAGGGCGCCTCCGGGGAAACCCGCCGCCCGTACCTCTCAATTTGTATCCGCGCTGTTAAAATATAGTTTACCACATTTTCATAATGATCGCGAACCGCCAAATATTTTATCCATGACAGGCGTAGTCTCCCCATCTTAGATGGGGGATTAAAATACGTTCTCATTTACCATATAGAAAAAAGCAGAGGATTCCTTGGCTCTATATAGTCCATAGAATCCCCTGTTCTCTTTGCAGTAGAAATATAGCGCAGAACTACCACTATTCCAAACACATTAGCTTCTGAATTTCATTATAGGAAAAGTTCACACTGCTTTATCTATATTTTTTCATATAACACTGCCAATTCCATCAACTCCATTCCCAGTGGGTCTGAGTAGTCCCATGAATCAACTATAATATTTGGATAATATAAAGGAATATTTTTTTTAATACAACTATTTTTTAGTTCTTCCAATATTCCCTGTAACTGTAACATATTTTTTACACTTTGCCCCCTTTTTACTTTTTCAATCTCTGCTGCTACTTTTTCCTGTAATATACTATTCCTCTTCCTATATTCCTCTAATGACATTTTATCAAGTCTCCCAGATCATTAATATACCACTGTTCAGCACCACCGATATAGTGACTACCAAAAACATTTTGTGCCGCAACTCTTCCAGTTATCATTGTTGTACCCTCCTTAACCTGAAACTGCTGAATACTCGTCATGCTATTCCATTCATACGGCAATGCCAAATTCTGTCTGTTAATCAACGGCGTGAATGTTTCAAATAAGTACCTTCCTTCCGCCTCAGCTTTTCCACCATAGAATCTCATACCAAATGTGTCTTTTCCCGCAATTTTAAGTTGTATCGTTTCTACATCAAAAGATTCCAACACTTGTTTTCGATATTTTCTTGGTACCCCTTTTAGTTTTAAATACTCCGAAGCTTGTTTCACTCCTTTATATGGATCTAATACTATACCCACATCGTTTCCGCGCCCAACAACACTCCCCCTGAGCACCTCCACAGCCTTCCCGGCTCCATAGAACCCTGCACTGCCAAGACCGCCTACTACCGCCCCTGTCAGCACATCCCTCACGAAACCGCCGAGGCTGAATCCGCTTTCTCCTGTCTGGCTACGTCCTGCTCCGCCGTGGGCTCTTCCATTTCGGTATCCTCTTCCATTCCCCAGTCCGCCGGACAAGTCGAAAGGATCGTTCGCGCCACACATACCCTTCGGGTCTCGTCCCGTCTTTGTGACTTCTGGAACGATGGCTTCATTCGGAGTTTTCCCAAAGAGCCTGCTCCCTGCCACTCCATAAGGTCCGAAACTGTTAGTAATATTCTCAACCCCCGACATCACCGCGCCGGTTCTGGCACCTCTGAGGAAGGCGT
>CAJTTZ010000017.1:40926-56674 GCA_910579505.1 uncultured Lachnospiraceae bacterium
CTTGATCGGACCTGTTCCATACAGGACTTCACTTAAGGCATTCCCTGCCCCGCTTAAAAGGCTCTCGCCGATGTCTACGCGTCCTCTGCTGATTCCCTGCTCCAGGGCGCTTCCGTGGAAACCCGCCGCACCGCCGAAGAAGCCACCTGTATCTCCCAAATTGTATCCGTGCTGTCAGGATATAGTTTACCACATTTTCATAATGATGGCGAACCGCTAAAAATCTTACCCATGACAGGCGTATGATACAATCCGACGTCCAGACAGGACACACATCTATGTCGCCGCACTCCCGCTCCGTTCCTTAAGATATGTGTCCTGTCTGAGCTGGGTATCGATATAACAAAAATCGAAGATATCCTTCGACTACTTATAGTCTGTCGAATACTCCGATTTTTGCTTTATACTTTAGATAATATAGGTTCCCTAGTACTTGTTAAGTGGAATGAAATTATGGGATATATTTTCTCATGATCGCCCCTACTTTCCTCCATTCTTCACGAAACTTTCTATTTAATTGACTTTCCACCTCCTCACTTTCACCACTGTCACATATAGCAAACTCACTTATATTTTCTTTGTGTCCAACCATGCCTTTATAACCCTGTACAAGATATTGATGTTTGCTGTTATCATCCTCATCTGAGTCAATGCATTTCACTTGGCTCATAAGATATTTTAATTCCACACTGTAACGCTCATACCCGCCATATTTTTGTACCAGCTTTCCAATTTCGATATATGACCTGCGTAACTGCAGCATTTCATCCTTGCTAAGCATTTCATCCTCCTATTTTAACGTCATCTTTGCTACAACCTCAATCTTCTGAGGTAACTCAATAAATGTTTGCATTATGTCATATCTGCCTACATGTACACCTCCCTGTGGTCCAACGGGTCCTGTTGTATATATCGTAGTCCCCTTTGGTATTTTGACTGCATACACACAGTTTATGGGGGAACTGCCTGTCCATATTCCTTTCGCCGGATCAATCCAGTAAGGCTTCACTGCCGTGTCAATCCTTACCTTGGCAACAGAGGCAGGCGGCTCACTTGTAAACCATCTTCCATATTTTTCTTGTGAATCTCCTGCGCGATACATGATCCGATCTTCCTGCAAGATCTCCATATTATATCGCCCGCCATAAAAATTCTTCGCTGGTTGATCGTCCATTTCAGCCAATGGACCCGGATTCTCAATCATATTATATTGGTACTTGGCAATATCATCTGTTCCATAAATAACCGTAGGCTTTTTACTTCCGCGCCCAGCAACACTCCCCCTGAGCACATCCACAGCCTTCCCGGCTCCATAGAACCCTGCACTGCCAAGGCCTCCTACTACCGCCCCTGTCAGCACATCCCTCACAAAACCGCCGAGGCTGAATCCGCCTTCTCCTGTCCGGCTGTGTCCTGATCCGTCATGGGTTCTTCCGTCCCGGTATCCTCTTCCATTCACCAGTCCACCGAACAAATCAAAAAGATCGGCTGCACCACACATACCCTTCGGGTCTCGTCCTGCATAGCCGAGCCGCATGGTATCTGCTGTTCCCCTGCTTCGGCCTCCGACTTCGGGAGTGATGCCGGTCCCGCTTCCACGAGGATATTTACGATCTCTCCTATAGGATCGTTGTAGTTGGCCGGATCATAGATATAATTGGCAAAGCGTATGTCTGTAGCCATTTCTGGGAAAACTGTGTTTTCCCATGCGCTATGGCCTGTGCGTCGCGTAACACTGTCTATACCATTCGGTTTGTGTCCGCGCTGTCAGGATATAGTTTACCACATTTTTATAATGATGGCGAACCGCTAAAAATTTATCTCTAACAAGTGTATAATTCCATTCGGACGCCCAGACTGAACACATATCTACGTCGCCGCGCTCCCGCTCCGTTCCAAGCGTAGCAGATGCTAAGCTCGTGAAAAACCTCGCTAAGCACTGACGCTTTCCAAGGGGCTCCTTAAGGTATGTGTTCAGTCTGGGCTGGATATTGATATGGCAACAAATCGGAGGCATCCTACAACTATTCATAGTCTATAGAATCCTCCGATTTTATTGCTAATTACAATAATGTAACTTCTTTAGCCGGATTATTCTTTGGTGGCTACCATTTTAACTATGAAGCTTCTGGGAGCATCGAGAAGCAATGACACAACTACTACATGTTTCCTCATTTTTCCACAAATTCAATTTGGGGAACTATGCTTTTTACATCACTGTCAAATGTTACAAATTTTGCATTTAAAGGAGCAACCACCCTGCTCGCATATACTCCTTTTAAACATTTATTGCACCAGATTTGCAAAAAACCTATTCTCGTTTCCACATCTCCAATATAGATGTAGTCCAGTCTCGTTTCTCCACAGTTCGGACATCTAACCTGATGTATATTAGAAATATTTTCCGAAATTTTTTCTATTATTCCCCTCCAACCTATTTTCATCGCTTTCCTCCATTTATAAAATTATAATATTTCCACCAATCTTTTTCCGATCTATAAGCCGCTTTTTCAAATTCGGCCAAAGCGTCTGTAGATGAAGGTTTTCCAAACACACCCGCTTGATAAATATGCGTTCTTTCATGCCCAAGTGTTTTTACTAATGTTTCTATATCAGTAAATGCATCTGGATATAAAATAATCGTTTTTCCATTTGTATATCCATATATTCCCTTTCCCACTAACTCAGGATTTCTATCAATTTTTAGGCTAATCCCATTTAAACCAATGCCCGCACTATTAGCAACCTTTTTAACATTTTTCAACTGCAACAATTGATCTAAATCTTTAAAATCACCTAAATTGGATGTTTTTCTGTACATATCATATACATCATCCGATTTTATACCGCTTCCGCGCCCAGCAACACTCCCCCTGAGCGCATCCACAGCCTTCCCGGCTCCATAGAACCCTGCACTGCCAAGGCCTCCTACTACCGCCCCTGTCAGCACATCCTTCACAAAACCGCCGAGGTTGAATCCGCTTTCTCCTGTCCGGCTGTGTCCTGCTCCGCCGTGGGTTCTTCCGTCCCGGTATCCTCTTCCATTCCCCAGTCCGCCGGACAAGTCGAAAGGATCGTTCGCGCCACACATACCCTTCGGGTCTCGTCCCGTCTTTGTGGCTTCTGGAACGATGGCTTCATTCGGAGTTTTCCCAAAAAGCCTGCTCCCTGCCACTCCATAAGGTCCGAAACTGTCAGTGATATTCTCAACCCCCGACATCACCGCGCCGGTTCTGGCACCTCTGAGGAAGGCGTCCTTCACACCCTTGATCGGACCTGTTCCATACAGAACCTCGCTTAAAGCATTCCCTGCTCCAGAACGCTTCCGACAGTTCCCGCCGCGCCGCCAAAGATATTTGCGATTTCTCCCGCGGGGACATTATAGATTAAATATTGATATAACAAAGAATCGGAGGTATTTCATAGTAATTTGAAACATGTGAAATACCCCGATTCTATGTTTTTACTTAATGTTTGGAAAACGTTCGGTGTTACAAAATTTATAAAACTTTGAAAATGATAATAAGTATTTACTTAATTTTTAAGTGTACTTAATTTCATTTTCCAACATGCTCAACATGTATTTACAAGCATCACTCTCATTATCAAACATTCGATAATCTTCCTTATTTCCTTTCTCATCAAAATAGAAATATTCCCATTTTCCATAAACTTGATTTAAAATATATGTGTCTGACAATAAATCTCCATTTATAGAATAATACCGCCTAGGCACTCCTATTTCATCAAGTTTTTGGATTAAACCAGCAACATTCATATTAATTTTCTCCTATCATTTTTATTATGCCTCTTTTTAACAATATTTCTGCATTTATTGCTGAACGATACTGAACACCTAACCCTATCTTTCCAAACCACGGTTTTATAACAGATACTTCTACCTCAAAAGGCTTAACTACTTCAAACTGCCCATATTGAGTTGTGTCCGCATTATAGGGTAAAGCTCTCATTTCCAATGGTGTACCCACCGAAGAAAAATACTTTCCTCCCAATTTACCATATCTATCAATTTTATCTCCGGGTAATAAATAAATTTTTCTCTCGGTTCCTAACACCACACCGTTATTGGAAGGATAATAAGTTACTAATTCTGTGCTCTCCACACTATCCCCGCGCCCAGCAACACTCCCCCTGAGCGCATCCACAGCCTTCCCGGCTCCATAGAACCCTGCACTGCCAAGGCCTCCTACTACCGCCCCTGTCAGCACATCCCGCACGAAGCCGCCGAGGCTGAATCCGCTTTCTCCTGTCCGGCTGCGTCCTGCTCCGCCGGGGGCTCTTCCGTCCCGGTATCCTCTTCCCTTCCCCAGTCCGCCGGACATGTCGAAAGGATCGTTCGCGCCACACATACCCTTCGGGTCTCGTCCTGCATACCCGGGTACTGCAGTTTTGGCCCTTCCCCTGCTCCAAGGCGTTTCCTACAGTTCCCGCCACACCGCAGAAGAAACCTCCGATTTTCTTAGTCTAATCTGTTTTAGCTAAGATACTTTTTATATAATCCATGCTCTATATATGTATCAGCAAAGCTATCAATAATTTCCCTGGAATAATCACCTCCCTTCGCATAGGAAATATTCATAATATTTTCCGTAATTTTTTTTAATTCGGCATCATTTACATCAATATTTTTCCTTTGCAATTTTTTCTTGACAATTTCAGAACATCTGTTAAAGTCACCTCTCTTTGAAAACAGCATCTCTTCCTCCTTTACTCCAACAAATCTTCCAGACTATCTAATACAATTCTCTGATTTGTAACCGCTTGTGTTGCTCCACCTTCACCATATTGTGGAAAGTCTTTAGTTATCGGCTCTAACCAATCCGCCTGTCCCCATTTCCCATAAGGTATTCTAAGATCATCTGCAAGTTGTAAGGTATCAAACGTTCCTCTGATCGACGCATCGTGTGGTATTTGAAGCCTTCTCGGTGATGGTATATCAAACCTGTCAAATGTAATATATGTACCATCTTCATTACTAGGTATTACCATCGTTTTCCTTAATTTCGACATATATTTTGCTTTTCTCGGCATATATCTATATCCTGTTGCCGGTATCACATCCCCATTTGGTGCGACATAAAAATCTGGTCTTCTGCCGCTGACAGGTATCTCACCACTTCTACGCCCAACAACACTCCCCCTGAGCGCATCCACAGCCTTCCCGGCTCCATAAAACCCTGCACTGCCAAGACCGCCTACTACCGCACCTGTCAGCACATCCCTCACGAAACCGCCGAGACTGAATCCGCCTGCTCCGACGTCGTGTCCTGCTCCGCTTCGGTATCCTCTTCCATTCCCCAGTCCACTGGACAAATCAAACGGATCGGCTGCGCCGCACATGCCCTTCGGATCGCGTCCTGTATATCCGGGTACTGTCGCTTCGACTGCTCCCCTGCTATGACCGCCACCGCCGGGATTGATGCCAGGTTCCGTTCCCCGTATGCCTGCTGCCCTTGCAATGTTGTCCATTCCCGACATCACCGCGCCGGTTCTGGCACCTCTGAGGAAGGCGTCCTTCACACCCTTGATCGGACCTGTTCCATACAGGACTTCACTTAAGGCATTCCCTGCCCCGCTTAAAAGACTTTCCCCAAGGTCTACGTGTCCTCTGCTGATTCCCTGCTCCAAGGCGCTTCCGACGGTTCCCGCCGCAAAATCCGTGGCAAAGGCTCCCAGTACGCCCACACCGCTTCCTACCAGCGCGCCCTTTGCCGCGCCTACCACGGCGCCGTTTGCCGCCGCGCCTGCAGCCTTTCGCCAGTTGAACTTCCCGCCGTCCATGAGCTGGGATGCCGCGTTTCCGAGGAAACCCGCCGCACCGCCGAAGAAACCGCCGAGGCCTGCTCCAACGAGGATATTCGCGATCTCTCCTGTGGGGTCGTTGTAGTTGACCGGGTCATTGTCGCAGTACGGGTAAGGGTTTACGTTTCTCTTGACCGGGTCGGGCGAGAGCATCCTGCCCTGTGCACTGTCGTAGAATCTTGCCTGCGCAAAGTACTTACCGATTACGGGATCGTAGATGTAGTTTGCAAAACGTATATCTGTAGCTGTTTCCGGGGAAGGCTGTGTCTCCACCCTGCCCCACGCGTCGTGTCCTGTGCGCCAGTCGGCATTGCCCTGCGCATCCGCGGTGTATAAGGGGCTGCCCCAGAGATCGGGCATTTCGTACATATGCCCTGCCGCGGTGGTATAACCGAGGCGCTCATAGGTTCTGCCGTATACGGCTTTTGTGATGCCCCCTCCGTCATGATATGCCATCAGGTCATTGTTTGTGCCGCCCAGAAAATCGGGCACATAGGCAGTTGTCTTTATCTGCGGCGCTTCTGTCCCCGGAAGGGTGACGGTATGGGCGGTCCGCATGTTCAGTGCATTGTAGGTATAGTCTGTCTGTGCCCCGGTCAGAAGGTTTTTGCCTGTCACCATACGGTTGGCGGTGTCGTAAACATACTGCCGGATCAGGGCATCTCCCTGTCTTTCTTCTGTCAGATTCCCCCTTTTGTCATAGGTGTAGCTGTAGGATGCGCCGTCCTGCTCCATGGAGACAAGTCTGCTCATGGCGTCGTAGGTATAAGCTGCCTTCCCGTCATTGTTGACTGTCCACGCGGTACGGTTCCCCAGCGCGTCATAGTTGTAGTTCTCCCGCGTCGTTCCCTCTGCGCAGGAAAGCAGGCGTCCTGCGGGATCGTAGGTGTACACGGTATTGTATACGGGCGCGTCCACGCCGCTTTGTCTGCGCAGACCAAGCATACGCCCCATCGGATCATAGGCAAAGTCCACATCCATGACTGCGCCGTCGTCTGTCTGATATTTTGCCGCAGACGGCATCCCGTCGGAACGGTAGATGTAAGAGGCTTTGCCGCCCGGCTGTACCATGGACAGGAGATTCCCCGCCGCGTCATAGCTGTACTGCGTGCCCCTGCCTTCCGCATCCGTCACGCCGGTCAGACGGTGATTCCCGTCATAGGTATAGTTTACCACACTTTCGTCAGGATAGCGAATGGCAGTTCTGTTCCCAACGGCATCATACGTATAGCCGACTGTACGCCCGTTATGGTCGGTCACACCGGTCAGTCTTCCCAGCACATCGCGCTCCATGGTCATTACGCCGTTCCAGTCCTGCATCTCCACCAGCTCGCCGCGCTTATTGTAACGGAAAGCTGCCTGTCTGCCGTCATGGTAAGTCATCTGCAGAGGCTGGTCGTTGAGGTCGTATGTCACGGTCGTTATATTGCCGTCCTCATCCGTGATCCCGATTGGATTGCCGTTACCGTCGTAGGTATAACTTCTCTCCTCCACCACAGGATTTATCATACGGACCATGCATCCCCTCTTATCATACTGGTAGATGGTTGCATGGGACGCTTCCCCGTCCTCTGACACGCATTCCTTAATCTGACGGTTCAGGGCGTCATATTCATAGACGGTGATATTTCCAAGCGGATCGGTCACCTGAACCAGATTGCCGCAGGCATCATAGGCATATGTAGTCACATTTCCACAGGCATCTGTCACTGTCCCGATCTGTCCGTTCGGCGTGTAGGTGAATGTTATGCTGTCCCCTTCCGGGTTTGTGACCTTCGTCACCTGTCCCAGCGCATCACGGGTATAGGTCATATCGCCGCCCAGCGCATCCGTCACCTTCGTCACCTGTCCTGCCGCATTGTAGGTATAAGTAACCGTATTGCCCTCCGGGTCTTTTCTGCCGGTCAGATTGCCCGCAGGAGAATAGGTATACGCAGTCACATTGCCCACAGCGTCCGTCTGCGTCAGCACTCTTCCCATACTGTCATAGGTAAACGCCAGACTGTGCCCCGCCGCGTCTGTCATCTCCAACAGCCGTCCCATGTCATCGTACTGGTACGTTGTCTGCGCACCTTCCTTGTCCGTAACCTTCGCTACTTTTCCCGTGTTGGTATACGCAAATGTCAGACTGTCGCCGTTCTGGTCCGTAACGCCAGTCATACGGTTGAGGGCGTCGTAATCGTAACTCCATCTGTTATCATTGGCATCTGTAAAGGAAATCATATTGCCTGCCGCATCATAGACACAGCTTTTCGTATGCCCCTCCTCATCCACACTCTTTATGATGCGGTTCATGCTGTCGTAGGTGTATGTCTTAACGCCGCCCAGAGAATCGGTTTCACTGACCAGATTGCCGTTCGCATCATAGACCAGTGTGCTTCTTCCTCCCCTGGCATCCGTGACAGCTGTCATCCTCCCTGCCGCATCATATTCGCAAGTCGTAGTCTGCCCCAGCGCATCAGTCACCGCCGTAATGCGGTTGTTTGCATCAAACACAAAGCTCCTGCTGTTTCCTTCCGCATCCGTGATTTTTATGCAGTTGCCGTTCGCATCATACTGGTAGAAGGTTTTTCCGCCATCCGGCGACGTAACCTCCGTCAGGTGTCCGGCCTCATTGTAGGTACAGACGGTTCTGTTGTTTTCCGGGTCGGTCACTTCCGTCAGATTGCCGTCCGCATCATAGACCGCCTCCCGCACTGACTCATCCGGCGCCTCCACCGCAATGACCTGCCCCGTTCCGTCATACGTATAACGGGTGGATCCTGCCGCCGTCGTCTCCGTAAGCAGCCTGTTTTCCTCATCATAGGTATAGGTTATAACGTTCCCGTCCTCGTCTGTCCTGGTCAGCAGATTGCCCGCCTGATCGTAAGTGAAGCTCACGCTGTTTCCCAGCGCATCCGTCACGCTTATGACGCGCCCCTGCGCATCATAAGTATAGGTAGTCTGACGCTCCAACGGATCGGTAACTGCCTTTACGCGCCCCATGGCGTCATAGGTATACTGCAGAATACCACCTGCCGCATCGGTAACCCGCGTCAGCCGGTCCGCCGCGTCATAGGCATAGGCAGTCACATTGCCGTTTCCGTCTGTCCGGGTTGTGGTATTGCCTCTCACGTCATAGGTATAAGCCACTTCCTCGTCAAGGGGATTCTTTTCTCCAACCAGATAACCGTGCTCATCATATGCAAACCGATAGGCGTTCCCCACAAAGTCTGTTACCAGCGAAAGCTGTCCCATCCCGTTGTATTCCATACGCTGGCTGTTGCCCCGTCTGTCCGTGATACCTGTACGGTTGCCGTTCTCGTCGTAAGAAAAGAGAACCTCGCCGTCCGCGTCCGCAATCTTGAGCAGATCCCCCACTGCGGAATACTGATAAGCTACAGTCTTTCCTGCTGGCGAGGTGTAGGAGACAAGTCTGCCGATGGCATCATGGACATATCTGCTGACATTGCCAGCCGGATCGCCTGCCTCTTTCAGATGTCCTGCCTCGTCGTAGGCATAGCTCCATACATTCCCGGTCCTGTCAGTCCATGTGGTCAGGTTATCCTCCTCGTCGTAAGTGTAGGTGCCGCTGTTTCCGCGCTCGTCCTGCACGCTGATCAGATTATTGCTGTCGTCATATGTATACAGGCTTTCGGAGCCGTCCCGGTTTACGATCCTGACAGGCAGACCTCTGTCATTATAGGAAACCTGCTCTTTCGTTCCATCGGGGTAAGTGACACAGTTCATACGTCCACACGCATCATAGGACATCTTCGTGCTGTTCCCGAGGGCGTCTGTCTGCTCAGTCAGTCTGCCGCTCTCATCATAACTGTTATGTATCCCGGCTGCTGCCAGTTCCACATCCGTGATGCGTCCATCCGTATCATACAGATAGGTTGTGCTGTTTCCCGTCTCGTCTGTAAATACTGTTTTTCTGTTTTCCCGGTCATACGTTACAGCGCTTTCACCCCTGCCGGCCGTGTTCTGCCGGATCACTCTGCCATACACATCATACGTATTTGTCAGATAAACCTGTCCCGCAAAATCTGCAATGGTCGAAAGAAGGCCTGCCTCATAGGCAAAGGCGATGGATTTGCCGGCAGAATTATTTACCGCCGCCAGACGTCCCTCCTGATAGGTAAAGGTAACTGCATTCCCCTGACTGTCCTCTGCTTTTGTCAGATATCCTCCTGTATAGGAAAGGGTCAGGCTGCTTCCATGTCTTCCGCTGATCTGTGTGATCTGTCCCGCCGCGTTTTTCTCAAAACGATATTTCACCAGCCCATTTTCCACAATCTGTCCAAGAACGAGGGCACTGTCAAACACGTACGCCGTGCCGTCCTGTTTCCTGACCACATAAGAGGCATCCTCCCTCTGCTCCATTGTGTAGGCCGTTCCGACGCCGTCTGCCGCACGGAAAGAGGCGTCCGCTTCCTTTAAGAAAGGAATCACCGCTCCATAAGGAGTGCTGAAATAAGCATATTCCTCATCCATATACAGTAAATAATTCAGTTCATGTGTCCACCCCGCTCCCGGCACGGTGTCAAAGGCGTCCCTTTCGGAGTCATACATAAGCGTAAGGTGCAGCTTATCCTTTCCATAATCCTCCAGACACGTATAGCTCCACAGGAAAGCGCCGGTCAGCGCATTGACGGGATCATTACCTGTGTAAGAAATCCTGCCGTCCGTATAGACACTGTCAGAAGCTCTTTCTGCCAGACCGCTCTTTTTACTGATCTGTGTCCGTATGGTTCCCTGTGCGCTGTAGCGGCTGGAACCCTCCGCATTGTTCGCCCTCGCGCTGTAAGTATGTTCCGTATTGGGCTGTAATCCTGAAAAAGCCTTGCCAAGCCGCCCTGCCTCCATGTGATCTGTGCCGGCCACATGATAGACTGTTCCGTCAAACATGATGTCATAATCTACCGCATCCGCCACTGGAGAAAAGCTTACAGTCACAATGTTAAATCCCGCTTTAGCCGTAACATCTGCAGGCGCCGCCGGTCCCACCGCAATTGTCGTAACAGTCTTTTTGTCGGTATATCTGCTGTTTCCACCCGCGTTAACGGCACAGACAGCATAATCATAGTCCTCGCCGGGCATTAATCCTGTAAACGTCTTGGAAGTGCCTGTCACATCGTAAACAGTATCGCCAAAGAGAACCTTATAGCCTGTTGCTCCGCTTACGCTGCTCCATGAAATTGTGATGGTATCCGTTCCTGCCGTCGCCTGAACATTTGTCGGCACAGCCGGAGGCGCAACCAGCGTTTTTACTGTGCTTTGTGGTGAATACGCGCTGATTCCGGCCGAATTTTTTGCCCGTACCTGAAACGGATAGGATGTATTCGCCTTTAACCCGGAAACTGTCTTCACCGTAGCAGTTGTATTATAGACGGCTCCATTAACATACAGATCATAGCTCTGCGCTTTTGGCACTGTATTCCAGCTTACCGTGATGCTGTTGTATGTAGATCTGGCACTGATCCCCGTGGGCACAGCCGGAGGTTTTAAAGCCGTTTTCACCGTCATATACGAAGAATAGCTGCTGTACCCTCCCTCGTTGCAGGAACGGATTCTGTATCTATAGCTGGTATCATCCTCAAGCCCTGTTACTTTGTGTGAAGTCCCTTTCACTGTATATGTTTTGCCGTCAAAGTACAGCTCGTATTCCGTTGCGCCAGTCACTGCATTCCACGTCAATGTAACAGAGTCAATTGTAACCGCCGTCTTGACTGTGGGATAGGTCTTCGGTGCATAAGGCAGTGTCTTAACCGTTTTGACCGGACTGTAGGAGCTGGAACCATCCGCATTATTGACACGAATCTGGTAGCTGTGTGAAGTGTCTGCAGTCAGTCCCGAAATAGTTTTGCTTGTTCCTGTAACACGGTAAGTCTTACCATCAAACAGTACGTCGTAACTGGATGCACCGCTAATGTAATCCCAGCTCAAGGTGATATCCGTACGCGACCGCTTCTCCTTTACCGTCTCTGGCGGAACGGGTGTCGTCTTAAGTGTCTTTGCACGGCTGTAAGAGCTGGAACCATCCGCATTATTGACGCGAATCTGATAGCTGTAGGATGTGTTCGGCTTAAGCCCCGTCACTTTGTGGGAAGTTCCCTTCACGTTATAAACCTTGCCATCAATCTGCAGATCGTAGCTGGAAGCACCCGCCACCGAATCCCAGCTTACAGTGACAGAGCTCTCATCCGAAGAGGCTGTCGGCGCAGAGGGCGCTTTGGGAGTTGTCCGCACTCTTTTTTCCGGTCCGTACTCGCTGGCACCGTCTGCGTTCTTAGAGCGTATCCTGTAAATATACTCTGTATTATCCTTTAGTCCCGTAAACGTTTTTGAAGGCGATGTCGTGCTGTAGGTGCTTCCGTTAAACTGAATGTCATAGCCTGTCGCTCCACTGACAGCATCCCACGTTATAGTAGCAGAATTTTCTGTGGTCTGCCCCTGTATATCTGAACCTGCGGGAGGATTGGGGATTTTTGCCAGAGTCCTGATTGTTTTTGCTGCGCTGTAACTGCCCACGCCATCCAGCGTCCTGCAAGCCACCTGATAAGTATAAGTCGTTTTTGGCTTTAGGCCGCTGTATTCTATAGATGTAGTCGACTCATATCCATATGTCTCATCATCATTACAGCGTACAAGATATCCTGTAGCTCCCGCCACCTTGTTCCAGCTTATGGTAACGGAATCCCCCGTACTCGTGGCCGTCACGGATGTCGGCGGTTTTGGCGGCGTAGCCACTGCCATCTGACTGGTGTACTCCCCTGCCAGATCAGCGTTTCTCGCCCTTACCTGAAAAGAATAACTTCTTCCTGCTGTTAAACCCGTAAATGTTCTGGACAAAGCATTTGTATTATAGACACGCCCGTCAAACAAAACATCATAGCTGACAGCATCACTCACCTTGGTCCAGCTGATCGTGGCGGATGTCTCTGTCGCCGCTTTCTTAATCCCCAGAGGCACAGATGGTTTTATGGGCAATGTCATAACCGTCTGCGTTGCACTGTATGCGCTTGTCTGCTTCAGACCCCTCGCCCGCACTGCAACAGTATGTCTTGTTTTGGGAGTAAGATTTATAAAAACCTTAGATGTAGCCGTTACATTATATACCTTACCATCAAACAGGATGTCATAACTTTTCGCACGTGAAACCGCGTCAAAACTGACGCTTATTTTTGTCGCTTCCGGGGTAATCTTAATATTTTGAGGAACGTCCATCGGCTTATTGTCATAAAAATCATAGGGAATCAAAATCCTTTTTAATCCCGATCCGACAGATACACGATCTCCAGTCTGTGTAACCTTAACGTCATACTGTTCATTAGCCGGAAGATTGGGCTTCGTTGTATAGGAATCTCCATGCCAGTCATCGTTCCATTCGACGCCATAACCACCCTTTACTTTCGAAACATACACCTTCTGCTTAACCATCCCCGGAAGAATGACCCAGTTCGCCGTAATGGACCCATCGTCATTTAACCGTAATTCCAATTTGATATCAGTACTTGGTAAAACTGCCATAATAAAATCTCCTTTTCAATTTGATAGTATTTAGCCGGCTATCTATTAAAAAGGAGATTTCTCTTAAATTGTAAACACATAAAACAGTTTAACTGTCAAATTTTGTAAGCTGGTATTTTTCAATATAGTCATGTGCCAGCGATTCCGCATAGCCGTGATCTGTCGCATAACCGCACGCCTGCAAGTACCCCGATGCCATAACATAGTCGCTGCATCCTATCACCGGCGCATACCGCTTCGTTTTTCCCCCGTCTGTGCTTCTTTCCGCAATATAACTGTTGTGATCCAAAACAGACTCTTCCCAACTGTCATATGCACGCCACTGTGTCTGTTTCACCCTGTAATAACTTCCATCCGCATCCTGTTCCAAGGCCTCTTTCACATATATCCTGCCGCTCCAGCCATTTTTCTTAATGCCAAACAGGGCGTTCGCCTTCCTTGCAAGTTCAGAAGTACCCCAGGCTGACTCCTTGATTGCCTGTGCAACCACCACAGACGGCAGTATGATTCTTCGCTTCTGCCAGTCCGCACTCGCTATTTTACCTACAATTTCTATAAACTTTTCCTTGTCACTCCCGGTCCTCTTTGCAATTTCGGTCACAGTCTCGCAGAGCGCCTCAAAAATGGCAAGCGCCACCGTCTCCCCTGAACCCATACGCCCATAGATTTCCACATCCCTCTTATTATCGCAGAAACATACCTCAATCAGAATTGCCTTTGCTTTTGTCCTGCGGATCACATAGAGTAAACTCCCGTCCTTCACCCCACGACCTGAAAATCCCAGTTTTTCAAGATGCGCACAGATCGCAGTCGCGGCAGAATGCCGTTTCCCTCCATATGTATAAACTTCTGTTCCCTGTGCCCTATGCTCATTGGAAGCATTAAAATGAATACTGATAAACAGATCCAGCGACGACCGATTAGCTATCCGAACCGTTTCTTCAAGATATGCCTCCTGCGATACTGCCCTGTCAACGGTACAGTTAACCACACTAACGCCTGCTTCCATAAGCTTATTCATCAGAACATTCCCGACCAGCCGTGTATGTTCCGACTCTTTAATCAGACCGACTGCACCCGTTCCCGGCCCTTCCACCGTATGCCCACAGTTAACTCCTATTATCATTTAAATCCCCTCACTTCTTCTGTAATTCCGGTAATCCCGCCAAGGATGTTAAAACGGAAAGCAATCCTGCCAGAGAAACCGTTGAAATCAATCTGATCCATTCAACGTCATTCAGCAATACAGAAGTTCCGATCGCTGCTATCGCAGTTTGCGCCATAGTTCTGACTGCACGTATGCCTGCCGCCTCTATCCAATGTTTCATTTTCTTATTCACGTTTAGTACCTCCTTCATCATCCCTGCTTACCATTTTTCTGAGTTTTTTCAGAGTCCGCAACTTTAATTGATTTACCGTCTGTCTTGACTTATGGCATTTCCGGGCAATTTCAGCCGGGGTATACCCCTTTGCGTAAATAAGATATAAAATCCTTTTCTCATTTGGGTTTAAAAACCTGTCCACTCCAAGTTCAGTAAAAACATTCTGCTCATCTTGTTTTGCAGTTTTTGCCTCAACATAATATCTCTGCTCCTGCGTCAATTCGGAAAAGGCAATCATCTGCGGCTCCTCAAAATGCTTATAGACCTGTTTGCCGTAAAAATGTGTGATGGAAATCTTAATGTACGATACAAGCGCCTGATCTTCCAAAGCTTTGAGCCTTTTCAAATCCATGGTTTTCACCAGCTCAATAAAAAATAGCAGACACTCCTCATACGCGTCAGCATATCTCAGCTTTCTTGCGTACTTCCTCAGCAGCGGCTGAAATCTGTTTATCAGTTCCAGCATAGCTTTTTCGTCCCCTTGCTGCGCACTTACCAATAATCTACAAATCATACTAAATTCCTCCTTTACTTTGAAAGAGAAACCTCTAGTAAAAATGTAAATATACAAATACGTACAATTTTTACATTTTGCGACTAGAAACGTTATGGGTAACTATATCGTAATGCAATGTAACTGTAACCAGGCTGCAAAGTATGAATGGATAATTAAAAGTTATCTATCGTTTCTGTGGCACAAAAAACAAATATCCAGTTTAGAAAATCAAAGGAGTACATAACTAATGAACGAACAAATATTTACTGGAGTTGGAGAAATATATGCTAAATACCGTCCTGCATATCCGACATCATTCATTCAATATCTTAGTACAGATATAGGCTTAAACAGCAACAGTGTAATTGCGGATATTGGTTCGGGAACAGGCATTTTAACCAAGCTTCTTTTAAATACTGGTGCAAAAGTTTATGCAGTTGAGCCCAATGACGACATGCGTAAAATTGCAGAAATTAATAATCAAAACAGCGCAAATTTTATATCAGTTAACGCAAGTGCGGAAAATATCACCCTT
>CAJTTZ010000018.1 GCA_910579505.1 uncultured Lachnospiraceae bacterium
GTGTAGTTTTATCTTACATCAGTCTGGAGGTTTACACAAACTTTGGGATAGTCCCAATTTATAACTTTTTTTGAGGCTTTCCGGGCAGCCATATAGCCACCCGCAGCTCTTTCATACGGCACTCATGCCTCCTTTCCCGATTCGTCTATTCCCAAGAAATCCTGCGTCACATATTCAATCTCAATCCGATTCCCCGGAAAAATATAAACCTTACTAATAAGCCTGTCAATCAGGGCTTGTGTCAGGGTGTCGGCGCTGCCTACTTCCCGGACAATTTCCCGCTGTTTCAGCTTTGCCTCATAATCACTCTGTATCTGTTTGGTCTGTGCGGTAATAGCAGCATGGACATTTTTTGCCTGCACCAGCTCCGCATCATATACCGCCTTGCGCTCCTGATAGGTTTCCAGGTCAATCTCTCCAAGCGCATACTGTTCATAAAGCTGCCGTTTGCTGTCCTGGATAGAGTGCAGCTTTTCTTCATGCTCGGCCTGCTGGATCGTCTGCAAATCCAGCTTGTCCTTGCTGCTGTCAATCCCCAATGCCGGCCCCATCTGTGCACGGGTCGTATCAAAGACCACCTGCTCCAACTCCGACATTTTGACCTTTACGCCATAACAGGGAAGTTCTTTTGCTACCTCGGAATGACGGCAGTAAAACCATGCCCCGTTTCTAAGTGACATGGCATGGTCGCAGCAGCCGCAGAATACTTTCCCGCGGAGAAGGTAGTCACGCCGCTTTTTATTCGGAAGGGAAAAACGCCTGATCGAAGCATTGGCTTTCTCAAACAGCTCCATGCTTACGATTGCCGGGTGGTGGTCTGGGATTTTGAACCACTCGCTTTCATCTTTTAGCTGGACACGCCGGCTGCCGATTTCCCTGACCTTGCGTTTCCCGATTACATAGGTACCGATATACCGCTGATCCTCCAGCATCCGAAGGACTGTTGAGCTGCTCCAGACGCCATGCGTCCGGGAAACATTATAGTGATCCTTGCCTTTACTTTTCCGGTATTCTCCAGGCGTAGGGATGTTCATGGCATACAGTTTTCTTGTAATCTCGGCGGCTGTATTTCCGTCAGCCGCCCATTCAAATATCTGCCGGACAATCCCTGCAGCGTCCTCGTCCGGCTCCATACGCCCGTCTGCGCTCTTGCGGTAGCCATAAGGACAGATAACACTCTGATATTCTCCCCGGCGCATTTTCGCATATTTGGCGCTTTTCGTTTTCATGGACATATCCCGGCTGTAACATTCGCTGATAAGGTACTTAAAGGCAACGTCAATCCCGCCGGTATCGCCTTTGAAATTGGCGGTGTCAAAATCATCACTGACAGAGATAAACCGGGTGTGGTAGAGGGGAAATACCCGCTCAATGAAATATCCGGTTTCAATGCTGTTACGGCCAAACCGGGAGAGGTCTTTTACGATAATGCAGTCAATCTTCCCGGCCTGGACCATCGTCAAAAGTTCCTGTACCGCAGGGCGCTCAAAATTCGTACCTGTATGGCCGTTATCAACAAATTCCAGCACTTCGCCGTTATCCCATTCCGGCAGCGACATGGCCTTTTCCCGGAGGATCAGTTTTTGGTTGGGAATACTCAAACTTTCAGTCTTAAAGTCCTCCACGGACAGACGGATATAAAGGGCGATCACATATTTTTTGTGCATGGTTCCACCGCCTTTCCCTGAAATTCATTTTTGAACCGGAACATTACATGGATATTCCGCTCATGGTCGATCTCGATCCGCTCGATGAGCCGTTCAATCAGCTCTGCCGTCAGCACATGGTCCTGTGCCAGCGACTTGGCATCTTTTTCCATTTCCCGGTAGCGTATAAGCTGGCTGTCCAGAACATCCATAGATTTTTCGAGCGCTTCAATCCCACCGGACAGCTCATGGATGGATTGTTCATAACCTGTTTTTAATTCAAAATATTCCTCGCCTGTCAAAATGCCCTGTACAAAATTTTCATACAGTCCTTGGATCAGCAAACGCTTTTTCTCGATTTCCTGCCTTTGGGTTGACATCTGAGCTTTCAGCTTATCTTTTTCCTGTTTCTGTCTTGCCTCCAACTGAAAGAGAGGGAGGGACATCCCAAGGGCAACGGCCAGCTCTTTTTCCAGAATAGATGTAACCGTAGCGATCAGTTCCGTTTCCGGCATCCTCACGCCTTTACAGCCTTTTTGCTGTACCCGGCTGTTGGTAAGGCAATGAAAATGGTAAACATCCGGGCCTTTTTTGCGTTTCTCCCGCTGCCGGTGAAGGCTCCTGCCGCAGTCTGCACAGAATACCTTTCCTTTGAAAATATTCGGGGTATAGGGTTGTTTGGAAACCGCCCGGCTTTCCTCACATACCTGTTTCCGGTATTCCTGCACCGCTGTAAAAAGTTCCCGGCTAATGATTGGTTCATGGGTGCCTTTCGCAACAATCAGGTTGTCCTCGCCGGCTTTAACCTGCTGGTGGTCTACAATCTTTGTCTTGCCCTGCACTAAATCACCGGTATAGACTTCGCTTTCCAGAATCTTCATCACTGTGCGGGTCTGCCATTTACCGCTCCCGATTAGGCCGGGGCTGGTAATCTCACCGGTGGATTTTTTGTAATGGCTAGGCGCCGGAATCCCCATCTCGTTTAAGTTAAGGACAATCCGATTCAGCGAAACCCTGTCATGTGCCCATTCAAAAATCTGCTTCACCACAGGGGCAGCAGTTTCATCAACCAGTAGCTTATGGCAGTTATCCGGGTCTTTCCGGTAGCCGTAGGGCGCCCGCCCGCCGATGTAATCGCCGTCTTTCATGGCCTGCCGTGCCTGGGCTTTGATCTTCCGGCCAATATCCAAAGCGTATGCCTCGTTTATCATATTCTTCAGCGGGAGCATAATGCCGCCGTGGAGATTGCCGGGGTCTGCCGTATCAAACTGGTCCGTCACCGCGATAAAACGGACATTGTGGGAATAAAAATACTGTTCAATGTAGTAGCCGGTGTCAATGGAATTACGCCCTAACCGGGAGAGATCCTTGACGATCACACAGTCAATATGACCTGCCTCAATATCCGAAAGCATCTGCTGGAAACCGGGGCGGTGGAAATTCGTGCCTGTCGCCCCGTTGTCGATATAGGTATCGTAGACAACGAAATCCGGCTTGTCCGCCAGGAAGTCATTCAGCACCAGCTTCTGGTTCTCCACGGAACAGCCGCGTTTCTTGTTATCTTCCACAGAAAGACGGATATACAGCGCCACATGCACATATAAGGACGGGGCCGGCATGGAAACCACCGCCTGTTTCCTGCTCTTTCTTGCCATTTAGCCCACCTTCCTTTCTTCATTATGCGCGGCAATCTGTTCCGCCAGGGAAACCGCTTTCTGGTATTCGTCCTGATAGTTAAATTCAATGTGCAGCTCGTCCTTGCCCATGACCCGTATGCTGCGGATAAGCTGCATGACCGCCCTGCGGTCAATATCCTCCATTGTGGAGAATTGCATGAAATGGTTGATCCAGCGGTTCCGCTCGCTGCGGTTCTCCAGTACGTCCGTCAGCTTTTCGTTCCACTCGGCGATTGCTTTCTGCAGCAGCTCAATATCCGCATTGTATTTCCGCTTATAAGAAAGAAATTCTTCTTTGGTAAGGATCCCGCTCACCAGGTTTTCATAGAGCTTGGCTTTGAAGCCTTCCGTCTGTGCCACACGTTTTTCATTTACCCTGATCTGCGCGGCGTATTCCTGGGCCAGCTCCCGGTTGATACGTTCCTGGCTGATACTGGACAGCAGAGCATCCAGGGAGGCGACATTCTCAATATGGCCTTTTAAGCTGTCCTGCACGCACTCGATCAGGTCAGATTCCTTTACCATGACAGAGGATGTGCAGCCGTTCTTTTTCCCGGTCGGGCAATAGTAATAATGGTATTCCTTATCCTTATAGCGGTTGGTCTTGCGGGTCATGCGGCAGCCGCAGCAGCCACAGATTAAAATGCCGGAGAACAGATATACTTTGTCTGACTTCGGGGAGGTCCGGGTGTCAATCCTGCGGAGCCGCTGCACCAGGTCAAAATCATGCTTCTGTATGATGGCTTCATGGGCGCCCTCTACCCGGATCCATTCAGAGGAAGGCTTATCCTCACGCTCTTTCAGTTTGAAGTGAGGCGTGGTCTGCTTTCCCTGAACCAGCGTTCCGGTATAGGTTTCATCCTGCAAGATACGGATAATAGTAGTAGCGGACCATTTACAGTCCTTGCGATCCGTATAGCCGCCTTTTGCATGTGGCATCCCATTGTTCCGCTTATATGCCAGCGGGGAGAGTACGCCCATCCAGTTCAGCTCGTCTGCGATATGGGAAGCGCTGAACCCCTCCAGACGCTTTCTGAAAATATCCCGCACCACATTGGCGGCATATTCGTCAACTTCCAGGCTCTTATGCTTATCACCGACTTTTATATAGCCGTAAATCGTAAAGGCTCCTACAAAATCGCCGCTGCGCCGTTTCACTTCCAGGGCGCTCCGGGTCTTGACGGAAATATCCCGGCAGTAAGCCTCGTTCATAATGTTTTTCACGGAAACCGTGAGGTCATCGGCAGCATCGTTTTCCGTGTCCACGTTATCGTTGATGGCGATAAAGCGCACACCGTAGGCCGGAAATACCCGGCGCATATAGCGGCCGGTCTCTATGTATTCACGTCCCAGGCGGGAGAGATCCTTGACAATTACACAGTTGGCCTCGCCCTGTTCAATCATACGCATCATTTCCTGAAATGCCGGGCGGTCAAAAAGGACACCGCTGTAACCGTCGTCAATCTTTTCTGCCACGACCTCAATCTCCGGGTGCCGGGCAATGTAATCATCGATCAGCCGCCGCTGGTTGGCGACGCTGTCGCTTTCCGTCGTCTTGTCATCGGTATAAGAAAGACGGATGTACTTGATTGCTTTGTAAACCTGCATAAAAAAACACTCCTTTCTTTGCGCAGAAAAATCCCCGCAATTCAAGAAGTGTGGCTGTGCCGTATTCAATTCCTTTTCCGATTCTTATTCTACCACGCCATTGCGGGAAAGTCAGCCCCTTTCCTGAAAAAAATCTGGCCTACCGCAGAATCCCTTTGATACATTCCTCCAGGGTGGCGCCTCCTGCTGCAAAGCTGGCCTGTACAGTAAAACGTCCGCATTTAAAGCGGTAGGGATCCTTGATCTGCCGTACAAATTCCGTGATCCGTTCCTCACGGGAAAGTTCCTTATTGACGGAAACTTCCCGGATGTCAACCAGTGCGCCGGTACCTCCGGCAGCAGTCATATTTTCCATGATACCAACTCCTTCCTGAAAATTTCTGATTATCAAAACCACATGAATAAGTCGGGCCTGCGCTCTTACAGTCACAGACCCGGCCCATTGTATCTGATTTCGATTAGCTGCCGTATTTGCCACGCCCCCCGGCAAGCCCTGAATAAACAGGGCGGGACTGTTACAGGCTGCGGATAGCGTCGCCGCATCATAGCCCCGCATACGCCGCCGCTTTGCCAAAGCAAGCAAACGCCGCAGGAACTCTCCCCAAGTCTTTAGGGAGCCGTGAGGAAGTACCATTATGATCTGTGCCGTCGTCGCGTCCGGCCTGCCACAGCCGGTTTCGTGGGTTGCGTTTATCGCTCGGACAGCCTGAATCCATCACCTCCTTAGGCTGCCTGTCACCGCGCCGCCCCATTGCCGCTCGGAACACAGAATGAAGTACCTGTAACAGCGTGTATTCGGTTGTCAAGGAGCAAGCGAGGGGCGTGGCAGTTATGACAGTTTTTCAGTTGGGGCGGGCGGCTGCATGTGCGCCGCCACACCCGCCAGGCTTGTCCCGCCGAATTATGTCCCTCTACTATACATTTCATTTTCGGGGGCAAAGTTGCCGTCTGTCAGGATATTTCTTTCAGAAATTTTTCCAGACTCCGCAGACCGGCATTGATAGAGCGGGTGATTCTGCTCTTATGAGTGCCTTCCGCTTTTGCAATTTCCGACTTGCTCATACCGAGAAAAAAGTGTGCGTAAATCCGGTTCCGCTGTTTTTCAGGCAGAGAGGCAAGCGCCTGATATAGCCGGGCATTTTCCTCTTTTTGTTCCAGAATTTCAGCCGGCGTCAGGACGATCACCAGCGCATCACGTTCCACACTGGCATCGTAGTCCAGAGAAAAATATGCCTTATGCCGGTATGTACGCAGAATATAGGAAGCCTCCGCCAGTTTGTATTCCCGAAGCAGATCCGCCACTTCGTCAGGCACTTCAACAACAGTATCCTGTATATAATAGGGATAGTAATCTTTAAGATTGATTTTCTTCATAGTAAATTCCTCCAATTTCGATTTTTTAGTTGACAGGCAAAATCGAAATCAGAGGGTGGGGAACGGCAGCCGGGACTGTCACACTCGCATTTTCTAAAACAGGGTACAAAAAAACGCGCCTGCAAAAACACAGACGCGCACCAAAACAGAGCATTGTAAAAGCATACTGGAATATGCCGGAATTTGTATTTTTCTGTCGAACCAAAAAACCCCGCAGTTCTTTGACGAATTGCAGGGTCTAATAATTGAATTCTCGAATAAAGACGCGGACTGAGCCCGTAAGGTACTTTCCATAGCATTCCAGATTCTCCCTCCCCGAAAGGAGGAAGTAAGCAAGCTTACTTACAGCAGGTCCCCTTTCTTTGAGGGCATTATATATGGGGAAATTCCATATCCTTACCTGTTTTATCCTATTTCCAACCAAGATGACCGCAAGTTTTGGCATTAGTAGATAGTATTTGTGTAATTAGGACAAAAAAGAACAAAGCCACAAGATAAAACATACCTTGCAGCTTTGCTCATTAAGTATCAAATTTATATCCTACGCCAGTCACACTTTTAATGTAATCCGGCACATCCGGCGAGATTTTCAACTTTTTCCGCATATTACTGATGTGGTTGTTGACAGCTTTTCGTGAGTAGTAGGAATAATCCTCATTCCACACAATCTCAATAATCATCTCATAGGTGAATACCCGCTTGGGATTTTGGATCAGCAATGCCAGTATATCAAATTCTTTAGCCGTCAGATCGACAACCTGATTTTGAACCCGTACAAGTCTTTGCTCCAGGCATACATACAGATTGCCCTCCTGAATCTCAGTTAGCAGTTGGCTGTTATTGTGCCCTCGGATATATGAAGTGAAACATGGTACGCAGATTTTCTCATACTCTTGGACAAACTCTGTCAAATCTTTTTTCTTATCAGCGTTAAGAACTGCAAATAACTTCTCACCTATCTGTCTGCCGGATTCGGATATATCCAGAACAACTAATTTCCCATACTACCACCTCCACACTCATTCCTTCACTTAAATTTATTACATTTAGCAAATTATCTTTTCTGAAATAACATAGTCCTAAAGATAGAAGTAAAAACAACTACCAGTATTGAATGGACTTTTTACCTATATGAAGACTTGATTATATTGAACGCATGTTGTTTTGAATAAATTTACTACTTATTTCGTATCATCAATTTTCCGCAAACTGGGTAGCAAAAATGCAGTGAGGGCAACTATTATGATACCTACTCCACAAATCACAAACCATTTCTCAACTCCAAACTTCTCGGCCAAAGGTCCGGAAATGAGAAGACCCAACGGCATAGCAAAAGATGCGGCACTTGTTAGCAACGAAAAAACTCTCCCCAAATATTCAGGCTTGATAGTTTCTTGAAAAATTGCATTTTGTACACCGTAAAACGGAGCAGCAATTCCCATAGCCGTACAACATACGATAAATATGAGAAATGCACCTGACGGTAAGAGGCCAGAGACGGTAATGCTAATGCCCATAAGAAGGACGGAAAAGCAGATGGTGTGCGTGCGCCTCTTGAAGCCGCCCCAAATGCTCAAGATGATACCGCCCAACAGCATACCAACAGCAAAAGCAATTTCTGCGGCAGAAGCATGGGCTGGTGTTCCTCCAAAATAGGACATACTGATAAGTGGATAAAGTGAACTAATCGGCATATAGAAAAACATATAAATTACGCCAATCCACAACAAGGCAAAAAGCCCTCTGTTTCGCTTTAACACCATGTAGCCTTCTTTTATATCCTGCATAAACTGCTGACTTTTCTGTTCTGTGCATACATCGGGAGTTGGGATGGCAGAGATCGCGACCGTCACGCAAGCCAGGATTGCCCCCACAATATCCAACATAATAATTGCGTTAAGCGGCCAGACGGCATATAAAAATGCGGCGGCGGCTGGACTGATGATAGAGCTTACCGCTTGTATTGTCTGTGCGTAACCAGCACATTTTGTCAGCTCATCTTTCGGTACAATCATAGGCGTTGTCGCACTAAATGCAGGAGAATGGAATGCGGTTCCCGTACTGCGAATAAACAGCACGACCATAATTGCCCATACAGGCAATTCCGTGTATAGTGCGGCCAAAGCCAAAAGTCCACCTGCGGCGGCAATCATCAAATCCGCTCCAATCATTACACCTTTACGGCTGTGACGGTCAACGAAAACCCCCGCAAACGGCCCTAAACAGGCCTGTGGTAAAAAGCCGATTAAAGTTGCAATCGTCAATATAATTGCGGAATTCGTTTTCGCAACCAAATAAAAGATAATAGCCATTTGCAGGATGCCGCTACTGATAAAAGATACACCCTGTCCAATGAGAAGTGTAAAATAATTTCTCTTCCATGAATTGTTGTTTTGAGTCATAATATAAACCTCCTTTTTTATTGCATTGTTCCTTTGTTTTTTGCAATAAAAAACAGGCGCTGCCCCACAAAGAGGGCAAACGCCTGCATAAGAATAAAGCACAAAAGCTACACGATACAGTTCAAAGACCGTTCGTGTCAGACTTACGTGTTTATTATGTATACGCACACAAAAAAAGCCCACTGAGTGGAAAAATACCTCTACTTTTTATTGCATATTAGCGTACACAAATTAACACACGTAAGCCTCCTTCCATTTTCAAACTTTCGATACTATACCATGTATCAGATGGATTGTCAATAGTCTTCTGAAATTATTTTGAGATGTAAAACAAAATTGGCAAGCAATGCAATCTTCCGTAAGATTGCGTATTTAGCAGAAATCCCGTACCCGGAATTTCTGCTAAATGCTTGTTGGTGACATGTCCCCAAACCCCTGAGATCATCACCTGCGGTGATGGCTGCGCGTTCCGTTGGAACGCTGAAAAAACAAAAGCAGGAAGAAACCTATTGCCGTGACTTCTGCGATTCCCTCTGCGGTTCCCGCCCGGTGGGAATATCCAGCAAATGCTCCACATTCGCCCGGACATTATAAAGCTCTTTCATATCAGCCCTGGCCTGCTTATAAGCAGAGTAGGCTTTCCGTTTCTGTTCCAGAAGCCCGGCATATTCCTCTCGCAGAGCTTTGACGGAGGGCAGCTTTGTGATTCCCACCTCGTCAAAATATTTCTTCGCTGTTTGATGCAGAAGGATTTCCGCCTCATGTGCCGCACGGAATTTTTTGCTGTACCCAGCTTTTCGGTATTCCACATAGACCGCTCGCGTCTTGGCGTAGTTTACGATCTGTTTCTGCAGCTCCCCGTTGGCGGCCATCTGCGATTCCAGTTCCTTGATCTGTACTGACAACGCATTAAAGCTGGCGGTGACGGCATCTGATTTTTCCTGCAAATCCTCATAACTCATATCGCCATGCTCTTTGAGATAAATTACCGCCTGGGAGAGCTGTTTTAAGTTAAACACCTTCGCCCAGCGTTCATACCCCGGACCTTTGCCGGAACGGATTGCCGCCTCAATATCCACTAGCAGCCCGACTTTGGAAACCGGCTTTTGGGGAGAGGTACGGCGCGGCTTTACTATCCGGGCGCCTGTGATCCGTTCTTTGATAGCCTGCTCGGTATAGTCGCCTTTCAGCGTGTCACACCGGGTATATCTATCTTCCGGCGACAAGCGAAAACGAAGGTACTTTCGCTCCCGGTTGACTTCAATCCCGGCCGCCTCCAGCTTCTTCAACAGTTCTTCAAAGTCCTTCGGCTTTTCTTCCAGGGCCGCGTCAATGGCACAGCGGATCTGTTCCTGGTGGGAGGGCTGTTTTTTATTTCCCAGCCATGTACCATAGTGATCCCGGCTGGGCTTCGGATCCTCTACAATGGAAAGACCATGCTCTAAGCACAGCTTGTCATTCATGCGCCGGATTGCCCAGGTGGATCCCCAGAAGTTGCGGAACTTTTTCTGACAGTCCAGCGTTGTGGAATTTATGATGATGTGGTTATGGACATGGTGCTTGTCTACATGGGTACAGACAACAAAAGCGTGATTGCCTTTTGTCAGTTTCAGAGCAAGCTCCCGCCCAATCTGGTTCGCTTCTTCCGGCGTGACCTCGCCGGGCTTGAAAGCCTGCCGGAGATGGTAGGCGATCACATCGTCCGCGCCCTGGTTTCGTCCGGTCAGGTTCGCATACTGCCGCTTGGATAGAAGAAACTCCGCGTCGGCAATCCGGGTATCACACTCATAGCCATAAATAAATTTCCCAAAATCGGTTTTCTGTGGATTCTCCACGTAGTCAATGATGTCTGCAATGGCCGTGGAAATATCCCGGCCTTTTCCAATGTGCAGAGGCATCAGCCGTGTGGTCGCCATATCGTCACCTCCTTAGTCTGAAAATCATTATGTTATCGTGCGTGTTCTTTTTTCGTTTTTGGTTTATCCTTATGCGCTGCCTGCCGTCCGGCATGTTGATTTAGGCTGTCTCGGACAGAGGGCTTTTGTTCCTGAGTAAGCGGACATTCCCGCCTGGCCTGGGAGAGAAACAGGTCGGTAAGTCCGGGATTGCAGCGGTCCACGGCAAAGCAAACATTCCGGTCATATCCGAAACCGTCCTTATCCTCACAGACCGGAACCGTCTGCGCCCATGCTTTATTGTCCCGTGAAATGCGCCCGTCATAATCTTTCTGCCGGACCGTGTTGGCAAGGACATAAAAAATCCGGCCAGGATCAAACTGCTGTAAGACCTGCTGCACACATGCCGTACCTAAACGGTTATCCCGGTAGTTGTCCGTTATGGCCTGTTCGATTGCCTCCCTGCACGCAATGTTTGCCTTGTGGGAAGCGTGGTACTGATCCAGCTCCCCATGCTCATACGCATAGGTGGCAGAATGGAAATAAATTGGCGTTGTATCTTTCAATGAAATCCCTCCAATCAAAAAGCTGCCTTGACAGACAGCCGTAATTATAGAAAAAGGGCGGGGCTGCCAATGCGCCCCGCCGAACCTGTTTAACCAAATATAAAATCTTTCAGGGAGCCATTTACGCCGCCGATCATGCCAACAAGCCAGGCCGCCGCCATCGGCAGACCGTAAGGACTTAAAAGAAATGCAACCACCAGCCAGGACAGCCCCGGCCAGAATCCGGCAATGAAGAACAGCACCAGCGCCGCCAGAAAAACAATTCCTGATAAAATTCCCAGCACAGCGCCGGAAATCACAACAAGAAATTTACAAACCAAATAAAGGATCCCCATAACCAGGACAAAGGGGAGTGCCAACAGTTTACCAATCAGACGCATACGCCCGCCTCCTTTCGATAGGGAAGTTTATTCCCTATAAAAATTCTACCGTGCCGGACCACGGAAAGCAACGGTGTTTCTTCCTGTTTACGAAATGTTCGCAAATCCCCGCAGCAGCTTATCCATGCCATCCCAGAGGCCGTCCAACCGGGTACGCAGATCCTCCACATCGGCGGCGTAAACGCTGCCGGTTTCATTGGCCCGCTTTGCATACTGGTTCAAGTTATTGGAACAGATACGAAGGAGGCGCACCATTTCCTGAATATCGCCCATGTCAAGGTGAATAATGTAGCCGTCCACCGCCATCTTCCGAAGGTAAGCGGAGAGGTTGGTAATGCCAAGCTCCGCCATGCGCCCCTTTACTAGCTCCGCATCCTGCTCGGACATGACGAACTCCACCCGGACAGTTTTTTTGTTCTGCCCGGCCTTCATCGTTCTGTCTCCCTTTTGCGGGAGGGCGGTTTATGGGAAGAAGCTGCCGCCGTCTGCGCCTCTTTGAGCCTTCCCCGCATGGTGCTTTTCTTCAGGCTGTCAATGTATTCTTTTATATCGCCGTTCACAGCATGGTAGGAACGTTTGAACCGTTCCCGTCTCAGGATCATGGCAAGCTCCGTTTCGCTTTCCGGTAAATCCGTCATTGACTTTGGATTCCCATGCAGCGGCATAAGCTCATTCATAAGCCGCCTCCGCTCCTGGTAGGGAAGCGTGAAATTGGTTCCATCCTCAAAAGCAACAGCGACTTTCCCAATGGGGCAGGTCAGCGATTTCACCCGTTCCACATGCGTCCCATAATCCAGCGGATAAATAGTTCCAGTCACTTTTCCGTCCTTGACATCTTTGACAGAGAGGGCATAGGCCAGGATCGGGTCTTTCGTCTGCTCGTGGTAGAACCGCCACACTTTATTTGCATGGCTGCCCTCCAGGTAGACTTCCCATTCCCGCAGGGTATAGGTGCCGCAGGGTCTTGACATCCACAGGAGGCGGCGGTCCTCCGGCTCCCCTGACAGGACCAGGTTTTGGATCAGTTCCTTATCCATGTCGAAATCGTCTTTATAGTGCTGCGTATGCAGCTCCATGATCTGCCCCAGGCTGTCCAGTATGTCCACACCTTCAAACCTTGCCGCGCCCATCAGCGTTCCCTCTCCGGCAGAGGCGGTGCGGCCTGCCTTGCCTCATGCTCCGGACGGTCGGCTTTCAGTCGTTCCATTAGGGAAGGCTTTTCCTCCGGTAATGTTTCCGGTGCCAGTTCCCGGATTTCCTCATAGGTCTGGCCGTCCGTCAGATCCGGGCGTTCCGGCGGTTCATTATTCAGCCTGCCATCCAGCATATTGTAGTTGCCGGTCTGTCCTTCCTCGTAAAGCTCCGCATTATACAGGTAGCTTTCCTGGGGCTTAAAAGGCTGCCCGGCAAACAGGATTTCCCTGCGGGGCGTAAACTGTGAAAGCACACCCTCCCGGAGCCTTGCAAAATCTTCATACTGGCGCAGGGTAAGGCCTCGCTCCAGCATTTCCGCCTGGGTGTGCGCCCAGCCCTCCCCATAGAGAAAATAATACATATCCGGCTGGTCGCAGACAAAGCACAGGGATCCGTCCTGATTGTCATAATAACCTGGAAGCTCCCCGTCAGAGTGATAACGTTCTTCCTTTCCAAGATACACCCGGTTATCCGCACCCAGCATAGCCACCATGCCAGCATAATTGCTGTGGACCGCAGAACGGATTTCTACCAGCGGGTCCGGCTCTGGCGTGATCTGCCTGCCGGGAATCTCATTTTGTTTCTCCGTCGCCGCATTTTTAGGTGTCACTTCCTCCTGGGCGCGGGCATCTAAATCCGGCTGTGCCGTTCCTTTCCGAACAGCGCCGGGTTCCGGTTCCTTTTCTTTTACATAATAGTGGACGTTTGCCGTAGTATGGCTGCCTGCTTTTTTTGCGTAGTCCTCGGCTGCCTCTTTGGAGGTAAATTCCAAAGGTTTTCCGTCCTCCTTGCACCAGGCCTCTGCCCGGCCGAAAATGGACGCGCCGCTGCGGACCGCCCATACGCCATAAATTTTTTCTTTTTCCATTCCAATCCTCCTTACCGTTCCGGCTGCTTTGGCTGTTTCTGGCTCCTTGCCGGTTCTGCCGGTTTTGTTTCCTTTAGCTGCTGCCGGAGGGAAAGCTTTCGTTCCGGCTCCGCTTCGGAATCCGTGATATTGACATACTCGCCGATGATACAAAGGGCCTCGCTATAACTGCCGGAAGCAAATACACGGTCCTTCATTTCCTGTGCCTGTTTCTTCAGGTCATGCTCCCGCAGGATGCGGGCGGCAATCCCTACCAGGTTAAAGATATTCCCATCCTGGCCGATCAGCGCACAGTCGGGCTTCTCCGGCTCCGGCGCAGGCTCCCCGATAAATCCGCCCAGGCGGTTCGGCACAAAGTCTGAAAGCCAGGTGCCGCCGAAAGTCTCATGGGTCTGCAACCGCCACATGGCAAGTTTCCCGATTTCCAGCTTCACATCCTCGAAAGGATAGAGCAGACAGGTAAGCTCTCCGTACTGGAAAGTGGAAACGTCCTTAAATTTGCTGCCGTCCTTCAAAATACCTGCCTCGGTGAACATCTCATTGATCCCGTCCACCCATTCCTGTGCGTCTCCGCCACACCCCTGCAAAATCAGTCCGTCTTTGCCTTCCATACGGCGAAGGTCCTCTGTTGTGATTGTATTGATACTCAAATAAACCGCCTCCTATCGTTCCTGTTGATGGTTGGTTTTCGGCCGGATGGTTTCTGCCTCCGGCTGTTTCTTTAGCTGCCTGCGGACAGAGGGCTTCTGTTCCGCTTTCCTCATATCCGCAAAAATATCTGACATGGGCCGCTCCCAGCGGTTCCCAAATCCCCGGAGTACCGTGTCCGCCAGTGCGCCGTTCTCCCGGAACATTTCTAAGGTACTGTATGCCCGGTCAAACAAATCCGCACACCGTTCATCCACGTTGGGGGCAAAGTGGATCACCCCATAGGGATAATTGCCACCGGTTCCAATCCATCCCCTTACAAAATCATCAAAATCCTTTGTGATCCCGGCATCGGCCAGTTCCACCGCATGGCTGGAATCCGTCAGGCTTGCTGCCGCATATTGCCTGCCTAAGACCAGCACCCCCGTGTCCGGGTTATACAGAAAGCGCCGGTTGTCAATCTGCTGCATGTCAATGGCCTGTGTCCGTGTGTCGATCCGCATGATTTCCTTTGTAATCGCTATATCCTTTATCTGCATCCCTCCTGTCTGTTTTGAATCTGTCCGCAACTTAACCCTATTTCAGAGCACCAGAGTATTCTAATACAGCTACCTAAATGACAAGGGCCGGAAAGCCTTTGAAATCAAGCTCTTTTTTGGCTAACTTGCGGACATATCACTACTTATTCCGGCGTTCCCGCCGCTTTCGTTCCCGCTCATACTTCCGCCTGGCAGATACCCGGCACATATCGGAACAATACGCCTGGCTGGTGGTGGGAAGATACGCCCTGCCGCAGACCGGACAGGTTTTCTGCCTCATGGACGTGTCCTCCCCGGTAATAGCGGATTCCAGCGCCGGGTCAGCCGGCAGCACCGCCTCCCGGAAATACCGGCAGTAAGAACCGGTCCACCATTTCTGCAGCATGTAACAGGGGCAGTCCAAAGGCAGACAGAGCTGGTCCTGATTGTCATAGTTGGCGCAGCATTTTGTTACCTGCTTTCGGATCGCCGCCCGCTGGTCGCGTGTCAGTTCCCGTGGCGGCCGGCTGCTCATTTGCGCCTGCCTTTCTTTGCCGGAAATTCCAACTTGAAATTCACATACTTATCCCCGGTATCATCCAGGATCACTACCGCGTCATAGGTTTTCCCCGTTTTTTCGCTGTAAAGCCCGGACATGGAAACGCGGCCCTCTTTCAAAAGAGCCGCCGCCACAGATTTTGTAATGGATTTTTTCTTACTGGAAAAGAATTTATTGTCTTTCCAGAGGGCAAAAGAGCATTCCCGGTTATCACAGAAGAATCCCTTTTTGCCCTCATATACCGGGGCGCCGCAGCGGGGGCAGACGCCGACAGCCTCATGCGCTTTTCCCTTTGCGTCGGGAAACAGGGAAGCAAAGCGTTCCTCCGGGGCGGTATGCTCCTTTACCAGCGCACGGCTCATATCTGCAATCCCTTCCATGAATGATTCTGCGGAAAGTTCGCCCCGTTCCACCTGTTTCAGCCTGGATTCCCATTCTGCGGTCAGAATCGGTGATTTGATGTTGTCCGGCAGTACAGCAATCAGGTTTGTGCCTTTCTCCGTGGGGATAAGCTGCTTTTTCTTCCGCTGCACAAATCCGGTGGAGACCAGCTTTTCCAGCGTGGCCGCACGGGTGGCCGGGGTGCCTAAACCTTTTCGCTCGGCATCTTCCGGCATATCTTCCGCACCGGCTGTCTCCATTGCCGCCAGAAGGGAATCTTCGGTATAGTGTTTCGGCGGGGAAGTCTTGCCCTCCCGGACGCCGGCAGAGACCGTTTCAAAAATCTGTCCTTCCTGCAGCATAGGGAGGGAAGCGTCCGTGTCGCCGCCATCCTCCGGCCCGGATTCTTTCAATCCCATGCGGTAGAGGCGTTCCACCTCTTTCCATCCGGCCTGTAAAACGGTTTTTCCCTTTGCCGTAAACAAATACCCCTGGCAGTCCAGAACCGCCGTCACCGCCTCGAACCGGTGCGTCTGTGCCGTGGCAGAAAGGAGCCTTGCAGCAATCAGCGTCAGCACATCCCGCTCCCCGGAAGGAAGCTCCGATAGATCCGTCCGGGCAATCTCCACTGTAGGGATGATCGCGTGGTGGTCGGTCACTTTGCTGCCATCCGTTACACGGTCAATATCCGGCTCCCCGGCGCATCCCTTTCCAAAAGGCATATTTCCCCGCAGCCAGAGGACCAGGGAAGCGGCGGTTGCCTGCATATCCTCGGAGAGATACTGGCTGTCCGTCCGGGGATAGGTTGCCAGCTTTTTCTCATAAAGGGACTGCACATAGTCAAGGGTCTGTTGGGCGGTATAGCCATAGATACGGTTACATTCCCGCTGTAAAGTCGTCAGGTCATAGAGGTGGGGCGTCTGCACGGTCTTGACCTGCTTTTCCACGGACTGTACCGAAGTGGCCTGTTTATCGCACTCTATACGGATTGTGTCGGCTTCGGCTTTTTCAGCCAGCTTTTCACCGGAGGCGGTAAACCCGCCGCAGGTAATCTCCGGCACATAGAACGGCCTGCTTACAAATGCCCCAATATCCGCCTCCCGCTGTACCAGCAGCGCCAGGGTGGGCGACATCACACGGCCCACATTCAGCGTGACCCCGTACAGGACAGAGAAAAGCCGGGTAGCGTTAATCCCAACCAGCCAGTCAGCCCCGGCCCGGCAGACCGCCACATCATAGAGTGTATCGTAATCACTTCCGGGGCGCAGGTGTTCAAAGCCGTCCCGGATCGCAGCATCCTCCATACTGGAAATCCAGAGGCGTTCCATTGGTTTCTTACATCCAGCGTGTTCGTAGACCAGACGGAAGATCAGCTCACCCTCACGCCCGGCGTCTGTTGCGCACACCACGGAATCCACCCCTTTGTCCTTCATCAGCCGGCACAGAAGGGCAAGCTGTTTCTTTTTATCCTTTGGGACCTCATATTTCCATGTTTCCGGCAGGATAGGCAGGTCAGCGTAACGCCATCTGGCATACTGTTCCCCGTAAGCCTCCGGCTGTGCCAGTTCCAGAAGGTGCCCTATGCACCAGCTCACCAGATAGCCGCCGCCCTCCAGATAGCCGTCTTTTTTCTCATTCGCACCTAATACCGCCGCCAGCGACATGGCGACAGAGGGCTTTTCCGCAATTACCAACTTCATTGTTCCGTCCTCCTTTGCAGTTGTTCAAATTCTTCGTCCGCCTGTTTTCCGGACTGTAAAAGGCACATCAGCACAACGCCGGCAGACATCCCTCCTGTGAATGTCAGGAAGTGTATAAGTATGTTCCACATAAAAATCCCTCCTAAATTTGGATATAAAAAGAGCGAGGGCATTTTCAGTCTTCGCTCTTTATTTCAGATATTCAATTATAGTAGCGGGTAAAAGAAATACCCACAGTGAAACTCGCTCTTTATTTTTTAATACTACAAACAGGAATTTACCTATTTGTCCACAAAATTTTTATATTGTTTTTTAGGCTTATTATGAATATATACAGTACAACTTTGTTTTGGACATATATTTACACAACGATAACACAATGTACAATTATTATTTTGTTTAACTTTTCCATCTGTCATTTTCAAATTATTCATCTGTATCTAGCTCTTTAATTAAATTTGTTCTTTTGTTTTTCTGCTTTATTGTATGTATTAGCTAGCTGCCCACAAGCTGCTTTAATTTCTCTACCATGAGAAACTCTCATGGTAACTTCAAGCCCTGTTTGTTCTAATTGGCGTTTGAACGCAACCATTTCCCGTTTTTGTGGCGCTCTAATTTTTGAATTACTTGTCGGGTTGTATTGCAATACGTTAATCATAACATTTTTGCCCTTAAACCATTTTGCAAGTTGCCTTACATCTGAAAGGCGGTCATTTATACCTGGTAAAAGTAAATACGCAAATACAACTTTTCGATTATGCCTTTGAGAATAGGACAAGGCTTGCTTAACAACATCTTCAATAGAATACATGTGCAAATGAGGAATGATACAGTTTCTTGCAGCCTGTGTTGCTGCGTGTAAAGATATTGTCAACTGAATTTTTAGATGTTCTTCGCGTAAATTTTTTAATTGATTGACTGGGCCAACTGTTGATATGGTAATGCCATCGGTTGGAAAGTTAAGCCCATTTCTATCTCGAAGAATATGGATTGCCGCAATCAAGTTGTCGTAATTGAATAAAGGCTCGCCCATACCCATAAAAACAATACGATTTACCTTTTGACGTATCAATATGACCTGCTGCACAATTTCAGACGGTGTTAGATTACGAACAAAACCATTGCGCCCAGACTCACAAAAAATACAGCCAACAGGACAACCAACTTGTGTACTTACACAAACAGTACCACCATCCCGCCGCTTGATAAAGACCGTTTCAATATATTTGTTGTCTTTCAATTCATAAACATACTTTTCAGTATCGTTACTTTTATAGATTTTTTCAACTGATATTGATAAATTTTTTTTGCGAGGGGATTGTTTATACAATTCGGTATATAAGGCTTTTGCTTTATCCTCTCCAATGACTTCCGACATTTCTTTGTAAGTAAATCCGTAGGGGTCATTCAGTACTTCTGTTGGTGTATATTTAGGTATGTGTTTCATTTTTCTATCCTTTCTTCTCAAAATCAATAAGTTCGTTTTCAGAATTTTTAATTTCTAATTTTTCAACATTAACGATATGCGTCAATTTACATTTAGGGCAGAAAAGAGGAAAATCTCTTAATATCGTATTATAAAATACTTGAATCCTCGTCTTTCCATTACATCATGATTGAATCACTAAGATAAAAATATTTCCCCAACCGGGATCTCTCTAAACTCCTTTTTCATCTGGTGTGCAAACCGGATCGTCCTGACCGTGCCGCCTTTTTCCCTCCCATCATACACGGCGATCACCCGGTCCGAGTGTTCGGCCATGTAGCGGTTTCGGTGGGAATAGACGCTGGGGTGGTATTTCTCCTGCATGACGACAACATCCGCACATGCCTCCAGCATTTCATAGGTCCGCCTTTTTTCCATCAGATTATCCAGGCGCTTTTGGTAGGGGATAACTGCAATCAGTTCCAACGCCGGATTTTTCTTTTTCTTTTCCAGTACAATCTCGGCAAAATACTGGTCCACGCCTTCCGCAAACCCGCTCATAAACCGGGTAAACCCTTCTTTGACCGCAAGGTCAACCTCACGCCGCAAGGCGGCCTTGACCTTATTGATCTCTTTCTGGGGTATATCCCTGTGCCCGGTGACACAGCATGTCTTTCCTTCCATCTGTTTTTCCTCCGTCCGATAGTCTGTATTCTTCATTTCTCAAATTATAATAGATTTATTTTAATATTTCAACGGAAACACCCTTTTTTATTTTGCGAATAAGGACGAGGCGTGAGGTACAATCTATTACAGAATGGGAGGTGAAGGCGGTGTATGAAGATTTTGTCCCGGAACGGCTGGCAAAGTTGCGGACACAGAAAGGCGTATCTGCACGCGATATGTCCTTGTCGTTAGGACAGGCAAACAACTATATCAACAACATCGAAAACAAAAAATCACTTCCTGCCATGCAGTCCTTCTTCTATATCTGTGAATACCTGGGCGTGACGCCGCAGGAATTTTTTGACGAGGGGAACGCCTGCCCGGAAGCCCTTCAGGAGTTTATCGAAGAAGCAAGGAAACTGGATTCCCGGTCAATGAGCTATATCCTCGGCATTATGAAAGAGCTGAACAGCAAGCGTTAAGACGGCCACGGTGTTGGCCGCTTTTGCTATTCTGTAAATTTTTTTCGTGCCCCCTTGCATAAATGCCCCAAAGTGGATATACTATAAGTAAGAAAGTAAGAACTTCCTACTTTCAAACTCAAATAGAAGGAGATGATATTATGCTGGCCGAATTACGTCAGAAAGCCCAGGTCACGATCCCAAGGGAGATCATTGTCAAGCTCGGCCTGTCAGAGGGCGACAAGCTGGACATCTTCGAGAAGGACGGCTCCATCTGCATCATGCCGGTGGTTGTCTACCCGAAACATTACCTGAATGAACTTAAAGAAGAAATCAGCGATGTAAAAGCAAAACTCGCATCCGGGGAGCAGCCTGTCTTTGACAGCGTGGACGCCCTGTTTGACAAATTGGAGGCGGAGTGATGGCGTATGAATTTACCTTTACGCCCCGTTTCCAAAAGCACTTTAAGGGCCTGAACGCCCAGGAGAAGAAGCAGTTAAAAAACAAGCTGGAACTTCTGGCTGAAAATCCTTCCCACCCGTCGCTGCGCACCAAGCGCATCCAGGGCACCACAGACCTTTTTGAGTGCAGCGTCAACATGGACATCCGCATTATCTGGTATTACGAAGGCGATAAAATGATCATCCTGGTGGACGTGGGGCACCACGACATACTAAAACAATTCTAAACGGCAGGGCGGCGCGTCTTTTGGGCGTGCCGCCTTTTCCTGCCCTTCTATTAGTGTAACCTGCAATCTTCCCGGTATGCTCATTTCCACTACCGGCGATTATCCAAGAATCACTCCCGAAATAACATTTTTTATGTTCCGGTACTTCCAAAGCCTCCGGTTCCCCGCTGCGCGCCCAGATCTGTCACAAAGTCCGCAATCACAACCGGAGTAATCACAAGCTGCCCGATCCGTGCCCCTTTGGAAAGCTCCTGGGGGGTGCTGCTTACATTGCTGATGATGGCATGGATCTCCCCGCGGTAGCCGGAATCCACAGGGGGCAGCTCGCAGACCAGGCCCTTTACCGCCATGCTGGTGCGGGGGAAGATATAGCCCGCGTACCCGTCCGGTATCTCAATCCCGAACCCAAGCGGTATTTTGGCAATCCCGCCCGGCTGTAAGGTGCAGTCATAGGGCATATACACATCTGCCCCGGCATCGTTGCCATGCGGCCGGAAGGGGCGCCGGCTCTCCGGCACGCCAAAGTCGATCAGTTTAATCTTCATGCGCTGCCTCCTTCCAAGATCGCCGGGTAGTCCGCCCTTAAAATATCTTCCGGCGTCATATCTGCCGCCAGTTTCCGCCCGCAGGTCATTTTCCCCTCCAGGCATTTATCCATCTGGCAGAACGGACCGACAAGGGAAGGTGCAAATAGAACGGGGCTGAGTGCATAAAGCTCCTTCCAGATTTTCAGAAGCACAATCCTTGTCTCGTCCGTGTTCCTGCGGCACACCCGCTGGCCGATGATATGTTTCCACTGGTAGGGCGTGGCGCTGATAATCAGCACATTCCGAAGCCCTTGGGGCGTGGCGTAACCCGCCGCGTCATGGCCGATTCCCTCATGGCAGAGTTTTTCATAACACCCCATGCCTTCCCGGCAGCTTGTTAAGTACAGCTCCCGGATCTTTGCCGGGGCGGTCAGAATCTCATAGGGCACGGAAAAATCCGCCTGCCCCGTGTAATTGCTGTACTGTAAGGACGCGCTCATAAATTTTACTTCGTTCTGGTGGCGCGTGATCTGGGAGAGGAACCGCCTGCTTGCCCCCACGACGGCCACGGTTATGACTGCGAATTTCTGTACCGTGGGGTGGGGAAGGTTCCCGATGGCCTCCACGGTTTTCTCACTGAACGATTGTTCATAGAGTGCCAGCAGGTCCTCCATTGTGGCGATTTTATGCCCCCGCTGGGTGAGCCTTGCCGCAAAGACCATGTTCTTCTCGGCCTCTGCAATCGCCTGGCAGTTCAAAATCTTTACTTCAATCCGGTTGATTGCTATGTCCCTCCTTTACAATGGCTTTCAGCAGAAACAGATAGTTTAAGCTGTCCGTGATCTTTTCGTCCCATGTACTCATGCCGTAGTCTGCGCTGTTATCAAAGCACATGTCATACAGGGAGACGATATGCTTTGCCAGCATACCGGCAAGGGCACGTTCCGGCGTAGTGTGCTGCAAAGCGGCAGCCGCCTTAAATGCTCCCAGCCGGTCCGTATCGTCCCCGGTATATTCTTTGGTTTTTTGTTTCAGGGTGTCGGCACAGAGCCGCACCTGCTCGTCAAATACGGCATTGACTTCCTTTTGTGTGATATGGCATCCCTCCTTTGAATCTGAAAAATGGATTGTCCCGAATATGGTATAAGATCCGGGACAGTTTTCTATGTTATCCGCTGCCTGTTAAGCGCTCGGCAGATAGATCCAGTCGTGCATCAGGCACACGCTTGGCTCGTCCTCCCTGGGAACCAGCCGGTAGGTACATTCCCCGTACACGGTCCGCTTGTCCTCAATCTCCATGCCATAGGCCTTATAGAAGCGGTATTCCAGGTTGGAGATAATACAGCGTAAGGTCTGCAATGCCTCCCGCTGGGCGGTGACGATGAGCTCCCGGTCAATGCTCCGCTTCAGGCATAAGAGAGACTTGTAAAGCTGTACTTCCGTCCGGTAAGGGCGGCAGTCTTTGGTTTCCAGCCAGCCGCTAAAGGCCACCGGTCCGCTCTGGACCACCGCCCGCTCCGGGTGGTAATACTCGTAGCAGTTCAGGTTTGCCGTATTGAGAAGGTAGAGCATTTCCCGGACCTCATTTTCCGGCATGTCGTAGAACCGCAGAAGGGAGCGGTACAAATGGACATAGCCGGGTATGGAAAGAATGGCGTTCACCATAAAGTAAATCCTCCTTGTAAATGGTCAGTGCGGGAGTTTTCACCCCCGCACCGGTTTCTGAAATATTCTGTTATTGCACCTCAACAAGTTTCCCCATGACAATGAACCGGCTGGCGCCGCCCGGCGTACAGGTGGAGAGCGTCAGCACCTTGTCACTGGACGTCACCGAAACATCCGTTTCAACGACGGAACGCTCTGCCATAGCGCGAAGCCAGGTGGTATAAGCCCCGTCGTCTTTCCAGTTAAGCCTCCAGGGGGAGGTGTCGCTGCCGGACTCTGCCGGTTTTGCCGCAAACGCAGAAAAAATCTCCATCACATAACCGCCCGTTGGGGTCACAAGGTACATCTGCCTGTGGGTATCAAAATAAGGCTGTCCGTCATATTGATTGAGCACGGCGAACATGGAGCCATCCCGCATATTGTGGCCGTAGATAATGGTATTGCGGTCTGAAAAATCCGCCTGGTTCTCATAATCCGCAAACAGGCAGCCTGCCTTGTTATAGGTCCCATCATAGAGGTGGCGCAGGTAATACTCGTTATTGTCCGTCTGCGTCACCGGGTAGTTGATGGCCGAATCAGGAAGGGTGATCCATCCGATAATGTCCGGCCCGTTTTTCTTAAGGGCCTCAAAATCCACAACAGGGAGGATTACACCAGAATCCTCCCCATCCGTTTCAGCTCCGCCTGCTGTTTCTTCCGACGCTTCGGCTGGCTCCGGCAGTTCCACGTTTTCCGCCAGTTCGTCATAGGCTCCGGCGCTCTTAGTATACTGGTTCAGGTCGCGGACCATCAGAAATCCGCTGCCAAAGGCCAGTAATACGCAGAGGGAAACCACCGTAATGCCGACAGCTTTCTTTTTCGGGGAAGTTTTCTCATACTTCCCCTTTTTGAAATAAAATACCGTGAATACACCGCCGCCAATCACAGCCAGCGCCAGCAGACAGCCGTACAAAAAGATGAAAGCATCATCCCCAGTCTGCGGTACCGGCTTTCCGGGATTGGAAGGCGTTGACGGATTAGAAGGATTGTCCGGGGTCTTGGGATTGTCCGGGTTTTTGGGTTCCTCCGGCTTCTCCGGCTTTTCGTTGAAGAACTGGACCGTTGCCGTTTCCTCTGCCTTGATCTCCACCGTGGCAGCGTCAGGAATGATATAATCTTTGCTTGCCCGGTTATTAATCTCCGTTACGGTATAAATGCCGACCCTAAGCCCTGTTACCTCAATCACGCCGGATTTTGGTGTGGTGAAGGTCTCACAGTAGGAGCCGTCCGCGCTTTTTACTTCAAAAGCAAAGCCGTCCTTTCGTCCGTCGCTGGAATCCTTTGTGATTTTTAAGTTCCCCCGGTAGGCCTCATTGGTGAAGCCGCGCCCGGCTTCGCCGTTTTCCACAACCACTGTCTGGCCGTCCTCGGTAATCTCAAAGTAGTAAGCGTTTTCGTCAAGCTGATAGCCCTCCGGCGCTTTGCTTTCTTTGATGAAGTAACCGCCCGCCAGAAGGTTCTCCGCGGTGTGATACCCTGCGTCCGCCTCTTTCAGCGTCCCCAGCTTCTTATCCTCGGAATCCAGTTCCTTGCTGCCGTTGGTGTCCTCATACAAATCGAATACCGCGCCGGAGAGGAACCGCAGGAAGGTGTTCTTATCTTCATTCTCTTTTTCCACAGGGGAAGGCTCGTCCACCGCCTCGGTTTTCATCACCTGCACGCTACCCCGGATTAGGGTATTTTCCACCCTGATTTCAATGCTTTGCCCGTCCACACCAATATAGATATGGTGCTGTTCCTGGCTTACCGTGTAAAGCGCCGGGGCAGAAATTTCCTTTACGATCCAATGGCCGTAAGGGATATTTTCAAAAGCAAAGCTGCCGTCCTCGCCCGTGGTTACGGTAAGCAGGGCGTTTTCCTCGGTAAATTCCTCTGTGTCCGGCTGAAACAATCCAATGAGTGCGCCGGACAGCTTCACATCGTCGCCGCCCTCCGGGTTCTCACCAACCTTTACACCGTCCACACGCCCGCGAAGCAGGTCATTGGAAATGGGTTCCCCCTCATTCACAAGGATCTGCACCAGCGCCGCATCCTGGCCCGCGTACTCAAACACAACCGGATATTCCGTATCAGAAAGAATGTAAGCGCTGTTTGTGGTGCGTTCCTTCACATAGTAGCTGCCAAAAGGCAGATCGGAAGCAAAGGAAGCGTCATAGCCGCCCGCCTCATCCGGGTCAACGGAAACCACTTCCAGAAGGCCGCCTGCCGGGATCACGCTGCCATCAAGGGCCGTCAGGTCAGCGGAAGCATACAGACCAAAAGAAATATCTTTGTATTCCTCATTCATGCCAAGGCCGAACAGTTCATCTGTTTCTAATTCTTTTGACAGGCTGACCGCCACTTTTTGCCGCTCGTCATACAGGCCGACGACGATCTGTGTCACTTCCACGGTCTCGCCCGCATAGGTAAGCTCCGCATATTCCGGCTGGGAGTTTAAGACCATCCCTGCCGGCGCCTGGCGTTCCTCCAGACGGTAGCGCCCCAGGTAGAGAAGGCCGCTTGCCGCGGTTCCGTCCTCCCCGGTGGTAAGGGTTTCCACAACGGTGTCTTTCGCAGCCCGTAAGGTCCCGTCTCCGGTATAAATATCTTCATCCGCAATCACGTCATAGACCGCGCCTGGAAGCCCCATGACCTCATACACCGGCTGGTACAGGCCGTCGTTCTCCTGGACGGAAGCGAATACTTCACCGGTCTTTGTAATGGTAAGCTGGCCTTTCTGCGGCATGTTGTGCTGGGTGACGGTCACGACAGATTCGCTGCCGTCAATAGTAAAGGGCACCGGCTCACTGGATAATACATACCCGTAAGGCGCCGCCACCTCGTAAAGTTCATAATCCCCGGTGTGCAGAGGTTCCGGCAGCATGAGCCATCCTTCATCGGAAACATAGAAGGTATCAAGGGTCTCCGGGTTCGGGTAATAAATCTCCTGGGTGACAAATTCCCCGGTGGAGAGGTCTTTTACCTGAAATCCCGTGCCGGGTACAGGGATGATGTTTCCGGTCTCGGCGTCGCATTTTTCCACTTTGAGACGCGCCGTAATGGTGCGGTTATTTAAGATATAGCTGTAAGTCTGTCCGTTAGAGGAAATAAACACGGTAAAGTCCGGGATCAACGCCTTGCCTTCCTCGCCGGCTGTCTGGTGGACGGTGTAACGGCCGTAAGGGAGCATTTTAGAGGCGGCAAATCCATCCCCGTCCGTGGTGAGCAGGTCGCGCTCGCTTTCCTTTGCGTTTTCATAGCTGCCCGCCGCCTTTAAGTAAACCTCAAAGACTGCGTCGGCCTCCGGGCGTTCCACGATACCCTCATTGGGTTCGTCCGTATTCTCACCTTCGGAAACATCCGGGTCTAAGTCGTCCGTATGCTTCACAAGCTGGATATTGCCGTAGATCACCGTCTCCGTAACCTGGTTCTCGGTGGTATTCAGTTCCACTTCATAAAGGGTCGGGGAAGCGCCAACCTCATAGACCGTATCATTCAAAAGATAGCCGGTGCTTGGCTCGATCTCCCGCACGGTCCAGCTATCGCCGCATACATAGTAGCGGGTCATAAAGCTGCCGTCCGACCCGGTGGTGTAGGTGTCTACCAGCTCGCCATTATTGAAAATGCCGTAGGTTGCCCCTGCAAGGGTAGCGTCGCCCTGGGCGGTCCCGGTCTCGGCGTCCGTCTTTACCACATGGACGCGGAACTTCTTTAAGATGTTGCTGAAATGGACCGCAGCGGTCTGGCCGCTCTCAATGGTGACATACTGCGCCGGAGGGGTCACATAGCGGTCCACCGGGATCTCCGTTACCAGGTAGGTGCCGGGGAACAGCCTTTTCTTGACCTGCCCGTTTTCCCCGGTGGTGACAGTCTCATTGACTTTATTCCCCAGAATGTCCGTGCCGGAAATATTGAAAGAAATCCCGGACACAATGCCGTCCTCGCTGGTCTTAACAATCTTTCCCGTGCCATAGGTTTCCGTCTTGATCTTCACAAAGAAGGAAACCGGGTCGCTGGCGCCGGTCATCATGGTCTGGTAGCCGGGCCTTCCCCAGATCAGCATATCGTTTGCAACCGGAATATCCTTTCGGAATTCAAAGGTCACAGGATCCATAATCATGTTCTTACTGGTAAAGGTATACTTGTTCCCGCTTCTTGAAACAGAAACGCCGCTGCCTTTTACGGTCTCCAGGTTGATGTTCAGGTTATTGGTGTCTGTGACCGTCAGGGTATAGATTTTCTTTTCCGTATCCCATTTCAGTTCCAGCTCCGGCGCCTCGCTTTTTCTGGTGGAGGTGAAGGAGGGAACCGTTGAGTGGGAGGCAACCTGTGAAAGAATCCAGTTGTAGGCTTTCTCTGCCGGGCGTCCGGCAATGATACTGAAATACTGGTTGGCGTCCGCATGGCCGTTCCCATGCCGGCTGTACGGGTCGCTTCTTAGCTGCTGCTGGTATTCCCAGAGGATCACCTGGGTCGCGATCTTATAATCGTCCTCGTTGATACCGGGAACCGGAAGCCTTGCCCCCGGTTTCCAGCCGTAGATTGCCGTCAGGGTAATGCCCCGTCTTGCCTCGGCGGGGAGCAGGTTCAGGTAATTGCTGTTGGTCCCGCTTTCCGATGTGTAGGTATTTTCGGAAGTGTGGTAAGGCACCCCGCTCTCCACACAGTAGACCTGCTGGCTGCTCCCGTCCGAAGCGGTCAGCATATAGTGGCGGTAGGCACTGCCACCGGAACTGCTTTTCACGTCCATTGTCCCATCGGAATGATAGACCAGGTAAGTGTAAGGCGCCGGCGCGTAATAATACTGTCCGTCAGACCCCACATAGTTGTCACCCAGCCAGGAGCTTGCTTTCTGCCCCGGCGAAAGGGCAAATGCCTGTGTGGGAACCAGGCCAAAGACGCATACCGCGCAGAGAAGCGCCGCCAGCAGCCGCATGAAGCCGCTGCGGTGGTGGATATTTGTCTTTCCCATGAAATAATCCTCACTTTCTTCATTGTTGATTGCATAAAGAAAGGACAGCGTTATTCGCCGTCCTCAGGTTCGTTATCATCCATTCTGTCGTCAAAATCATCCTCGGAGAGATATTCTGTTTCCCCGAAAGCCTCGTCCGGGTCAAAGCCCTCGCCATACCCGCCATCCTCGAAATCCTCGTCATCCTCTGCAAGCTGCTTCGGGCGCACGATTTTCACATAGTAGCCGGCGCCGCCTACTGCAAGCAGGGCAACGATGACAAAGATAATCGTTCCGGCGCTGCCTGTATTTTTCTTTGACGGTTCTGGTTCCTCCGGTTTCTCTGTTTCCTCCGGTTTTTCTTTCCCAATACAGCCCTTTAAGTCATTCTTGCAGACCGGGCAGGAGGTATTGACTTCCCCTGCAGCACACTTTTCCGTGCAGGTACAGACATCCTCTGCCGGGATCACGCTCATGCTGCCGTCACTTTTTTCCGCCAGGGCCATCAGGTCAGATTCGGTGACGCCGTTTAAGAAGTAAACATTGTTGCTGTCACGCTTTCCGTCCACAATGAGATAGAATACATTCCCGTCCTCGGTAGTAATGGTATAAAACTGTTTATCCCCATCCGCGCCGGTGGCTGTATCTAAGACCGTGCCGGTGCCCTCCGGGGTAAACGCGCCCTCCGGGACAGAGGAAGTGGAACTCTCCGAAGAACTGCCGCCTGATGATGTACTGCCGCCTGATGTTCCCCCGGAGCTGTCTGCCTGGCCTGTGTTTGTACCCGCATTGGAACTGTTCCCGGAATTATTACTGCCGGAATTGCCGGAATGATTGCCTGATGATGTACTGCCTCCCGTGGAAGCGCCGGCAGAAGAAATCCCTTTATTGGAAGTGCTGCCGCCTCCGTTGTTCTGTGTGGCCGCGCCCTGGCTGCCGGAAGAAGCTGCCGGCGCCTGGGTTGGTTTTACCGTGCCAGTCTGTGCCGGTGCAGCGGAAGGCTTTTCCGTTTCCTTTGGTTCCTCATAATAGGGGTTATCAAATTTCACGGCCTCCGAGCGGTTCCCGGCATAATCCTGGGCGTACACGATTACCTGCTTCTCCGTTCCGGCATAGTCCTTCAGCGTGACCTTTGCCGCCCCGTTGGTTAACGAGTTGATCCGGTTCCCGTCCACAAAGACCGCCTCCACGCCGGAATTGTCGTCGCTGCTTTCCACTTTCAGCGTACCGCCGTCCAGGGAAGCGGTGAGCTCCGGCGGCGTGGTGTCCTTTCCCCCGGCGGCATAAGCCGTCAGGGGCAGGACGGTGGCACCTATGGCGAGCATAAGCGCCAGAAACAAAGAAAGTTTTTTAATCCTCATTCCCATCCTCCTGTTTCTGCGGCAGCGCCTCCCCCAGAGGGGAAGCCTGCTGCGATTTTAAGAAATCCGCAAGCTGCTGGGGCGTCAGCTTATAGCTTCTTGCCACCGCCACATAGTCGGTATTTTCAAGCTCCGTTTTCTGTTCCTCCAGCTTGCGGAGTTTGCCCTGCATTTCTGCGATCTTCGCTTTGGTCTTGTCGATTTCCTTTTCCAGTTTTTCTATTTTAGGGTTCAAATTTTACCTCCAATCTGTTTAAGGCAGACGCCCAAATGTATAAAAATGCTGCTGCCAGTAACTTGTGTTGATGTTTGCGTAAGAGATCGGGTCGCCGCAATGGATCATCATTCCGTTCCCCACATAAATCCCCACATGGCTTGCGCCGCTGGTATTGTAGGTCCCCTGGAAGAAAATCAGGTCGCCCGGTTTTGCGTCGGCGCTTGATACCGGGGTACAGACCCCTAAGAGCCCGTCCGCGGTCAGACGCCCGAAATTCCAGCCGCTGTGGTTGACTACCCAGGAAACATACCCGGAACAGTCAAAGGAAGTGGAAGGGCTTGCGCCGCCCCATACATACGGATAACCTAAATACTTTTCCGCCTCCGCAAGCATGGCCGCAAACCGTTCATCCGCAAGGGCCTCCGGCGGTACGTCATAGTCAAAATAATTCCCTCCGCCTCCTGCGCCCACTTCCGGCAAATGCCGCTCGCTGGTATCTCCGGTGTCGGCAAAGTAGAGGGGATTTAAGTATTGCCCGTCCACCAGTACCTCCAGATGAAGGTGCGGCCCGGTGGAATTGCCGGTGCTGCCGACCTTTGCGATCACATCCCCGGCCTTGACTTCCTGGCCTGCGGAAACGAGAAGCTGTGAGCAGTGGCCGTACTTGGTGGTAAGGGTATGCCCCTCGTAAGCCTCTCCCTCAATAGCGATGCACAGGCCATAGCCGCCAGCGTTCCCGGCCAGCGTGACCCTGCCGTCATGCCCGGCTAAAATATCCGTGCCCTGTGCCATGCCGATGTCAACGCCGGTATGGTAATCCTTTCCCCCGCTGATGGGGTGGACCCGGTAGCCGTAGTAGCTGGTAACATAGGGGAGCCAGTTGGTGCCGAATACATTTTCCACATACTGGCGGTTCCCTTTGGTCTGCAATAAAATCTCGCAGATTTCCTTCTGTTCTTCATTCATGCGGGAGACGGCCAGGTTTTCCAGCGGCGTGGCCGTAAGTTTCACATTCAGGATGCGCCACTCATACGGCACTTCTTCCTCGGTTTCCTCGCCGGTCTCCGGGTCAATGGTGGTTTCCGTCCGGTAGCGGATTTCCGTTTCCTCGCTGAAAGATAGGGAATACTGCTCCTGAAATAGCTGCCGCAGCACGCCCTCCGCTTCACTGTAAGAAAAGTCCTGATAGACAGCGGTTAAGTAGCCCATCAGCACGTAAGGGTCATGCTCGATGGCGCCAATGTTATAACGGTACTCGTCATAGCCGGGGCGGTCGGATTCCACCCGGCCAATCTCCATCTGTAAATCCGTTTCCCATTCGGTATAGGAAAGCTCTGCCTGGTTGATGTCCTGGTCCTCCGCCAGATAGGTGGAAGCCGCCAGGCTCCCCAGGCCTCCGGTACCAATATTGGAAAATGAGGACAGCACAGAAGCAATCAGGAAGAATACCAAAAGCAGGAGAATGATAATGGCACAGGCTACCGGGTGCCGCCGGATCGTCCTGCCAATGCTGACGACAATCTTTTCCGTAGTGACAGCGGCGTCCTTTGCCCGTGTGCCGGCTTTTTTTGCCTCCCGCGCTGCTTTGGCGTACTGGCGTTTCAATTTCTGTTTCTGCCACATCCGCGCCAGGACATTCTTCTTTAATTCCGGGTTGTCATATAACGCCTGCCGGTAAGACAGGCCCGCATTTGCCCTCACAGACTTTTGCTGTAACTTTGATACCCTCCGGTAAGGCGCTGTTTTGTGCCGGTGGTATGCTGTGCGAAGTCCTGCCTCCCCCACAAGCTCGGTCCGGTGGGCCGCCTTAATGCCGATATTTTCATCCTCCGCCTGGTAAATCTTTTTATGGGCATAGCCAATGGCTGTATTTGCGCCGGCTTTCACCGGGCGCATGGGAAGGGAGCCTTTGACATGGGCCCGCTGGGATTTCACCTCCTGTTCAAATTTCAGGTGTTTTTTCGCTTTCCCGGTTTCCGGGTCGGAAGCGGTCTCAATCCGCAATTTACGGCGGGAGGGCAGACACGCTTCGGCCTGTTCTAACTTCTCCGTAGTCCGCTCCGCTTTCCGCCTTGCCTGCGTCAGCTTGTTGTCTTTGGCCTCCGGCGGCAGCTCGTCGGCGGTAAATTCCAGCTTGGAAGGTTTTTTCGGCTCAACGCCTCCGCCTTCTGTCTGCACCGCCTGTTCCTCGGCTTTTGCAGCCTCATGGAAACGCTGATAGTATTGGTTTCCGCGCTGGCGTGTCCGGCTTTTGTGCTCTGTCCGCCCAGAATCCCTTTTTGCCGCTGATGTGCCAGCCTCCAAAGGAACAGGTTCTCCGGGATCATGCCCGGAGCCATGCCGCAGAGCATCCTCTGAAAACGGCATCCGCCCGGAAGTGTCCTGGGAGGAAAATTCCTGTGCCGTTATATAACCGTTGTTATTTCCGGCAACAGGTTCCGATCCGTAAGTTTTCGCCTGCTGTGTTACTTCCGGCGTGGCCTGCAAAGGGTCCGCCTCCATCGGAAGCGGGACCGCCTGCCGATGGCTTCTTGAAGCACCGGGAGAAGGGGCATCCCTTGCCCGGCGCAGGTCAAAATCCTGCCCGCCCTGCCGCGGCGTCATGCGTTCCTCCTTATGGGAATCCCGCGCCGGCATCCGGGCATCTTTCTGTTTTCTCTGAAATTCCCCGTCACGTTCCGTTATCCTCACCTCCAGTCATGTTTAATAAGCTGCATTTCCTCACGCCTTTGTCCCCGCCACTTCATCGGGCCTGGTCGTTAAGACGCTGTACAGCAAAGTATCCTTCGGGAAGTGATCCACAAATGGGATAATCACATTTCCAAAGAACAGAAGCCCTTCGCCGGGGCCGGAATGGGTCACATAGGAAAGCTGGTGCGGGGAAATCCCAAGCTGCTTTGCCAAAATCTGTCGGTCCCCCTGAGCCTGGTTGAGCATGTAGATAAAATCCGAGTTCTCGAAAATATTCTCAATCTCACGGGAAGCCAGAAGATCCTTTACGTTCTGGGTCAGCCCTGACGGGATCCCGCCCCATTTACGGAAGCGTTTCCAGATTTCCACGCTGAAACTTCCGGTCTGGCCTTTCAAAAGGAGATGGAATTCGTCAATATAGAACCAGGTAGTCTTGTGTTTGGAACGGTTGGCGGTGACACGGTTCCAGACCGCATCCTGCATAATCAAAAGCCCGATCTCCTTTAACGCTTTTCCCAGGGATTTGAGCTGGAAGCAGAGTACCCGGTGTTTGTCCATCTGGATATTGGAACGGTGGTTGAATACATTTAAGGAACCGTTGACATAGATTTCCAGCGCCGTGGCGATATTCTGCGCCTCCGGCTCCGCCTGCTTCAAAAGCAGGTCGTAAAGGTCGCCCAAAACCGGCATTTTCTCCGGGCAGGGATCCTGCAGGTAATCCCGGTACACCAGCCTAGTGCAGCGGTCAATGATGGTACGCTCAATCGGGGAAAGCCCCTCCTTGCCGCCGATAATCAAATCGCACAGAGACAGGATAAAGTCACTTTTTAAGGTGATAGGGTTCTCGTCGTCCGAATAGTCCAGGTTAATATCCATCGGATTGATATAGTTGGTGGAAGTGGGGGAAATATCAATGACCTGCCCCTGCTCCCCAAACTGTTCCACCAATGGGCCGTACTCATTTTCGGGATCCGCAATGATGATGTCATCCTCCGTCAGAAGGAACACGTTGACGATCTCACGCTTGGCAGAGAACGACTTGCCGCTGCCCGGCGTCCCCAGGAACAGTCCATTTGGATTCTTTAAGTTCTTGCGGTTCGCCATAATCAGGTTGTTGGAAAGGGCGTTCAGGCCATAATAAAGCGCCTCCCCCTCCTGGAACAGCTCACAGGTGGTGAAAGGCACAAAAATGGCGGTGCTGCTTGTGGTAAGCCCCCGTTCAATCTCCACCTGGTTCAAACCCAGCGCAAGGGAGGATATAAGCCCCTGTTCCTGCTGGAAGTCCAGCCGCTTTAAGGCACAGTTATATTTCTGGGCGATACCGGAAGCGGAGAGAATATCGTTAAACAATTTCTGGCGCTTCGGTGCAAGATTCTCCACCAGCACCGTCACCAGGAACATCCTTTCATTCCGGCTCTGTAAATCCTGCAAGAGATTTTTCGCTTCTTCCCCATAGGTGGCAAGGTCCGTAGGTATGATGTCCATGTCGTACCCAGCCCGGACCGCTTTTTTCTGTTCCTCAATGGTCATTTTCTGTAAGTCCGACATCTTGCGCTTGATATTTTTAATCGCCTGGGTCTGGTCGATGGACTGGATATGCAGGTTGACCGTCACGGCATCGTCCAGATCCAGAAGCTCTGCCAGCAGCCGGTCTGTCAGCTCCGGGGCTAAAATCTGTAAGAAAGACACTGCCCCGGAATGGTCGGCCACCCGGAAGGTCTTTCCATCCCTGGAAAACGACATGCCGGAGGGCGCGATAAAATCTTTGGTGGAAAGCCCGGTCTTTGGCAGGTCCGCCCAGGTAAAGCGGAACTTTTCCTGCCCGTCCGGGTGGAGCTGGCTGTGCAGAAGTTCCAGACGCTCCAGGCCGTTTAAGGGCCTTGCCTGGACTCCCAGGGTCTTAAAGTTCGCCAGCACATCTGTTTCAATCCGTTCCAGCCGCATTTTTGCGGTCCTAAGGTCGTCCGCCTCAATGCCGAAGGTGATATATTTGCGTTTGGTAAGGCCGTTGTTGCCCTTTTGGAGCTGCCCCTTTAACATATCCGCGTATTCTTTACGGATCCCGTCATATTCGTCGCCGCGGGCGGGGATCTCAATGCTCTTTGCGAAATCCTGCATATTCGCCCGCTGGTTGATAAAAGTAAGCTGCACATGGATGGAGGCGTCAAAGTAATTTAAGAAATCACAGTACCCCTCAAAAATCTGCGCTTTGTCCTCCGCCTGGGCGAGCTGGTAGTTAATATCGAAAAACTGCACGGTCTTGGTGTAAAGCGTGTCCGTCAGCCGGCAGATCCCATCCTTATACATTTCCCGGTAGGGAATACTCTGCTGGGCCGTCTGCGGGGCATCCGCCCTAAGCCCGGCGAGAAAGCCGCCTTTTTTCGGCGGCTTGTTAGAGGCAGTTTTATTTCTGCCTTTTGCTGCGTCGGCCCTGGTCTTTTCTGCCTGCCTGATGTTCCTTTGCAGACGTTTTTCCTGGGCCTCTTGCTGTTTTGTTTTTGGCAATCCTTGTAACCTCCTTTTTTGACATGGTTTTATATAGGTTTTCCGTCCGGTAGGGGCGTTCCTTCGGCCAGAGCTTATAGCGCAGCCGGTTTTTCAGAAGTTTCTCCGCCGGCTGCCCGTCCCGCTCATACATGGCGAAGAAGAAAAAGGGCATCATCAGGCCGATCATCAAAAGCACCGACGCGGAATTGCCGATGGCGCCCCTCGTCAGGAAATAGGCCGGCAGGCCCACAAGACCGCCCAGGCTGAAACAGATGAGCTGGCGCTTGGTAAGGCCCGCCGCCACTTTTGTCTTGACTTTCGTTAAGTCTTTGGGTACGGGTACATAGGGCATTTATTTCACCTCCCATCGTGATAGAATTTCATTATCGTGCGCCGGAATCATGGATCATTTCCTCCGCGGCCGGTGGTCTCTGCACCTTCTGAATCGCATCCTGCAGCCGTTCCCGCAGAGATCTTGGCTGCTCTGCCCGTTCCTCCTGAGGAGAGGAAATATCTTGAACCAACAACTCCACGGCAATACAAGCGTTTGTGTCGGCTGCTGGACAATATTTGACAACTTCCACTAATGGACGGTCGAAACGTAGCAGATAATCAATTTCTTCTGCTGTCAACGAATTTTCTCCTGTCAGATAACGGTAAGCGGCCATCACGGAGGCAATTTCTTCCGACCGGTCTATCAGTTCCCTGTTAGAGCAATCCTCCAGCTTTTCCCTGTAAATGTAATAATCCTTGCCGACCAAGGACATCAACTCCAGATATTTCCGATTCTGTTCTTCCGGTTCGCTTAGTTCTTTTGGAAATTTCCGATCCGCTTGGATTTCCTCCAAAAGTTCACAGATAGGAAAGCTATGAGCATGGGTATTTTCTTCCCAGCACCACCGGGCCACATCTAACGGATCCTGAAAGGAAAGAAGCGCCTCCACCTCTGCCGGGGTAAATTCATGTTCCGCCTTCAGGTAATAATGAAGCTCCGAAAACCCCTGCAATTCGTAAATGCTGCCGATATTCTGTGCGTCCAGCATATCTGCATGGATCTTCAGGCACTTGTCCAGCCGTTCCATCAACAGCCGTTTTGCATCCTGTTCTATAAAAATCACTCCTTCCTCCCTGGCATTGTAATACTGGATTCCACTTCATTTCCCCACACATCCCAGCCCGGCGTCTGCTGCCTTGCGAACAGCTCCAGCCTGGGCTGGTCGCCCATGAGCTTTACGATTTTTTCCCGCACCTCGTCCGGCTTTTTGCTGTGCTGCTCGATATGGGAGATCACAAACTGGTGGATCCCCGCGCACTGGCGTTTCGGGTGGCCTCTGGTCGCCAGCAGGCAGACCTCGGCATTTGAGCGGGTCCAGAACCCCATCCCGTAAAACCAGGAATCCGCTTTCCGGTTCTGTTTGAGCCAGAGGAAGGCTAAAGTCTTATATCTGAATCCCCATGCCTCCATCACCCGGAACGCCTCATTAAGCTGCGGGAAGGTCGCCCACAGGAAAAGTGCGCTGTCTTTAGCGGCAAGTTCCGCCACCGGCAGCGCACATATATCCTCCATGCTCATGGTGGGGTAATGGTTTTCCGCCACGCCGTTGCCGCGCTTCATATCGTAGCGCCAGGGCGGGTCCGCATAGATCACGCTGTATTTCTTTGTTTCCGGCATCAGCGTTCCTGCCCGTTCTTAGCCGGGGCGTCTTTCACCGGCTGGCTTTTGACTTTCCCGGCATTTTCTTTTAAGGCGCCGGACAGGGAAGGCTTCTCCGCCGCGCCCTTTGTGGCTTCAAGGGTGGCCTGCAAGTTTTCAATGGCCTGCCCGTACCCGTCAAGCAGGGCGTCGTTTAACTGCTTTCTGAACTCCGCCGTCACCGGCCAGCAGACATCCTTCCAGTTCCCGTTTTTGTCCTGGGTGGAAGGCATGTTCACATACAGCCCCTTTTCGCCGGAACAGATACGGAAGCCGTCAATCTTGAAGCATCCGCCGATGGTCACGTTGGCAAAGGCTAGCAGGTTCCCCATCGGCGCGATTGGCCGCACCCTCACGTCCAGCGGCAGACCGCCCGCTGTTTCCGGCGCCTGCATTTCCGGGATTGTATTTTCTGTATTTGTTTTACTCATAAAATGAAATCCTCCTTATTCTGAATCTGAATTATGCTATCTTGCGTTAAATATGGATTTGGATAACGAACCTGTCTTAAACAGGGCAAAGGCCAGCAGGACCGTATAGCCCGCCGTGCCCCAGATTGCGCCGTGGATGTCGCCGGAGGCCGGGATCGACTGGACCAGCACCGCATAAATGGCGACGCAGACCAGGATCAAAAATCCCTGGAACCCCAGCGCAAAGAGGGAACGGAGGTACCCCGTCCCCATCTGCCCCCATTCCCGGTTAGCCATCGTGGAGAAGGGGATCGGTGCAAGGCTCACGGTCAAATAAATTTCTATCATCCTGCCGTAGACAATGACGAAGATCACAATGGACAGCACCCACATGCACAGGTTGATGATGTTGGTCTCCAGCCAGAGGCCGATAAGCTCCCACATCCCCATTGCTTCAAGCTGCGTGGAAAGGTCCGCAAGGGCGGCCTCCACATCAAGGCTGCCGTTTATCACGCCCGCGCTCTGCGATACCACGTTCTGGGCGACGTCGAACACCGCCATGACAATCGTAAAACAGTTGGTGAGCAGGTAAGTGGCAACGAAGGTCTTAAAAATCCACTTGAAGATGTTGAATGTGTCAAAGTCGTGCATGTTGTTCTTCTCCAAAATCATCTGAATCAGCTCATACACAAGGACAAAGGTCAGGATCATGCCCGCAATGGGAATGACGACGGTTTCCGAAAGGTTCTGTATCATGGAAAACACGCCGCCATTCCAGCCCTGCGGGGTCTGCCCGACCTGCCCGGCCACATCCGCAACCTGGCTGTTGACCGAATCGAAAATGCCGGTGTACTGCCCGGTGATGGCTTCAATCAGGCCCTCCTTAATCCAGTCTGTTATCCTTTCAAACAGACTGCCCATAGGTCAGCCCTTAACCGAACAGGCCGGCCAGCAGCGGGATCAGGGTTGCGCCTACCAGGGCGATACCGCCGCCCGCCATAAGCTGTTTCATACCCTGGCTTTTGGCTCCCGGATTGTCATTGCCGTAACCTTCCAGAAGGTTGATGACGCCCCATGCTCCAAGGCCCGCTCCCAGGGCAATTACCAGAATCTTCAAAGTGTCAATCGCGCTCGCAAAAAATGCCATATAGTTCCTCCTTATTTTTGAAATGATTTTGTGAAGCGGCCGCAGACGGCCGGAAACGAAAAAAGCCGCCGCACTGTTTTGGAAAATCTGCTTCAAACAGCACGGCGGCATGGGGCAGGGTAAAACCTGCATGGTATTCAGTTTTCAGGGAGAATCGCGGATCCTCAAAAAAGACCTCCTTTCCGGGTGACAAAACAAAAGCCTGCCAGAGCGTAATGCTTTGACAGGCAGGAACAACGTTATGTGGTCTGCGGTTCCAGATCTTCGGCTGTGACCTCATAATTGCGGTACAGCTCTCCGGGACGCATCGGCATCCGGGTGGATAAGAATTTCTCAATATCAAAAGCGTTCTTCTCATTGTAATCGGAGAGCAGCTTATAGTTCGGGTGTTTCGTTATATCATACTTCCGGGAAAGGAAGGGGCGCACACCCCTGATCTGCAGTAAGCATTTCCCGCCGTCCATGACCGCCAGCTCGTCCACGGACATCAGATCCTTGCCTAACTTCTGGAAGTTCTGCCCGTGGGATTCCTGGTTGCCTTTGGTGACGCTGGTGTTATACAGGTCGATGGTCTCTTTTCCTAAAAGGGAGTTCCAGCTTTTTAAGGTGGTTTCCTCCTTGCCTCCCAGGAACAGGGAAGCGTCACAATTCCCTATGATGGTGTCCATGTTGTCCTTATAAAGCGCCTTTAGCTGGCTCTGGGCCTGCAGCACCAGGCACGCGGAAATCTCACGGCTTCGGATAGTAGCCATCAGCCGCTCCAGGTTGGGGATCTGGCCGATATTGGCCGCCTCGTCAATGAGGCACCGCACATGAACCGGGAGCCGCCCGCCATACACATCATCCGCCCGCTCGCACAGACGGTTGAACAGGATGGAATAGATCAGGCTGATAAGGAAGGCAAAGGTGCCGTCCGTGTCGCTCATAATGAGGAACAGGGCGGTCCGTTCATCCCCCAGCATATCCAGGTCCAGCTCGTCATACATGGTGATCTCCCGGACCTCCCGGATGTCAAATGGCGCCAGCCTGGAAGCACAGCTAATCAATATGGATTTTGCTGTCTTGCCCGCCGCCAGCTTGTATTTTTTATACTGCCGCAGGGCGAAGTGGTCCGGGTCTTTCTGCTCCAGGGCGTCAAAGAGAAGGTCAACAGCGTTTTTGAAACTCTCGTCATCCTCCCGCACCTCCATAGCGTTCAGCATTTCTACCAGCGTGGCAAAATTCTGTTCGTTGGTCGGGGCCTCGTAGTAGATATAGCCGATCAGCGCCGTGTAGAGCAGGGTTTCCGCCTTGACCCAGAAATCATCCCCGGCTTTTCCCTCGCCTTTGGTGTTGGCGATTAAGGTGGTAACAATCTTCAAAATATCCTTTTCCGAATGGATATACGCAAAGGGGTTAAAGTGCATACTTTTCTGGAAGTTAATGGTATTGAATACCCGGATTTTATAAGGCTCATACACGATCTTGCCCTTTGCGTTCCGCACCGGTTTCCCGTCTTTATCCAGCTTTGGTGTGCCTCTTTGCAGCATTTTCCCGCACTCGACCAAGACGGTGCCTTTATCGTCTGTGCCGTCAAGACAAAAAAAGTGTGAACATGAAATTTAATAATTTCCACTCTGAATATCCCGTACAATCATGCGTTTTAGCTTATCCTGCAAGGTTTCTCTGCTTGTTTCGCTAAAGTGGCACGTCACAAAGTAGGTCGTTCTGCCTATGGTCTTTACAAAGTGCGGTCGGCGTTCCTGTGCCTGTTGGTTCTCATTATTTTTTGGCATATACATAAATCTCCTTTACATGAAAAGAGGGCATACAGAGTAATCTCCATACGCCCGCTGTTGTTAGTGGCTGTCTGTTCCCTTATCCGCATGAAATTGACATTGCGGTTTCCGGCATATATACTTGTTGCTTACTGTCAAATAAAGGTAAACAGGGCAGAAAAAATGTTGTATCAATGCAACGGATAAGAGAGGTAATAAGCATGGGAAAAATGATAGTGCTGACGTTTTCGGACAGTGAGGAAACAATCTTTAAGAGGGCGGTTTCCCTCTTAGCAGACGAATTACAGATTGAAGCGGAACAACAACCTGTTTCCTTGCCTGTATTGTCCTTTCAAGGTGGAAATACTGCAACATCAGCGCAGGGTGTTGCGGGATAGGAGAGATGTGCGCCTTACTCGGATTGGGCCGGATTGTAAAAACCCGACTTATCTGAAAACGGTGTTAGGTAGGCGTTGGGTACAAGTTCAGTGCTGACGCTACAGAAAACGGTACTTTGTAGAACGTTCTTTTTCTAACTTTGGGCAAAAAATATGCACCATGCTAATCTTCACATGGTGCATACTCCCGTAACAATTTACGCACAACAAAATTATTTACTACGCAAAAGACCTCTGTTGATTGCGCCGTACAAGTCTGTTCCATTTTGCTCCTTATTCCCTGTCAGAAGCTTTTCCAATTTTTCCAGAAAAGATACATAAAACTGCCTTTCCTTTACAAGTGCCTGTTGTTCTTCAATACTTATAACCCGATTAGGTTCTAGAGGATGGTCAAAATCATATAAAGCTTTTTGAGTAGCCCGCATTGCAGACTCCACGGAATTACCCAAAATGTCCGTACTATTCGACAACCCGTAATAATGGGCTATAATTTGCTGTATGTGCATATCTGTTATATGAGTCCGTCCATTCTTAGTTTCACCCAATCCGTTTACTCCAACTTCTTTCACTGTCTCCATCCAAGCATCTTTTACAGATTGTGGAGCATTCGGTCCAGCACTCTGTAGCACACGTTCCTCAAAATCCGTTGCCGCTTCATCTCGAAGCCGTTCTTCATTCTTTTCGGTTACATATTGTGCAAATGTAGGAGTCCCGTTACTTTTCTGCATATTTTCGTATGATATGATATTCTGCCGATAATTAGAATTAACCTGCATATACGCTACCCCCATACAGCTTAATGTATATAAAAAGTAATATTCATTGTATTCCACGGTGAATTTGCAGATTTGGAACTAGCCTTAAATGTTCCGGCTTCAAAACCATAGCTGTTCTCATATCTCCAAACGCAAGCCCATCCATCGATTATACGATCATTATCAAGGTCTATCGCTTTTTTAGATTTCAAGGTCATATTAGTGCTGTTAAGAGTGGCTGAGCGTGTTTTTGCATACCCGATCTCAATCGTTTCAACTTCCAACCAAGTCCCGCCGTGATCCAATGTTGTACCAACCTGCGCAAATGACCCCGAACGTTGAATAACTTCTGTTCCACCTTTTTCAGAAGATACGGAATACACATAAAACTGTGTCAATGCAGGAGCCGCATCACGCGGTTGTATTTCCGCAGCACTTACAGGAATAACATTAGCAACCAACAACGTACTAACCAACATAACACTTAATAACTTTTTGAATTTTTTCATTTTTCACTCATCCTTTCTATAGTTAAAATATCTAATCAGCCTCGCATATCAATATGTTGTGTTATCTTTCTTGTTTTATATAAATCTGATTACCCCCTTTCACACACTTTCCACAAATATAGATATGCGTAACTGAATGATTTACTTTGTAATTATCCACTATCTCACTTTATACTCATATTATTTATCGGTCAGAAAATGAATATTTTAATATATTTCCATCCAAGATTCACTTTATAATGACATATCATGCGCCTTTGACCTCTCCTTTCTCTGCTCTGTCGGCGGTATTGCCTGCTCTACACAACGCTTGACGGTTTCAGCTTCAGCAACTTCATCTTTCAGCTTGCGCATTTCCCGATAAAGGCGGTCTTTCTGTGCGGTTAGGTCTGCAACCTCAGCTTTCCACGCTTTCGGTCTTAGCTTGGTGTCGCTCCCTAAATGCTCTTTCAGATACCTTTCCGCTCGGTCATACAGTGCAAGTTCGGTGCGGTAGCGTTCCGCATAATCCTCCTGCTTTTTCGGCTTGGTCTGTTTGTATGCCTTGTGGTAATCCCGATACTGGAGATAGTTTTCCGCTTGGTCTATCAGTTCTTTTCGCTCATGGAGTAGCTTTTCTGTCTGCTTTATCTCGCTGTTGGTATTCCAGTACCGTTTTTTCATTTTCGATAGCGTTTCCTGCAACTCGGACAGGGTGGAAATGTTATTGACCTGTAAGAAGCTGACCGCCTTTGCAAAGGTTTTCAAATCCCGTATTTTCCCGTAACGGCTGTCTGGCTGTCCTGCCTGTTGCATGGCGGTATTCAGCAGTTCAAGGAGTGTGGGCGGCTGTGGGGAATGGAATGGATTGATGGATTGGCTGTCTTTTTCTGCCGACTTTTCCTTTACCCATTTTTCCAGTCCGGCAATCCGGCGTTTGACTTCTTTCAACAGCCTGTTCTGTTCCCTTATCTGACGGTTTTTCTCGCCTTTCTCGGTCACAATGCCCTTGCGCTCCATTTGGGTAGCGGCTACGCCCATGTGTACGGTCGGTATCTGTTCTATGCCCTGTCGCTCGTAGGAACGGTGGTCTATCCTCTGCGGGATATTCTGCTCCGCAAGGTACTTGTTCGTAACGTCTGCCCATGCCCGCCGCCACACTTCGGCTTTGCCTTTGTCATTCCAGTCCATAAGGTCAATCTTTCTTACTTTGTAATTCCCGCTTTTTAGTTTTATCCGCTGACCGTTTTTGTCTAAGATGTATTCCTTTTTTGATTTCGCGCCCCATTCGCCGGACTGTTCCAGTGGTCGCATGGTTAGCATGATGTGGGCGTGCGGGTTTCCGTTGTTCTTGTCATGGATAGCTATGTCCGCACACATTCCGGCAGACACAAAGTTGTCCTGCACATACTCACGCACAAGCCGTATCTGCTGTTCCCTGTCAAGCTCTCTTGGGAGTGCGGCTTCAATCTCCCTTGCAAGCTGTGAGTTCTTTGCTTTCTCGATTTTCTCAACGGAGTTCCAAAGGGTGGAACGGTCTGCAAATTCGGGCGGGGCGTGGGGCGGCAGTAGTATCTCTGTATGCACAATGCCCTTTTTCCTCGTATAGTCATGGGTAATCCCGTCATACTCGTTTGTGATTTTTTCCCCGCTTCGGTAAGCGGCTGAACCAACCGCTGACAGTTGGCTTTCCGCCCCTCGGCTGAATATATTGATAGTGCAATGGTAAATCGCCACGCTTTCAGCCTCCTTTCGGGTGGCACATTTTAAACTTTGTGGACAGGCACGCCCCGCACTTTGGGGTGTGCCTGTACGCAAAGTACACTAAGGGGTAGGGCGGTACGCCCGTAGGGGAATAGTCGTTTCCCCTGTTGGCTGTCGCAAGACAGACAATGCCCTCTGCAAGAGCCCTCGGAGAGCGCACGCACCGGAACGGTGTATAAGTGCGCCCTTGTCTGAAACAAGGGAGATTTAATTCTCCCCCTTTGGCTTTTGCGTCCGGCGTAAAAATTCCTGCGCCTGTGGTGTCTGCAAAGCGGTTTCAAGCAAGCCTTTTATCTGCTCGTTTGTGTACTGTTCCGGCTGTTCCAACAGGCTTTCCAGTATCGCCCCACGCTCTACAAGGCGGTGCGTCCTTATCTTGCGTTCCTCGCTCTTTTTCTGGTTGAGCAGTTTTTTCTTCCTGTTCTGCAACTGCCGTATTTCTTCCTCTGCTTTTGCAATCTGCTCGTTGATGTTCCCCATGCGTTCCCTCCTTTCTGTGCTGTGGCTGTTTGTAGGATATTTGTGTAAAAGAAAAAGACATCTTCTAGTTTGAAAATGTCTTTTTCAGATACGCAACTATTCAATTTTTGGTGGTTAGATTTTATTCACTTCCGACATAAGCCGTATGCCGTCATGCAATCCTAATTTGTAAGCAACCTTTCCGTATGCCGCCCCGTTTGCATTTATGGCAGTAAATACTTTATCAACAATACGTTTTTGCTTCCTATCCAGTCCGGCTTTTTCCAGTTCACTATATGCCATGTTCTGCTCTTTCAGCGTGGCGCGGTAATAGCTGTCTATTTTTGCGGCTCTGTCTAAGGCTTTAATCGTCCTTATCCTTGCAAGTAATTCTAACAAACTCTTTGTATTTGTTTTTCTCATGTTTGTACTCCCTTTGCAAAATCCTGTTAAAGTTCCACAAGCAAATTGTCAACTCCCGTCTTTTCAGCAAAATAAAATCGTTTGTCTAAAAGTTCTTTTCGCTTTTCTTCCGGCAGACATTTTAGTATGTCGTCATAATCCATATCCGCCATAGGTGTGTCTGATGACAGATTGATAAGCTGTGTATGTAACCATTCGTCCCAAAGGTCATCAAACAGACTTTTGCTGTTATAATAGCTGTCCATAGTATCAAAGCCAAAAGGGAACTTAAAATATTGCAATTTAACAAAACCGTATTTACCGGCATTAAGGATAATTAACCCCTCATTGTCGAACAGTTCAGAAAATGTGTCTGCGACCTTTTGACAGTTTATTATTTCCTCGTCTGTAATATATGTTTTGGCTTTATCCATAGTTCCTCCCATAATCTTCTACCTTGCGGCACTCGACTTCAAATATATTTCCGTCTTGAAGCAAAACTGTGAATATGCCTTTTTTATCATTTGTTTCAATGTCCCTTATTCCTATCTCATCTGCGTCGTTCAGTAAATCAAAAACTTTATCTTTGAGGTAATCAAGTTTTTTGTTCCTCGTTTTCATTCTTCTCCTTTCTTTGAAAACATATGTTTCTATTACTAGTATTATAATACTTGTTGCAGATTACAAAAACACTATAACAAGTTTAAAATAGAATTGCAAGAAAAACAGATTTTAATTTATCGACAGGAGATGACAAAAATGGACAAACTGGATAAAGAATATGGACAGTTAAAAATACGTTTGTCTGAACTGATAAAGGACAGAGGACTTAACAGAAATCAAGTGTCTATCAAGGCGGCAATGAACTGGAAACAAGTAGATAGATATTGTGACAACGATATTTCCCGCCTTGACATATTTGTTTTATGCAAACTATGTACAGCTTTAGAGTGTAATATCCAAGACTTATTATTATTTATTCCTGCTGATAATAAGCCGGACGGATAGGGCATTTACACGCCCAAGAAAAAACGTATGTTTCTGCATTTAGTGTTCTAATACTTGTTTAGGATTACCAAGACTCTACAACAAATATAGAATTAAATTGTTTAAAACCTACAAGAATACTAATTGCAGAGGTGGAAAAGTGGAAGATAATTATGGTCACATGGAAATCCGGCTGAATGAATTGCTAAAGGAAAAAGGGTTGAGTAAAAATAAGCTGTCGCACAAGGCAGAAATGAACTGGAAACAGATTGATAATTACTGTACCAACAGCATTACTCGCTTAGATGTATTTGTTTTATGCAAACTCTGTACTGTCTTGGAGTGTGGCATAGAAGATTTGCTTGTTTTCTATCCACCCGAAAAGCAGTAAATTTTATTTATCAAATCCATTCAGCAGATTCAAAGTCTGGGATTCTGTTATGTTTTTTAACTGCATTCCCAGACTTTCATTCTGCATTATCCCCGCTTTTTTCTGAATTTCGATTATCGCAATTCAAGAGTTTCGATTTTCGCAATTCAAGAATTTCGATTTTCGCAATCTAATAATACTGATATTATTCAGACTGATTATAGTCATACTTATCATATCAATCAATCCTTTCCCTTCCTTTCCTTCCCCTCCCTAGTCGGTGTCGGTGGCAAAGTTCTTGACGTAGATAATGTTTGGTTTTCCCATTCCCTGTCTTACGCTCTCGATTAGTCCTATTCCTTTTGCGCTGTCAAGTTCCGCAAGCAGTCTGACCGCCTTGCCGCTTGCACAACGGAAACGCCCCTGTATCTCGCCAATCGTGAAGTAGAGGTATATGCGCCCCTGTTCATCAATCCACCCGTTTTTCAGTGACAGTTCCATGCGGTCAATCAGCATACCATAGAGCAGTTTTGCGTCTGTGGAAAGCGTCTGAAAGCGGCTGTCGGTAAACAGCAGCTTCGGTATGCGGTAAAAGGCGTGCTGTTCGCCCTGTTTCCCGTAGAAGTAATCAAACGGCATTTTCCCTTTCTCCTTTCCCTGTTTGAGTAGCGTTTTCCTGCCGTTCCCATGTGCGGGTAAAGAAGAATACCCTTTTGCGGTTCGGCTCTGCGTTTCCCCTGTTGGGATAGCAGATTTAAAGGCTGAAACGCCCGTATCGGCACAACCTTACCCCGTACCATGCAGACGCTTTGTAGCCTGTGCTTTCTGTTCCTCGGTCAAGGTCACTGTGCGCTCTTTGGTTCGTATGCTGACAAAGTTCCTCGGCATGGCGTAGGTCTTTCCGGCGGCGGTCTGCGCTATGCACTGGAAGTCCTGCGGGTTCTTTTCCACAAGTTTATCCATTTTCCTTATCCACGCCGGATAGGACGTGTAGAGGGTGGCGGTGGTTTCATCAGCGCAAAAGCTGATATGCACTTCCTGTTCGCATTTTAACAGTTTCATGGTCTTGGTGTCCTCCTTTCCTGTGGGTTCTGTGCTTCGTTTTCCCTGTTCGGTTAGGAAAAACGAAAAGACCGCAACAAACGCCGCAGTCTTTCCCACTCAATGATATTCTGTTGTCTAAATCGCTTCTCGGAGTGCGGCTTCTGCCTTTAATCTTGCCCTGCGCTCCTTGTCATACTGTTTCTTGCGTTCTTTCCTTGCCTTTTCCTTTTCCTGCTCGATTTTTTCCCAATCGACAGGCTCGCTTACATTTGGCAGTCCGATTTTGCCGATAAAGTTGAAATGTATCTCAATTTCCTGTGTCCTGTGGCTTCTTTTTTCCCCGTACACTGGCTCATGTATTAGCACTCTGTCTATAAATTCGTTCAGCATGGGGGTTGTGATTTCGTCAAACTCACTGTATTTCTTCACAAGCCGCATGAATTTGTCTGTCCTTATCTCGTTTTCCTTGCCCTGTGCTATGATGTTGTCAAGTTCTTCCGTCCTCGCTTCAAGGGTGCTTAATTCGCTGTCATAGTCCGCAAGAAGCCTTGTAAAGTGCCTGTCGGGTATCTTCCCCGTTGCGTTGCCCTCGTACAGTTTCTTGATGAGGTCGTTAAGTTCGTCAATCCGTTTTGCGGCGGTGCGTTTCTCATTCCGGCTGTCTGTTATGATGCGCTCGCTTTCCTTGTCGTCCATTTCACGCACTGTATTGAGAAATTCTTCCTCATGCTCCAGCGCAAAGCCGCATACCTCACGAATGGAAACAGCGATAAGGCTCTCAACTGCCGACACTTTCACGCTGTGGGCGGTGCATTGCCTGTGTATGTTGCGGTAGTTGCCGCAGGTATAAAGATTGTCGCTGTCGTAGATTTTTCCGTTCGCCCTGTGCTGTGACTGTGGGCTTCGGTAGTACATTCTGTGTCCGCAGTCGGCGCAGTAAAGCAGTCCTGTTAGACGGTTCGTATATGTGCCGTTTGGCACTTCCTTACGGATTGTCTTTCTCGCTTTCTGTGCGGTATTCCATGTTTCCTCGTCAATGATTGCTTCGTGGGTGTTGGGGAATATCATCAGTTCTTCGGGTTTCGCCTTACGCCTTTTCTTGGTCTTAAAACTTTCAAGGACGGTCTTTCCCAAAACAGTGTGCCCCATGTATTCCTGCTTTTCCAGTATGTAGCATACGGCGGTGTTAGACCATGTGTAAGGACTTGTAAAACTTTTGCTATGGTTGTTTTCGGGGCAATGCTCGGCGGCATAGGCTGACGGGATAAGGACACGCTCGTCTGTCAACTGCCTTGCAATCGCTGACACACCCACGCCCTCAATCACAAGCCGGTATATCCGGCGCACTACCTCGGCGGGTTCGGGGTCAATGATTAGGTGCTGCTTATCCTGCGGGTCACGCAGATAACCATAGGGAACGCTTGGGGAAACACGTTTCCCCTCCTGCATTTTGGCTTTGAAGATTGCCCGTATCTTTTGGCTTGTGTCCTTTGCGTACCATTCGTTCATAATGTTTAGGAACGGCGTAAAATCGTTGTCGCCCATTGTTTCGCTGTCTACGCCGTTGTTTACCGCTATGAAGCGCACACCCTTTTCGGGGAACATGATGTCTGTGTAAAAGCCGACTTTTAAGTAATTCCTGCCTAGCCTGCTCATGTCCTTTACAATCACTGTGCTTACATTGCCCGCTTCAACCTCGGCTATCAGTTTTTGAAAACCCTCACGCTCAAAAGTAGTGCCGGATATGCCGTCATCAGTAAAATGCCGGATATTGGAAAAACCCTGTCTTTTTGCGTATTCCTCTAAATACTGTTTTTGGTTTATGATACTGTTGCTTTCGCCCTGTTGTTCATCATCTCGTGACAGTCTTTCGTAGAGGGCGGTAATCTTTGCGCTGTTCGTCATTGTAAATTCCTCCATTTCTCGCTATAATAAAGCTGATTTCAGCTTGGGGAAAAGGTGGTCTTTTCAAAAACTCACACTTTTTCCGTCCTCTTTAAATATACCCCTTCGGGTCGGTGACAACATAGCTTGAGTGCATCTGCATTAAGTTGGGCTTGATAAAAAATCTTGTCTTACCGGAACCTGAACCTCCGACTACCAGCACGTTTTTATTCCTGGCATGGGCCGGGTTTTTCGGCCTGCCGTTTAACATTAAGCCCTCGCTCTGGGTGAGGATAACATTGTTTTCCGGCTTTGGATCCATGAACGGTGCTATGTCCGTTTTATTTCCCCAGCGTGCGGAACCGTACTCTACATTTTTGCGGTATTTTTTCGCATCCTTTCCTTTGAGATAGACCGCCAGACGGACAGCGGCAGCGCCGCATAATCCCACCAGCCAGTCCAGTGCGGCGCCCGGCCACATGCTCTGAAAGGCAAGCGCGAATCCTTCCGACAGCCCCAATAATTTCTGTGAAGCGTCCGCCCCTGGGGCAAGGCGCACCGCCTCGCCCAGCTTAGCGAATACCAGAAGGAACAAAAGATAGGGCAGATGTAAGATCACCTGTTTTTTCAGGGCATCTTTGTCTATCTTCATCGTTCCGGCCCTCCGTGCTCCTTGTTTTTCACCCGGTCGCGGCCAAGGGCCTGTGCCAGCTCTTTGAATTTATGAAGCTGGGTAAGCAGCGACGGCCTGGTGCTGCGGGTGAGGTCTTTCTGTGTATATTCCTTGAAAGCCGCCGTCAGCGCATCCGCCTGGTTCGCCTTGAAATAGACCGTCCACTTCGGCGGATTAGTCCCCAGCTCTTTTTCTATGTGGTAGCGGACTTGGTGTTTCCTGGCGTACCGTTCAAACGAGCGGATCCTGCCGGACACTTCAATGGTGTTGGCACCGGGGTCTTTATAGGTCAGCCGCTTCATGCTGTTACGCCCGACCTTCGGGGTGGTGCGTTCCTGCTCCATCTTTTGAAGCACGGCGGCAACCGCCGCACGCAGAAGCCGCCCGGACAGCTTTGCCGCCTGTATGGAGACCGATACGGTCCGCTGTTCCAGATCTTCCTGCATTGGCATCCTCCTTCCTGATAGAATCTGTATTTATAATAGGAAATAACGGTTTATCTGGCATCCCCGATCACCTGCTGGCGGGGCGCATGTTCAAAGGCTTTTACCGCCTGGTCCACCTGGATCTTTGCGTGTTTCAGAAGCGTCTTGATGATGGTCGCCGGCTGGTTATGTTCCTCCAGGTGATTTACCATATCCTCACAGCCGTCCGGGAGGTAATCCGCCATTGCTTTGCAGGCATCCTCCAGGCTCCCGATAAAACCCCAGCAGCTATCCGACAGCTCGCCGTTTTTGTAAAGCTCAAAGCCGTAACATTCGCCCCGGAGGTAGGAGTCATAAACGGCCACCTCGCTTTTCATCAGATCCTCCGCTTTTTTTCGGACAGCCCCGGTCATTTTTTCAGTGTCAAACTCTTTTAGGGCGTCCTCTTTGGAAACATAGATCCAGCCGACCTGCCCGCTGTCCCAGGGATCGTGGAAGCTCTCGGTCTGCATGGCAAGCCCGCTATGATCCATAAGATAGAGGGGCATCATAATGTATTTTTCAGAGATTACATTCAGCATGGCGTCGTCCACCGCCCGTTCTTCCGTCTTTGGCCCGTGCCGGAACCGGCTGCTCACAATGTTTACCATCCGTTCATACCGGTCCATGCCGGGCTCGTCATGGCCAACGGTATTCAGGTACATCTCCCGCAGGAAATCATCTTTATCCATGTAATTGTGGCTGTCACCCAGGGCATAGCGGGAGTGGAAGCATACCATCGTCCCGAAATGTTCGTCTACCTCACGGGGCGAAATCAGAATGTCGTCCGGCTGCACCATAAGCACATAGGAATCCTGTACTGCCATCAGCATAAATATCAGCTCCTTTCCGGTTCCTTTGGCTTTTTATCCGGTGCTTTGGCCGCCGTCTGTGCCGCCTGTTTCTTTGCGCTGTCAAGCTGCTCCCTTACCGAAAGGTCTTTTTTTGCCTCCGGCGCTCCCGTAACGATAAAATCCGGCAGTTCCTTAAAACCGATACTGTCCACGTACCAGGCGGTATCGGATCCATTTTCATGGAGGACTACCACATCGGAAACGGAAAGGGAGTGCCCCTTAAAATCTTCCGGGTGGTCGATGTTGAAACGTCTGTAAATATCTTCCAATGTTTCACCGGGCAAAAGTTCCGTTGCATAAACCATCTGGTAATTGTCCCTGTCTACCGGGAACCCTTTCTTTTCCAGCCAGTCAAGAGACATAAACTGCAGCCCGTCCGTGCTGTCCGATAAGTCAAGCTGGTAAATAGAGCAGGTGCGGATTTCATATTCCTTTTCATAAGAGGCAATGCGCGCCAGCAGTGCTCCGGCCTCATTGTCCAGATGTTCCTCCTGAATGACGGCTGCCAGCCTCATGCGTATCTTTCCGGTCTGCCCGGAAAGAAGTTCCTCCGCCATGCGTTCTTTTTCTTCGTGGGAATCCGGGTACAGATCCGCATAATCGCCGCTGTACTGCCGGAAGAATACATCCAGGTCGAAGGCCAGATCCGTGGAATCTTCCAGCCGTATTTCTTCCTGCAGCGCCTCCTGTGCCGCCATCTGCGCCCGCTGTGCCTCCTGTTCTTCAAGGGAAGGAACCGGCTGCTTGACCGCCAGGATTTTTCCGGCAATGCGGATAAACTGCTCCGGGTGTTCAAACTGCTGCCGGTATTTCTCCATGAGGTCCGCGGGAAGGGTTGCAAAATTTTCCTCCCCCAGGCCAACGATCAGGAAGTTCCCGGCAACAATATCATAGATGTTCCCATCTTCATCATAGAGCGCCCGGTTTAAGGGCAGCCCCATGAGTTTTCCTTCATCGTTGCAGATCAGCGCAACCGGATCCTCATAGGGATAAACCGGTTGAATAATCCCGCCGACTGCCGCCTGCAAGGAGTTCAGCCCGCCTTCAATCTCTGCCTCGTAGGGTGTTTTCCCCGGCTCAACCATCAGCACCTTCATAACTGTATATCCTCCTTCTTTTTATTTGCCGCCTTCGGTTCCGCACCGGCTTTTTCCTGCAATTTCGCCGCAGACAGCTTTCCCAGCACAGAAGGCTTTTCTTCCTTTTCAGGCGTAGAAATACCACCATCCGAAACTTCGGCGGCGGTGTGTTCTGATTTGACAGGTTCCTGCCCCTCAACCGTATAGCCCGGCAGGAGGGCGCCATATACGGTAAAATGGCGTTCATATTCCTTCGGGACTGGCGGCGAAACCTCCGTAAACAAATGGGAATAGGATTTCTTGCGCCCCTCCAGGTATTTCATAGCAGCAGCCTTGTCCGTATAGCGCTTCTGGTTCTGCCCGGCGATCTTCTTGCCATAACCATCTTTCGGGGAATTTATATACAGATCCCAGGTCACATACCAGGCAACCGGCACACTCTGTTTTGTTTCCCGGTCATACTTGGTATCTTCCCGGACACTGCAGGTCATCTTATAGACCCGGTTGCTGATCTCCTGGGCGCTCCGCCAGTTGTCTGTGTCCTTCCACTGGTTACCCGTATGTTCCACCTCCGGGGTCCGCAGGTAGGAAATCGCCCGGTCAATCATCTGCGTGGCGGCAGCCTGCTGTTCCCATTGTTTCGCTGCGGCTACCACAATGTCATAGGCTTTCTGCTCACCGTCGATACTTCCCTGGCGCATAGCCGCAAGGCTTTCTGTTCCCATTGCAATCAGGGCAGAAATATCAACATCTTCACAGGAAACGCTGTGCTCGACCTTCAACTCATATCCCGGCTCTAAATGGTCGCCGTACCGGTAAGCACGGTAATCTTTATTTTCTTCCAACTTTCCACCTCCTAAATCTCCGGCGCATGGCTCTTTTTCGGGATCTGCTGTGCCGGGGCTGTTTTTTCTGCCGGTTTCTTTGCTGCAAGCTGCTCCATCACCGAAGGACGGCCGCCGCCAAATATGGAGAGCTGGCCGTCCGGCGCCTCCTTTATCCCTGAGGCCGGAAGGGGCAGCGTTACATCTGCATGGGTCAGTATCTGCTCCCGTTTCAAATCTGCCACGATCTCGTCAAACACTGCATTGATGGCTTTTCGTTCCTCGCCCTCCGGGAAGGCTTTTATGACCTCCATTTCCCCGTTTTTCCCAGCAGCCAGCGTAAGGGCGCAGTCGGCATGGCCCGCAAGGTAATCCGAAGCATAGGGCAGCCGGTCCTTCACATAACAGGCAAATGCCCTGGCCGTCATTTCCGTATTGCTTTCCCAATAGCCGCCGTCTTTCTCACATTCCTTTCCCATGCGTAGGGAGTTCCGGTAAAAGTCCGTTTCCACCCGCCCAATCTGGGGTGCCTCCTGCGACTGCATCCCGGACAGCATGTGCTCGAATATTTCCAGGCGTTCCCGCTCGCTTTTGGGGATCACCCGGCCGGTGACGGATTTCTTGAAGGAGCTGATCTTTTCCACGGATCCGTCCTCACCGGAAAGGAACGCTTCTTTCAGGGATGCATAGGCCTCCATCTGCTGCTCATTCCCATACCGTTTCAGGGAGCCGAGCACTGCGGAATCCAGCCAGCCGGCCGCATTCTTCCGGGTGCGTTCTGTCTGCGCTTCGGTCCGCTTTGCCGCCTGCTCCGGCGTCTCCGGCTTATACTTCATGGTATCAATCAGCTTTTGGAATGGGGCATAGAGGCGGGGCTGCTCCGATAGCATCCCTTTCGCGCCCATCTTTGTGCCCAGGTAGTCGTCAAGCCCGTGCCACCATTCATGTGCCAGGGAACCTGCCCCGTGCATTTTGGTAAGATTGATTACTTTACGGAGAGGTTCATAATGGGCCGCCGCGTTGCCGCTGCCCCTGGCGCCGAAAGCGATAGCAAGTGTTCCCTGATAAGCAATATCCTGATCGCTGACCTTTAGGACAGATGCCAAATCTTTGAGTGCCTCAAATCCCATGTTAAGGGACGTCTGCCGGTCGTTCTGGTTCATCCAGTTGCCGAACTCGCCACCCCGGAACCCGAAGGTATCAAGATAATGCTGCCCGGTAATCTCTGCGCCGCTGCGGTAATCCGGCCCGGTGCGCTTTACATGCGCAAGCTGGGGCGGCACAAACCGGGTCTTTCCGCTTTTGGTTTGGCCCTTTGCCAGCTCCTGCACCCATTTCAGGGCAGCCTCCCTTGTTTCAAAGTTGGCCTGCAAAATGGCATAGCCCTTTGTCACATAGTAAGTACCCGGTTTCCAGTCATTATTTTTGGAATAGGTATTCTTTCCGTCGTTGAAATGGATTGCATATCCTTTCGGCACCTTCTGGCCTTTGGAAACGCCAAACTGTTCCTTCTGCGCTTTCTGTGTGAAGTTCCGTTCAAAATAGGAAGCGGAGTAGGCCATCAGGTTTTTGGACAGCTTATTGGTGATCACCGGGTTGTCCTGTCCTTTCTTCGTTGCCCGGTAGTGGGCGCCGCCGCCCCAGCCCTGCACCTGTTCCAGATACCCGTTTTCTACAAAGAAGCGGTCATAGGCCCTCATGGCGTCCTCCATGGTGCGGATCCCTGAAACCACCTCCTGTAACTCCCGGACGGTCTGGATATATTCTTTCTGTCTGGCAAGCCGTTTTTCCGGCGTGTCGTCCGTGCGGTAATACTGCGGGGAAGCGTTCAGGCTGTCCCTTGCCTTTTTGATGAAATACACCACCCCAAGGGGAACCCCTTCATCAAGCATGGCTTGGTAATCCGGCTTTTTCCAAATGTTATCCTTTTTTACAAATTTCTCGGCCTCGCGGTCGTTCATGGCGTCAAGATCGTCCACATACAGGCCCCGGTCCTTCCATAAATCTTTTTTTGCACCGCCGATCTTTTCGCCAAAATCTTCATGTACTCCTGCCAATCATCATCACCTCCAGTCAATGTAATATCTTTACCGCTCCGGGGCAGGGCGCCGTTCTTCGTTTTTGTGAAGCTGCGGCCGGTTTCCCATGAGCCGGTCTGTCTCCCTGCGGACCAGCTTATCCAAAGCGCCCAGGTCCTCCGGTGCAATGGCAAATTCCCGGTAATTTTCATACCAGAGGCCCGTAGTGACCGCCGCAATGGGAGCCAGCTTTTCCGGCCCGGAAGGCAGGAGGCGGTAGACCGGGGCCTCTCCGTCAAGAAGCATCTGCCGGGCGGTGCCCAGCGGTATGCGGTACTTATCCATGTCCGGGTTCTGGGCATCCTCCATATATCCCATGTTCAGCCGTTCCTCCAGATCCTGGGGCATATAGGAAAAAGCCTGGTCTTTCCACTGGCTGAACATGATGGAATAATGGTTCTGCCATTCCGCCACCTGTTCCGGTTCATAGGCAAATCCCCAGCTTTTCAGGGCGTCTTTTTCGTAAAGTTCCATTGCGTTCCATTCTTCCAGGCTGACGGTAACTCTTGAACCGTCTTTGCGTTCCATGCTGACGCCGCCGGGATAGAGGGTATTTTCTTTCATGTCCTGCCGCAGCGTGTCCAGATCCATCATCAGGACGTCGCCGTATAAATGGCCGTCCTCTTTCCGGTCTGCATGGAACAGAAAGGCCCTTGCCCCGATATATTCTGTCGTGAGGGCCATCTGGCGTAAATCCCCCGTGGAACAGTAGGCAAATACGGCGTCGGAGAGCCACATGTGGCGTTTCCCCATGATGGCAATAGAATCCACCCCGGTGTTTGTCGCCAGCGTGCGTAAATTAAATTCACTTTCCCGCAGGAAATCACCGGCAAGGATATGGAGCTCATAGGCGAATACGCCTAAATCCGTATCACGGATCAAATGGATCTGCGGAAGTTCTGTCTGCTGTATCATGTTCTCCGGCATTTAATCCCTCCCGCCTGCCGGGGGCTGCCCGCCGGCAATCTTGCCTACAATCTCCGGGCCGGTCTCATAAATCTGCATGAGCCGTTTGGCCGTTCCGCATGGCTGCGCCGCGCCGCTGGTCCAGAGCCGGACCGTGGAAGGGGAAACGTTCATCAGGAGCGCAAAGCCCTTTTCGTTCATGTCCAGTTTTTCCATCAGCGCCTTAACCATGTCGGGGCCGTAGTCCGGGCACCGGGCAGCTTCGGCAATCATCTGTAAAGCGGTATTTTCTTTGTTCATCATGTTTGAAATCCTCCTACTACAATGTATTTATGGTTAATACCCCTTACAGCCAGTAAGGAATTATCCATCTTGTTGCTTAAGCTGTTAGAATGAGTGAGGCAATAGGTCTGGCGGAATCCTCCTGGAACTTTAACGTCCGTAATTAAGTCAGCCAACCAGCCCTCATTCGCAGCATTCGTTTTACGCAGGTTGAACCCATAGGCGTTCGTGTGATACCCAGTAGATTGAACAGGCAATGAGTAAA
>CAJTTZ010000019.1 GCA_910579505.1 uncultured Lachnospiraceae bacterium
CGGGGAGATTTTATTTTGTCAAAGTTCAAATTTCATCCTCTATAGGAATGCTTTTATGTCATGCTAACCGCCATGTCACAGCCTGGCTGTGCCTCAAATCCGCGCGGAAAAGTTCATGGCTGTATGCTGTAAAAGGATACAGAGCAGGACTGAAACCGCGCCCAACAGCAAAAAGGTCAGCATAAACCATGGATTCTCGGTATCTGCAGGGATAGTCATTACGATTGTATTCTGCCAGCTGTGGAAAAGCATACACAGGAGGACGCTCTTTGTCAACAGGTAGATGGCGGTAAGGATAAAGCCGGTTACGACACCGACCAGCGTATAAGAAATGAGATTTTCTCCCGACTGCAGACTACCCGGCAACAGAAAATAGGGCAGATGCCACAGCACCCAGATCAGACTGACGGCGGCGGAGGCGGTCAGAATATGCCATCTCTTTAGAAAACAGGGCAGCAGATAACCGCGCCAGCCCGCTTCCTCCAGTCCGCCGCCGAGGAGTAACTGTCCTGCAAAGACGGAGAGGAAAACCGGGACAGTGCAGCCAGATTCCGGCAGGCGGAAACAATAGAAATTAAAAAACTGCGCCGCAAAAAGACATAGGACAATGAGATTGAAAGAGAGATGCCCGGTTTTGCCGAAAAGGAAATGCTTCAAGGCTGATAAGGGTAGAAGAGACATTTTCAATAAGAAAAGGGCACAGATTAAGGGTGAAGCGTTCTCCAGAAAATCCAGAACAGTGAAGAGAACCGGATCGGCGTTGTAGTCAGTATATGTCATAAGCCCGGCACAGAGCCATGTGATAAGAAAGGTTCCGAACAGGAACGCGACTGGCTTGTAGACGGTCTTGGTTTCAACGGTTGATTTTGTGTTTTGCATAGGGATAAACCTCCTTTGTGTTTTCTGTATTTGCATTCTGCACAGATTCATTTTAGGAAAGAACGCTGGTTGCGTGCTACCAACAAAAGGTTACATTTCCGCAACGAATTGTGTCAGGAGGGTTTTCGCTCGTAATTATAAGCTGAGAACAAAAGTATATATAATTGATAGGAAAAATATGTATTGTTTATCCCAGTTCTTTCTGTTATACTGTTTCCATGTAAAGGGAGAGACGGAGGAAAAGCGATGGCAAGAGAAATCGGGACAAGATGTATTCATTTGGATGAGGACGGGAAAAACCATTACGGCGCGGTCAGCTATCCGATTTACCAGACGGCGACGTTTGCGCATCCGGGGGTGGGACAAAGCACAGGCTACGATTACAGCAGGGTACAGAATCCCACAAGAGAGCAGCTTGAGAAAGTGGTGGCTTCACTGGAAAATGGGACGGACGCGCTGGCGCTGTCCTCCGGGATGGCAGCGATTGCGCTGATGATGGAGCTGTTTTCCCCGGGAGATCACTTGATTGTGGACGCGGATTTGTACGGCGGGAGCATCCGTTTGTTTGAGCAGATTTCAAAGAAGAATGGCATCAGCTTTACAAGCATTGACTGCTGCTGTGAGGAGATAGAGAGCAGGATTCGCGAAAACACGAAAGCGGTCTACATAGAGACTCCCACCAATCCGATGATGCATGTGACGGATATTGCAAAGACGGCGGAGGCAGCGAAGCGGCATGGATTGCTGTTGATTGTGGACAATACGTTTCTGTCTCCCTATTTTCAAAATCCGCTTGATCTGGGCGCGGATCTTGTGGTTCACAGCGGCACGAAGTATTTAGGCGGTCATAACGACGCGCTGGCGGGTTTTCTCGTGACGAACCGGTCGGAGATCAGCCAACGGCTGCGCTTTTTGTATAAGACGACAGGGGCTGTCCTGTCGCCTTTCGACAGCTGGCTTATCCTCCGCGGAATCAAGACGCTGGGTGTCCGCATGGAGAGAGCGCAAGAAAATGCAATGGAGATAGCAGAGTGGCTGAAGGTGCAGAAAATAGTCACGGATGTGATTTATCCGGGGCTTTCGGAGCACCCGGGTCATGCGCTTATGAAGAGACAGGCGAGAGGATTTGGCGCGATGCTGACCTTCCGGCTGGCGAGCAAGGAGGCTGCGCTGGCTGTTTTGGGAAAGGTAAAACTGATTCAGTATGCGGAGAGCCTTGGCGGGGTGGAAACGCTGATTACCTATCCGACGACACAGACCCACGCCGATGTGCCGAAGGATGTCCGGGAGAAGAACGGGATTACGGAGAGCACTTTGCGGATGTCGGTGGGGATTGAGGACAGGCGGGATTTGTTGGCAGAGTTGGAGCGGGTTTTTTGTGAAACGAGTTCTGACACAGAGAAAGGAACGAAAGATGGCGGAGAGAAATCTTGATTTTGACAGCGTGATTGAGAGAAGAAATACCCGGTCGTTAAAATATGATTTTGCGGCGGAAAGGGGGATGTCTGAGGACATACTGCCGATGTGGGTGGCGGACATGGATTTTAAGACGTCCTCTTACATAGAAGATGCGCTTGCCGAGCGGGTGAGGGAAGGCGTTTTCGGTTACAGCGAGGTGAAAACGCCCTATTTTGAGACCGTGAGCGACTGGATGGTCAGGCGGCACGGCTGGCAGCCGCGGGAGGAGTGGCTTGTGAAAACGCCGGGCGTGGTGACGGCGCTTGCCATGGCAGTGAAAGCGTACACAGAGCCGGGGGATGCTGTACTGATCCAGCTCCCTGTGTATTATCCTTTCGCGGAAGTGATAGAGGACAACGGGCGCCGCGTGGTGAGTAACACGCTGTACCGGGGTGAGGATAACCGCTATCATATGGATTTGGCGGATTTTGAACAGAAGATTGTGCAGAATAAGGTGAAGCTGTTTCTTCTCTGCAATCCGCACAACCCGGTGGGGAGAGTGTGGACAAAGGAGGAGCTGATCCGGCTGGGTGATATCTGCATGGAACATGGCGTGACTGTTGTCAGTGATGAGATCCATGAGGATTTTGTGTTTCAGGGAAAGCATCAGGTATTTGCGGGCCTGAAAAAGGAGTACGAGGACCGCTGTATCATCTGTACGTCTCCAAGCAAAACCTTTAATCTTGCGACCATGGTATTATCAAATATTTTCATCCCCAACCGGGATTTGCGGCAACGCTTTAGGAAGCAGCTTGATGCGGCCGGGATCAGCCAGCTTGGCGTGATGGGGCTGATCGCCTGTGAGACGGCTTACAGCAAGGGAGAGGAGTGGTATTTGGCAATGCACGCGTATGTGCGGGACAACATTGCTTATGTAAAAAATTATGTGGAACAAAATCTATCCGGCGTGAAGATGACAGAGCATGAGGGAACTTATCTGGTGTGGCTGGATTTTTCCGGGACAGGGTTATCGGAAACCGAACTGGAAGATTTGATCGTACACAGGGCCAGGCTGTGGTTGGATGGCGGCGCAATGTTCGGGGAGTGCGGAAAGGGCTTCCAGAGGATCAACGTGGCATGTCCGAGAAGTATTTTGGAAGAAGCGATGAAGAGATTGGAGGAGGCGCTTAAGGGAACAATCGGATAGCCATTTGGGTTAACGCCCTGTATTATGGAGAAGAATGTGCGCGTTTGACCGTAATATCTGTATCGGAACGCTTTACCGTACCAGAGTGCAACAGAAAATTGAACAGTCTTGACAAGCGTTAACAGAAATTTTTATAATGGGAAACGAGGGGGTTGGTGAAATGAAAAGCATACGTACGAAAATCAGCTTGTGTCTCATTTTAACTGTTCTGTTAGGCCTGGTGGCATCTGGAACTTCCAGTATTGCGCTCAATTATAACAGCACCATGACGACTGTGGAGCAGATGATGAGCGAAACCGCGGTTCTGGCGGCGGGTCGTGCCCAGCAGGAGCTCGCGTCCTACAAAAATGTTGTCATGGAGGTTGGCCATATTCCGCAGCTTGCCGATTCCGACGTTTCGGTGGAGGAGAAGCAGGCTATTATGGATGAGCGTGTATCCATGCACGGTTTCCAGAGGGGAAACATTATCGGCGCTAACGGCATCAGTATCTTTGACGGCAAAGATTATTCTGACCGCGAGTATGTGCGTCAGGCGCTGCAGGGAAATATATATGTGTCGGAGCCGTTAATCAGCAAGATTACCGGGCAGCTGTCCATTATGGTTGCGGCACCTCTTTATGCCGAGGAAGCTTATGGTTCTTCCATTGTCGGCGTGGTTTATTTTGTACCTCAGGAGACGTTTTTGAATGATATTGTGACAGCTATCCAGATCGGTGAGAACAGCCGGGCGTACATGATTAATAAGACCGGCGATACGATTGCGGATATTACGCTTGAGACGATCACGGTCCAGAATATTGAGGCGGAAGCGCAGAGCGATCCGTCGCTGCAGGAACTGGCGGCGATCCATAGCGAAATGCGCCAGGGGAAAAACGGATTTGGCGCTTATATGAGCGACGGGCATCCAATGTTTGCGGCATATGCGCCCGTGCCGGACACGGACGGCTGGAGCATTGCGGTGACGGCCCCGCAGGTCAATTATCTGGCTTCCACGCGTGACGCCATTGTCGTAAATCTTACAGTGATTGTGATTTCCATACTGATTTCCGTTGTGATCGCCCTGGCTCTGGCCCGCAATATCGGCAGTCCCATGAAAGCGTGCGTCAATCGGATGAAGCTGCTGGTGGAGGGAGACCTGGAAACGCCGATGCCCAAAATTAAGAACAGGGACGAGACGGGTGTGCTTGCCAGATCGACGGAATCTCTTGTGGCAGGGTTGAGTATTGTGATCAACGATATCAGTTATCTTTTAAACGAGATGGCTAATCAGAATCTGGATGTCCGCACGGAGCACGAGGAAGTGTATGTGGGCAGTTTCCAGAACATTCTGCTTTCCATGCGGAATATGAGAAAAGAGCTCAGCGGCGCTATGCGTCAGGTCAACCATTCCGCAGGGGAGGTATCTGATGCCAGCGACCAGCTGTCGGCCAGCGCACAGATGCTCAGTCAGGGCACAACGGAGCAGGCTAGTTCTGTGGAGGAACTTGCGGCGCGTATCAGCGTTATTTCCGATCAGGTGAAGCATACGGCGAGCGGTGCGCTGGAAGTTAGGAGCCAGACGCATCAGACCGGCGAGGAAGTGCTTCTGTGTAATCAGAAGATGCAGAGTCTGGTGGAAGCCATGGAGAGGATCCAGACAAGCTCTGAGGAGATAGAAAAGATCTTAAAGACAATAGACGACATTGCGTTCCAGACGAATATACTTGCCCTGAATGCGGCAGTGGAGGCGGCGAGAGCCGGGGCCGCAGGAAAAGGATTTGCCGTTGTGGCGGAGGAAGTCCGTAATCTTGCCGGGAAATCCGCGCAGGCGGCGCAGAATACTTCGGAGCTGATCGAAAATTCCACAGAGGCAGTACATATCGGTACGGAAATTGCCCAGAATACAGCTGACGTCCTGTTAGGCGTTGTGAACAGTATTCAGGCAGTGGTGGAGGCGATAGACAACATTGCCACGGTATCAGGCGAACAGTCCGAGTCGGTGGAGCAGGTGTCCGAGGGCATCAACCAGATTTCGATTGTGGTACAGAACAACAGCGCTACCGCGGAGGAGAGCGCGGCGGCAAGCGAGGAGCTTTCCGCGGAGGCGACATGCCTGAAAGAGCTGGTGGATCAGTTTACACTGGCGTCGGAATAAGAGAGGGATGGGAAGGGACCGCATGTGAGGCGGTCTCTTTTTTTCGCGAATAAGCTTTTTTTACAGTTAGAGGGAGAGAGAAAGGAGATTGCAGGCATGATGAAGGTAATATGTTTTCATAACCCGGAGGAGATAAACGGATATCTGAGTAACTGGTTTTTGGCGGATTTTTGTGTGGGGGACATTAGGTTTTCTTCTATGGAGCAGTATATGATGTATCAGAAAGCAGTTCTTTTTCAGGATACGGATACTGCGGAAGAAATATTAAAAACACCTAATGTTGGAAAAATTAAGGGCTTGGGACGCTCTGTAAAAAATTATGAGGATGCGGTATGGAATGGAATGCGGCAGATAGTTGTTTATGAGGGGTTATTGGAAAAGTTTCAACAAAATGAGGAATTGAAACAAAAACTTCTGGCAACGAAAAATCATATGTTGGCAGAATGCGCAGTTCAGGATAAAATATGGGGAATTGGTCTTTCTATGAAGGATGAAAGGCGGTTTGACCTGAATGAGTGGCAGGGACAAAATTTGCTGGGATTTGCGTTGATGTGTGTGAGGGAGAAGCTAAATGGTGACCGAAAAAAATAAAGGGAACGGGATGGTGAAAATACATGAGCCATGGTAAATTAGTGCGCGATAAAATCCCGCAGATTATAGCTGCCGCGGGAAAGAAACCCATTACAAGGATTCTGGGGCAGGAAGAGTATCTTGTAGCGCTTGACAGGAAATTGAACGAGGAAAAGGGGCGAGAGGATTTATTGTACTGGAATTTCAATTTATAACTGAAGACACGACATGTCGGTGTTAAATTTGAAAAAACTGTGAACTGACATTTTAGCTATTGACTTTTAAGATGACGGGGTGTATCATAGCTTTGTTTATTTAGAATTCTAATTACATAACGGGAGGCTATTCATGGACGAACAAAAGCTGATGGAAAAATATGATAAGTTGAATCGGAGGATACGGAGATACTTTGCGAGTTTTTTCACTGATACATCAATCACCAGTGTTCAAGCGCTTATTTTACATTATATTATTGTTGAATCGGAAAAAAGAGATATTTTTCCGAAGGACTTAGAAGAATTTTTGGAGATCAAAGGCTCCTCTATCACAAGCCTTATCAGCAATCTGGAGCGTAATGGGTATTTGCGGCGGGAGAGTCTGGCGAGTGACGGGCGGTATAAAAAACTTGTACTGACGGAGCAGACACTTGCGATACAGGATGATATAACCGAACGCATTGGGGAGTATATGCACAGTATTTTTGTTGGGATTTCCGAGGATGATTTAAAAATTTTTGAAAAGGTCATTATGCAAATGACGGAGAATACGAGGTAGGTATTCTTTTGTTCATATATTTAGAATTCTAAATATAGAGAAGGGAGGGCTATCAATGAGATTTCCAACTGCAAGAAATGTACCAGTAATAATCGGAATCTAATTTTTTAATCTTATATTTAGAATTCTAATTAAAGGAGGAGTATTTATTATGAACACTACACAGATAACAGAGAATCCACTTGGCTATGAGCGGATTGGCAGGCTGCTTGCGAGCTATGCGATACCAAGCATTATTTCTCTTATCATCAATTCACTCTACAACATGGTAGACCAGATTTTTATTGGTCAGGGCGTAGGCTTTCTTGGAAATGGTGCGACAAATATTATCGCTCCGATTGCCACGATAGCGATTGCGGTTGCTACTCTATTTGGTGATGGTCTTGCGGCATTTTTCAGCCTGAATTTAGGGCAGGGCAATGCGGATAAGGCGGCAAAGGGCGTGGGAACTGCTGTGATCGCTTCTGGCATTATCAGTGTACTTTATGCGGTGTTCGCCTTTATTTTCTTAAGTCCCCTGTGCCGTATTTTTGGCGCAACGGACAGCCTGATGCCGTATGCGGTTGGATATGGCCGTATTATTGTGATCGGCTTTCCTTTTGCGATTGTGGCAACGGTTATCAATTCCGCAATCCGTACTGATGGAAGCCCGCGCTATGCTATGTTTGCCATGATGATCGGTGCGATCCTCAATACAATCCTTGACCCGATTTTTATTTTTGTATTTCATTGGGGAGTTGAGGGCGCTGCTGCAGCCACGGTACTTTCGCAGCTTGTGGGCCTGCTTTGCAATGTTGCCTATCTGTTTAAATTCAAGACGATTCAGTTTGGAAGGGCTTCTCTGGTTATGAACTGGTCTGTTGCCTGCAGGATGGCAAGTCTTGGATTTGCAAGCTGTTTTAATAACCTGACATCAACGGTAGTGGCTTTTGTATCAAACAACCTGCTGACTAAATATGGTGCGCTTTCGGCCTATGGCCCGGACATTCCTCTGACTACGTTCGGTATGTGCATGAAGGTGAGTATGATTGCGTTTTCCGTAGGTATCGGAGTAGCAAGCGGCAGCCAGCCGATCATAGGTTTTAATTATGGCGCACAGAAATATGACAGGGTAAAAAAGACATTTTTATTGAGTGCAGGTGTCTGTACAATTATCACATGTGTGGCATGGGTGATCTTCCAGTGTTTCCCACTGCAGCTTATCCGGATTTTTGGTACAGAATCCAGTTTGTATGAGGAATTTGCTGTACAGTGCTTCCGCATTTATCTTCTGCTGACATTTTTAAATGGAGTGCAGATGTGTGCAGGTGTACTGTTTCAGGCAATCGGCCAGCCGGTCAAAGCTGCGGTTGCTTCCCTTTCAAAGCAGTTGTTGTTCTATATCCCTGCAATGCTGATCTTATCGAGGATTTGGGGGCTGACAGGTATTCTTATGGCGGGGCCGACCGCAGATGTATTGGCGTTTATCCTCTGTATGATCCTTTGCTTTAAAGAAGTTAAGAAGATGGAGAAGGCAGGAACACACTAAAAAAGATTGGAGGAACAGTACCATGAAAAAAAGAGTTATCACGATTAGCCGGGAGTTTGGAAGCGGAGGGCACAGTATCGGCAAGAGTGTTGCCAAAACACTTGGTATTGGATTTTACGATCAGGAATTATTGGAGAAAATTGCAGAGGAAACCGGATTTTCAAAAGAATTTATTGAAGAAGCGGCAGAATACTCTACTGCAAAGAACAGCCTCTTGTTTAATGTTGTTATGAATCGCTCTCTGCATGGGCGCACGGAGCCCTCTCCTGCTGATACGATTTATTTTGCACAGGCAAAGATTATCAAAAACCTTGCGGAAAAAGAAAGCTGTGTAATAGTCGGACGGTGCAGCGACTATATCCTCCGGGACAATAGCGACTGCCTGCATATTTTTATCTATTCAGATATGGAGGATCGGGCAAAACGTATTCTTGAACGATACGGAGATAGTGAAAAGCCCATCCAAAAGCGGATTACAGATAAAGATACCCGGAGGAAAATCTACTATTCGCACTACACAGACCGTCCGTGGGGCATACCACAGAACTATGACCTATGCCTTAACAGTGGCGCATTGGGGGAGGAACTTTGTGTAAATTCTATTATAAATGTTTTCAATAGGTTGAGTAAAAAAAGGATGGATTGAAAAATGGACGAACAGGAAGCTGAAAAAACAGTCTATCATGCTTTGGAAATAAAGGATTTGTCAATTATTGCGGATATTAAAGCAACGAATCCCGGATTTTCTACCCATACCCATGAATACATGGAAAACTGCCAGCGGTGTGTGGTTGCCTATGAAGCACGCCGCCGAGGATATAATGTAATTGCAAAACCGCGTATTCTGAGCCGTACTGATCCGCTGCCCTATATGACAAATCCTTCAGGCTGGCCTGCAGTATATAAAGACCGCAGGCTGGAAAGCTGTGCGGCTGATACGGGAGAACTGGCAAAGAAAAAAATAGAGGCCTTGATGAAATCCTATGGGATAAAAGCAGGGCTATCGTAAAGGTGGACTGGCTTATGCGGAACAAAGGTCATCTTTTTATTGCGGAGAATCAAAAAGATGTGATTTATTTTGTTGATCCGCAAACGGGCAGTTTAGATGCAGCTTGGTATTTCCATTATATCAATCCACATAGCGTTGTTATTATGAGAACCGATCAGACAGATTTTACAGATTTGGTAAATTTGTGTTTTGAATGATAACAGGGAGGAGGAAATGGATGCGGTAAAATCAGAGTTTTGTAAGGAGGCGTAACTATTTTGGAACAAGAAGAACGATTTATGATTATAAAAATTGGCAGGGAGCATTACGGGATAAAAATAAATGATGTGAAAGAGGTAGTTCCAAACACGGAGATAACAAATGTTCCTGAGAAGCATTCTGATATATATGGGATTATGAAGTGCCGTTATGGGTGTGTATCTGTAATTGACATATACAAGTTGTTTAATGTGCAGCCGGATTCTGTGGATAGAGTAATCATTATTCTTGCTGTGGGTGAGAAACTGTTGGCGCTTCCCACGGAAAAAGTAGATTGTGTTGTGAATGTATCGTTTGAAAAGATATACGGTATTCCACCAATTTTTAGCGGACCGAGTCAATGGTATATGCGGAACGTGATTGTATCGGATCATAAGCTAGTTCCGATTATTGATACGTTCCGTTTATTTGAGAAAATAGGAGTATTAGAAGAAACAGAGCTGCTTTCGCAATAATGTGGGTATTTAGATAACAGAAAGGGGGGATAACTTTTGATAAAGGCTGTAAAAGAATATGGAATAAACGGTGTAGGGATTACATTAAGTGAGGAACAGCTAAAAGAATTGTGGAAGAACATTTGGAAGATCAGCTTACAGTAAAGCGGATGGATTACCGTGATATTCCGCAATATGGGAAACGGTTTGACAGAGTTATCAGCGTCGGTATGGTAGAACACGTTGGCCGGGGAAATTATCAGCTTTTTATAGACTGTGTAAAGAAGGTGATGGAGCCGAAGGTTAATGAAAAAACTAAATTGTTGGAAGCAAGGCTGCAGGTTTTGTCTGCTAATGAGAGGGATAATCAGGGAGTATGCAGGAGGATACAGCGGGAAATACGAAAACTGAAAAAGGAACAAAATTTATAAAAAACTATTCTGGACAAAGGAGGGCCGTGCCATGACATCGCCTTCCGATGAAAAGCGCATATGCGCCATGTTCGACTCTTTCTGCAAGAAGGTGTTGCGCAACTATCTCCGGGATTTGGAGTGGGCAGAGGAACGCAGGGACACACACTATCCGAAAGAACCGATAGACTATTTTCTTCAGGTTTTGCAAACAAAGCGATTCAGGATAATGCGGTGATAATTTTGGGACGGGGCTCTGATGCAGAGAAAAGTGGCGGATGTATTAACGGACAAAGAGATCGACAGGGATAACTATGATGTGGATCATTTTATTCCGTGGTCTTTTGTGATCCGAGGCAGAGTTTTATGGGATTTTGGAGAAAAATATGAAACCAGTGTACGAGTCGGCGAGACATCAGGGGTATGATGTGTGGGAGTGGAATAATAGCGCCGTATACTAGAGCTCATCCGGCGCGGCCGCATACGGACTCTGATAATCCGGGCACAGACACCTCTCGCTCCACTCCATCATCGTCTGCAGCACAGGGATAAAACTTTCTCCAAGCGCGGTAAGGCTATATTCCACCCGGGGCGGAATTTCGCTGTAAACTTCTCTGTGGAGGAAACCGTCGCTTTCCAGTTCGCGAAGCTGCTTAGTCAGGGTGGACTGCGTGATGCCGTCAAGGCGGCGCAGCAGTTCCCCAAACCGCTGTACTTTGTAAAAAGATACATACCATAAAATCAGAATTTTCCACTTGCCGCCAATCACGGACTGCAGTCTGCCCATGGGGACACAGCGTGCCAGTGTCTCTTCAGTGCTAAATTTATTCTCAGCCATATCTTTTTGCCTTCTTTCTTTTCGGCGACTCATCTCAGGCGATTTTGTTTTACCGTATAAATATAGAAATAAAATCGTCATGCTGCGTATGCCGTACCGTTCGTACGAGCATTTTTTTTAAGGCTTATGTACCGCTTCTTTTTCCAGTATATTTTACAAGCGAAGAAAAAACAAGACACTGTCAAAAAGAATACATAGGGTCAAAATAGGTACTATCTCCATAAAAAGCCCGTACTTGAATCCTTAAAAAAGCAGAAGTAATGTAATCGTAAAAGAATTTCAAATATCTATAAAAAGAATTGCATTGTGAAGTGCTTTCATGTACGGATTTGAAATTCTGTGAAAGGAAAAAAGGAGGAATGAACGATGCACTACACAGGAACCATATGGAGACCGCCCTATGAGGCATCTTCCCTGCTTTTGGAGGCGACGGCGGGCTGTACCCACCACGGATGTAAGTTTTGCACCCTTTACAATGATCTGCCCTTTCCGTTTCGGATGTCGCCTCTTGCGGACATTGAGGCGGATTTGGAGGAGGCGCGGAGAAGATATCGGCGTTTTCCAAATGTCAATGTAAAACGGGTCTTTCTGACGGGAGCCAATCCCTTTGTGCTGAAATATGAAAGGCTTATGGAGATTGCGGGGCTGATACATGACTATTTCCCGGAGGCGGATTCCATAGGCTGTTTCGCCAGGGTGACGGACGTTACCTTGAAATCGGACGAGGAACTTGCCGCTTTGCATAAGGCGGGTTATGACGGGCTGACAATCGGTATGGAGACAGCGGACGACGAGGCGCTTGCGTTTATGGATAAGGGGTATCTTTCAGCGGATATTCTGGAGCAGTGCGGGCGGCTGGACGGGGCGGGCATCCATTATAATTTCTTCTATCTGACAGGTATATCCGGCGCCGGGCGCGGTGAGGAAGGTGCCAGGCTTACCGCTGCCGTCTGCAACAGCCTGCACCCGGGCATTGTGGGCGCAAATATGCTGACGCTTTACCCTGATTCCAGACTGTACGGGGAGATGGAGCAGGGAAACTGGCGGGAGGAGAGTGAGACGGAGAAATACCGGGAAGTCAGGACGCTCATAGCTGAACTAAAAATTCCCACGGTCTTTGCGGCGATGGGGGCGTCGAATGCGTATCAGATGTGGGGAGAACTGCCAGAGGACAGGGAAAAGCTGCTGTCATTTCTGGATGGGGTGATTGAAAATGTGGGTGAGGACGAACTGCGGCGTTACCGCAAAAGAGTTCATCATCTGTGAGGTTAGCGTATGCATTTTTCGGGAAGGACGTGGAGACCGCCCTATGAGGCGCATTCTTTGATTATTCAGGCAACGTCGGGATGTACTTACAGAAAGTGCCGGTTTTGCAGTTTATATCAGAACGAGTGCTTCCGCATGTCGCCGATGGAGGAGTTTGAGGAGGATCTGGCGGAGATCAAGAGTTATCAGCCCTATGCCAGACGCCTTTTCTTTACTGGGGCGAATCCTTTTGCCATGAGTTATGAAAATCTGAAACTCCGGGCGCTGACGGTGCGGGATTATCTGATCAAATGTCAGAGCATTGCCATGTTTGCCAGTATAAGGGACATTATGGACAAGGAGGTGTGGCAGCTTAGGAAACTGCGTGCCATGGGGATTAACGGGGCTGGGGTAATGGTGGCTGCACGATCAGCCTGCAAATATTCATTGCGGAGAAGGGGCAAACATTTTATAATGTGAGTATGTCGGAATTTTCGGGGAAAATATAGTAAGGGTGATCATAAAAACGGGACATGGAGGGTATGGCTTATGGCGAAATATGTACTGGAATGCTGTGTGGACAGTGTGGAATCCGCCCTTGCGGCGGCAAAGGGCGGGGCGGACCGTCTGGAGCTTTGCTCTGCCCTTGTGATCGGCGGTATCTCGCCGGGACTGGCGCTCTTTGAACAGGTGGGCGCCTGCTGTGACCTGCCTGTGCGTGTGCTGCTTAGACCGCGGTTTGGTGATTTTCTGTACACCGACTATGAATTTCAGATTTTGAAAAGAGAGGTGGCGCTTTTTCGGGAGGCGGGCGCTGAAGGCGTGGTGATCGGCTGTCTGGATGCGGACGGCGCTCTTCACATGGAGCAGATGCGGGAACTGATCGCGGAGGCGGGCGATATGAAGGTGACGCTGCACCGTGCTTTTGACGTGTGCGCTGATCCCATAGAGACATACAGGCTGGCTGGGGAATTGGGTATTGACACGATACTGACATCCGGGCAGAAGAGAGAATGCCTGATGGGGATGCCGCTTTTGAAAGAACTGTGCGGGATGCAGAAGGAGGCGGGAATGCCCCGTATTATGGCGGGTGCGGGCGTGACGCCCGATGTGATAAGGCAGTTTTGCGAACAGACGGACATTACAAGTTACCATTTGTCGGCAAAAAAGGTGCTGGACAGTGGAATGCTTTACCGCAAGGAGGATGTGCCCATGGGACTTCCCGTCATGGATGAGTACAGTATTTTTATGACGGACAGCAGCGTTGTGGCGGAGGCGAAGAAAGTGCTGCTGGAGCATATGGCAGATAGCTAATGTTCTGAGGAGAAGGGTCTACCGAAAGACAGGGATTATATGGAGTGTGGTCTGCCGGAATTTTTGCAGGCTTCTGTGTGTGCCATGAAAGAGGCGTGGCGCAAGCTGGACAGCGGCATAGAGTACTTGCGGTGGGACTGCGATTACTGTAACTTGCAGAGCGATATTAACAATGCGGAGGTCAATCAGCTGATCAGCACGGAGCAGGCTTGGTTTCTGCGTGAGAAATATCTGAGGCTGGAGAGGGTGTGATATCGTGCCAATGATTGATTTTTCTTATTCTGTCTTGGAAAGGGCAGAAAAAAACTGATCCAACTTATTTCCCGCAAAATGAAACTTTCTGATTCTGAGATTCGTATTACCAGTAGATGACAGACAGAAAGGCAGAGAAGGCAGTTGGAGCGGACAGAATTTATATTGCAGACGGACAGGGTGCCCATTCTGGATGAGCGGGGCGTGCAGCTTGACGAGGTGGCGCTGCCGGAGAAGATTACGCCGGTTCCAAGGAGGAGGTGCGGCGTTTCCGAGGGGCACACCTATTATAAGGGCGCTGGCATTATCTATCAGGGGCATTATGCGAATGAGCCGGACGGGCATGTGCTGCGGCTGTCTGAGAACCCGGTTGCCTACCAGCGCTATACGGTGGCTTATCCCGGACTGTATCAAAAATACGGTATTTTTACCTTTCCGCACCAGCCCATTTTTTCGGATTATGAGGGTGGGTGCGGGCCAAAGGAAGAAAATCTGCCTGTGATGCAGGAAAGGTTTGCGATGTCGGCGATCCGGGAAATTGTGGATGTGCTGGAAACGCCGCTTCCGCACCACAGGATCTATGTGTTTCGCCTGAAGGAGCTGCAGGGCTCCTACAAAGATACGGTCAATCTGATCGAATATATTCTCAGTGAAAACTTTAACAGCGCATGGGACAAGAATCTCTGGGCGGATATTATGTGCTATGGCTATGTGCGGGATCTGGCCGACTGGTTTGTCTCCGTAGAGCCGGCGCACAGGCTGGGCACCATTTATGCGCTGCTGCATTCGATTATGAAAGCGGATAAATGTCTGTATGAGGAGATTGTGCATGACACGGTGGGGTTGGAGCAGATGGGGGACATCTACATGCCCTATGTTGCCGCCGGCATTGTGGAGCGGTACTTGCCGGGAAGTCTGGGTGGGGTTTCCGAAGAGGCGCCCTCTTCGGAGCTGATGGGACGGCTGTGGGAACTGCTCTACAGCGGAAAGGCGTGCTGCCATTTGGAAAAGGAGGAAGAGTGGGCGCATATCAGGGCGGATTTTATGCGGGAAATCCCAAGGCAGACGGCTATGGTGCGGCAGGATCTGGCGCTGTGCCGACCTAAATAAAGTTGCTGACATCAGATTGGAAGATAATCTGGTGGCTTTCATAATTGGAAAATGATAAAATAATGTTAAATGCAAGAACGGGGATTATGAAATAATAGATTTATGGAGGAAATTATGGCGATTGAGAGAGTAAAAACATATTTCAGACAATACGGCATGGAGGAGAAGATCAGGGAATTTGACGTGTCCAGCGCCACGGTGGAGCTGGCGGCACAGGCACTTTCCTGCGAACCCGCAAGGATCGCGAAAACGCTGTCATTTATGGCGGAGGGTCACGCGATACTGATCGTGGCAGCAGGAGACGTGAAGATTGATAATCACAAGTATAAGGAGCAGTTTCACACGAAGGCGAAAATGCTCTCCCCGGAGGAGGCGGAGACGCTGGTGGGACATGCCATAGGCGGCGTGTGTCCCTTTGCGGTGAACGAGGGCGTCACGGTTTACCTCGATGAGTCGCTGAAACGCTTTGAGACGGTATTTCCCGCCTGCGGCAGTTCCAACAGTGCGATTGAGCTGACGATTCCGGAGCTGGAGAAATATTCTCAGTGTGCGGGATGGGTGGACGTAGGCAAAGGCTGCTGATGGTTGTGCCATATGCGGCGGATATGCGGCATTTTTTATGATTCGGCTTCCTTCTGAAACAGACGCCGATACCGATGGCTGTACCAGAAATCAAAGTAAAAAACAGGACTGTCCATATGAGCCATTTCGCGCCCATATACCGAAAACTGAAACAGCGCGTAAAATAATCTTTTTTCTGCTCTTTTGTGTAGGTCAAAAATACGATAAACAGCGCCGTTACAGAGGGCGCGCCGCCGCCGAAATAGAAGAGAAACGTGCCAAGCGGCGTTCCCTCGATTCCCATGAAAACGGGAGCGAAACCGAATGCCCATGTCCATGCGAGCGTGATGACAAAAAACAGAGTTAACATTCTTTGCGTCTCCTTTCCAACTGCGCATTGATATAGGCAATCTCCCTGTTGACAATCGCCATATCGAGGAAATAGGCGGGAACATAAACCAGTGCGACGTATACAAACGCCATCCACCAGTTTGAGTGGGAAAACCACTGTACAAAATAGCCGTACAAGAAAACAAAAATAGAGACGGCAAGGTATTCTAAGATGATATTTAGTATCAAATGACTGCATATGATTTGTTTTACCATTTGCTGAATGACGGTGACAAAAAAGGATAAAAGAAAAATCTCAAATACAAGCGCGATTTCCGGCGTCATGCCAACTGATAGGAGCGATACGGAAAATACGGCAAGAATGATGATTGCCGCTAAGATAAGTGTTCTTTTTATCATGACTTTTAGCATCACATGTCCTCCTTTAACCAGTTTTTAATCTGCTTCAGATAGGTTCTGGCGACGATCAGTTTTTCGCCGTTTTGCAGGGTCGCTTCAAGCTGGCTGTTCGTCAGTCGTTTTACGCTCTCAAGCATGTCAACGTTCATCAGACACGATTTACTGATCCGTATGATTCCGGCTTCTCTTAACAGTTCTTCCAGTTCATATAATTTTTTATCTGTCAGATAGACGTCTTTTTCCGTGTACAGAAATGTTTTCCGCTCCAAGGATTCCGCATAGCAGATATCCGATATCGGTATTTGAAAAACGGTTCCATTGCTGGTTCCGCTGACTTTCAAATCAAGAGTCTTAATTTTTTGAATCAGCTTTTGTGTCTTTGCATCTAATCTGGGATATTCAATAATGACAGTCAAAGGCTTGTCATTCGTCTGCTTTGTCTCTATTTTCATTGTCGTCCCTCCACATGGTATTTTAGCATAAAAAGGAGTGATAGAAAGGGTAAGGCGCATGACCTGCAAATATAGTAACATGAATTACATTTGTTACGGCTTGCACCTACGCCGGATTTTGCATTCATTTATGTTTACTTTGTGTGAAGAGCAACGATTTGTTTTACCGGGAACATGCTATTGCTATCAGGCATCGGCACGGATATAATAGCAGTATGATTCGTAAAATAAGTTTTTCACCTGCATGTAAAGGAGCATGAAGCAAATGGAATACATCAAAATACACGAAAACGGCATTCACATTGTGTTCGGCATCACGGAAAAAAGGCAGTTAAAGCTCCTTCACTTTTCCAAGAATGAATTTTGCGAAGACGATCTGTGCAAAGTGGGACCTGACTGCAAAGCGGAGGACCAGGCAAGAAGAGGGCAGTTTATCGACGAGGCGTTTCAGCTTGTGCAGGTCAGCCTGTCCGGCTACAACCGCCCCTATGAAAAGCACGGGAACAAGCATATCGTGACGGCACCGGGATATCTGCTCACCTATGTCGGTATGGAGGACAGCACGGGCGCCATCGGGCGCAGGCTTGTCATCACACAGGAAGACCGGGAAGTGACCCATGTACGCGTGGAGACAGTGATGCAGTTTTACAACGGTACTTCCGTTGTCCGTATGTGGAATAAAGTGACGAATGTGGGAGAGGAGACGCAGTGTCTGGAATACCTTTCCTCGTTTTGCTATACGGGTATTGAGAAGGAGGGGGAGCAGAACTCCGACGCCAAGATGAAGCTTCGGGTTCCCTACAACGGCTGGCAGAAGGAGATGGGCATTAAGGAATACACATTCGGGGACGTGGGCCTGGCACAGACACAGCCGGGCGTATACCAGCGCACGTCACAGGTGTTTGAGGTGACCAATACCGGCAACTGGTCCTCCAAGAAATATCTGCCCTTGGGCTATATCGAGAACACGCAGGCACACACGAGCCTGTTCTGGCAGATCGAGCACAACGGCTCGTGGCATTATGAGGTCGGTGACCAGAATACCCATTTTTATCTGTGTGTCAGCGGGCCGACGGAGGTGCAGTCCCACTGGTTTAAGAACCTTTTGCCGGGCGAGTCTTTTACATCGGTGCCAGTGGCGGTGGGTGTGGCGGAAGACAGCTTTGAGAAAGCGGTCGGGGAACTGACGAAGTACCGCCGTCTGATCCGCAGGCCCAATAAGGACAACGAAAATCTGCCTGTGGTTTTTAACGACTATATGAACTGCCTGTTCGGCGATCCCACCACAGAGAAGGAACTGCCGCTTATCGACGCGGCGGCGGAGTGTGGCTGTGAATACTACGTGATTGACGCGGGGTGGTATGCGCCCGGCGAATGGTGGGACAGCGTGGGCGAATGGCAAGAGTGCAGGGAACGGTTCCCGAACGGCATTAAGGAAGTGACGGATTATATCCGCAGTAAGGGGATGATTCCCGGCGTCTGGCTGGAACTTGAGGTTATGGGGATCAACTGTGAGAAGGCGAAGATGGCGTCGGACGACTGGTTTTTTGTGCGCCACGGCAGGCGGGTGTTTGACAGGAGCAGATACCAGCTCGATTTTAGGAATCCTGCGGTGATCTCCCATGTCAACGAGGTCATTGACCGGGTGGTGAACGAGTATGGCGCAGGCTATATCAAAATGGACTACAATATCGAACCGGGGATCGGCACGGAGCTTGGCGCAGAGAGTGTGGGACAGGGGATGTTTCTGCACGAAAAGGCTTACCTCGCGTGGTTAGACGATGTGTTTGTGAGGTACCCGGATCTGGTGATCGAAAACTGTTCCAGCGGGGGACTGCGGATAGACTATGCGCTGCTTTCCCGTTACAGCATCCAGTCCACTTCCGATCAGGAGGATTACCGCAATTATGCCACTATTGCGGCGAACGCGGGAGCCGGGGTGACGCCGGAACAGGCGGCGGTCTGGTCTTATCCGCAGCGGACGGGCGACAAGGAGGAAGTGATCTACAACATGATAAACGCCATGCTTGCCCGGATACACCAGAGCGGGCATCTGGCGGAGCTTTCCGCAGCGCGTATGGAACTGGTAAAGGAGGGGATTGCCTGTTATAAGAAGCTGCGTTCGGATATCAGAAGGGCGGTGCCCTTTTATCCGCTTGATGTGACGGACAATGAAGACCTGTGGGCGTGCGGTGGTCTGCAGACGGAAGATAAGGCGTATCTGGCAGTCTGGAAACGGCAGATGGAGGGCAAGAACAATGACCGGCGCCTGCGGGCGGGCACGGTCTGCTCGGAGACAGCGTTGTCCATCCCACTTGGCAGTCTGCCCTTTGTGGGGGACGAAATCCATGTTTCCTGCCTTTATCCGGAAAGGGAGCCGGTCAGCTTTTCGGTGGAAGAAAAGGTACTGACGGTTACCTTTGAAAAGCCGGTGATGGCAAGGTTGTTTTTGGTGGAAGGGTAAAATAAACGGCATCTTTTTTGAAGTTTTTTGAAAAAGGTGCCGTTTTTTATTTTTTGTATTGACCGTACAGTTACTGTACGGTTTATGATGGGGATAGTAAGAAAAGATAAAGGAGGAAATGAGATGAAAAAAACAAGTGTGATTGTGGTCGGTGCGGCTGCGGCAGTCGGAGTGGTGGGAATTTCCTTTGGGAAAAAGATAAAAACATTGTATCAGTCGCTGAACAGCTTCAAGGATAAAAATCTGGCGCATACGTTTCAGCATACCCCGGAGATTCAGCCGACGAAGAAAATCAGCAGGGGAGAGCACGTCTTTTCTTTTGCAAAGGAAGCGGACATGGCGCTGGCGGACGGTTTTACTTATCAGGATGTGTTTTACCCCTGTGAAAAATTTATGGAGGACACGGAAACTTCCGCGATGATTGTGGTAAAGGACGACGTGATCAAGTATGAGAAATACTTTTTCGGCGGTGGGGAGGGTACCCTGTTTTCTTCCAATTCCATGGGAAAATCCTTTGTGTCCGCCCTGTTTGGGATCGCTGTCGCAAAAGGAGATGTGGGAAGCGTGGAGGATCCCATCGGAAAATATATCCCGGAGTTTGTGGGTACGGAATTGGAAAAGATACCCATCCGCGCCTGTCTGAAAATGGCTTCCGGGATCGACTTTGACGAGGAGAAAGACATGAGCGGGTTTTCTTTGCGGACACTTCTGGGATTCCCGGCGATGAAAGTGATCTCAAAATACGGGGTGCAGGAGCCGCCGTACACATACCGCAGATACCAGAGCATCAACACGGAAATTCTGGGACAGGTGATTGTCAACGCAACGGGATACAGTCTGGCGGAATATATGGAGAAAAATCTGTGGCAGCGGATTGACGCAGAGCATGACGCATACTGGACACTGAGCAACGGAAAGGAGCTTGCAATGGGAGGCTTAAGCATCAGCCTCCGGGATTACGCCCGTTTTGCGAGACTGTATTTGAACGAGGGAAATTACAACGGGGAACAGATACTGCCAAAAGAATGGGTTCGTGACAGTCTCGATATCAGCGAGGCATACGCGAAACCGGGGTCAAATTTTGACGCCTACAACGCCATCGGGTACGGCTATCAGTGGTGGGTTCCCGAGGGGGAGCAGGGAGAGTTTATGGCAATCGGTGTTTATGGACAATGGATTTACGTCAATCCGTCCAACAGGGTGATCATCGTGAAAACAGGCGCCGACCCGGATTTTATGGAAAAGGGTTATGAGTTGAAACACGTGGAATTTTTCCGGGCGATTGCGGACAGTATCGCATAAGAGCGACTGGGAAAAGGGAATAAAAGGAGAAAAACGGATGGAAAACAAAAATGTATATGAAAAGCCGGTAACACTGAAAAATATTCTGAAATTTGCCGTGCCTACCATTGCCATGACCGTGTTTATGTCCTTCTACACGATGGTGGACGGTCTGTTTGTGTCAAATCTGATCGGCACGAATGCGCTCTCGGCGATCAATCTGACCGCGCCCATCATCCAGCTTGTGACGGCGATTTCCACCATGCTGGCAACCGGCGGCAGCGCAGTCATTATGAAAAAGATGGGGGAGCAGAAGGCTGACGAGGCTAAGGAGGATTTTACTTTTTTAATCATAGTGAACGTCATTGTGGGGATCATCATGTGCGCCGTGGGATATCTGGCGATGGACCGCATTTTTGCGGGGATGAACCTTTCCACCGATGTGGAAGGGTACTGTGTGGAATATTTAAGCCGTTATCTCATGTTTACGGTGCCGATTCTTCTGATGAACAATTTCACCCTGTACATGATTGCCAGCGAGAAGGCAACCCTTTCCCTGATCTGTTCCGTGACGGGCGGTGTTCTGAATATGGCGCTCGACTATGTGTTTATCGCTGTTTTTGACATGGGGATCAGCGGGGCGGCAGTCGCGACGGGGCTTGGCTATTCTGTGACGGCGGTTGTGGGACTGTTTGTTTTTAGCAGGAAAAAGAGCCTGCTGCACTTTAAGAAACCCGCGTTCCGGGTTAAAGTCCTTGCAAGCGCAGCGACAAACGGCTGCTCGGAGATGGCGACTGCTCTTGTCACCGGCATCATCACCATGATGTTTAACTGGACAATGCTGCATTATGTGGGTGAGGACGGCGTGGCGGCGGTCACGATCATTATGTACGTGCTGATGTTTGCAAGCTCCCTGTACACCGGCTATTCCTACGGCGTGGCGCCCATGATCAGCTATTACTATGGAGAACAGAACCAAGGGAAGCTAAAAAAGCTCGTTGCGGTCAGCATGAGGGTGATCGTAGAGATTTCCCTTGTGACGGTTGCGGTATCCTTCCTGCTGACAAAACCGCTGGTGTCCGTGTTTGCACGCCCGGATAATCCGGTGTATGGCCTGGCGGTGACGGGGAATCGGATCTGTACCATCGCGCTTCTATTTATCGGATTTAATATTTTTGCCAGCGGCATGTTTACCGCCCTGTCAAACGGCGTCGTATCGGCGGTGCTCGCATTCTCAAGATCCTTTGTGTTCATGCTGATTACCATGATCGTACTGCCTTTGGTCCTGGGGGTAAACGGGATCTGGCTGGCAACGCCCGCGGCGGAACTGATGGCGCTCGCCCTGTCGGCAGTTATGTTCCTAAAATACAGGAAGAGGTACGGATACTGATCGGACGCTTTTACTTATTCCGGCAGGATGGTATAATAACGGTATCGGACAACGGGAAAGGAGAACGTGCGGATGAAAAAACTGTTTTGCTATGCGGATAGGTATTTGGAGAGGAGCGATTGGAGAGACATCGCCATGCTTAAGTTCTGTCTCTTTTCTTTGGGGATTCTGGCCGGGATTAGAATACCGGCAAAGAACAGAAAACAGGCGGTATGTGTTGCGGCAGCTGTCTTTGCAGCGACCTATATTCCACTGATGGCGAAGTTTATTTCCGTGATTCTGGAGGAGGAAAAATAGGCGGCGGACTGCAGCATAGACATGACGGTGTGAAGAGCCGGCAGAATTGCACTTTCCCGTACTTTGTGCTACAATTTTTAGGAATGCAGACTGTGTGATACACAGTCGCAAATGTCGGAAACTTGCGGCGGGAGTGAAGCGGGATATGGGATTTTTGAGGCAGACGGGAAAGAAAAAGAAGAAGGAACAGAAAAGTTACGAGGGCGCGCCTTTTACGGAGTTGGAACAGATGGCGCAAAAGAGGGACGAAACGGAAAAGACCATGTTTCTTTCGCCGGAAGATAGAACCGTCTCCAGAGCGAGGGGCATGAAGCGCAGACCGCAGGAAGGCGGGGAAGAGTCCGCCCATTCCCGGGAGAAAATGTTCTTCGGGAATCCGATCCTGATTAACGGGGAAGATTATCTTCTGCGCATCAGTGAGACGCGCATGGAGGCGCTTCTCACCCTATACCGCCGTTTTTCAAAGAAAGAACTGCTCGAACTGCTGAAGGAAAACGGAATTGTCTACGGCATCAAAGAGAAGGCATTGGAAGAACTCGCGCAGGGGAACTTAAATTATGAGGAAGTTTTTGTGGCGCAGGGGACGGCAAAAAAGGATGGCCGTGACGGTTATTTTGAATACCATTTTAATCCAGAGCCGGAGACAAAGCCGATTATTCTGCCGGACGGTTCGGTGGATTACAATGTGTTAGGCAAAATGGAACTGGTGACCAAGGGGCAGCTCCTCGCTACTTATCATGCCGTCCTTCCGGCGGTGGTTGGCAGGGACGTGCAGGGAAATATCATGGAGGCATATGAGGGAAAGGAGCTGCCGCCGCTGCAGTGCAAACGCTGCGAGATGGATGAAAAGGGCTTCCAGTATTACGCTTCCACGGAGGGGAATGTGACGCTGGAGGGAAGGTGCCTGACGGTCACGCCGATCTACGCGATAGACGGCAATCTGGATGCCGCCACGGGGGATGTGGATTTTCACGGGGACGTGCTGGTGCAGGGCAACGTGTTTGCCGGCGTGACATTGAAAACAACCGGGTCGATTACGGTAAACGGGCATGTGGAGACGGCGCATCTCTATGCGGGAAAAGATGTGATTTTGAAAAACGGTATGCAGGGTTCGGGAAACGGCGTCATCCGCGCGGGGCGTAACGTGATGGCGCGCTTTCTGGAGCAGACGCAGGTCTATGCCGGAAATGAAGTGAATACGGGAGCTATCTTAAACTGTGAGGTGGAGTCGGGGCAGAGCGTGGTAATAGCCGGAAACAGGGGCACGATCATCGGAGGCAGCGTGACGGCGGTGGAGCAGATTACAGCCGCATCCATCGGGAACCGCGCCGGGGTCACGACCCAGCTTGTGATTGGCCTTGACTGCGAATTTAAGGAAAAGATGGGGGAGATCGACCGCCTGACGGACGAGTACGAGGCGAATATGAAAGACGCGGAGAACGCCCTCGACCGCATTTCCTACCAGCTGAAATCACAGCCCGCCACACCCGAAATCAACCAGCAGAAAGCGGAACAGATGCGCAGGAAGATTAACTACCAGTTGAAACTGAAGGAGGTCACCGCGAAACGGGAACAGCTGATAGATATCAACAGACGTTCGGCGGATGGGAAAATTGTGGTAAGCGGTACCTCCAACGTGGGGTGCGTGATTATAATAAACGGTGTGCGGGAGATGCTGCATTCGGAGTACCGGGATGTGACGTATAAGAAGGGGCGGCAGGAAGTTCGGATTATATCGAACAGGCAGTAAAACTATGCTGTATAAAACAACTTGTGTGAAAGGAATCACTTATTATGCTGGTACTCGTTAAGACGTCCGCGGCATGTCTTTTGATGACAATATATATGGCGGGATTTTACTATCGGAAACCCCATATCCCGGTTAAATCCACCAGAATCTTCCAGTGGCTTATTTCCGTCGCGATTGTAAATTCCACCTTTGACCTGATTACGATCTGTACGGTAAACCGAAGGGATGTGGTTTCTGATTTACAGAATCTCATCGCCCATATCATTTATCTGCTGTCCATATTGGCATTTGTGTATCTTTTGTTTGTCTATATGAGAAGTTATCTGGAGGCGGAACTGAAATTTCAAAAGAACATCAGAATCTTACACAGCCTGCCCGCTGTCTTATCGACGGTGGGGATTTTTGTGTTGCCGATCACATACGTTCAGGGAAAAACGACCGTCTATTCTTTGGGACCCAAGGCGTATGCGCTGTACGGAAGTCTGGTGATCTATCTGATTCTGATTTTATACTACTGCCTCCGCTACTGGAAGATGATGGACAGGGACAAAAGGCTTGCCATCATACTTGCGGTGCCGCTCTATATAATGACGGCGCTGATTCAGATGCTGATCCCGGAAACGCTGGTGGCGGTGGTGTGTTCGACACTTATTCTTCTCGGCCTGATACTGAGCAACGAGAATACGGAAAAATATGTGGATGAGAATACCATGCTGTTCAACCAGTATTCTTTTGAAAAGGTGCTGGAAGAGTTTGATTTTGATAAACAGAAACCGGTGATAGGCGTCCTTTGCTTTTGTAAGACGGAGAATAATCTGGACTGGAAACAGGATGTTATGATTCTTGATGATATCTATAAAGAACTCCGGCAGTACCGTCTGTATGGATATCGTGTCGGTGAGAACAGCGTGGCATTTATCAGCAGTGCGCAGGAAAAAGCAGGGACAGTGCTTGCAGGAGTGAAGAGCAGTGTCGAAGAGATTTATGATAAGGATACAGTGGTCATCGAAACAAAAATTCTGGAAGGAGAGAGCACGGCTGACAGGTATGCCTGTATGCGGCATATCATTTCTTTCTGTACGGAGGTGGGAAGCCGGCTTGCCTATATTGATTATTTGACAAATATTTATAACCGAAATGCGCTGGAGAGGGATCTGATCAAGTGGCAGGAGCAGGAGAACACATACTATTTTATGGCTGATCTGAATGACCTGAAACTGGTGAACGATACCATTGGCCATTCTGCCGGGGATAAACTGCTGCAGGGTTTTGCCCATCTGTTGGCCGATGCGGTGGGGGATGACGGAAGAGCCTACAGGCAGGGCGGAGACGAGTTCGCCGTGCTTTGCGGCAAAGAGCCGCAGATTTTTATGCAGCAGCTGGAAAAACAGTGCCGGACATACAATCAGTCCAGCGCGGTCCAGATCAGCTATGCCATCGGCTACTGCCGGCTGGAGGACGAAAGGTTTCGGGATGTGGCTGACCAGATGATGTATGAGGATAAGCGGCGCAAGAAGCGGACGGCGCACGTTTCCCTGTAGGAAAGGGCACTTCAAAAAGGCAGTATCCAGTCGCTACCGCCCTGTGTCCAGATACAACATTGCTTCTTCCTATTTGGTGTTTTTTGCCGATAACATATATGGACAGATATATGTATACTCAAGGGCATAAAAATATGGAGTGGGACAGATTGAATATTGCGGTTTGCGATGATGAAGAAAAGGTACGGTGTCTGATAAGGAAGCTGATAGAAAAGCAGACAAAGGACTGCCGGATTTTGGAGTTTTCTTCCGGCGGGGAGCTGCTGTGTTTCTGGCGGCAGGAGGACAGGGAACAGATAGACATTCTCTTTCTTGACATTTCCATGGACGGAACGGACGGGATGGAAACGGCGGAACAGATCAGGGCTTGGAAAAAGGAGCGAAATGAACCATTGTGGGGAAGTCTGCCTTTGCTGATCTTTGTGACAGGGCACCCGGAATATATGGCGAGGGCCTTTTCTGTCAATGCGTTCCACTATTTGATTAAGCCTATAGACGAAGAGGAGTTTGCGGATGTATTTGGGCAGGCGCTGCGGGAGTGCCGCCATATGGACGCAAAAAAGAATGTGGAGTCCCGGGAAATACTGGTCAGGGACGGAAATATAACAAGGAAAATTCCGGCGGATGATATTTATTATATTGAGAGCAGCAACAGGAAAATCATCATATCCATGCGGGACGAAAAAATAGAATGTTATGGGAAGATCAGCGGGATGGAGCTCGAACTGCAGGAAGGATTTTTTCGGACGCACAGAGGATATCTTGTCAACATGAAATATGTGGAGAGATACAGCCGGACGGAAGTGCAGATGAAAAATGGCAGCCGTCTTCTGATCTCAAAATACAAGTATCAGGATTTTGTCAAGGCGTATCTGGAATATCTCGCGGAGAATGGCAGATGAATGAAAGGGTAAAAGGCACCGTGCAGCAATGCGGGTGCTTTTTTTGTGGTAAGAAATATATCGCAAATAAAATGAAGAATATTTAAAACAAAATAAACAAACATATGTTTGAAAACGCGAATATTGTTTATTTTTTGAGAGAAAAATAAATTTAGGACTTGAAATTGAACAAAGACGGATATAGAATGTTGATAGAGCCAAAAGTGTATGCATTTGATATATGCGGGTGAAAAATGAACAAAAAAATAGTATATTCCAATCTTGCTGAGCATACAGAGAGCCTTGATTTAAAGCTTTTAACATCGGAAGAAGATGGGCTGGTCAAATCTGGCGGGGTCGAAGAACAGGAAGATTTCTCCAATATTAAGCAGAAGTATAAGTACCAGCTGCTATTGGAAGTAGGATGGGCAGAACAGATTTTGCACGTTAAACTGGCCAATAGACTTGGAGTATCCCCGAGCGGCTTGAATGCGACAGTCAAAAAAAATACGGATGTTGGATTTCATCCTCTGCGGGAAAGAAAGAATGGCAAATTTAAATTCTATTCTTTGTCGGAGGAAGGCTTACGCTGTTTGACTTCAGAGATCCTGCCATCGTTTATAGATTCTGAAGCAGACGAAGAAGAAGCGAGAGCCGTATTTGATTTGCTGGCGGCATATAAAGATGAAAATCAGGGGACTTGGAATGAAAATTTACAAAAACTATTAGAGAATGATAACGGGGCATCAGAGGATGAAAGTATGGGAGATGCCTTGGGGCATGAATTTTTAAGGCAATATATACACTTTTACTGCAAAGATGCAAGGAAAGCAGAGTGTTTGCTGAATCTGTTGATCGCGGATAAAAAGCTGACACAGAAGATAATCGCGAATGCGCAGATACAGCAAGTGAATCGTAAGCAATCCGCTATGCAAATGATAAATGAATGGGAAGCGCAGGATTGTGAAGAGACATATAGGATTATAGACCAGCTTTTTAGGAATGCAGCGGCTGGAAGACAGACTGAGGAAGTTTTGGATACGTCCCTGCAGGACGCCAAAGAGCAGCTGGAGACAGTGCAGAACAAATTACTGGCGGATGTGTGTTTGGCGCTGGTTGGCGGCTGGAAGAAAGACCAATTGAAACAAAAATGGATACAGGCTGGTATGGAGAAGCACCTTGCCCTGTATCTGGCAGAGCAGTACCGGCTTTTATGCAATAATATGAACGAGAAGGAATCAGAGGAATGACAGCGTGTTTTAAGAGATGAAATGACAGGTTCTTTATAAATAGTAAGTAGGAAAGGTGCCTGTTATAGGTGCCTTTTTTGTGGGAAAAAGCAGACTACGTTTTGAAGTGAGGCATAGGCCGGATCGTGCATATGAGTATAGTCCGGCTTTGTGGATCGTATAGAAGTGAAGGATAAAATCATGGAAGAAAGTGCACAGGATGAGGAAGTTGTTCAATATGAAAAGAAGCATAAAACGGGTAATGTGAATAAGGGTAAGGCTGAGATTGGGCTATTGGTGGTAGATGCACTTTTGACGCTTTGCGGTTTAGTATACAATTGCTGGCATGATAGGAAAGAGGATGAAACAGGTAAATTGGATTCCCAGCCGCAGCTTGAGGCACAATGGCAAGGAGAAATTCCGATAGGAATGGAAGATTACCGGCGGATCAATCTTGAAAACAGAAATGATAATATCATAACAAGCGGCAGTTTCAACGTGCAGTATATCGTATGTTTGCAAACGGAAGTAGAAGCGGATGAGCTTTTCACCTGGGAGAATGTTTTTTTTGAATCGGAGATAGAATACGATGATGCCCTTCAAGGCTGCTTCCTGTTTATAGAGGATGATTTTTCTAAATACGAAGAGTCGATTATAGATAAATGTGCGGATAACGGTATAGAAATATTGGAATGCGGTTCCTATGCATTTTGCTGTTTTCAATATGTGGAAGCGGGGCGGGAAAGGACAGAGTACTATTTGATAAGTTTAAAACCGTATGAACAGTGTAAAGTGATTGAGGTTGAGGATCCTGAGAAATATAAGCAATGTTATTTGATGGACCGTAGTGTGTTTTAGCAGGCGATAGGCAGAAGAGGAGGGGGATATGAGCCGCGATATATATTTCTATATGCTGCTGATAGGCCTCTTTTTTGTGCTTTTGGGCATATTTTTCATCTGTAAGGAAAAAAAGATTTCTCAAGAAATTATGATTTTGAGAAAGAGATATTATTCGGACGAATGTAAAAAGAACGCCCGGAAACGGAAATTAAAGAAAATACAAAAAATATACGGTGTGTGTAAAAGAGTATGTCTTATATTGCCGATTTTTATCTTTCTGATTATCATAATATTTATAAACGTAAACAAGGCTATTATGCGAAATAAGATCGAAGCAGTGGTGGTGGATATAGGTGGGGAAATAGCGCGTATTAATCTGCTTGAAACATTTAGCGGTGACCAGGGAATTGAGGAGACTGTAGAGGAGCTGTTCAGTGCAATGCCATGTTGGGAACTGTATCATGACAATTCAAAGAGCGGGGAGAAAAAAAGGCAGGCTTATGTTGATGCAGTTTCTAAAAAGATTAGTGATAAGGAAAACTGGATACCGGAAAATTATGTAGTTATAGATCTCAGGGGTAAGAATGAGAGAGAACTGTATGATGCGAATAAGGAGATCTTAGACGAAATGGAATCGAAGAGGGCAGGTCAGTCTAAGCTGGAAGACGTGCAGCAGGGTAAAGTTCCACCGCTCCCTATTTCTGGAGATACAGCTAAGACTGAAGCGGATATGCGGTGGCAGAATTATGTCATAAAGCCGGAGGTCTCCATGCTGCAGCAGGCATCCAAAGCTTCTGCGGATGCGGCGATCGGATTCTCAAAAGACAGCAGTTTAATAGAGATGACGGTACAATACGCGGTATATGCGGTGAACGGTTATTTGCTTTTGATGCGTTATAAGATTGCAGGAGAATCAAAAGCTGACTGTTGTTTTTGGATCGCAAAAATCTTCAGGATATTGTCAGACACCCTGCCGGAAGAATGGGGAGGATTGGTAGAACACTGTGAAATGTTGTCCTACGCTTTTTGTGAAATTGGAGTCAGTTATTTGGAAACATTGGATGAAAAAAATGATCATGCAAATGAACTTTTGAAGCTGTATGATGAGATGGATGCTCGGACGCAGCAGTAAAAGGACCAGAAAATAGTGACCCGGACTATCCGTTTGGTGAGTGGACTTGGCGGAAAAAGTGGCGTAAAATAAGGCATAACTACAGATACTTAGCGTATCTGTGTTATAAAAAATTTACAAAAAAGGGGTTGCAAAAAGGTGGGTAAAGCGTACAATCTGTTAAGCAAGCAAGCAAGCAAGCAAGCAAGCAAGCAAGCAAGCAAGCAAGCAAGCAAGCATAACTGCACCTTTTTTTGCCCGATTAGTATTTTTAAGGATTCAGAAATGACAAAGCCGGTTAAGAGGCATGGAAATATTCATGCCTCTTAACCGGCTTTGTCTGCGCGCAGGCAATACGTCATGCGCAGACGGAAGCTGGAGCTGAAATGTGCTGCATGGCGGCTGGAAAGGGAGAAAAATCACTTGGATAGAGGATACATAGCGCCGGAAGCTGCCTTAAAAAAGCTGCGTGCGGCAAAGGGTCTGGGACAGACAGTCTATATCTACGGTGCCACCGGCTATGGAAAGACGGAACTGGTGAAGCAGTACCTGTCAAAGCGCAGATACCGTTACTTTTCCTGTGCTGAGGATACCGCAGGGCTTCTGGAAGCAGCGGAAGCGGCACAGGGAGAAACGGCACGAAGCGCAGGGAAGGAAAATGAGGTGCAGACCCGGACGGTTATTGTAGTGGACGACATGCATCTGCTGAAAAATGCACAGGGGCGAAGGGGTGTCCTTTCGCTTGTGGGGTGTCAGGATATATGGCTCATTTTAATCTGCCGCAGTCCTATTCCGGCGTGGCTGATGTCGCCTTATGTGAGGGACGGGTTTCTCGTCATAACAGAGGAGGATCTGCGGCTCGGGGAGAAGGAAATTTCCGCCTACATGGAGTCACAGGGACTTACTGTCACCGGGGAGGAACTGGTATTTGTGGCAGAGAGGAGTCAGGGCAACGCCTATACGGTGCGGCACACCGCCCTTAAGATGCTGGAGGGGCAGCGTCCCGGTCCTGAGCTGGCTGAGGAGATCGTGGAGGCTTTTGCCGCATATCTGGAAAGCCATGTGATGGTGCACTGGGACTGCGATTTACTGGAATTTCTAATGCAGATAAGCGTCACTGATGAATTTACCCTGCCCCTTGCGGAGATGGTCACGGGGAACAGCCATGCGCCGGAACTTTTGGAGCGTGCGGTGGAGACAGGGAACTTTCTTTCCTGTAAAGACGGCACCTACTGTCTGCGCCCGGAGCTTATCCGGGCGCTGCGCAGGCGGGCAGCGAAGAAATACAGCCCTCAGGAGCGGGCAGACCATGCCTACAATGCGGGCCTTTATTACGAGATGCAGGGACAGATCATGCCTTCTCTTGCTATGTATGAACAGTGCGGCAATAAAGAACGCATCAGGGAGCTCCTTATCAGGAACGCCCGTTTAAATCCCGGAAACGGCCATTACTTTGAACTGCGCCGTTACTATTTACAGATGGAAGAAAAGGAACTGGAAGAGAGCCCGGTACTGATGGCGGGGATGAGTATGCTCTATTCCCTGCTGATGCAGGAGGAGGAAAGCGAATACTGGTATCGGAAGCTGGAAGATTTTGCATCCTCCGCAAAGGGCGGGCAGAGACGGGAAGCCGTAAGCCGCCTTGCCTATCTTGACATCGCCCTGCCCCACCGGGGGAGCGCGGACATGATAGGGATCATGAAGAAGATGCCCGCCCTTATTTTTGACAGGGGAATGAGCCTGCCGGAGTTTTCCGTTACCAGCAACATGCCAAGCACCATGAACGGCGGAAAGGACTTCTGCCATTGGAGCAGGGAGGACAGGAAGCTGGCCGCCACCATCGGGAAGCTGGTGGAGCGGGTGCTTGGCCGGTACGGGAAAGGGCTTGTGAAGGCCGCTTTAGGCGAGAGCCTTTATGAAAAAGGGGAAGATGCCTATGAAATCCTGACGCTTCTTGCCCGCGCGAAGTTGGAGACGGAGAGCGGTGGTATGATGGAGATCGCCTTTGCCGCCGTGGGTTTGCAGGTGCGGCTTGACACCCTGCAGGGGGAAATACAGACCGCTGCGGAAGTGCTCTCCTCCTTTGAAAAGAGTGTCAGGGAGCAGGGGGCGCTGCAGCTCCTTCCCAACATAGCGGCCCTTAAATGCCGCCTTGCGCTTTATAAGGGGGACAGGGAAGCGACATTGGCATGGATGGGGCAGGCCCCGGACGAGGACAGGGAGTTCTGCATCTTAGAGCGTTACCGTTATCTTACGAAAGTACGCTGCTACCTTTCCCTTGGGGAATATCTAAAAGCACAGGCGCTGCTTGAGAAGCTGCGCTATTATGCGGAGAAATGTAAACGCACCTATATCCGTATGGAAGTGCGCCTCCTTAGTGCCATAGCGAGATACCGAACAGGCGGGGCATGGAAGGAAGAATTTCTTTCCGCGCTGAAAGAAGCCTGTGATTACCAGTTCCTCCGCCTTGTCAGCGAGGAAGGGGCGGCGGCGCAGGAGCTGTTTGCGGCGGCGGGGAAGAACTTTCTGGAAAAGGAGATAGCGGATAAGCCGTGGCTCTCCCGGCTGATGGAGGAAACGGGTAAGGTGGCGGTGCGCTACCCGGTATACTTAAAAGGGCAGCTCGCGAAGACGCCGGATTTCTGCGAGGCGGCGTTATCTGTCTTACGGTTACAGGCGGAGGGAAAGAGCATGGGCAGGATTGCCCAGGAACTTTCCATGAAAGAGGCCACGGTGAAGTACCACGCGAAGGAAAACTACCGAAAGCTGGGCGTATCCGGCAAGGCGGACGCGGTGCTGGCGGCGCGGAATTTAGGGATCCTATAAGAGGGGACGTCCCTTTTAAGGATACAGGAAAACAAACGCTGTCACGCTTTGCGGGCCGGCTTATTGTAATAAAAGGAGTCAGAGGTTATGGGGAAATGGTTTCAGGATAAAAGTTTTTCTACTGGGAAACGGGAGAAGGGAATAAAAGCCCGAAAAGTATACCGTGCGTTGGGAATCCTGTTGGCGGCCACATTGGTATTCCAGACGGTGCCTTTTGAAGGCATTTCCGTATCCGCTTCGGAAAGCAGCGGGGGCGGGCTGTGCGAACACCACGGGTCGCATACGCCGGACTGCGGCTACAAAGAGGCGGAACCGGGGCATGCATGCACCCATGAGCATACGGAGGACTGTTACAGGACAGTGGAGGGAGAAGACGGCAGCACTACAAAGGAGCTGGACTGTCACCATGAGCATGATGAGGAATGCGGCTACCGGGAGGCGGCAGAGGGAAGCCGCTGCACTTTCGTGTGTGAGATATGTAAGGGCGGAACAGACGAAACACCGCAAGATAAGACGGACGGTAATGGGATAAATGAAGGAGATTCCGAAAATCCGGGAACAGAAAACGGGGATGAAATGGAAGAACCCGGTGACGGACAGGAGGCGCTGGATGCGGCCAATACACCTGATCTGGTGGAGGAGGGGACGCCTGATTTGGAGTTGTTTGGACAGAAGGTCTGCAGCGGTGACAGCGGAGACGGCTGGAGCTATGCGGACGGTGTTCTGACATTAGCGGATTATCATTCTGATAATTCCAGTGAGGTTTTTATTCACATCACCAATGCCGACCTGGAGTTTACGCTTTATCTAAAGGGGGATAATTCTGTAAAAACGAGTGAAAAACTCATTTATGGAAATGCGTTTGGAAGTACAACGATTACAGGAGATCAGGGGGCTTCCCTTTCTTTGGATGGAAAAAGCTGGGCTGACCGTTATATTTTTATTCGCGGAGTAAACGTGGATGTCACTACGCAGGGGATGATTTTTATTTCCTATGATATGGAGATCGACAACGCAGCAGTGAACTTCAACATGAATGGATCAAGTGGCTATATTTACACTACGCACGGTGGTTTTACCATAAAAAATGGCAGCGATGTGACCATAACCAATTCGTCAGGCGCTGTTGATTACTGTGTTGCAACCAATAAAACAGCGATCACCGACAGTGCATTGAAGATAACTAATCCCAGTGGTTTTGGAGTGTATGTGACGAAGATATCCTCACAGGCATCGGAGTATAAGGCATCTATTGCTAATTCTACTATATCAGCTTGTGTTTCTGATGCGGGTATTCATTGCGAGGATGAGGTGTCTGTTATCGGTTCACAGGTTATAAACAGCGGCCAGTTCCTGATTCGCTCTAAGAAAGCGATTACCGTGGATGACAGCAGCACGATGGAGGGAATTACCTATGAATTTTTCAATTCCGATACGGGAGCTGCTTATCAGGTTTATGGCAGCCACACCCTTGCAGAGGATTTGACCGTGTCAAAGAACGGTTCTTTCGTGATTCCGAAGGGAGCTGCGCTGACGATTCCCGATGGCGTAACATTGGAAAACAACGGTACGATGTGTATCCATGAAAAGGATTCTCTGACCGGAACAGGCGCTTTGACAGGGAACGGAAAATCCCTGATTGATGTGAATGAGGATATGATTTCTGTTCCGGAAGGACTGGTTTATACAGGGAAGGACTATACAGACCAGATTACATTGGAAGAGAACACTATGGTTTGTGGGGTGGAGTTTACCGCAGATACGGAGGGGTGGACGCGTAACATCGAACCGGCAGTTGTAAAAGAAGCAGGAGAGTATACGGTTACATTCACTAGTGGCAATAAGGAAATCAGCAAGACATTTACCGTGGCGCAATCCGGCACACAGTTTGTCGGGGACGGTGTTGTGAAAACCTATAAAGGCAGCGTAGTGTGCAGCGACTTCACTGCTGATGATACCATCACTGTCAAGGCCACGCCCACCGCAACCGGGAAGGCTCCGGCAAAAGCGGCGGCACGTCTGCGGGGCAGTGAGCCTGCCGAAGGACAGATGGCGGTGTTTGTGGGAGATATACGGGTATCCGATGCGGCAAGTGCAAATTCGGACGGCAGCTACACCATGACCGTCAGCGCCGCTGATGTGCTGGAACAGGGGAATGTGGAACCGAACGGCGGCCCTGTCACCCTGACTGCAAAATTTGTAGGAAATGACAACATGGCGGACGGCGCGGGGACGGTGGAGGTCAGCATCTCCGCCGTTGCAAAGATCAAAAATGGCAGCTTCACCACCTATGTGGGCGAAAGCGGTCTTGACGCCGTATTCGCGTTGAACAGCGGCAACAACGGCGCGACAATTACACTGCTGGCAAATGTGACACGAGTAACAACCCTCGCCATCAAAGTCAACTGCACCTTGGACCTGAACGGGCATAATATTAAATCCACCAACCAAACATGTCTCGCAGTTGATGGTCTTTTTGCTGTGACCATCCAGGGCGAGGGGGAGATCATTTCCGAGCAGGCCTACGCTCTTTTTGTGGCAGGAAGCGTAACGCTGGAGGGCGGAACCTTTACCAGCAACGGGAAGAATTTCGCCGGTGTATATGTCAATTCTGAAGGCGTATCTCTATCCGTCACCGAAAATGTGACCATACAGAACACAGGCGGCGGTTATGGATTGGCCGTCAGCAGTGCACAGTCCGTCCAGCTCTCAGGCGGGACCTACTCCGGGGGGACGGCGGTGATTGCAATAGTAAGCCAATCCTCCTCTCTCACCCTTGGCGACCTGCTGGGTCACAGCGGCGACACCCGGTACGCCTATTTTGACGAAAGCGGCATCAAACCCATTACGGGCAAGCTGGACGACAAAGAACTGACCGGCACAGTGACGGTGGGGGAGTGTACGCACGATAAAAGTGTCTGCGCGTATACGCCGAATGGTGACGCCGACACCCACGCCATGACCTGCCGGGCCTGCGGGCTGGAGGAAGCTGCGGCGGACTGCCAGCTCACCTATACGCCCGACAGCGATGGGACGCACCACACAGCCGCCTGCGAGACCTGCGGCAGGAGCAGGACGGAGGCGCACAGCTACGGCTCATGGACGCCGCAACATAATGGGACTGCCGTTACCATCCGGCGTGTCTGCAAAAGCTGCGGCTATACGAAAACGGATGGTACGTTCACAGCATCGCTCCCCGGCCAAACCATGGAAATGGAATATGGAAAGCCCATCACACTTACCTGTACCTCCACCCTGCCGGATGCAACCTTCCAATGGATTCTTAGGAGTTTTAATGATACGTCTACCGTCCAGGAGTCCACAGGAGCCAGCTTTACACCGTCGGAGACACTTGCGGTAGGTGAGTACATGTGGAATGCTCGCGTAACGTGGGCTGGCTCGGATGGCAACACCATCGCTAAAAGTGGCCCTTTAAGTGTCCTTCCCGCCCCGCTGTCCAATGTCAATGTCACGCTGTCCCCGGCAAACGCCGTCTACAACGGCACAGCGCAAAAGCCCGCCGTTGCGATTGACGGACTGACCGAGGGGACGGATTATACGGTTGCCTATATGGGGGACTTCACCAACGCCGGAGAGCATACCGCCACCGTCACTGGCAAAGGGAATTATGAGGGGACGGTCACAAAGACTTTCACCATCGAAAAGGCGGAGCAGACAGATTTTGCATTTGCGGCAGTGACAAAGCCTTATGAAAAGAACGGAACATTCACCCTGTCCACCACCGGCGGAGGCGGGAACGGCGCTGTCCTTTACCGGGTTCCCGAAAATAACGGCGTGCTTATGGTAAACGGCGACAAGGCTGCCATCATCGGAGTGGGAACCGTGACCATCACAGCAACCAAAGCGGAAAGCGACAATTACAAAGCGGCAACGGCAACAGGGAAGATTACGATAACGAAAGCGCCTGCACCGACTATTACTTATCCTGCGGCGGGTGGCATCGCCTACGGGCAGGAATTATCTGACAGCGTCCTGACAGGGGGCAGTACGGAGTACGGGACATTTGCATGGGAAAATGGCAGTATAATCCCGATTGCGGATAACACTGGCTATACGGTGGTATTTACCGCAAGTGAAGAAACGAAGAAAAACTATGAAACAATCACAGATATGACCCAAAAGGTGCCTGTCAAAGTAGAGCAGGCAGTTCCGGCAGTCAGTGTCACGGCAGCGGTCTTTGGCAGCAAAGATAACAGGCAGGCAGTGCTTACCGTGAACGCGGCAAAGGCAGGAGCGGGCGCTTTCCCCACAGGGACGGTAGCATTCATGGACTGCACGGGCAGTACGGAAGTAGAGATAGGGACAGCCACATTAAGCAAAGGTTCCGCCTCTTACACATGGGATGGGCTTCAGGACAAAACGTATACCATAAAGGCGGTTTATAAGGGCAACAGCAATTATAGGGAAGCTGAGAGCCGGGAACTTACCTTTGATGCGGCGAAGCAGAACCAGCAGGATTTCTCTCTGGATGCAATCGGGGCTAAGACCTATGGTGATGCGGCTATCCCCCTGAAAACCATCGGAGGAAGCGGAAGCGGTGCGGTCAGGTATGAAAGCTCTGATGAGGATGTGATCCGCATAGAGGATGGCAGGGCGGTCATTGTCGGGGCAGGCACAGCCACCATCACCGCCATAAAAGAGGGGGATAAGATTTACAACGAGGCTTCCGCAAGCAGGAATGTCACGGTTGCGAAGAAGGCGCTCACGGTGAGGGCCGACAACAGGACGGTTGTGAGGGGGAAGCCCATGCCTGCATTCACTTATCGGGCGGACGGCCTGGTGAACGGCGATACCTTTACGACAGCCCCGTCCATAACGGCCGGCGTACAGGATACGGATACCCTCGGGAAATATGATATTGTGATAAACGGCGGCACGCTGCAAAACAGCGAAAGCTATCATATCACTTATGTGAACGGCACATTGCATATCGTGGAACGCTTTTACACTGTCACCGTGACGGATGGCACGGGCGGCGGCGAATATGCCGAGGGGGACACCGTGACGGTCACGGCAAATGAAAGAAACGGCTATACCTTTACCGGCTGGAGCGGCGAAGACAGTGTTGCCTTTGCCGACAGCAAAGCAAAGACCACAAACTTTACCATGCCTGCAAAATCAGTGACCGTAAAGGCGAACTACACCCGCAACAGCAGCAGCGGAAACAATGGCGGCGGTTCGGGTGATGGCGGAAATTCGGGCGGTTCCGGCAATAACGGAGGCATCGGGGGAAACAGCGCCTCTGAAGGAAATGCACGCGATAACAGGAATAACGGCGGACAGGGCAGCATTGGAGGCGGCAGCACAAATCCGGGCAATGGAAACAATACGCCGCAGATACCTGTGATCCCGCCTGCAAAAAACACCATTCCGGGAAACGAAGCCACACCGGGAACAGGGACAACGCCGGTAAATCCGGGAATCGGAAATACAGTAAGGCCGGGAACAGGTTCAGGTCACGACGCAGGAACAGCCGTACAGGGAACGAAACAGCCTTTCATCAAGGGTGAAGACGGCAAGATCGGATGGGACGTGACCCGTGCCGAGGAGGAAATGGCGCAGGAAGGAAGGCCTTGGTGGCTTGCTGCGGCCATCCTGCTGGCAGCGGCCATCGGTGCGGGTATAGCCCTCACTATAAAGAGGAGAGAAGGAAACCGAAAACAATGATCATAGTATGATGTGAATTGGGTAGACATTGTCTGCCCAATTTGACTAAGCAGATATACTTGGTGGCTTCCCTGTTCCAGGCATATAAAATAAAAACATAAAAGTCAATAGAAAGCAGAATATTTCAGTGAGACTGTCTATCGCTGCCTTTGGGATAAAATAGTCGGGAAAATTAGTCCCGCTGTGAAAACGCAAGATAATGGGAGTCGAAAATTTTGCTGATATATGATATGCTAAATAAAATGATAAATTTCATTTTGGATTGATAATGCTATTATTAAAAGGGGGATTTTCTGTGCAAGCTTTACCTGATTATATGTTAATAGATTTTTTTGATTGGATTAGAACAAGTAAGATTATAAATATTGGGCTTGTCCGTGGATGTGTATTCATGGACAAGTATACGAATACTGCATTGTATGATTTGACTCCGTATGCTGAAGAATTTATTAATCAAAAAGGCCTTAAAGTTGAGGCAAGAAATTTACTGGAGAGTATGCGAGCCTATTTAACTTATTGTGATAGGGATAAAGAATCTACTGAGTTGGTAGAAGAGGCTTTGTGGAGCGAATCCTCAAATAATATGAATGGTGCACATAAAATGATTAATGAGGATGAAGATACACTTATAAAAATGATGACGGCTGTTCCTGTTTCACCGCATACAGCAATGGAGTTTTTGGAATGGTTATTGAGACAGGAACTAAGCGCAGAGGATGTATATAAAATGCCAATGTGTGTTTTTGAAAAGCTAGTAAAAGAGTTTCTGGCTGAAAACAATGAGGTAATTAGCAGTGATATGCTAACATATTTGCGACAAGAGATTAAAGATAAAAGTCCTAATACGTTTTTACATACATTAAAAAAATATTTAAATTTAAATATATTTGGAAAGGACACAGAAAAATACAAGACGATGGTGGATTTGTTTGGTAGATACTCAAATCCTGGTATTATGAAATGTTTCTTTCTTCCCCTTGCCCAAGATAAAATGTTTGAAAAGTTTATTAGAGAATCATGGAATGATTTGAATTCATTATCTAGAGATTATTTAGATATATTTTACAGTGATAAGGAATTAGCTACTTCTGGATATGATATTAAGAATAAATTGAGGTCATTGGATGTCGGAGAAGACGTCTTACCATGTCTGGTTTTGTGGACTAATACTCTTAATACAGCAAAGTGTGTGGAATTAAGAGAGTTGGAGTATAAGGAAATATTTCATTTGCTGCAGTCTATTGTGCAGAATATTAAAGTGGGAGACACATTTGATGAGGTTTATTCAAAGGCTGTGGAAAAGGCAAACGATTTACGTAAAGGATATAGCCGTGTAATTCAAGATTTAGATGAAAGGAGTACAATAATGAATCAAACAAATTATAATATTACTAATTCCTCTATAGTCGGTTCTCAAATTGGAACTCAAAATAGCCAGCTCAATTTCAGCCAAAGCGATTTTTCGGATGAAATCAACCAGGCTATTTCAGAAATTAAAAATATAACGGAATTATCAGCGGAAAACATGAAATCAATAATTATGCTGTTACAACAAATTGATGATGCTGTAAAGGAAGATAATAAGGAGGCACAGGCAGAAGCAAAATTTACATTAAGGGGGATTCTTAAAGGAATTGGAAATACTGGTACTAAAGTGGTTGGGGTATTGTCTGGACTGACAAATTTAGCAAAATTTTTTGGCTACTCGATAGTATGAAGGTATTATCCTATTGACTATAAATATTTTGTCTGCTAATATGAAAGCGTGTACTTGCATGAAGGAGGAAGCGGATTTGGATGAAACAAGCCAGAAAATAATTGACGCAGCAATGACATTAGTCCGGGACAAAGGATATGTTGCGACAACCACGAAGGAGATTGCAAGGGTAGCCGGTGTAAATGAGTGTACCCTGTTCCGCAAGTTTGAGAGCAAAAAGGATATTGTTTTACAGGGGGCAAACCAGACAGGATGGCGGGCGAATGTCACACCGGAGATTTTCGAAAAGGTAAAGTGGGATTTACAGGCGGACCTGGAAATGTTTATGCGGGCATATATTGACAGGATGACGCCGGACTTCGTCAATCTGTCAATCGGGCTGAGGGCGCCGCAGCTTTATGAGGAAACCAAACAGCTCATTATGAAAGTGCCACAGGCTTTTTTGGCGACATTTACCGATTACTTAAATAGGATGTGCGAGATGGGGAAAATACCGGAGAAAGAATTTCAAACGCTGGCATTGACCGTTTTTTCGGCGACATTCGGCTACACATTTCTGAATGCATCGTTCGGAAAAGAGCTAACGGATGTTGAAAAAGATGAGTACATAAAAGAAAGTGTGCAGATGTTTGTAAAAGGAATCTGTCAGTAAGATTTGGCGTTGGCAGAGATTGGCGCAATGGGGCTGTCGCTTTGTTTGTTTTTTTGCTAAGCTGCAGCCCATAAAACTACGCATAATGCGTGCAAGCACACGCATTAGAAGAGGGGGAAATATGAATCAGATTACAGGTGCAGATTTATTTGTAAAAGCGCTAAAAGAAGAAGCAGTTGACACATTGTTCGCTTATCCGGGGGGACAGGCGATAGACCTGTTTAATGCACTGTATGGAGAAAGAGAAATAGATGTAATCCTGCCGCGGCATGAGCAGGGCCTGATCCATGCGGCAGACGGTTATGCGCGTTCTACGGGAAAAGTTGGTGTCTGTCTTGTGACAAGCGGGCCGGGGGCTACGAATCTTGTTACAGGCATTGCTACTGCAAACTATGACAGCGTACCGTTAGTATGTTTTACGGGACAGGTGCCGACACACCTTATTGGGAATGATACCTTTCAGGAAGTGGACTTTGTAGGCATTACAAGGAGTATCTGCAAATATGCTGTGATGGTGCGAAAGAGAGAAGATTTGGCGGAAACGATCAAAAAGGCATTTTATATCGCAAAGACAGGAAAACCGGGAGTCGTGGTTGTTGATCTGCCAAAGGATGTCCAGAGGGCTTACGGCAGCGATTTCTACCCAAAGGAAATTACGGTCAGAGGCTATAAGCCCAATACGTCCGTGCATATGGGACAGATAAATAAGGCGCTTGCACTTTTGAACCATGCGGTGAAGCCTGTTTTTTTGATCGGCGGCGGAGTGAATATCGCCCATGCAAATAGAGAAATGACACAGCTTGCAGAACTGACAGGTGTACCCGTTATCACGACGATCATGGGAAAAGGGGCGATTCCTACAACGAACAGTTTATATGTCGGCAATATAGGGATTCACGGGAGCTATGCCGCCAATTCGGCAGTCAGTAAATGCGATGTTCTCTTTTCCATAGGAACACGGTTTAATGACCGTATTACAGGCAAAATAGAAGAATTTGCAGTGAATGCAAAGATTATCCATATTGATGTGGATGCGGCATCCATTTCCCGGAACATTGATGTGGATATTCCTATTGTTGCTGATGCGAAAAAAGCGATATGCGCTTTGCTCGAAAAGGCAAAACCGCTGCACATCTCGGAGTGGACAGATGAAATCGGCCGTTGGAAAAAGGAATACCCGATTACTATGGGGGAAGACGGTCTGACGCCACAGGTGATTATTCAATCCATAAATAAAATGTTCCAAGATGCTGTTGTTACTACGGATGTGGGTCAAAATCAATTGTGGACAACACAGTTTCTTGATATTGATGAAAATAGGCAAATGCTGACATCTGGCGGTCTTGGAACAATGGGGTATGGTTTTCCTGCTGCAGTCGGGGCGAAACTTGGCAATCCCCATAAAGATGTCATTGTTATATCCGGCGATGGCGGTATGCAGATGAATATTCAGGAAATGGCGACGGCAGTTGTCTATGAACTGCCAATCATCATCTGCATACTGAACAACGGATATTTAGGGAATGTGCGGCAATGGCAGGAAATGTTTTATGACAGGCGGTATTCGAGTACCTGTATGCGTTATCGGAGAAGCTGTGAAATAGGCTGTAACCGGCCTGATCACCGCTGCCCGGAATACACGCCGGATTTTGCTGCACTGGCAGAAAGCTATGGTGCAAAAGGAATCCGTGTCACAAAGGCAGAGGAGATAGAAACCGCTTTGAACATTGCGAAACAGAATGCAAAAACACCTACGGTGATTGAATTTATCATAGACAGGGAAGTCAATGTCATGCCGATTGTTCCGCCGGGGAACTCCCTTAATGACATGATAAAATAAGCCTTACGTTGGAAGGAGAGGAAAACAGAGGATGAAAAAAAGATGGATTTGTTTATTTGTAGAAAATGAAATAGGCGTACTCGCCCGTATTACGGGATTGTTTTCCGCAAAATCTTATAATCTGGACAGCCTGACAGTCGGAGTCACTGAGGACAGTACCATATCACGGATGACGATCAGTTTAACAAGCGATGACAGGACTTTTGAGCAGATTAAAAAGCAGCTTGGCCGAAGCGTTGAGGTAATCAAAGTGGTGGATTATACAGATACCCCTATCCACATGAAAGAAATATTATTTGTTAAGGTGAATCACTGTTCTGATGCAGACATAACGGAACTGTTTCGGATTTCAAAAGTATTTGGTGCAGCGATTGTTGACTATGACAGAGATAGTGTTCTTCTGGAGTGTAGCCAGACAGAAAACAGGAATGATGCTTTGATAGCCTTGCTGAAAAGAAAGTTTGCAAACAGGATTGAAATTGTAAGGGGCGGAAGTGTTGCGGTGCTGTATCTTACCTCTGCTTCGGCGGGGGAACAGGTGGGAAATAAGTTATAGAAATTCATAAATGTTTTGTGGCATAAACCGATATATAATAAGGAAACGGCTAAGCGCTATTTAAGGAGGAAGAGGTATGAACATACCGTTTTTTATTGTGCTTTTCGCAGTAGTTTTTGCTTTTATATATATACTATATCGTCAGGGATTTGCAGTATTGAGAAGAACTTCTGCAATTGTGCTCGTATTTCGCCGCGGCAAAAATGAAGATAAAGCAACTTTGGATTCCTGTACTGGCTGGGTTAAACACGCAGGAAGATTTCGTGAAAGTAAGACATACGAGTTCCTCCTGGATGCACAATTATCAAAAGGGAATGTAGAAGTAATTCTATTGGACAGGAAAAAGCAGCCGTTAATGAAATTAAACCCGCAGTCTCCTACATGTAAAATCGAGTTAGATATAAGGAATAGATATTATTTGCGCTGGGAATTTAAGGACGCCACTGGCAAGTGTGAGCTGCGATGGTAAGAAGATGTAAGCATGGTTGAAAGGAATGATTTCATGGCAAATATATTAATTGTAGAAGATGAAAAGAATATGCAGGACATCATCTGTGAATATATGCATAAGGGCGGACATATTTGTTTTACTGCGGATGACGGTGTAGATGCCCTGCTTTTATTGAAAAACAATCCTATGGATCTGATGATATTGGATATTATGATGCCGCATCTTGATGGCTTTTCTGTATGCAAAACGGCAAGGGAAATGAGCAGCCTGCCAATCATCATGCTGACCGCCAAAAGTGATGAGAAAGATAAATTAAAAGGTTATGCGTATGGGGCGGATGATTATATGACAAAACCGTTTAGCCCGAAAATATTACTCGCAAAGGCAAACGCCCTGCTGCGACGTATTTGTGCAGTACCTACGGATACGGTCAGTGCGGGGAAAATAGCGATAAGTCCTGCCGCGCATAAAGTGTTCTTAGAAGGTACAGAAATTACGCTGACGCACAAAGAATATGAGCTGCTGTATTTCTTTATATCAAATCCCGGACAGGTATTTTCGCGGGAACAGCTGTTAAACCGTATTTGGGGATATGACTTTGAGGGGAATACGCGGACGGTTGACACGCACATCAAAACACTGCGCCAAAAATTGGGCAGCGAGGGAAAATCCATTGTAACACTTATCCGTTCCGGGTATAAATTTGAGGTGGCAAAATGAAAGAGCAGTTTTCACTCCGCACGGTACGGAAAAAAATATTCATGATTTCAAAGATTGCAGGTATCGTTTTGATTGCTTCATATCTTTTTTCAACATGGTTGCCTTTGGAGGAGGATGTTTCTTTTCTGCTATGGATAATCTTTGTTATTTTATTGACCCTTATGATAGATTATCTGCTGGGGAGATTTATTTCAGATCCAATCAGCAATATTTGTGAAATGGCGCACAGGGCAGCAAGGTTAGACTTTTCCAGGCCTTGCGGGGTAACATCAAAGGACGAATTTGGAGAGCTTGCAGATAATCTCAACAAAATGTCCGAAAATTTGCAGGACACGCTTGAAAAACTGGAAAAAGCAAATATCCGGCTTGAAAAGGACGTGCAGCAGGAAAGAAAACTGTTGGAGGAAAGAAAGGAATTAACAGACCGCCTTTCCCATGAAATGAAAACGCCTATAGGAGTGATTCGTGCCTATGCGGAGGGGATACAGGATGAAACGGACGAAGAAAAAAGGCAGAAATATTCAGAAATTATCATTTCCGAGACAGAAAGAATAAGTATGCTGATTGAGACTCTGTTAGATTTGTCGGCATTGGAAAACGGAGCTGTTTCATTGATGCCGGAACGATTTGATTTCGTAGAATTTGTGGAAACGATAGCAGGACGGTTATTGATAGATATGCCGGAAACCGATTTTGAATTACAGTATGAACTTCCGAAAGATAAAGTTTTTGTTTATACAGATAGACAGCGTATGGAGCAGGTCTTAGGCAATTTGATTATCAATGCGAAAAAGAATGTGTCTCCGAAGGGAATTTTGCGATTGTCATTGGTCGAACAGGATACTATGCTACACTTCTCCATTTATAATCAGGGTGCTTCCATACCGTCGGAAAAACTTCCTAAAATATGGGAAAAGTTCTACCGTGATAAGAATGCAAAATACAGCGGTTCGGGATTAGGACTTGCCATTGTCGCACAGATTTTAACCATGCAAAATTTGGAATATGGAGCAGAAAATTTATCAGACGGTGTGAGGTTTTACTTCTCTATTCCTGTTATAAAATAAATTCTTTTATAAACGGCTATTCTTTCATAAGCAGAAGGGAAGCCGTTTTTTCTATGGTGTAGAAAAGGTTTTGATTACATCAGAGGATGTGAAGCAGTCCCGTAAAGCTATTTGCGGAGCGAATTACTTTTTTCACCTCAATTTTACAGAGACCACACTTCGATTTCACCTCTCTTTTCTATTCTAATGGCAACAAATGACAAGGAGGAATGGTATATGTTTTTAGGAATGCCGTGGCATTGGTGGCTGGTAATTGTAGCAGTGCTGATAATTTCCATCCCTTTCAAGATTAAATTTATGAAATGGTGGAACAAACGCCATCAGGAAAAGAAGAATAGCAGGCGTGGGAAGTGGGGTGATGACGAATGATCGAAGTCGAAAATCTGACTTTTTCTTACGGAAAAGGGAAACAAACGTTGCATGGTTTGAATTTTACGGTGGAAGATGGGGAAATATTCGGCTTTCTTGGTCCGAACGGTTCGGGAAAATCCACGACACAGAAAATTCTCACCGGAATTTTGAAAGGGCATGGCGGTCAGGTGTCACTGTTTAGACAGGATATTTCGATGGCACATACAAAGGATTTCTTGGAAAAAATAGGCGTTTTGTTTGAGTTTCCCTATCTATACGCCAATTTAAGTGCCGTTGACAATCTGAAATATTTTTCCTCTTTCTATCCCGCAAAACAGCGCAGGGATATCGGGGAGATTTTAGATAAATTAGAATTTAAGAAGGATTTTCTGAAAAAACCCGTTTCATCATACTCAAAAGGTATGCGGCAGCGTGTAAGTATGGCAAGGGCGCTGATTGGCAGCCCCAAACTTTTATTTTTGGACGAGCCAACCAGCGGGCTTGACCCTTCCGGTGCTGTTCTGTTCCGCAAGATTATAGAAGAAGAGCGAAAGAAGGGGACAACAGTATTTCTAACCACACATAATATGCTGGATGCAGATTTATTATGCGACAGGGTGGCTTTTATTACAAACGGAAATATTGTTGCACTGGACACGCCAAAAAGATTAAAAGAACAAAACAGCAATCACCGTGTACGGATTGCATACCTGTATCAAGGCAGACGTGAGGAAAGGATAATAGAAATCCCGGAATTGGAAAGAGGCATTCCCTTTGGGCATGATGAAATTGTCAGTGTCCATTCCGAAGAACCGACTTTGGAGGATATGTTTATCCAATATACAGGAAGGGGGCTGTCATGATGTGGGGAAATTTCTGCTCTTTATTCAAAAAAGACTGCCAGATTATGATAGCAGGAAAATTTTTTCTCGTGGCTTTTGGTTCACTGATTATTTATACATTGTTTATTAACTATGGCTACGTCCATTATATGAATGCCGAACTCTACAATGTATATCTTTATGATCCGCAGGGAACACAGCAGGAAGTGTCCGAACTGGTTTATTCGGTAGCTTCGTTGGAAGAATTAAATAGGGTTCTTTCTACGGATGCAAATGGTGTCGGAATAGATGCCAGCTCTGGTACACCGAATATTGTTTTTTATTATGGAAGTGAAAAGAGTGACAACCACAGGGCTGACTATGCATTGTCACTTCTTCGTCAGGAAGATGAGTACACTGCGTGGATAGTGGGTTCAAACACACTGGAACTAAAGCAGAGGAAAGAAATGTGCAGCGAATTACTGTTTATAGAAATTATTGCCGTTGGCTTTTTGGGGATTGCCTCAGTGTTATTTAAAGAAAAGCAAATGGGCGTTATTCGTGTCCATGCAGTCCTTCCATTCAAAAAGGGCTTGTTTATTATGGCAAAATTGACTGTTTTCCTGTTGTCCGATTTGATTTTTGCGGTATGGATGACTGTATTGAATATAGGGTTTTCCGATGCCGCCGCTATTTTACCTGCGGTATTGGTGCAGACTGCAATTTTGTCATTGATTATGGCGCTTACGGGATTTGGATGTACCATGATGCTAAAGGATTTCAGACAGTTTTCCCTTGCCTACGTGGTAATCGTCATTTTTGCTTCGGCACCTATATTTTTATCAGCAAATACTTCTGTAAAAATGGCATGGATTGACTGGCACCCGTTGTATCATGTATATATGGGACTTAAAAATGCCTATTTTGGTACACCTGTCACCAATTCGGTTTATTATATTTGTTGTGTTTGTGGAATTGTCATTTTGTTCCTGACTGTCCAGACTGCATTTCACAGGGAAATGGGAAAGGAGGGCTGATTATGAGAGGCTTATTTTATCAGCTCAAAAGTGTATGGAAAGACAAGCTTTGTATTATGTCTTTTTTCCTTCCAATCGTTGTTGCTTTAGCTTTGCGTTTTATCGGTGGAATTGACCTTTCCTCTGTGGCTGAATTTCATTTTGGCGTGTTGGAAAGCGACCTGTCCGTTCAGACGATTGTCTGGTTAGAGCGCTATGGTTCTGTAACTGCATATAAAACGCTGGAAGAATTAACTGCCGCAATCAATGAACCTTCTACCTACATGATTGGTGTAACATCTGATGGCGACAGCATTCAGACAATGGTATCCGGCGATGAACTGGATCTGTTCCGCCAAACGGCTGATACGCTTCCGGCATTGTATGAGAGGAGAGAAAGTGCAGGGCAGATAAACATTACTGTTTTAGAGCGGCCTGATATGATGGCAGGGCTTCAAAATATATTTATTGCTATCACATTAATTGTTGCTATGTTTATGGGATGTACTTTTAATGCCATGAACATAATATCCGAAAAAGAAAATGGTGTTGAACTGGTCAATCAGGTATTGCCCATGACACAGGGCGGGTATGTGGTGCAAAAGATTTTTGTGGGCTTTATAGGCGGATGCCTGTCTGCTGTTTTATCTGCCTGTTGCTATTTTCGGATTTCGGTTAACAATATACTTCTTATGCTGGTGCTGATCATTCTTTCGGCGTTTATAGCTGCGCTGATTGGGCTGCTTATCGGCAAATTCTCCGAAAGCCTAATGGTGGGCGTTGTTTATATTAAGATTATTATGATCATATTTATGGCAGTGCCGTTGGTATCCTATTTGTTGGCGGCAGGCGGTTTGATTTCGGTGCTTTGCTATTTTGTGCCGTCCAGTGCGTCCTTTGAAGGGATTATGAATTTGGCTGTCGGTGACGGGTCGGTGGTCAAAAAGGACATGTTTATTCTCTTGGCGCACTGTATTATTTGGTTTTTGCTGTATCTGTCAATTTCCAAATGGCAGAAAAAACATAAATAGAAATAGGAAAATTTTAAATTGAATATTTGAAGAAAATTGTTTTAGATGCAGAAGTATCTTTAGATGACTTTTGGGGATGCCATGTGGAAGATGATGGATGGATAAAAGATAATATGGATAAAGTAAAAGCACCTATATTTGTAAAAATAAGTGATGTAAGTATATATTCAAAACCCGAAACAAAATCTGTTGAAATAGTAAGTATTGGATTTGACAAAGGCATTCTACTTGATAAGTTGTTATGCTAAAATACCAGAGTAGTAAGCCCCCAATTCCTACTACGTTTTTACTACGATTGACGGAATCAATAAGCCCTGTTTTGCCCCGATTTGCCAATTACGTTACATTTCTAACGATCTCTACGGAAAAAGCAAACCCCGCAAATCGCGCCAAAACACGGCAAATCGAGGCATTTTAGGAAGGGAAAATAACATGATTTCGATATTATTTGCGCGCCACGGCAGTATCTTGAAATGTTCTGAAGAAGCCTGTAAAATCAATGATTTCACGCTTGGTTCAGGTGCTTACTATACCACTACTACACCATTTTTTGAAAGAGCCTTGATATGATTAATAATAGACAATTTTGATTAACCAATTCAATTATTCATCTCAAGTATGAGGGAGGTAAAATTATGGCATTATATGGAGATGCTAATATAAATCTTGCAGTATTAAAAAAATGGGCAAATTCCCTATCTGTGGATAAACTATCACAAATAGAAATTGGTGGAGAAAAGATTGATTTAAATGATCAATTGCGTGATATATTGAAGGTTCAGACACAAGCATTTGCAAACCTAATCAATTTACTTAAAGAGGGTGATGATTGGAGAGTTTGTCAAGGAGTCACTAGCCCTATGTTTTATAATGCTTTTGTACGAATTAACAATAGTGCAATTAGGATTGCAGATTTTTATGAATGTCTAATAGTTCCAAGTAATATGAAAACATATAAAAAAATAATACGAGGATTTGATTATATTTCCACTGGAACTATTTATATTAAGGATACTCAAGGAAAAGTCAATGCAACAATCGGGAAAAAGAGTGCATTGCTTTGGAGCGCATTTTATGAATATTTCATTAATGAAAATGAGGATGGTAGCATAAATCATGCATATCCAAATCAGGAACAATATTTATCATTACAATTATTTAATGTGGGAAATTTTACACAAGATGAATTGCTTGCTCTTGTGAATGAAATTTTGCTTCGTGTATCTATGGAATATGATATGGACTTTAAAATATTTGAAGTAGATCCATTGATTAAAAAAGAAGGAAATAGTCCAGTTTATAATATGCAGTTTACTTCAACTGGATTTGAGCAAGTGCCAATGTTATATCTAACAAATGCAATTAACTCAACAGATGAAAGGCTATCATATCTTAGCTACTATCAGGTAATGGAATATTTTTTTGTGAGATCTCAAAATTATTACTTTTTAGATAAACTAACTAAAATAGATGTCCAGAATATAGATCATAATGAATTGAGGAAAGTCTTAGGCGATTATAAAAAAATATGCACTGAACGTGAGGCATTAAAATTAGTATTACAGCGAGCGGTAGATATCTCCAAATTGAAAGCATGGATATGTTCAAACACTGTATATCAAAATCAATATTGCAATTCATCAGAATTAAAAATTGATATTACAAAAGAGGATAAAAAAATTATTTCTTCCTTAGCTGAAAGAGTATATGGTTACAGATGCTCGATTGCTCACGCTAAGGGTGATGTTGAAGAATATATTGCGGTTCCTTCTCTTAGTAAAGAAATAATTGTAAACGAATTACCGTTACTTAAATATTTAGCATTTGAGGTGATTAGCAACTGCTCTGAACCTCAATGATTTTTATTAGTAAAATGGAGATAATGAGATTATGCTAAGGCACCACTTTGTTTGATATTTATGGCTTGAAGTGGTGCCGTAATATTGTTTGTAAGTAAGCGTCAAATAAGAACGTGTAGTGAAATATATGGCGTTCTCCTGTAAACTTGGGGCTAGAGTTTTTAGGATTCACTCCAAAAACTCTAAATCCAGATAAAGGAGAATACCCATGGACATTTCCACTTTAACTCCAGATAAACAGGTAAAACTTCAGTACTGGCTGGATGTGATCCGGCAATGCAGAGCCTCCGGCCTGACAAACCAGGTATGGTGCGAACAGCATGATATCTCTTTAAAAAGCTATTATTACTGGATCGCAAAGATCCGGAAGATGGCGCTTGAGGAACTGCCCCGAAAAAGGAATGGATCCAGGCCGGTAATGGAGCAGGCTGCATGGCTGCCGGATGGGGCTCCGGAATTTACGGAGGTATCCCTTCGCGGCAGACAGGATTTCTCTGCCGCTCCTGCGGCAGTGCTCCATATCGGTACTGTGACGGTTGAACTCTTTGAGGATACTCCCTGCGGCCTGCTGGAAGCTATCATGAAAGCAGTGC
>CAJTTZ010000020.1 GCA_910579505.1 uncultured Lachnospiraceae bacterium
ACATTAAAAATATATCGGGAGATATATTGACAAATTTCAAATATTGAGATAGGAGGAAACGAAAATGAACACAGAAACAGCAGAAAATAAATTAGGCACTCTGCCAGTTAGCCAGTTATTATTGAAAATGTCCGTGCCGCTTGTTTTGTCCCTGCTGATACAAGTGTTATACGGATTGGTTGACAGTCTGTATGTGGCACAGATCAGCAATGAAGCATTGACGGCGATTTCCCTATGTACCCCGGTACAATATCTTATTACAGGCATTGGGGCGGGCATTGGAGTTGGGACAAATGCTCTCCTGTCAAAGCAGTTGGGCGCAGGCGCCAGGGAAAATATCAGCAGGATAATAGGGAACGGGCTTTTTATGGTATGGGTTGCTTCTGTACTTTTTGTCGTAATAGGAATAACAGCCATTGTACCCTTTTTCGGCTTTCAAACAGATATTGTCCCTATTTTGGATATGTGCAGCTCTTACAGCCGGATATTATGTCTTGCCGCCTTTGCTTCCCTGCACCAAGTCTTTTTTGAAAGACTGCTAAGTGCAACGGGAAAAACAAACCTAACAATGATTTCCATGATTACCGGGGCGGTTATCAATATTATATTAGACCCGGTTATGATTTTTGGGTGGTTTGGTATGCCTGCACTTGGTATAGCGGGGGCTGCTTATGCAACTGTCATTGCACAGATGATTGCCAGTCTTGCAGGGCTTAGCCTAAATATCTTCAAAAACAAAGAGCTTCATTTCCAATTTTCAAAGACACGTCCCAATGGGGAAATTATAGGGCAGATATTAAATATCGGTATTCCCGTTGCAATCACAAACTGTATGATTTCCGTGCTTGCTTTTGGTATTAACAATATCGTCCTGCCGCTTTCTGTTGTTGCACCCGCCGTTTATATTGCCTGTATCAGATTACAGAGCTTTGCAATCATGCCCGCAAACGGAATGAGTGACGCAAATGTATCTATCATTGCTTACAATCTTGGGGCAGGAAAGCATAAACGCATTTTAGACACTCTGCGTTTCAGCATTATTGCCAATCTTATAATTGGCATTATTGTAACGCTTCTGTTTTTGGTCTTTACAAAGCCATTGTTGTTACTTTTTAATGCGTCTGATGAAATGCTGCTGATCGGTATTCCCGCATTAAGGATTATCGGTATTTCCATACCTTTGTTGGGGATTAGTAATATCCTGCGTGGCTGTCTGCAAGCGTTGGGGCGTGGAAAGGAAAGTTTTAGCCTATCTGTTGCACAGGCTGTCTTTCTTTTAGGTGGAGCATGGTTATTTTCCATGTCAGGGAACATTACTTTGGTATGGCTCTCTTTTCCGCTGATGGAAATTATAAGGGCAGGATTGGCAATAGTATTTGTCAAAAAATCATTCCGGCTTCACAATATCAGCGCAAAAATTTAATTAAATTAGTTAATAAAGCGAGGATAACATTATCGGAAAAATACTACTGCTGACACTTAATGAACAAGAGGAAAAAGCGGTTGACAAAATTATATCTGCAATCGCTGACTATATACAGATTGAACCCTTGCAGATTATGCCCGCTTCCGTGTTGTCCTTTCCGGGACTGGAAATAAGGCAGCACCAACGCCGGGTATTTAGGGGCGGGGAAGAAGTAAACCTTACCCGCCTTGAATACAGTACCCTTGTATTCCTTGCTTCCAATCCCGGCATTGTCCTCACACGGACACAGATTTTTGAAGCCGTTTGGAACATAGATAGCGATAGCTGCCATTCCCCGGTATCTTTTTCTGCCCTTGTGGACGCTTAGAATTTATTTTTTCGGGATTGAGTACGGGGTCCCTATGCTTGCTATTCCGCTATTCTAAACTTTTTATAAAATTTCCCGGAAACTTTGCCATTTTTTACCTCCCATGCGTAGTAAGTAGTAGAGGGGGAGTTTACGCTATTCCCGTATAGTGTACTTGCCGCTCTTCATAAAATTTAGGGAAACCGTCAAAGGAGAAAGTTTATGTCAAAAACGAATAATTCTCCTACGCCCGATACTCAAATACGCATGGAACGTCTTTCCATGGAAGAATTTCTTTCCATTGATAAAATGAGGCTGACCGTTACCAACATCTACCCCGCCTTTCAGAAAAAATCAGAGCAGGAAACCCGACAGGAAATCGGAGTGCGGCTCTATCAGATTTTCAAAAAATATGCCGATGTATGACGCATTATATGCAAGACAGTCAATCGAGAAAAAAGACAGCATTTCCGTAGAAAGTCAGCTTGCGTATTGCAGATACGAAACCCACGGGGAAACCTGTATGGAATATACGGACAGAGGATTTTCCGGCAAGGATACCAACCGCCCCGGTTTTGAAAATATGATGAATGATATTCGTGCAGGAAAAATCAAACGGGTTATTGTCTACAAACTCGACCGTATCAGCCGCTCCATTTTGGACTTTGCAAACATGATGGAGATTTTTCAGAAATATCATGTGGAGTTTGTTTCTTCCACGGAAAAATTTGACACGTCCACACCGATCGGCAGGGCGATGTTAAATATCTGTATCGTGTTCGCCCAACTGGAACGGGAAACTATACAGAAGCGGGTAACGGACGCTTATTATGCAAGGTGCAAGCGCGGCTTCTACATGGGCGGACGTATCCCCTACGGCTACCGTCTGACAAACACGGTCATTGACAATATCCGCACTTCCATGTACGAGGAAGTCCCGGAGGAAAGCGAACAGCTAAAGCTGATTTACTCTATGTATGCGGACACGGACAATTCACTTGGAGATATTGTACGGTACTTGAACGAACACCAGATTAAAAATCTGCGCGGTGCAAACTGGAATACCGCCCGTATCAGTGAAATGCTCCGCAACCCCGTGTATGTGCAAGCCGATATTGACGTGTATCAGTTTTTCCAAAGTCAAGGTGCAAACATCTATAATCCGGCAAGTGATTTTACGGGTTACAATGCCTGCTATCTCTACAAGGGTACGGTTTCCACTTCAAGAAAGCAGAGCGACTTATCCGACAAAGAGATTGTGCTTGCGAAGGGTTTTATCTCCTCAAAGACATGGTTAGCCTGCCGCATACGATGTCTAAATAACCGACAGTCCACAAAGACCTGTAAACCCAAAAACTCATGGCTTGGTAGTTGATACGCTTATCAAGGTCATCCGCATTGCGGGCGGAAACCTTGAAATCACTTGGAACATTTGACAATTAACCATGAAAGATTGAAGCACAGTATTTTGAGGAAAATATTTTATGAGATATTTTTACTTCAATCCTCCCGTTTCGGTGAAGCGAAGCGGCAGGCTTCCCAGTGAAAAGCTCCTTGGAAATAGAATTTGGACAACACAAACAAAGCGGTTAGGATCTTGGCGATTTTTCGCAAGCTAAAGGTCCTGCCGCTTGTTATGGAAATAACAGCCTGATTTTTGGTGTGTCTTCTCGGAAGTGTTTATGTTGCCCGATTGACAGAATTTCTAAGTGTCAGCAGCTCATAGTAATCCAAAAGAGCAGCGGTATTGTGTCGGTCCAGTTCCAGTGTTGTATTGATCAGATCGCTGACGGTATAGTCTGCGGAAAGGCGTTTGTTCAATGTGCTGATACTTGCGCGGTACCGGGTTCGCTGTAAAAGAAAATCTGTGGATACATCATAAAAGTCTGCGAGCTTAATCAGTGTGTTGAGGTCAGGCGTATGTACGCCCTTTTCATAGTTGGAGACAGTTGCCACTGTTACGTTCAGATAAGCGGCAACTTCTTTCTGCAAACAACCTTTTTCCTTTCGTAGTTTAGCCAGAAATGTACCAAATTCCATCATGTTCTCCATACCAAAGCGAGAAGCTCCGGTCTTTTTCTGAAAGTAGGCAGACCTGTCAAAAAGTCTGCATGCCATTGTGTTTCTATAAGGTTATAGCGATATTTTTACTGTATCGTATTTTAACGTAGAAAAAAGCAAAATAAACGCACAGCATAAAATATGGAAAATTATGGATTTAAATTCAAGGAATTATTTAATAGAGAAGCATACAAAGTGGACTTCCAACAAGGAGAAATATTTGTTGTAAACTTGATTTTACAGGGAAAAATAAGTATAAATAAAGTGGAGGTGGCAGCGTATGTGGTTTTTATTTGCAATCCTGTCCGCGGTGTTTGCGGCATTGACTTCGATACTTGCAAAAATCGGTATAGAGGGCGTTAATTCCAATCTCGCCACGGCAATACGGACGGTCGTGGTCGTTATTATGGCGTGGGGCATGGTGTTTCTGACAAACACACAGGGCGGCATTGCCGAGATCAGCAGAAAAAGCTGGATATTCCTGATCCTTTCCGGGCTTGCAACCGGCGCGTCATGGCTCTGCTATTACCATGCCCTGCAGATCGGGGAGGCATCTAAGGTGGTGCCGATTGACAAACTGAGCGTGGTAATCACCCTCATACTTGCTTTTGTTTTCCTGCACGAGGAATTTACCGCAAGATCGTTGATCGGCTGTGTGCTGATCGGGGTGGGGACGCTGGTTATGGTGTTATGAATGCCGAAGAAAATGTGGAGAAGTTTATGTTCAGGGCGAGTATATTTTCTACTTGCTGAAAGATGGTGTTTAGGAGGGTTTCATGGAATATACACATTACTACGGTTCCCCGCTTGGCAAAATATTGCTCGCGTCAGACGGACATGCCCTGACGGGCTTATGGTTTGAGGGACAGAAATATTTTGCGGCAAAACTTGACCAGGATCATGCGGAGAAAAACCTGCCGGTCTTTGCCCGGACGGCAGAGTGGCTTGCCCTGTATTTTGACGGGAAGAACCCCGCCTTTATGCCGCCGCTGTCTTTGAAAGGAACGCCTTTTCAGAAAGAGGTGTGGGAAGCGATGCTTGCGATCCCGTTCGGACAGACGACGACTTACGCAAAAATTGCCGCGCAAATTGCAAAGAACAGGGGAATTGCATCCATGTCGGCGCAGGCGGTTGGCAGCGCGGTAGCCCACAATCCTATCTCCCTTATCATCCCGTGCCACAGAGTTGTCGGATCGGACGGCAGCCTGACGGGGTACGCGGGCGGCATCGAGAAGAAGGAATGGCTTCTGGCAATGGAAAGACAAGCAGAGGGGATTGTGGTATACTATTAAAAAAACAACCAGAAAGGAACCGCATATGGCGCAAAAGAGAAAAGTAACAGCGACGGTAATATCGCAAAAACAGATAGGCGAGCAGATATATGATCTCTGGCTGGAGACGAAGCTTGTAAAGAACGCCCATCCCGGGCAGTTTGTGGCGGTCTATCCCCGCGGAGAGAGCATGCTCCTGCCCCGCCCCATCAGCATCTGTGAGACGGACAAGGCAAAAAACAGGCTGCGCCTTGTGTACCGCGTGGCGGGGAAGGGCACGGCTGAATTTTCGGCCTGCAAGGCGGGCGACAGGCTGGATGTACTCGGCGTGCTTGGAAACGGGTTCCCTGTTGACAAAGCGAAAGGGAAACGTGTTTTTCTGATGGGCGGCGGGATCGGCATTCCGCCTATGCTGGAGCTGGCAAAGGAGATGGATGAGAAGAAGCAGATTCTCCTTGGCTATCGGAATAAAGATCTTTTTCTGGAAGAGGATCTGGCGCAGTACGGCGACGTCTATGTGGCGACGGAGGACGGCAGCGTGGGGACGAAGGGAAACGTGATGGATATCATCAAAGCCTACACGCTTCATGCGGATGTGATTATGGCGTGCGGTCCGATGCCGATGCTCCGGGCGGTTAAAAGGTATGCGGCGGAACAGGGGATTGAGGCATATATTTCTCTGGAGGAGCGCATGGCGTGTGGTGTGGGCGCGTGTCTGGGATGCGTATGCCGCACGGCGAAAGTGGACGCACATTCCCATGTGCACAATGCGCGTATCTGCACGGAGGGACCGGTTTTTGAAGCAGGGGAGGTGGAACTATGAACACAGAGGTAAAAATTGCGGGAGTCACCTTTAAAAATCCTGTTATGACGGCTTCCGGCACTTTCGGTTCCGGCATGGAGTACAGCGACTTTGTGGATTTAAACAGGCTGGGAGCGGTGGTGACCAAAGGGGTTGCGAACGTGCCGTGGGAGGGCAATCCGACGCCCCGTGTGGCGGAAGTGTACGGCGGCATGTTAAATGCCATTGGACTTCAAAATCCGGGGATTGATGTTTTTATAGAGAGGGATCTGGCTTTTTTAAAAAACTATGACACAAATGTCATTGTAAATGTCTGCGGTAAAACCGTGGAGGATTACCTGGAAGTGGTGGAACGTCTTTCGGACACAGCCGTTTCCATGCTGGAAATCAACGTGTCCTGCCCCAACGTGAAAGAGGGGGCGATTGCTTTTGGGCAGAAAGCGGACTCCCTCTACGATATCACGTCGCAGATTAAGAAAAAGGCGAAACAGCCGGTGATTATGAAGCTGAGCCCGAATGTGACGGACATCACAGAGATGGCAAAAGCGGCGGAGGCGGCGGGAGCCGACGCGCTTTCCATGATTAACACGATCACGGGCATGAAGATTGATATTCACAGGAAAAAGTTTGTGCTTGCCAATAAGACGGGCGGCATGTCCGGCCCTGCTGTCAAGCCGGTGGCTGTGCGCATGGTCTACCAGACGGCGCAGGCTGTGAAGATTCCGATTATCGGTATGGGCGGTATCGGAAGCGCGGAAGATGCGATTGAGTTCCTGCTTGCCGGGGCCAGCGCTGTAGCGGTTGGGGCGATGAATTTTGTGAACCCTTACACGACTGTGGAAGTGGTGGAAGGAATCGAGGCTTATATGAAGCAGTATGGGATTGAGAATGTGACGGAGCTGATCGGGGGCGTAGAGTGAGAAACATGCAGAAAGAAAATGGGAGAAAACGGAAATGACGATAGAGGAGTTTAGAAAGAGAGTGGAAGACGATCCTGAGTGGGCGCCGGGATGGGAAATTATTGACAAGGAATTTGACAGGCTTTATCCCGGAGTGAAGCCCGGGCACTATGCCACAGACATGGCGTCGAGAGCCGTCTTTGGTGGAAACAATTACCTTGACGGATTTTCCATTTATCCATCTCCGAAAGGCTATAAGCACATAGTGACATACGGCATGACCCAGCTTTACGCCAATGAAAAAGCGCTCGGCGGCGAGTGGAGTAAATGGGGTTATGAAATGACGATCAAGCTTAGGGAAGAGACAGACGAGGCGTGTATGTGGGCGATTGACATGATGCTGAATCTTGCCAGATATACTTATACACAGGAAAGGTTTTTTGATCCCTTTGAGTATGTTTCGGGCGGGGGAAAGTCTTTACATACGGGTGTGGAGTCAGACATCACAGCTCTTTTGACGATTGCCGATACGGAAGCGCAGACGCAGGACACGTTATATGGCAAGACCCAGTTTATCCAGCTGGTCGGCATAACGGAGAGCGAACTGCAGGCATTGATTGAGGATCACGATAACGCGTATAAGCTTTATGACCTGATGAAAAAAGACAATCCCGATCTTGTCACCGATATGAAGCGGACGAAATCATATCTGTAAAAATAGGGCACCGGCGCGCTTGATTCAGAGAATGCTTCGCACTCCCCTTTCATGCTTTGCGTTGTCGCAATTTCCTGCCAAAATAAAAAACATATCCGACCCTCCCTGCGCATAGATTTATAGTAACTATACGCAGGGAGGGCATTTTTTGTGGAATTGGTGAAGAAAAAGATACATATGGATCGAATAAACGGCAGAGCCGGTACGCAGATGGTATTGGAAGAGGACGTCAACATTTCAGATAATAAACTGGATGCAAACTATCTGTTAAGCAGTAAAGGCGAGATCATTATGGAGGAGATCCGCCCCGGTGAAAACGCGGTCAGCCTGAAAGGAAAGCTGGTGGTGTCCATACTGTATCTGACGGACATGGAGGGGATGTGCGCCAGCATGGAGGCGGTGATTCCCTTTGAGGAAAAGGTGAATATGGAAGGGGTAAATAACGGCGACACGATCCTGACGGAAAGCTGTATCGAGGATCTGACGGTGGGGCTGATCAACTCGCGCAAATTCAGCGTGCAGGCGGTGGTTTCCTTTACACTGGAGCGGGAGGAGCAGGTGGAGTGTGAGACGGCGGTTGACCTTTACCATGAAGAACCTGTAGAGTACCGCAAGTGCGTATATCCCGTGGTGGAACTTGTGCTGCACAAGAAAGATATTTTCCGTCTGAAAGAGGAGATGGAACTGACGGGCAATCTGCCCAATGTGTTCCAGACCATATGGCACCATATCTGTTTTGACCATGTGGAGTTTAAGGCGCTGGAGGAAAAACTTTCGATTCAGGGCGAGATGCGCGCCTTTTTCCTGTATGAGGGCGAAGGGGATAACGATAAAACCCAGTGGTATGAGAACACCGTGCCTTTCAGCGGCATTATCGAGTGCCACGGCTGCCGGGAAAATATGATTCCCGATATCCAGTATCATCTGGGACAGTGCAATGTGGAAGTGCGGCAGGATTTTGACGGCGAGGAGAGAGTGTTCTGCGTGGAGCCGGTGCTGGATCTGGATATCCACCTATACGAGGAGGAAAATCTGGAAGTGATCTCCGATGTATACGGCGTGGATAAGGAGATTGAGGCGCTGACGACGCAGATGCCGGTAAAGAGTCTGCTGCTTGCAGGGAGCGGAAAGTGTAAGATCGCGGAGCACGTGCGGATCCAGAATCCGGAGATGCCGATGTATCAGCTCATCCACTCCGACGGGGAAATCAGGATCGACGAGCAGACCATTGTGGAGAACGGTATTGCCGTCACGGGAACGCTTCTGGTGACTACGCTCTATCTGAGCGCGGGCGGGACGAAGTCCATTTATTCCACGGTCAATGAAATGCCGTTCCAGTATGTGATTGAGGCGGAGGGCATCCTGCCCACCTGTGTCTATAAGCTGCGGAGCAGCATCGAGCAGCTGACGGTGACCATGCTTGACAGCGACGAGCTGGATGTGAAGGCGGCGCTGCAGTTTAAGGTGATCGTATTTTCCGTGCAGAACCGCGATCTTGTGACGGATATCCGGGTGGAGCCGCTTGACCTGAATAAGCTCAGCGACCTGCCGGGGATGGTGATCTGTATCGTGGGACCGGGGGAGACGCTGTGGGATATCGGCAAGAAGTATTATGTGCCGGTGGCGCAGTTAAAGGAAGTGAACGAGCTGCCGACGGAGGAGATTTCGGCTGGGGATAAAATTTTGGTGGTGAAGGGCGGGATTTGAAGATTGACAGACGGACGCGCGGGCGGCTGAGTATTCTACGTCGCCGCGCTTCCGCTCCGTGAAATACGCAACGGACACTAGGCTCGAAAATACCTCGCCAAGTGCCGGCGTATTTCAAGGGGCTCCTTAAGAATACTCAGCCGTCCGCGCTGTGTCTTGGCAGGCTGCCCGCCTTCGCTTCGCTGGGCGTGGTGCGAGGATGTTTAGTAAAATTTAATGGAACTGTGTGTGCGGTTGTGGTAAAATAACAGCATTGAACAATTTAACAAATTGGAGTTGGCTGCATTCCTACGATCACTCATACAAAAGACGGGAGGTTCTGCTTGTGAATCTGGCTCAAGATTATGTTGACGGATTAAAAAAGGCTTATTATAAAAAAGGCAGAGAAAAACAATGGGATGATCTTGAGAAAGTAATGCACGGTGCAGATAAGGAAGATATGGAGAAATTGCGGGCATTGTATCCTGATATTCCTGACAGCCTGCTGCAATTATTGGAAATAGTAGACGGGACATACTGGAGAAAATATGGGGAAGAGGAGGTTGCCCTATATTTTCTGGGTTCTGATCTGGATGCATATCCTTATTATTTATTGTCTGCCCGGCAGATGATGGACCCGGAGGAAGATTTTCGGGAGTGGGGAGACTATTTGATTAACCGGGAATTTGATGATATTCCAGTGGACGAAGGCATTTGTGATGACTTCGGCAAACTGTGCTGGCTGCATTTTTCTGACTGTATGAACAACGGGGGAACATCCCAGCTTTTTATTGACTATTCTCCCTCGGCAAAGGGAAAAAGCGGACAAGTTGTGCGCTATCTTCACGACCCCGATGAATTGGTGATTATAGCAGATAGTTTTGACGCATATTTGCAAATGCTTATGGATGGGGATTATGATTTTATAAAAGGGGATACTAGATAGGAATAGTCATTGAGTCATCCCTTTGGCAGCGATTAACAGAGTTAAAATACGGAAAAGGATAAATTGAGCATGAACACGACACCGATTTTAAAGAATAGAGTCTTTCTGTACCTGACGGAATTTTTCGCCGGCATGTCTGTGATGGCGGTGGAGCTGGGGGCGAGCAGGCTGCTTGCTCCCTATTTCAGTTCTTCCCAGATCGTGTGGACGATTATTATCGGCACGATTATGATCGCCATGGCGTTAGGGAATATTTACGGCGGAAAGAGCGCGGACAAAAACCCCGACCCGGACAGGCTCTACACGCGGATTCTGATTGCGGGAGTATGGATCGCGCTGATCCCGGTGGTGGGGAAATATATTATTATAGGCATTTCCGCGCTGCTCATTTTTGCGGTGAATACAAATTTCCTGATCTGGGCGGCTTTCGCGGCGTGTATGGTGATCTTCGTGTTTCCGCTCTTCCTGCTGGGAACGGTGACGCCGTCCCTTGCGAAATACACGGTGCAGAGCCTTTCGGACAGCGGTAGTATCGTGGGGACTCTCGGTGCGTTTAATACAATCGGCAGCATTATCGGCACGTTTGTGCCGACCTTTGTCTCGATTCCGGCGGTGGGCACATCGGTCACGTTTCTGATTTTTGCGGCGATTCTTCTGGGGCTTGGGATCATCTACTTTGTAAGCAAAAAGAGCGGATGGAAGAAAAGCGCGGCGTCGGCGGTCATCTTTGTTCTGTGCTGTATTTTCGGGGCGTCGAACAGTTTTGCTTTCTGGGAGAGCAATCTGGCATACGAAGGGGAGTCCATTTACAATTATTTACAGGTGAAAGAAAACGACAGAAATGTCATATTATCGACAAACGTGCTTTTCGGGGTACAGTCCATTCTGATCAAGGACGAGGGGCTGACGGGCATGTATTACGACTATGCCATGGCGGCGCCGCTTATGACGGGAAAGGAGGATCCGGCGGAATGCAATACGCTGATTCTCGGCATGGGGACAGGTACCTACGCGCACCAGTGCCGTGCTTACTTTGGGGACATGCCTGTGGAGGGCGTGGAAATTGACGAGAAGATTACGGATCTGGCGCGGACTTATTTTGAGCTGCCTAAGGACGTGCCTGTAACCACCTATGACGGCAGGGCTTATCTGAATGCGATTGACGGCAAGTACGACGTGATCATGGTGGACGCCTATCAGGATATCACCATTCCCTTCCAGATGTCCTCCGTGGAATTTTTTTCGCTTGTGAAGGAGCACCTTGCCAAGGACGGCGTGATGGTGGTCAACATGAACATGCGCGGCAGCGGTGAGGACAGCATCAACGCCTATCTTTCCGATACCATAGGCAGCGTTTTCGGCGAGGTCTACACGGTGGACGTGAAGGGCTCCACCAACAGGGAGCTTTTTGCCTCCGACAACCCGGAGATGATAGAGAATCTGAAAAAACACAAGGAGACTGTCGCGGACGAAAGTCTCCTTGCCATGATGGACAACGTTTCTGAAAACCTGATTCCCTACGAAGCGGGGAACCGCATTATGACGGATGACAAAGCGCCTGTGGAACTTCTCGGTATGCGCGTCATCGACGAGCTGATCAGAACCGAGGTCGCCTATTACAGATCCGTGTATGAGGAGCAGGGCATCTGGGGCGTGATCGACGCTTTATAACTTGATAATCGCCACATCCTTCGCGGCAAGCGTGAGCGCATCTCCCGCCTCATACTTGATTCCGCTTAACAGGTCAGTCCCTGCAAAGGGCATTGCCATGACCTGCGCTTCTTCCTCGTGATTTAGCAGAAATACGAAAGAACCGTTTTTGTTGACTCTCTTAGTCACTTCTATGCCGTCCGGCGCGCCCATAATCGGTTCGATTCCGGCTTCCTGGCATATTTCCCCGAGATACATCCGATAAAATTCGTCGCTCGACTGCGCGGCGACATAGTAGCCGAAGCCTTTGCCGAAGGCGTTTTTCGTGAGCACGGGCATCCCCGCGTAGAAATCCTTTTCGTAAAAGGCGAGCGCCTCGGCCCCTTCCGTGTGCAGCAGGTCGCAGAGCATGGAGGCGGGGTAAGTTGTGCCGTTGTAGTGGAAACAGTTGTGCATATCCTCGGGCAGGGCATCCTCCTCCTCAACCCAGATGCCGAGAATATCCCGAAGTTTTCCGGGGTAGCCGCCCACGGTCACAAGGTCGTGCTCGTCCACATAGCCGCTGAAAAAGGTGGTCAGGAAACGTCCGCCGTTTTTTACATAGGCGCGCAGCTTCTCATCATACCCGGTCTTTACCATGTAGAGTACGGGCGCGATGACCAGATCGTACTTCGACAAATCGTCCTCTACGCCGATCATGTCCACAGGAATATGCAGATCAAAAAGCGCTTTGTAATAGCGTTCTACCTCCCTGCAGTAATCCAGATAGACAGACGGTCCCGCAGAGTAGGAGATGCCCCACCAGTTGTCCCAGTCAAAGACGATGGCGGTTTTTGCCTCGCTTCTTGCGCCGAGGGTCTGTTCCCCCAGAGAGTCAAGTTCCGCGCCGAGTTCTGCAACTTCGCGGAACACGCGGGTGTTCTCATGCCCGGCATGGTCGATCACCGCGCCGTGGTATTTTTCGCAGGCGCCGATGCTGCGCTTCATCTGGAAGAACATGACGGTATCCGCGCCGTGTGCCACTGCCTGATAACTCCAAAGCCGCATGACGCCGGGGCGTTTGAGCATGTTGTAGGGAAGCCAGTTGGTGACGGAGGGCGTCTGCTCCATCAGGGCGAAAGGTTTCCCCTGCTTTAAGCCGCGCATCAGGTCGTGCCGCATGGCGACGCCGGAGACGGGCGTATCGTTGGCGGGATAATTGTCCCATGATACGAAATCCATGTATTTCGCCCACATCTGATAATCCAGGGGCTGGTAAGTGCCCATCAGATTCGTGGTGATGGGAATATCGGGGGTAACGGCGTGGACTGCGTCATACTCCAGACGGTAGGCGTTTAATATGCTCTCCGAGTTAAAACGGCGGTAGTCTAAGGAGATGCCCTGGAATGTGCTGCGGTCATTGCCCCAATGCTCGGAGAGATGGTTGGGAGCGACGATATCCTCAAAATCATAGAAAGTGTGTCCCCAGAATGCGGTGTCCCATACACGGTTCACTTCCTCAATCGTCCCATATTTTTCTTTCAGCCATTCCCGGAATCTTTTCTCACAGTTTTCGCAGTAACATTCCCCGCCGTACTCGTTGGAAATGTGCCACGCTACCAGATTGTCGTATGTTCCGTATCGCTTGGCAAGTTTTGCGGCAAGCGCCGGGGCGTATTTCTGATAAGTGGGGCTGTTGGGGCAGGAGTTGTGGCGGCTGCCAAATTTGCGCTTCATGCCGTTTGCCTCCACCCGCAGGATATCGGGATGCTTTCTCGCCATCCATGCAGGGTGTGCCCCGGTGGAGGTGGCGAGACACACTTTCATGCCGTGCTTTTTCACCAGTTCCATAATCTTGTCCAGTTTTTCAAAATGGTAAACGTCGTCGTCCGACTGTAAGCTGGCCCAGCTGAAGACATTCAGGGTGACAATGTCGATGTGCGAAAGCTTCAAGAGCCGCATGTCCTCCTCCCATGTCTCCTCCGGCCACTGTTCGGGATTGTAGTCCCCGCCATAGGGGATCTTCTTAATCTTGTCATATGCAACCATGTACGTCTTCTCCTTAATCATATTTTGTGGGTTTCTTAGCGTTTATTATAACTGATGCGCGAAAAAAAAGGAACCGGGATAAATCCCGATTCCTTCGCCTGATTTCTATGTTGCTGTAGCTTAGTTGGTTGCGGTAGTCAGGCCCGCATCCTCAGCCATCTTGTCAAAACCTGCCATCACGGCATCATAGGTCTGTTTGGAGATCTCAGGAAGCTCGCCGCCCCAAGTCTTCTCAGCCTGCTTATAGCCCTTTTCAAAGGCCTTGCGCATATCTTCGATCTTGCTCGGGTCGCCGCCCGTCAAAGCTGTTGCAAAATCAAGGATTCTGCTGGAAGTCTGTTTTACACCCCAGTAGCCGTCCTCGGAAATATCCTTCTGCGCCTGCAGCTTGGTAGCTTCATCCACCTCAAACTTGCCGCTTGCAAGGAATTTCCACATATCGTTGTTTGCAATGCCATAGGTCTGGCTCTGCTTGCCCATCATCTGCTCGACGATGTTTTTCAGCTGGTTCGTGTGCGCCTCAGCATCGGCTTTCATCTTATTTATAAGCTCGGTGTTCTGCACATACTTTTTCACAGGTACGCTGGCACTGTCCTTTGAAGGCTCATAAACCACACCGTTTTCTCCCTTTTGGGAAGCATTGTCCTTTGTCTCTTCAGCGGGCTTCGTCTCTGCCGCCTGTGTGGCCGGAAGAGCTTCGTATACGTTAGCGCCTGCGCCTGTAATTCCATTTACGCTCATGGGTATCCCTCCTTGGAAATAAAAATGTATATTAGTGGTTACGAAAAGACTGCCGACTGGGCAATCTCCTTTTTCTATTTACTATATCGTACCATTTTCCTAAATAGATTAGAAGAAAGAAGGAAGAAAGTGAAAAAAATTTGAAATTCCAGAGGATATGTCAGGGACTCCCATGTAAGGGGGTGGGTGCTTGACATTTTGTACATAATTAAGTACAATCTTTGTATACAAAGTACACAGGATTCCTTGGGAAGGAACCGGGACAGGAGAAGGACTTGCCGATCATATGGTCGGTGAAAAGCGGGAGCGGATATGATAAGAGAGAGAGCATACGCAAAGATAAATCTGGGACTGGATGTGCTTAGGCGCAGGCCGGACGGATACCATGAAGTGAAGATGATTATGCAGACCGTGGATATCCGCGATGACCTGACCTTTGAAAAAAGGGAGGAGCCGGGGATTGGCTTTTATATAGAAGGTGCAGATCTGCCAGCGGACGGGAGCAATCTGGTTTACCGGGCTGCGGCTCTTCTGATGGAGAAGCGACAGATTCGGGAAGGGGTATCCATTACCTTACAAAAAAGGATTCCCATCGCTGCGGGCATGGCGGGAGGCAGTGCGGATGCAGCGGCAGCCCTGCGCGGACTGAACGCGCTTTTTGAAATGGGGTATTCCGTGGAGGAATTGAAAGAAATTGGTTTGAAGCTGGGGGCTGACATTCCCTACTGTATTCAGGGAGGCACAATGCTTTCTGAGGGCATTGGAGAAATTCTGACGCCGCTGCCGGATCCCCCGGCCTGCCATCTGGTAATTGTGAAGCCCGGTATAGATGTGTCCACGGCGTTTGTCTATGGACACTTAGAGGCGGACAGACTGCCCTTTCACCCGGATGTTGACGGGATGGCGGCGGCGCTTGCGGCGGGTGACCTGAAAGGCGTAACGGATAGAATGGGTAATGTGCTGGAAACGGTTACTGTGAAAGAGTACCCTGCGATTGAGAGACTGAAGCGGATGATGTGTGATTTGGGGGCGGAAAATGCGCTGATGAGCGGCAGCGGTCCTACGGTATTCGGGATCTGTAAGGAGCGGGGGACGGCGGAGAAAATAGCGGCTGCCATAAAGATAGAAGAGCCGGCAGACGCAGTTTTTGTGACAGAGTTTGTCAGGGGAAGTGTGGATTAGGGATTCCGCTGAAGCGGAATCATGGAGGAATGCGTATGGATCATGATTTTACTGTGAATATGGACGAATTTCTTCCTTTGAGGGATGTGGTATTTAATACGCTGCGCCGTGCCATTTTGACAGGTGAACTGAAACCGGGGGAGAGACTGATGGAAATCCATCTGGCTAACCGGCTGGGGGTGAGCCGCACGCCGATCCGCGAGGCGATACGTAAGCTGGAGCTGGAGGGGCTGGTGACCATGATTCCGCGCCGGGGTGCGGAGGTGGCGCAGATCACGGAGAAAAGCCTGCAGGATGTGCTGGAGGTGAGGCGTTCTCTGGATGCGCTCTGTGCGGAGCTGGCGTGCGACAGGATCACGGCAGAGGGCAAGGCAGCGTTAAAGCGGGCCTGTGACAATTTTGAGGATGCCACAAGGACGGGAGATGTGGTGAGCATTGCGGAGGCGGATGTGGCGCTGCACGATATTATTGTGCAGGCGACGGGGAACCAGCGGCTGATCCAGCTGATCAATAACCTGTCCGAGCAGATGTACCGCTACCGTTTTGAATACATCAAGGACGAGAGCGGGCATGAAAATCTGGTGAATGAGCATAGGATGATATATGAGAGCATTATGAACGGCGACAGGGAGAAAGCGGCAGCAGCCGCAAGACTCCACATTGACAACCAGGAGCAGTCCATAATCAGACAGATCCGCATTGATCCCAGAGGGAAACGCTCTTCCCGATGAAAATCCCACACAGAACCGGCCGTCATGGACAGACCCGCCGGTGAACAGGGCGCAGGCATTTGAAAAGAATGTATCAGGACAGCCCGGAGTGGGAATACTCCAGATGCCGGAGCTATCGGCAGATAGGAGTGTGGATGATGCGAAAAAAAGGAAAGACATTGGCGGCCTGTCTCTTCGCGGCCGTATGGTGGGGAATATTTTATCCTGAATTATGTTTTACGGAGGAGACTTGCGAGGCGGTAAGGCCCGATGAGACGCAGGCGGACGGTATGCCGGAAGAGATCGGGGCTTTGGAGATCTGGTGCGCCTCAGGTGATGAGATTGTGATAAGCAGCAGGTTTTTGGAATGGCTTGAGGAAAATTTGTCTGAGAATAAGGACTAGGAAGGGTCGGAAAGCATGAACGGACAGGAAGAGTGGCATAACAGCCCTATAGGTGTGTTTGATTCGGGGGTAGGAGGGCTGACCGTGGCACGTGAAATTATGCGGCAGCTGCCCAATGAGCGGATCGTCTATTTTGGAGACACGGCGCGCGTGCCTTATGGAAGCAAGTCAAAGGAGACGGTGACGAGGTATTCCAGACAGATCGTACATTTTCTGCAGACACAGCAGGTAAAGGCCATCGTGGTTGCCTGTAATACAGCCAGCGCTTACGCACTGGAGGAACTGGAGAAAGAAGTGGACATTCCGATGATCGGCGTGGTAAAGCCGGGCGCAAAAGCGGCTCTTTTGGCTACCGCGAACAGGAAAATCGGTGTTGTGGCAACGGAAGCCACCATAAACAGCGGCATATACAGCCGTTACATAGAAGAACATGACAACGACGTCAGTGTGATCGGAAAGGCATGTCCCCTCTTTGTGCCGTTAGTGGAGGAAGGGCTCTGGGAAGACCCGGTGACGGACGAGATTGCCCGCCGTTATCTGACGGAGCTGATTGACAGCGGCATTGATACCCTGATTCTGGGATGTACTCATTACCCGATGCTGCGCTCTACGGTGGGAAAGATCATGGGGGATGGCGTGAAATTAGTTAATCCCGCCTATGAGACGGCAAGGGAATTAAAGACCCTTTTGGCAGAGCACGGTTTGGAAAGTGAACACAGACCGGGGCTTGGGACGGAACTGTACCGTTTCTTTGTCAGCGATGCCGCCGATAAGTTTCAGCGGTTTGCCAATTCCATTCTGCCGTATGGCATTTTGTCCGCAAAGCTGATCAGGATTGACGAATATTAAATTCTGCCTGCGGCCTTAACAGGGGACGCTTCAGGATGGAGGAAAACATGACGAAAGAAGTGCTATTGACATTGCAGGGATTACAGTTCGATCAGCGGGAGGAGAATGCCGATAAGATCGAGATGGTCACTGTTGGGGATTACTATAAGAAGAATGACAGGCATTATGTCATTTACGAGGAGGTCACCGAAGGGTTCGAGCGGCCTACGAAGAACCGCCTGAAATTTGGCGGACAGATGGTGGAACTGACGCGCAACGGTCTTGTAAATGTACATATGGTTTTTCAGGAAAACAGGAAGAATCTGTCAAACTACAATACGCCCTTTGGGCAGATTCTGGTCGGGATCGACACGAAGCGGATAACGATTGACGAGAAGGAAGATAATATTGTAGTGGATGTGGACTATGCGCTTGATATCAATTACGAGTTCCTTTCGGACTGCCATATCAAAATTGATATCCGCTCAAAAGAAAACAGCGGCTTTACGCTCATGTCGTAAGCCACTGTTTTGAGCCCGCAGCGCGGTGCTAGCGGAGCTAATTCTGCAGGAATTTGCTCCTGCTATTTGACGGGTTTTGCCCCCGCTTTTTCCTGCGCTTTTTCAACCAGCTGTTTGAACTTACTCTTTTTCTTCTGCTCTACAACGGGCGCCTTGCCGTGGAGACCCCTTACATCCGTGATGTAGATGCCGCTGACAACGGCTTTTACTTCCTTCTTAACAGGAACGGAGTCAAAAATTTTCTCTTCACAGATAAGAGTCATAATCTGCGGACCGACTTTCGCCTTGACCACAGGGAGTTTGGAGCCGCGAAGCAGCTTGGGCGTCTGGTCCAGCACGATCTGGGGCAGTCCCGCATCTTTTAGTTTCATCCGTTTCTTATCAATAATGAGCATGGATACGGTCTGCTTCATCGCATCAATCTGCGCCTGCTGTTCCGCCTGCTTTTTCTGCGCTTTCTTTCCTAAGAAATATAGAACGACCACAGCGATCAGCAGAACCGCCAGGATCACCAGTAAGACAATTGTAATCGTACTCATGGGAATGCCTCCGTTTTCATTTCAGTGTATGCAAAAATATTTTAACATTGATCCGTATGTTTCGCAAGATAAAGTTGGAAATTGACTATATTAGTCAAAACGCGTCTTTGAAATAGCAAAGGGCGGATATAGACAAACAAAGGACGGCTGTGGTAAGATAAAGGTTAAGTTTATGATGTAGGAAAAGAGGAATTGAGTAGATATGAAAAGAAAAGTTTGTGTTATCGCAGCGGTGTTTGTCTCATCGCTGTTTCTGACTGCCTGCGGCAGTAAGGAATATTTAAAGGACATCAAGGCGGAAAAGTATGTGACGCTCGGCACTTACACAGGAATCGAGGCTACAGTCGATAGGCTGGAGGTAACGGAGAGCGCCGTGGACAGCTATATTTATGATGGTTATCTGATGCCGAAGGCGGAGAAAGTGCCGGTGACGGGCAGAACGGTACAGGAAGGCGATGTGGCGAACATCGACTTTGTGGGATACCACGATGATGTGGCGTTTGAGGGCGGCACAGCGGAAGGCTATGACCTGACGATTGGCTCCGGGCGGTTTATAAAAGGTTTCGAGGAAGGGCTGATCGGCGCGAATATCGGGGACACGCGGAGCCTGGATCTGACGTTCCCGGATCCTTATGACAATCCCGATCTGGCGGGAGAGGATGTGGTGTTTGAAGTGACGGTGAACAGCATCAGTGAGAGCAAGGCGCCTGAACTCACGGACGAGCTTGTGAAACAGCTTGGAGAGGAGGGCTATAACACTGGCGGCGCGCAGACAGCGCAGGAACTGAAGGATTATGTATATAGTATCTACAACCAGACGGCGCAGAGTACGTATGACAATGAAATTGAGACGGCCATGGCGTCTGCCATTATGGAGAACAGTACGTTCCAGGACCCGCCGGAGAAGATGGTGGACCGTTTTATCACAAGTATAGAAAACAGCATGAGCGTCAGGGCTTCCTCTCTCGGCATGTCCCTCGCGCAGTATATGCAGTTTTACCGAAATCTTGACGAGGCAGGGTACCGGGCGCTTTTCGACGAGGAGGGCGTGCGGATGGCCAAGCAGTATATCATGTATCAGGCGATTGCGGACAAAGAGGGGCTTATGCCGACGGAGGAAGAGGTTGCCGGTGAAATTTCCGCGCTGATGACGGTTTATGGTTATGCCTCCGAGGAGGAGCTGAAAAAGAGCGTGGATATGGAATCCCTGAAGGAAGACCTGATGCGGAAAAAGGTGGTTGCCTTTTTAAAGGAGAACGGCAATATACATGAAAATGTTATAGCTATGGATTGAGATTAAGATATAAGGGGGTAATGCAGCATGGACTTAACAGATATCAAAGATTTATACCACAACAGTGAGGCGTATATTGATAAGGAGGTTACCGTGGGCGGCTGGGTGAGAAGCATCCGGGATTCCAAGACTTTCGGTTTTATTGTGGCAAACGACGGTACCTTTTTTGAGCCGCTGCAGATTGTGTATGCGGACAAGCTGGACAATTTTGAGGCGATTTCCAAACTGAACGTGGGTTCCGCGATTGTGGCGCGGGGAAAGATCGTGGCGACGCCGCAGGCGAAACAGAAATTCGAGATGCAGGCGGAAGAAATCATGGTGGAGGGAATGTCCACGGCGGATTACCCGCTGCAGAAAAAGCGGCACAGCTTTGAATACCTGCGCACCATTTCCCATCTGCGTCCCAGAACGAATACCTTCCAGGCAGTGTTTCGCGTGCGGTCGCTGATTGCCTACGCGATTCATACGTTCTTTCAGGAGAGAGGCTTCGTCTATGTGCACACGCCGATCATCACGGGCAGCGACTGTGAGGGCGCGGGCGAGATGTTCCAGGTGACGACTATGGATTTGAACAATCTGCCGCAGACGCCGGACGGACAGGTTGACTACAGCACGGATTTCTTTGGCAAGCCTACCAACCTGACGGTGAGCGGACAGTTAAACGTGGAGACATATGCCTTTGCGTTTAAGAACGTATATACATTCGGTCCTACTTTCCGGGCGGAAAATTCCAATACGACCAGACATGCGGCGGAGTTCTGGATGATTGAGCCGGAGATGGCGTTTGCGGACCTGACGGACGACATGATAGTCGCGGAGGCAATGCTCAAGCATGTGATCAGCTATGTGCTGGAGAACGCGCCGGAGGAGATGAATTTCTTTAACCAGTTTGTGGACAAGGGGCTCATCGAGCGGTTGAACCATGTGTTACACTCCGACTTTGCCCATGTGACTTACACGGAGGCAGTCGAAATTCTGAAAAAGCACAATGACAGCTTCGAGTACAAAGTGGAGTGGGGCTGCGATTTGCAGACAGAGCATGAGCGGTTCCTCACGGAGCAGGAGTTTAAGCGTCCTGTATTTGTGACGGATTATCCGAAGGAAATCAAGGCTTTTTATATGAAGTTAAACGAGGACGGGAAGACCGTGGCGGCTATGGACTGTCTTGTGCCGGGCATCGGCGAGATTATCGGCGGCAGCCAGAGAGAGGACGACCTGGAGCTTTTAGAGCGCAGAATGGAAGAGCTTGGGCTGAACAAGGAGGACTATGGTTTTTATCTGGATCTTCGCAAGTACGGGTCGGCAAGACATGCAGGCTTCGGGCTCGGGTTTGAGCGCTGTGTTATGTATCTGACCGGCATGGGCAACATCCGCGATGTGATTCCCTTCCCGAGAACGGTCAACAACTGCGAACTCTAATAGAGACAGGGCGATGAAAAAATATAAGAGACGACTGTACGTCATATTATCCTTCATACTGTGTCTTTCCGTGGTAGATCCGATATCGGCTACCACTATTTCCGAACTCCGGGATAATGTTAAGAAAAATCAGTCCCAGCTTAAAAACGCCCAGCAGAAGGCTGACGAAGCGCAGGAAGCGCAGGAGGGCGTGGAGGAGGAGATTGAGGAGATCGACGCGGAGCTGGTGAATCTGATTACGGACATCAATCTGTGTGAAGAGGCGATCAACGACAAAGAGGAGGAGATTTACAGGACGCAGCTTGACTACGACGCGGCGGTAGCGGAGAAGGACGAACAGTACGCATCCATGAAAATCCGCATCCAGTTCATGTATGAGAAGGGCGATTCCTCTTATCTGCATATGTTTTTCGGCGCGGGAAACATGGGTGACATGGTAAATAAGGCGAAGTACGTGGAAGAACTCTACGACTACGACAGGAAACTCCTTGCCGAATATGAAGAAACGGTGAAACGCGTGCAGGAACTCTGGGACACGCTTGAGGAGGATAAGTCGGAGCTTGAGACATCAAAGACCGAGCTGCAGGAGGGGCAGGCCTACATGGAGGAGCTGCTTGCCCAGAAAAAGGAAGAGTATGAGAATTACAGCCTAATGCTGACCAAGGCGAAGCAGGAGGCGGCGACATATACAGCGCGGATCAAGCAGGAGACGGCGCAGATCAGGAAGCTGGAGGAGGAAGAGCGCAAACGCCGGGAGGAAGAAGAGAGAAAGCGCAAGGAAGAGGAAGAACGGCGCAGGAAAGAGCAGGAAGCACAGCTCGCCGACGGGGATTCTGCTTCAAAGGAGGAACCGAAGAAACAGGAAACGCCCAAGCCCACGTCTTCCGGCGGCGGTAAGGGACAGGATATCGCGAATTATGCCTGCAAGTTTATCGGAAATCCTTATGTGGCAGGCGGCACCAGCCTCACAAACGGGGCGGACTGCTCCGGCTTTGTGATGTCGGTCTACAAGAATTTTGGCATCAATCTTCCCAGAAGCTCCTATTCCCAGTCCACAGTCGGCAAGGGTGTATCCTACTCGGATGCAAGGCCGGGAGATGTGATTTATTATGGCGGACATGTGGGCATCTATATAGGAAACGGGCAGATTGTGCACGCCAGCACGGAGCGGACGGGCATTAAAATCACCTCGGCGACTTATCGGAATATCATCACGGTGAGACGGATCGTGTAAGCGGACTGAACGGGCGCCGACTCGACCAGTCAATGAACCGGGCAGCGGCGAAGCGGATAACCGTTGAATGCCGAGGAGTGTAGGCTTATATGAAAATATATACGCTGAATCAATATTTACACGATACTTTCGGTCAGAAACTGTACAAAATAGCCTTGGACGGAGGGTTTACCTGTCCGAACCGGGATGGTACGACAGACACGCGCGGATGCATTTTCTGTTCCGGGGCAGGCTCGGGAGAATTTGCCGGGGACGATACGATGAGCATCACGCAGCAGATTGAAAAGGGTAAGGACCGAGTTGCGGGAAAGATAAAGAATGGCAGATATATCGCGTATTTTCAGGCATTTACAAATACGTACGCGCCTGTTGAAAAGCTGCGCTCCCTGTATATGGAGGCGATAAACCACAAAGATATCGCGGTGTTGTCCATTGCAACCCGCCCCGACTGTCTGCCGGGCGAGGTGCTGGACCTGATATGTGAGTGCAATGAGATAAAGCCGGTCTGGGTAGAGCTTGGGCTGCAGACCATACACCCGGCGACGGCGGCGTACATCCGCCGGGGCTATCCGCTGTCCGTGTACGATGACGCCGTAAACCGCCTGAAAGCGTCAGGTATTGAAGTGGTCGTGCATGTGATGCTCGGACTTCCGGGCGAGTCAAAGCAGGATATGCTTGACACGGTGTCTTATGTTGGGAAAAGCGGCGCGGACGGCATAAAGCTGCAGCTTCTGCATGTGATCAGGGGTACAGACCTGGAAAAGGATTATCTGGAAGGAAAGTTCGAAACGCTTACTTTTGAAAGCTATGTGGAGCTGGTCGCAGACTGTATTGCCCTGCTCCCGGAAAACATGGTCATTCACCGCATGACTGGCGACGGAGACAAACGTACCCTCGTGGCGCCGATGTGGAGCGCCGATAAAAAGCGGGTGCTCAATGCGATTCACAGGGCAATTTCCCAAAAAGACAGGATTGGGGATTGACTTTTTTACTGCGGCTAAGATAAAATGAACAAAGGCAAAAAGCGGGCATGAAGCCTGTAGGGGGACAGAAGTTCCTGTAGGGCCGATTATAGTTTTTACGAAAAATCGTATCAGCGGCATATATATGCCGCTTTCAGTGAATGAAAATAGCAAATGACGCAATGTATACACAGGAAGGTATACGATTCCCCGAAGGGAATGGTGTGCCTTTTTTGCGCGTATAAACAGAGACAGAAGGAGAACAGTCATGAACCTTTCCGCTTTTTTCAAAGAAAATCCGAAAGCCGCGGTCGCTTTCTCGGGCGGCGTGGACTCGGCGTACTTGCTCCACGCGGCGAGGGCGGCGGGGGCGGATGTGCGGGCATACTATGTAAAGAGCGCGTTTCAGCCGCGGTTTGAACTGGAGGACGCGAAGCGTCTCTGCGGGGAATTGGACATTGACTTAACGATTATCGAGGCGGATGTGCTTGGCGACAGAGCCGTCCGGGAAAATCCCGCTGACCGCTGCTATCATTGTAAAAAGATAATTTTTACAACGATCATGGAATCGGCGGCGGCGGATGGCTATAAACTGCTGCTGGACGGCACCAACGCTTCCGATGAGGAGGGTGAACGCCCGGGGATGCGGGCGCTTAAGGAACTGTCCGTGCGCTCCCCTCTGCGGGAATGCGGGCTTTCCAAGGAGGAGATACGAAAGTGTTCCAGGGAGGCCGGGCTTTTTACATGGGAAAAACCGGCATATGCCTGTCTGGCAACCCGGATACCTGTGGAAGAGGAAATTACAGCCAAAAAGCTGAAAAGTACGGAGGCGGCGGAGGACTTTCTCTTCTCGCTCGGCTTTACGGACTTTCGGGTAAGGCGGTTCGGTGAGGCGGCAAGACTGCAGTTTCCGGCGTCACAGCTAGCGCATGCTCTGGAAAAGCGGGAAGAGATACTAAAGGAATTGAAACAGTATTATAAGGCGGTTTTGCTGGATATGGAGGCGAGGACATGAGCGATTATCGAAAGATACTGGAGCGGGTGAGGGACGGAGAGGTTTCCGTGGATGAGGCGCTGCTCGCTATTAAGAAGAAGCCTTTTGAGGATATCGGCTATGCCAAGGTCGATCACCACAGGGGCGTCAGACAGGGAGCGCCGGAGGTGATTTTCGGCGCGGGAAAAGAGGCGCCGCAGATTGTGGGCATTGTTGACAGTATGAAGAAAAACGGGCAGGAGACGATCCTGATTACCAGACTTTCCCCGAAAAAGGCCAGGAAGGTAGGAAAGTGCTTTGAACTGACCTACCATGAACAGGCGCGGATCGGCATTGTTGGCAAAATGCCGGAGCCGTCCGGGATCGGAAAGATCGTTGTCGCCACAGGGGGGACTTCGGATATTCCCGTTGCGGAGGAGGCGGCGCTCACCGCACAGGCGCACGGCAATGAGGTGGTGAGGCTTTACGATGTGGGCGTGGCGGGACTGCACCGGCTATTATCCCATCTGGACGAAATCATGGATGCCTCTGTGATCATCGCTATCGCTGGTATGGAGGGTGCGCTTGCCAGCGTGATCGGCGGGCTGGCAGACTGCCCTGTGATCGCGGTGCCCACGAGCGTAGGGTACGGCGCGTCCATGCACGGGGTATCGGCGCTTTTGTCCATGTTAAATTCCTGCGCCAGCGGTGTTTCTGTGGTAAATATTGACAATGGGTTTGGGGCGGGGTATCTGGCCAGCATGATCAACCGTGTGAAAAGAACTTCTAATGACGTCTCGCCATAGAATGAGGCGCCAAGAAGTTCTAAGTTTCACACTGGAGAATGGATACGGGAGGGAAAATTTATGAAGACATTATATTTGGACTGCGGCATGGGGGCAGCGGGGGATATGCTGACGGCGGCGCTGCTGGAGCTTGTGCCGGATCGGGAGAAGGTGATCGGGGAGTTAAACGCGCTGGGGATTCCCGGTGTGGAGATGGTGTGTGAGAAATCGCAGAAATGCGGCATCGGCGGCACCCATATATCCGTGCGTGTACATGGCGTGGAGGAGTCCGAAGAGATGCACGACCACGGACATACGCACGAGACAGAGCATCACCACGACCAAAACCATACGCATGAGGCGGAGCAGCACCATGACCATGGGCATACGCACGAGGCGGAGCAGCACAACGACCACGCACACACACATGAGGCGGGACATGTCCATCACCATCACAGCGGTATGCATGAGATTGAGCATGTCGTGGGGGCGCTGCCATTGTCGGAACGGATTCGGAAGGACATTCTGGCGGTATTTGGGATGATCGCGGAGGCGGAGAGCCATGTGCACGGCGTGCCTGTCACGGAGATTCACTTTCATGAGGTAGGCACGATGGACGCGGTGGCGGATGTCACGGCGGTCTGTGTGCTGATGGACAGACTGGCGCCGGATCAGGTCATTGTTTCCCCGGTACATGTGGGCAGCGGACAGGTGAAGTGCGCCCACGGGATTCTGCCGGTGCCTGCGCCGGCAACGGCTTATATATTAAAGGACGTGCCGATTTACGGAGGGGAGATCTTAGGAGAACTCTGCACGCCCACAGGGGCGGCCCTGCTCAAATATTTTGCCAGCCGTTTCGGGGCAATGCCGGTTATGAGAACCCTTGCTGTCGGGTACGGCATGGGGAAAAAGGATTTTCCGGCGGCAAACTGTGTGCGGGCAATGCTCGGCGAGACGGAAGGCGCGGGAGACACGGTGGCGGAGCTTGTCTGCAATGTGGACGACATGACGGCGGAAGCCATCGGGTTTGCGTCGGAGACGCTTCTAGAGGCGGGCGCGCTGGAAGTCTACACTGTGGCGGCGGGCATGAAGAAGTCCCGTCCGGGCACGGTGCTGCATGTGATGTGCACGGAGTCCATGAAAGGTAAAATGGTGGGGCTTATTTTTAGACACACGACCACCATTGGCATCCGTGAAAACATTTCCAGAAGATATACGCTTGCACGCTCGATCCAGAAGATACAGACGCCTTACGGGGAAGTGCGGAAAAAAGTATCGGAGGGTCACGGCGTGACGAGGGAAAAGTATGAATACGAAGATTTGGCGCGGATCGCGCGCGAGAGGGGGATGTCCATCCGGGAAGTGGAGGAGTCCCTGTGAGGAAGTGAGAGAGTGGATGTCGGAAAAGACTTGCGAAAAACGGGAAATGAAAATATGGGAAAATGGAGAGAAAAGGCGGAAACGGGGCATGGGAAGAGCGGCGGGACTGTTTGCAATTACGTTGTCGCTGGGAGCGGGGATATTGACGGCCTGCGGAGCTGGCAGCGCGGCCGGCGCAGTGGCGGAAAGCGGGCAGGAGACGGAAGGGCAGATGAGCGGCTTGGTGACAGACAAAGGGCAGACGGCAGATTCCGGGCGTGACCCGAGTACCCTCGTCTACGGCAGCGGCGATTATACCCGCATCAATCCGGCCATGGATGAACATGGGGAGATCAATCTGCTGCTCTTTGACGGGCTGACTGCGCACAACGGGAAAAATGAGGTTGTGCCGGGACTGGCGAAAAGCTGGGAGTTTGACGAGACGGCATGCACATATACCTTTCATCTGGAAGAGGGCGTTACGTGGCATGACGGAGAACCTTTTACGGCAGAGGACGTGAAGTTTACGATTGAGACGATTATGGACCCGGAAAATGCCTCCGAGAACGCGCCCAATTATGAGGATGTGGAGGAAATAACGGTGGCGGATGATCATACGATTTCGTTCCGGCTGTCCGCGCCGAATGTCGCCTTTCTGGATTATATGACCATGGCAGTACTTCCCGAACATCTGCTTGCGGGGGAAGATATGCAGACGTCGGATTTCTTCCGCGCGCCGGTGGGAACCGGCCCCTATCAATTGGAAAACTGGGATATGGGTCAGGCGATTGTCCTGACAAAAAACGAATCCTATTTCAAGGGGACACCCCATATCGACAGGGTAATTTTTAAGATTGTGACTGACGACAATGCGAAAACGCTGCAGATGGAAGCAGGCGAACTCGATCTGGCGCTTCTTCCTCCGAAAGCGGCGCAGATGTTTGAAAACCGGGAGGACTATGTCTGCTATCATATGCAGACCTCCGATTACAGGGGGATTCTTTTCAATTTTAACAATCCGTACTGGCAGGAAAACAGGGATATCATTCCCGCTATTTGCTATGCGATAGACAGACAGGCAATTGTCAACGCTGTGCTGCTGGGACAGGGAATGCCTGCCTACGGTCCGCTGCAGCACAATATTTATAATAATGAGAACGTGGAGCATTATGACTATAACCCGGAAAAGGCGGCGGAGATTCTCGAGTCTGCCGGATGCGTCAAAGGGGAAGACGGGATTTATACAAGAGACGGAGAGCCGCTCTCCTTTGTGATCAGCGTGGGGGCAGGGGACCAGGTTCGGGCGGACATGGCGCAGGCGGCCGCACAGCAGATCCGGGCGGTCGGGATCGACTGCAGGGTGGAAATTCCGACAAAAGTTGACTGGAACGGTCAAATGGCCTATCTGATCGGATGGGGAAGCCCCTTTGACGCGGATGACCATACTTATAAAGTTTTTGGGACAGGGAAGGGTGCAAATTACAGCGGTTATTCCAATGCGGCGGTGGATAGGTATCTGACGCTGGCGCGCAGCTCTGACGATCCGCAGGTGCGCGCCGAAAATTACGCCCGGTTTCAGGAAGAACTGGCAAATGACCCGGCGTATGCGTTTATCTGCTATATTGACGCTGACTATGTGGCGGATGCATCGATTCAGGGTATTTCCCCCGAAACGGTGATGGGGCATCACGGCGTGGGGATTTTCTGGAATATTTCCGAATGGACAAAGTGAGAAACGCAAAAAGTAATTCCAGCCACTCTCAGCAGAGGCTGTTTCGTGGAGAATTACTAAGTTTTGCGTAAGAGAATGTCTGAAAAGCGACATTCTCTGTATTTTGCGGAGGTTGGCGGGATGAATTTGCTGGAGGTTGAAAATCTGTCGGTCAGTTTTTACAGGCCGGAAGGGGAGATAGAGGCTGTGAAAAACGTCAGCTTTTCCCTGGGGGAAGGGGAAATTCTGGCGGTGATGGGAGAGACGGGATGCGGGAAAAGCGTGTTGTGCAAAAGTATACTGAAACTTCTGCCGGATATTGCAAAAATAAAGACAGGCCGTATTGTCGTCAGAGGAGAGGAGATCACCGATTATACGGAAAAACAGATGCGGAAACTGCGGGGCAGTTTTTTCTCCATGGTATTCCAGAACCCTATGACGGCGCTTAATCCGTGTATGTCCGTGGGTGAGCAGATTGTCGAGGCGGTGCGTCTGCGGCAGCCGGGGCTCTCGGGGAGAGAACGGAAGCAGAGGGCGGAGGAACTGATGTATCGGGTGGGGCTTGACCATCCCCGGGAACGAGCAAAGCAGTACCCGTTTCAGCTTTCAGGGGGCATGGCGCAAAGGTGTGTCATCGCCATCGCGCTGGCGGCACAGCCGTCGGTTCTGTTTGCAGATGAGGCGACAACGGCGCTGGACGTGACGGTACAGGCACAGATTTTGGACTTGTTTCTGGAATTGCGAAAAACGATGGGCATGTCCATTGTCCTTGTCACACATAATCCGGGCGTGGCGGCGGGGGCGGCTGACCGCGTGGCGCTGATGAAGGATGGGGAGCTGACAGGGATCGGGGATGTGGAGGAAATTTTTGAGGAAATTATACATAAGCACAATTTTATATAATGCGGGAAAATTTGCGCTGCGTGTCTTTGCATTGTCCCTTCTCGTGTTCACCATTTCCAGACTTGCGCCGGGCGACCCGCTTTATGCCTACTACGGGGACCGGGTGGAAAAAATGAGTGTGGCGCAGCAGGAACAGGCAAGAGAGAGACTTGGCCTGAATGAGCCGCTCTTTATACAGTATACGCGCTGGCTGCAGGGGGCGTTTCGCGGCGACTTCGGTATTTCTTATCAGTATAAGACGGACGTGAAGGAAGTGATTGCCGCGAGAATCGGTAATACCCTTATTCTGGGCGGCCTGGGGTTTCTTTTGATTTTTTCGCTTGCACTCTGGCTCGGACTTTTTTGTGCGTGGAGAGAGGACAGGGCAGCTGACAGGATCATTTGCAGAATCGGCACTGTGACAAGCTGTGTCCCCGAGTTTTGGATGTCCCTGCTATTACTTCTGGTGTTTGCGGTATGGCTTGACTGGCTGCCGGGCTCCGGGGCATATTCCGTCGGAAAAGAAAGGGACGCGGCGGACAGGGCAGCGCATCTAATACTGCCGCTTGCGGTGGTGGTACTGGGACATCTGTGGTACTATGCTTTCCAGGTCCGCAACCGGCTGCTTGAGGAGGTGCGCGCAGATTATGTGCTGCTGGCCAGAATGAAGGGACTGGGCGGGAAACAGGTGTTGTACAGACACTGCCTGCAGGGGGCGCTGCCTTCCTACCTGAGCATGATGGCAGTTGCCTTTCCCCATATACTCGGGGGTACCTATGTGGTGGAAACGGTGTTTTCCTATCCGGGAATAGGCACCCTTGCCTATGAGAGTGCCAGATATCAGGATTACAATCTTCTGATGGTAGTGAGCCTGCTTACGGGAACGGTGGTTATTTTCTGCAATATGCTCGCCCGGACTGTCAGCGGGCGGATTGATCCACGGACGCGTGTACAGGGCTTTACAGGCGGCGGGGAGGTGGGGGACTTTTGAAAAAGAAATTTCCTGTGCTTTCCTTCATTTTTTTGACTGGTATAGTCATGTTTTGCTTTGCCTGTGGAAGCCTTATGACAAAGGATCCGCTTTACATGGATCTGGCGCACTGCAATGAGGCGCCGGGAAAAGAGTTTCTATTTGGCACCGACACAATGGGAAGGGATATTTTTTCCATGATAAGCTATGGAGGCAGAATTTCCCTTACAATCGGGATTCTCGCAACCCTTCTTTCCACGATTCTGGCAGTCCTTGCGGGGAGCGTGAGCGGTTGTGCCTCCGCCCGGATAGACGGCTTTCTTATGGGGCTTACCGAGCTTTTCCTAAGTGTGCCGGGGCTTTTACTCACGGTTTTTCTGCAGGCAGTTTTTGGCAGGGCCAATGTGTACAGTCTGTCCGTGGTGATCGGACTGACAGGCTGGATGAGTATGGCGAAGGTGGTGCGGACGGAGGTTCTGCAGCTGAAACACACGGATTATGTGCTGGCGGCAAAGTGTCTTGGCGGCGGTTTCTTTCATGTGCTGTTCCGGCATCTGGCACCCAATTTCTTTCCGTCCGTTCTGTTTATTGCCGTTATGAATGTGAGAAACGCAATCGTGGCGGAGTCCACGCTGAGTTTTATGGGACTGGGACTTCCGGTGGAAGAGGTTTCCTGGGGCAGCATATTGTCCTTGTCAAAAAACGCACTTCTCTCCCATTCGTGGTGGATCATAGTGATTCCCGGCGTCTTTTTGGTGGGAACCCTGCTCTGCCTGACAAATCTGGGCAATTATATGAGAGGGAATGCCAATAGGAGGCACAGCAACCTGGGATGCAGGAAATATGATTAAAAAAATATAAAACAATTATAAATTTCTTATAAAACTGCGAAAGAATGTGGTATAATAAAAACGCAACTATTATCTTTAATAACTTAGATGAATATACTGCTTTATTGCAAATCGTTTTCTGCTAGTCCCATTTTACAGTTGTCTATTCGATTTTGTTCTATTTTGGTCTGTTTGTCTATCTTATTAATCCAACATGTGAACGGGGGAAAACTTCATGCGGGGAAAAAAGGAAGACAGTGCGGAAAAGGTTTCGCGCGGGAAAAATGATGGTCGGTTTATCGGCATTGGGGAGAAGATTTCAAAGCGCTTCGGCAGGGTTATTATGATCTGCTGTATCGTTTTGGGAGTGATTACATCGGTTTTGAGCTATTTTTCTTCGATCAGCGCAGTGTCGGAGACGATCAATAATACGTCTGATGTGGCGGCAAATTATGTGTCTTCTGCGCTACAGGAATTTGTGGCGATTGCTTACGAGACGGGCAGTATCGCGCGGCTGGCCGATCCGGAGAAAACGGTAGAGGAAAAGAAGGCTATTTTAGACCAGAGGATTAAGGATCATGATTTCGACGGCGGATATCTGATTGACAGCAGCGGCGTGGACGTCATCACAGGGCAGAACCTTTCTGACAGGGTGTACTTTAAGGAAAGTATGAAGGGAAATACCTGTATTTCCACGCCGGCTTACAGCGAGGTGACAGGCAAAGTATCGTATGTAGTGTCGGCGCCGCTGTGGGAAGGCGGTATTCCCGGGACGACGCCTGTAGGCGTTATCGCCTATGTGCCCAACGGTGAGTTTCTGAATGATATCATGCGTTCTATAAAGGTCGGAGAGGGCGGCACCGCTTTTATGCTGGATAAAAACGGCATTACGATTGCAGATCTGGACTCCTCGCTGGTCGGTGTGGAGGACAGTGTGGCGCTTGGCGATACCAATCCAAAGCTTAAGAAATACAGCGCTATCTGTAAAAAAATGATTACAGGGGCTAACGGTACAGGTACATACAGTTATAATGGCAAGACGAAGGTGGTTGCTTATTCTCCCGTGCCTGACACGGACGGCTGGAGTATCGGTGTGGCGGCAGTGAGAAATGAGTTTTTAAAGATGTTCTATATTTCGCTTGTGGTTACGGTTCTTTTCGTAGTGGCATTTACAGTGTATGGCGTCAAAGTTGGTGTGAAACTGGGACATGCGGTGGCGGCACCGCTTAGCAGGGCGGTAGACAGACTTAAGCTTCTGGCGCAGGGAGACATTCATTCCGAAGTGCCGGAGCCGACGGAAAATGATGAGACAAAAATCCTGCTGGACTGCCTGTCAGAGACGATGCAGGATCTGAATACAATTATCACGGATATCAGCAGCGATCTGGCGGAGCTGGCAGACGGTAACTTTATGATCAATGTGGATCAGACTTATAAAGGAGACTTTGCCCAGATCAGCGACTCCTTCCGGGATATTGTCGGGTCACTCAGCGCAGCGCTGGGAGAGATTGACAGCAATGCGGAAAGCGTCAGAAAGGGTGCAACGGATCTGGCGGGCGCATCCCAGCTTCTGGCTGAGGGCGCAACCGATCAGGCGAGCGCGATTGAAGAGCTGACGGCGACGATGACGGATATATCCGAGAAGATTCATACCAATGCCGAGAATGCGGCGAAAGCCAAAACGGTGGTGAACGGCATGAACGATCAGGTAAGTGAGAGCAATGCCCAGATGAAACAGAGTACGGAGGCCATGGAAAGAATCAGGGAGGCTTCCGATAAGATAGCGGAGATTATCAGCAGCATTGAAGAGATTGCGTCCCAGACGAACCTTCTGGCCCTGAACGCTTCTATCGAGGCGGCGAGAGCCGGAGAGGCAGGAAAAGGATTTGCGGTTGTAGCCACGCAGGTCGGTACACTTTCCGAGCAGAGCAGCGAGGCGGCAAAAAATACAAAGCAGCTGATCCAGAATGCCATTCAGGCTGTGGAAGACGGGACAAGGCTGGCAAATTCCACGGCGGAGTCGCTGCTGCTTGTGGTTGAGAATGCAAAGACAGTGGGCCAGGTGATTGATGAAATCGCAGTGGCTTCTGAAGAGCAGGCGGATGCGACGGCACAGATCACGGAGGGCGTCAATCAGATTGCCCAGGTTGTGGAATCTAATTCCGCCACCTCCGAGGAGAGCGCGGCGGCGTCACAGGAGCTGTCGTCTCAGGCAGATCTGCTCAAGGAACTGGTTGACAGGTTCAAATATCACGCATAAATATGTTATATGGAAACGGCGGCGCCTGCATATGGCGCCGTCCTTTTATTTGCGCCGGAAATGGAGACAGCATGATATGGCATATTGAGCACATTATAATGCAAAGACATAAATGTTGTTTGTTTTACCATGTGATTTGTGTTATGATGTTTTCGTGTGTCCGGGACATACCTGTATTAACTGCTTCGGATTGGAGGATAACATGAAAAAGTTAAGGGGAAGCGTCTTTTTTCGTGTCCTTTTTAAAATGAATGTGCTGCCGATTATACTGCTTACCGTGGTGATCACTACGTTTAGTGCTATCCGATTCGCATCTTCAATGAAAATAGAGACGAAGAACGGTCTTGTGGATATGAGTCATACGGTTGTCACCCTGTATGACAAAGTATATGAAGGAGATTATCATACGGTGGAAGAGGACGGCCAGGTTTTACTGATGAAGGGGGAACATTTGCTGAACGGTGATTTCGAGATTCCCGATTCCATCAAAGAAAAAACAGGCATTGATATTACCATATTCAATATGGATACCCGGATATCTACCACAATCCGAACCGGCAATGGGGAGAGGGTGATCGGTACAAAGGCGAATGAAACGGTTGCTGATGATGTGTTAAAAGGAGGACATTCACAGTTTTATTCCAGCACCATGGTAGAGGGAGTGCGGTATTTTTCTTACTATGAACCGCTTTACGATGCGCAGGGGGCATGTATCGGCATGATTTTTCTGGGAAAGCCTTCAGCGGAAGTGGAAGGACTGGTGCTCAGTTCACTCAACCCGATTATCCTTTTCGGAATACTTACAATGCTGATTGCCTGCCTGGTGACCATCCGTTTCTCTGGCAGACTGGTGACCGCTATCCGCAAAATGGAATTGTTTCTTGTCGCCATTACAAGGGGGGATCTCCATGAGGAGTTTGACCGGGATGTTCTGGAGCGCAAGGATGAACTGGGGGAAATGAGCCGCTATTTGATCAAGATGCAGGAGTCACTGCAGAAACTGGTGGAGCAGGATATCCTTACGGGCTTATACAATCGCAGAAGCGGTGAAAAAATTCTGAAACGGGTCTGCGAGAATTACGAGAAGGACGGGACGCCCTTCTGTGTCGCCATCGGCGATGTGGATCATTTTAAAAATGTCAACGATACATACGGCCACGAATGCGGGGATGTGGCGCTGACAGAAATTTCCTCGCGGATGAAGGAACATATGCGGGGACACGGTTATGTGGCAAGGTGGGGCGGCGAGGAAATGCTGCTTGTGTATGACGGCGTGCATCTGGACATGGCGGCCGCCCATATGCAGGAACTGCTGGAGGCGATCCGCACGAAACCTATTGTATATGGAGATGTAAAATTAACCATTACGATGACCTTTGGCCTTACAGAAGGAAACGGGGATAAAATAGAGCACATTGTCCGGGACGCGGACGAAAAGCTGTATCAGGGAAAAAACAGCGGCAGGAATAAAATAGTGGTCTGATAGACAGGGTGAAGGGCAGTTTTAAGAGGGAAAAGAATCTTTCAGAGAAAATGACATTGTGGCGCAGGGAAAGTAAATCTCCTGCGCCATTTGTGTAAGATAAGTTGTTTTCGCCCGTCATGGATTTCTCTGCAGGGCGCTATCTGCTTGTGACATACGCATGCATCGGTTTTACCAGATAATGATTTACCGGCATTTTTTCGGTGGTGATATATCCGGCTGGCGCGTCGATGAGCATAGGGATGCGGTTGGTCAGTGTCGCACAGGTCAGCTCCACCGTCGCGGGACGGTTTACCACGATTGTCGTATCCGGCTCGCCTTCTAACGTCCACTCATTCCTGTCCATGTCTTCCGGGCCGTACACATAGCCGAGACAGCGGGTTTCCAGCGCGATTCCCTCCTCGGTTTCGGTCGTCACAACGGCAGACATGCCGGTGGCATATCCAGCTCTGATCGTCATGCCGAGCGTATCGGATTTCAGGTCCTTTTCGTGGGTGATCGGGATGCATTCCTGGGTCTGGGAGACGATGTGCAGTCCGAGCTGACTGCAGAGCCAGCCGTTCTGGTTCCACATATAGGAAGGTTCGATGATGCCGTCAACGATCAGCTTTTCGGTTTCCTTGTAGGACAACCCATTATATTTGCCGATCTGCTTTTCGAACTCCTCAACCGAAAGTCCCGCACCATGTCCTTCCGCAAGCGCAATACCGTAGTCTTCCACATTATAGCTGCTGCTGCCGACGATTTTTTTTAGATGATGAATCGAGCCGGCAAGCGTTGTGACAAGCGATCCCCAGTACATGTCCGGGTAGCCGCTGCCGCAGAGCGTGCAGTTGTTTGCCTTTGCCAGTGCATCCAGATCTTTGGTAATCTGGTGGGATGAATTCCACGGATACAGGGATTCTTCGCAGGTGGAAATGGCGTTTACGCCGTTCTTTGCACATACGGTAAAGGCGTCCTTTACGTCGATCATGGTGGAACGGGTGGCGATGATACAGACATCCGGCTGCAGTTCACCCAATATTTTATCAGCGTCTTTGGCGTCGGAAACTTTGACACCGATATGATCTGCTCCCATAATTTCTCCGATATCTTTGCCGATTACGGCGGGATTCATGTCGAATGCCGCGACCAGCTGGGCGCCTTTTTCCAACACATAGCGCATCAGGTATACGCTCATTTTTCCGCAGCCGTATTGGGCTATTTTTATTTTCCTGTTCATGGGGTGCCTCCTTTTTGAAATTGGGTTTTGAGTTTCTTTTGTCAATGTTCATAGTATTGTCCAATTCAAACAGACATAACCCCTCGGAATGCTTTATCCAATGTAAAAACTGACAATTATGTCTAAAAAGAGTGCCGGTTTTGGTTAAATTATAGATATCTGTATTCGGGATTTCTTTAGAGTATCTTCGCTGTATTCGTTGTGGAAATAACAACATAACAGATATACGCTTGAAAATGACAGCTGCAACACAAAGTTGCGGAAATGCCACAACAAAATGATAGACATTTTTTGCAGGTTTGCTATGATAAATCGGAAGCAGGAGACGGAAGATGGAAAAATAAGTCTGTGATGTTTCGGAAGGGAGGAAAAACATGACATTTGGAGAAAAGCTTTATAAACTGAGGAAGGCACAGGGATTTTCGCAGGAGGCACTGGCTGAAAAGCTCCATACGAGCAGACAGGCAGTCAGCAAGTGGGAAAATGACAATGGCTATCCCGAAACGGAAAAAATTATTCTGATCAGTAAGCTATTTCAAGTATCTTTGGATGATCTGCTGATGGAAGAGAGGGAGATGGGTGCCGCGTATGACGGCGCAGGCGAGGATACGGAAAGCCGGTGCACTGAAAAAGGAAAAGAAAAGAATGGATATTATATAAACAGGGAAACGGCAAACGGGTTCCTGCTCTATTATAAAAAGAAATTTTTGCGGATAGCGGCAGCATGTGGTCTTATTGTGGGCTGCAACGCGGTTTCCTATGGTTCGACGGAACCCGGATTTTATGAACTGACGGTGCAGCCGTTTTTGGCTGTGGTGTCGGGCATCACGCTGCTGTCTGTTGTGCTTTACGTTATTTTGAAGCAGAATCCTTACAGAAATTTCAGAAATAAGGAACTGCTCTTTGCGGAGGACGTGAGAAGAGAACTGCAGGATGAGTTTTCAAAAATGAGAAAAGTATTGCTGGCGGGCATCGTATTTTGTCTGGCGGCTGCGTCTTTGTCATAGTTTTCTGCGCGGGTGTGTACTGGTCTTACTCGGTATTGCTCAGAAACTAATACGCCGTACTAAAAAACCTTGTGTAAATAGTTCGGCTTGTTTTTCCGATTGCACAAGTCAGGAATACTCAAAAAAGGAGAGATAACGCCCATGGAAGAGCATCGTTATATGGAAGTGAAGCAGCTTGTCAAAGTTTACGATACCGGGAAGATGAAAGTAAGCGCCGTTGATCATGTCAGTTTTTATGTGGATCATGGTGAGTTTATCGGTATTATGGGAGCTTCCGGCTCCGGCAAAACCACACTTTTAAATATTTTGTTTACCATAGATACCATGTCCGAAGGACAAGTTAAAAACGCATAAAACAGGGAACAGCGAGTTGAAAGAAAGAACAGAAAGCAGAATAAAAGATATAGCGAAAGCATTACATATCAGAGATATTCTGAGAAAGTTTCCGTATGAGGTTTCCGGCGGGCAGAAACAGCGGGCAGCCTGCGCAAGGGCACTTGTCAACAAGCCGAAGCTGATTCTCGCCGATGAACCGACCGGGGCTCTGGACTCTAAATCATCCGCTGTGCTGCTGCGCGCTTTGCAGGTTATGAACAGAGAACTGGGCGCAACTATTTTGATGGTAACGCACGATGTGTTTTCGGCATGTTATTGTGAGAGAATTTTATTTTTGAGTGACGGGAAAATATGTGCGGAACTGAACAGGGGAAGTATGGAAAAAAGAGAGTATCTGAACCGCATTCTTGATATACAGTCTCAGATCGGAGGTGAGGATATTTATGCTGAATAAACTGGCGCTGCGAAACGCGGGGAGATTGTGGAAAGACTATCTGCATTATTTTCTGACCCTGTGTATGATAGCGGCTCTTACCTTTTCCTTCCATTCCCTGCTTTTTTCAGAGGATATCCGCACGATGATTTATTATGGAGATCGTGGTGAATTATCTACGGCAGCTTTGTATACCGCCTGTTTTGTGGCCGCCATGTTTCGGAACAGGAGAATGTTTTCTCATATGGAAATTATCCATTTGATTAACATGGATAAGCAGAATGAGACGGTGAATGAAAGGCGGAATGCTGTCTGGGAAAGGCAGAATTATCTATAAAAAGGAATATTTGTTTCTATTGAGGCAGTTTTCCTCAAAAACGCGCAATACCTGTTTTGTTCTCGGAACATTGAGTCTCTTATTTATGTTTGCGCTGGTCGGAAGCTCGTTGGCATTTATGCTGAGTGACTATCAAAATAAACAGTTGGACGTAGAATATCCTTTTGACATGATTATCATCAGCGACGATACGGGCAATGACTTTTCTAAAGAGGAAGCGATGATAGAGGACAACATAACGCCGCGCGATATATGGAAATACTGCGTCTATCAAAATGGAACAAGCGACATGGGAGACTGGCTGTATCAGAACCTACGGTTGTTTTCGGAGAGAGACACCGATCCGGGAATGGCAGAGGGAAAACGTGCCGTTGCCTACTACGATTTCGATGTGTATATGGGCGTATCCGATTATAACAGGCTGCGGGAAATGCTGGGTCTGGAGCCGGTGACTTTGCATGACGATCAATACTGCCTTCATATGCCAAACCGTGTCTATCAGGAAATAAAAGATAAGAGCGCGCAGATGCAGAATAGTCTGCATACCGGGCTTGAATTTGACGGTTTCCATACAGAGGGATTTGCGCAGAACGGGCATAATGGGACAGATTATTTACTGGTTGTGCCGGATCAGAATGCTCATGTGCCATAAAGTAACACATAAGAATTGATAGACAGCAGCCCACTATTCCGCAGCAACAGCGAGTTGCTTGTTAAAACCCCATTTTGAAGTTATAATGAGTAAAAACAACCTTTAGGAGGGACGGGCATGGAAATACAAGGTATTCTTAAAAATTTACGCGAGAAAAACAACCTTACGCAAGAACAACTGGCTGAACGTGTGCAAGTTACCCGACAGGCGGTTAGTCGCTGGGAAACAGGCGAAACGCAGCCAAATACAGATACCTTAAAACTGTTATCACGAGTTTTTGATGTGTCAATCAATACGCTTCTGGGTTCTCCACGGCAACTTGTTTGTCAGTGTTGCGGAATGCCATTGAATGAAGATGGTCTGATTAGCCGAGAACCAGACGGAAGCTATAACGAGGACTATTGTAAATGGTGCTATGCTAATGGGAAATTTGCATATCAATCCAAGGAATCTTTATTGGATTATCTGGTTGCGAATATGCCAAATCCCGATAACGCAGATGAAGAAACCAGACGTAATCAGTTTGATTTGTACCTTTCGCAATTAAAGCACTGGAAATAACTATATTGTCATAGCAAAGCCAGCCGAGCCAGTCAACGGTCAAGATGAACGGCGCGTACCGCGCCGCCGTTGACAGCCCCGCCCGCCTTTGCTGGTAGGCAATCAAGGGGCGACAGCAAGGAGTGCTGCCGCCCCGCACTATTATCAGAGAGGGGGAATTTCCATGACCGAAGATGAAGCCTACAAAGTGCATATCCAGTACACCTTTAACGCCTTTTGCAAGGTTGTCATTCGTCACGCCGCCATAGATATAATTTTGAAGCTGCGCCGGAGGTGGGAACGGGAAGTTTCCCTTGACTATCTGATGAATGAGAAGTTTGTCCAGCTTGCCGAGCCGGAGCAGCTTGAAGAATATCTTTTTACCGCCTGCGGCCAGACCGCCGTTCTGTACCATGCGGAACTCGCCGCCGCCCTTGCCCTTTTGCCAGAGCAGACACAGGAAGAAATTTTCCGTTACTATTTCCTGCGCCAGCCGCAGCGGGTGATCGGCGTACATATCGGACGGACACGCAGCACAGCAGGGCGGCATATCCAGCTTGCCTTGAAGCGGCTCCGGCGGCTCATGGAGGGAAAACGCTATGAGTAAACTTCTCCCCTATGAAACAATCGTCAAGGCGCATGAGGGCGACCCGGACGCAATCGACACCGTTCTTTCCCACTACGTCGGATATATCCGATACTGTTCCAAAGTACACGGGAAAGTCAGCGCCGAGGTTGAGGAACATATAAAACAGAAGCTAATCGCCGCGCTGTTCAAATTTCGCTTTGACCGATAAGCAAAGAACGAACACCGACTGTCATTAGCGATTTTCACCAGCAAGTTTACAATTCATCTATTCCCATAAGTAAGCGGTCATAGTATAATAAAGCCATCGACAAATAGTAATTATATTTTTTGAAAGAATTCTATAGAGTAAAAATATTTTGTCTTCTATGTTTTAGAAAATGTGCAACAGTCGTTCCGTGAGACTGGTATGTGCCCAAAAAAAATGGTCTATGCAAGAAAATAGATACAACAATAGTGAGCAAATGATTCAGGTAAAGATCAGATATATAATATTTTAAAGTAATTGTACATTTTTTAAGAAATTACAATGGTCATTCATCGTGTTTGAAAGAATAGGTTATTGGCGCACTTTACTTATATATCGTTTTACAGGGGCTGTTTTTTATGCAACGTTAGGGCTTACTCGTATATAGTTATGAAAATAAATAGAGAATGAGGTGCGATTAGATGAAAAATCTTGGATATTCACAAAATTTTTTGGTTAATAAAAAGTTGGTAGAACGTTTAATAAGCAAGTCAAATATTGATGTAACAGATTATGTTATTGAAATTGGTCCTGGAAAAGGGATAATAACAGATGTACTTTCTCAGCATGCTGGAGAGGTTGTTGCAGTTGAATATGATCAAGAATTATATAATAATTTAGTAAGATATCACAGTCATGATAATGTTACATATATATTTGGTGATTTTTTAAAATATAAGTTGCCTTTAAATCGCAGATATAAAATATTCTCCAATATTCCTTTTCAGATAACAGCGGATATTATTAGGAAATTAACAGACGATGTAAATCCACCATCAGATATAAATATCATAATTCAAAGAGAGGCAGCTAAAAAGAATTGCGGTATTCCATTACAAAAATATGAAGGTTTTCGTGCTGCTATAATAAAGGCACAATATAAGGTAGAAATTACACATAGTTTTAAAAGGAGCGATTTTTTTCCTTCGCCTAATGTTGATACAGTTATGCTTCATATGCAGTTATGGGATGATAGATTGAGTGGTGATGATCTTCAAAATTATAAAGATTTAGTGGCTTTTTTTTACACTAATATTAAAGGAGAGACTGCTAAAGAGAGACTTTCTATTTTATTTTCTAATGAGCAAATCAAAAGATTGGGAAAAGCCAATAGAATTAGTCTTTCAAATTCATATACGTTAATCACGGCCGAGCAGTGGATGAATATTTATTATTACTCCAAAATTGGATTGACAGATGAAAAGAAAAAAAGTTTCAAGATGCATATAAAAAACTTCAAAAAATGAATAAAAAATTGAAAAAGCAAAACAGAACATCTTTACGAAAGTCTAGTAGCAATAAGAAATGTAGAACAAGGATTGATACTTCTAATGGTACAAAAAATAGATAGTATTGATAATTTCTATAAAAATGTGCATGGTAGTGCGAAAATCTGAGAAGAGAATTTAATGCTGGATTTTGTTGATAGTAGATTTCAATGAGTTAACCATAAAAGTATATTAGAAAGTAAAAACAACAGGGGTAGTAGAATATATTTGTTAGATACAAGAAGGAGAGATTGAATTTAAGGTCATCTAATACTCGCGGAATAGTGATAATAATGGTAAGCTGTATTGAAAAAAAACAAAATAACTAACATTATGGGATTATTTCGGTATGAATTGATGTTTTATCATCTTACATAGAATCAGAAATTTGAAAAATTAAAAGAGGACTAAGTTTATGAGAACCCTGTTCTTAACTTCAAGTGGCTTAAACGAAAAGACTATGGTATTATTTTGGAAATGTATCGGAAAAGAACCGATTAACACAAAAGCGATTTTGGTTCCATCCGCCGCAGTTGGAAATGATGGTGCGCGAGAAGGAATCATTGTATGTATGGAGCGCCTTATGAATATGGGAATACCTATGAATAATATTCTTATATATAATCTTGCGTTTTTACTTTCCGATGGATATAAAAGAACATATTCAAGTTATATTAGTGACATACCTGTACCGTTTCGCTTAATGAGTGTTCAAGAACTCACTCAATATGACATGATTGCTTTTTGTGGAGGAAATGCCCATACGCTTCTTAGCGAAATAAACAGAACAGGATTTTCGAAGCCCCTAAAGCAAGCAATAGAGAATGGATTGGTGTATCTGGGAATTAGCGCAGGTAGTATGATTGCTGCCGGAAATTTTTCCGATGGATTAGGATATTTAGCAAATCCGTTGATACCACACGCTGAAAAAGAGAGCCCTTTTGGAGATATATCGAAGAACGATTTGATTGAATTGGCTGACGGTCAAACTGTATTGATTAAAGGGAATCGACAGGAAATTATTTAATAAATTGAATACTGTTGTTTTTTTATCTTCGGGGCACCCTGACCCGAACTTTCAAAACTGAATATCAGCCGCCCACCAGCGGCCAGCGAAAGCAGTAAGTCTGAAAAAGATTTGCTGCTTTTTTTGTGTCCATTTGGCAAAATCGAAAATCACCCGTAGTAGGTAGGTGAAGCCAGAAAAAACTGCCTGCTCCGTTTGGCAAATTTCTAAGAGCGGTGGTGTGGGGAGTGAAAGGAAAAATTCTCTGCCCCGCCGGTTGCCAAAATCCTGTTGCCCGGATTACTAAGGCAAAAGAAATTTTGAAAAATCCCCGTCCAGCGGGTAGCTGGCGGCCTTTGAAATGTATCTTTAGCGGAAAGGGAAAAAGCCGCAGCCAGCGGGCAGCAAAGCCCCGTTCCGGCGTCATATTGGCGAAAGGAAAAAAGGCCGCCCACAGCGGGCCGCAAGCCCTGTCCTGTCCGTTCTATGTACGGAAAAACCAGACAGGGGCAGTCTGCGGCAGTCTTAGAGCAAGTTTCTACCACGGTGCCAAAATCCGCAATTCTGCGGTTTTGTCCCTCGCGGGAAACTTGTTGGGGAGTGCCTTCCCCAAACCCTGCTATGGCGGCTTGCGCCGCAAAAAGATTTCCGTTCGGCAGGCCGTTTTTTTGCGAGAACTGCCCCGGAAATACCTAACAGACCAGCCTATTTTTTGTGATAAGTGAAAGGAGGTTTACAGCCCATGCCGAAGCGATACAACACGCCCCACCGCAGCCGCGTTGTGAAAACCCGGCTGTCCGAAGATGAATACGCCGACTTCACAGCGCGGCTTGCGCCCTATGGTATCAGCCAGTCCGAATTTCTCCGGCAGGCGATACGGCGCACCGCCATACGCCCAATTATCCATGTGTCGGCGGTCAATGACGAGCTGCTTTCCGCTGTCGGGAAACTCACAGCCGAGTACGGCAGGATCGGCGGCAACCTCAACCAGATTGCCCGGTATCTGAACGAGTACGGCGTACCCTACAATGCGCTGTCCGGCGAGGTACGCGCCGCCATAGCCGACCTTGCCGCCCTCAAGTATGAAATCTTACAGAAAGTAGGTGACGCGGTTGGCAACACTCAAGCATATCAACTCTAAAAACGCCGACTACGGAGCCGCCGAACAATACCTGCTTTTTGAGCATGACGAGTTTACCATGAAGCCCGTCCTTGATGAAACCGGCAGGCTTATCCCCCGCGAGGACTACCGGCTGTCCACGCTGAACTGCGGCGGGGAGGATTTTGCCGTTGCCTGTATGCGGGCAAATCTCCGCTATGAGAAAAACCAACGGCGGGAAGATGTGAAAAGTCACCACTATATCATCAGCTTTGACCCACGGGACGGCCCGGACAACGGCCTGACCGTAGACCGGGCGCAGGAATTGGGCGAGAAGTTTTGCGCCGAGCATTTCCCCGGCCACCAAGCCCTTGTATGCACCCACCCGGACGGGCATAACCACAGCGGCAATATCCATGTGCATATCGTTATCAATTCGCTGCGGATAGAGGAAGTCCCGTTCCTGCCCTACATGGACAGGCCAGCCGACACGAAAGCCGGGTGCAAGCACCGCTGTACCGACGCGGCCTTGCGCTACTTCAAGTCCGAAGTCATGGAGATGTGCCACCGGGAGGGGCTTTACCAAATCGACCTCTTGAACGGCAGCAAGAACCGCGTCACAGACCGGGAGTATTGGGCGCAGAAAAAGGGACAGGCCGCGCTGGACAAGCAGAACGCCCCCATGATTGCAGGCGGTATCACGCCCCGGCAGACCAAGTTTGAAACGAACAAAGAGAAGCTGCGGCAGACCATACGCGCCGCGCTGTCTGCGGCGGCCTCATTCGAGGATTTTTCCTCTCTGCTGCTGCGGGAGGGCGTGACCGTCAAGGAGAGCCGGGGGCGGCTTAGTTACCTCACGCCGGACAGGACAAAGCCCATTTCCGCCCGCAAGCTGGGCGACGATTTTGACCGCGCCGCTGTCCTTGCCGTTTTGGAGCAGAACGCCGCCAGAGCCGCAGAAAAGGCCGCGGCTATATCCAGCACCCCGCCCTCTATCCAAGACCAACTGCGGGCAGACAGAGCCGCCCGAACCGCCCCGAATGTGCAGCGGCTTGTGGACATTGAGCAGAAGAAAGCCGAGGGGAAAGGCCGGGGCTATGAACGCTGGGCGACCATGCACAACCTCAAACAGATGGCCGCGACGCTGAATGTGTATCAGGAATACGGCTTCACTTCCCCGGAGCAGTTAGAAGCCGCCGTTGATACCGCCTATCAGGAAATGCGCCAGACCAGCGGCGAACTGAAAGCACTGGAAACGAAGCTGCAAGGGAAAAAGGAATTGCAGCGACAGGTGCTGGCCTACGCCAAGACCAAACCCGTCCGCGACGGCCTGAAAGCGCAGAAATCCCCCAAAGCCCGCGAAGCATACCGGCAGGCGCATGAGAGCGATTTTATCATAGCCGACGCAGCCGCCCGGTATTTCAAGGCACATGGCATTACCAGGCTGCCCGCCCGGAAAGCGTTGCAGGACGAGATCGAGCAGCTTGTTTCCAAGAAATCCGGCCTGTATAACACCTATCACGCACAGAAACAGCGGTTTAAGGAGTTGCAGACCGTCAAGCGGAACATCGACCAGATTTTGCGCCGGGAGGAACCCCGCCGCAGAAAGGAGCAGAGCCATGAGCGATAACCTGCCCCGCATGGACTACCGCCAGCACCGGCGGGCGCGGCGGCTGGTGCATGAGTGCTGTAACTACGACGAGGGGAACTGCCTGCTGTTGGACGACGGGGAGCCTTGCGTATGCGTCCAGAGCATTTCCTTTTCCCTCATGTGCCGCTGGTTCCGTGTGGCTGTCCTGCCCCTTGACGGGGAGCTGGCCGCAGCCCTCTTGTACCGGGGGAGCCGGAAACGGTGCGCCGTCTGCGGCGCGGCCTTTGTCCCCAAATCCAACCGGGGAAAATACTGCCCCGGCTGCGCCGGACGCATGAAGAAAATCAAAGCCGCCGAGCGAAAGCAGAAACAAAGGCAGAAATGTCACGCTTTAGAGCCTTTCAAACCCGCATAAATCAAGGCTTTTTTCGTGGGTGTCAAAGGGTACGCGATACATTTATCCTTTTCCCCCGGAAACAGCGTTCTAAATGCGTACAAACCGTCAAAATCAACCCGAACACAGGGAGGTGATCCTATCGCTGATTATATCATGGCAGACACGAAGCTGCCCGCCTATCTGCCCTATCCCCGTTTCCTGCTGAAAATGGAGATTTCCCAGACCGCCAAGCTGCTCTATGCGCTGCTGTTAGACCGCTCCACCCTCTCCCAGAAGAACAAGTGGCAGGACGGCGAGGGCAGGATTTATATTATCTATCCCATCGCGGAGATAGCCGAAATACTGGATAAAGGCAGCACCACCATAAAGGGGGCGCTGAATGAACTGGACATGGCGGGGCTGCTGGAACGGGAACGGGGCGGCTTCTCCGCACCGAACCGACTGTATGTGAAAGTGCCGCGTGTGCCACAGGTACAGTTTTCCGACCAACTGATGGCCGGAAAACCGACCCTCATAGAGCCGGAAAACCGACCAACTGATGGTCAGAAAACCGACCTTATGATGGTCGGAAAACCGTCCCCTAACCAAACTACTATAAACAACCTTACAGAGAACCAAACAAAGGGAGTGAGTGGGGAGCCGCCCGCGCCCTATGGCCGATACCAGAATATTTTTCTGTCACAGACCGAATACGACGAGTTGCAGGCAGAGTACCCCGACAGGCTGGAACGGTTCATCGAGGAAATGAGCCGCTACCTTGCCGCCAGCGGGAAAAGCTACCAGAACTATGCCGCCGCCCTTCGGATATGGGCGGGGAACGACAAAAAGGGCGCCCCGAAAAAGGGCATCCCTGACTACTCATGCAAGGAGGGCGAGAGTTTATGAAGAACGAAATCAACGCTGTTTTGGAGAATATGACGACTGCCACCCCGGAGCCGGAGGACTACACCGGCGAGGACGGTTTACTGTACTGCGGCAGGTGCCGCAAGCCGAAAGAAGCCTATTTTGCGCCGGATAAGGCCGCTATCTTTGGCCGCGACCGCCACCCGGCAGAGTGCGACTGCCAGAGAGCCGCCCGCGAGGAACGGGAGGCCGCCGAGAAGCGGCGCAGGCACTTTGACACCGTGGAGGAACTGAAACGCCGGGGCTTTACCGACCCCACCATGCGGGACTGGACTTTTGAGAACGACAACGGCAGGAACCCGCAGGCCGGGATTGCCCGCCGGTATGTGGAACACTGGGAGGATATGCGAGCCGACAATATCGGCTGCCTGTTCTGGGGCGGCGTGGGAACCGGGAAAAGCTACCTTGCGGGCTGTATCGCAAACGCCCTTATGGAGAAAGAAATCCCCGTCCACATGACGAATTTTGCCCTTATCCTCAACGACCTTGCCGCCAGCTTTGAGAACCGCAACGAGTACATTTCCCGCCTTTGCCGCTATCCGCTGCTTATCATTGACGACTTCGGCATGGAGCGCGGCACCGAGTACGGGCTGGAACAGGTTTTCAATGTGATTGACAGCCGTTACCGCAGCGGCAAGCCGCTGATCGTCACGACCAACCTCACGCTGGACGACCTGCGGAACCCGGAGGACACCGCCCATTCCCGGATTTATGACCGCCTGCTTTCCATGTGCGTCCCGGTACGCTTTACCGGCGACAACTTCCGGCAGGAAGCCGCGCAGCGGAAAATGGAGAGCATGAAGAAACTGATTACCGACTGAAAGGAGTATTGCCTATGACAGATAACAAGCAGCACGACACCCGCACCGCCCGCCGCCCCGACTGCGTGACGGAAATCCGCATGGGCAATTCCGTCCTTGTCGTGTCCGGCTATTTCAAGAAAGACACTACCACCACCGCCGCCGACAAAATGGCGCGGGTACTGGAAGCGGAAGCCGCTGCTACACAAAAACCGGCAATTTGACAAACCATAAAGAAGCAGATTTTACACTTTTGCCGCTATACAGCCCCCGCTATTCCGTGGTACAATAAAGCTACGGAATAGTGGGGCTGGCTGTCGGAAACGGAGGATTTTATGTTAAGACAAGCCACCCAAAACCTCATTACCGCCCTTTATCCGAGATTGTCCCATGAGGACGAATTGCAAGGTGAGAGTAATTCCATATCGAACCAAAAAAGGATACTCGAAGCCTTTGCAAAACAGAATGGCTTTACCAACCTGCGCTGGTACACCGACGACGGCTTTTCCGGCGCGAACTTCCAGCGCCCCGGTTTTCAAGCCATGCTTGCAGACATTGAAGCCGGGAAAGTGGGTACGGTCATCGTCAAGGACATGAGCCGGTTAGGGCGAAACTACTTGCAGGTAGGGTTTTACACGGAAATGCTGTTCCCTCAAAAGGGAGTGCGTTTTATCGCTGTCAACGACAATGTGGACAGCGCAAACGGCGGCATGGACAACGATTTTACCCCTCTGCGAAATCTGTTCAACGAATGGCTGGTGAGAGATACGAGCAAGAAAATCAAAGCAGTAAAACGAGCAAAAGGCATGAGCGGCAAGCCCGTTACCAGCAAGCCGGTCTATGGCTATCTCATGGACGAGGACGAGAACTATCTCGTTGACGAGGAAACCGCGCCGGTTGTCCAGCAGATATACCAGCTTTGCCTTGCCGGGAATGGCCCGACCAAGATTGCCCGTATGCTTACGGAGCAGCAAATCCCTACGCCGGGAACGCTGGAATACCGCAGGACGGGCAGCACCCGCCGCTACCACCCCGGCTATGAGTGCAAATGGGCGACGAACACCGTTGTTCATATCCTCGAAAACCGGGAGTACACCGGCTGTCTGGTAAACTTCAAGACGGAGAAGCCCTCTTACAAGGTCAAGCACAGTGTAGAGAACCCCGTAGAGAAGCAGGCCATTTTTGAGAACCACCATGAGCCTATCATAGACCGGGAAACATGGGAGCGCGTGCAGGAGTTACGCAAGCAGCGCAAACGCCCGAACCGCTATGATGAAGTGGGGCTGTTCTCCGGTATGCTGTTCTGCGCCGACTGCGGTCATGTGATGTACCAGCAGCGGTATCAGAACAAGAACCGCAAGCAGGACTGTTACATCTGCGGCAGCTACAAGAAGCGCACCCGCGACTGTACGGCGCACTTTATCCGCACCGACCTGTTGACCGCCGGTGTCCTCTCCAATCTCCGGCAAGTGACCGAATACGCCGCCAAGCACGAGAGCCGCTTTGTGAAGCTGCTTATCCAGCAGAACGAGATCGGCGGCAAGAGAAAGACCGCCGCAGCCACCAAGCAGCTTGAACAGGCGCAGGAGCGCATTGCCGAAGTGAGCCGCATTATCAAGCGGCTGTATGAGGACAATGTGAACGGCAAAATCAGCGACGAGCGTTTCATGGAACTGTCGGCAGACTATGAGCAGGAACAGCGGGAACTGAAAGACCGCGCCGCCGCTTTGCAGGCCGAACTGGACAAGTCGCAGGCCGCCACCGTCAACGCGGAAAAGTTTATGGGTATCGTCCGAAAGCACCTTGCCTTTGAGGAACTTACCCCCACCCTCTTGCGGGAAATGATTGAGAAAATCGTCGTGCATGAGTGTAGCTATGACGAGAACGGCACCCGCAGGCAGGACATTGAGATTTATTACAGCTTTGTCGGCAAGATTGACTTGCCCGAAGCCTAACGCCCGACCTATCCGACACAATGGCCAAGTGCCGGATAGGAACGGCAAAATTTTTTACACTTCTATTACTTCTTTATCACACATAAGCAAAGTTAGCGGAAATGAAACCATATTTTTCGCTAATGGCGGTTATGGCGGACGGAAATGTGCCGGAAAATTTATCGGAAAGATTGTATGATCTGGCGGGGAAAATAAGGGGCTATGATGAACTTGCCGACTATATAAAAATCGGAAGCGAGGCACTTTTCCTGATGCCCGCCACAATACAGGTGAAAAGCCGGGAGGTTTTTGAACTAAAGTTTTTGATGAGCACACTGTCCTTTCCGCTGTTTTATATCGGTCTGGTGTTTTTGTGCGTGTCGTTCACTGTTCTTTCCGTCCAGCAATTGAGCGATTGCAATAAATACAGATTCCGGTATCAGATTTTAAATAAACTTGGCATGGGAAAGAGAAGAATCAAAAGGACAGTGGCGAAACAGTTATTTTTCTATTACCTGTGCCCCGTTCTGCTTTCGACTGTCATTAGCGCGGCGGTTATCTTATATGTGGGAGAGCAATTTGTTTCCTATACGGGAATACACACAGAGGGAATATTATATTTCTGCATTTCACTGACGGGTTTTCTCGGGATATATATCTGCTATTTTGGGTTGACGTATTTGCAGTTTATGAAAAGCGTGGGGTGAATATTGCTGATTATTCAATGGCATTCTTGACGGCTAAAATTGAAAGACTCACGATCCATATGAGTAACCCTATAATAATTAAGTTTATGTTCAAACTGTCCGTTTTAACAATCTGCAGCTTTACAATTATTGCGGCAGCCAGATTATTACTTACATGAAAAATAATTGGGAAAACAATATGTTTCTTTTTATCATATACATAACCGTAGATGCAAGCCGGAATAAAAACAAAAGGTGCTGTCAATCCATGCATGATTGAGAAGAGGGAAGCACTGATTATAATTCCTGCTTTTATATTGCTATAGCGGGAAAATATATTCATTAATGTTCCTCTGAATAGAAGTTCTTCACATACTGGCATGAGTAAAACAGTTGCAGTCATCATGCCAAAAGAATGATACAATTTATTGTACGTTTCAATGGTCATTCCTCTCGGAAGTCCTCTTTGTAGAAAGGGCATAGTAAATTCAAATGAAAAAAACAAGCATGACCCAAGCGACGCCATTACAATTAACAGCAAATCAATGAAATCTTTTTTGCAGGATATCTTTTCTCCCGCGTTAAACTTTACTTTATATTTTTTCTTTAGTAGTAACGTTAAAAGGCACATTAAAAAATAGGATACTGTAATACCGAGCAAATGTGCACTTACTGCTGTCAACGGACCTGTTATGAGTAGAATCATACTATATACAATTGATGGCATTACGTATATTACGAGTAAAACGATAGAAATGACAGCTATAATTTTTTGCATGTCTACTTCTCCCCGATATGTTTTTTCTTTGACTATATATTATACCAGATATGGGGATGTAAATCGGTAAAATCAAATTGCTGACTTGAAATTTTAAATTCCAGTGCAGAAGTAAATTCTACTGCACTTTAA
>CAJTTZ010000021.1 GCA_910579505.1 uncultured Lachnospiraceae bacterium
CGGAGGTAAATTCCACTGTATGGCGGAGGAGTGGAATTTAAAATTTTAATTTTGGTTTTTGAAAAAGTTATTTATATAAGTTGCGGTGTTATAAAATTTAGGATAAAATAAAGTATACTTTATTTTATCCTAATTTTTTAGAATAGGAGAATATGGATGGAATATATAAAACGTACATTAGAACGTAAATTTCTGCATATGAACTCTTTTTTTAAGGCAGTCTTGGTGACAGGCGCAAGACAGGTTGGAAAAACTACAATGTTAAAGCATCTTGCGAAGGAGCAGAACCGCACTTATGTTTCCATGGATGATGTAATGGTCAGAACACTGGCAAAATCTGATCCTGTATTATTTTTTCAGACTTACAGACCGCCGATTATTATTGATGAGATACAGAAGGCTCCAGAACTGTTTGAGCAGATTAAAATCATGTGTGATGAGAATGAGGAATGTGGTTTATTTTGGATGACAGGTTCACAGCAATATGGCACGATGAAAAATATTAGGGAAACACTGGCGGGAAGAATCGGCATCTTGGAGCTGTACAGTTTGTCGAAAAGAGAAGTAGAAGGTTATTCTTTCGCTAATGAACTGAATTTTTCTCTGTCTTGTCTAATAGAAAGACAAAAAATTGCGAAGAAAAATAATATTGTGGATGTATTTGAATACATCTGGAGTGGCGGAATGCCGGGTATATTGAAAGCGGATGCGGAACAGAGACAGGAATATTTTAATTCCTATATAGAAACTTATCTGATGAGGGATGTGTCGGAAGAAGGCAGGATTACGGATTCTTTTCGTTTTCGCAAATTTTTAACTGCCTGCGCCGCACTTACATCAGAACAGGTTAATTACAAAACATTGGCTGAAACAGCGGAGATATCTCAGCCTACCGCAAAGGCATGGCTGCAGCTTTTACAAGGGTTGGGCGTAGTTTATTTACTTGCGCCTTATGCAAATAATGAATTAAAACGTCTCACAAAAACACCAAAACTCTATTTTTGTGACACAGGTTTATGCGCTTTTCTCTCCATGTGGCTGACCAGAGATACATTGATGAACGGAGCAGCCAGCGGGCATTTTTTTGAAAATTTTGTGGTGATGGAATTGTTGAAAAATTTTGCGTACGCACCATCTAAGGTACAATTGACTTATTACCGGGACTCTAACACGAAGGAAATTGATGTTTTCGTGGAGGAGAACGGTGTCATACATCCGTTGGAAATCAAAAAATCTGCCAGTCCAAACAGGCGGGAAATCAAAAAATATGAATTGCTTGATAAGGTAAATTTGGAACATGGGGATGGCGGTATTATCTGTATGTGTGAACAGGTTATACCGATTGATGAGAAAAATTGTTTTATTCCATGTAGTTTGATTTAAAATACCTGTATGATGTATTTGAAAACCATAACAGGCGCACTGGAATATATCAAAAAATGCGGTATATATGCGTATCAGTACAATACGGGAAAGATATCGGATGATGACGCAAATCCAATGCTTTTCGCCTATGTAGAAGATGATTTATTTCATTTACAGATAAGTGACAGAAATAAATATCCCCGGCAGATCCGCATTGTTAAACAGACCCGCCGGGGATTATTTTTGCTTTGATGATGAGTTTTTTACTTCACATATTTCCCCGCTCGGTACAGTGAAAAATTGAAGTCCCGGATGCCCATATCTTTTGTATTTTTTTCCGTCCTACAATAATAGTTTTTCATCCAGTAAAGATCATAATAGGTATCAACGTTATAATTTCCGTTTTCGTCAACAGACGTCTTTTCCAGCATATCTTCCACACTGATCAGATAAGGATTGACTGACGGATCCAGAATCGCGGGCGCGGCATCCGCTGAGAGCCCGCCCAGATAATCATAGTCTGCGCCGTTCGCCAGATTATAGCGGGTGATCAGATAATCCGGTTTGGAAAAAGACAGGAAAGTATAGCATATCCCTACAACCGCCAATCCATATAGAAATAACGGAAACCGCCTATAGAAAATGAACACGGTAACGCCAGCCATCAGAAGAAAGATGACGGCGAGAGCCCACAGGACAAACAGCCTTAAAAAGGTAAGAGCATAACTGTCAATGTACATAATCATCCGCAGGGCGCTGGAAAAAATCATAATAAAGGTACAGCCGCAGATTACCGCCAGTATTGCCCGCAAAGGTTTGCTTTCCCGGAACAGGTAAAGACAGATCAGCACGAGCAGCAGATTGATGACGCAGACAGCGAGAAGCTGGAAAAATCCTTCCCTGGCGTATCTTGCGTATGTGTAATTTTCTGGCAGTTTCATGTTGCCGATAAACAGGTAAAGGATCTGTACCATGCTGAAAACCAGATAAAGAATACTGAGGAGGGAAGTAAAGACAATGGCGATGACAGGATCAAACCCAGCCTTTTCCTCTGTTTTTTCTTTGATATCCTTTCTGCAGAGCGCGGAGAGCAGAGCATAGGAAGAGAAAAAAACCACTGTTATCACGACAAGAATCTTGATGACTTCCAATATGTTCAAAGTTTTTATCAGGCGAAACAGCATGTTTTCAAAAACGGCGTCCGCACCGACTAACAGCAAAGTCATACAGAACAACAGGGGAATAGCAATGAAAATTCCTATGAGCGCGGGGAGAAAATAACTCTTTTTCCCGGGTTTTTCCTTCTTTTGGGCATCAAAATAAGAAACCATGTCGCTAAATGGATTGATCAGACAACAGAAGAAGGAACCGATTGTCTGAAAAACAGCGGTAAAGTAACGTGGAAAATTCCATGCTTTGTCATTGTATATTGTATGCAGCATAAGAATCAGAGAAAGAAGCAAAATGCCGCATTTGTTCATAAAAAGGATAGGCAGGGAAGCGGTCAGACAATTAGAAATGCCTAACAGGGTGATTCCCATGATATAAAATACGCTGTCTTTTTTGAAGGGAACCCCTAACTTTTTCATAGAGAAGAAGAAACAGCAAAGGGTTCCGATGGCGAAAAAAGGGTAGGTGATCCCCGACGTGTTTTTGTAGAGACAGAAGGCATAAAACGCCGAGTAGATCAGACATCCGATACCGAAGGACGGAAATTGCCGTCTCATGCTGCGGGTTTGTTCGGTTTCCGCATGTTCTGTTATTTTTTCTGCGGGCTGCAAGTAAGCGGTAGCTGTAGGTTCCATCATTTCCTCCATTTCCTGCGCGGCTGCGCAAAGTTGATTGTTGTTATATCTAAAAATCCGGCTTTTTAAATTGTACTCATGTAAGTGATTTTGCTTATACAAAGCTCTGAACGGTGATATAACAGAGTTCTATGTTCCTTTCATATCGGAGCTGTCTTCTTCTGTGGATGTTTCCTCATCCTCCACATACTGCAGCAGGTCGCCGGGCTGGCAATTTAGCGCCTTGCAGATTTCGTTTAAGGTGGAGAGGCGGATTGCTTTCGCCTTATTATTTTTTAAGATGGACAGATTCGCAAGGGTGATGTCTATTTCGCCGGCAAGTTCGGTCAGCCCCTTTTTGCGCATTGCCATCATCACATCCAGATTTATTATAATCGCCATGATATTCTCTCTTTCTTTATACGTCGCTTGTTTTTCTTTTGCGCCGTTAGATCGTCAGATCGTTTTCTTCCTTGTAGGTGATAGCTTTGTCAAAAACGCCCGCCAGAACCTTACTGAACAGCCCGGCGATTACAAAGACCAAAATCACCACAAATACCGCAGGGGTCAGATAGAGAAAAAGGCGACATGCCGTAATTACCGCGATGAAAAAGCTGTAAATGCTCATTTTCTCAAGGCTTACCACGTTCTCCCGGATAAAGCAGTCGTCATCCAGCACGGAGCGGAACATTTTACGAAGCTGCTGTAAAATCAGCACCGCGAAAATGCCGGAGAGGAAGAACAGCAGGCAGAGAGAATAATAGTTTTCCTCAAAGTAACTGTTGAATCTGCCGTAAAACTTAATACTTAGGGGAAGTGTGGCGATCACAACGATTCCCGCATAGAACATAGCATCCAACAAAAATTTGGTAAACAAGGTAAGTCGATTTTTCATCTCAGTCGATCCTTTCCACGCCGCAGATTTTTAAAACTGTGGACAAAAGCTTATGTCTGTGGGTTTTGTTTCCAGTCTGATAAGTTTAAAATATCACGGCAGGAAGCGATTGTCAATAAAAATTTATCGAATATCAATAAAATATTATTCTTGCTCAATAATATAGGAGATATATAGACAAAAGGTATTACACGATATGCAAAATACGAATTTGCTATTTATATACAAATAATTTAAAATAGAGTTATCTTAGTTTCAGATTGGAGGGTTCGTATGGTTTATCGTGATTTTCAGGGAATACAGTTATCTGCACTCGGTATGGGTGCAATGCGTCTGCCCACAGTGAACGGAAATGACGCGGAGATTGACAGCGCGGCGGTGGAAGAAATGGTTGCCTATGCTATGGAGCAGGGGGTCAATTACTATGACACCGCATGGGGATACCACAATGGAAATTCGGAACTGGTGATGGGAAAGGCGCTTGCGAAATATCCGCGCGACAGCTTTTATCTGGCAACCAAATTTCCGGGATATGACTTGTCCAACATGCCGAAGGTAAAGGAAATTTTTGAGAAACAGCTTGAAAAATGTGGCGTGGATTATTTCGATTTCTATCTTTTCCACAATGTATGCGAGATGAATATTGACGCCTATCTGGATGAAAAATACGGTATTTATGCGTATCTGATAGAGCAGAAGAAAAACGGGCGTATTAAGTATCTCGGTTTTTCCGCCCACGGCAATTATGATGTAATGAAGCGGTTTCTGGAGGCATACGGCAAAGATATGGAGTTTTGCCAGATCCAGTTAAATTACCTTGACTGGTCTTTCCAGGATGCGAAGGGCAAAGTGGAACTGCTAAAGTCTTATCATATTCCCGTCTGGGTGATGGAGCCGCTGCGGGGCGGCAGGCTGGCGAAACTTGCTGAGAAAGAAGAGGCTATATTGAAGGATTTGCGTCCAGATGAGGGTATTCCGGCATGGGCTTTCCGATTTTTACAGAGTATTCCGGGAGTGGTTGTGACGCTTTCGGGTATGTCTGATCTGGAACAGTTAAAGGAGAATATTCGGACGTTTGAGACAGAAAGGCCGCTCTCAAAAGAGGAGATGGATGCGCTGCTTTCCGTAGCGGACGGGATGCTAAATAATACACTGCCCTGTACGGCATGCCGCTATTGTACAAGCCATTGTCCACAGGGGCTGGATATTCCCATGCTCTTAAACCTTTACAACGAACATAGCTTTACGGGCGGCGGCTTTCTTGCACCGATGGCACTTTCTGCAGTGCCGCAGGAGAAGCACCCTTCCGCCTGTATAGGGTGCCAAAGCTGTGAAAAAGTCTGCCCGCAGCAGATTAAGATTTCCGAGGCAATGTCAAATTTCAGTGAAAAACTGAAAGGCTGACTTTTATAAAGAAGAAGCGGAGGGAAAAGGATGAAAGCTCTATTTATCGGTGGTACGGGAATTATCAGCACGGCGATTGTAAAACAGCTGGCACAGATGCCTTTATGGGAAGTCTGGCTTTTAAACCGCGGCAGCAGGAAGGACGTTGTGCCGGAGAATGTACATCAGATCATTGCGGATATCAATGATGAAAAGGCGGTTGCCGAGCAGATTGCGGACCTTTCCTTTGACGTGGTCTGCGAGTTCATCGGTTTCCATGTGGAAGATGTGGAGCGGGATTATCGTTTATTCCGGGGTAAAACAAGACAGTATATTTATACCAGTTCTGCTTCGGCATACCACAAGCCGGCAGCAGGGTATGTAGTGAATGAGGGGACGACCCTTGCAAATCCGCATTGGCAGTATTCCAGAGATAAGATTGCCTGTGAAGATTTTCTGATGAAAAAATATCGGGAAGAGGGATTTCCCGTCACAATTGTGCGTCCCAGCCATACTTACGACGAGCGGCATATTCCTCTCGGCGTACACGGAAAAAACGGATTCTGGCAGGTTATTAAGCGCATGATGGAGGGAAAGCCTGTTATCATTCAAGGCGACGGCACGTCTCTTTGGACTCTCACTTTTAACACTGATTTTGCCGTCGGGTATACCAGTCTGATGGGAAACTGTCACGCCATCGGCGAGGCTTTCCAGATTACGGGGGACGAGACGCTTACGTGGAATCAGATTTACGCAACGATTGCGGATGCGCTTGATGTGGAACTGAAACCGTATTATGTGGCTTCCGAATATCTTGCGGCGGTGGGGGATAAGTACGGATATGATTTTGAGGGAAGTCTCATCGGGGATAAATCGGTGTCAGTTGTCTTTGACAACAGTAAGCTAAAGAGACTGGCGCCGGATATGCGGACGCAGGTGCGGTTTGACCAGGGTGTCAGAATTGCCCTCGATTATGTCCTGTCCCACCCGGAGGAATGCCAGAAAGAAGATCCTGAATTTGACGACTGGTGCGACCGTGTAATAGCAGCGGTAGAGAAATCGAAGGGTGAAGTTTGATTTCTCTACCGCCGCCTCCGGGCGACGATTTTTACAGTCTCACATCCACAGGATGATAGTTGTAAGACGTCTGTGTCTCCGAGACTTCGTTTTCGGGTGTATCGGAGACACTTTCTGTCTGTTTTTCACTGTCCTTTTCTTCGCCGGACACTGTCTTCCCATCTTTTTCTTTGTCTTCTGTACGATTTTGTGTATTGTCTTTTTCAGAAGCGTTCTTGAGTTCTTCTCCTGCCTGTGATAGTGAAGCAAGCTGGTCTGAGGTGGCTTTCTGTGCCGCTTCCTTTGCGTTTGCCAGTTCGGCTTCCTTTAATTCTGTATTACTGCTGCCGCCTCTGCTTGAATCAAGGGCTATTTCCGTTTCCAGAACATTGGCTTTGTTTTCCATTTTTTTCGCTGTGCTGCCCTGTGTCTTTGCCTGCTTGACAGAAATGTCCGCAGAAATCATAGCACTCATGTTGCCTGTAGACATACCGACACCGGAACTACCGCTTTGGGATTGCTGATTATTGGTTCCCATCAGATCGTCAAAGGAGGATTTTTCACTTTTCTTTTCCCGTTCTTCCCGCTTTACGTCGATCTGGTGTTGGCGGAGCTGGATCTGCAGTTCGCTGATCTGCTTCTGAATTTCCTGCCGCTTTTTCATTTTCGTGTCCGCAGGCATCTCCTGATTGGAGGAGATTTCCTTTAAGTCATTTTGCAGTTTTTCAATCTGCTGCTGCAGATTTTTGCTCTCTGTGTCCATCTGCCCGCTTTTACCCGCTGCCATTCCTGCCGTGTTCGGGGATGTGCCTGTACTGTTTATTCCGTTTATGTTCATAATAAGTTCTCCTTTCTGCTTCTAATTTCGGCGGGAAGAGAGGGTTTACCAAGAGCCTGTGTTGTGGAAGAACCTTAAATCGTTGTGAAGAAGTCGGGCTTCAGCTCTCCCGGGTCGTCCCGCCGTGTGCGTAGGTAACGGGCAGACAGACGAGAGGCGGTTTGGCGGTCATATTTTCCTGCAAAAGCAGACTGACGCACATTTCGGCAATATCCGGCACGGGCTGTACAATGGTGGAACATACATAATCGCCTCCTTGAAAAGGGCGAATCCCGTCAAAACCGATCACCTGTACGTCTTCCGGGACGCGCAGATTTAATTGGCGGAGTGTCTTTATAATTAAGTAAGCCAGTCTGTCCGTCACACAGAATATGCCGTCAAAAGAGAGTCTGCCGTCACGGATATGTTCGGAAAGAAATCGGGCGAACTCGTCAAAGGAATCTCCGTCATTCAATATTTTCATTTCATAAGAAAGCCCCCGCGAGAGGCAGCCGTTTTCAAAACCCGCCTTCCGTTTGTTCGGTTCATTGTCCAGTGAAGAGCCTATACGGAGAAACGCCACGTTGGTGCAGCCAAGATCCGCCAATTTTTCCGCGGCAAGCTGCCCGCCGGCGAAATTATCGCTTGCCACACAGGGAATTTTAGATCCCATGGAACGGTCGATTGCGACAAAAGGGGTATTTTCTTCAATCTGCAGATTCGGATTATAGGTCAGCCCTATGATGCCGTCCACTTTATTCTGCTGTGCCATGGTGACATATTCCTGTTCCTGATCGGAGCTGAAATCGGTACAGCACAACAGCATACGGTATCTGCGTTTTAGGAGCGCGAGATTGATATGGTAGGCGAGCGAAGCAAAAAAGGGTTCCTCCGTGTTGGGAATCAGAAGGGCGGCTGTATAGGTTTTATTCGCTTTTAGCCCCTGCGCGTAACTGTTGACCTGGTAATTTAATTTTTTGATTGCTTTTTCCACGCGGATCCGATAAGATTCGCCGACAGGAATACCGTTGACTACCTTAGATACGGTTCCTAATGCGACGCCGGCTTCTTTTGCCACGTCTTTCATAGTAGGAACAAAATGTTCTGATTTCATAATATCCCCTTTTCTGTTTCATGCATTTCTTTCTGCCATGCCACAGCCTCTGCTGTGAGTGGCTAGAAGTTCTTTTCACTCTATTCCATGAAACTTCGTGAAATTTATTATATTTATTCCCTCGGGCAACGTACCAAGTGACTACTTTTAGGCATTTGAAGGCTGCTGAGGGGTCTTTGACTGTTATTATAATGGAAAAAAACAGGAGTGTAAAGTCTAAGATGAAACAATATATGAAACGTTATATGAAATTTGTGTGTGTAAATAGCACAAAAATGCATAATATAATTCGTATAAAATAACAAAATATATAAATAATCACAATAAAATAGGAAAAATACATTGACTGGTTTCTTAAATAGTGGTAGCATACGGATAAGAAATGAAATAACGTTTCACGAAACAGGGACAACAAATCACCAACTGCGTGAAGAGGGAGGAGATAAAACATGAGCAGAAATAAGTCGGCAGCGGCAAGACCGGCGGTAATGTCGGGAGGGAAACCTCTCGGAAAACGCATCAAGGATAACTGGCAGTTATATCTGATGCTTTTGGTTCCCGTGGTTTTGACAATTATCTATAAGTACATACCCATGTACGGCATCCAGATTGCCTTTCGGGATTACAAGGCAAGTAAAGGATTCATGGGGAGCGAGTGGGTCGGCCTTGAGTGGTTCCTTCGGTTTTTCAGTGCGCCGACCTTTTGGCGGATGATGAAGAACACCATATTGTTAAGTTTATACAGCTTACTTTGGGGTTTTCCGATTCCGATCATTCTTGCCCTGATGATGAACCAGATGCGGTTTCACCGTTTTAAAAGGATCACCCAGACGGTGCTCTACGCGCCGCACTTCATATCAACGATGGTTATCTGCGGTATGATTCGTATTTTCTTAAGTCCTTCGGGTGGCCTGATTAACCTGATTGCGGGAACGTCCATAGATTTCCTGACCGAGTCTTCCGCATTCCGCACGATCTACATCGCGTCGGGAATATGGCAGGACGCGGGATGGGGCATTATCGTTTACATGGCAACGTTAGCAAATGTAGATACATCGCTCTATGAGGCGGCGAAGGTGGATGGCGCGTCTTTGTTCCAGCGGATCATCCATATCGACATACCAGAGTTAGCGCCTATTATGGTTCTGAACCTGATTATGAGCGTGGGCGGTCTGATGAACGTAGGTTTTGAAAAGGTATGGCTCCTGCAGACAGATTTGAACAAAGCGGCGAGTGACGTCATAGCGGTTTATGTTTATCAACAAGGTATCGAGCGGGCCAAGTACAGTTATTCCACGGCGGTGGGACTGTTTAACACGATAATCAACATTATTTTGTTGATCGCGGTAAATAAGGCAGCAAAACGGATATCGGAAGACACGAGTTTTATATAGGAGGTGCAGCATGGGAAAAAATACAAAATCGGGAAAGCTGACAGGACTTTCCGAAAAGAGCAGCGATATTATTCTGGTGGTTCTCTGCAGCATAATTCTGTTGATTGTAGCTTATCCGCTCTATTATGTGCTGATTGCCTCGGTGTCCAACCCTTACGACGTATATGCGGGAAAGACGTTTCTTCTGCCGAGCCAGTTTACATTGGACGGGTACAAATCGGTGTTTGCCGACCCCGGTATCCTGCTTGGACTTTTTAACAGCTTTAAGTATACGATCATCGGCACGGTGTTCTCTGTGGTTATGCTCTATCTGGCGGCATATCCCTTAAGCGTGAAAGATCTGCCGGGACGGAAATTTTTCAGTATCTTTTTTATCATTACCATGTATTTTGGCGGCGGTATGGTTCCCACTTACCTCGTTGTGAAGGAGACAGGACTGATTAACAGTATGTGGGCGCTCTTCCTTCCGGGCGGTGTGGCAGTCGGCAACCTGATCATTGTGAGGAATTTCTTCGAGAACAGTATTCCGAAAGAGATGATCGAGGCAGCCAATATAGACGGCGCCTCCAAATGGACGACATTTATTAAAATTGTAGTGCCTTTGAGCCGTTCCATTATGGCGGTTATGGTGGTATTCAGCATGGTGGCATACTGGAACGACTGGTTTACATCCATGATCTATCTGCCGTCCCCGAATAAAGCGCCCCTGCCGCTTGTGCTGAGAAACATACTGATTAAGAGTTCTGCCAGTGCCAGTCAGGCGAGCACTATATCTGGCGGGTTTGCGGAACTGAACAAGATGACGGAGATGATCAAGTTTTCATCCATTATTATCGCGGCGCTGCCTATGTTGATTATTTATCCGTTTGTACAGAAGTATTTTGAAAAAGGGTTTATGGCAGGCGCGGTGAAAGGCTGACGGCAAAAGGAAATAAATGAAAGAGTAAGGCTGATGGCATAAGATATTTATCAGCGATTTGAGGTTCTGACATGGAGGATGAATATGTTGAAAAAGAATAGAAGATTTTACCTGAAAAAAAGAATCCTGATCTGCGCGTTTACAGCGGGAACTGCCCTGTCAATGACGGCGTGCGGAAACCAGAACTACGGTCACCACGAAAAGGGCGTTGCCAATTCGGATACATCCCAGACGCAGTTTGCCATTATGGGTGCGCAGAGTGCATTGAGTCCCGGATATGACGATAATGTCGTATTAAATCAGCTTCAGCAGGAAGCGGGAATCAGCATCGAATGGACTACCATGAAGGAATCTCTGGCGGAACAGGTAAATATCCGCATTGCGGGCGGCGAGCTGCCGGATGCCTTTATGGGTGTGGGATTCAGCAACTATGATATTTCGAGATATGGGGATGACGGCACATTTATTGACCTGACCCCCTATCTGACGGAAGAGTATATGCCTAACTTAAGCAAAATCCTTGATGAAAACCCGGATATCCGCAGCGCGATCACCATGGATGACGGCTATATATACGGTCTTCCGGCAGGAGAGCGCATGGGGACGGCGGGAATCGGCGCGCCGGAAGATTACAGTATTTACTCCGTCCCGCAGTTTTCCATGATTAATAAAGCGTGGCTGGATGATCTGGGGCTTCCCGTGCCCACCACATTGGATGAGCTTCATACGGCGTTAAAAGCATTCAAGGATAATGATATGAGCGCGAAGTACTATGGAAATGCGCCGGGCAGCACGATTCCCATGAGCACGGGCTTTGATCAGTGGTGCTGGGGACAGAATATTTTCTATGCGGGATTCGGGTTTACGAACTGGCCCAATGATGTCTGCAACGATCTTGTCTTAAAGGACGACGGGACGGTAGAATTTATGTGTGTCACGGACCAGTACCGGCAGGCGGTCAGTTATTTCCATGACTGGTATGCGGAAGGGCTGATGGATGTGGAGATGTTCAGCCAGACAGATACACAGTTGATTTCCAAGTGTTCACAGGGTTATGTGGGTGTGTCTACATGGTGGTATATTGAGGAACTGATGGGAGATTACGCGAAGGATTATGTGTTCCTGCCGATTCTTGACGGGCCGGACGGCACACACAACGTCACAATCCGCACCGGCGGCGGCATTAACAGCGGACAGCTCAATATTACGAAAGCTTGCAAAAGCCCGGCTAATCTTCTAAAATTTTATGATAAGTGGTATGCGCCCGAGATCGTCATGCAGCTTCACTATGGACCGATTGGCACTTATTTTACAGGACAGGACGAAAACGGCGTATGGCTGAGCATTTCCGATGAGGAGAGCAGGGAAACATACGGCAAAGGTTCCGGCGAGCTAAAGGGTGAGTGCGAAGTGGCAGGACCGAAGCTGATTCTCAGCGATTACTATCAGACCACTTTCAGAATGGAGGACAGAGCCATCGAGCGGCTGACGGATCTGTATGATTTCTGGATGCCCTATGTGGACGATACATCGACTTATCCTGTGGACTGTGTGTTTACGGGAAGGGAACTGGATGATATCGACTGGTATAAGGGAAACTTTGAGAGTGCAGTTTCCGAGCAGGAAGGTCTGTGGATCAAGAACGGCGGGCCCACGGATGAGGAGTGGAATGCCTATATTGAACATCTGAAAAAGAAATGCGGCATGGAGAAATTGCTGACCGTATATCAGAATGCGTATAACCGTTATTCCGGCAAAACCTCCGCAGAATAATATCCGTGGAGACAAGCGGAGAACAAAGGGTTGGAAATGACCGACGGGTGAGATTGTAAAAAAGATTGGACATGGAGGTATTTTATGGTAAGCCAGACGTTACGTGACGCCAGAAAATATGAAGAGGCTATGGAGAAAAAAATCGACAGCGAAAACCGCCCCGGTTTTCATCTGGCGGCAAGAGTGGGGTGGATGAACGATCCCAACGGATTTTCTTATTACAAAGGGGAATATCATCTGTTTTATCAGTACAATCCCTATGATTCCCACTGGGGGCCGATGCACTGGGGCCATGCGGTGAGCAAAGACCTGCTGCATTGGGAGTACCTGCCGGCGGCGCTTGCGCCGGACGCGGACTTTGACAGGGACGGCTGCTTTTCGGGCAGCGCGGCAGTTCTGCCTGACGGACGGCAGTTACTGATTTATACGGGCGTAGTCCGGGAGATGCAGCCGGACGGCAGTATGCGCGATGTACAGACGCAGTGTCTCGCGGTGGGTGACGGCGTGGATTATGAAAAGTACGCGGGCAATCCGGTGCTCACAAAAGAAGATCTGCCGGATAACGGGAGTAAGTTTGACTTTCGTGATCCCAAAATGTGGAGGGCAGCCGACGGGACTTACCGCTGTGTGGTAGGAAACTGCACACCCGAAAGAGACGGACAGATTCTTCTTTTCAGCAGCGGGGACGGATTTAAATGGAAGTACGAAAAAATATTGGCGGCGAACAATAAACGTTACGGCATGATGTGGGAATGCCCCGACTTTTTTGAGCTGGACGGCAAGGCTGTGCTTCTCACCAGTCCTATGGATATGCTGCCGCAGGGCTTTGAGTATCATAACGGAAACGGCACTTTATGTCTGATTGGCGCTTATGATAAGGAGAGCGATACTTTTACGGAGGAATACGATCAGGCGATAGATTATGGGATTGATTTTTATGCGACGCAGACGATGCTTACGCCGGACGGCAGGAGAGTGATGATCGGGTGGATGCAGAATTGGGATACCTGTAATCTCCACGCGCCCGACCAGCCTTGGTTCGGGCAGATGAGTCTGCCGAGAGAGCTGTCGATACGTGGCGGCAGGCTGTATCAGAATCCTGTGCGCGAGTTGGAAAATCTGCGTAGAGAAGAGGTGCGGCATGAGAACGTGACCTTCCATGACGTGGTGAAACTCGCCGGGGTGGAGGGCAGGAAAGTAGATATGGAACTGACGCTGCGCCCGGCGGACCCGGAAAATGTGTATCATAAATTTGCGGTGAGATTTGCACAGAACGATATCTATCATACTTCCGTCAGTTTCAGGCCGTACGAATCTATTGTCAAGATAGACAGAAAATTTTCGGGGTCAAGGCGGGCAATTATTCACCAACGCCGTTGTCAGGTGGACAATAAAGATGGTAATATAAAGATGCGGATCATATTGGACAGATTCAGTGTGGAAGTGTTTGTGAACGATGGGGCGTATGTGTTGAGCGCAACTTTATACACCGATCTTGCAGCGGACGGTATCTCCTTTTTCGCGGATGGGGATGTGGCGATGGACGTCGTAAAGTACGCACTGGACTAGCATGACAATGGGAGGGAACGGCAAATGAAGAAATACGACGTGACGGCATTAGGAGAACTGTTGATTGACTTTACGGAGAATGGTGTCAGCGGACAGGGAAACCCCATTTATGAGGCGAATCCCGGCGGCGCGCCGTGCAACGTGCTCGCCATGCTGGCAAAACTGGAGAGAAAGACCGCGTTCATCGGCAAAGTGGGACAGGATATTTTCGGGAACCGTCTCAAGGAGATTCTGGCTGAGACAGGAATTGATACTTCCAATCTGGTGATGGACAAAGACGTCAGAACGACTCTGGCGTTTGTGGAAACGTTCCCGGATGGAGACAGGGACTTTTCCTTTTACAGGAATCCCGGTGCGGACATGATGCTCCGGGAGGATGAAGTGCGTGAGGATATCCTGCGGGACACGAAAATATTTCATTTTGGCACGCTGTCCATGACTCACGAGGAAGTCAGACGGGCGACGAAAAAGGCGGTGGAAACGGCAAAGGCAGCCGGAGCGGTTCTCTCCTTTGACCCAAATCTGCGGGAGCCCTTGTGGAACTCTCTGGAGGAGGCAAAAGAACAGACGGCTTACGGGCTTTCCAAATGCGATTTCTTGAAAATTTCCGACAATGAGATCCGATGGTTTACCGGGGAAGAAGATTTTGACGCCGGTATCCGTAAACTGCGCGGGCAGTATGACATTCCGCTCATTGTTCTGTCCATGGGAAAAGACGGGAGCCGTGCCTATTATAAAGATCTTCGCGTGGAAGTTGCGCCGTTTTTACAGGAAAATACGATAGAGACGACAGGAGCGGGAGACACGTTCGGCGCCTGCTGTCTGCATTATGTGCTGCAGTGCGGTTTAGACGGATTTGATGAGGACAGCCTGCGGGAGATGCTGGTTTTTGCCAATGCGGCGGCGTCCATTATCACGACCCGCAAGGGAGCGCTCCGCGTCATGCCGACTATGAATGAAGTGCAGGAGCTGATAAAGAAATTTAAATAGCGGTCTGCAACATCACCCGCAGCACACAGCAATCTTCCTGTTGAAATATTTCTCTGCCGATTTCGATGTCGCCCAGATATTTTTGCGCCGCATGGCGGATGGAACTGAGACCGAAACCGTGCCCTTCCCCTTCTTTTGTGGTGATGGGAAGCCCGCTGTGTTCGTCCGTTTTCAGCTCGCCCGAAAAGCTGTTGGCAATTTCGATGATATACATATTTTTCCTGCGGTAGGACGAGAGGAAAATGTGCGGCGCAGACGAGTTTTCCTGTTCGGCCGCCTCGATGGCGTTGGAGAGTCCGTTATTTAAAATAATACTGATATCAAAGGCATTGATTTCACTGTCGGCCGGGTAATGGAAGTCGCAGGTAAAAGCAATGCCTTTTTCGTCCATTTCCTTCTTGCGGTCGGAGAGAATCACATCCGTTACGGGATTGCCGCTTAAGATCCCACAGGATGCTGCCTGCATCTGCTTCTGCATAGCTGCCGCATATGTTTCCGCTTCTTCGGATTCCCCCTGTGCGTAGAGATGTTTGAGGGTCATCAGGTGATTGCCCATGTCATGGCGCAGGGCACGTATGTCTTTATAGAGACGCTCCGCCTCAGAAATGTGGGATTTCAGATCCTGTATCTGTCTGGTAAATATCTCCCGCTGCTTATCTTCCTCCTGTTCGGTTTTCCACCGACGAAACAGCCAGATTATGGCAAGATTTGTCGCATAAGAGATGACCGCATAAATTGCGATCAGTATTTCGTAACCAATTTTTACAGACAATGATGCCCGCTCGAATGCATTTGTGTAAGCATCATAATAAAAAAGGATCATCGCATAAGCGCATACGCCGGATAAAGAGGGAATGACCAGAATCAAAAGTTCCCGCATTTTCATGTTCTCCTGTTTTTTACCATAAACCTTCAGCAAAAACCAGACGTTGCCGAACATTAGAAGAAAACCTGTCAGTGCATCCCGCACACAATCCATGATAGAAAGTCTGAGCCAGAAGACTTCGTCTTTATCGGCAAAAAGCCGGACATAGAACAGCGACGGGATGAGGGATATCTGACCTACAATACGCCATACCTGCCAGCGCAGACCGAAAAAAGAAATGGAGAGAAAAAGTTTTTGGCTGATATATACGGGGTCGAGCAGACACATGACAAGAAATGCCCCCGAAATACCGATGCCGTAGGCAAGCATGACATTTATATAATATGGCATATATTGCAGAAACAGCATAATACCGGCGTAGGCTGCAGCGACCAGACACACCCGCGATTTTTGCAGACGGCAGGAGGACTTATCCGAAAGAAACGGTTTGACCAAAAAAGCATAACAATAGGTGGTCAGCAGTGTCGTAGAGAGTGAGTAAATATGATTTAAAATTTCGTAGTATTGATCCAGCTCGCTCATTTGTCCGCTCCTCTGCCGTTTGTACGGCTGATATACTGCATATACTGCCGTACAAACCCGGCAAACTGCTTTTTGGAAACGGGAACGGCGCCCGCATCCAGCCAGATTGTATCGGCATTGTATTTTTCCACATACTGTAAATTAACCAGATAAGCGCGGTGGGTGCGGTAAAAATCCGCCCCGGTCTGCGCGCAGAGATCCGTCAGTTTTCCGTAATATTCGATATCTCCGTTTACCGTATGCAGCATAATTTTTCGATTGAAGACTTCCGCATAGATAATATCTGTGAGCAGTACCTTTGTAGAGAGACCGCCTCTTTTGACAAGAATTGCGCGGGGAGCAGACCGGCTGTTTTGACTTTCTGCGTTTGCTATTTGATTTGCGGATTTGTTTTGCGGCGCTGCAGGCGATATAGCCCGTTCCGCATATTGCCGAAGGGCGTTGTCCAGTACCTGATATAATTTTTTGTCATCAAAAGGTTTAACCAGATAGTGAAAGGCATTCACGTCAAAAGCCTCATAGACGTATTCCGGCAATGCGGTAACGAATACCAGAATCACATCGTGATTTTTACTGCGTAGTTCCCTGGCGGTGCGCATACCGTTTTTTCCAGGCATCTGGATATCCAGAAAAAGAATGTCCGGGGTATTTTCGTCGGGCAGGGCAAGCAGCTTGTCTCCCGATTCAAAGCCGTAAATCCGACATGGAATCCCCATTTTTTTACAATGGGTTTCAATTTTTTGCCGAAGTGTTTTGCGCAGAATTTCCTCGTCGTCACATATTGCGATTTTTACTGGTTTCATCTGATTTTCCTCATTTATCATAAGATAAGTATACATGATAATCTGTAAGATGCCCCTTATTTTCAGAAAAAATGTTGTGAATGACCAATTTGTTGATGTAAACGAAAATCGGCTGCGAGGCAGGGCAGCCGGATTTAGGTGGATTTTGACGCGACGTACTGAATTTGTCCGTATATTTTTGTACATATCCGAAAATATATGTTACACTGAAATTGTACTAAAAAGGTGAAGGAAATAAACGACATGGATGACGGAAAAGTAATCTTAAAGAAAGTAATTATAGCGGATGTGGAAGAACCAGATACGGCGACACGGGAAAAAGAGCCGGCGCCGGTGTTGTCGGAAGATATCAAAATGCTTGTGACAAGCATGATCCATAAGGACGGAGGAGCTTTTGCAAGGGTATCTTTCCTGCGGGATGCCGACTGGGCGGAAGGGGTCGTGCCGGGTGGCCGGATTGAGAAGGCGGAAGGTTTCAGCGAGGAGGAGATTGAGAAGCTGGAAGCGTATCTTGCGGCAGAGCAGGAGATGATTTTGCGGGAGGCGAAGGGGGTTAATCCCATACGAAACCTGTTTACCTAATTGTTCAGCTCACGCCCGTTCGCAAAACACGTCTGCGGCGCTTTTCTGCTGAATTGGAGGAGGTACATATGATATTCGGTGATTTTTCGGAGTGGACAGCACAAAATCTGATCATACGGATCATAGTGTCCATGATATTGGGCGGCATTATCGGTCTGGACCGAGGAATGAAACATCGAGGTGCGGGCACGAAGACGATGACGGTGGTCTGTCTGGGAGCGACGCTTGTGATGCTGACGGAGCAGTATATCCAGATTCATTTTCCGGGGCTTGCCAACATGGACCGCATGGCCGCGCAGGTGATCAGCGGCGTGGGTTTTTTGGGCGTAGGGACAATTATCATATCCAACCATCGTGTCAGAGGATTGACGACGGCGGCGACTCTCTGGGCAAGCGCCACCATCGGGCTGGCTGTGGGAATCGGGTTTGTGGAAGGCGGCGTGCTGATTACGCTGGTAATGCTGTTCTGCCTGCATGCACTCCCCTTTGTGGAGCGCTTTGCCACCAGAAATTCCAGATACTGTAATGTAATTATTGATCTGGAGGAAAGCCGGTATCTGCACGTGATTATTCAGGATCTGAAAGCGGCTGACATTGCCGTGGATTCCATGGAAATCAGTACCTCCAAAATTGGGGACAGCGTGTCGGCCTATCTGATTTTACATACAAAAAGAGCTATTGAAAAGACTGAGATTTATGAGATTATCACAAAGTCGGACAAGGTGGAGTCGGTGGATTTTTTGTGAATTATTTTATGAATAACCCCACCGGGCAATGGTCCGATCCCATCACCTCAGTGTATATGAAAGCGTCCTGCAATCTGTCTTTTAAAGATGCGGACGTGAGGAAGTAATCAATGCGCCACCCCGCGTTTTTTGCCCGCGCGCTGAAACGGTATGACCACCATGAATAGACGCCCTCCAGATCGGGATAAAAATAGCGGAAAGTGTCGATAAATCCTGCTTCTACAAGAGCCGTAAATTTTCCCCGCTCTTCATCCGTAAACCCGGCGTTTTTACGGTTGGATTTGGGATTCTTTAAGTCGATTTCCCGGTGCGCCACGTTGAGGTCGCCGCAGAAGATGACAGGTTTGGTCTCTTCCAGTTTTTTCAGATAGTAAAGAAAATCATCCTCCCATTTCATACGGTAATCCAGACGCGCCAGCTCATTCTGGGAATTGGGTGTATAGACGGTAACAAAATAGAAGTCGGGATATTCCAGCGTGATCACACGCCCTTCGTGGTCGTGCTCTTCCACACCGATTCCGTAAGTGACCTGCAAAGCCTCTTCTTTTGAAAAGATGGCGGTCCCGGAATAGCCTTTCTTTTCCGCGTAATTCCAGTATTGATGGTAGCCCGGCAGTTCCAGATCAATCTGTCCCGCCTGCAGCTTGGTTTCCTGTAAGCAGAAAATATCCGCATCCGTTTCCTTAAAAAAATCCATAAAGCCTTTGCCCACGCAGGCTCTGAGTCCGTTCACATTCCATGAGATAAATTTCATAATTGGCCTTGTCCCTTTCTTTTGTATAATATTGGATAAAATTATTTTAATTCCATTTTCTGCTCTCTGCACCAGCTGATGTATGCTTCTCTGCCTAAACCACTGTCTGCATCATCACATAGATGAAAATTGTTTTCACTTACTCATTCCGAATCACCATTTTTGTAAAATTTTGGAATTTCATTCCTTACAATCTCATCAGATAAAGTGCGCATACCATCCAGCCGTTTTTCATAATTTTCTGCGGTCAGTCGGTCCTCTCCTTTAGCCAGCTTATCATAAACCCAGTAATTGATGTCCTTGGAAAAGTGGATCATGTCCATGTATAGGTCTAAATTCGTAATGATCTCTTCTGCATCCTGGTAATAATAGATTTCTACGTTTTTGTATGCAAGCAGCGCTTTTACTGCCTGTTTTTCATTGTAAATCACCGAGTCCAGTTCTCCCGTCCGATAGGCATTGTCCCACCAGAGCATAGAGTAAGGGGAGAAAAAGAATTTAAATGTCGTATCCGGGTGCGTCTCCACCATTTTTGTCAAAAGGGCAATATTTTTTTCGAGAGCGTCTGCGGCTGCAGTTTCCGGCTGCATCTTCGCGACGGAAGGTTTTCTGGCGTACATGCCGGTTGCCATATCAGTGCCGAAATATTTCCACTGCGCCCAGTTGTAGGAATCGCCCTCGTCATAATCCCCGATAAAGGAGAAAGCAAGCATATAGGGAAGTTTTTCCATCAACACATCCTTATTCAGCGTATACTGATAATCATTGAAATGGTTTTTGTCGTAGAGATACATCGGGCAGCCCGTGGAGACATAAGTGGGTTCGTCGCTTGCGGAGAGGGAGGAAGGATCTATATTGTAAAAGACATAGTCCAGCTCGTGATTTTCGTAAGCGATATCCAGAAGTACCTTCAAATCCGCGGTGGCGCCGTAAGAACGGATCGCCTTGATGGTCTGACAGTCGAAGCCCTGATCGAACCAGCCGTTGTTATAATTCTCACAGACGGAGGAGCCCACGATCAGCGCATTATAGTCAAAGTTTCTAAGCGTTCCCACGCACTGGTATTCCTTGTCTGTCAGCACGGCTTTCAAGCCGGGCAGCGGTTTGTGATACTGGTAAAAAGGATCAAAAAGCACAACCGCGCCGATTACCGCTGCGAGGAGAAGAAGAGCTCTTATAAAAAAAGATTGGATAAATTTTTTGTGTGAGATCATGGGTTGCCTTTCTAAAAATTAAAGTAAAGGAATGTGCTCACCTGCGACAGGGAGATCACGCACCATATAAATAAAATGCAGATGCCCCAGCATCTGCCGGAGGTCAGTTCGTTGTGGGTTGCGCGCTCATAGGCGTTTTTGTGGAAAATCAGGTAAAATGCCAGTATAAACAGGGCAAACATAACAAACAGGTAGAGATAATTAACCGCGGCCGGAACCGCCAGCTCCAGCGCCTGCCTGAGCACATATATTTCCGAAATATCAAGCTGTGCGGCTATTTCAAACAGTTTTCCGTTAAAGCGCAGGGACAGAAGGTTTTTGAAAAGTTGTCCCGCTGCCAGCATGCTGCTGCTTCTAAAAAAGAAAAGCGAGAGATTAAAAAGTGTGAAAGTAACTACCCACCCAACAGGCGCAGGAATGTGAAAGCGGGAGGGACGTTTTTCTTCCCGGCCGCGAATCCCAACAACTCCGAGATTATCCAATACGACCAACAGTCCCTGCATGGCGCCCCACGCCACATAGGTCCATGCCGCGCCGTGCCAGAGCCCGCTCAGCAAAAAGACAATAAACGTATTGAGCAGCATGCGCGCACGTCCTTTCCGGCTGCCGCCAAGCGGAATATACACATAAGTGATAAAGAACCGCGACAGCGTAATATGCCACCGCTGCCAAAATTCCTTGATATTGCAGGAGCGATAGGGCGAATCGAAGTTTAGGGGCAGTTCCACATGGAACATTCTGCCCAGACCGATTGCCATATCGGAATAGCCGCTGAAATCAAAATACAGTTCGAAACTGTAGGCGAGAATCACAAAAACAGTGGATACTGCGTCCAGTGAAAAAGTCTGCGCAAAGCCAAAGTTTGCCATCAGTCCAAACGTGTCCGCAAGCAGTACTTTTTTGGCAAGCCCCAGAACAAACAAATAAATGCCGCGCGCAAAGGAGGCGCTGTCGAAGCGGCGTCTTTGCGGGTCTTCAAACTGGGGAATGATCTCGCTGTGCAGCACGATAGGTCCGGCAATCAACTGTGGGAAAAATGTCACAAAGGTCAGATAGTTGATAAAATCGTAATGCCGGCATCTGCCGAGCGCCCGGTCAATAATATAGGACATCTGCTGAAAGGTAAAAAAGCTGATACCGAGAGGCAGCAGGATGTGCTTCAAATTAAAATCCGCATGGAAGGCAAGGTTAATGTTTTCAATAAAGAAATCATAATACTTGAAATAAAATAAAATGCCAAGATTTAAAATAATGCCCGCCAGAAGACCGATTTTACCGGGGACGGAAAGGGACACTTTGTCTGCCGAGGCGGTTTTTTGCTTTTTGCTGTCGGTGCCATGTACGGAATCAGGGTGTAGGGTATTTGCATTTGGAAGAAGACACCTTGTCTCCAATCGGGCCAACGCAAAGCTCAACAGGTAGTTCAGTCCGATACTGCACAGAATAATGGCGAGATAACGGACATTAAAGTAAGCATAGAACCACAGCGACATAGCGGCCAGGAAAAGGCTTGCCAGCCTATATCGCCTGAGTTTGTTAAGCCCGTACCACCCGATTAGTGCAATGGGTAAAAATATGAAAATAAAAATATAGGAATTAAACAGCATAAATTTCCGAAATTCCTCTCTGAAAATACATAAATTTGTAAATATAGGTAAAAAATAATAGTGCGAAGCAGGACAGTTCCTGTTTCTGCTATAGTATAGCAAATCCGGCTGAGGCTTACAAGTCGGGGCTTCGTTGTCGCCCCGAAAGAAAACGGAGGACTTGATGGAAAATAGTATATGTAAAATAAAGATATTCATGTTAATCTGCAGTCTTTTTCTTTTATGCGGCTGCGGGCAGGAGGAACTGGCGGAAGAGGATCTGGTAGACGGGCGGGAAGCGGTCAGGGAGCAGAGTACGGAGGAAGTGGAAGCGGGAAATTTTCCGCTTTTCTGGGATAGTGCGGGCGAGGGAGAGCGGCAGTTCTATACCTTGCCTGAGCTGGAGGAGGAAGTAAAAGAGCTCCTTGGTGACAACTACTGGCCGGAAGTCAATTTGTCGGCGGCAGAACTGGAAAGATTGACAGGAATTACAGAAGATATGTATGTAGATTTTCTGGCGGAGAGGCAAATGCTTGACGCGCACATAGATACCATGATTATCATTCACGCAAAAGAGGATTATGTGGGGACAATTGAGCAGGCGATTGAAACATACCGAAGCAGCTTGATTGAGCAGAATAAAAGTTATCCGCAAAATTTGAGTAAGGCAAGAGCATCCCGTATTGAGACAATCAATGATTATATCTGCTTTGTCCAGTTGGGGGCGGACACCACGCCCTTGGCGGACCGCGGCAATGAAGCGGTGATGGCGCATTGTCTGGAGGAGAACGAAAAGGCATTATATGTACTGGAACAGGCAATTTTACAGTAAACAGGGGGCAGACTCGGCAGGGTTTGGAGCCTCCTGTTTGCGTTTTTGCGCCCGCATGGTTCTTTTTTATTTTTCCTTTTTAAGTTATAATGTTCGTGAAAGCAATGAGCATTTCTGCAGCATAATGCGAGTGACGGGAAGGAACAGGGGGACAGTAGTTATGGCAGTACAATATAGAAGATTGACAGAAAACGACCTGGACACTTTTATAGAAATGAGAATCCGCCAGCTCCGGGAGGAAGGGGCGACCGAGGAAATTGATTTAAAGCCGGCTTTATTTGACTATTACAAACGGCATATGGCGGACGGTACGTTTGTGTCTTGGCTTGCCGTTGACGGGGAGAAAATCGTGGGCACAAGCGGGATGTCCTTTGTGGAAAAACCGCCGTATTTCAGTTGCCCAAGCGGAAAAATCGGTCTGCTTTCCAGCATGTATACTGCTGACGAATACCGCAGACAGGGGATCGCAAAAGCTTTGTTAACGCGTGTGGTGGAGGAAGCGAGAGAGTACGGCTGCGGCTGTGTACAGATTACCGCCTCGGATATGGGCGTATTGCTTTATACGGATTTCGGGTTTGTGAAGAACGGGAATTTTATGCAGTATAAGTGTGAAGGAAAACCCTAAGCTCGAAAGAACCTTGCTAAGTGTTTTCAAACTTCACACAAGAGAATGCCAGAGAACGGCATTCTCTGCATGGGTGTTTGCGCCAGCTATGATACGGAGGAAATCATGGACATTTCGCTATATTATCAGGAACAGGGTGAGGGGGAGCCGCTTTTTCTCCTGCATGGAAACGGAGAGGACGGAACGTATTTTGTCAATCAGACGACTTATTTTTCTGACAGATACAGAGTGATTGCGGTGGACACGAGAGGGCATGGGAAGTCGCCCAGAGGAATGGCGCCGTTTACCATGGAACAGTTTGCCGTGGACTTACATAAACTGATGGACAGATTACAGATACAGAAGGCGGCTATACTGGGTTTTTCGGATGGGGCGAACATTGCCATGAAGTTTGCGTTAAAGTACCCGGACCGGGTGAAAGCGCTTATTTTAAACGGCGGAAATCTGGATACAAAGGGAGTCAAGAAGAGCATACAGATTCCAATAGAGATTGGCTATCGGTTTGCGAAACTGTTTGCGGGAAAATCGGAAGAGGCGAAATCCCATATGGAGATTCTGGGCTTAATGGTGAATGAGCCGAATATCCGGCCCGAAGAACTGCGTGCGATTCAGGCGCCCACGCTTGTGGTCGCGGGAACGAGGGATATGATTAAGCAAAGCCATACGGAAACCATTGCGCAGAACATACCGAATGCAAAACTCTCCATTATCCCGGGGGATCATTTTATTGCGAATAAGAAGCCGGAAGCGTTTAATAAAGCTGTGGAGGATTTTTTATGGACAAGCCTGATGAAAAAGGACAAGTCCGTCTAGGAAGAAGAAATGGCAAGGGTTATGTCTTCGTCCTATGATATTTCAGATAAAAAATATATAGAACGGATTTTAACATACCTGAGGGGATAAATTTATCTCCTCTGTATTTTTTTAATGTCAAAATCCCCAATTATTGATATAATCTAAATAGTTTGACACAATGCGACACAGAGACGAAAGAAAGCGTCCGATTAAGGGCGCTTCAGAATGGAGAGAAAATCATATGCAGGGATTTATCCAGATTTCAAAATACGCCGGAATGCGGAACGACTTAGCGCAGGCGGGCGGCGGCAACACTTCCGTAAAACTGGACGATCAGGTTATGTTGGTGAAAAGCTCGGGGGTGCAGCTTGCGGACGTGAGTGAGAACAGCGGTTATTCAAAGATTGATTACCGTCTGATTGTGGATTATTTTAAAGAAAATCTTTTGGCGGACGGGCAATCCACAGAGACCGCAGCGGAACAGACGGTCTTGACGGAGGATGCGGGGAACGCGCTTCTCACAAAGGCGCAGATGACGGGCGGGCGCGCTTCTATCGAGACGTTTCTCCATGCGGTGACGGGGAAGTACACGCTGCACTCCCATCCTACGCTGGTAAATATTTTGACGGCCAGAAAAGACGGCAGGGAAATTCTGGAGGAGCTGTTTCCCGATGCGGTTTATGTGCCCTATCGGAAGCCGGGTGCGGCTCTTGCGGAAACATACTATAAAATATGCCAGGCGGCAGGGGAGCCGGAGATCATTTTTCTGGAGAGCCACGGGCTCGTGGTGAGCGGCGATATGGCCGAAAAAGTAATCAGCCGGACGGAAGAGGTACTGGAAAAGATCGCGGCGTATTTACAGGTTTCCTATGAGGCGTACCCTGGCGCGACAAAGCTCTGGCATGTCTTTGCGAAAATCACAGCTCTTGCGGACAGGATTGTTTACCTTTCCGAAAACCGCTTTTTGTCCCCGGAGACGGGAGATGGGAATGTGCTGAATGAAGGGACGTGGAATCATGCGTTTTGCCCGGACTGTGTGGTTTACGGGTCGAAAAAACCGCTGTTTCTGGCAGATGACTTCGGCGCGGTGGATATAACCGCCTTTATAGAGAGAAACGGGATTCCGGCCATGGTCTGTTACAAGGGATTTTTTTATATTCTGGCGGAGAGCGTGAAGAAGGCGCAGGAGATCGAGAACGTGATGAGTTTTGCGGCGCAGGTGCAGGCGGCAAACCGCCCCCATGAGATGCAGTATCTGAGTGAAGGGCAGCAGGACGCGCTCCTAAACTGGGATGCGGAAAAGTATCGCAGAAAACTGTAAAATTAGTATGATTTTTAGGAACGGGGGGTGAGAAATATGAACATATTCATACCCATGACGGGCTACGGTTCCCGTTTTGTGGCGGCGGGTTATCGGGAATTGAAGCCTTTTATTTCGGTGATGGGAAAGCCGGTTATTGAATGGATTGTAAAGGGAATGTACCCGGACGATGTGCATTTCATTTTTGTGTGCCGTGGGGAGCATTTGCAGAAAGACCCTTCAATGAAGGAAAAACTGCTTGCGCTTGCGCCGGGGGCGACTATTGCAGCGATAGAGGAATGGGTGAAAAAGGGACCTGTGTATGATGTGCTCCGCGCATACAGGGCGTTGTGTGCGGCAGAAGATTTTCCTAAAGAGGACGGCTGTATTATCAATTACTGCGATTTCTATATGACATGGGATTTTCAGAAGTTTGCAGAAGGAGCGATAGCGCGGGACTGTGACGGGGCGGTACCGTGTTATACGGGGTTCCACCCGAACCTTCTGCCGGAGAAGAACTTTTATGCTTCCTGTCTGACGGACGACGAGGACAATTTAATTGAAATCCGGGAGAAGTATTCCTTTGAAAAAGATAAGACAAAAGCGAAACATTCGCCGGGTGTCTATTATTTTAAAAACGGAGCGGTGATGGAGAAATACTGCCAGATTCTGACGGAACATGAGGAATGCGCCATTAACGGGGAGTATTACGCGAGCCTCCCCTACAATTTTATGGTGGAGGACGGGCTTAAGGTGTGGGTGCCTACAGATGTGCCGTACTTTTGCCAGTGGGGTACGCCGGAGGATATGCGGGAGTTTGTATATTGGACGGATTTGATTTGCCAAAAGAAAGAAAAGGCGACAGAGGGTGTGCAAAAACAGTGCGGGAATGGAAAAGTTTTAATTCCCATGGCGGGCGCGGGGCAGCGCTTTGCCGATGCGGGTTATCGCGTACATAAACCGGCGATCCCCACGATTGACCGGTGCGACGGGACAGAGAAGCCGATGGTTGTCTGTGCCACAAAGGATTTGCCCGGGGTAGCGGCGGACGGGAGCAACGTGATCTATGTGGACCGCACGTTCCACCGGGAAGACGGCGTGGAGAATGCCATCAGAACATATTATAAAAAGGCGCAGTTTATCACGATTGACCGGCTCACGGAGGGACAGGCATGTACCTGTATGCTGGCAAAAGACTATTTAGACCCGGAGGAGGAACTTCTGATTGCGGGCTGCGACAATGGAATGGACATTGACCGGGCGGCGTTTGAGGAGACGAAGCAGACGTGCGACTGTATTGTATTCACTTACCGACACAATGAAGCGGTGCTGCAAAATCCCAATGCCTATGGCTGGATGCTTACTGACGGTGAGGGAAATATTACAGGCACATCCATTAAAAAGGCGATTTCCGATACGCCCATGGAAGATCCGGCGGTGGTGGCGACTTTCTGGTTTAAGAGGGCGAAGGTTTTTATGGATGCCACGGAAAAAATGATCCGGGAAAATGACAGGATCAATGGGGAATTCTATGTAGACCAGACAGTGAAACATGTGTTAGACTTAGGATATCGTGCGAAGATATTTGATATAGACCGCTATGTGGGCTGGGGAACGCCTGCGGACTACGAGGGATATCAGGATACATACGCGTATTTTAAGGCATTCCTTATGCGGGAAGGTCTGATTTCTGCGGAAAAATGAATCGGGTTGTCAGGCGCGTTTTTGGCAAGCGCTGTGGGAGGTATACAACGGCGATTTAAAAGGGATACAGAAGGATATGGGCTGTAAGATGTTACATACGCTCGACATGGAGAAAAATTATCAAAAGTATTTAAAAACTGCCATTCTAGTGGGGGTCTTATTTAAGTTACTTCTGATGGGACTTTTTTCCTCTGATTATCAGGATCAGATGTTTATCCCTTTTGTGGATCTCTTTTTACATGGGGAGAACCCATATCAGGTTTACTATGACAACGGGCTGCTCCCTTCTTTTCCTTATCCGCCTGTCATGCTTCTTGTGGAGTGTATCGGTGGTGTTTTTGTCACCTTTATCAGCGCGATGCCGGTTTTTTTGAGGAATCTGATCTTTAAACTGCCTATCCTTCTGGCGGATCTTCTCGGTTTATATTATCTGTTCCGTATTTCCAGGGATAAAAGAAAATATATATTGGCGCTGTATTTTTTATCGCCGATTATTTTATATGCGTCTTACATGCATGGGCAGCTTGACCTGATCCCAACTGTATTTTTGGTGGGGGCGGTTTATTATCTGAGCGAAATGAGCATGGCGGCAAAAAGAGAGCGCGTATATGAGTGGCGGTTTATTCTCTTTCTTACGCTTGCCCTCGCTTCAAAGTTTCATATTGCGGCGGCGCTGCCCCTCTTCTTTCTTTATATTTATAAGAGAAAGGGATGGAAGAAGGCCGTATGGATGACAGGGCTTCCTATTGTTTTGACGGTGGCGGCTGTGCTGCCCTTCTGGGGAAGCGGTTTTGTCAACATGGTTTTGTTAAACAAAGAACAGCAGGCGATCAGTAAGGTGTATTTCGATTACGGAAACGCACATCTGCTTCTGACCGTGCTTGTTTTACTTTTTCTCTATTTTCAGGCTTTTCGGGTTAACCAGATGAACCGGGATCTCTTAATCAGTATGACGGGGCTTCTGTTTTCGGCATTTCTCGCCTTTGTTCCGGCGATGCCGGCATGGTTTATCTGGATTGTGCCGTTTTTTATGCTGTATCTGGCGAGGCAGGGCGAGAGCCGGGGGAAGATGGTATTTGTCTACGGGGGATTTAATGTGCTGTATCTCCTGTATTATGTCTTTTTCCATACAACACAGTTTGTGGATTTATATTTCTTGGGCAGGAGTCTTGCCTTTCTAAAACGGTCCGACGACAGTGTCAGGGACATTGTATTTTCGCTGATGGTGGGCGTTTTTCTGATTCTGGTGGTCTGCATGTACCTCTACGGCGTAGGAAGTAACTCCTACTACCGCAGGAGAAACCGCCCTTTTACTATCGGCATTGCCGGGGACAGCGGTGCGGGAAAAACCAGACTTGTAAAAACGTTGGAACTGCTTTTGTCGAAAGAGCGGGTGCTTGCGCTGGAGGGGGACGGCGACCATAAGTGGGAGCGGGGCAATCGGAAATGGAAGGAAATGACGCATTTAAATCCCCGGGCGAATTATCTGTACAGGCAGGCGGAGGATTTAAAGGTGCTGCGCGGAAATAATTCGATAAAACGCGCGGATTATGACCATGAAACGGGTACGTTTACACGTAAGAGAAGGCTGTCGCCTAAGCCCTACGTCATTTTGTGCGGCCTGCATTCCCTGTATCTGCCGCAAATGAGACAAGTGCTTGATATGAAGGTATATCTGGATACGGACGAGGCGCTTCGGTGTCACTGGAAACTGTGCCGGGACCAGGGTGAACGCGGACATGACCGGGCGGCGGTCCTTGAGCAGATCAAGGCAAGGCGCGGGGACGCCGAAAAATATATTTATCCGCAAAAGCAGTATGCCGATTTGGTGATACGGTATTTTGACGAGACCCTTTTAAAGAGGCCGGAGAAGGCGGGGCAGCTGCGGGAGATTACACTGGGTGTGGAATTTGTGCTGGACGCCGGGATTAATGTGGAACCCCTGCTCCTGCTTTTGCGTGACCGCGGCGTTTCGGGCGAACTGTCATACGATGATCTTCTGCACCAGAAAGTTTCTTTCCGCGGGGAAGACCTGAATGTAGGAAGAAACATCTGGGCGAAAACGGCAGCTGCGGTGATTCCGCAGATTGAGGACCTGACGGGCGGTATCATCCTCTGGGAAGAGGGTGCCGGCGGACTGGTACAGTTAATGCTTCTTCTTGTGATCGGCGAGATCATGAAGAGGGATTAAAATAAATAAACTGTAGAAGAAGGGGTAACTATGAAGGTACAAAATAGTTACAAAGGGGAACACAGATGATAAAGGCAGTAATTTTTGATCTGGACGACACCTTATATGATTACAAAGCGCTGGAGAGGGCGGCTTTCGAGTGCGTGGGAGAGCTTGTGCGCGAGCGGCTTGGCGTAAGTGAAGAACAGTATGAGGATGCATTTATGTGGGCAAGGCAGACGACGAAGGAAATGCTTGGCGAGACGGCGACTTCCCACAGCAGAATGCTATATTTCCAAAAGACTTTGGAATATCTGGATATCAGACCTCTGTATCTGGCCCTTGAAATGTATGAGACTTACTGGGGATTTTTTCTGGACAATATGAGTCTCTATCCCGGAGCAAGAGACCTTCTGGAGGCATTGCATGAGAAATATATTCGCGTGGGAGTCTGTACGGATCTGCTGGCGCATATCCAGCATCGGAAACTGCGCAGGCTTGGGATGATGGATGATGTGGATTGTATGGTGACAAGCGAGGAAGCGGGTGTGGAAAAACCGTCTCCGGGGATTTTTAAGCTGTGTCTTGAGAAGCTTCGGCTGCCGGCAGAGGTAGTCTGTTTCGTGGGGGACAATCTGGAGAGGGATGTGAAGGGAGCGATGGCGGCTGGATTGCAGGCGGTCTGGTTTCACCCCGGAGCTTCACAGGAGGAAAAGGCGCAGGAGGATATCGACGTCGTATCAGATTATGGGGAGCTGCATGAACTGCTCGGCAGGAAAATTGAAGGGGGTTTGTAATGTGTAGACCTTTATCATAGGATCAGGTTTTGGCTGGTAAAGCAACAGGACGTGGAGAGGGAAAAGACGTGAAACTTTCAATTGTAGTACCATGTTATAATGAAGAGGAAAATATACCGCTGCTTTTGGAACGGTTTGACGAGGTGGTCAAAGGGCGGGACTTGGAAGTTATTCTGGTGGATAACGGCTCTACCGATGGCAGTGCGGATGTGCTGCGGGAATTGCTGCCCCGCTATGCCTTTGCAAAAATTGTGACCGTTACGGTAAATCAGGGGTACGGTTACGGAATTTTACAGGGATTGAAGGAATGCCGGGGCGAATACATTGGCTGGACCCATGCTGATTTACAGACGGATCCCGGAGATATTGTGCGGGCTTTAGAACTGATTGAAAAGGAGAGAGGGCTTGTCTTTGTGAAGGGCAACCGAAAAGGCAGACCGCTGTTTGACGTATTTTTCACCGTGGGTATGAGTGTCTTTGAGACTTGTTATCTGCATGAAAAACTGTATGATATCAACGCGCAGCCCAACATTTTTCCGAAGATATTTTATGATGAATGGCAGGAGCCGCCCCACGACTTTTCACTGGATCTGTACGCGCTGTACATGGCAAAGAAAAAAGGGTTAAAAGTGTTGCGGCTTCCGGTGGTATTTCCAGAGAGGCTGCATGGTACGTCGAAGTGGAATACGGGACTTGCCGCTAAGTGGAAATTTATTAAGCGGACGGTTGACTTCAGCGTGAAGTTAAAAAAGAGCGGAAGCCTGCGGGGGTGAAAATATGGAATACATAGCACACAGAATTAACACAAAAGAGGAACTTTTACAATTGCCGGAAGAGTACGGTGTCGAACTGGATCTGCGGGATGACCTGAACGGACGCATTTATATATCACACAATCCTTTTGAGCCGGGAGAAGATTTTGAGGAATACTGTAAAGCATATCATCACGGCACTATGATCCTGAATATCAAAAGCGAGCGTATTGAGCACAAGGCGTTGGAGTATATCAAAAAGTATCAGATCAAAAAGTACTTTTTCCTGGATTCTTCTTTTCCTATGATTAAACTGCTGACGGATATGGGTGTGAAACAGATGGCGCTTCGTTTCAGCGAGCTGGAGGGGATGGACACCATACGCAATATGGCGGGGCGTGCCGAGTGGGTCTGGGTGGACTGCTTTACAAAAGTGCCCATCGACAGGGAAAGTTATAAGGAGCTAAAAGCCCTTGGATATAAACTTTGTTTTGTGTCCCCGGAGCTGGAGGGGCAGGAGGAAAAGATTTCTGAGTATAAGAAATACATAGAGGAGCAGGGTATTATTTTTGATGCCATATGCACAAAGAGTTACCACGTGAAAGACTGGATGTGAAACCAAATGCGGAGGCGGATGAAAGGGCGTTTGGATACTGGTATGGAGGAAGAGATGTTTCGATTGACAAAGGAGTGGCAGAAAAAGGCCGGTATGGCGGCGGCAGTTGTTCTCACGCTGGCGGCGGGGCTGCTTTTGTTTTACAGACACTGGCAGTTTGAACTGCCGTTATATCCGAATGTGGACGAGCAGCTTTCGCTGGGCTGTATTTATGAGCTGCTGGGACAGCACCTCTACGCGGGAGACATCTATGTGCTTGACTTTTTCCGCTATCCCCACCTGACCTTCTATTATGCGGCGTTAGGCACGCGCATTTTGGGGAAATTTCTGGCGGGCGTAGATACGGTTGTACTTCTGCGCTATGTAATCTGCGGCACCGCGCTTCTCTCAAATGTGTGTGTTTATTTCAGTGTTAAGATTATGACGGACAGCCGGAAATATGCCTATCTGGGATTCCTCCTGTCAGTGTTTTCCTTATATGGCTACGCGTATCTGTACTATACGGGGCCGGATACGCTTCTGTATGCGGTGGCAAACCTGATTCTGCTTTTGGGGTGTCTCGCCTGGCGGGAGAAGGATGAGGAGCGTGCGGTTTATCTCTGGTATCCGATGCTTGCGGTCTGTATCGGGCTTGCCATGGCGGCCAAGTATCACGGCATTGTCTTCGGCGTTTTCTGGCTGGCGCTGCATATCGGCAAAAAATACTGGAAACGTCACAGAAACAACTATCTGTTTTTTCTGGACTGTATCGTGCTGGCGCTGACTTTCGTGCTTTGTAATTATTCGCTTTTCTTTTATTTTAAGACCTTTATCGGGGATAATTTATATAACCTGAACCATTATGCGTGGGGGCACCCCGGCATTGAGCATAATTTGCCGCTTCTTGGGTATTTTGAGGCGTACGCGTTGTCCTCTTATGGGATTTTTGGCGGGTTGTTATTGCTTTTGGGGATTGTGTATCTGGTGCGGAAAAAAGCGTGGGGAGAGCTTGTTATCTTTTCCCTGATGCCGCTTATTATTCTGCTCCTTTTATCGAAGTACAGCATTGTTCTCGGCAGAAATATGTCGCTCGTCCTGCCGTTTGCTTTTCTGTTTATGGGTTACGGGTTGATGGAGGCGGAGACGCTTTTCATGAAGCTATGGGAAAAACGCGGGACGGCAAGACAGAAGAAATTTTTGGGGAAAATGGCAGCAGCAGCGGCGGCGCTTCTCGTGCTCTGTAACGCGGCCACGGTTCTGGGCAATTACCGCTATGATCTGACTTACGATCACGCGGCGGCATATATTGCGGAAAATATACCAGCTGGCGCAAAGATATACTGTACGTCATATGTGCCGGTCATGGATGTGCAGAAGTATGACATCGTGGAGATCGGGGAAGATATTTCTCTTTTGCCGGAAAAACTTACTGAAAACGAATATTTTATTGATGTAGAATACGCCACCGGGTACTTTTCCCAGAAAAAGGATTATCTGCTCTTTCGGGGAGGGGATATGTACCCGGACAAAAAAGCGGCGTATGATCAAAAGACGGGAGCGTATGCCGTCATGGAAAGTTGGCAGGGTGTCTCCTATGGCGGAGAGTGGAAATACAGGATCGGATATTTCGACCTGTTCTCAAAAAGTCCCGACGCGTATTATGTGGGACCGTCGATTACCATTTATCAGTAAATAATTTACAGCAGTTAACGGAACGCATAAAAATTTCGCTTACATTAAAAATATTTTGATGATAAAATGTAATCGAAAGGCAGGTTTTACTATGCGTTGGATACCGCTGCAGAAGACAGACAGCAAAAAATGGAGACTCTGTGTCCTGCATGATGACTGTATGACATATGAAGTTACAACATTAGAATCTGAACATGTGGATCAGATTTTACTCTATTCAGCATATATGAATAATGGTATAAATAGTGGTATTGAAAGCGAGCAATTGAGGGAATTGGATGATTTAAAAAAACAGTATGGATTAAGCTAGAAATTCCCGCAAAAGCAGTTCCAGTTCCTCGGCTTCAGAAGGAGTGAAGGCCGGGGAGCTTTTTTTGTGCCTGGTGCCTTCTTCAAAAAGCGGTTCCTTCTCAAAATCTTTATTTCCGTCCGCAGGCTTGTCCTGGGCAGCGGTACTTTTTTTGCCGTCTTGTGCAGTGTCCTCTATGCCGACCATGCGCATATCAAGGCGCGTCTGCTCCAGACGGTTCGCCAGATGATTTTCCAGATAGTCCACTAAGTTGGTGCGCAGCATGCCTATTTTGCCGGGCAGGTCAATCAGGGACGTGGCGGCAAAATAGAGGTACAGGCCGAGAAAACTGACGAGATAAAAGGGAGCGATTGTCAGAAAGTTCTCCTCCTGGATAATGCTGATACAGGCGCCGATTCCTGCCACCAGCACGGAAAGCAGCGTAAGCTGCCCCGAAAGGTGTCGAAAAAAGGTCACGGGGATTTTTCCGAGGCTGATCTGGTTTAAAAACTTGTCCACAAAAACGGAAACATTGGGAATGCTTTCGTGAAGCTGCCTGCAGCTGGTAAATTTCAGTTTCAGCTGCTGGAGGGATTTATTTTTGGTGGCGGACATGTTTTCCGTTTCCCGAATCAGCCTGCGATAAATCACACCGAGCAGAATCTGGCATAAAATACTGCAAAAGAGCAATGTCAGGATAACAAACATAAAATATTTATGACGAAAAAAAAGTGCAAGCATGGTTACCTCCGTAATGTAGAGTGCATACTTATATTATATTGGGTTTTTTTCGGGAAAAAAGACCTAAGGCATCGACAGATTTCGCATATGAGCACATAAGGAGTCGGGACGCATTTTCTTGCACTATGGGGATTGATGATATATACTTTATGGTAGATGGTAAATAGTGCCAGAAAGAATGAGGAGGAAACGGATATGATTTTTCAGCCGAAGGGCGTCTGTTCCAATGCGATAGACGTGGAAGTGGAAGAAGGTATTATCAAATCTGTGAAATTTACAGGCGGATGCAACGGCAATACGCAGGGCATTTCCCGACTGGTTGTCGGAATGAAGGCGGAGGATGCGATCAGCAGACTGAAAGGAATTAAGTGCGGATTTAAAAGCACATCCTGTCCGGATCAGCTGGCGTGTGCACTGGAGCAGATGTTAGAAAACGCGTGAAAGGCTTGGATGTTACTATGGGCAAAAAAATTGTACTGACAGGCGGCGGCACCGCCGGACATGTGACGCCAAATATGGCGCTGATTCCCAGACTTCGGGAACTAGAATATGACATTGTATATATGGGGTCCTACGATGGAATTGAAAAGAAACTAATCGAGGATTTTGATATCCCTTACTATGGCATTGCAACCGGCAAATTCAGGCGGTATTTTGATCCGAAAAATTTCTCCGACCCGTTTCGTGTCATTAAGGGAATGCGGGAGGCTAGAAAGTATTTGAAGGAGATCAAGCCCGACGTGCTCTTTTCAAAGGGCGGTTTTGTCAGCGTGCCCGTGGTGCGCGCGGCGGCGTCTTTGGGGATTCCCTGTATTATCCATGAATCTGACATGACGCCCGGACTGGCCAATAAACTTTGTATTCCCGTAGCGAAAAAAGTGTGCTGTAATTTCCCGGAGACTTTCAGCCAGCTGCCGGCGGCTAAAGCGGTGCTGACGGGTTCGCCGATCCGCAAGGAGCTTGCCACGGGTGATAAGGAGGCAGCGTACCGGCTGTGCGGCTTTGACAATACGAAGCCTGTCATTATGGTGGTGGGCGGAAGCCTTGGCTCGGCAGCGATCAACCAGGCGGTCAGGGACGTCCTGCCGGAACTTCTGAAAGATTTTCAGGTGGTGCACCTGTGCGGTAAGGAAAAGGTAGATAATCTCCTGCTCACCACACAGGGCTACAAGCAGTTTGAGTACGTAAAGTCAGAGATGAAGGATATTTTTGCGATGGCGGATATCGTGATATCCCGCGCCGGCGCCAACGCGATCAGCGAGATCCTGGCGCTGAAGAAACCGAATATCCTGATTCCGCTGCCCGCATCCAGCAGCAGGGGGGATCAGCTGTTGAATGCAAAATCCTATGAATCTCAGGGGTTCAGCATCGTGATCGACGAGGATGACCTGACTAATAAGCTGCTCCTTGAAAAGATACAGGAGCTTTATTTCAACAGGTTTACCTATATCGACGCTATGAAGAAGAGCAGTCAGCGGGATGCCATCGGCACGATTATCGGGCTGATTGAAGATGCGGTGAAAGAGAAGTAAGGGAAGGGCTGTATTAAATGTCATTGTGTACGGCGGTACACTTGTCATAAAAAGTGAAAAACGGCACGGAAATGTGCCTGAAAAAAGGAGGACGAGATGAGCAAAGTTACGTTTGACTATTCAAAAGCAGCATCTTTTATTGGGGAGAACGAAGTGGAGTCCATGAAGAAGCTGGCGCTTGACGCAAAAGAGGTGCTTGTGAGCAAGTCGGGAGCAGGCAACGATTTTCTGGGATGGATTGACTTGCCGGTGGATTATGACAAAGAGGAGTTCGCGCGGATCAAGAAGGCGGCAGAAAAGATTCAGGGCGATTCCGAAGTGCTTGTGGTAATCGGAATCGGCGGCTCCTATCTGGGAGCGAGAGCGGCGATTGAGTTTTTACGTCACAGCTTCTACAATGTGGTGGACAAGTCTGTCAGAAAGACACCTGAGATTTATTTTGTAGGTAACTCCATCAGTTCTACTTATATCAAGCATCTGATCGACGTGATTGGGGACAGGGACTTCTCCATTAACATGATTTCCAAGTCCGGCACGACCACGGAGCCAGCAATCGCGTTCCGCGTGTTCAAGGAGATGGCGGAGAAGAAATACGGCAAGGAGGGTGCGGCGAAGAGAATTTACGCTACCACCGACAAGGCGAGAGGATCCCTTAAGAACCTCGCCAATGAGGAAGGTTATGAGAGTTTTGTCGTTCCCGACGATGTGGGCGGACGTTTCTCCGTGCTGACGGCAGTAGGTTTACTTCCCATCGCGGTGTCCGGCGCGGATATCGACAAGCTGATGGAAGGCGCGGCAGAGGGCAGAAAGATGGCGCTTAATGCTCCCTTTGAGGAGAATGACGCTGTGAAATACGCGGCGCTCCGCAATATTCTGCTTCGGAAGGGCAAAGTAATCGAGATTCTGGCAAACTACGAGCCGAGTGCACACTATGTTTCCGAGTGGTGGAAGCAGCTTTACGGCGAGTCCGAGGGCAAGGACCAGAAGGGTATTTTCCCGGCAAGCGTGGATCTGACTACCGACCTGCACTCCATGGGACAGTTTATTCAGGACGGTTCCCGTACCATGTTTGAGACCGTGCTCAACATTGAGACAAGCAGGGAAGAGATCATTATCGGCGAGGAGCCGGTAGATCTGGACGGACTCAACTATCTGGCGGGAAAGAACGTGGATTTTGTCAACAAGAGCGCGATGAACGGTACCATTCTGGCGCATACTGACGGACAGGTTCCGAACTTTATGATCAATGTGCCCGAAGTAAACGAGTTCTATCTGGGCGAGCTGTTCTATTTCTTTGAGTTCGCATGCGGCGTCAGCGGATATCTCCTTGGTGTGAATCCGTTTAACCAGCCGGGCGTGGAGAGCTACAAGAAGAATATGTTTGCACTTCTCGGCAAACCGGGTTATGAGGCGCAGAGGGAAGAGCTGCTTAAAAGACTTTAATCCGCTTTGCGGTCCCGGGAATGAAATGATACGACGGCGCATATCTCCGTGTGGGGTATGCGCCACTTTTTTTTATCATTCGGCGTGTTATCGACTGATCAGTGAAGGTGTGTCTGACATGCATTGTATGAGTGATGAATATTTAGTAGAAGATCTGATAGCAGAATATGGTGAAAGCTGGAATAATACTTGAGAGGAATGGGAGATTTTCTGAATCGATTGCACGATTGTCTGGCTTTTCCACCACAGGTTGCGCACATATACAGAGGTCTGTATGGAAGGCAACCCGGCGTTTTGCTATGATGAGCGCAAAGAAAAACAGGCGCAAGTCAAAAAAGGAGGAAAACAGTATGGAATTTTCAGAAAAATTATTAACCCTGCGCAAGGCAAAGAATCTGACGCAGGAGGAGCTGGCGGAAAGGCTGAATGTATCGAGGCAGTCCGTCTCCAAGTGGGAGAGCGGGCAGGCAGTCCCGGAACTGGATAAGATCGTGGCGATGAGCACGGTATTCGACGTCACCACGGATTATCTGTTAAAGTCGTCGGAGATCGACGATCTGTCCGTAAAGACGGAAATGCTGGAAAAACAGCAGGAGCAGATGCTCGCCAGAGAACAGCGGCAGCAGAAGATCAGGGAGTGCGTTTTATATGGCGTTGTCATTTATCTGGTGTTTTTTGCCGTATGGTTTTTGGAGCGCGCCCTTTTCTGGGACTATATTTTTTGGGAGTCAGACATACACATAGGGACTCTTGGCATAGTGGCAGCAGAGTTTCTGGCAGCCACGGCGGCGGTGGTTTTCGTGTGTGCCAGAAAACTTAAGGGTGAGAAACGGTAATATTTGTTATATAGCGGTTTCTGTATGCAGAGGGCGTTTCCCCATACTTGGAGCGGAACGCCCTCGTAAAGTAAGATATATTGTGAAAACCGACATTTTCTGCAAGATCTATTATTTTATCTGAAGTTTCTATTAATTGTCTGGCGGCGATTTCCAGACGGTAATCTATGACATATTGTGAAAAACTTTTTCCTGTCAGTTCCTTAAATAATTTCATAAAATGGCTCGGCGAGAAGCCGCAGATTGCCGCGGCTTCTTTCACTGTGATTGCATTGCTGTAGTTGGACTGTATATATACAAGCAGGTTTTTCAGCTTATCATAGTTGTTTTTTAAAGAGAGTTCCGCGCAGCTTGCCGGGGAACTGTACTGGCAGATATGGTGCATGATGGCAAAAAGATTGGATTTCACCATCAGCTCCTCGCTTTTTTTGCGGTTTTCTATTAAGTACATGATATGAGGGCGCAAAAGACAGTTTAAATCCATTTCCGATGCAAGGTAGAGAGGAGGCAGCTTGGTGTGGCAGTACAGCGGTTTAAAATATTTTTCATAGCAGGCGTCATTGGTCGAATAATTCAAGAGGGAAAATTGGAATAAAATATTAAAATATTCCATTTGGGCGTCCGGGTATTGTTCTATGGAATGAACCGTCTGAGGGGGCACAATAACCATATCACCTGTTTTTACAACGTACGGATGGGACTGTATGGGGATCACGCCCTGCCCGCTGCAGATATAGATGATTTCCATTTCATCATGCCAATGCAGGGGGTAGAAAGGAAAAAATACGGGAACATTCCCTTTGTAGACAGTATACGGAAAAGAAGGCTGACCATGTACTTTTGCCTCGGGGGGCATTCTGTGATCCATATCAATCTCTCCTCTTCTTCTAATGTAAGAGTTTTGTGTCATAAAACAAGGAATATTTTACAAGAATTATATAGGATTTAAGAATATAATGCAAGAGTAGTATCCGTATTATAAGGTGAAGAAGGTGTCGTAACATGCAGAAAAAACTGTTCTGTCTGAGTGTACCGATCTTTGTGGAATCCATCATGAATACGATTATGGGAAGCGTTGACACCATCATGCTTTCCGCCTATAGTGATGACGCGGTGGCGGCGGTCAGTATAGCGAATCAGATTCTTTTTCTCATTCAGGTACTCGCCTGTATCGTGACTACCGGCACGAGCATTTTGTGCGCGCAGTTTATCGGCGCCAAAAAATCGGAAGAGGAGCAGAATGATTTGATCACGGCGTCCATACTGTTGAATATGGGTATGGGAGTTGTGCTTACGGTCCTGATGTCTGTGTTTTACCCGGTGATTTTACGTTTTTTAAACTTATCGGGACAGGTCAGGAGTTACGCGGGAGAATATCTCGGTGTACTCAACTGGTTTTTGTGGGTGCAGCTGCTTTATTTTATTTTTTCTGCGGTACTGAAATCTTACGGCAGGACAAAACAGTGCATGTATGTTTCCATGGGCATGAATGTATGCAATATTGTGCTGAATTATCTGCTGATCTTTGGGAAATTCGATCTGCCTGCCATGGGCATCCGGGGAGCGGCGATTGCCACTGTGTCGGGAAGGGCTTTGGGATTTCTGATACTTGTGTGGATTTTATTTGACGTGAGAGGAAAACAGTTCCAGTGGAAAATATGCTGGGAGAAAATGGTTCCCAATATGCGCAAAGTCATTACTTACGGGATGCCAGCGGCAGGAGAGCAGATTTCTTATAATCTGGCGCAGTTTCTGGTTATGGTTTTCGTAACCATGATGGGAATGAAAGCGGTCACGGCGCAGTCGTACATAAATACCTGCGTGCGTTTTATTTATGTTTTCTCGGTGTCGCTTGGACAGGGGACGGCTATTATGATCGGATGGAGCGCGGGCGCCGGAGAATATGGGAAGGCTGACGAAGAATGCCGCTTTGCCGGAAAGTGTACCTTTGTCTTCAGTATGGTTATGATGGCGGTTATGTCTGTTTTCAGGAACCAGATGTTTTCGCTGTTTACATCTGACCCTGAGATATTGGTATTAGCCGGTACTGTTTTGCTTGCAAATTTTCTGCTGGAGAGCGGACGCAGCCAGAATCTGGTCTATGTGGCATCTCTGCGTGCGGTAGGGGACGTGAAGTTTCCCTTTTATATTGGGATTGTCTCCATGTGGTGCGTTGCGGTAGGGGGCAGCTATCTTCTGGGCATTGCTTTGCATATGGGACTTTTTGGAGTATGGATTGCGCAGGGGATGGACGAGTGCCTGCGTGCCGCCGCTATGTGGATTCGTTGGAAAAGGAAAGGCTATACGCAGATTGAGGGAGTGGAATCATGAAAAAACGATGCATGTAAACGGTAAGGAATTTACGATCATAAAATTATTGGGAAAAGGAAAGGGCGGGTATTCTTATCTGGCTGCAGACGATCATATAAAAATAGGGTAATTTGGCATTCATATAAGACCAAATTGAGAGAGTTTCAAGTTTTGTGTAAACCCAAAATCTGATATAAGATAAGTGAATAG
>CAJTTZ010000022.1 GCA_910579505.1 uncultured Lachnospiraceae bacterium
GCTTCTCGCAATCTATGTAAAAGCACAATTGTTTCTCCGTATTCATATCAATACAGAGTTTTTTTAAGAATTGCGAAAGTCCACTGTTGTCAAAGCAATAATAGGCGACAATGCTATTTTGTTCTAAAGCCTCTTTCATCTCTTTAAGTTCAGTTTCCCGACGTGTAAATTCGATTTCTCTCGGCATAGTGGTATTTTCCCTCATCATCTGATAGTTAATTTTTTAAACGTTAATAGTCTATAAATCTTATGGAATTTTCCTATTATTAATAAATAACCAAACACAAAGGATAACTTTTAATTATCCATTCCCCTCATAAAACAACGAAAGAGACCACTATATGTAGTCTCTTATACCATAACCCATTCTACCATTTCCTGTCAACTTTTTACATTGTAATATTGTAGAATTTTGTCAGAATGTATCTTGGTCCCGCTCTAAAACAGACTCATCTGCTGATACGCCCCTCCCTCACTTTTGCGCCTCTGCAATTCATCAAAATGGCTGTCCAAAATCTTTTCTGCTTCTTTCTCCGAAAAAAGCCAGGCCTCCATGTCTTGTCCGTGAATGATAAGCGGCATCCTGCTGTGTATTTCCGTCATACACCCCCGCGCTTCTCTGGTGAGAATGGTAAACCGGCCGCCCACCGGGTCTCTGTGATAAATCCCTGCCAGATAAAGGACCTCACCCGGCACAAAAAATTCGTACTTCTCCTTTTTCTTCGCCCCGGTATCCTTCCACTCATAAAACTTACATGCCGGGATCAGGCAGCGGCGCGTTTCATAATCATGGCGGAACATGGGACGCTCCCTCACGGTCTCGCTTCTGGCATTAAAAATGAGCGTGTTCTTCCTCGCCGACTCATAGCCCCATCTGAGCGTCTCCGCCACCATACTGTCCCTGTCTGCCCGCAGGACAAGTGCCGGTTCTGACGGATGTACATCCCCCGTTTTCCCATTCTTCTGGTCGATTTTTCTAACTATCCTTTCTATCTCCCGCGCTGTCTCGTCATCTATATAAAATCTTCCGCACATAGTTTTCCCTGCATCCTTCCCCTCAATTTCTATCCTGTCTGGTACAGCCTTTCACAGGTCCCCGAGATTTTCGCCCTCAACGTCTATCCCTAATGTAACCCCGCTGCGCCTCTCTTTATTCAGCCCGCCGCTCATATGGGATACATTTCCTTTCAGGAAGCTGGCGCGGAAAATTGCGTCCTCTCCGTATTTACTGCGGATCTGGTCCACCGCCTTGTCCAGTTTTTCCAGTCTGTCACTTTTTTCCAGATCAAAAATGCTGTACTGCCGTCCTGCCTTCTCCTGCACCCCGGAAGTATGAACCCCCAACTGCCGCAGCGGCGTCTTTTTGTCCCACAGCCTGCCAAAAAGCCGGCAGGCCGCCTCATATATTTCCTCCGTAATGTTCGTCGGGGAATCCAGCTGCATCTGCTTATTCATCCGTTTAAACTCACAGGTGGTCAGATGTACGCTGACCACGCCGATCATAACCCCGTCGCTCCTAAGCCTTGCACCCACTGTCTCACTCAGGGAAAGCAGCAGATGTCTTGCGTATTCCTCCGTCACAATATCCCTCGGCGCCGTCATACTGTTTCCGTAGCCCTTATTTGCCTCATGGAAAATCATCGCCGGTTCCAGATCTCCTCCTCTGGCAAACCCCTGAATTGTCGCCCCATGCTTTTTTAAATGAGCCCGGATCATTCCCTCGTCGGCCTCTGCAAGTTCTCCTATCGTCTGTATGCCCACGCTGTGCAGCTTACTGACCGTAGCCTTTCCCGCCAGAAACAGGTCGGAGACGGGGAGCGGCCACATCTTCTGCTCAACCTCCTCCGGGAAAAGTGTGTGCACTTTATCCGGCTTGGAAAAATCCCCTGCCATCTTAGACAGCAGGAAGTTTGTGGAAATACCGACGTTTACGGTAAAGCCCAGTTCTTCCCTGATTCGGTCCTTGAGCTCATACGCCATGTTCACCATCTGTCCGCGTCCATACAGCTTCTCAAAACCTTCAAACACGACCCACGCCTCGTCGATGCTGTACTGGATCACATCGTCACTGTACTCTCGCAGTATTTCCATAAAGGCCCGTGATGACCTGACATACAGTCCGTAATCCGGGGGCACAATCACCAAACCGGGGCATTTTCTCTGCGCCGCCACCACCGGCTCCCCTGTCCGTATGCCGAATTTCTTGGCTGGCGTGCTTTTTGCAAGGACAATCCCGTGACGCTTTTCCTGATCCCCGCCCACAATGCTCGGTATCAGTCTGATATCCTCCTTCTCCCCCAGCACATCCACCCGATACGCCGCAGTCCATGAGAGAAACGCGCTGTTAACGTCTATATGGAACACATATTTTCCCACTGTCACAGGAACTGGAAGATCCGCCATTTCTGGGTTTCCACGCTGTAACGCATCTCAAGGGTCTTACACACTCTCCCCAGTCTGGTTTTGCAGATAAACTGTTTCTCCCGCACGCCCACATACTTCTTCTCATCCCGGGAAACCACCTGTTCAATCCGGCACAGCTTAACTTCGTGCTCCTCCGTTTCCAGCCGGAACCACAGCGGCGTCATCCTGCCGTCGCGGTCTGTCAGTGTCATCATCTGGATCGGAATATTGGCCCGCCCGTCTGCAAGCGTTCCCCCGCAAAGCATCTCCTCCATTCCCTTCACCTCCTCCCGCCGATGAATGTACTCTCATAGTATCAAACATACGTTCTTGTGTAAAGATGAAATATTTACCTGTTTTTCGGATTAGACAAATATCCCCCCCAATAAACGAATTCCACAAAAAAGCCCTGACAACCACCAGTTCTGATGATTATCAGGGCTTTTTGTTATTGTATTCCTTGCTTTCTCAAATCAATATGCCATTGTTGCACTATCTTTATGGCTTTTTCAATCATGTCCCTTCTAATTATTTTTTGCGGATAATATCTTGTTACCGCTTCCCATGATGTGTATACTGATTTATACTTATCTATTCTTTCTGGTACTTGTATTTCCAAAGATTTTGCCTGTATAACAAGTTTTTCTATACTATGCCCCCAAGGTTGTGACCCTGTCCTTAAAAAAATTAAGTACTTAAGTGTTTTTTCTATTGACTGTTGAGTAAAGTAAGCTGCTTGATGTTTGATAAATTTATTCTTTGAGTTTACTGATCTACTTGCTGTAATTAAATCCGCTTTTGCTATTGATAACAATGTTGGCTGTGCCATTTTTATTGTCTCCTGTATATTACTTTACCTTTTTGCATTAACTCATTACATATTGGTATATCATCTTTCTTTTCTTCTATCTCTTTAATTGACTTAAAATATAATTTGTCGTAATCTTGCTCCATATCAAAGCTGTATAAGCAATTTATAAATTTATCAAATGCTTTCGTTTGCGAAAGTTTACCAATACTACTATTACTTATTATTACGAGGTCTATGTCTGATTTATTGGTGCAACGTTCTTCTAAGGATGAGCCAAATAGCATGATTGCTAGTATTTGCTTACATAATGGCGCTGAGTTAAGTATGTTTTCTATATGTTTCTTTTTTATCTCTGCCACATTAACTGTGGTGCCATAATTTGTTTGTAAGGCTACCAATTTACACATTACTAATCACCACTCTTTTTTCTTTATTATACCGCGAAACATCGGAAATTACAAACAGATGTTGTGACGAAATTAAAAATATTTTTTAGTGAAATGTAGAAAGTTACCAAACATTTCTGGTGACCTTCCACATTTTTGAATAGTTAATATACTGTAGCCCCTTGATATTGAGAGTAATCCCCATCCAATTCCAGTTTCCCGGGGAGTTCGCCTGTGGAAGGGGTGCCGACGGAAGGACCTTGATATGGTGCTGGGCTTGTGCCAGAAGAATCGTCCGTAAACCAATCTGGGTGCTCCTTCATCGCTCTCTCAAGCGCTGCATCTATCTCTGCTTTTTCTTCTGGCGATAACTTGTCTAATTCTGCTCTTATTGCGTCCGCGCCCGTGTCACCTTTGTACTCGTCATCACCTAAGATTATGTCGGTATGAGTTGAGTTGATACTATCAATTTTTGACTGTGTTGTATTTATTGCAGATGTTAAACTATCCACTTTTTCTGTCAATTCTTCAATAGTGGTGTTTGCTGTTTCTATTTCTGATGTAACAGTATTTAACTCTATCGTTTTATTCTCTATTTCCGCTGTAAGTTCATTTTTTGCATTTGCTAGTTCAGATAAACTTTCACGCAGTTTTGATGCCGTCATATTTTGGTAAATGTTCCCGCCTATACAAATAAGAAGCGTTATTGATAATATTACTGTTATTATTTTCTTTCTCATAGTGTAAATATCCCTTCTATAGTTATTTTGTGGTTAATATACAATACCAGCGGGCACATCGGATGTAACATCACCTATATCAATTTTCCCAGGGAGTTCGCCACTGTCAGGGGTACCGACAGGAGGACCTTGATAAGGCGTAGGTGCTTGGTTCCAGTAACCAAAAACTGCTCACTATTTTGGTTACTGCTCCACATTAAACTGCCAGTGCTTATGTTCTGGTTCTATTCTGTATACTGTAAAATGCTGTTGCTACAATAAAGTCCCCTCATGTTCAGCGAAACTATTTAGGTGACAAATGCACTGTAAACCCAAAAAGTGTTAAAAGTTAGGGATATTTGATCGATTGTAGCATAAGTTTTCATAAAGTATTTTTTGTCACCCTTGTTCTCATACAGTTAATTTAGTCAATTATTTTGCCCTATTTAGGGGAATTGTACAAATATATATTTATTTCATGTATATCTTCATGTCGCCGTAACCGTCTGGTCTTGTGTGTCAATGTTATCAGTAAATCCTGCATGTTGTGTGTGTCACATTCACTGTGCGGAAATTTCTGTATTGTGTTGTAATGTCACTCACGTTATCAATGCAAAACCATGCCGCACAAAATCGGTTCGTAGTCCCCCACGCTTTTGATGTCACCGTAACGGTATTCTCCACGGTAAAAGTCCTCCCTGTCAAGAATCCGCTTGACAAGCATCGGATTGAAGTCCTTCCCGTTTCTCCCTGTGTAGCCCAAAAGATTCATAAAGTCTGAAATCTTTTGCAAGGTAAGCGTTGGCATTAACTCTTTTAATTGAAAAACCTGTTGTACCGCCTTGGCTTCTTCCTGTTGTATGAACAGTTTTTTCCCACCATGGGTACAATAGTAGCCGAACGGTATGCCCCCACCGGCATATCCCCCTTCCTTCGCCTTCTGTAATCGTCCGCGCTTTAACTTCAATGCAATCTCCAACCGCTCATAAACATCCAAAAGTTCCAGCATCCCGTTTACAAGCACTTCATTTGGATTCTGTGTGTAAATTGAATACTGTGGACGGTCAATCGCCTTAACATCCACGTTACATTTTTTGAGTTCCCTGTGAATCAGCACCCGCACCATGTCGCTACGCCATAATCGGCTTGTACTGAGCACCACAATATAACGTACTCCCCTTTCTTTCACATAAACCAACATATCCAACAGCCCGTCACGCGCAACCGTCATTTCGTCCTCGTCCGCCTTCGCCCCACTGACCCCCTCGTCCGAAAATATCTCCAAAAGGGCGTATTTCTGATTGTTACAGTATCTTACTATCTCCTCCCTCTGCTCGTCTAAGGAATACCCATGCCTTACTTGGCTGTCCGTTGATACTCGGACGTATCCTACCGCCTTTATCGCGTCCCTGTCCATGTTATAAAAACCTCCTTCAACACAAAATTTTTATAACATCAATTCCATTCCATGTTATTTTTACAGACTGCATGGAAAAATTCATAATGCCGCACGAAACAGGGCTTGTTTTGCATAAATCAAATAAAAAATGAACCGGGTAAAAAGTCACCAAACCCTTCCCCGGCTGCTCATATCCTTAAATTTTGTTGGAATTTTGCTGGAACGCACTCGTTTCTTACTAAATTTCGCCTATTTTTATTACTATCTTAAGACACAAAAAACCTTGAAAGCCCCATGCTTTCAAGGTTTCTCATTATCGGAGTGACAAGACTTGAACTTGCGGCCTCTACTTCCCTAAAGTAGCGCTCTACCACCTGAGCCACACCCCGAAAAACCTTTACTATTATATCTAATTCCACACAGAAATGCAAGCCTTATTCCAGAACTTTTTTACAAAATTCTGTGCCGAATAGTTAAACGAACTTTTCTCTGTCATCACTTTTCGATCAGATTCTCAAAAACCTCCTGTGGAATCGGCCTTGAAAAATAGAATCCCTGCTGCATCTGACAGCCGACTTCCTTCAGGTAGTCGCTCTGTTCCTGTGTTTCCACGCCTTCACACAGGGAGGTGATTTTCAGCTTTTTAGCCATATCCACCACACAGGAAATAATGATCCTGTCGCTCTCCTGCATCTCGCCTTCTTTCAGGAAAACACGGTCCAGCTTGATAATGTCAATCGGCAGCTTGCTTAGCAGATTTAGGGAAGAATACCCGGAGCCGAAATCATCCATGGATACCTTAATTCCTAATTTATGTAAACCTTTAATCAGTTCCAGGGCCTGTTCCGTATTATCCAGATAAATACTTTCTGTCAATTCAAATTCCACCAGCGAACATGGAATCTGAAACTCCTCAAGCAGCTCCTTTATATACTGTAAAATATGCATTTTCTGCAGATGCACCCTGGACACGTTGAGGGAAATCGGCACCACCTTTTTCCCTTCCCTGATCCGTCTGTCAAGGAAGCTGAAAACCTCCCTGTATACATAGTAATCCACATCCACGACCTGGCCGCTCCGCTCGATCAGCGGAATGAATTCGTCCGGGTAGACAAAACTGCCGTCCGGCTTCTGCCACCGCACCAGAGCCTCCGCCCCTATCAGTTCGAGGGTATCCGTATCAATCTTGGGCTGAAAATACACTTGAAACTCTTTTTGCGCAAGCGCCTTGGGAATCGAGGACGTGATCTCCACTTCACGCCGGATTCCCTCCATCATGCTCTGGTCAAAGAGGACGCAGCTGTCGTGCTCCATCTCCTTCGCCACTTTTCTCGCCAGATTGGCGTTGGAAACAGCAGTCTCCGCATCAAGGCTGCGGCTGTTTTTGTCCGTCACACTGATGCCTGTGCAAAACTGTAATCTGCTGTTGAGATACTTCTCACGAAATTCTGTCTCGCGCTTCAGATTCGTCTGGTTGATCATATCGCGAAATTCCTCGTTCGTAAGCCCTTCTGCGGTAAGTCTGCCCGCCACCACAAAATTGTCGGAATAAACTCTGGCGGCACAGAGAATCAACTCCTCGCGCTCCAAGAAACCGGCAACAAAATCTTTCAGCAGCGCGTCCCCCACCTTATAGCCATAGGTATCGTTGATATACTTAAAATGTTTGATGTCGGTATATACGATGACAATCCGGTCATCCCCGATCTGCTCCAATTCCTTCTCCAGCTTCTCCAAAAAAACCTCATACTGGTCTAATCCCGTCAATATATCTCTCATAACCATTTCACCCTACATTAATTTTTCCCGCCAAAAAACCCCAACATATATACTCTACGATTTTATACCGTGTATGTCAATATCTGTCGACAATTCAAAGTTTATTATTCTAAAACTTTTAGCAGATAGGTCCACACCCGCCCCACGGACTCTATATCCATGCTCTCCTCCGCTGTATGCACGTTCTGCAGATCGGGACCGATGCTGACACAGTCCAGGCCCGGAAGCTTACCCGCCAGAATGCCGCACTCCAGACCCGCGTGGATCGCCTCCAGCACCGGCTTTTTCCCGTACATTTCTTCATAGACCCGCACCATCTGTTCCCGCAGGGGCGAATCCTTGCGGTAAGCCCATCCGGGATAGGCATTTCTGACCGTCACTAAGGCCCCTCTTCTCTCAGGGATTTGCCTCATGTGCCTGCAAAGATTTTCCTTTGCCTGATTGACGCTGCTTCTAACCGCATATTGCAGGCACACCCTGTCGTCGTGCAAAGACAGCACACCGAGATTGAGGGAAGTCTCCACCAGTCCCTCCACATCCTCGCTCATGGCGACGACGCCGTTTGGCAGCTGGGCAATACAGGCAAGGGCGTTGGCCGTAGATTCTCTTGTATAACAAAGCTCTGATACTGTCCTATTATGGAAGAGTTTTGTAAGCTGAAATCCGGGATCGGTCTCCTTCAAATTCAGGGATTCCGCCATTTTCCTTTCCTCCTCCTCCAGATACGCCATGATCCCTGCTCTGTCCGCTTCCCGTATCAGGACATCGGCCTCCGCTTCCTTTGGAATCGCATTATCCGCCTGTCCGCCCTTCATACGGAGCAGTCTGACATCGTACCGCAGGGACACCCCGACGAGAAACATACTCAAAAGCCAGTTGGCATTTCCTCTCCCTTTATCAATTTCCATACCCGAATGTCCGCCCAGAAGACCGCTGACTTTAAGGGTGAGTTTCGTCATTCCCGGCTCCGCTTTCCCTGCGGTCAGGGGAATTTCCACATCCACCCTGGCCCCGCCGGCGCAGCTTGTAATGAATACGCCTTCCTCCTCCTGGTCCAGATTAATCATGCGTCTGCCGCGCAGCATGGAAAGATCAATGCCTGTCGCCCCCTCCATGCCGGTCTCCTCGTCCACTGTCAGAATCACTTCCAGACGGGGCAGGGAAAGTGTCTGTGCATCCAGAAGTGCCAGACAGTACGCCACACCGATTCCGTCGTCGCCGCCAAGGCTGGTTCCCTCGGCATAGATTCTGCCGCCCTCCGCTTTCAGCCTGAGCGGTTCGGTTTTCATGTCAATCTGCGCATCAGGAGCGCTTACCGCCACCATGTCCATGTGCGCCTGCAGGATATAGGGTTCCTCCTTTTCCCTGTCAGGAGAGGCCTCCCTGATGACAATGATATTGCCAAGCTCATCCTGTCTGCAGAAAAGGCTTCTCTTTTCGGCAAACGCTTTCAGATAATCGCTGACCGCGCCAGTATTCCCGGAGCCGTGGGGAATGCGGCTGATCTCCTCAAAGAAATGAAATACCCGTTCCGGCTGTAATCCTTCCAATGCTCCCATAAATGCCTCCTGTTTTCATTATTACTACACGGAAAAGGACACGGCGTATACGCCATGCCCTCAAATTCCATAGTTATTTCAAGTTTGCTTTCGCAAGCTCCGCGAGACTGGTAAAGCCCGCCGCATCGTTGACTGCCATCTCCGCAAGCATCTTTCTGTTCATGTCAATGCCCGCATTCTTAAGACCGTACATGAATTTGCTGTAGGACAGGCCGTTCATTCTTGCCGCAGCATTGATACGCGCGATCCAGAGCTGTCTGAACTGACGCTTTCTCTCTTTTCTGCCGGCATAAGAAGAAGCCAGCGCCCTCATTACGGACTGCTTTGCAACTCTATACTGCTTGGATCTTGCGCCTCTGTAACCCTTCGCAAGCTTTAATACTCTGTTATGTTTCTTTTTGGCGTTCATGCCGCCCTTTATTCTTGCCATGTCTTTTCCCTCCTAAAATTAAAGCTCCCTCGCCTATGCCTGTCTTACAGATAAGGCAGAATCTTCTTCATATTCTTTACGTTCGTCTTATCGGTTATCGCAGGCTTTCTGAGATTTCTCTTGTTCTTCCTTGTCTTCTTGGTCAAGATATGGCGCTTATACGCTTTATTTCTCTTTAATTTACCCGTTCCGGTCACCTTGAAACGTTTTGCAGCAGCTCTGCTGGTTTTCATTTTCGGCATTTTACTATTCCTCCTGTATTATTATTCCTGTTCCAAGATATCATTCCAAGATATCATTTATTTTAACCGAGCGCTTAGCGCTTCTCAGCTAAAAACATAGTCATGCTTCTGCCTTCCACCTTCGGCGCCTTATCCATCACCGCGATGTCGGAAAGAGCCTCCGCGAAGTCATCCAGTATATGCTTACTTGTATTCATATGCGCCATCTCGCGGCCGCGGAAACGCAAAGTAACCTTCACCCTGTCCCCCTTGGTGATAAACTTTCTCGCCGCGTTCACCTTCGTATTCAAATCGTTGGTATCAATATTGGGAGACAGGCGAATCTCCTTAATCTCAACGATCTTCTGCTTCTTTTTTGCTTCCTTGTCTTTTCTTGCCTGCTCATACTTAAACTTGCCGTAGTCTACAATCTTGCATACAGGAGGCTTCGCCGTAGGCGCGATCTTCACCAGATCCACTCCCGCTTCTTCCGCAAGTTTCATCGCTTCTCTCGTCGGCATAACACCAAGCTGTTCTCCGTCTACACCGATCACTCGTACTTCTCTGTCTCTGATCTGCTCATTGATAAATAAGTCGCTAATCGTTTTACCCTCCCATAAGAAAACTTTCTTCTGACTCTGCTTATGTGCGAAAAAAAGAGCAGACAACATTGTGCTATCCACCCGCTCATAAATGCCCGCTAAAAGCTCCGCCAAACGGCGGTAAAAGGCTATGAACGCTTGCGAACTGAACTCGTTGCAAGGTGAGAGCGGATGCTCTGCTTGATTGTCTGTGCTTTCGCACATTTGAAACTATAACATACGCCACAGGTATATGTCAACCTCTTTTTTCTTTTGTACACACCATGTACACGCCATATGAAAAAACGGACCGATTCCAAGGAACCGGCCCGCGGATCCACATTTGTCATTCATATCATAAAATATGCGCATTCATGCAACTATCTGATAAATGTGTAGATACCCTTCTGAGGGAATTTGATCGTAACGCTGTCGTCAGCTACCGCCGTGACATCAACTGCCGTCCAATCGCCCTTCACGCTCCTGTATGCGGTGATATGGTCGCCGGTCTTTACGCCCTCAATGCGCAGTGCAACCTGCGCGTCTGCCAGATTAACCCCAGGCGCCGTGAGCTTCACAACTGTCAGCATAGTGCCGCCAGTCTGTTCCGCCTTCTGCTGCGCATATCTGATTGCTCCAACGTCTACCTTATCCACAATGCATGTAGCGTTGGTCGCTTTACCCTCCGTAAACACATTGCTCCCGGAAGCGATCTTCGCCTGACCATGGACGCCGTCCATCTTTGCAACCGCGTTGGAAGTATACTCTGGAAGCGTCTTCCCCACGCCGTCAGCCAGTGTATCAAGTCTGTCAAAATCTTTTTCGGGCACTACAGTCTCTGCTGCGCAGACAGTGGTAGAGAAAGTAAGCGCCAATGCAAAACCTAATGCTAAAAATTTCTTCATGTCCGTATATCCTCCTTCATCCCTAAGTGCGGCGTTTATCAACACAAATGTGCCGATATTCATAGCATCTCAAAGTGAGATACTTTTATGACCCTATCTATGGTTGAAAAATTTACCGCCTCAGCGTCAAAAGACTTTATCGGACTTCCAAAATCTGTCATTAAAATTCAAGATGAATCGTTTCCGCGCTCGCCTCATACTCCTCCATGCGGTCATAGTCAGAAGTCTGGGAGTATGTAATCACATAGCTCTTATCCGCATTGATCGCATATTCCAATTGGGTAATCTGTGTATCTCCCACCTCATAGTGGCATAGAATGCGGAAAGCCGGGCATCCGTCGATCCGAATGCTCTCAAAACTGTCGATGGTCACCTCGATCTCTTCCCCATACTCCTTGCGGAAATTTTCCTCCGCCTGCGCCTTAAAGGTTTCCTCCGTCATGAGCTGCAGCGCCACATCCCTTCCAAGCGCCACATAATATATGGTAGAAGCGTCGATTGGATATCGTCTGGTCACGTACATGCCCTCGATATCCTCCGACTCCGAAAATGCCTCCGGCAGGGTAAAGCTGCATCCCTTAGTGACAGGCGCGCTCTCCACCACAGAAATATCCATCTCATTTTCCTGCAGCAGTTCCTCTGCAAGCTGGTTTTTCAAAGTTTCATCCATTTCCACCGGAGCCATAAAGCTTGTATCGGGAGCAGGCTCTGCGCCCTCATTCTCATCCGACGCTTCCTCCTGTCCTGTTTCCGCCTCATCCTCACCGTCCTCTGACAGTTCTGCCTCCGCCCCGGAAGCCTCTGCGCTTGTATGTACTGCCTCTTTGTCCCCGCAGCCCACAAGGACCGCCGCGCATAACGCCAAAATAAGGCACTTTACTTTTTTTCCATGCATAATTATAATTGCCTTTCCCGTATCGTCAGAGGACGCAAGCCAAACGGCCTGCGTCCAACATATCCATTGTAATATAAAAAAGTAAAACTGGCAATGTCCTTTTCCTCTTCACTTAGAAAGGATCGTTTACGCCTCACGGAAGGTCGCACACTGGGTCTGCCTGCAGTCGCACGCGCCGCAGCCCCTGATATCCACATGTTCCGCATGGCACTTATAATTGGAATTGTACACGCACTTTTCCGCCTCGCAGTCGATGCTGATCGTGCGGCAGGGATGCTCCAGCGAACTTACATATGCGTCATCGCGCCTCTGGGAAAAGCTCTCACAGCAGGTGCCGTCACAGTCGCAGGCATGACTGCCTCCCACCATGATATCCCCCTTACAGCAATAGTTCTCCTGATTGTAACTGCAATTTTCCACACCACATTTTAATTCCGCCATGTTAAATACTCCACCTTTCTGCGCACTCATTCCAGTGCTTTTTGGAGTATTATTTCCGTTGTCATGAAATTTTATACAGATTAAACCAGTATCTCTCCAACAAAAAACTCCCCAGTTCCTCCACCTCAAATCCATCTTCGCGCCACTTTGCCACAATATCCTCCCGGCTGTTGAAACTTCCGATAAACCATAGGCTCCTTTCCTCACCCGCCTCATCGGCCGCGTCGAGTATTCCCCGGAGCTCATCTGCCTCTTCCACCGTGCCGCAGGGTGAAGTAATTTCCTGGATCAGCCACTCCCCTTCCGCGCACCATAAATAGCGTGCCGTCGTCTCAGGCAGATAATAACCTGTCACCGCCTGCACCTGGTCGAAGTTGTAAATAACACTGTCCTGCGGGCCGATCAGGGCAAGCGCTTCTCTCGTCTCCGCCATCAGGCGGATTTTGTATTCTTCCTCACCCATAAAGGCGCGGTAGTCACGCAGACCGACTATGACAAACAGAACCGCGATGGCAATCCCGGCCATACGGCTAATCGTGCCACTACTGCCGCTTCCGTCCTCCGGCAGCTTTTGTTTACATAACATTTCATCCAGGCAGAGCGCGAACCCAAGCCAGAAACACCCCGCTGCAGGTATCATATAACGGTACACAAAAACCGGGCGGATCAGAAACGACGCCGTAAACCCGAATGCCACCAGCCCTGCCAAAACAGCGATGCCCGCCGTGGCAAACAGGAACCGGTCAACATTTTCTTTCAAAACTCTACCTTTATGGTAGTGTTTCGACAACTCCCGACACCATAAACCGAGGTAAGAGACAAATAGAACCACCGCCAGAACCGTGTTCACCCTGTCGTCAGCAAACGCAGGCTTCATCAGGAATTTCACACACCCGCCGAGCGACCGCCACGTTAACGGCAGTATCCAGTAATTCTCACTGACCGCACCGAGCTGCCCTGCCAGCGCAAAAAGCCATGGCACATAACAGATCACGGATACCGCCACATAAAGGAACCACTCCTTGATCCGCCGCCTGTCTATGAACCAAAAAGCAAGCAGCACGCAGAGGTAAACCATCACCACCGCCACACAGGCGAAATACTGGGTGTACGCCGCCGCCAATCCGCAGAGGACAAAGGCTATGCCGTGCAGGGAGCGCGCCTGTCTCTGCCGCCGGCCAACCGCGTCATCCGCCAAAGCATTCCCGCCTGCGCCGTCTTTCCCGCCATCCAAGCGTTTCCCCTGTTCTGTATTTGAGTTAACATAATATCCCCCCGCTCTATTCTTGCCCCCACGCGTCTTTTGGTTTACATAATTTTGTTTCTCCGCATCATCCTGTCGAACCACGCTCGTACTCACCAACGCCCAGCCGTGCAGAAACGCCGCCGTAACAAACAACAGTGCCCATCCGTACATCCGCACTTCCACAGTATAGGCGGGAAGCTGCGGCATTGCCGTCACGCAGAACAAAAACAGCCCGCCCACAAACATGCCGAACCGCTTCCTGATAAAGACAGCCGCGTAAAGCAGCAGGATAAAATACGGCATCACCGACACGATCTTCGCCGGAATGACCGTCCCCGCTCCCGGTATTATAAGTTTACATAAATCAGAAAACAACTTGACAATACAATAATACAGCGGCGGATGCACGTCTGCCGCTGTAAGGCGAACCAGTTCAGCGTAGGAATGTTCCGCAAGCCCCACTGTGAACAGTTCATCATACCAAATATCGTTGCTAAAGCACAGCATCACACTCCTGCCAAGCATGATGAGGCTGAGCCCGAGCAGGAGGAATCCCGCGATCTCCCTGCCCGAGCATTTTTGTTTCTTTTCCATATATTTTCCTTTATCGCTGCCATACTGTCTGTCTTCAAAGACATTGGTCCTGCTAAGTGCCTCCATTCATCAGGCACGAGGTTTTACTTCTTCTGGTCTTCCTGCACCTTTCAACCACTACACATTCTCACGGACTTTGCAGCACAGTGCAAAGTCCTGTTTTATTATTTCTGTTCTTCTTCTACGCGGATCTCCTTCGTGCGGATTTCCTTGCAGATCTGGTCGATAAACTCCTGCAGAGGCTTCACGCCCTCGTCGCCCGCGAAACGGCTTCTGACGGACACGGTCTTATCCTCCGCCTCCTGTGCGCCGACCACAAGCATATAAGGCACCTTGGAAAGTCTCGCCTCACGGATCTTGAAGCCGATCTTTTCCGAACGGTTATCCACCGTCACGTCAATGTCGTTTCTCGCCAGTTCCTTCCTGATCTCCTCCGCGTACTCGTCATACTTTTCAGAGATTGTAAGCACTCTGACCTGTTCCGGGCAGAGCCATGTGGGGAACTTGCCCGCGTACTTCTCGATCAGCCATGCCAGCGTCCGCTCATAGCAGCCCATGGACGTCCTGTGGATGATGCCGGGACGCACCTTATCGCCGTTCTGGTCGATATAATACATGTCAAACTGCTCCGCCAAAAGGGCGTCCCACTGAATGGTAATCATGGTGTCCTCTTTGCCGTACACGTTCTTCGCGTTGATATCCACCTTCGGCCCGTAGAAAGCCGCCTCGCCCACATCCTCCGTGAAGGGAAGCTCCAGCTCCTCAAGAATGCTGCGGATATGCGCTTCTGTCTCATTCCACACTTCCGGCTCGCCGATATATTTCTCCGGGTTCTCCGGGTCCCACTTGGACAGATGCCACGTCACGTCTTCCAGCAGTCCTAAGGTTGACATAACATATTTTGCCAAAGCAATACATCCCTTGAACTCCTCCACCATCTGATCCGGGCGCATAATCAAGTGTCCCTCGGAGATCGTGAACTGGCGCACCCGGGTCAGCCCGTGCATCTCGCCGGAATCCTCATTTCTAAAAAGAGTGGATGTCTCTCCGTAACGGATCGGCAGATCCCTGTAGGAATGCTGGGTATTTTTATAGCAGTAATACTGGAACGGGCAGGTCATGGGACGAAGGGCGAACACTTCCTTGTCCTTCTCCTCGTCTCCCAGCACAAACATACCCTCCTTGTAGTGATCCCAGTGCCCGGACATTTTATACAGATCGCTCTTTGCCATGAGCGGAGTCTTTGTCCTCACATAGCCCCACTCCTTGTCCTCCAGATCCTCAATCCAGCGCTGCAGTTTCATCACCATCTTCGTACCTTTCGGCAAAAGTAGTGGCAGCCCCTGCCCGATCACGTCAACCGTGGTAAACAGCTCCATCTCGCGTCCCAGCTTGTTGTGATCCCGGCGCTTGATATCCTCCAGATGCTCGAGATAAGCCTCAAGCTCCTCCTTCTTCGCAAAAGCGGTACCGTAAATGCGCTGTAACTGCGCCCTGTCAGAGTCGCCCCGCCAATATGCCATGGATGAGGAAATCAGCTTGTACGCCTTGATGTTTTTCGTGCTCATCAGGTGCGGTCCCGCGCACAGATCTACAAATCCGCCCTGATCGTAGAAAGAAATTTCCGCATCTTCCGGCAGATCCTGAATCAGCTCCACCTTGTAAGGCTCGTTTCGCTCCTCCATATACTTGATGGCTTCCGCCCTCGGCAGGGTAAACCGCTCCAGTTTGTGCCCTTCCTTGATGATCTTCTTCATCTCCGCTTCCAGCTTATCCAGATCTTCCCTTGAAAAAGGCGCCGCGTCGAAATCGTAGTAAAAACCTTCCTCGATGGCAGGACCGATGGTCACCTTCGCCTCCGGGAACAGGCGCTTCACCGCCTCCGCCAGCACATGGGAAGCCGTATGTCTGACAACCTTAAGCCCTTCCGGGTCGTTCGCCGTGAGTATGTTCAGACTGCAGTCGCGGTCGATCACGGTACGCAGATCCTCCACCTTGCCGTCCACCTCCCCGGCGCACGCCGCGCGCGCAAGCCCCTCTGAAATATCAAGCGCAATGTCGTAGATGCGCATCGCCTGCGCGTATTCTTTAAATGAACCGTCCTTTAACGTAATTTTCATGTCTTCCCTTCCTTTCCAATATATCCTGTTCCGATATATTCTTTTTGCTGTCTCTCTTATCCTATCCTTATTTATCCGTGTTTCAGTGGCGGTTTCGGCTTTCGCCCCTCCGCTTTATTTTATATGTCTTCATCATCTTCGCAGCCGTGGTACTGATTTCCGTGATTATTCCCGTTTTTGCTGCCGTTCCCGCTGCCGTTATTTACATTGTGTGAGCAGACGGCGATGCCATGGGTAAACGGCGCGGCTATCATCCCGATGCAGACGCCCGCCAGAAAGCAGACCGCCCCGATCAGGCAGAAATCCAGTTTGGTGAGCGTAGTCTCTCCGCTCATCACGTCAATCGCCCTGTCCTTCACCTCCGCTGCCGTCTCTCTCAGTTGTGTCATTGTCATTGTATTCCCTCCTTCATCCATTTTCTGGCTCTGCCGTTTTCTGACTCTGCTTATACGCGAAAATCCCCTGCACTGTCTGTCAGACTGTGCAGAGGACGTATGTTTACGCGGTTCCACCTCGCTTGTTCCGTGCCCCTTTCTCGGCGCCGGAACCACTCATTCGACTGTAACGCAAGTCAGCGGACCATATTAAGGCCACTCAGAGCCGGTTTTCAAATGTTTCCGGCAAAAGCGCTTTCAGCACTGGGCGCTTCTCTCTGCTGCCTTCCTCATCCTACTCTTCTCGTCAACGTGTTGTTCTATAAATTATACCCTTATTCTATGTCAGACTATCCCAAAAGTAAAGCGAAAAATTTACCTGTTCACATTTCACCTACATTTTTCCTGCAGATAATCCGGCCGTTAGTTTACATAACTAACTTTTTCAGCCCTATGCATTCTTCCCACAGCACTTTTTATATTTCTTACCGCTGCCGCAGGGACAGGGATCGTTTGGATAAACTTTCTTGTCCTTGTGGACGGTAGTGGATTCCTTCTGCTCCCTGTAAAGAGCCTTTCTCTTATCTTCATCGAAGATCTCGTTCCACTCCTCCAGATTATAAAGCCAGTCTGCGCCTGCCGCCACCATATTCTTATAGAGAAGTTCCTTATCGAATCCCAGGCTTACCTTGGTATCCTCCTCCATCTCCTCAATGGGGTTCGCCTTCTTTAAGCTGTCGTTGATGCCGTCCAGAAAGCCTGTCATAGTCATCAGATCCACTTCATATTTATCCGCAAGCTCCTTGACCGTGCCTTTTACCGCCTCATCCGGGGTCTTTAAAAGCTGTGCATAGATTTCCTTTTCTTTCTGGAAATAGGCGGACCAGAGTCTCTGCAGGTCTCCCTTGTTCGCCGTCTCAGAATACGCCATATCGCGCCACTGCTGTAATAATGCCATTGTACCGTACCACCTTTATCCTGTAATCTGGGCCGGCATTTCTTTTTGTATTTAACGCCGCCCGTTCATGCGTCGCCGCATTCATCAACTAAGTATATAACATTTTTCAGAAAAAGTAAATTTATATTTCCTTAAGACAGGTCTTTAAAAATCATAAAACTTTTTAAAAAATTATGTATAAAGAGAAAAAAACAGGCAACAATGATACTGAGCAAAAGATAAGAAATACTTATCCTCCCCTAAAAAAAGGGAAATCCCCCGGAACCGTCAACACTGTTCCGGGGATTTTCCTTTTGTCCCATCATAACGCCAGCTCTATTTCAAAAGCACTGTCACAACCTCGTAGGGCTTTAACACAACGTCAATGCTGCTGCCTGACACCGCCGCTTCGCTCTCGGTCTCCTCCAGCAGATTACAGATAAACGCCTTTTCAAACGCTGTATTAACCGTCAGCTTCGTCTTCGTGTAGGCGTTTTCCGACTCGTACATACGGATCACAACGCCGTCGCCGTCCTCCGCCTGTTTGATGGTCTCTATGACAACATTGCTGTGCGCCACAGACGCGTAGGAGAAATGCTTCCCTCCCTGCGTGCCCGTCAGCGCCGTCAGCGGCTGGTTCAGCTTATACGCCTCATCCACGGTGCCGGCTGTACGCCACCCTTCCGCGTGGGGATAGATCGCATACGTGAAATCGTGCTCCTCCTGGTCCGCCACCGGGTTCGGTTCCGTGCCGGACTTAATGAGCGTCAAGGCCATGTTGGAGTCCTTCACGGAGTGGCCGTACTTACAGTCGTTTAACAGGGAAAACCCGTAGTGCCCTTCCGACAGGTCCATCCATTTCTGACCGCAGCTCTCAAACCGCGCCACATCCCAGCTTGTATTCTGGTGCGTCTTTCTCGTCAGGCTTCCGAACTGGATGTCGAAGGCCGCCTCGTCCGTGTGCACCGCCACAGGGAAATGCACCTTCAAAAGCGTCTGGTGTTCCTTCCAGTCCACATGGGTGACAAAGTCAATCCGACGGCTCTTCGCATAGAAGATAATCTTCTGTGTGAACGAAGAGTTGGACGCCTTTCTGTCGATCTCCAGCACGGCGCGCACAGGACCCATCTCCGTCCATTCCATGCGCTCTGCCTGATCCACATCCCAGAACTTCTCGGTATAGTAGATATCAATATCCCAGTTGTCAAAGTAGATCGGCTTATCCTCGTACATCCGCAGCAGATTGGCGCGCTGTCCCGGCTGTATCACCTCCCTGTCATTGTCCTTGTCATAAAGACCCGTAAACATGCCTCCCTCGTCAAATTTCACGCTGTAAAACGGCGTTTCCAGTTCCCTGTCGCCGTGCAGCCGGAACGGTTTATCCGTCTCCTGCGTATCAAACACCTCAAAGGACTGATAGCCTTTTGACGGCAGCCCCTTCACAAAGGCGATGCTGCCCTCCTTCGTCTTCTGCACGGGATACACATTGCCCTCCCCGTCCGTGATGGCATTTCCCTCAAACGAGCCCAGATTGACGACATCTCCCCGTTCTCTGCCGACAGGGTTAAAGATCGTGACCGCCTCTCCTTCGCCCGCAATGGTGCGTCTGCGCACTTCGCTCATTTTGGCAAGCTGCGCCGCAAGAAAAGCGTACTCTTTCTTTGTCACCTCATACACTTCGTGGATGGCGGAACCGGGCAGGGTATCGTGGAATTGGTTTAACAGCACCAGCTTCCACATCTCATCCAGTTCCTCCGCCGGATATCCCATTTCCTTCGCCGTCAGAACGCCGAGAAGCTCCAGCTCCATCAGTCCAAGCTCCGATTTCCTGTTGGAGCGTTTGTTTCTCGCCATGGATGTGAGCGTGCCTCTGTGGTACTCGAAATAAAATTCTCCCTCCCACACAGGAAGCCTCCTGTGGTCCTTCACACTCTCTTTCAGCTCGTCGAAATAGGTGCGCGCAAACGCCTGACGCACTTTGGGAATGCCTTTGACGCCTTTCTCCATCCGAATCGAAGTCTCAAGCATCTCCCTTGTCGGGCCGCCGCCGCCGTCCCCGTAGCCGTAGGACACCAGAATGTCGTTGTTGATGTCCTTATTCTGGTAGCGCATCCACCCGCCCATGATCGAATCAGGGTGCAGCATGCCATTGTAAGTCGTGAAGAAATCCTTGATCGGCTGGCTGACGCCAAGCGTGGTGATCAGGTGGGTCAGCACTTCGGAACCGTCGATGCCGCGCCACATCATCGTGTCGTAAGGTATTTTGTTAAACTGGTTCCACGCCAGTTTCGTGGTCATAAAATATTCGATGCCGCACTTTTTCATAATCTGCGGCAGCGCCCCGGAGTAGCCGAACACATCCGGCAGCCACAGAATCTTATTGTCCACGCCGAACTCTTCCTTAAAGAAACGCTTGCCGTGCATGAACTGTCTCACGAGGGACTCGCCGGAGGTCAGGTTGCAGTCGGCTTCCAGCCACATACCGCCCTCCGCCTCCCAGCGTCCTTCCCGAATCCGCTCCTTCGCCTTCTCGTAAAGCTCAGGGTACCGTTCCTTCAAAAAGGCGTAAAGCTGGGGCTGGCTGGACATAAACTTATAATTCGGGTATTCCTCCATCAGCTTCAGCACCGTGGCGAAGCTGCGTCCTACTTTTTCCCTCGTCTGCTCCACCGTCCACCACCACGCCACATCAATGTGGGTGTGCCCGATACAGGTCGCGATCACATCCTGATAGCCCGCCATATCGGAGTACAACGCCCGGTCAATATAAGCGGAGGCTTCCTCCAGCGTCTGGTAAAAGGCATCCGAATAGGGCGTCCGAAGATCCAGAAAATTGACCGTGGTATTTAAGATCTCCTGAATGTCCTTGCGGTTTTTGTCATCCTCCTCCATTCTGGAAAAGGCTGACAGCGGCACCCACAGATCATAGTAAAGCTTCTCAATGCGGTCGTCGATCTCCCGCATCTGGGTAATCAGGTTAAACTCCGTATGCAATGTCCCGCTGTACGCCTGCAGCTCAAGCGTCAGCTCCTCCCCCGCCTTTGCCGACGGCGACAGGAATACGTCGCGGTGGTTCATGTCGATGCCCTGCACCGCCTCCCCGTTCACGAACAGGAGAAACTGCGGGTTCTTGGCATCATCCCACTCGTCGATCTGGGTTCCCACGTGGAGCCACATCCTTTTCCCGTCAAGCTCCTCTGGCACACGGTAGACGGTCTTAAACCAGTAATGGCGGTCTTTGCCGTACCAGTGCATGTTCCGGCAGTCAAACGTCTCCCATGGCGCGCTGTCGGCCTCCGCATCCGCGGGATGGAAGTAATTTCCCTCCTTGTACTCCCACTTCCCAATGTCAAACTTCTGCTTTACCTTTAACTTCTTCAATTCCTCGCATATGACATTCACTCTCTTATCTAAAAAATACATCTCCGCCTCCTAATTCGGTTTCTTAAAATTATGATACACTTCCTGCAGGAACCGCCATAATGCCGTTTCCTTCCTCATGCCCGCACCCGACGCTGCCTTTTTACTCCATAGACTCTAACAGGCGGTCCACCGTAGTGAATGCTAGTCCCGTCACTGTGTCCGCACACCCGTAGTAGATGGCGATTCTCCCGGTAGCCGCATCCGTAAGCGCCGCGCAGGGAAATACCACATTCGGCACGTCACCCACACACTCGTACAGTTCGTGCGGCCCTAAAATATAATTTTTCGTCCTCTTCTTCACCTTCCACGGCTCTTCCAAGTCAAGCAGCGCGCAGCCCATGCGGTAGACAAAGCCGTTACACGTATTGATCACACCGTGATAGATCAGAAGCCATCCCTCGTCCGTCTCTATCGGAACGCTTCCCGCGCCGATCTTCGTGGACTGCCACGCGGACTCGTCGCCCTTGATCGTTCCCATCACCAGGCGGTGCCTTCCCCAGTAGGTGAGATCCGGGCTTTCGCTCACGAAAATGTCCCCGAAAGGCGTGTGCCCGTTGTCGCTTGGACGGCTCAGCATATAGTATTTTTCCTGAATCTTTCTCGGAAACAGCACCCCGTTTCTGTTGAACGGCAGGAATGCATTTTCCCTCTGGTAAAAAGTCTTAAAGTCGAACGTATAGGCAAGACCTATTGTCGGATAGCCGCTGTATCCGTTGCACCATGTAACATAATATCTGTCCTCGATAAAGCATACTCTCGGGTCGTAGCGGAAATCCCGCTTCGCCACCTCCGGGCATGCGCCCTGCAGGGTAATCGGTTCATCGGAAATCTCCCAGTGGATACCGTCCCTGCTGAATCCCGCAAACAGGTCCATGCTGATCGACCTGCTGTCACAGCGGAACACTCCCGCGAATCCGTCCTCGAAGGGCACAACCGCGCTGTTAAAAATACTGTTGGAGTTTCTCGTCGCAAACCGATCAATGATCGGATTTTCCTTATAACGCCATACAGGAAGCTTTTCCGTCCCGTCCGGCTCCTGCCACGGAATGTTTGGCAGATGTCTGCCTATGATTTTCGCCATAGTCGTCTCTTCTCCTTATTTCTGTCCTCCATAATCCCGCCATACGGAGAATGCCGTATTTTAGGAATCCTTCCCACGCTGCCCCATAAATTCGTCAACCTGTTTCTGCGCCTCATCCATGATCTCCTGCCATCCGGCCTTCATCAGCTCCGCCTTGATTTCAGGTATCGTGTCTTTCGGGTCGCGCACGCCGGTCATCACTTCGCTGCGGTAGCGCAGCCATATCTCGCGGCAGTTCGCCAGCTTATCCGAAACTTCCGTGGAATCGAAGGTAAAGCCCAGCATCACGGAAGATACCGCAGCCTCGTTCAGTTCCCTGACCTCATCCCACTGGTTGGTCTCGTTCGTGTCCTCTAACGTCACCGTAAAGAAAGTGCCCTGCGTGTATCCGGCCATCGCCCACTCGTTGTTGATCTTGTGCACCCTGCCGTCCTCTGTATAGTTAAAGTTCACGCCCTCTTCCCCGTAGAAGAACATGTCGCGCAGCTTCGTATCCGTATTGACCTTGTCGAGAAGCTGCAGGCATTTCTCCGGGTACTTCGTGTTGACGGATATCATGTTTAACGAGCCGCGCACGGTCTCGTTGGACAGAATTGTGTCACCGATCTTCTGCACCGCAACTTCCTTGCCCATCTGCGGTCCCCACGCCGTGACGCCTGCGCTCTCCCAGCCCTGCGCCACACGCCACATGTTGTAGACACGCGCCTCTGACAAGGTAGATGCGTCAGGGTTGATGATACCTTTCTGGTACCAGTCGTGGAGCGTCTCAAGCGCGGAATAAATCTCCGGCTCCTCCAGCGTAAAACATACCTTCGCGTCCGCGTCGTCGTATCTCACACCGAGAATCTGCGTACCTGCCCCAAGCTGGTCGTACACGTCGAAAATATAGTACACGCCGTCATTCTTGACATAAACCGGGTAATCATTCTTATCCGCCTTCAATGTCTCGAAAGTTTCCGTCAGGGACTCGATCTCCGTCAGGGACGCCAGATCCAGATTATACTCATCCACCAGTTCCTTATCCCACACCGCGTAGTTGGAGATGGAGCTGTCTTTATAGGTAGGAATGCCGTAAATCCTGTCCTTCACCTTCACACCGTCCCAATACTTATCGGGCATCAGCTCCTTAAGCCCCGGCATGTTGGCGTCAACCATGTCCGTGATATCGCAGCATGCGCCCAGATTGATATCGGCTATATAGTTATTGCCTGTTCCGAAAATAATATCAAAAGGCTCGTTTGTGCTCACAATAATGTTGCGCCGCTTATCCCAGTCGCCCCACGGAATGACTTCCACCTCCAGGTTGACGCCGATTTCCGGCTCAATGTATTCGTTTACCTTTGCGATCCAGCTGTCATAGTTGGTCGGCATCCCGTTGCCGATGGTCACCCACTTTAAATGGACAATCCCGTCTTCTCCTCCTGCATCACCGCTGCCGCCACAGCCCGAAAGCGTCCCCACAACCATCATAACTGCCGCGCCAAGCGCCGCCATTCTTTTCCACTTCATCATTTTTCCTCTCCTTTTTCTCTGTTATTTTCCCAATCTCCAATTTTCAAAACCTTGCGATCCGCCATGCGGAGAATGCCGATTTCTGGCATTCTCCTGAGTGAAACGGAGTTGCAGCGCAACTCCTACGCGAAACTTAGTAATTCTTGGCGTTCCGTCCTATGGCGGAACGTCTTTAGAATTACTTTTCGCGTTATTCTTTGACGGAGCCCACAGTCAGTCCCGAGATAAAGTACTTCTGGAAGAACGGGTAGGTGCACGCAATCGGCACGATGATAACGATTGCAATCGCCATGCGCACGCTCTCCGTCGGCATACTCAGCTTATACTCCTGCAGGGACAGTCCGCCATAAGGATTGTTCGCTATGTATTCGATGTTTTTCTGCATCTGGTTCAGCAAAGACTGCAGCGTCTGCTTTTTCGTGTCCTGAATGTACAGGGATGCCTGGAACCAGTCATTCCAGTAGCCGAATGCCGCAAACATACCGATGGTCGCCATCACCGGCTTGGAGATCGGCAGCACGATCTGCGACCAGATCCGAAACTGTCCCGCGCCGTCGATCTTCGCGGACTCTATGATGGAGTCCGGCACCGTCGTCCTGAAAAAAGTACGGCAGATGGTCACGCTGAAGGCCGAGCAGGCAAGGGGCAGGATCAGCGCCCAAATGTTGTTATTCAATTTTAAGATGTTGTTTACTACCACATAACTGGCAAGCATGCCGCCGTTAAACACCATCGGTATAAAGAGCATCCATGTATAAATCTTTCTCAGTTTAAAGTTCCTTCTGGACACCACATATCCCATGGACGTGTTCAGCGCTATGGAAATCACGGTGCCGACCACCGTCACAACCACGGACATGAACGTGGCCCGCAAAATCGTTATCCGCTCGTTCCACAAAAACTCATAGGCGGAGGCTGACAGCACCTGTGGAACCAGCTGGTACCCATTCGTTCTAAGTACCTCCTCGTCCGTGATGGATATCGAAAAAACAAACAGCAGCGGAATGACGCACATAACTGCCAGAATCAGAAACACGAGGTTGAATACGATGTTCGTCGATGTCTTTATCTGGTTCAGCGACTGACCGCTTTTATCCTTTTTACTCACGTTTCCCACCTCCTTCTATATAATCCTGTTTTCATTGTCGATTTTGCTCACGATCCAGTTGGCCAGAAGGATCGTCCCGCAGCTGCAGATCGCCTGGAAGAACGACGCTGCCGCTGTCTGTCCGATTGGCGCCGAGGACTGGATGGCATTATATATGTATGTGTCAAATGTGGACGCCGTCGTGTAAAGCGACGCCGGGAGCTGTCCCGTCACCTGATAGAACAGTCCGAAATCAGAATTGAAAATCTTTCCGCAATCCAGAATCAGCATCATAATGAACACAGGCTTGATTGCAGGAAGCGTAATGTGCCTCGCCTGCTGCGCCTTCGTCGCGCCATCCATCACCGCCGCCTCGTACAGGGACGGGTCGATGCCGGTGATGCTTGCCAGATAGAGCACCATGCCGTATCCCATACCCTTCCAGGTATTCAGGAAGACGAGGATAAAGGGCCAGTACTTACTCTCCTGATACCACATGATCCGCTCGCCGCCCATCGCGGTTATGATGCCGTTGATATATCCTCTCTCCGGCGTCAGGAGCGCGTATACGAAATAACTGATCACCACCCACGACATGAAATAGGGCAGAAACATCATCGTCTGGTACACTTTGGACGCCCTCTTATTGCGCATACTGCTCAGCATCAGCGCACCGCCCACCGCAACGCTTGCACTTATAATGATAAACGCGATGTTGTAGAGAATCGTGTTGCGAAGGAGCATGGTAAACGAGTTGGATGTGAAGAAATAGCTGAAATTCCCAAATCCGGCCCATTCACTGTGCAGCAGATTATAGATAAATCCGTGTCCGCCGGGCGACAGTTTATATACCTTAAAGGCAATTACCACACCGAACATCGGCAGATAGGAAAAGATCAGGAACCACAGCAAAGTAGGCAGGGACAGCAGAAACAGTTCCGTGTCGTCTCTGGACCAGCGCTTTTTCCGGGGCTTTTTGATGCGCGCTTTTTCTCCGCCTGACATCTCATTCCTTTTCATTACTTTTACCTCCTTTGTTTATATTTTATTTATTTTTGTTAACTTTAGATTAACATTTCTTTTTATATATGTCAACACAGATATACAAAATTGTTATCATTTTTATAAATTTGATAAGTTTTTTGTGCACCTTTCTCCTTTTTCTCTTATTTATCATATTTTACAGGTATTTTTATATTTACAAATATAAACTTTTCCAGACGTCAATATGCGGAATCTTGCTTTTCAAAATCACATTTAGAATTAACATTTGTAAACTTGCGAATTGTTTTTTCTTTTTCACTGTGCTATACTAAAAGTAATTTCCTACAGAAATAACTTTAGTAATTTCCTACGGAAATAACTTGCTCAGCTATATGTAAGAAGGAGACAATATGGAAAAAGTTACGATGAAAGACATTGCGGACGCCCTGGATATTTCCAGAGTCACCGTCAGCAAAGCGTTTAACAACCAGGCCGGCGTGTCCGACTCGCTAAAAGATATGATTTTTGACAAAGCAAGGGAGCTGGGATATGCCAAACTTCCCACGCAGGCAATGGGCACAGGCGCTTACACCGAACACACGGTGGCCCTGATCGTCTCAAGACCCGACTCCGCCTCCTTCTGGACAGGAATCATCCACCGCATGGCACAGGAGCTTTCCGAATACAATATCAATCTGATGTATATTTACGTTCCTTCCTCATTCACGAAGGATTTTACTCTCCCCTCCATTCTCTCCAAGGAAAGCGTGGAGTGCATTGCCGTGATGAACGTATATGATCCCGTTATTCTCGGCATGGTGAACGAGCTGCCCGGTCCGAAGGTTTTTCTCGACACCATCCCCACCCTGACCGACAGGAAGCTGGACGGCGATCTGCTTTTGATCGAGGGCTACCGCACGGAGGCTGAAATCACGGAGCTGCTCATAACAGACGGGCACAAAGAAATCGGTTTTATGGGAGATATCAATTATGCCCAGACAAACAAGGAACGCTATCTTGGCTACCGCGACAGCATGGACCGTTACAAACTCGCCATCCGCCCGGAATATTTAATGATTCAGAGCATTGACGTTTTTTCTTATAAGAGGGAGATATATCAGTTTTTGGGTTCTCTGTCCAAATGGCCTACCGCCTTTGTCTGCGCCAGCGACTATGTGGCAAGCTTTGTGCAGCAGTACATGGACGAACACGCGCAGGAACTCGACCACCCCGTCACGCTGACAGGTTTTGACAATACAGACGAATATGCGAATGTCCGCGGTCGTATCATCACCGCAAACGTTCCTACCGGGCTGCTCGGCAAACGGCTCGCGCTGCAGCTTCTGTTCCGCATCAATCACCCCGATGCACCCCACGAGCTGACTTTTATCAAGCCTTATATTATAAACGGTGCGTCCTCTGCTCTTTGAGCGATGTGCAAAACCCCCGGACCGGTTTGATACGGTCCGGGGGCTTTCTTTTGTTATCTCACTTACCTTTCTTTCTTCTCTTCTGTATCCTCATTTCTCCACCGCAAAATAATAACTACCACAATCACCGCCGCCACAATAAGCAACAGCCAGATAAAATAGCAGATACCGAGGAACGTCGGGCAGATATGGCACAGGCCACACCTTCCTGCCGCCTCGTCCGTAAGCCGGTACGCAATGGCATAGGTGGAGAAACACGCCGTCTCAATGGTAATGGTCTGTGCAGCGTCATCCAGATCGTTTAACAGGGTGCATTCTCCCTCGTGCGCCCGGACGATATAAAAGTCTGCGGAAAGTTCCCGAAGCGCCTCCGGCATATCTATCACAATTTCCACCGGTTCGTCAATTCTGTGGACAGCATTCCACTCGCCTTTTCCCTGTCGGAGGAACATGGAAATATCCACATACATCCCCACCGTCAGGCCGGGCACCTCCTTCTGTGCGTCCCCGATTCCCTGCTCGATTACCGATTTTTCCTGTTCACTCACCTTGTCGTCGATCCGTTCCACGTCAATACGGATTTCAATGGTTTCCCCCTGCGCTACTCGTCCGATCTCCTCTTCTGTCAGAACCGCGTTTGCCACCGCCACAGCGTCCGCCGCCTGCGCCGTACACAGCGCCTCATCCACATTGTTGACGGTCACGATGACCGCGCCCTCATCCACGGGGATTGTCAAAGTCTCCCTGACCTTGCCGACTGCATAGGGATGCGCTTCCGCCCAGCTTTCGCGGCCATCCGCTCCATCTCCCGCACCATCTTCATTTCCGGCTGTGCCGCCTGCACCAGTTCCGTCATTGCCCGTGCCGTTTCCGGCTGTACCGTTGGCGTCATTGCCTGTACCGCTGCCGTTTCCGGCTGTACCGGCTCCGTCATTGCCTGTACCGCTGCCGTTTCCGGCCGTGCCGACTCCGTCATTGCCTGTACCGTTACCCGGTATTGGCACAATTCTGCCATCCTCTACCGTATGTTTCGGGATTGTTCCGTCTCCGGGATTCGTACCGTCTGCCGGATTCGTTTCCCCGTCGGCCGGCTTTGTTCCGTCTCCCGGTTCTATGCCACCGCCCGGTTTCCTTCCGTCTCCCGGTTTCCTGCCGCCGTCCGTGTCTGTCCCGTCTCCCGGTTTCCTGCCGCCGTCCGTGTCTGTCCCGTCTCCCGGTTTCCTGCCGCCGCCCGTGTCTGTCCCGTCTCCCGGTTTCCTGTCATCCACTGAATCGGTTCCGCTGCCCGGGTTCGTATCGGCCGGCTTTTTGTCACCTCCCGGGTTCGTGCCGCCGGGCACTACGCCGCCTGTGTTATCTCCGCCGGGATTACCGCCCACGTCTCCCGTTCCTCCATCCTCTTCATCCTTCTTGTCTCCGTCATCCTTCGGCCGGCTGTACTTTTTGACCGTCTTTACGACGATTTCCGACACGAAAGCCGTATCCGTCGCCACATAACGCAGTTCGTAATCGCCGGGCTCCAGACCCGTGACTTCTTCCCCTGTAATGGAAATCCACTCCGCACTGCCCGCTTTCCGATACTGCATGGTTGTATCCGTTTTCGTCAGTTTTCCATTGTTTCCGTTCTTTTTGCCCTCCGCCTTCGGCTTCACCTGCTCCGGCCCCGCCGGGCGCTTCGGCACGGGCAGAAGCTGGGGATTGCTGTCGCCTGTATCTGTCCCGTTGCCTCTTTTTATAATGGCTATGGTTTCCCCGAACCAGCTTTCATCAATAGGCACAGAGCCGTCCCCGGAAGCGGTAACTTCTTCCCCGCCGATCAGATAGACCGCGCCGGGCGTCAGTCCCGTCAGGGTTTCCGTGGGGTAGGCGATCACCGCCGCTGGTATTTCCGCTCTCATAATCCATTTCGCGTAAAGGGTCACATCCTCTTCCACCCGGTCTGCCGCCTCCTCCGCCGCAAAAAGCCAACGGTTCGCGCAGGATGCCTCTTTAAACCATCCCGCAAAGACCATATCCGTCTTTTTCGGGTCGGCAGGCTTCGCAACCGTCACCCGCCACGACAAGCCTGCCACTGGAGAAACGCTGCTGCCTCCCTGAGAATCAAAGGTCACCGTGAGGGTTCTGCCCTCGCCGACCACCGCCTCCGCCGTCTTTCCGTGAGGCGCAGTCTGCGTTGCAGACAGCCGCACAAGATATTTTCCCGCAGATACATCTGTGAGATTCCCCGTAGCCGCCGTCCATGTCCTGCCACCGTCCGCACTGTACTCCATAGCCGCCGTCAGTCCCGTAATCTGTCCGTCCTTCTTTCCTTTTATCGTCTCATCGCTCTTTCCGAGGCTTGGCGCAGCGGGACGTGCCGCCAGCGCAAGGCTCTGCGGATCACTGTCCTCGGTATTGACGCCATCGCCCTTCTTTATAATAGAGATGGTCCCGCCAAACCAGCCGTCGTCTATCCTGATATTGCCTTCGGCATCCGCCTTACGGGAAACCTCTGTCCCATCCGGCAGTTTGATCAGGTATTCAGCCTCCGGCAAAAGTCCCGTCAGCTTTTCCGTCAAATAGTCGGGCGACGCATCCGGCGTCTGCTCCTTGCCCTTGATTTTTACCGTCACAGTCTGACTCTCGCTGTTTCCGGCATTGTCCACGGCAGTTATTTTCACCTGCACTGTGCCGGAAAAACCGATTAACCTGTCAATCATAAAAGTGCATTCCGTTTTCATGGCAGTCGCAAAATCTTCCGCCACCGTATTTTCACTGCCGCTGCCGATCTGCCACTTTATTTCCTTTATGCCGGATTCCGCCATACTGCCGTCCCGCACCGTCACCAGAAGCTTCGGCGCGGTCTCGTAATATGCCGTGGAAAGTTCTTCTCCCTCCGGCTTATTTCCCGCCTGCGTATCTGTGGGCAGACGGTCCGCTTTCACAGCGATCACAGGTTTTTCGCTTTCCACGATCACCCCGATTCCGTGCGCATATGCGGTCTTTGGCTCCGACACATTGCCGGCAATATCCACCGCCTGTATATCGCCGATCACGCCCTTGTAATCCGGGTCAATGGCAATCACCGCCGTATAAACCGTCCCAGCGTCCGCCTTAGTCTTCTCGATCTTCGCCTCCATCGTGACCGGCGCTGCACTCTGCATACTGCCGGGCGTCAGCGTGTAGGTCACCTTAGCAAGTCCGCTGTTTTCCTCTGTTACCGGGATATTGACAAGCAGGCTGTCCTTACGGATGATCCAGTTCCATAGGTTTACATAACCTTCATTATAAGAGACGTCGCCGAGCATCGGCTTCACCGTATCCAGTTTCACACGGATCGGTTCTGCCTCCGCCGTTAAGCCCGTCGTGTTTACCGCCTTGAAGGTATAGGTATGATCTCCCTCCTGCAGATCAGTATAAGTATCTGTCCCGGACGTGGGAAGCTGCGCCGTGCTGTTTCCTGCAAAAGCCTGAAGCAGCTCATAATCCCCGCCGTCCACGGAAACCAGAATCTGCGTAACGCCCTTCGTGTCGGCATAGGTCAGGTCAATCTGCGGTTTCTCCGTATGCCACCCACTGTCTGCACCCTCCGCCGACAACTGCGCCGTGATCTCCGGCACAAAGTCCTGCGTCCACCCGGCATACAGTGTGGTATCCTCATAAAGCTGTGTATCAAAATCAAAGGCATTCTGACACGCCTCGTCCGTATACCAGCCACCAAAGTGATGCCCTTTCCTCGTCGGGTCGATTGGCTTTATCACCGTACATTCCACTGTGTCAGCCGCGCTGCCGTCTGCACCATTTCCCACACTGCCGTCCGCACCGTTTCCCGCGCTGTCATCCGCATCGCCGCCGTCCGCCCGGGACGTCCACACAAGCTGGGGTTCCACCGAGTCGCCGCCGTTACTGTCAAAAGTCACCTGATGCACATACCGGGTCTCTTTTGCCGCCCCGTCGTCCGCTTTGTTGGCATTGGTACGGCTATAAAAGTGATAAGTTCCTTTCTCCTTCACCGTATAGTCTGCCGACAATACGCCGTCTGCCGCACTGCTCATGATGGTCGTTTCCGTGGCAAGCAGCCCGTCCTTTTTGACTGACAGCGCACCGCCGCTGAGACCGAAGCTGCCTGACTTTGCATTCAGGACAAGTCCCGTCTTTTTCTCCGCGCCCGCAGCCGGGCCCGTCACGGTAAGCGCAGCCTCTGTGGTGTCCAGCTTCACCGTAAACGGTCCGCCAGGCTCCGATTGATTGCCCGCTTCATCCTTCGCCCGGAACCGATAGGTATGGTCACCCTCCTGCAAACCTTCATAGACATAATCGTAGCTGTCGTTGCCGGGCTGCCCGGTAAAACCGCTCACCTCCACATAAGCGCCGCCATCCACGCTCACCCACAGCTCTGTCACGCCCACGCCGTCGTGGAGAGTAAGTGGAATCGTTTTCTGGTCATGGGTCCAGTCTTTCGGCAGCGTCGTACCGTCCTGCAAAACAGGCGCATCGGGCTTCAGATCGTCCACCCAGTATGCGTACAGCTCATGATCCTGCGCCACCGTCATCTTTGTAGTTTCCAGAACCGAGTCTCCCTGACCGTCCGCCTGCGTATACCACCCCTTAAAGGAGTATCCCGTCTTCTCCGGCTCGGGCAGACTGCCGTAAGGATCGTCGTAGGTCACTGTCTTCGTCTCCTGATCGGCTGCCCCGTCGCCCCCTGATAATCGTAAGTGATAGTATACTCGTTCGCCGTCCATTTTGCGTAGAAGGTCTTATCGTCCGCGTCGGTCGCCGTCAGCTCCGTGACCTTCGTATCGTCCGCAAAATCCTCGTCCGTGTACCAGCCGCCAAAGGTATATCCTGTCCTTTCTATCTGCGCCGCCGTTGGCAGAGTCAGTCCCTTGCTGTATGTATATTTCTGGAAAGCAGTCTCATTCGTTATGGTTCCGCCGTTTTTCTCATAAGTTACAGAATAGCTGTCCGGCGTCCACCCCGCATAAAGCGTCCTGTTTGCCGACACTGCGGTATTGAAATTGTAAGGTGTCGTGCAGGCGGAATTGGTATACCAGCCCTTAATGGTATAATGTTCCCTGACCGGCGCGCCGTATACAGGTTCCACAATCTTACCGCCGCTCACCACAAGCCAGGTATCGGTATGAGACGGTTCCTCATCCTCCGCCTGCATATCGCTTTCAAATATGCCTTCGCCCGCATTCAGCGTTACGCTGCAAATCCCATGCGCAGCCTTCGTGGCCTGTTTGCCCGCGCCGGAGGTGGCGGTAAACGTATATTGTCCCGCCTCATTGACGCCAAAGGTATTCCCCCGCACCGTCATGGCATAGCTGTCCCCCTGCTTTTGGCAGACTGTTCTGCCTGCGGAAGGGCCAAAGGTAACCTGCACGGAAAAGATGGCGTTAGGGCCGTCCGCCTGCGCCGCTCCCAACGTGATCGTGGGCATGATCCGATCCAGACGCAGGGCGCTGCTGTATCCCTGCACCGTATTTCCCACACTGTCCACCGCTTTGTAATACAGATAGTTGACTCCATCAGTCAAACCGGAACCTGACACCGTTCCATTGACACTTGTGCCCGTTTTCCCAAGGGAGGTCAGGCCGCTTGTGGGGTACGCGCCCTTTGTGGTCACCCACTTGTACTGTAGGCTGGCAATCCCGCTGCCGCCCACATCCGTACCGCTTATGGTGACTGTCGGAGCCGATGCCTGCCATGGAGTGGGAATCGCGCTCACCGTCACCTTCGGATTCGTGCGGTCGATCTTTTCCACGGTAACCGTCTTCGTCACGCTCTTCGATCCGTTTGACAAGGTAAACACATAGTTCCCGTTGGCAGCAGCGGTGTAGCTGTTTCCCGTCACGCTCTGGCTTGTCCCGTCCGGCTTTTTCACGTTCAGGGTCAGCGTGCCGCTTCCCTGCTTCTCCAATAAAATCGTGCGGCTTCTCGCCCACTGGCTGTTATCCGTGTCGGCGGTCAGTGTAAGCTTCTGTTCCTGCTCCTGTTGCTGCTGTGGCGTCACGGTAAAGGAAGTCTTTTCATAGGCCGCCTCGCCCGTGCTCCTGTTGATCGCCATGGCGTGGAGATAATAGGTCCCCGCCGTCAGCGCCGGGTTTGTTGCCGTGTAGCTTAAGCTGCCCGCTTTCGTCCATCCCACCGCAGGCATACCCGCATCCTGCGTAAAGCAGTACTGGAGCAGATCGGCGTTCTGCACGCTGATCTGCGCCTTCGCCACACCCTCCGTCACGCCGTTGTTGGTCAGGGTGATTTTGGGCGCGGACGTACCCGTCGTCGTAATCGTCGTAGTGCCGGAGGTATTCGTGTTTGCCGTCCCGGTTGTGTCGCACATGTCCTTGATATAGGAAGAGCCGGTAATGCCTTTAAGCTGAATGTCGCCGCCCTTAAATTCCGTCGTCACCTTGCCCGTAAAATACAGCACGTTGGTATCTCCGCCGCCGCTGTAGCTTAAGTCGCTTGTCACATTGGTCTGTATCCTTACACTGCCAAGGGTGGAATTTTTCACATCCACGATCTCGTCAAAGACAAGCGCGATGGTGATGTTGTCACCGACCGCGTAGGCAGTCTGGGCCATGGGCGCGACGCCGAGAAGCTGCGGTTCCGTCTCGTCCTTAATCTTCGTCCAGTCCTTATACGAATTCATATACCATATGTCTTCCTTTGCCCCTGTCGCCGCAAACCATATATTTGCTTCGTCATACAGACCGAAGACCAGATAATCACCCTCTATGGCACCGCTTCTCACCGCTGTATTAAAATCATATACATTGCTTCTTTCATCTGCCCCTGGGACAGTCACTGCCGCCTCCAGGTCATCTTCCATTTCCCATCTGGCCGTATATTTTGCCGTTCCGACATTGCTGTCCTCAAGAGCAACCGGGCCATCATATTCATTTCCACTGTTAAAACTGTTCGGCGCATGGTCTGCAATCCAGATATGCTCATACCCGTCGTCCTCTTCCCTGGCCGTAAATCGCAGCCGATAATAATACCCGTCCGCCGTCGCCTTGACATAGGCATTCACCTTGTCGTCCCACGCCTCAATCGTTCTCTGGACATTAAAGTTCTTATAACAGCCAACATTATCAAGATGACTTTTGTTGTAGCCTCTGTTATTGGAATAAAACACCTGATGGTTATTTGTACTGCTTCTGTCTACAACATACTTGTTATCATTGCTTGTGGAATAGCTTCTCTCCTTCTCCTGATAGACATCCCTGCTCACCGCATAGGAGCTGTTCTTCGCCATCGTCCTTGTGGCCGTTCCCGCCAAAATCGTCGCACCGCCCATAGGTCGATAAATTTCCAGCGAATATGTCCTGTCGGCATTGGCATAAGCCGTGGCCGTTTCCCCGCCATAGGCGCTTGTCACCGCATGTTCCGTCACGGTGACGGTCTGGCTGCCGCTGCCGTTAAAGGTCAGCATTCCCGCCTTGTGGGTAAAGTGGGTTCCGCCCACGGCAGAGCCGTTCACCGTGCGGTAAAACACCATCTGCTCCCCCACGCCGCCCGCAAGCGTCACGGTAAAGGTATTGTCCCCGTTATTTTTCACGGAAAACTGTCCCAGATTGCCGGTCTTGCCAAAGGGAACGGCATTGCTGTAGACCACGTTTCCTCCCGCCGTCTTCACATAGGCGCGCCCGTAGTAAGTGACCGTCTTGGTCAATCCCGTGACCGCAACAGATATCTTCTGATTCGCCGCCGTCACCGGGGACGCCGTTTTTGCGCTGCCGCCGTTTAAGGACAGGGTCGGGCTGCCCATGATGCCCCACACGAAGCCGGTCTCCACGATCCTGTCGCTGCCCGGCTCCAAAAGCGTGGCAGACAAGGTGTAATCGCAGTCCTTCCCGGCAATTTCCGCGGCGGTCGGCGTGTCGATGGCAATCCCCTTCTCCACCGTCACCAGCGCATCCTCCGAGGGAATCCGAAACTCCGGATGCCCGTTCGCCCAGACCTCGCACCGATAGGTATACTCCCCCGGAACAGCGGTCTGCGCCGCAGACAGCGTGTACGCAGCGCGGGTCGCGCCCGTCACCGCCTCGTAAACGTCGTTCTTTTTCTGATACCACTGGTACTGATAGGTATAGCTCTTCCCGTCCACGGAAGACACCGACACGGAGAGCACGCCAGTCCCTCCCTGCGGAATCACGAGATTGTCAGGACCGGTAATCCGCAAAGGAGAACTGGTCACATGAAAAACAGCCGCCTGCGGATTGCCGCCCACCTGTTTTCCCGCCTTGTCCGCCACGGCGGCATTGTTGATGTCGATGGTGTAATCCCCCGGTGTGAAGGAATTGCTCTGCTGCGCTTCCACCGTGTAGCGCACCACAAGCTTCTTCGTGCCCCGCCCGGAGACAATCTCCGCCTTGCTTATGAGAAGGGACGCCCCGGCGCTGTCCTTTACGGTCACGTCGTCCGTGCCCACCGTCGCCTCGTTGATCTCACCGTTCGGTGACCTGTCGGAACCGGTATAGGTGACGGTAAAGGTGTAATCACCCAGCTCCGCCACATGTTCTTTCGCATCTATGCTGAAAATCAGGCTGCCGGCAAATCCCAGATTCGGGTCCTTCCCTTCCAACACCGTCCTCTGATTTTCTCTGGCGTCCAGCAGCCACCTTAAAATCCACGCCTTCGTGTCCTTCTTCTCCTGCTCGGTTCCTTTCCAACCGTGGCTGCCATTTAGAGAATCAAAACAGTTGCAATCGCCGATCGCCGTAATTCTTCCCCTGCCTGCCGCCTGATCCACCATCCACGGCTGTCCATTCAGCAAAAGCACCGATTCCGCGCTTCCCGTATAGGTAATCGGCGCTAAATAATCGCAGGTAAGACTCTCCTTTACATCCTGCGTCAGAGCGGTTGCCGGCATATCGGCAGATCCCTTGGCAATACTTGTACGTGTCCCTATGAATTTGTCTTCAATTCTGAAATCAGCGCCCAGCTTTTCCGCCGCCTCCGACAGGATACGATTTTCTTTATAAAACACCGCTGAATTTTCCCCTATCATAACAATCCTGCCGCCGCTTGCCAGGAAGTCCCGCATCAGAGAGATATCCCCGTCAATCAGTGGCCACCCTGGCAAAAACAAAATCATAAGCCCGATACCGTCCATATCGTCCTCTGACAAATGTCGTACTGTGTCATCAGCTTTTAACCGTACACCATACCCTGCGTCCGAAAAGACCTGCGCCACACTCTCCACAAATGGTTGTAGTTCTGTATCATAGTACAGCGGCTTAATCTCGGTAGAGAAAATCAGCACATCCTTCCCGTCTGCCGTCGTCATCAGCCTGTCTTCCCCGGAAAAAAGGGCAAGCAAGGCAAACAGCTTTTCGGCGTCCACCATCTCCTGCCACTCCCTGGGGAAACCCTCATAGGTGTCAGAAAGCGCAGGAAGCCGCTCGTACAGAGCTTCGATCTCCTCCTCGCTCATCCGAGATGTCCCTGTAAACATTCCCTGCAACGCCTCTTCCACTTCTTCTGCGTCCGGCAGGGCGTCGATCTCCTCCTGCAGTCCGCAGACCGGGCAGTCCTCCCCCGCCGCCACGATGCCGTGGACACAGCCCACGCTCACTCTGATTTCCGGCAGGCTGACATCCTCCGCCAGCTCGTATCCTTCCGGCAGAACAGGCGTAAAGAGATAGACGCCCTCCCTATCGCCGTCATAGGCAGGCGAAGCCTCCCATACAATATCTTCTATGGTCACTTCTTCCGTTTTCGTTTCACTTTCGGTACGCGCTTCCTCCGACGCGTCTTTTCCTTCTACGGGCGAAGCCTCCTTATGTTCCGCCCCATCTATGATATCCGTATCAGCCGAGGTATCCGCTTCCTGTCCGTCCGCCGTCAATTTCCCCGCAATTAGGCCGTCCTGCGTATGTTCCGAGCCGTATGCGGGCATGACAAAGGAGCCGGTCTCGATACGAAAACCGACTGTCTCCTGCGTGGTCTGTGCCGCGCGCGCCTCATCTGGCGCATCCGCGCCTTGATCCCCGCTGCCTTTTATGCGTTTCCCCGTCGCACCGCTATTGTCATCGGCATTCTTTTCCCCGCCGTCGCCACTGGCATTTTCTTCTCCGTTTCCGCCTGCGCTCTCATCACCGCCGGGTTCCTGTTCTCCGCTGTCGTCTCCGCTACCCGGATTCTGCTCTCCACTGTCGTCCCCGTCGCCCGGGGCCTGCTCCCCGCTGCCGTCTCCGCCGCCCGGATTCTGCTCTCCGCTGTCGCCTCCGTTACCCGGGGTCTGCTCTCCGCTGTCGCCTCCGTCACCCGGGGTCTGCTCTCCGCTGTCGTCCCCGTCGCCCGGATTCTGCTCTCCGCTGTCGTCCCCGTCACCCGGATTCTGCTCTCCGCTGTCGTCCCCGTCGCCCGGCTCTTTTTCCTCGCTGTCGTCTCCCTCCTCTGGGTCTTTAGGAGATTCTACCCCCCCCCCACTCGTTTTCGGCGTCTTCCACAAAGACATACGCCTCCAGCGTATCCGGCAGGCTTAAGTCCCCGATCTTTGTGCCCACAGAAACCCTCTGCTCCAGCACGTTTGCAGACAGCGGAACAAAACCCGTGATCTTGCACGCCTCCTCCTTCTGCTCGGCGCGCACCGAGAGAATACCCGCAAACTCCGACTGCTGTGTCAACACCATGGCAAGCGCCAAAACACCTGTCAGAATGCGCCGCCCGGTTTTCCTCCCCCTTTTATTCATGTCGCTGTTATGATCGTCTTTCCTGTTCATAGCCCGCCTCACTCCTTCTGTCAATCTCATTTCTTTTACCCTGCCTGTGATTCTTCTCAGCCTTTGCATGTTTCATCCTTTGCATGACCTCACATCTGAACCGATGCCGTGATCTGGCACTTCACATGCTGTACGGGCACCCGTGCGGGGCGCCGGCTCGACTCTTTAACAGGATTATATATGGAATGAAAAATAAAAAAAGGGATTTGGTATGGATTGCACTTTTTGTGGTATACTTTGTGCATATTGGTTTACATAACCATTATGACGGTGCACTTACATTCTCTTGAGATATCATAATATTTCAAAATTTTACACATATATATTTACAAAATCGTTACATTTGTGCTACAGTAATAAAAAGCATATTTTCTAGCGAAAACATTTCACAAAGTT
>CAJTTZ010000023.1 GCA_910579505.1 uncultured Lachnospiraceae bacterium
GAATACTATCAGGACTTGCGCAGTTACGAGAGAAAAATAGAGCAGGATCGGATAGAGCATGAACAGGACCTGCGCAGTTACGAGAGAAAAATAGAGCAGGACCGAATCCGATATGAACAGATAGTAGCTGAGAAAGAAGAGGAAATCCGTCAGCTTCGTACACGACTTTTGCAGCTGGAAAATAATAATAACAGTTGACAAAAGCGGTTCATGCGGCTAAAATGGATGAAAATACAGCCGGCTAAGGCTGACGCAATAGCATAACGTGGCGAGGAAGAGAATAGTACGGATAGGAAACGTTGCAGAGAGAGGGCCGTTGGTGGAAGGCTTTTACGGGAACTGTTCGGAACCGGTCTTGGAGCCCTGTGTGAAGAGCACAGCGTAGCGCCGGCGATAACGGTAAGAGAAGCAGAGTGTATGTAAATACATTAATTAGGGTGGTACCGCCGAGATTTCGGTCCCTTGGGGATAGAAGTTTTGGCGGTTTTCTTATGCGCGCATAAGCAGAGTCAGAAAAGGAGGAAATTATGGCGGACAAAAAATTAGTGGAAGCAATCACGGCAATGGAGGATGATTTTGCGCAGTGGTATACGGATGTGGTGAAGAAGGCGGAGCTTCTGGATTACACCAGCATTAAGGGATGTATGGTGTTTAAGCCGGCAGGCTATGCGATTTGGGAGCTGATTCAGCGGCAGATGGACGACCGTTTTAAGGCAACAGGCGTGGAGAACGTGTATTTACCCATGTTTATTCCGGAAAGCCTTTTAAATAAGGAGAAAGATCACGTGGAGGGCTTTGCGCCGGAGGTGGCGTGGGTGACCCACGGCGGTATGCAGCCTTTGCAGGAAAGACTCTGTGTCAGACCTACTTCAGAGACGCTGTTTTGTGATTACTATAAGAATGTGGTGCAGTCTTACCGTGATCTGCCCCAGGTATGCAACCAGTGGTGTTCAGTGGTGCGCTGGGAAAAGGAGACGAGGCCGTTTCTCAGAAGCCGCGAATTTTTATGGCAGGAGGGACATACGGCGCATGCCACAGCCGAGGAGGCCGAGGAGCGGACGATCCAGATGCTAAACGTCTATGCCGACTTCTGTGAGGAGGTATTGGCGATTCCTGTCATCAAGGGTCGGAAGACGGACAAGGAAAAGTTTGCAGGAGCGATTGCTACCTATACAATTGAGGCGTTGATGCATGACGGTAAAGCATTGCAGTCCGGCACCAGCCACAATTTTGGCGATGGTTTTGCAAAGGCGTTTGGCATACAGTTTACGGATAAGGACAATACTTTAAAATATGTACATCAGACTTCATGGGGAACCACGACCCGCCTGATCGGCGCGGTGATTATGGTGCACGGCGACAATTCCGGGCTGGTACTGCCGCCTAAGATTGCGCCTACACAGATTATGGTTATTCCGATCCAGCAGAAAAAGGAAGGTGTGTTGGATAAGGCCTATGAACTGAAAGATAGGCTGGGCGCGTTCCGGGTAAAGGTGGACGACACCGATAAGAGCCCGGGCTGGAAGTTTTCCGAGCAGGAAATGCGCGGTATTCCCATTCGCGTGGAGATCGGACCGAAAGATATCGAGGCGGGCAAGTGCGTGATCTGCCGCCGGGACACGAGGGAGAAGATTGAAGTTTCCCTGGATGAGATTGAGACAAAGGCAGGAGAAATTCTGGATCTGATGCAGAAGGAAATGCTGGAGCGTGCCAGAGCCCACAGGGAGGAGCATACCTACGAGGCGAAAGACATGGATACGTTCCGCAGGCTCTTTGCAGAGAAATCCGGCTTTGTGAAAGCGATGTGGTGCGGGGAGCAGGCCTGTGAGGACCAGATTAAGGAAGAGATGGCGGTGACCAGCCGCTGTATGCCTTTTGAACAGGAACAGGTCGGCGAGACATGCGTGTGCTGTGGAAAACCTGCAAAGAAGATGGTTTACTGGGGCCGGGCATATTAATCTTCGGGTTTGCGGACAGGATAGGGCATAATTTTGAGAAACGCCCGAATAGACTGTGCATATGGGAGAGAAAAAAATGAGCAGGAGAAAAAAGAAAAAGGGATTTATCCCGGTAATTTTTCTGGGGCTTTTCTTGGGGATCTGTATTGTGGTGGCGATAGGCTTTGCCAGTGGCGCGCTGGCCGGAACAGGCGGAAACGCGATAACAGAAAAGGTTTCTAAAAGCGTGAAACACGCCGTAACAAAAAAGGTTTCCGAAACGGTGATGGAAGAGGCGGTGAAACAGGCGCTTGAGAGCAGCGGCGATCCGCAGGCGGCAGAGAAGGCAAAAGAAATTGTCGATAATATGGACGAAGGTGATAAGCAGAAAGCGGAAGAGATTATTGACCGCTATGCAGACAGCGATACGCTCTCCGATGTGATGGAAATCGTTGGGGATGGCGTGGACGGCGACTCTCTGTCGGAGGTGCAGGAGTATTTGCAGGAAAATGTGTCCGAACAGGATCAGTCTGATTTGGAAGAACTGTATCGGAAGTACAGCGAAGGACTCTGAGATAAGCAAGGCTGAGATAACCGGCATAATGAAGACAAAGATTATAAAGAAAGCAAAGCAGGGAATCCGGGCAGGGTTTCCTGTTTTGTTTTCTGACTGAAAATTGTGATAGAGTGAAACTTTAAAGGAAAATACGGCAGATAAATTTCATATCCAGAAAATGCAGGGTTGACAGGTGTATACCTTGCGAGTATGATACAAACATAGGGTATACATTCGTATACCAAAATATACCAGCTTTATGTGTGGGAACTGTGTAAGCTTATAGAAGAAATGTTATTGTTGTATCGCAAGGAAATTGATTAATGTAAAGATAGTGAAGAAAGGGCGGAAACACGATGGTCAGTTTATCAGATGGCGAATGGAAAATTATGAATCAGCTCTGGGAACGGGAGAGTACGATCACTGAGCTTAAAAATGAACTGGGTAAAGAGACGGGATGGGACAAGCATATTGTAATTACCATGCTTTCCCGCATGGAGAAAAAAGGTGCGGTTGCCCACAGGGACGGCGGGCGCGCAAAAATATTTTATCCGCTGGTGACGAGAGAGGAAGTCTCTATGCAGGAGACCCGGGGATTTTTGCAGAAGGTTTACAGAGGCAGCCTGGGAATGATGGTCAATGCCATGGTGGAGGACCAGGCGCTGTCCGAGGAAGAAATACAGGAGCTTTACAGTATTTTGGATCAGGCGCGAAAGAAGCAGGACGGGACACAGCAGGGCGCGGGATGAGCGTGGAAGTAAGGATAGGCTGTGGGGAAACGGCAGACTTAAGGGAGACGGATAAAAAGGGAGGAAGATATGAAAGAGATACTGATAACATCAACGGTTTTAATTTTATGTATCTTGCTGATCCGGCGGGTATTTCGCGGAAAGATCAGCAGCAGGCTGCAGTATGCGCTCTGGCTTCTGGCAGCGCTCCGGCTGATGATACCGGCTTCGGCAGAGTTTGACCTGGGGTCATTATCCGATTTCCGGCTGATGGATCTGGTGGAGAGAAATGAGGGCGGCATTGGGGAACGGCTGGAAGAGTCCATTCGGTTGGAGGAACCTGTCCAGATGACGGTAAATGCAAACAGTGTGCTGTTTCGTCTGTTTACTACGGATGAGATCAGAGAGACGATTGAGGGAATGCCGGATGATGGACCGACCTCTGTATTTATGGCGAGAACGTTGGGCTTTTCCCGGTTGGATGTGCTCTGGTTTTTCTGGGGGATTGGCGCGTTTATTGTAGGGGCGTGGATTCTGGTCACGAATCTGGTGTTCAGCCGTCGGTTAAGGAAAAGCAGAAAGCCTTTTGAACTGTCGGAGAAAGTGAAGGCGGCAGTTTTTGGAGAGGATGTTTTGGACGGAACGGGAAAGAAGCGGCGTTTGCTTGTAAGAAAAGGCCGTCTGCCAGCAATCTATCTTGCAGAAGGCATTTCTTCACCCTGTCTGTACGGATTTCCGGGGCGGGAGGTGGTTTATTTGACGGCGGATATAACCGATGATGGGGACCGGCTGCGGCATGTAATTGTCCACGAGCTTGTCCATAAAAAGCACGGGGACAGTTTCTGGGCACTTCTTCGCGGTGTTTTGGTGACGGTATACTGGTTTCATCCGCTGGTATGGGTGGCGGCAGTCTGCTCCAAGCGGGACTGTGAACTTGCCTGTGATGAGGGAGCGCTTATGCTGTTAGGTGAGGAGGAACGTATTTCTTACGGGGAGACGCTGCTTTCTATCATTACAAGAAAAGGGCGGGTTTCCGATCTGGTCTGCACCGCCACGACCATGACAGGGAGCGGAAAAAGCGTGAAGGAGCGGATCCGCTTTATCGCAAAGGAGCCGAAGGTTATCTATGCGGCGGTGGCGGGCGCGCTTTTCCTGATTGCGGCTGTATGCCTCTTTGTCTTTACAAAAGACGCCCGGTATAAGGGGACAACGGTGGACGCGCAGGAAGGGCTTACGGTTACGGGCGCGGATATGCAGATACCGCTGCCCGCAAGTATCGGTGGCATCAGCGGCTGCGTGGTGGAAAAGAAAACGGATGAGGTTGTCATCTATCATGTTGCCGCGCAGGAGGAGGTGGGCAGGTTTTCCAGAATACCGCTTCGGGACGCGCTGGGGTTTGTGGACGAGGGCCGGGAGGTCGTGCCGATTGGAGACAGAGGCTGTAATTACTTTTTGCGGGCTTATCTGGGAGAACCGTTGATGAGGACGGAGCATCTTTATATTCCCTCGGAGAGAGGGTACGGTGCGTTAAAGCATGAGGATATCCATACGCCTGTGGAGGATAAGACGGATTATCTGCCCAACGAGGAAATTGTCGTCGTGGATCCGGCGACATACGAAAAATCTACGTTGCATACCTATACGCCTGCGGAAGAAGACACACATATCACCTATACACCGGCGGAAGATGCCGGAACAGGAAACGGGATTTCGGAGGGTGTGTCAGGTACGGACACCAGCATGACGGCAGGCGTGCCCGGCACGGACAGCAACGACGATACAACTTATATCGCAGACGAAGAAGATACGACTTATGTCATAGACGATGATACTTATAACACGGAGGAGGCGCAGGAGGAGGGCTCAGTAGACTATTTGCCGGACGAGCAGATTACGACGACAGTTTACCCGCCGAGTGAGATCAATATAGACAGACTTGATAACAGATGTTATGTTTATATTAGGGCGGCGTATGACAATAAGGTAAAAGAGAAATATCGGGATGAGATGGCGTTTATAGACAGCGAGCTAAAAGCAGCGGCGGATCGGGTGATTATTTTAAGCCTGAACCGGGAGAGAAGGGAGGCGCTGTTTGACGCACTGTGTGAAAACCGCACGCCCTATGTGGGGGACAACGTCAAGGTGGGCGCGCTGCTCGACGCCCTGCCCCTGCCCACCACGCTGAGCCGTTCGGGCGGGTTTTCCCTGCAGACACTGGAGGAACCATATTCCCTGCGCGTTGATTATGAGATGAGTATGGATTATTTCACGAAGGAAGATCAGGATATGTTATACTTTAATGCGGCAATGCTGTTTTATTCCATCGGGAATGTGGAGGAGGTTGCTGTCAAGATGCAGCATCCTTCGGGAAATGGCTCTATGATGGTGACTTATCACAGGAAAGAGCTGGAAAAAGAACTGCCGCTATTGCAAAGTGCGGATTACGAGGATGATCAGACTTTCCGGGACGGGCTTTCTGAACTACATACAGCGGTGGAGACGTATCTTGCGGCGGCGTTCGGCGAGTAATCTGTCGATCCGGGAGTTTTTGCAGTTGGCGTACCAAAAAGTGAAGAGACTTGATGAGATGAGGACCGTGGAAGATGGAAAGAAAATCTTTCAACCTTGATTTGGAACGAAAAAATAAAAAAATATTAAGATTTATGTAACCTTTTTCTTAAGTTCCCCGTTTTAATATATAGAAACGTAGTAAAATGCCTGTTTTTAGAGAAATTTTAAAGATTGGCGTACTACAATAGAGCGAAAGGTACAAACGAGGGGGAACATCATGGGACAGGCACAGAGGAGCGACGCAAGGAATGGCTCGCGGAGTACAGAAGAAGGGTGGCGGACACAATACCCTGCGCAACGGCGCAGAAACAGAGCTGGAGAACATGCAAGGCGACAAAGTAGAAACAGTGACGGGCTGGAAAATCTGGAACTGTGGGAAATATCCAGGGACGATGACAATTCCCGCATAATGCGGCTTGCGGACCGCGAACAGGTTCGCTCGGGACAGCGGCGTTCCCGTCCGGGATCACCGCCGGGGCGTCGAAGCACAGGCAGTCCACGTCCGGTCAGTTCCATCAAACGGCGCAGGGCGAAAAAGCGGCGGCTGAATCTTTACCGCATTTTTGTATTTCTTATGATCGGCGTATGCCTGATACTGATTTACCAGACGACCGGGGCGATTTACCGTATGGTACACAATGAAAAAACGGGCAGGGGAAAAGGAATCGTAGAGATCGTGTCCGAAAAGATTGAGGCGAACAGGGTTCAGCCGCCGGCGATTATTGTGGATTATCTGGAACCGAATGACTTTTCCAGACCCGGCACTGAATTAAAAAAGATCAGGAGTGTTTTTGTGCATTATACTGCAAATCCCGGCACTTCGGCACAGCAGAACCGCAGTTATTTTGCCAATCTTGCCGAGACACATGAGCGGTCGGCAAGCGCGCATTTTATTATCGGTTACGAGGGCGAGCTGATCCAGTGTATTCCGCTTGAGGAACAGGCATACGCAGTGGCGACCAGAAACGAGGATTCGATTTCCATCGAGTGCTGCTATCTGGATGAGGACGGAAAGTTTACGCAGGAAACATACGACACTCTGGTACATACGCTTGCCTGGTTGACACAGGAATATCATCTGTCAGCGGATGATATTTTGCGGCATTATGACTGCGGCGGCAAAAAGTGTCCGCTCTATTATGTGGAGCATGAGGACGCATGGGAAAAGCTGCTTGCGGATGTGGAGGACTATGAGCCGGAGAAAAGTGCGGAAGCGGAGAAATAGAGCCTATGGAAAAAGCATATAAACTGGAATTTGCGGGGGAGCAGACGGGCAGCCTGTATGTGAATTGCTGCGGCCTTTCCCGGACGGAACCGATGCACAGTTTCGGACCGGCCCTAAAACCTCATTACCTGATTCACTATATTTTGAGCGGTAAGGGCAAATTTTCAATTGGCGGGGAGGAGTATCCGCTGGAAGCCGGATATGGGTTTTTAATCATGCCCGACGAACTTGCTTTTTACCAGGCGGATGAGAAAGAGCCGTGGACGTATGTGTGGGTTGGCTTCAGCGGCACACAGGCGGCGGAATATGTGGGAAATATCGGCTTGTCCGTAAGGCAGCCTATTTTTAAGTCTGACGCTTCCGAGGAGCTTTACCAGATCGTGAAAGATATGATGGAGCACAATACATACGGCCTCTCCCACGATCTGCGGCGGAATGGGCAGCTTGGTATTTTTCTGTCTGTCATAGCCGAGGGCAGCAGGGTTGAGAAGCGGGGTGAAGATGACAAAGCAAACATTTATGTGCGCAAAGCTGTTTCATTTATCCAAAATAATTACTGCAATCCTATCAAAGTGACGGATGTTGCCGATTATGTCTGCATCAACAGAAGTTATCTTTATACGCTGTTCCAAAATTCCATGGGGATGTCGCCCCAACAGTTTTTGACCACCTTCCGTATTACGAAAGCGACGGAACTTTTGCAGCTCACGTCCCTTCCGATAGAAAGTATCGCCCTGTCATGCGGCTATCACGATCCATTGGTCTTTACGAAAGCATTCCGGCAGATGAAGCAGATGTCCCCCACAAGTTTCCGAAAGGAGATGCAGAAGGGGGAGACGAGGCGGAACCGGGAATATCTTCGCCAGGTGGAGGAATTTATAGGGCAGATAAACAGTCTGAATGCGTAAGCATAACTTTGCGGAGGTCTCGAGTGCAGGGATTGTATGACCTGTATTCAAATTTAACATTTTGACAGTTTTAAGTAACAAAGGACTATGTTAGGATGGTCCTTTTTTGCTATAATATGATTAGTGCGAAGCACAGGTTTTGAGTTTTAGGTAAGCTGGTATGGGGTAAAACATTTAAGAAGAGAAGGAGAGTGGGTATGAAAGAGCAGGTTTTAAGGAAGTTTGAGGAACTTTACGGCAATGCGGACGGCGCTGACGTATATTTTGCGCCGGGACGTGTGAACATGATCGGTGAGCACACGGACTATAACGGGGGACATGTATTTCCCTGCGCGCTGACAATCGGTACATACGCAGCGGTTAAGAAGAGAACGGACAGGAAACTGCGCTTCTATTCCATGAACTTTGAAAAAATGGGCGTGGTGGAGAGCAGTCTGGATGATCTGACGCCTTCCGATGCGGCGGGATGGACGAACTACCCGAAGGGAGTTATGTGGGCGTTCGCGGAACGCGGTATGAAGATGGACTGCGGATTGGATATCGTATTAAACGGTGATATTCCGGGAGGCTCCGGCCTGTCCTCTTCCGCATCTTTGGAGGTGCTGACCGGTTTTTATCTGCGGGACCTGTTTGGATTTGACGTGACCAATGTGGATCTGGCTTTGATCGGCCAGTATTCGGAAAATAATTTTAACGGCATGAACTGCGGAATCATGGACCAGTTTGCTTCGGCGATGGGAAAGAAGGACAACGCGATCTTTTTAGATACGGCGGATCTGTCCTACCAGTACGCGCCTCTTGTACTGGACGGTGCCAAGATTATCGTTACCAACAGCAATGTGAAGCACTCCCTCGTAAATTCCGGCTACAACACGAGAAGAAAAGAGAGCGAACAGGCGCTGGCAGATTTACAGAAGGTGATAAAGATAGAGACCCTCGGTGACCTGACGGAGGAGGAGTTTGAGGCGAACAAGTCGGCAATTGGCGACGCGGTCTGCGCAAAACGGGCAAAACATGCAGTATACGAAAACCGCCGTACAATCCGCGCGGTGGAGGCTCTCAAGAATAACAACCTGAAAGAGTTTGGCGAACTGATGAATGCCTCCCATGTTTCTCTGCGGGATGACTATGAGGTTTCCTGCGATGAGATTGACGTGCTTGTGGAGGAAGCCTGGAAGGTGGACGGTGTGATCGGTTCCCGTATTACAGGCGGCGGTTTTGGCGGCTGTACGGTGAGTATCGTGAAGGACGAGGCAGTGGAAGCCTTTAAGGAAAACGTAGGCGCAGCCTATAAGGAGCGTGTAGGGAAGAACGCGGACTTTTATGTGGTCGAGATCGGCGACGGACCGTCTAAACTCTAAGGGAGGTATAAAGATGATTCAACAAAATATCAGAAAACTAGTGAAATATGGTCTGCTTACCGGGTTGATAGAGAGGGAGGATGAGATTTACACGACTAACCGTCTTCTGGAGTTTTTTGGGATTGATGAGCTGGAGGAAGGCGACGACGCTGCTATGACCGTTGAAGAGCTGGAGGCGGTACTTAAGGAGCTATTGGATTATGCCTGTGAGAAGGGGCTTATTGAGGACAGCATTGTATACCGGGATCTCTTTGACACGAAGATTATGGGACTGCTCACACCGAGACCGAGCGAGGTAATCAGGACATTTCGTGAGAAGTATGACACAGACCCGAAAGAGGCGACAGATTATTTTTATAAACTGAGCCGGGATACGGATTACATCAGACGTTACCGCATTGAGAAAGACCAGAAGTGGATTTCTTCTACCAAATACGGCGATCTGGACATCACGATCAATCTTTCCAAGCCGGAGAAGGACCCGAAGGCGATTGCAGCGGCAAAAAACGCAAAGCAGAGCGGTTATCCGAAATGTCTCCTCTGCTGGGAAAACGAGGGCTATGCCGGACGGGTAAACCATCCCGCAAGACAGAACCACAGGATTATTCCTGTCACTATAAACGGCAGCGAATGGGGATTTCAGTATTCTCCCTACGTGTATTATAACGAGCACTGTATTGTGTTTAATTCACAGCATATTCCGATGAAGATTGAACACGATACTTTCTGCAAGCTGTTTGATTTCGTGAAACAGTTTCCGCATTATTTTGTGGGCTCCAATGCGGATCTGCCGATTGTGGGCGGTTCTATTTTAAGCCACGATCATTTTCAGGGCGGGAATTATGAGTTTGCCATGGCCAAGGCACCTGTAGAGCGTATTTTTACGGTGCAGGGCTTTACGGATGTGGAGGCGGGCGTGGTGAAGTGGCCGATGTCCGTGATCCGCATAGCGCATGAAGATTCTGACAGACTGGTTGCACTTGCAGATATGATTCTGGAAAAATGGCGGGGTTATACGGACGAGGCGGCGTTTATATTTGCCGAAACCGACGGCGAGCCGCACAACACGATTACGCCGATTGCCAGAAAGCGGGATGACAAATTCGAGTTGGATCTGGTGCTGCGCAATAACATTACGACAAAGGAGCATCCTCTGGGCGTATATCATCCTCATGCGAAGCTGCACCACATCAAAAAGGAAAATATCGGCCTGATTGAAGTGATGGGGCTCGCTGTACTGCCGGCCAGGCTGAAAGGGGAGATGGAGCGTCTCGCCGAGGCGATTTTGTCAGGATCCGATATCCGTAAGGATGAGGAACTTGCGAAGCATGCCGACTGGGTGGAGGAATTTCTGCCCGCTTATCCGAATGTGGACAGGGATCACATTATGGAGATCCTGCACAAGGAGATCGGCAATGTGTTCATGGAAGTGCTGGAGGACGCGGGGGTTTATAAGAGGGATGCCGAAGGACAGGCGGCTTTCGACAAGTTTCTTTCCACTCTTTAACCGTGCGGATTTAAAATTCGGATGCATGACAAGAAGTGAGGCGGGATTTAAGAATCCCGCCTTTACCAGAAACGTTATATAACGCATAGATCAGATGTGACAGCATAGGGGTTTAAGCTTTACAGGGCGCTGGCAACCTGACTAGAAATGCATTGTGAGATATAAAAGATATATTATGGAAAGGCAAAGCGTCATCCGACGATGACAGATTCCGTATTACAAATCATCGCTCATGCCTAACATGCTGCACAGGAAATTGTAGAAGTCTCCCTGCTGTTTTAGGGTCATTTTTTGGTAAATGGTGATAAGGCGCTGATACTTCTTGAGATTACACATATTATCTGCCAATAGGGAATCTGCTGCCAGACGTTCTTCGGAGAGTAATAGAATATAGTCTGTGGTGACATGAAAGAAACGCGATAGATCTGCCAAAAGCAGAGCGTCAGGAGTGCTGGCGCCACATTCGATTTTGCTTAGACTTGTTTGGTTAATGCCAAGCTGCTTAGCAAGAGCTTGCTGTGTCAGTTTTTTTTCCAGTCGGAGTTCCTTTATCCTTGTCTTCATTTGTAATCCCTTTTTGTTATTGTAGTTTATTTGCCGCCAAAAAATATTCCAATTTTTAATAAGGATATTCACTTTAGAATATTTTTGTGGAAAGATCTCCGTTTTGTTAATAAATTGCTGGCAGACTACAAGATGAAGTATGGAGTTTAGACAGTTGGACTATATATAGTGAATATGGGGTGCATTGATTTTTGGAAAAATCAGGCAGGATGTTTCACGAAACGTTAAATCCTATCTAGAATGGAGGGTTTTGGGATGGGAAAAGTTTGGAGGGAAAATGACAGATACCTATGTGTGCGTTGACTTGGAGACGACGGGGCTTGATCCGAAACGGGATAAAATTATAGAGATCGGCGCGGTCAGGGTGGAGCAGGGTGAGGCAGTAGAAGAGTGGGAAACTTTTGTCAATCCCGGACAGAAGCTTCCGGAGCGGATTGTGGAGCTTACCGGAATCCATGACGGGGAGCTTTCTAAAGCAAGGCCGATTCGCGAGATTTTGCCGGAGTTTCTGACTTTTGTCGGTGAAGATGTGCTTCTGGGGCACGGCGTACTTTTTGATTTTTCTTTTCTCAAGAAGGCGGCAGTAAATGAGAAACTGTCTTTTGAAAGACAAGGAATCGACACATTAAAGATTGCCCGGAAATATTTGAAAGAACTGGAAAGCCGCAGTCTGGGAGCACTCTGCAGACATTATGGAATTTCCCACAGCGCGCACAGGGCATTGAGTGATGCCCGCGCTACGGCGGCGCTGTATCAGAAACTTGCGCAGGAATTTTATGAAAAGGATATAGAGGCAGGGGAAAAAAGTCTTTTTTTACCAAAACAGCTTTTGTATCGGGCGAAACGGGATACGCCGCTTACGGTTGCACAAAAAGAACAGTTATATAAATTGTTGGACAGGCATAAACTGATAGTGGACTATGAAGTAGAGAGCCTGACCCGAAGCGAGGCTAGTCGGAAAATTGACCAAATTCTTGCAGAATGCGGACGATAGGCTTCTGCATGGCGGAGGTTAACGACTGTGCCACAGGATAGAGCGCCTCGATCTTTTCGGGGGTGCCGTTCTCCTGATATATGCGGCACAGAAGCCGGTAAGTTGCGCTTACATCCGTGTTAGTTGATACGGCGAATTCCAGAAGCTGACAAGCCTCTTTGGAGAAACCGTTGTCATAGAGCGCCTGTGCCCATTGCTGCAGGGTGCGTGCCAGAAGCGTGTAATTCTGGTCATAGATGGTCAGCTGAGTGATGTTGGGCGCGCCGTAGCGCAGCTTCAGCTCCGTGTTGGTAAGCCCCGTGAAATTGACAATGGGCTGGTCTTTCAGGGAAAGTATGATCTGTCTGTAATCCTCGACCTTGGGAATATCCTGTAAAAGCTCCATGGGAAAGATTTCCATCGGCAGCTTAATATAGTTCAGGTCATCTAAGGGTTTGCGCCGGGTACTGTTTGCAGCCCGCTCTCTCTGCCAAAATTCCTGCTCCATGGCAGCGGCGGTTTTCCGGCTTTTGGAGGAGGCTATGGCGATAGCGGCGGCTAGGATCAGAGTGCTTGCAATAATTAGAAAATTCATATATAATTCCTTTATGCCAAAAGAAGGCATTCCTTACTTATTTTTATAGTGTAGCAAAAAGACCTGAGGTGATGTTATATGAAATTTAACAGGAGAACCAGAAAAATCATTTCATCAGTTATCATTATTATCGTCGTTTTGGCGATGGTCATTCCGATGCTGGCATCTGCGTTTTATTCATTTTAGCACAGGAAGCGCGATTTGTGAATGGCATGGACTTGACAGGGGAGAAGTGGAGAGCGGGTAATCGTTATGAAAAAATTATCTGTGATTGTCCTGACGACGTTTATTGCGGCGGGGTTTGCCGTGATGCCGGCGCAGGCAAGGGAAGACAAAATTGAGACGGGAATCTATGTGGATGATATAGATATCTCGGGAATGACAGCGGGCGAGGCGACTGAGGCAATCGAGGCATATGTCTCCACTTTCGGTGATGCGCAGATTACTTTGCATGCCCCGGAACAGGGTGAAATAACGGTCGCTGCCGCAGATCTGGGTTTAAAATGGGGCAACCGTGAGATTCTGGATGAAGCGGCGAACTTTGGCAGGGACGGGGATATTCTGCAGTGCTATAAGGAATTGCGGGATCTGGAATATAAAAATAAGGTTTACCGTGTAAGCTTTGACTTTGATAAGAATAAGATCCGCACGCTGATTGAGGAAAATGCCGGACAGTACGATCAGGAGGCAGTTAACGCCAGCCTGAAAAAGACGGAGGACGGCTTTGAGGTTACGGATGGACAGACAGGCTATGTGGTGGACCGGGACGGCACAACGGAGAGTGTATATGAGTATCTGACAGGCGAGTGGACAGGCGGCGCCTGCGATTTGGATATACAGGTTGAGACGCAGGAACCGCAGGGCACAGTGGAAGATCTGGAGAAAGTGAAGGATGTTTTGGGCACTTTTACCACCAGCTATTCCACTTCCGGCGAGGCAAGAAGCAAAAATGTGGCAAATGGATGCAGGCTCCTCAGCGGTATTACTCTGTATCCCGGAGACGAAATTTCAACGCTGGAAACCATTACACCTTTCTCGGAGGATAATGGCTACTATATGGCGGCATCTTATCTGAACGGGCAGGTGGTTGACAGTCTGGGCGGCGGCATCTGCCAGGTATCGACCACGCTTTACAATGCAGTGCTTCAGGCGGAGCTTGAGGTGACGGAGCGTTACAATCATTCCATGATCGTCACCTATGTGGATCCCTCAGCGGACGCAGCCATTGCAGAGTCTTCCGGGAAAGACTTTAAATTTAAAAATAATTTGGACTATCCTGTTTATATAGACGGCTATACGACTCCCGAGAAGCAGATCACATTCACGATCTATGGGATGGAGACCAGAGACAGCGGCCGTGAGGTAATCTATGAGAGCGAAGTTCTTGAGAGAACTGTGCCTGATACGGAAGTGATCTACACAGATGCTTCCATGCCGGTAGGCTATTGCAGCGTGCAGTCCGCACACGTAGGCTATAAGGCCAGACTGTGGAAAATTGTAAAAGAAAACGGTGAGGAAGTGAGCCGGGAGCAGGTGAACAGCAGCAGTTATATGAAAGCGCCCAGAAGTGCGACCGTGGGAGTGGCGACCGAAGATCCGGGTGCGTATAATGCGATTATGGCGGCGGTGGCTTCGGGCAGTGTGGATCAGGTAAAAGCCGTATCCGGCGCATACCGGGGCGGTGATCCCGGGCAGATACAGGCGGCAGCGGCAGCGGCGCAGCAGGCGGCAGCAGACAAGGCGGCTGCGGATCAGGCAGCGGCCGCACAGGCGGCGGCAGAGCAGGCAGCAGCGGAGCAGGCGGCACAGCAGCAGCCTGAAACACCACCTCCGACAGAGTGATTTCGGGTAACGGCTCGGTATAGGTCGAAGCATTCTTGGCCGAGACTGTAAGAATGTGATACGATCCTATGAAAAATAAGGCATACAGTATGGAACAGGAAAAAATAGCAGAGAACGTGTCAGAGCGCTCTTCGCTGGAAGAGACAAAGAAGAATAGACAGGAAATGGAAAATGGCGCAGGGCTGGGGAAAGACTGCGCCATTTTATGCGCAGACCAGGATGTTGTAGTGAGTAAATGGATCGGCCTGGAGGGAACGGCCAGACTTGCCCGAGAAAATTATGAGAAGCTGCGCAAACGGCTTCCGGCGCGCATAATTGAGGAGGCTGCCTCCTTTGACAGGTATCTGTCAGTGGTACCGGAGGCCGCCACCGCCATGAAGTCCGGCGTCTGTGGCATACATCCCGTTTCCCGGGGAGGCATTTTGGAGGGCCTGTGGGAGATGGCAGAGGAGGCCGGCGTCGGACTGGAAGCAGATTTTAGAAAGATACCTGTCAGACAGGAAACCATAGAGATTTGCGAGGTTTTCGGGGAAAATCCTTATGAACTTTCGTCGGGCGGATGCCTTATTATGACGGCGGAAAACGGATATGTCCTTGTGGAGGCGCTGCTGCGGGAAGGGATTCCGGCTGTTGTAGTCGGCCGTACAACGCGGGGGAATGACAGGGTGCTCTATAATGAAGGTAGAAAGCAGTTTCTGAATAAACCAAGACATGTATAAAAATAAACAGAAACAAGAATGGAGGAGGAAAAAATGAGAGAAGAATTGTTAAAAATTATAGAGAGGAACAGCCGCATAGACTTGAAGGAGCTGGCTGTGATACTCGGAGTCGAGGAGATTGATGTGGTGAACGAGCTGCAGGCGTTGGAGGATGATGGTATTATCTGCGGCTACCATACCATGATCGACTGGGAGAAAACTTCTATTGAGAAGGTGTCCGCATTGATTGAGGTGCGGGTGACGCCTCAGAGAGGCCAGGGGTTTGACAATATTGCGGAGCGGATTTATAAGTACCCGGAGGTGACATCCGTATATTTGATTTCCGGCGGATACGATCTGCTTGTTACTTTGGAGGGGAAGTCTCTGAAGGAGATTTCCGGTTTTGTATCTGACAAACTTTCCACACTGGAGTCCGTTTTGAGTACGGCAACCCATTTTATCCTTAAAAAATACAAAGACCATGGCACGATCCTGACGAAAAAATACGAAGATACAAGAGAGAAGGTGTCACCGTGAAAGATATGTTATCAAAACAGGCAGTAGGCCTGAAACCTTCGGGTATTCGGAAATTCTTTGACATTGTCAGCGAGATGGACGACGCCATTTCCCTCGGTGTGGGTGAGCCGGATTTCGATACGCCGTGGCACATAAGGGACGAGGGCATTTACTCGCTGGAAAAGGGGCGCACGTTCTATACTTCGAACAGCGGACTGATGGAACTGCGGCAGGAAATCTGTAATTACATAAAGAGAAAGCAGGGAGTGGATTACGATCCCCAGCATGAGGTACTGATCACGGTGGGCGGTTCCGAGGCAATTGACATAGGACTAAGGGCAGTAGTTAACCCGGGAGATGAAGTGCTGATTCCGCAGCCGAGCTTCGTGTCCTATGAGCCTTGCGCCATTATGGCAGGCGCTGTACCGGTCATCATCGAATTGAAGGCAGAGAATGAGTTTCGCCTGACGGCAAAAGAGCTGGAAGACGCCATAACGGAAAAGACAAAGATTCTGATTCTGCCTTTCCCAAATAATCCGACGGGTGCCATTATGGAACGGAAAGATTTGGAAGAAATTGCGGAAGTGATCAGGAAACATGACATACTTGTCATGTCGGATGAGATTTATGCGGAACTGACTTACAAGGAAAAGCATGTGTCCATCATAGAGATGGAAGGTATGCGGGAGAGGACGATCCTGATTAACGGATTTTCCAAGGCATATGCGATGACAGGCTGGCGCCTTGGTTATGCCTGCGGACCGAGAGAAATTCTGGAGCAGATGACGAAACTCCATCAGTTTGCCATTATGTGTGCACCGACGACCAGCCAGTATGCGGCGGTAGAGGCGCTGCGCAACGGAGATGACGATGTGCGGGAAATGTGCATGGCTTACAATCAGAGGAGACGGTATCTGATGAACGCTTTCCGTGAGATGAAACTGTCCTGCTTCGAACCTTTCGGCGCGTTCTATGTGTTCCCGTGCATCAAGGAGTTTGGCATGACCAGTGAGGAGTTTGCGGAGCGGTTTCTGGCGGAAGAGAAAGTGGCTGTGGTGCCGGGGACGGCATTTGGTGACTGCGGCGAGGGGTATCTGAGAATCTCCTACGCATACTCGATGGACAACCTGAAGCTGGCTATTGGGAAACTGGCAGAATTTGTGGACAGACTGCGTCAACAAAAGTAGAAACTATGGCGCTTACGGCGTGGGGCTGTTACCAAAGAGCTTCCATGTTTCGCGCTATGATGGAGGTCGGGATGCACATTATCTTACATCAACCGGAAATTCCGGCAAATACCGGGAATATCGGCCGTACCTGTGTAGCGACAGGTACGGCGCTCCATTTGATTGAGCCGCTGGGGTTTCGTCTGGATGAAAAGTCCATTAAACGGGCGGGCATGGATTATTGGGAGCATTTGGAAGTGACTCGCTATATCAACTTTCAGGAATTTCAACAAAAGCATCCCGGTGTAAAAATCTGGTATGCCACCACAAAAGCAAAACGTCTCTACACGGAAGCTGTTTTTGGGCAGGATGACTATATTATGTTCGGCAAAGAAAGCGCCGGGATCCCGGAGGAGCTTCTGGTTGAAAATGAAGAGACATGCATCCGCATCCCCATGATGGATGAGATACGGTCGCTGAACCTCTCAAATTCCGTAGCGATTGTGCTCTATGAGGCTTTACGCCAGAATGGGTTTTCCGGGATGAAGACTGTGGGAGAGCTACATAGATTATCGTGGGACTGATATGCTATAGAAAGGTATTTTCTGAGAGGCCGCCATATCATATTGACATCTGCCAACGGCTTTAGTCGTCATCTTCCACATCGGATTTTGGCAGGGAGAAGATAAACTCCGTGCCAACTCCTTCGGTGCTTATTACGTTAATATTTTCCCCGTGCGCCTGTATGATTTCTTTTGTGATTGACAATCCGAGGCCGGTTCCCTTTTTATCTTTGCCGCGGGACAAATCAGACTTGTAGAAGCGGTTCCAGATCAGCTTCAGCTCATCTTTCGGGATGCCGATACCGGCGTCTTTTACGCTGATAAATATTTTATTGTGCTTTTCAGTCGTCTCAATTTTGATGAGGGAATCGTGATGGCTGAACTTGATGGCGTTATCCAGAAGGTTGTAGAGAACCTGTTGGATTTTGTCCATGTCCGCGACCACATACATCTCGTCGCCTGTGAGTACCAGCTCGATGCCGATCATTTTCTGCCGGCAGGTGCCTTCGAAGGTGGCGGCGACATTGCGGATAACCGTGTTAATTTCAAAGTCCGTTTTGTTCAGCATGATGCCCTTCGTATTCAGGTTATTGAGGGTCAGAAGACTGTTCGTCAGCTTAGTCAGACGGCTTGTCTCATTTAGCACAATATTTAAATATTTTTCATACATTTCCGGGGGGATCGTGCCGTCCAGCATGGCTTTCAAATACCCGTCGATGGAAGTCAAGGGCGAGCGGAAGTCATGGGAGACATTTGCCACAAATTTTTTCTGGTCATCCTCCGAGCGGGCGATTTCGCTTGCCATATAGGAGAGAGTGGCGGCGAGATATCCCATTTCATCTTCGCTCTCCACACTAAATTCGTAGTGCATATTCCCGCTGGCGTACTGCTCCGTCGCCTCTGTAATTTTGCGAAGGGGAATATAAACCATCTCTGTGAAAAAGATCAGAATTATAAGGGACAGTAAAAACAGGATGAGCAGCATGATATAAGAAATATTTAACAGCTGGTTTGTCTCTGTCTGTATACTGCCGAGTGAGGCGTGGATCACCACATAGCCTTTTACCTTATATCCAGAGGTAATGGGGGCAAAGACACTCAGCATCTCTTCGTCGAAGGTCCTGAAAAAGTCGCCGACCGTGTAGTAAGAGCCTGCGGTGATGGTGGGATCAAAATTTTCAACGACAATCTCATTTTCCACATCCACCGGGGCGGAGGAGTCCAGAACCATACGCCCGGAAGGATTGATAATCCAGATTGTGGCGTTTAAGTAGGTGTCCAACGCGTCTAACTGTGTCTTTACCGTTTCCAGAGACACTTCCGTATTGTACAGGTCGGTTGCATAAGTGTTGGCAATCAATGTGGCTTCCCGGTAGAGGGCGTCCGCTTTTTCCTTTGTGAGATGATTGAAAGTCATGTCGGACACAAAAGTGGCTACCACCACGAATCCAAACAACCCGAATATGATATAGGCAAGTATTAATTTTAAATAAAGTGTCTTCCGCATATAAAAACCTCGTAAAACCGCCAGCGCCGCGGGCTTTAAAATTTATTATCATGCACATGGAATTTATAACCGATACCCCGTACCGTCGCAATTCTCCAGCACTCATGATCGTCAATTTTTTCACGGAGCCGCTTGATGTGGACGTCAATCGTACGACTGTCTCCGAGATATTCATATCCCCAGATCTGGTCCAAAAGCTGCTCTCTGGAAAAGACCCGGTTCGGGGAGGAAGCAAGGAAGTAGAGAAGTTCCAGTTCCTTGGGAGGCAGTTCGATAGGTTTGCCCATATAAATAACAGAGTAGTTGGTTTGATTGATAATCAGATCCGGGTATTCCACGCTTTTTACGTCGGAGGCTTTCGGCTCCGATGCCGCCAGTTTGTAGCGGCGAAGCACTGCCTTGACACGTGCAACCAGCTCTTTGGAATCGAAAGGCTTTTCCATGTAGTCGTCTGCGCCCAGCTCCAGTCCGAGAACCTTGTCAAAGACTTCTCCTTTTGCGGAAAGCATAATAATAGGGAGCTGGGATTTTGAGCGAACCTCCCGGCAGACCTGATACCCGTCGATACCCGGCAGCATCAGATCCAAAAGCATCAGGTTTGGTTCAAAACTGTCTACTGCCGTCAATGCGGATTCTCCGTCGTTGACAATCATTGTCTCGAAGCATTCCTTTGTGAGGTAGAGCGAAATCAGCTCTGCAATATTATTGTCGTCGTCTACAATCAGGATTTTTTGTTTGTTTATCATGGTAACCTCCGTATTGAAATGATAACTCAGTCTTTAAACTCGGCAATGGTAACACCCGCGTCGCCTTCCCCGAATTCGCCCAGCCGAAAGCTTTTTATTACTCGATTTTTGCGCAAATATCCCTGCACGGCTTTTCGCAGGGCCCCTGTTCCCTTGCCGTGCACAATGCGGACGCTCGGGAGATGGGCGAGATAGGCGTCGTCCAGATATTTGTCCAGTTCGGAAAGCGCCTCGTCCACCGTCTTGCCGAGAAGATTAATTTCCGTAGAGACAGAGTAGGACTTGGACATTTTTAGCTTGCCGGAAGAACCTCGCTGCATTTTTTCGGTTTTTACCGTTTCTTCCTCGAGGAGCACCAGGTCCGAAAGGGAAACTTGGGAACGGATGATACCGCACTGTACGAAAAGCCTTCCGTTTTTGTCGGGAAGGGAGCTGACGCTGCCTTTTAAACCCATGGACACGACTTTTACACTGTCACCCAGCCGGATTTGGTTCGGTTTTAGCACTTTGTGGGTAGGCTTGTCACTTTTCAATGTAAGCTTTTCGTTTTTCTCTGAAATCTTGTCGTGCACCTTGCGGCGCGATTTTTCCAAATCTTTGATGGAAGTGGCTGCGCCTGCCTTCTGGAAAGTGCGGATGGTTTCGTCTGCCAGTTCCTTCGCGTTCTGTAAGATTTCGCGTGCCTCTTCGTTCGCCTCTCTTATGATGCGGTCGCGGGACTGGTCAATTTTCTCCTGTTTGGATTCCAGACGTTCTTTTAAAGCCTGTACCTCCTGTTTGTAGGCTTCAATTTCAGCCTGCTCCTTCTCGATAGTCAGGCGGCTGTTTTCCAGATTCGCGAGCAGGTCCTCAAAACTCTCCTTGTCCTGCGTAATGTGCCGTTTGGCATCCTCTATGATATGATCCGGCAGTCCCAGACGGGAGGAGATGGCAAAAGCGTTGCTCTTACCGGGAATCCCGATCAGGAGCCGGTAAGTGGGACGCAGCGTTTCCACATTAAATTCACAGCATGCATTTTCTACGAAAGGCGTGAAGAGCGCATAGACTTTTAATTCACTGTAGTGCGTGGTAGCCATGGTACGGATGCCCCTGTTGTGCAGATAATCCAAAACCGAGATGGCAAGAGCCGCGCCTTCTGTGGGATCGGTTCCTGCGCCCAGCTCGTCGAATAGGCAGAGAGAATCCGTGTCCGCTTCCTGCAAAATAGATACGATGCTCGTCATGTGGGAAGAAAACGTGGAAAGACTCTGTTCAATACTCTGTTCGTCCCCGATATCGGCATAGACTTCGCGGAAAACAGAAAGCTCCGAACGGTCCAGGGCGGGAATATGCAGCCCGGCCTGTCCCATCAGCGTCAAAAGCCCTACCGTCTTTAATGCCACAGTCTTACCGCCGGTGTTTGGTCCCGTAATAATCAACAGGTCAAAGTCGATCCCCAGAAGGATATCCACGGGCACGACTGCCTTTTTGTCGATCAGGGGATGCCGCCCTTTGCGGATGCGGATCTGGTGGTCCGTATTAAAAAGCGGCATAGTGGCGTTCTGTTCCATGGCAAGGGAAGCCTTGGCGAAGATAAAATCCAACATAGTCATGGACTTCTGGTTTTCGGCAAGGGCTTCCGTGTGGGATGCGGCCAGCGCGCTTAAGGAGGCAAGAACAGCCTCAATCTCCTCCTGCTCCTTTATGGCCAGTTCCTTCAATTCATTATTCAGGTTCACAACTGCCGCAGGCTCGATAAAAAAGGTGGAGCCTGTGGAGGACTGGTCGTGCACCATGCCCGGCACCTGTCCTTTATACTCGGATTTCACAGGGATACAGTAGCGGTTGTCGCGCATGGTTACCACGGCGTCCTGCAGATAGGTGCGCAGAGAACCGTTTATCATAGAATTTAACTGCGAGTGGATTCGGTCGTTGGTAATTGCCATACTGCGGCGGATGCGCTTTAAAGCAGGGCTTGCGTCATCGGCGATTTCCTCCTCGGAAAGAATGCAACGGTTAATCTCGTTTGCTAAAGGCGTGAGCGGTTCTAGGCTGTCAAAATAGACGTCCAGAGAATCGCCGGGAATGTCGTCCCTGTCTTTGCGGCCGTAAGTCTTGATGCGGTTTACGTTTTCCAGAAAAGAGGCGATGCGCAAAAGCTCGGCAGCGGAAAGGACACTTCCCACTTCCAGCGATTTTAGACTCATTCCCAGATCCTTGTTGCTTCCAAAGGAGGTGGAGCCTTTGGCAAAAAGACGTCCCAGGGCATCCGCCGTCTGGGTCTGCGCCGTTTTGATTTCCTCTAAGTCCGTCATGGGAACAAGCGCTGCCGCAAGGCGTTTGCCCGGTTCGGAAGAAGCTTTTTCCGTAAGACGGTCGATAATCTTATGATATTCTAAAACCCTTAATACTTTACTGTTCATAGTTACCTCATAATTTCCCAATATTGTTTCTATGCACTATCCTACCACAAACAGGGGAAAAATACTATCGGGAATACCGTGTTTTGCCGGACCCGATTTCTTGTCATGCAGCAGGGGGTATGATATAATGAGCGCAATGGAAAAATAAGCGACTGCGAAGCAGGCATTTGTTTTTCCTGCGCCATTTAATGAGCAAATGTCCGATGAAATCGGACATAGAGCGCGTCAGCGCGGATTTGCGAGTATGATAATCCATTGTATTTTGAGGGCAGCTATATGTCTGAACAGGAAAAAGAACGAAATAAAACTGAAGAGGAACCGATAAAGGAGCAGGCGGAGTATACGCCCTCTGTGCAGGCGGAATTTATGCGGGAAAAGATCAAGCAGAAGCCCGTCAATAAGAAAAAACTTCTCCGTCGAACAGTGATTACCGCAGTTATGGCGGTGGTATTCGGCCTTGTGGCATGCTTTACCTTTCTGGTGTTGGAGCCGGTGATCAGTAACCGCCTCTACCCGGAGGAAGAGCCAAAGGAAGTGGCATTTCCCGAGGAGACACCGATTGAGGAGATGAAACCGGAGGACATGCTGGTTACAGAGGAGGATGCGGAGCCGCAGACGCCTGACCAGGTGGATCTGGAGATGGTAGACGAGCAGATTCAGGAAGTGCTGTCTCAGGTGGAGAGGGAGTTTACACTCGAAGATTATCAGTCGATTTACGGGGAACTGCGGACGCTGGCAGATGACGCGTGCCGCGCGGTAGTTACTGTGGCGGGCGTTACTTCAGATGTAGACTGGTTTAATAATATATACGAAAATGTTGCCTCGGCTTCCGGCGTGATTGTGGCCAACAACGAAAAAGCCCTGCTTATCCTAGTCAGTGCGGGGAACTTAAATGGAGCGGACAGCATAGAGGTAACTTTCTGTGACCAGACTCAGGTGGAGGCGGAGCTGGTGCAGAAAGACGAGAATACAGGCTTGGCGATTTTGTCGGTGCCGCTTTCTGCTGTGGGCAGTGCGACAATGGAGAAAATCAACATTGCAGAATTGGGAAGCTCTAATACCAACCTGCTGGGGACGCCGGTGGTGGCGCTGGGAAGTCCTCTTGGCACCGGCGGTTCCATCAGCTATGGCATGGTGACTTCCACGGGGACGGTAATCGACCGCCCGGATTCCGCCTATAAGAGAATTACAACGGATATTTACGGGAGCCGCAATGCGACGGGCGTATTGATCAACTTAAAGGGCATGGTAATCGGTATTATAGACAATGTCAATACAGGAAACGATATGAGTAATCTGCTCACGGCTTACGGTATCACGGAGCTGAAACGCACGATTGAACAGATGTCAAACGATAAAGAACGCGCATATCTGGGTGTGCATGGGGCGGATGTGCCGAAGGAAGCCATTGAAGATACACAGATTAATACCCCTGCGGGCACATATATCAGAGAAATTGAAATAGATTCGCCGGCTATGGCGGCTGGTATTCAGAGCGGCGACGTGGTGACCCGGGTGGAAAGTACGGAGATTACGACTTACAGTGAACTTCTGGGGATTTTACAGTCGTCGAAACCCGGGGATGTGCTGACTGTTACGCTGACGAGACAGGGGCACGAGATGAACGTGGATGTCACGCTGGGGAGCTGGTAACGGTTGGAGCATACGGCTTTATATAAGTACGGCGTGGATGAGCAAACAAGCGGCTTAACAGGGAACAGAAAGGAAAGGTAGATACAATGAAGTATATCAAGGACTACAAGGAAAGCGACAGAATGTTTGATGTTTACCTGTGTAAGCATAAGCAGTCGGCGGTGACCAAAAACGGGAAACCTTATGACAATGTGATTCTGCAGGATAAGACAGGCACCATAGACGCTAAGATCTGGGATCCGAACAATGCGGGGATAGAAGATTTTGACAGCATGGATTACATAGAGGTGTACGGTGATGTCACCAGTTTCCAAGGGGCGCTTCAGGTAAATGTAAAGCGTGTGCGCAAATGTAAGGAGGGCGAGTACGATCCGGCGGAGTATCTGCCTGTCAGTAAATTTAAGGCGGAGGATATGATGAAGGAGCTTCTGGATTTGATAGGAAGCGTGAAAAATCCGTATCTGCATCAGCTGCTGGAGGCGTTTTTCGTAAAAGATGCAGCTTTTACCAAAGCTTTTCGCCAGTCCTCGGCAGCCAAGACGGTACACCATGGGTTTGTGGGCGGTCTGCTGCAGCATACGTTGGCGGTGACAAGACTCTGCGATTATTTTTGTACCCAGTATTCGGTTCTTAATAGGGATCTGCTGATTACGGCGGCGATTTGCCATGATATCGGCAAAACGAAAGAGCTGTCGCTTTTTCCGAAGAATGATTATACGGACGACGGACAGTTTCTCGGACATATTGTGATCGGCAGTGAGATGATCGGAGAGAAAGTCCGGGCTATAGAGGGATTCCCGGCACTGCTTGCCAATGAACTGAAACACTGCATTCTTTCCCACCATGGGGAGTTTGAATTTGGCTCACCCAAGAAGCCTGCAATCGTGGAAGCAGTGGCGTTAAACTTTGCAGATAATGTGGACGCAAAGATGGAGACCTTTGCGGAGATTTTGGAAAATAGTACGGAGAAGGGGTGGCTTGGGTACAACAGGCTGTTTGAATCGAATCTGCGCGGAACGAGTTTGGAGTGAAAAGCATGGAATATAAAAAGAATGATATCGTCCGAATTACGATAGAAGATATTGGAAATGACGGTGAGGGCATCGGGAAGGCGGATGGGTATACCCTGTTTGTAAAAGACGCCGTGATCGGCGACGTCATTGAAGCGCGTATTACCAAATGCAAGAAAAATTATGGCTATGCGAGAGTAGAGAAGGTGGCAACGCCTTCTCCTTTTCGTGTGGAACCAAAATGCGCCTTCCACAGACAGTGCGGCGGCTGTCAGATTCAGGCGATGGGCTATGAGAGACAGCTTGCCTATAAGCAGAATAAAGTATGCAATCACTTACAGCGGATCGGCGGTTTTGCGCCGAAGCTCATTGATACGGTTATGGAACCGATAGTCGGGATGGAAGAGCCGTGGCATTACCGCAATAAGGCGCAGTACCCTGTGGGATATGACAGGGCGGGAAATCTGGTTGCCGGCTTTTATGCGGGAAGAACGCACGATATCATTGCCAATACGGATTGCCCCTTAGGATCGCCTGAGAACCAGGTGATTTTGGAGGCAGTTCTATCTTATATGAGAGAGAACGGCGTGAGCGCCTACCTGGAAAGCACGGGAGAAGGTCTGGTGCGGCATGTGCTAATCCGCACGGGATTTACTTCCGGGGAGATTATGGTGTGCCTTGTGATTAACGGGAAAAGGCTGCCGGAAGAAGATAAATTGGTAGAGAGGCTGACGGGGCTGCTGCTTGAGGGGACTGTTTTGGCGGGGGACAGCGGGCAGTCTGCAGCTGATGATGAAGTGTCTGCCGGCGTGTGTGAACAGTCAGTACAAATGGAAGGGCGGGAAATACCGTGCAAGAGGATTGTCAGCATTTCGGTTAGCGTAAACAGGGAAAAAACGAATGTGATTATGGGGCAGGAAATACGAGTGCTCTGGGGGAGAGGATGGATTGAGGACAGCCTCCGTGTTTTGGACTCGACAGACTTTGGAACGGCCGGGAGGGCGGATGAAGGTACAGGAAACGAAGAAAGAATTACATTTCGGATTTCACCGCTGTCATTTTATCAGGTAAATCCTCGGCAGACCGAAAAGCTCTACTGTCTCGCACTGGAATACGCGGGACTGACCGGGCAGGAGACCGTGTGGGATCTGTACTGCGGTATCGGGACGATATCCCTGTTCATGGCAAAACGGGCAAGGAAAGTTTACGGGGTGGAAGTCATTCCCCAGGCAATAGAGGATGCGAAAGAGAACGCCCGCAGGAACGGGATAACGAATGCAGAATTTTTAGTGGGAAAGGCGGAGGAAGTGCTGCCGGGGTTTTATAAGGGGAACGGTGCATCGGATGAGCAGATGCGGCATCCCGATGTGATTGTGGTTGATCCGCCCCGCAAAGGCTGTGATGAAAAGTGTCTGGAAACCATGCTTGCCATGCAGCCGAAGCGGATTGTATATGTGAGCTGCGATCCGGCTACGCTGGCGCGGGATTTGAAGGTGCTGCGCGGGGGAGGGTATGAGCTGAAGAGGGCTAGGGCTGTGGACCAGTTTGGGCATACGGGGCACGTTGAGGTAATAATAATGATGCAGTATTGTGGAAAAGAGAAGAATTAGGGGGGTCTAAACCACAAGATGTTGTGCTCCCCGGGCAAAAATTGGAGCGAAAATCGACCAGTTTTTGCCCTATTTTTTTGCCCGTTTTTATAGATGCAGGGGAGCCAAAATCGGTTTTGGGGACGATTTAGGGATATATTTAGGAATGGAAGGAGATAAAGGGTACGGGAAGAGATTCCCGGTGAAGTATATCTATTCGGATAACTTAAAATCGAAGGCAGTCATCGCAGGGGCATATGCCTTTCTGACGATACAGGTGGAGGATACGACAATCATGGATTTTATCCGTTATGCCTGCGCCTATTTTCTGACAACACAGCAGTATTTTGAATGGAGGCATTCGATACAAAGGATTTGAGTTTGAAAGAGAATAAGGAACTGCTGGTAAAGAAATGTATGGGCCTGACAATGGAATGTATCAGGGCCCATATTTTTGTTGCGGTGGATTATCAGGAGCCGGTCATGGGGCAGGCACAGGGTGATCAGGATACACAGACGCCAGAAACGGCGGCACAGAACGAAAGGGGGATGGCATTATGCAGCCAGTAGTCATGCTGGTCAGTTCGGGGATTTTTATGTTTGCGGTTATCGGGGGCATTTCCCTGCTGTCGCATTTTTATACCCTGAACGGGATCAAAAGCAGGACCGTCGGGGACGGACAGCACGGGACGGCGCGTTTTGCAGGTAAGAAGGAGATTGAGGAAACTTATACGGAAATACTGTATAAATCGGAAAAGTGGAGGAGAGGGGAACACCTGCCGGAGGCGCAGGGGCTTGTGCTTGGCAGCGTAGAGCGGGCAGGGAAACTTTATGCCCTTGTGGACACAGGAGATGTCCACTGTCTGATGATTGGCGCGGCAGGCGTGGGCAAGACGGCACATTTCCTGTATCCCAATATCGAATATGCCTGTGCCTGCGGTATGAGTTTCCTGAGCACCGACACCAAAGGCGACCTGTACCGAAATTATGCGGGAATAGCGAAAAAGTATTACGGCTATGAAACGGCAGTCATCGACCTGCGGAATCCGACAAGGAGTGACGGTGACAACATGCTGCATCTGGTCAACAAATACATGGATGAGTTCCTTGTGGACAGCAGCAATCTCAGCGCCAAAGCAAAGGCGGAGAAATATGCCAAGATTACCGCAAAGACCATCATATCATCAGGAGGCGCGGATAGTTCCAGCTGCTAATGGTGAAACTGCCTGACACCCACAAAGTGAAATTGTTTGCGGGGGCGACACTCAACACGGCGGAACAGTCCATGCAGTCTGTTCTGGCCACGGCGCTTTCCAGACTGAACTCGTTTCTGGATTCCGAACTGGAGCAGATACTGTGCTTTGACACCGCTATCGACGCGGAACAGTTCTGCCGGAGGAAGACAATACGAAATATTTAATTATTTCCCTGATTTTGCAACAGCTCTACAGGGAGATACTGGTGGTGGCGGACGAAAACGGCGGGAAGCTGGATAACAGGGTCGTTTTTTATTGGGATGAGGTCGGAACCATCCCGAAGATTGAAAGTGCGGAAATAATATTTTCTGCATCACGTTCCTGGAAGGTGAGCATTGTGCCGATGATACAGTCTTTTGCACAGTTAAATAAGAATTACGGAAAAGAGGGTGCGGAGATTATTATTAATAACTGTCAAGACACCATCTTCGGCGGTTTTGCACCGAATTCAGAATCCGCAGAGGTACTGTCAAAATGCCTCGGCAACAGGACGGTGCTGTCATCCCATGCAGACAAAGCTGAAGCTGTTCTTAAAATGGGGGATTACCTTTGCGAAACCCTACGAAATAGAGGAGAAATTCGCAAGAAAGGTGGCATATGCGGACAAGCAGGAGATTGAGGAGGAGATCATCTGCAGATATATGTGCTGCATGGAGGAGGATGCAGAAAACACAGACCGCAGCGCAGTCAGCAGGAACGGAGGGATGCAGCAGGCGCAGATGAATGAGACCGTGGCAAGAGTCCGCCAGTCCCTGCGGACAGAAGATTAGAAACGGAAACGGGGTTAAGCATGACATATGAAAGAAAAATCTATGAGGCAGACCTGCCCCACAGGGCTATAGCTGTATACCTGTACCTACAGAACCGTGCGGACAGGAACGGAACCTGCTACCCTGCAATCGGTACCATTGCAAGGGAACTGCACCTTTCCGTCAGTACGGTCAAGCGGGCAGTCCGTGATCTGGAGGAAAACGGCTTTATCCGCAAAACACAGCGGTGGCGTGAGAATGGGGGCAGGAGCATCCTGCTTTTTGAAATATTAAAATAGGCAACAAGGGGGCAGTGCGCAGACCGGTGGACTATGGTATGGTCCACCGTGGCCTGTGCAGGGAAGGGAACACTTTAACTGTCAGGACAGAGAAAGAAAAATCAGATATTTAAAGTCTCAGGGGTGTACTTGTGTTTGCTGTGCCATTATGATAACCAATTTTAAAAATATTAGTACTATTCTATAACAAATATAACAATTTGCATAATACGTGGTAGGATACAAATATGTCAAAATCGCCGAATATATAGTTATGTAAGCTAAATTATGCAAAGTATACCCGAAAAACGACAATCCATACCAATCCCATAGCAAAAACGGAGTTTTTCACATACAATAAGCTCACTTCAAAAAATTTAAGGAAGAACGGAGTTGACAGAAAATGACACGAAAGGATACAATGGTTAGCCAAGCCAAGCCAAGCCAAGCCAAGCCAAGCCAAG
>CAJTTZ010000024.1 GCA_910579505.1 uncultured Lachnospiraceae bacterium
ATGACGGAGGAGATAAAGAAGGAGCTTGTGTCCCGCCTCGTGGCATGGGCGAAACAGGACGGCAGATTCAGAACCTATCTTGCGCTTGCCGCAATCTTTGCATTGCTTGTATATTACCATAGCATCGGGAAAAAAATGTGCGTAGAATGGGAGGAGGTTTACGGGGACTAAGAAGCACTGTAGTATTTTTCAATAAATACCGCCGTCAAATGCAGCGCCAGAACAGGAGCAAAAAATCGGCGCTGCACTCGGCGGCATGAATTTTTGAAAACCCTTCTTGCCCTTACAGCAACTGCTCCAGCAGCCGCTCCATATTCTCCCTGTGCGGCACAATAATCTCTAAATCCACCTCCGGGTGAACACGGACATAGTCGGTAAGCATATCCATCAGATTATCCCCGGATTCCATATAATCATCAATGATCACTTCGTCACTGAATCCCAGCCGTTTTAAAATCATTGCCGACACAACGCCGGTACGGTCCTTCCCCGCCGTGCAGAAATACATTACATTGGAATCCGCGTTCATAATCGTGTCGATAATCTCTTCCATTTTTTCATCCACCATTTGCCGGTACACCTCATGCAAATGTTCCCGCGACTTCGGCGGATCGCCCCCGCCTGTGACCGGGAGATGAAAATATCTGAAACCGTTCTCCTCTTTCAAGCCGCACGGTTTTCTGGCAACCTCTTCCTCCGACCGCAAATCTACAATTGTAGTTATATTGTGCTCCAACAGCCACCGAATTTCCTCGTCAGACAAGTTCTCCGGGAAATCGCTTCGGATATACCGCATTTCGCCTGTCGGCAAAAAACGCGAATTTCTTGTTGATTTTAAGATGGAACGCATGTAACAACCCCCTTCGCTAACGCAACTCCCTGTTCCGCCAGCCGATACCTCATTTCTTCCGTCATATGCCATTCCCATTTCGGAGAATCCGAATCTACCGGGTGTATGTCAGAAACCATCAGAAGAGCAACCGCCTTTAAACCAAGATACCGCGCCACGCTAAAGACAGCGGATGTTTCCATATCTACGCCAACAGCGCCTTTTTCCCGCCACAACTGTTCTTTACGAAAAGTCTGGCGATATACGGCATCCGTTGTCACTATGGGATGACTGCTTACACTAAATTCGAATGTTGCTTTATTCAGCAAATCAACATCCGGGTATGCGGTTTCAATGGACTCGTAGTAATGAAGGGATGTCCCTTCCTCCACGAAAGCCTTTTCAGGTGCAATGACCTCACCAACACGAACCTTCCCGTCATAGGCTCCGCACATTCCAACGGCAATGATATTCTTTACGCCCAAAGCCGCAAGCGTCTCCACCGTATCTGCCGCCTGTGGAGCGCCGCGACCGCCATCCAGAAAACATAGCTGTAAATCCCTGATTTCCCAGACGGGACAGCTATTGAGAAACCGAGGAAATGGTTCTGCCATTTTTTCCGCATGATAACGTTTTGCGAGATAGTCTGCCCCTTTGCCAAAAAAGAACACAACTGCCGTTTCGGGCAAATGTAACTGGCACGCACAATGTGCGCTTTGTATATGCTCTGCTGCCGTAATAACCGGCTTCGAGTTATCGACAGGTAAGCGCCACATAGAAACTCCTCCATATATTTTCAATTGATTCTGGCTGTTTTTATAACATAAATCTAATTTCTTTCTCCGCCTATATTTCATTCATATATCTGCTTGAAACCACAATCACATCCGTCAGTACAAAGCCCGCCGCGCAAAACGCAAAAAGCCATGCGATTCCATACGCATTCAAAATAATACCCGAAATCAGCGAAGCCAGAGGAATAAAACCTTGAACCGCCACACCAATCAGACTCATAACCTTACCGAGATTATCTTTGTCTACCGTAAGAAGCACCGCCGTATGCGCAGGGATATTTACCTCACAGCATATCATTGCAAGAAAAATCGAGAAGATACAGAAGCATATGATAAACCCGTTTAGGGAAACACCTTTTTGTACAAAGAAAAAATATGCTATGGCAATTAATATCATTACGCCGCTAAGTATGGTAAGCCATATTTTTAGGGCTTTTCCGCACTTGTCTTTCTGCTCCCTTTTACTTATCATAATAGCGGTAACTGCGGATGCAATCCCTCCGCAAATACTAAATATGGACAGCCACATCTCCGGGGTTACTATGTGATCAAACAAATACCCCTGCGCACCTCGTATATCTGTTTTCACAAAATAAGGAGTAATGTTTCCATTGATTGGCGTCACGAAAAAATTAAGCAGCGTAAACATGAGCAAAACCATAAACAGACTTTTCTGCCCGTAAAGATAAACAAAGCCCTCCTTCATATTGCAAAAAGTTCTTCCAAGCGTTAATGGCTGCTCCTTTTTTCTGTAATTATATTTTATGAACATTTCCGACAAGCCGGATACAAGGTAGCATATCCCGGTAATCGTAAATAAAAGATATACTGGCAGCAGCGCATAGAGTATTCCCGCCAGCAAAACACCTACTATTCCCTGAATACTGTTCATCGCACTGAAATACGACTGGGCTTTCTGAAGCTGCGCCCTGTCAACGATATCCGGCAGCAGGGAACTAGAAGCAGGGTTAAAAATCCCGCCTATTATATTTCCAAATATGCCCATGACAAACAAAATGACAAGACCACTATTTATATTGTTTTCCGAAAGAAATAATCCGAGTGTTGCCAGAAGAATCAGCGCGCCCTTCATATAATCACAGATAAACATGATTCTGGCTTTATGGCATTGATCGCTTATAACGCCGCCAAAAAGTGATGTGATGAGATATACGATACTACAGACAGCAAGATAAATCCCCTGCAATGCCGCGTTATTATCCGTAATTTCCAATATGTAGAAACCTACGGTAAAACTATAGAACAGAGAACCTACATTGGTCACCAACGCCCCGAAGAATACAAGCGCAAAGTTTGTATTTTTAAAAACACTGTTCATAATTTAATCCTTTTTACAAAACGGATTTTCTTTCGAATAAGCAACCGCCGCCTCATTAAACTCATCAGAACTCATATTATGAAACCAATCCCTCTGCCAATTGGTATAATCAAATTTTTCTCTATTAATCACGGCAATAAAACGTTCTGTTTCCACTACTCCCAATTTTTCCAGTAAACAATGAATCCCTCTGTTCATAATTTCAATATCACTAACCATTTAATTCTCCTTCCAATTTTCTAACAAAGTCTATAGGGTTTAACATCTGAATCTCGTCTGTATGATATTTCAGCAATCTGTCATCCGTTGTAAGAAAGCAATCACAAGATGAATAAATTGCACAAGCAACATGATAAGCATCTTTAATTTTAATTCCAGTTTTTATTATTTCTTCTGCTTTGGACTTTATTACATCGCTTTTATCAATATCTATATGTTCGCAACTATTCCTCTGTATAAATTCACTAATTGCTATTCTTTTTGTCTCATATGGATTCTGACTGTTTTCGTACCACAAAACATAAGAAGTTACTAAATCCAATTTCTTTTTCTTCACCAAATCCTGTATATATAATTTTGCCTGTGTCTCCAATGAGATACGTATTTGTGTCTGATCATCATATGGACGATTAAAACAACAATTATCTAAATATATTTTCATGCTTCACCTCTTTTTTGTTTATTATATACTGCCATACTCACATTTACAACAATATCCTCTCAGCCCCCTGCCGCACCCATTCCAGAAACTGTCGCGCTCCCTTCCCCTCTTTCTCATTATATTCCCATCCCAGTTTCTCCCCGACAAACCGCGCCGTGTTTTCAAACAGCTCACACATACGAAAAACTGCCGCCCACGCGTGATCCACATCGCCGTCAAAATAAGTCGATAAAAGCATCGGCCATTCTTCCTCCGAAAGCCATTGACACAAGTATTTTGACGATTTCCCGGTGCTCACCGACCATCCCGTCAAAATGCCGACCTTCCAATTTAACATCGTGATAAGCTGCGGTCTGACGCAGTAATTTGTCATATCCTGCACATAAGGAATTTCCTTTCGCCACAATCCTTTTGCAATATTATTGGTACACCACCAAAACTCATTGCAAGCCGCCAGATATTGTTCTTTGGTCGGCTTTTTCACCCAATACTGACGGTCCGTCGCCGCCTCGATCTCAGGCAATATATTTTCTTTATCCAGCAAAATTTTGCAGAGTTTATCTTCCTTGACGCGCTGTAACGCGCAGCCTTCTGACTGTATGGTCAAGTCAATCCGAACGCCGTCCGCAAACTGCATCAAATAACCGTAGGAATTTTTCTTATCGCTCGGATAATTCGGATTTTCATCGGGATACTGCATATAAAGAATCTCTCCGAACACCCGGATCCAGTCTTTGTCCTCTATAAAGCTCTGCGTCTCCTCCACCACATAGACGATATCATAATCCTGAAACATGTCTTTTGGGACGTTTTCGTTTGTTCTGGATCCGTTCATATAAACGGCCTTAATTCGATCATCGTTTTTTGCCACCTCCAAAATAAGGTTATACATTTCATTTTCTGTTCTCATGCCTGCACCTCCGTTACCGCCTGCATTGCAATTTTCATAGCTGCCGCGAAAAAATCATTTCCCCAATTCCTGATATCGTGCGCATCAACATCCGCCAGCGAATCTGCAGTAAAAAGCACCTGTCCAAACAGGACGCCTCTCATTTTTGCACACGCTGCCATAGAAGCACACTCCATTTCTACCACCGAATAGCCTTCCGATTTCCGATATTGTACCATTTCTTTTGTTTCCCGGTAAAAGCCGTCCGTTGTCCATGTTTTACAAGTCTTATAACTTAGCTCCGCCTTCTCCAAAACGCCGCATATTGCTTTGACGGGCGCAGCATCCAATACAAGCTCCCGTGACGGCGGCAAATAATGATAGGACGTCCCTTCCTGTCTGAGCGCCGCTGTAGGGACAAAAAACGATCCTTCTGTATCTTCCACCAACGCCCCGCAGCATCCCGCCGCGATAATTTCTTCCACACCCCCTGCGATTAACTGCTCCATAATCTGTACAGCGCCCGCTCCGCCGAGCGGCGCCTGTACAAATGCAATCTCAACATGGTTGATTTTTGTCTTATAAACATAAAAGTCCTTCGTGACACTCACGAATTTTCCGACAATTTCGCAATGATTCTGCGCCACAAAATTGTCTATTTCCGGTTCCATAAAAAGCATGACCGCTTTCCGTGGAAAATGATAATCTGAATGATGCCCCGGCATAATTACCGCACTTTGTTCCGTATCAAACTCTAAGATGGGTATTTCGTTTTTAGATACTGCCATATCTGTTTCCCTTTTTCACATCATTTTTTCTACACCGTTCGCGCATACCGCGACACATCCGCGTACAGCCCCGCCTGCATCTTCCACATAGCCGCATATTTCCCACCCTTGGAAAGTAACTGCTCGTGTGTGCCGGACTCCACAATCCGTCCGTTCTCCATCATATAAATGCAGTCCGCGTCCCGCACGGTGGACAGTCTGTGGGATATGAAAATAACGGTCTTGTCCTTCGCAATCTCGTTTAACTCCTGATTCAGCCGATACTCCGCCAGCGGGTCAAGGGCGCTGCTCGGCTCGTCCATGATAATCAGATTCTGTCTGCGGTAGAGCGTGCGGGCGATTGCCACCTTCTGCGCCTCGCCGCCCGAAAGGTTCACCCCGTCCTTCTCAAATTCCGTCGTGAGCGGCGTCTCAATCTGGTAGGAAAGTCTGTTGTCTTCCAGCGTAAAATGCGCGTCAAACAGCGCCTGTTCCACGTCGTAACTCTCCTCCCGGCTGCCGTCTTCCACATCCATCAGCACATTTTCCTTAAGGCTTGCCGCATATATTTTAAAATCCTGAAAAACGGAACCGACGCTTCGCCGGTAAGCCATGAGCTGATAATCCCGGATGTCAGTTCCATGATAACATATTTTTCCTCGGTTGGGGTCATACAATCGCAGCAATAGCTTCACCAGCGTTGTCTTGCCGGAGCCGTTGTAACCCACCAACGCAATCTTCTGTCCCGGCTCGACGGTAAACGTCACATCCTTTAACACAGACTGCCCGGGAAGATAGCCAAAGTCCACATGCTCCACCGAAAGAGCTCCGCCGCCCTCTGGCACAGGCTTTTCCGCCGTTGAAACAATTGTCGGCTCCATCTGTAAAAACTCCCTAATTCGATAAATGTATGCCGAATTTTCCGCCGCCGTCTTGCAGCTGTCTATCAAAGATTTCGTGCCATTGCCTATCCGAAAAATGCAGGAACGGCTTGTGACAAGCTGCGCTCCCGACAGCACGCGCGAAACGAGCATCTGATAGAGAAGAATGAACCAGACCGCGCCCTCCTTCACAACCCGCGACAGGAGAACCCTGTGAACCAGACCATATAAAAATAATTGGCTTCCATATTTTTTATTTACCGAACGTATATTATAGTTTGATTCTTCATAATCTCCCCGGCACTTGCTTTTCATCGGCTGATACAGCCGCAGTTCCCCGGCATAGTCAGACAGATAAAATACCCTGTTTCCATATTCCCGTTTCTGCTCATAGGACAGCCGCTCCATCCGCGCCGCCACCGACTTTTTGCTTTCCTGTGCCACGCAGAACAGTTCAAAGGGAAGCAAAACCGCGGCGACGAGCAGCGCAATCGGATTGACATAGACACAGAAAAACATCGAACACAATATGCTGACCAGCGACCCCACGGCAGTATAGATAAAATTCAGATATCTGTCTATGCAGCGGTCCGTCTCCTCCGTCGCCAGAATAAATGTCTCATAAAAATCCTTGTCATCATAGCAGGACAAGTCAATCTCTTTTGCCTTCTCATATATTTCCATGCGGAATGCCTGATACAATATCTGCTTATTTCTGGGAAGCGCATAGTGGTGATAAAGCCCGTAAGGAACCGTGAAAAATCCGAAAAATGCGATTAAATACCCCATACAAGTCAAAATTTTTCCAAAACCTTCTCCCTGTTCCACAGCCGTCAGCACATAGTTGACCATCCATACAAATTCTATAAAAATGGAAATCTGTATTTCGACGCTCTCAAACAGATGAAATGCCATAAATCCCGGCGTCTTTTGAAAACAGAATTTCGTAAGATACCACTGCTGCGCCGCCGTCTGCCGCCATGTCAAGGAGTCTTTCATATGTGATCCAATTCCTTTCCACTTCACAAATTAAGTATTTTTCGTTTTGTTCTTATGTCTTTAATTCTTTGCCGGTTAAGCTGTACAATCGCTTCCGACACACTTTTCACATTAGCCCCGATAATTCTCCGCCTGCAGCCGATACAGCGAAGCATACTCCCCGTTCTGTTCCATCAGTTCAAGGTGCGAACCTCTCTCCCGTATCCTGCCGTTTTTCATATAGAATACAATATCCGCGTCGCGCACGGACGACAGTCTGTGTGATATGAAAAACAAAATTCTGTCTTTTCCGTACTCTTTTATATTTTCAAATAAATGGTACTCCGCAAGAGGGTCGAGCGCGCTGCTCGGTTCGTCAAACACCGCAACGGGACTGTCCTTTGCAAAAGCTCTCGCCGCCAGTATCTTCTGGTTCTGTCCGCCGGAAAGCACCGCGCCCTCCTTGGAAAACTCACGGGTAAGGATCGTTTTTTCCCGCAAAGCCCGGCTTTCTATCTCCTCACTTATATCCGCCAGTTTTAGTGCCTGCCACACCCTTTTTTTGTCTTCCTCCGGCGTCGTATGCTGTCCCATCAGCACATTCTCCTCCACGGTGTCCGCAAAAATTTTCCCGTTCTGGAAAGCCGTGGCAAACAGGTTCCGATACGCCTTCACCTGATATTCCCGGATATCAATGCCGTTCACCAAAATCCGCCCCTCAGCCGGGTCATAAAGCCGCATCAGCAGTTTCACCAGCGTGCTTTTTCCCGCGCCGTTATACCCCGCCAGCGCCACACTCTGATTTCCCTCTATCTTAAAATGAATGTCCTTCAGCACATAGCCGCCCTCTTTATAACCGAAGGACACATGCTCAAACTCCACCGTGCGGATCGGAAGCTCCGGCATAAGCCCTTCCTGATCCTCCGGGATGGCGGGCACATACTCCAGAAAGTGCCTCGTCTGCTCGATATACAATCCGTTTTTCACGATCACCATCACCGCATCCACAAATTCGTTCAGAATCCATGTATTTTCGTTCATAACCGTCAAAATGACCGCCATTTCCGCAAAAACCATCGTCCCGGTGACCGATACGCGGTAGCCGGAGTAGAGAACCGCCCCCTCCTGCGGCAGCAAAAAGATAAAATACTGGAACATGCAGAAAAGAATGATATTTCCCAGAGAGTACCGGGCAATTACTTTCTGTATGGAAGCGACAACCCCGTCGTACTGCTTTTTAAGCAGGCGAAAAACGTTTGTCATCCGAATTTCCTTCGCGTACTCGCCAAGGTGAAGCGTCCTGTTCACATAGTCCGCCATTCTCTGAAAAACAATGTTTTCCTTTTCCATACGGAAGATCCTGCCGTTTAAGACGCCGTAAAAGACAAAGTTACCCACAATCGGAAAAAGGGCAAAAAGAATCGCCAGATGGTCAATCTGCCAGATAATGACTGCCGCCGCAATCATGGCTGCAAATCTCGCCACAACCTGACAGACGCCCTGCAGCATATCCGACAGCTTTACATGCGCCTGACTGACCGCCATCATATATTCGTTGTAAAAATCACTGTCCTCAAAGCAGCGCAGATCAACCTGACACGCCTTGTCATACAACATTTTGTTGACCCCGTCATATAGCTCCACGTCCGTAATCGGTTTGACGTACACGTCAAAAAACAGACTGAACAGCTCAAGCAGGGCTTCCAACGCTACAACGCTGCCGACATACAGCATCATTTTCTCAAAAGCCACCCGCTTCATTGCCAGATCAAGAATAAAGCGGATCAGCACACAGGAAACCAGCAGCCAGTCCACATACATGAAAATCCAATACAGAAATTCCAGAAGAACCCGCTTTTTGCTGATTGTCCACGCTGTATTCAGCACGAATTTGCAGGATGAAACTGTACGGTACACAAAATTTTCTTTCATATATATAACCCCGCCTGTATCTTCCACATCGCCGCATACTTTCCGCCACTTGTAAGCAGCTCCTCGTGCGTGCCAGCTTCTACGATCCTGCCCTTCTCCATCATATAAATACAGTCCGCGTCCCGCACGGTGGACAGTCTGTGGGATATGAAGATCACCGTCTTATCCTTGGCGATCTCATTTAATTCCTGATTCAGCCTGTACTCCGCCAGCGGGTCGAGGGCACTGCTCGGTTCATCCATGATAATCAGATTCTGCTTGCGGTAGAGCGTGCGGGCGATTGCCACCTTCTGCGCCTCCCCGCCCGAAAGGTTCACGCCGTCCTTCTCAAACTCTGTGGTGAGCGGCGTCTCAATCTGGTAGGAAAGGCGATTATTCTCCAAGGTAAAATGCGCGTCATACAACGCCCTCTCCACCAGATAATTCTCTTCCCGGCTGCCGTTTTCCACGTCCATCAGCACGTTTTCCTTGAGTGATGCCGCATATATTTTAAAATCCTGAAATACGGAGCCAATGCTGCGCCGATATGCCATGATCTGATAATTTCTGATATCCATTCCGTGATAGCAGATTCTTCCCCCGTCTGGGTCATATAACCGCAAAAGCAGTTTCACCAGCGTAGTCTTGCCGGAGCCGTTGTAGCCCACCAGCGCGATTTTCTGTCCCGGTTCCACGGTGAGCGTCACGTCACGCAATACCTGCTGCCCCGGAAGATACCCAAAATCCACATGCTCCACCGAGAGGCTGCCGCTGCCCTCCGGCACGGGCTTTTCCCCTCTCGATACAATCGTCGGCTCCATCTGCAGAAATTCCCGGATTCGATAAATGTAAGCCGAGTTTTCCGCCACCGTCCGAAAACTGAGAATCACGACTTCTATATTATTGGAGGCACGCCAGATACAGGAACGGCTCGTGACAAGCTGCGCCCCCGACAACACCCGCAGAACAAGCATCTGATATAAAAGAAGCGTCCAAACCGCGCCCTCCTTGACAAGCCTCGCCAAAAACCCCTCGCGGAGCAGACCATACAGAAACAGCGATTTCCCGAACTTTTTATTGACTTCCTCTATCTTATGGTTTTCCTCCGCGTATTCCGTCCGACATTCCTCTTTCATCTGCGGATACAGGCGCAGTTCCCCGGCGTAGTCGGACAGATAAAATACCCGGTTCCCATACTCCCGCTGCTGCTCATGGGGCAGCCGCTCCATACGTGCCTCCACCGCCTTTTTGTTCTCCTGCAGGACACAGAGCAGTTCAAACGGAAGAATTGCCGCCAAAATCAACAACGCGACGGGGTTAATATAGGCACAATAGACGAGCGTGCAGGCGATACCGACTGACCGCGCGATGACAGAGTTTTCAAAAACGAGAAACCTGTCCAGACAGCGGTCCGTCTCCTCCGTCGCCAGAATAAAAGTCTCATAAAAATCCTTGTCGTCATAACAGGACAGGTCGATCTCCTTTGATTTCTCATAAATTTCCATCCGCAGCGCCTGATACAGCGTTTGTTTTCCCCGCGGGAACACATAGTGTTTGTAGATGGCAAAAGTCACCGTTGACACCGCTATCGCCCCCATCAGTATACCCATACACATAAGGATCTTACGAAACTCTCCGCCCTCTTCCGCCACGGTCAGCACATAATTCACCGCAAAGGTAAATTCAAAAAAGATGGAAACCTGCAGCTTAACCGCCTCAAACAGGTGGTATGCCATAAACCCCGGCGCGTGTTTGAAACAAAATTTTGTCAGAAACCACTGCTGCGCGATCACCTGCCGCCATGTAAGCATGTCTTTCATTGTGATATCAATTCCTTTCTCATGTCAAATAATTCTCCGCCTGCAGCCGGTACAGCGAAGCGTACTCCCCGTTCCGGCTCATCAATTCGCTGTGTGACCCCCGCTCCTGAATCCTTCCGTTTTTTAGATAAAAGACCTCGTCCGCATCCCGCACGGAAGATAATCTATGGGAGATAAAAAACAGAATCCTGTCCTTTCCATACTCCCTGATGTTTTTAAATAAATGGTACTCCGCTATCGGGTCAAGGGCGCTGCTGGGCTCGTCAAACACCGCAATCGGGCTGTCCTTCGCAAAAGCCCTCGCCGCCAGTATCTTCTGGTTCTGCCCGCCGGAAAATACCACGCCTTCCTTGGAAAACTCACGGGTGAGGATCGTCTTTTCCTTAAGCGGCTGGCCCGCTACCTCCTCATACATATCCGCCAGCTTGAGCGCCCGCTCTACTTTTTCCCGATCCTGTTTTTCGCCCGTGTGCCGGCCCATGAGAATATTTTCTTCAATGGTATTGGCAAAAATTTTTCCGTTTTGGAAAGCCGCGGCAAACAAGTCCCGGTATGCCTTTACCTGATATTCCCGGATGTCAATGCCGTTCACCAGTATCCGTCCCTCGCTTGGATCGTAAAGCCGCATCAGCAGTTTCATCAGCGTACTTTTCCCGGCGCCGTTATACCCCGCCAGCGCCACGCTCTGACTGCCCTCGATCTTAAAGTGAATGTCCCTGAGAACCCAGTCCCCCTCTTTGTATCCAAAAGACACATGCTCAAATTCCACACTGCGAATCGGAAGCTCCGGCAAAATTCCTTCCTGATCTTCCGGGATCGCAGGCTCATATTGCAGGAAATGCCTCGTCTGCTCCAGATACAGGCCATTCTTGACAATCGCCATCACCGAATCCGCAAACCCGATCAGCGTCCATGTGTTGGAGTTCATCGTCGTCTGGATCACCGCCATCTGCGCAAACACCATAGTGCCGCTGACCAGCACCCGGTAGCCGGCGTAGAGCACCGCCCCCTCCTGCAGTAAAGTAAAGGTAAAATACTGGAACAGCCAGAACAGGATCATATTTCCCAGAGAATAATTTCCGATCACCTTGCGGATTGCGGCAACCGCTTTGTCATACTGCTTTTTCAGCAGCCGGAATACATTGGTCATCCGTATCTCTTTCGCATATTCCCCCAGATGTACCGTGCGGTTCACATAGTCAGCCATTCTCTGGAATACGATATTTTCCCGCTCCATGCGGAAAATCCGGCTGTTTAATACACCGTAAAACACGAAATTGCCGAGAATCGGAAAGATAATAAACAGCGCCGCCAGGCGGTCAATCTGATAGATAATGACCATGCCGCAGATCATGGCGACAAATCTCGCCAGAATCTGGCAGACCCCTTCCAGTGTTTCCGGCAGTTTCGTGTGCGCCTGACTGACCGCCATCATATACTCATTGTAAAACTCGCTGTCCTCAAAACAGCGCATATCCACCTGACACGCCTTGTCATACAACATTTTGTTGATGCCGTCGTACAATTTCACATCCGTGACCGGCTTCACATACGATTCAAAATACCGGCTGTATATTTTTAAAAGCGCTTCCAACAGCACGACACTCCAGACATACACCATCATTTTTTCAAAAGAAGTCCGTTTCATCGCCATATCCAGAATAAAGCGGATCAGGACGCAGGAGACCAGAAGCCAGTCCACATACATAAAAGCCCAATGTAAAAATTCCAGAATTACCCGTTTTTTACTGATTCTCCACCCGGTTTTCAGCGCGAAACTGCAGGATGAAAATGTCCGATATAAAAAGCCTTCTTTCATGGCGCACTCCCTTTCTTGCAGTACAAGCCCGGAAAGTTCCCTACTTTCCGGGCTGACGGGCTTTGCCCTGCGTACCGCGATTGGCTACAGACATAATATATCACAAAAAGGCCGCACTCATTTTAGATGTCCTCCAATTCCCCCTTTTTTGTCCTTTAATTGTCGTTGCGCACACGGGGAATATTAATTATACTTACTATATACCAAATAATCGGGGGCTTATATGCAGACACAAATAAAAGAAGAACCTAATCAAGAAGTTGACCCTATTGGAAGAGAAAATGACTTCCAATTAGTTGACAACCACCTGACCCCGGAAGACTTTGTCCACTTGAAAACAGCCACCGGGTTTATAGAAAGACCGTTAGCGCAAGTTTGCAAAGCCCTTGCCAACGACCTGTTTGATGTATCCATACGTTATGAAGGAACTATGGTTGGAATGGGACGACTGGTCGGTGACGGGGCAATGTACTGGTACTTGCAGGACATCATCGTCCAGCCGGAATATCAGGGACAGGGCATTGGCAGAATGATTGTAAACCGACTTTTGGAATATATTAAAGAAAATGCAATGCCGGGAACCAAGATAGAGATCGGTCTGACTGCTGTAAAGGGAAAAGAGCCCTTCTATGAAAAATTTGGCTTTTCCAGCGGTTCTTCCGGCATGAAAAAATGGATGGAAATCGACATCTGACGACACACTGACAAAAAGGAATCCAACTAATTATGCTGCAAATTGCAATCTGCGACGACGAGACGCTTCTTTTAGACGAAATTAAAGAAATAACGGAAGGCTGTATGAGGCAGCAGCAGACCTTTTCCATTCTGTCAACTTACACAAGCGGAAAGGATCTCTTCTATGACATTCAGGACGGCAAACGTTTTGACCTTCTGCTCCTCGACATTGAAATGCCCGGGCTTTCCGGGATGGAGCTGGCAAAGCGGGTTCACGACCTTCTGCCCGACGCACTGATGATCTTTGTGACCGCTCACTACAAATATGCCGTGGACGCTTATGAACTTCATATTTTCCGCTATATTCCCAAAAACCAGTTGAAAGAACGGCTGCCCCACGCACTGAAGGACGCGGTTTCCCTTCTGGAAATCCAGAATACGGACTCCTATATTATCAGCAGCCAGAACCGCCTTGAACGCATTCCCTACAAGGAAATTCTCTATATTGAAAAGGACGGCAAAAACGCCCTCTTCCATACCGCCGCATCCGGGAAGCCGGAGGAATCTGACGCCGACCAGAACAGGCGCGTGCGCAAGACACTGGCGGAAGTATTTGACGAGCTGCGCTCCGGGGAATTTTATTTTATCGAGCGGGGATATATAGTGAATCTGCGGCATGTGACAGGAATTTCCCACACCGACTGCATTCTGACGGATCAGACGCGCCTGCCCGTTTCCCAGAGCCGCCTGCCGGAGTTAAAGAAACAATTAAACAGATACTGGCAGGACAAAATCTGACAACGCCGTATAAATCCTGCCCCAACAGCAACTATCAGAAAATACCTCGTATTTTCCATAAAAATGTTAGAGGTTCCTATGTTTCAAACACGCAATAATAAGATCCGTTTTTTAGAAAGAAAAAATCAGGTGCTGGAAGAAAACTATCACCTTCTCACCGATTTATACCAGAAAAACGAGCGCTTATACCACGACATGAATCATCACCTGCAGATGATCTATCACCTTGCAAAGAAGCATGAAATTTCCGAAATTACGGAGTACGTCAACTCCATCAGCGCGCCCATCAACGAACTGTCCGACACCACATGGAGCGGCGTTGACATTGTGGACGCCATATTAAATCACACCGTCCTTGACGCGAAAAAGCAGGGAATTGAGATGGATGTGAACGCAGAATTTCCAAAAGACTGTAACATTACTTCCGACGACCTGTGCGTCATTTTATTTAATTTACTGGACAATGCCATGGAGGCGTGCCAGCATTATATGCGGCAGACAAAAACGCCGCCCCGTATCGAGGTGACACTGCGCAGAATCCATCAATTTTTAATCATCAAAATACAAAATCCCTGCGTACCGCCCAGAAAGCTGTTCGGGATTTTTCCCACCACAAAAGCCGACGCCCGCCATCACGGAATCGGTCTTCGCAATGTGCGGGAAAAGGTGGAAAAATACAACGGCAGTCTGGAATTTGACGTGGAGGGAAATGTATTTACTGTAACGGCGCTACTGTTTTTTGAGTAGATAGATTTCCTTCAAATTCTCAATAGCAAGACCTGGGTCCATCGTATGAAAATATAAATAGTAATATATCAACTGTTATGTCAAGTGTCAAACGGCTCCACCCACCACTTCACAATCTCCCCCTCCCCATTCTCGTCCCACACAATCAGAAACTTCACCAGCCCCAGGCCATGCACAATCCCGCCTTCCCCATAAAGGTACTCCGACACCTCCAGCGCGTCCCTTCCTTCATAGTCGCTGCGCCACAAATTAAAATACCCTCTGGAATTGCCGCCGCAGGGCTGGCTTGCATCCGGGTCAGCTATATTCTCCGCCGTAAACACAATCGTATCATCCATGTACGCGCAGTAGGCACTGTAAGTATCCCCTTTCTCCTCCTGTGTAATCTCAATGCGGATGCCCCTCCCATCATAATCGTCGCCGGGAAAGTCCATCGGCTCCATCGTATGGTTTTTATATTTCAAAATTCTGGGATGCCAGTCACCCGCAGCGCCGACTCCGGAGCCAAGCGACTCAAAGGCGATCTCCGTATTCCCGTCATTGTCAAAATCCCCGGGGATTAAATAAAATCCAAAATGGAACGGATATTCCTCATCCCGAAAGCAGTATGGCTCGTCCTCATTCATATAAAAGTAAATACACCCCTCGCCATAGCCGCTGTATTCATCGTCCTTTACCATAACCGCCATATCCGGCTGTCCGTTCTGATCCAGATCCTCCATATCCGCCCAGACCAGCCATACTGTCTGGTTCCGAAAAACGTTGTCGTCACACAATCTCTGATAGTGGCTTTCCGCCTCCGCCCGGTCCACCTCCCATTTCGCCGCACACTCAAAGAATCTCTTTTTATTGTATTGCGCAAGGTCTACTGATTCCTCACCAGCGGCATCTTCATCCGCGGTCTCCTGTGATGCCTCATCTACCGTATTTTTTCTCTCCCGTTCGTCACTCTTGTTCTGCGCAGACTCTCCAGATTCTGCCAACGCCCCGGAAGCCTTCTGCTCCGCTGGCATTTCCTGCCTGGTCTGCTCCCCCGCAGCTGTTTCGGTACCTGCCGCTGTATGACTATCTGTATTCTCTTCCCCGCATGCACAGAGAAACAGACAGCCCCCTGCCAGAAGACACAGGCAAATCATATATGCCCTTATATTCTTACGCCAATTCCACACGATATCGCCAGCCCTTTCCGTCTATCATAAAATTCCTCTGTTTATCATATCTGATTCCTGGTAAAGCCGCAATGCAGATTTAAAAATAACAGAACAGATTAAAAGTTACTCTAAATTATGATATACTGTCAACGTACCCTGTTAATTTTTTTAAAAGAAAAGGAGCTGTCCTTATGAGCAAAAACTACCGTTCGGAACTGGTGGGCGCCTTTGGCTGTCCCATTGACGAAAATCCAACCGGCGTTATGGAGGAAGCCGCATTTGCCGCCGCGGGGTTGGATTACCGCTATCTGACTATCAAAGTTGACAAGGAAGAAATTGAGACTGCCATGAAAGCTGTGCGCGCCCTTCATATGCGCGGCATCAACCTTACCATCCCACACAAAGTAAGCGCTATCCCCTTCGTGGACGAACTGTCCCCCGAAGCACAGATCATCGGCGCCATCAACATTGTCGTCAACAACAACGGCGTTCTCTGGGGCGATAACACGGACGGTAAAGGTTTTTTAAAATCTCTTACTGACAGGGATATCTCTGTTAAGGGGAAAACAATCACCGTTCTGGGCGCGGGCGGCGCATCCCGGGCGATCTGCGTCGTATGCGCCCTGCAGGGAGCTTCCCGGCTCCATATCATTAACGGTTCTGTGGAAAGAGGCAGTGAGCTTGTCGCTCTCCTGACGGAAAAGACGCCCGCAAAGGCCGATCTGATCCCCTGGGAAAGCACCTCAGCCGTCCCGGACGACACCGATATTCTGATCAACGCGACCTCTGTAGGTCTCTATCCGAACGTAGACCAGAAACCAGATATTGATTACGACACTATAAAGAGCGGAACTGTCGTATGTGATGTGATTTTTAACGATCCCAACTCCCTCTTCCTGCGGGAAGCCGCACAAAGGGGCGCGGTAACAGTCAATGGACTCGGTATGCTGGTTAATCAGGGCGCGCTGAATTTCAAGCTCTGGACCGGGCAGGAGGCTCCTGTGGATGTTATGACTGAGACTCTGCAGCGGGAATTTGGCTTATAAAATACAGCGCGCCCCTGACGCCTTTTGTACCTTTTTGCCGCCGTCAATTATGCACGGCTCTGACTTATTTTTTTAATCTGTTCAAGGTCGTTAATCAGTGTGGCGGAGTATTGTCTTGCCTCCCGGCATACGCTCTCCGCCCTGCTGTAGTCCCCGTCAAACAGCGCGTCAATTACCTGCTTGCCGTAGGCATGGAACTTCTTATGCTTTTCACCCAGCTCCTTCCAAATATTCATAACCTCCGGTCTATCCGGCTCGATTGCATAATAAAAATGACCAAATCCGCATTTTCTGTCATTCACCTGCAGCGGCAGGATCGTCCGCTCTTTGACAATCCGTTCCAGATTTGACAGCCAGTTTTTATGCGCGGCGATTGCCTTCTCGATATATCCTGCAAAGTTCTGGTCTTCCAGTCTGTAAAAGGCGTCCTTCGCCATCGTTCCCATGATTTTAACAGACTCATCCAATGTTGATTCAATCGCTTCTAACGGCTTGGCAACGTTGTCAATGCTTTTGCCGTGTTCCCTCAGATGCACAGTGTCCTCGTGCAGCACACCGCACTGCGCGTTGATATCTGCGGAGCGGGATTCCAGCTCGATGATCGAACTGCTGATCTCCTCACTGAGACTTGCCAGCGAAGAGATATTATTGGTGATCTTCTCTACGTGCTGCCTGTTATCCTCATTCAGCTCCCACACATGGCTGATCTTCTGTGTAACAGTTTCCAGTGACTCGATGGTATTGTCAACACTCTCCACACTCTTTGCCGATGCGCTGTGGATGTCCGCCACAAAGCGTCCCATGCTTGCAGTCAGTTTTTTGGTCTCGTCCGCCAGCTCACGGATCTCATCGGCAACAACCGCAAAGCCTTTACCGGCCTCCCCTGCCCTTGCCGCCTCGATGGATGCGTTCAGCGCGAGAAGATTCGTCTGTGAAGAAATGGCATTAATCCCTTCAATCACGTTATTCATCTGACTGATAATCTCCGAAAGCTGGTTCATGTCCTGCTGCATCTCTTTTGACACGCTGATCGTACTGTCGGACAGTCCCTTCGTCGCTGTCAGCTCCTGCTGGCTCTCATCAATGCGCTGATAGACAAGATTTGACTCCTCCGAAATTTCAATAATCGTATTGGTCAGCTCCTCATGCTGCGTGGAAACCATTTTGGCAATGGAGTCCGCCTCGTTCGAAGCATTGTGGATCAATTCTGTAGCGTCCGAAACACTGTCCGACACCTTCTGGAGAATTTCAGAATAGTGATTCAGGGAAAGATCCAGCGAGCTGATCTGCATTACGGAATCCAATACGTTCGCCATCACGTCCTCAAACCGGGCGCGCCCCGCAAGCAGGCGACGGTACATCTGCTCCAGTTCAGCAGACTTTTTTCCGTAATCCGCCTCTGAAAGTTCCGACATCGACAATAACAGGTTTTCCTTTTTCGGTCTCATTAAAATACCCATAGCTGTCCCCTCTTTATAAATATATTTTTATAAATCCTTTTTCCTGCAATTCGGACATATGTAAAAAATCTTCAAATCATAAAACAGAAACTCTTCTCCTATCTGGCCGCGCAGGGAAGCTGTCAAATCTTCCAGCGAAATGTCTGCTAATCTGCCGCATTTCTGACATACCAGATGGTCATGCTTTATCACCCGGTCATATCTGTCCGGCATATTTTCAACGGATATTTTGCGAATCTGTCCGGCTTTCCACAGCTTATTCACATTATTGTAAACAGTTGCTACGACAACCTTCGGACATTTCCTTTTAAGCTCCAGATAGATCTGCTCCACCGTCAGATGTTGTGTGGATTCGGTAATTATGTTGTATATTTCCTTTTCGTACTTTGTCATAAAACGCACTTTCTTCAAGCAAATTAGAATGATTCTAAAATTCCTATTCATTCTAGCATTCAGCAAATATATTGTCAAGAAAATCCAGATGAATCCATGAAATTTGGGCGCCTGCTTTTGACAGACGCCCAGTCACTGGTTCTCTTTTTATTCTTCTATAGGCTTACTCCTTTTCCGACGCAATACGACAAGCGCAATAACCATAAGTGCCACTGTTACGACCGCTAACCAGATAAAACAGCATATTCCCAGAAATGTCGGACAGATTCGACAAAGACTGCATTTATGCCCGCCGTCCGTTCCTGTAGCCACATATGCAATAGCATAGCTTGAAAACATATCCGTACGGATCGTGACCGTGTCCGCCGCCTCATCCAGGTCACGCATAAGTGTATGCTCTCCTTCGTGGGCGCGGATAATATAATACTCCCTGCCTTCCTCCTGTAAATCCTCAGGGATACCAATCACCACTTCAATCGGCTCCTCTGTAGAATTAATGGCGTTCCAATCTCCTTGCCCGAGTTTCATAAACATGGAAATGTCAATATGTCTGCCCAGTACAAGATCCGGGATCTCTTTTCGGTATTCGGCAATCCCGTTTTCTATGACCACCTGATCCCGCTGCGGCACCGACTGCGAAATATCCTTTACATCCACTCGAATCTCTATGGTTTCACCGTCATTCACAAGCTGCATGTGTTCCTGTGACAACACCGCGTTTGCCACTGCTGCGGTATCTTTCACCCCTGCGGTATACTTCTCCTCATCGCAGACTATTGTAACAAAAACTGCGCCTTTTCCCAGTTCCAACACCGTACTTGTATGCTTCATTCCTGCCACGTTACCCGTGGAAACTGTCTCACCGGGCAGAATGATCTTTCCGTCATCTACAGCCGCCTCCACAGTCTTTATCGCCACATCTTCTGTCTGTCCGCCATTGCCCGACCCGGCTGTCTCCTGTCCGGCCTGTTTATCTGTCTCTGCGGCAAAAACGGTCTGCTCTTCCTGCTGACCCGCCGTTCCCGGCTGTCCCTGTCCCGACGATTCTTCCGGCTTCCGATCGGAGCCGTCTCCCTGTCCAGAATGGGGTCGTCCTGCTGCCGGTTGAGCAGTCTCTGACGGAGACGGCATGACAGGTGCGGTTCCCGGTCTCGTCGGCGGATTCACCACTGGGGGCTGACTGCCATTGTCCGCCAAACCGCCGTTTCCTTCACCGCTTTCATTATTCCCATCACCGCTGTTTTCTTTATCCCCGCTGCCGGGCTTTTTATCCGTAAATTCTATGCTGATATTAACGTCCGTCTGTCCTGTCGCCCATTCTGGCAAGTCCACAGTTCCGCTTACGGTTTTCTCCCCAACCGTCCCGCCGAAATCTGCGCCTATATCCGCCGTATTCCATGCGGCTTCCCTTTTTTCCGTCTTTGTCTGATAGTCGGTTCCCGTGTAGGTAACAGCGGCCTGTGCCGGCAGCCATGCCGCCACTTCCGCCTGCGTATAGCCGCCGCTTTTTTTTATTCGCATAACTTTATCCGGGGCGGTAACCGCCGCATTAACAGGCAACACGGTAAGCGTAGCTCCCGCCGTCTTTCCCACTGCTGAGACGATATAGTTGTAAACGCCGCCCTTCGGCACAACCTGATCTGTGGTGGCATACGACGCCCCCTGAACAAGCTCTTCGGTTTTATTGTCATAAGCAGCTTTCGGTCTGCATTCCCCTTCCAGCCAAGTCGTCAGCGGCGCCATGTTTCCGGCCTCCGCCGCGCTTTGATTGGCGGCATGGTCGGCATGAATCGTCAAATGATTCGGCGTTACCGTGATTCCAAGCAATGCCCGTTTTCTAAACTCCACCGTAATCTCCACTTCCGCTGTACCGGCTGGTATCGGATAAGCATAATCCCATTTTCCTTTTCCTGCGCCTTCGTCCCATGTCATCTCAGGTGTGATTTCCTGCCCATCCACTTTGATGACTGGTGTACATTCTTCCCCGTAGGTTCCCGTAAAAGTTATCGTCTCGTTACCCGGATCGGGTGCTGCCGGTTTCGGCGCAGTGTTGCCGTCCTCTCCTGCGCCCTCCCCCGTAACAGCCGGGGATTTAATGGTAACCGGCGTGCGTATTTCCGTTTTTACCGGGTCAGAAGCGAACTCGCTGCCCGTCGCCTTTTTTCTCACCCAGAGGTCATACTCCTTGCCGGGATCCGCCCCTGCAAATTCTCCTGTGGTACTAGGGTTGCTCCAATCCGGCGCAGCGCCTTTTTCCACAAGAATATATTCCTCATCCGCGCGCGGTGCAGTTACCGTCACCGTCACTCCCTGTTCTTCCGTATTCTCCATTGTCACCTGTTTCGGTGTAGGCCCGGCGGGTCTGCCGGGAATGTCAATCTCTACGCTGTCACTGGCAGGCGTTGTCTCCCCACCCTGCGTCTTTTCCGGGTAACGGACATAGACCGTGGTTCCCGGTTCCACAGCAAGAGAACCGTCCGCAGCGGGTACTACCCTGCTTCCCGACGGATTCCCGGGATCTGTATAAACCTCCACCTCCCCGATTCCGTCAGGTATCTTTATGGTCTCTTTTTCATGGTCTATGACAATGTCTTCCAGTGTAAGTTCAGGCGCTTTTTGCAAAGTAATAAAGCTGGTTTCCTTTACCTCAGACAGATTGCCCGCCGCATCCTCAAGCACCACATAGACCTTGTGGGTCTCCCCGGGGGTGAGCCCTGCCACGGTAAAGGCATTCTGTGAACCGCCTATGATTTCCCCCTTTACGTTACCGTTCTGCGCCCCCTTTTGGGCCACTTCCTGCGCAGTGGGCGCATTTTCGGGATCTACAAGCCAATACACTTTTCCGCCCTCCGACGGGGTAAATGTGATATCCGCGCCCTCCTGTGTATGATTCGCTGCCGCAGGATTTTTGCTGAAAACAGGAGTTCCCGTATCGCGTTTCACCGTGACGGTCTGCCATCCGCTCTCATTGCCCGCATTATCTGACGCTTTTATATAGTAGGTGTGCACGCCGTCCGTATTTACGGATATGGTAAATTCTTTTCTATATACAGGAGAGCTGCCAGGCAGTTCCGGCACCGTCTGCTCCACACCGTTTTCCCCATCTTTCCAGACTATTTCGGCAATACCGCCGGAAATGACACCCGCCTCGCTATCGTCTTTATCATCCGTCACAGTCACAGTGACAGACACCGTCTCATTATACCAACCATTATCATTAGGCATCGGCGTGTCGGGCAGGGTAGTCTTAACCACCGGCGCATAGTTCTCCGCGATGACCTTGCCGCCCTCCGCCGTCAGCGAAACTTCCGTAATATTACCCACTTTGTCCTTTGCCGTCAGCCGTATGATTCCGCCAAATTCCGCATTTAGGGCAATTTCATAGAAACCGCTTTTTATACGGATTTCTCCGCTCTGCTGTGCCCCGCTGTCGGGAACCGCCGTGTAAGTCACTTCCTTGATGCCGGAAAGCGTATCCGTAATGTCCGCTTCGGGAATGCGGATGATCATGCTTTCCCTGCCGATAATCCAATTCCAAAGGTTTTTCGTGCCATTTACCACAGACATGTTGGAAAGGTCTATCTCGGGCGGTGTTTTATCCAGCTTGTAAGAAAACTCTGTCTGATAAATATTTCCGCTGCCGTCTTTGATATAAACGGTCTTCTTATTCCCATCCGTCCCGGTTTCTTCCGAAATAATGACGGGGACGCTTCCTATGCCCGCAGACGTCTCTCCAATCTCACAGCCGGTCTTCGGGCTTACGGCGATTTCTGAACCGTACCACCCGTCTGTAGGCACGGGACTGACTGTGACATAGTCAGTAAGGTTCTTGCCGGCGGGCAGGGGGCTGTATGTAATGGTAAACGTCTTGCTTGCCGTCCCTGTGTAATTGCCATTTCCTGTTATTGTGACGGTGGCTGTTGTGCCCGCATTGGTATTATTTTTATAGCTGACCATATAGTCCGTATTTTTCGTCAACGTACGGCTGCCGTCCTTGACCGTCACGCCGGGCATAATCGCATTACCCGTATAATAGTGCGGTCCGGCGGCTACGATAATCATACTCGCTGACAAAGCCTTCGGCGCGATTGTAAAATCCGCCGTCTCTGTGCCGGTATAATTGCCTTTTCCCGTAAGAGTCATCGTATAAGTTTTGGCGTTCGTCCCCTTATTGCCGCTTACGGTGTAATCTGTTTCCGCAGTCAGCGTTTTGCCGTTCACCGTGACCGTACTTATCCCTTGGGTCTGCTCAGAACCATTATAAGTTAAGGATGTGCCGCCCAGCGTGACAGTCGCGCCGCTTATGCTGCGGGCATTGATTATTACCTGTGCCGATCCCGTCTTCCTATTATAATTATTTTTTGTCACCTGATAATACACGGTATAAACGCCAACATCGGTATAGGTAGGACTGGCAGTCTGCGTACAGCTTTCCGGCGCCGTTCCGTATTTTACAGTCGCGCCTGTGGGGGCATTGACCGTAATTCCGTGTCTATTGCTGTCATATATGCCTGTGTAGCCGCTTGCCGTCACACCCTCCATATCCGCCTCTGTAATCTGGAAAGTGGCAGCCGCCGTCGCGCCCCCGATGGTCAGCTCCGCCTTGGCAGTTCCGACATTGACGTTATCGCTATAACAGATTCTCGTATCGTTCGACTTATCTCCTCCCCAGCCGTCGCTGTAGGTTACAGTCATAGGTTTCACTTCACTCCCCGTATAGGTCAAATTTGTGCCACTCTTTACGGAAAGGGTGGCTGTTGCGGAGTGACCGCACCCGTTTGCACAGGATTCCGTAATGACTGCGCCGCTTGCAGTGTAGGTATAACTGTGATTGTCATTGGTGGGCAAAGTCACAGCCTCCAGCGTTGTGGCGTTTTTTTTCTCGCTGTCTGCAAACAAATCTCCACACGCATCGCACCTCCAGTATTCCTTATTTCCCTCTTCTACACATGTGGGCTCTTTCGCTCTTATATATTCTGTCTCGCCTCCGGTATGTATTTTTTTTATATTTTCTTTATACGCTGCCCAGCCGGGCACACTGCAATAGGCATCATAATATCCACAATTCGAAATCCATATCGTACAATCACTTTTAAAACAACCTACGCCCAGTTCCGGGATTGTGTCTGTTCCTTTCATGGTAATGCTTTCATATTTCGGGCAGGCATTGTCTCCTATACTGCTCACACTTGCCGGAATTATCAAACTATCACATTTCCATCTCACCATTGCAAACGCGTTCTTACCTATATGGGTAATTTCCTCCCCTATTATAAGGCTGTTCACTTCAGCGCCATTAATCCCTGCCCATGGCGCGGGCGATCCGTCATAATCAGCCATAGGTCCTTTTCCCCCTATTGTCAATCTTGGCGGAATTTTCGTATGTTCCCATGTCACCTTCTTTTCATATCCCTCACCACCGCAAAAGCCTGTATCTCCTGCTCCGATAGCATACGTCTCCTGTCCGCCAGTAATCACCTCTGCAAGTTCCGCCCATGCAATCAGCTTCGCAACCGCCTCCACGGGTATCTGCGTCTGCTGTTCTTCCGTCAGCTCCTCATATGCCTCCAGAATGGCAAAGGCTTCCTCCCCATACATGGAAAGCGCCGCCGCCCATTCCTCATATGCCTCCTCGTCCTCTTCATCCGGCTCTTTCGCAAGAATTTCCTCCGCCTCGGGCAAAGCCACAATCCGGGCAAGCAGCTCCTGTACCACGATGTCGTCTTCGTCATTTATATCGCTGTCTTCATCGAAACTTCCGCCTTCTGGCAAAGCAGCCGTATCTTCCGGTTTCACATCATCTGTGTCTGTAATTTCATCCGGCTCTGTGTCCTCTAATCCAGCATCTGCATCTTCACCGCCCACATTACCGCTTTCGCCGGAACCGCTGTTTTCTCCATCCACATTTGTACCGTCGTTTCCGTCAAAACCGATGCCCTCTTCCTCGCCGTCTAAATTGCCGTTTCCGCCTGCTCCGCTACCGTCATCGGGACTGCCAGTCGTATCGCCGTTTTCCTTACTGTCTTCGTCTATACTGCCGCCTTCATTCCCCTCGGTTTCTTCCGCCGCAAAAACAGACAACACACTCCAAACATCAGGGTTTGCCGTAAACAATACACAGAGACAGAGCATTACCGCCAGTACGCGCAGACAATTTTTCTTTTTCATTTTTCTCCACCCACGGTATTCTTTCATCATTTCCTCCATTCCGAAGCGTTTCGCAAGAAACCGCGAACCACATCTCAAATTTGGTTCTGCGATCAAAGAAATTTGTGACGCCCCTGCACAAATTTCCGCCCGAACTCATTCGGGGATTAAAATAATAAGATCAGCAGACTTTCTCATGCACGCGAAAAGCTGCCGTCATGCAGTAAATAAATTTACGCATAACGACAGCTTTTCATATGAATCACATAAATCTCTAAACAGGAACGTAAAAAAGAGCCTATTCCACCCTTGGCTTGGCTTGGCTTGGCTTGGCTTGGCTTGGCTTGGCTTGGCTTGGCTTGGCTAATGATTGTACTCTTTCCGATCATCCCGGGTCAACTCCTGTTTTTCTGATATTTCAAAATTAGCAGTTGCTTTACTAATTTCATATCATTTTTTAGGCATAAAAACTAGCGGGATGGTACAGATTGTTGTTTCTATGGTATAAATTGCACGACTAGTTTACATAATATGTAAGACACATATTTTTACTTCTATTTCATATAGTAAATTTGAAAGAAATTGAATGATAATTCTTGCAATTTATTTCATTTAGCGATATGCGAAAAGCAAGCGGACAGGTGGTCGTAAAAACGATGGATGAACTGGAGGCTATGGAGCGTGATTAGAATTGCTTTCGCCGAAGATGCGTGGTCTTATTTTTTGCAATCCTCACGTCCAAAAGGCTTTGACAAATAGCCATATTATTGTATAATAGAATCACTAATACATAAGATAAATTGAGTGGAAGCAGAGGACGGAACGGGCAGCCGTCGCCCCAGTTGGAGATGTGGGAAATGTCACCCCACCTATTTCATTCAAAATTAAGACCCTGCAGTAATGTGGGGTCTTACTTCTATTTCTTATGCTAAAATTACATACATCTATATACTACAGAGGATATCCTAAGGAGACAATGCCTATGCCCAGAACAGTCGCAATCGGTGCGCAGGATTTTGAGAGAATAATCAAAAACAATAACTTTTATGTGGATAAAACTTTATTTCTGAAAGAATGGTGGGAAAACGAGGATTCGGTGACCTTGATTACCCGTCCCAGACGTTTCGGCAAAACTCTTAACATGAGCATGGTAGAATGTTTCTTCTCCATAAAATACGCCGGGCAGGGAGACCTTTTTGCCGGACTGCATATATGGAATGAGGAAAAATACCGCCGCCTGCAGGGGACATATCCCGTCATTAATCTGTCCTTTGCCGCCGTAAAAGGCACTGGGAATTTTTCAGACCTGCGCAGAATGATGTGCCGCCTGATTTATGAGCAGTACAACCAATACCGTTATTTATTGGATGTGGATGGTCTGATGGATGAGAAAGAAAAAGACCTTTTCAACGCTGTGTCTCAAGATATGGATGATGTCATTGCCGCCATGTCTCTAAATATGCTTTCCAAGCTTCTAATGAAATATTACGGAAAAAAGGTTATCATTCTCTTAGACGAATACGACACACCTATGCAGGAAGCGTATGTCGATGGGTATTGGGACAAGATTGTGGCATTTATGCGAAATCTCTTCAACTCCACTTTCAAAACAAACCCTTATCTGGACAGGGCGCTTATGACAGGTATCACGCGGGTCAGCAAAGAGAGTATTTTCTCCGATCTGAATAATCTCGCTGTAGTAACTACCACTTCCAATAAATACGCCGATATGTTTGGTTTTACCCAAGAAGAAGTATCTGATGCCCTACACGAATTTAATCTCTCTGATATGGAGGAATCTGTCAAAAATTGGTACGACGGCTTTACTTTTGGACATAAGACAGATATTTATAATCCATGGTCAATCATTAACTTCCTCGAAGAAAAAAAGCTTTCTACCTATTGGGCAAATACCAGCAGTAACAGCCTTGTGGGAAAACTGATTCGGGAGGGCAGCCGCGATATTAAAATTACCATGGAAGATCTGTTAAACGGCGGCGTACTCCGCACAAAAATTGACGAGCAGATTGTATTCAGCCAGCTTGACAACAATGAATCCGCCATTTGGAGTCTTTTGCTTGCAAGCGGTTATCTTAAAGTTGAAAAATATACGTTTTATTTGGAAGCTGAGACAGAAGAATATATTTTAAAACTTACCAACAAAGAAGTCAAGCTGATGTTTAAGAATATGATTGAGGGCTGGTTTAAAAATTATTCTCCGGCATACAACGATTTTATTAAGGCTCTGCTTTTAAATGATAAAAAGGCAATGAACCACTATATGAACCGGGTCGCTCTCGCTACTTTCAGCAATTTTGACGCTGGTAACAAGCCCTCTGAAATGGCAGAGCCGGAGCGCTTTTATCATGGTTTTGTGCTTGGACTTATGGTGGAGCTGTCAAACAGATACATCATTACATCTAATCGGGAGAGTGGTTTCGGTCGCTATGATGTCATGTTGAAACCTAAGAGCAGTGCCGACGACGCCATTATTATTGAATTTAAGGTGCACGACGCAGAAGACGAAGAAACCTTAAAAGATACCGCTTTGTCTGCGCTTTTGCAGATAGAGGAAAGGCAGTATGCGGCATCCCTCGAAGCGGAAGGCATTTCCTCTGACCGTATTCGGACATACGGATTTGCATTTGAGGGAAAAAAAGTATTGATTATGTGATAAATAGGGTAATTTGGTGGGACTATCCCAAAGTTTGTGTAAACCTCCAGACTGATGTAAGATAAAACTACA
>CAJTTZ010000025.1 GCA_910579505.1 uncultured Lachnospiraceae bacterium
AGAGCACGCGGCTGTTAACCGCGGGGTTGTAGGTTCGAGCCCTACTCGGGGAGCTGATAGGAAACCCGTAAGCATGTATATGTTTACGGGCTTTTTTTGATTGTTGGAAACCCTAGCTCCTCAAAAAGATTGATTACTCGTTTTATTTTAGTGTCCAGACCTTACTTAATGTGCTAGCCATTGTGAACCTTGTGTTTATGAGTGACATAAATTGTATGGAAACCATGTCAGACGATGACAGGGCAAAGAGGATGCTAAAACACCTTAAAATATAAAAAGGAATGGGAGACAGGTTATGGCAGAAGATGTAAAAAAGACAGAATTGTATGTAGGGGATATATCTCAATATAATACAATCCAGAATTATACCCTTTTGAAAGAACACTTTGATGGGGTAGTCGTAAGAATTGGATACCGCGGCTACAGCGCCGGTACGATCAAGGAAGATGGGCTGTTTGCCGAACACATGCGGGGACTTACAGAGAATAGCATACCCTACGGGTTTTATTTTATGGGGCAGGCAGTCACGGAGCAGGAGGCGATCTCAGAAGCCGAGTATTGTCGCGAAATGACGAAAAGATACAGTCCATCCCTGCCCGTCTATTATGACAGTGAGCTGTCCAATCCAAAGGGGGACGGCAGGGCGGATCATCTGTCTCGCCGGATGCGGACGGATATCACGAAAGCATTCTGCAAAAGGATACTACAGTTTGGGCTGCGGGCGGGAGTTTACGCGTCAAAGAGCTGGTTTGAGACAAAACTGTATGCAGAGGAGCTGGCGGGGTACAGCGTCTGGGTAGCACGCTACAATGCCTCACTGGGTTACCATGAGACAGATTATGACATGTGGCAGTATACCAGCGATTATAGGATACCGGGCATTGACGCAAAGTTTGACAGGTCATACTGCTACAGAGCATTTGAACAGAGCGGCATAAGTAAATGTAATGAGGGGAGCGGCTTTGGAAAAGCAGAAGGATATCTGGTCAAAGGGCAGAAGGTAAAAACGGTGCGCTATAATGACCGGAATGAATATGTCAGACTGCTGCAGAAAGAACTTGGCGTGAAGACAGACGGTATCTTTGGGGCAGAAACGGAGGCGGCAGTAAGGCGGTTCCAGTGTGCGCATGGGCTTACTGCAGACGGAGTAGCAGGCATTAAAACATGGAATGCGCTGCTCTGAACGGGTGTTATATGGCAAGTCAGCAGGAGGAATCGTTTTGTTGTATTTCGACAAAATGTGTCAAAATTCTGGGCAGCACATAATATATTTATTGAAAAAGGTTTTTTCCAGTTATATTTTGCAAGAAGGAAGTGTTTGTATGAATCAAAATTGTTCGTGTTGTTGTGACCAGAATCAAGACAATCCCTCGTGCTGCCTCCGCGGCCCTATGGGACCCAAAGGCGATCAGGGACCGGCAGGTCCGCAAGGTGTCAAAGGGGATAGCGGTTGTCCAGGTCCTAAGGGAGACAGAGGGGAACCGGGTCCCATGGGTCCTCAGGGTATTCCCGGCGCTCCCGGTGCAAGAGGCCCCAGAGGTAATACGGGGCCGGTAGGTCCTACCGGAAATACAGGACCGAGAGGCTGCGACGGACCGAGAGGTTACGCAGGTCCTCAGGGTATACAGGGCATTCAGGGTGTTCGCGGAGAAATGGGGCCGAAAGGTGACCCCGGATGTGAAGGCCCTAAAGGAGACATGGGTCCTGCTGGTCCTGCCGGTCCAATAGGTCCCGCCGGTCCTGCAGGGCCGCAGGGTGACGCTGGTCCGCAGGGTCCCAGAGGGCTTCCCGGTCCAACAGGTCCCACAGGCCCGGCAGGAGCCATGGGACCGCAGGGCGTAACCGGGCCACAGGGTATTCAGGGTGAAGCTGGTCCCGTTGGAGCACAGGGCCCTAAGGGATGTCAGGGCGATGAAGGCCCGGCGGGAGCAGATGGCGCGACAGGAGCGACAGGTGCGACAGGCCCGGCAGGGGCAGACGGAGCAACAGGAGCCACGGGTGCGACAGGTGCAACAGGCCCGGCGGGAGCAGACGGCGCCACAGGTGCAACAGGAGCCACAGGCGCGACAGGTCCAGCGGGAGCAGATGGTGCAATCGGAGCCACGGGTGCGACAGGAGCAGATGGCGCCACAGGTGCAACAGGCGCCACAGGTGCAACAGGAGCAACGGGCCCGGCAGGTACAGCATCAGGAGAAAAAATGTTTCGCCTTGATTCAGGAGGTCCTACTATGCTGACAACAGTCAAGGGTGGTCTCCCGGGCATGCCGGCTTTTATCGGTTTTGGCAGTTGGGGGCAGGGACTCGCGCCGTTTACCTCTCCGATAAACGCGGAAAGTCTATTGGGAAATATTACTGGCAATTATTTTGTGGTTCCCTTTAAAATTGAGATCAATAGCCTGATCGCTTATTACAATCCCCTTCTACAGTCACCCGATAGCCCTGATATCACGATAAACGCACAACTTTACGAGGCTGATGAGACGAGTAATATCTTTTCACCCATTGAGGAAACGCTGGTTACCCTGTCGCCATCCATTACTAAGACAACGCCCTATGGGAGTTTACTGAAAGGCGAGGCCAGGAATAACAGAGTGGTAGAGAAGAATACGAAGCTGCTGCTGGTATTTACAGCAACGTCAAACGGACCAGATAAGGTCGACATGATTACGGGATGTGCAAGCGCTTATTTGCTTTACACCTGATATTTTAAGATATAACGCAACAAAAACGATACCATGTATCCCGGAGGCTGCGGTTAGCGGAACCTCCGGGATAGCTTCTGTTTTATGACATGCGGTATACAAAGACATTAAGGCAGATGTAGGGAAGGTATTAAGAGCAATGGCTATTTGAAATATTAATTATTATAAAATACGCTAAGCTTCCGGCAGAAACAAGCCGATACATAAATAACAGTTTATATTTTGAACGGGGGCAGGGAAGCAGCACGAAAGGAAAGGAAGCCTATGATTATCAAACACAATCTCTCGGCGATGAACGCCAATCGAATGTTTAATTTGACAAACGCAAGTCAGGCAAAATCCACCGAAAAATTGTCTTCAGGATATAAGATTAACCGCGCTGCAGACGACGCAGCGGGCTTGGCTATATCAGAGAAAATGCGCCGTCAGGTAAGAGGGCTTACGCAGGCGTCTGCCAATGCGGCAGATGGGATCTCCTGTGTGCAGACGGCGGAGGGCGCATTGAATGAGGTTCATGATATGCTGCAGCGAATAGGTGAATTGGCGGTTAAAGGAGCGAACGGCACGATGACTTCGACGGACCGGGAGTTCATCAAAATGGAAGTCAGGCAGTTGATGATGGAGATCGACCGAGTACAGTCCACCACGACTTTTAATGAGCAGAATCTGCTGGATGGCACTTTTTCGAATGTAGGACTGCAGGTAGGGGCGGAATCCGGACAGCATATCGGTATCACGATCCGCAATATGTGTACGAACGACCTCATTGCCAGTGCGCTGGCGAAAGGACTGTGCTATCAGACAAACGACAATTCGCCGCTGTGTGAGCGGGAAGACCATAAGCCTACAGGAAATGAAAAACCTGACGGATATTATTATCAGGCACCTATGCCCAATACTACGACCCATGTAAAAATAGGGTATGTAAATCTGGATACGATTGCACAATGGAAGGTGGCGGGACACTCCCATCTTCTGGCAGCCAGTGACTTGACGATTTTTCATAGCTTCTCCTATAGTGCGATAACGGAAGATAGGGTGAAGGACAGACTTACAACAGACTATGGTCCGCTTTTTGGCCCGACAGGGGGAACGGAAGAGGCTTTGTCTGAAAAGGCGACGGATGTCCGCTATTTTCAGGCGTTAAATGTCTTTGCCAAAAGTGCGATCAGCGACGTGTCGGAAGAACGCTCCAAGCTTGGCGCCATACAGAACCGGCTGGAGCATACGATCAACAATCTTGACAATATCATTGAGAATACCACGTCGGCAGAGTCTTCCATCAGGGATACGGACATAGCGACAGAGATGGTGCAGTATGCAAATAACAATATTCTGGCGCAGGCGGGACAATCCATGCTGGCACAGGCCAATCAGAGCAAGCAGGGAGCGTTGTCTCTGCTGCAGTAAGGCACAGAATCGGCATTTGAAAAATGAGGCAGCGGCAGGGCACATGTAAAACAAAACATGCGCCCTGCTGCTATTTTATGCCTGTATGCTGTTTATGCTGCGGAAGCTCAGTTTAGTTTATACTTGGAATAAGAATAAACTGCCAGTCCTGCAAACAGTGGAAACTCCACCACATAAGCCCCAATCATCACATGCGGCAGCCAGAGGGCAAGGGAGCCGATATTCCAGAAATCGAAATCCGCAGCGGCATACAATATACTGGTCTGCAGGCTGACCGCCCCGGCGGGCAGGATACTGTAAATCCAGATGGCTATCTCCTCGGGCAGCGTCATGTAAACGATGACCGGCAGGATGCAGAACAGAAGCGCGGCTGACAGGCATGCCGCAATATTTTTAAAACGGGACGAGAGAAATACGGTAAGGCTCGTTACGGCAAGTATGCTAAGCAGCCCGGACATGGCGACGAATAGCTGCATCTGACCGATATTCATGTTTGGCAGACTGACAATCGAATACAACATCTGCATGGAACTTCTGGTACATTCCCAGCCCCAGAGACTGTTCGATACCAGAAGGTAGATAGCTGCGCTAAGACAGTAGATAGTGCCGCAGATGATAAATGCAGACAAAATTTTGATACAGGCAAACGTTGTTTTTCCGTATTTGGTACAGCGGTAGATATCGTCCGCCCCAGTCTGGTAGTCAGAGGTAAAGACGGGCGCGGCGATGACGGTGCATAGAAGCAGGATCAAAAAGGCGAGGAAACTCTGGTATTCCATGGCTTCCGTGCTGTATCCGGGATAAAACAGATACGGTTTTTCAACTTGACTATATAAGTCAACAGCAGTCTGCTGCGCAGCCGGATGGTGTTTTTGCTCCTGTTTCATCAAAGATACGATGCGCTCCCCGCATACGCCGTAATAGTCGTCCACTTTTTCGGGGTCAATGTCCAGTATACTCGGTGCAACTCCTGTATTCGGATTGGCAAAGGCTTCCCTGATTCCGCGCACAAGCGGTGCATAGGGCAGGATCTCGGTCTCGTAAACGCCGTCAGGCAGGTCGTAGGAAGTTTCTGCGCCGTATTTGTTCAGGCATGCCTGATAATCTTCCACGGCACGCCGCGCTTTTTCGGGAGTAACGGTTCCCGCGATATCCGCCTGCACGTCCTTCTTATGGGCAATGCCCTGCAGTCCATTTACCTCCACCTTGTTTCCCTGTGCGTCCGTGTAGCTGAAGCTGTTGGAGGGAAAGGTGATGGGCAGCCATGCCATCAAAAGGGTCAGCAGTAAGGCGGCGGACAGCAGAATAATCGTCAGCCTTGATTTTATGATTCGTTTCATTTCTACTTTTAATAAACGCATTGTAATTTTCCTTTCCTATACTGTTTATCCATGCGGACTTTCGCAGGGGTTTTGTTGTATTTCTGCCAATTACTGCGGGGCGGCTTCCTGTGGGAACAGCCATAAGTATAAATCTTCCAAGTGGGGCGCCGCGGGTTCGGAATCTTCGGTGTAAGGCGTGTCTGCAAGATAGCGGATGGATATCTGTCCGTTTTCCTCGTTGCGGAGATTGACGATCTGCAGCCGGCGCTCGTATTCAGGCAGGCGGTTCATCGGAATCCGTGCGGTCCACACTTTTCCGGCCACCAGTTTTACCAGCTCTTCTGTCGTTCCCTTTGCGAGCAGTTCTCCGCCTTTCATAACCGCATTCTGTGTGGCGATGTACTCCACGTCGGAGACAATATGGGTGGAGATCAGCACGATACGGTCGTGGGCAAACTCGGAGAGCAGGTTGCGGAAACGGACTCTCTCGCCGGGGTCAAGCCCGCTGGTCGGTTCATCCAGAATCAGTATCTCGGGCTCGTTTAGCAATGCCTGTGCGATGCCGACGCGGCGTTTCATTCCCCCGGACAGTTTACTTATTTTTTTGTTTCTGACATGGGACAGGGTCATCTGCTCCAGCAGTTCGTTGATTTTTCGTTTACAGTCCCTGTCTGAAAGTCCTTTTAGGACAGCGACATATTCCAGATAGTCCTTGACGGTAAATTCGGGGTAAAAGCCAAATTCCTGCGGAAGATAGCCGAACACGTCCCGGTAGCTCTCTTTCAGTTCGCCTATGGGAATGCCGTCGTATCGTATCTGCCCGGAAGAGGGGGTCATAATGCCGGCAATCATCCGCATAAGTGTTGTTTTTCCTGCGCCGTTTGCGCCAAGCAGCCCCCACACGCCGGGGGTGATCTGCAGGGAAACGTCGTTGACGGCTGTTATATCTTTGAAGCGTTTAGAAAGATGTTCCACATATAATTCCATTGTAATCTCCATTTCCGGGGCGGCTGCATTTTTCGCAGCCGGTGCGTGGCAGTAAACAGCAATCCGCACACTGAAAATATACCCCTTATTTTCATCAATATTAAATAAGCTGCATCTCCCCATACGGGGAAGTTTTTATGATATAGCGGAGCTGATATGCGCAGAAAGCGGTGAGCAAAACGCATAGGATAATCCGAACCGCAAAAAAAGAGGGGTGAAACAATAACGCGTACTGCCCGGGAAGGACTGCAAATACCAGCATAAGGGCGGTGCAGAAGAGGAGACTTCCCGAAAGGAACTGCCCGGGAGGAAGGTGCCCCAGCATAAACAGACAGCCGCTGCATGAGAGTAGGAAAGGAAAACATAAATAAATGACAGTAATGTCAGCCGGCAAAGAGGCGTTAGCAAGAGCGGTGAGAAAAATGCCGCCCAGCAGAAAAAGATCACCGATACCGATGACAATCAGTTTTGCCAACAGCAGCTTTACCGACGAGAAGCGTGAAGACGCTTCTATTTCCTGCATCCGATAGCGGACGGAACGGTATAGCATAGGCAGCGACGTCATGGAAACTGCAATGGATAAACTAAACAGCAGCTTTGCCAGATACCGAGGGCTTTGCATGTCATTGACGGAATTGAAAAGGAGGCCGCAGGAAAGCAGGAGGAAAACGCCCTGGATGCTCCAGAGCTTCCAGCCGATCCGGGGGATCTGTTTCCTTAAAAACAGGCCGAAGAAAATGCGTTTCCGGCTCTGTCTCAGGCAGGCTTCTCTTCTGGCCAGCCATATTGTGGCCTGCAGATGGGCGTCGCCGGCGGCAGAGGGGGTCTGATGCAGTGAATGCTTCAATGCCTGTTCTAAATTCCTTTCCCTTTCTGGTATTTCACTTCCAAACGGCTTGTTTTTCATGCCGGGCCTCCCTTCTCTCCATGCTTCCCTTTTTTATGAACAGGTTCCATATTCTGCGGATCAAGTTCCGCTTTCAGCCTTTTCAGGGCCGAACGCAGTCTGGACTGTACCGTCCGAAGCGGCAGGTTTAATGTTTCGGCGGTTTCACGCAGGGTCAGATCCTGTCCAAACCGCAGCAGTATGATTTCCTGCTGGTTCTCCGGCAGACTGCGCACTAGCTGTCTTACCGCCATATCTGACCGAACAGCCTCGAAAGCCGGGTCCGAATAGCCGGGATCAACAGCGGATTCCTCTAATGAGATATCCGTGCGGCAGTTTTTACGGCGCATATCTATGCAGGTATTGGCGGCAATCCGATAGAGAAACGGTTTAAATTTCCCTTTGTGTGTATAGCGGTCAAAATAGCGGACTGCCTTTAAAAAAGTTTCCTGCGCCGCGTCCTGCGCAAGAGAACGGTCGGGCGCATGCCAGAGGCAGTAGCGGAGAATTTCCGGGTAGTATATGGCAATCAATTCGTCTACCACACTGAGATCTCCCTGCTCTAATTTTTGTATCAATTTATCTTCACGCGTCAAGATTGTTCCTCCCGGGGATGCCCCTCATAGTATATAACGAAACGGTTGTCCACAAATGATTAGGTTTTGTAAAATTTTTTCCCTTGCCAAACATGCCGGAGTATGGTATCATATCGTCGTTGGGGCTCCATGGTCAAGCGGTTAAGACATCGCCCTTTCACGGCGGTAACACGGGTTCGATTCCCGTTGGAGTCATTGCATCACAGATTTCAGTGTTACGGACCTTTAGCTCAGTTGGTTAGAGCAACCGGCTCATAACCGGTCGGTCCTGGGTTCGAGTCCCCGAAGGTCCATCGTAATAATTTAATGGTTTCTGGCCCGGTGGCTCAGTTGGTTAGAGCGCCGCCCTGTCACGGCGGAGGTCGTGGGTTCGAGTCCCATCCGGGTCGCTGTATGATATTGTTGTATGGCGGCTGTGAGCGGCAGTATGCCGATTCCATGAACCCATACGCTTATCGTACGCTATGCCGGCGTGGCGGAACTGGCAGACGCACAGGACTTAAAATCCTGCGGGGCTAACCCCCCGTACCGGTTCGATTCCGGTCGCCGGCACTATCGAAAAAGCGGTTTAGCCTCAGTATACATGCAGAGGCAGGCCGCTTTTTTGGTTACCGTGAAAAACATGCTTTTTAAATTTTTGCATCAAACACTAAAGTCCTGCAGAAAATAACCGATACCTATTATGTAAAGATAGTGAATGAGTTAATTTCTTTTGGAGATTAACCTTGAGGGGAAGGAGGAAATTCGTATGCGTATCGAGGCTTATACACAGGTACAGCAGGTCTATGGCACAAAGAGCAGGGCCAAGACACAGAACGCAGCTAAAAGTGCGAATTCTGATCGGATTCAGATCTCCAGTATCGGTAAGGATATTCAGACTGCAAAGAACGCGGTTGCCGCGGCAGAAGATATCAGAAGCGAACTGACGGCTCCTATCAAGGCGGGCATTGCAAACGGCACATATCATGTGAGCGGCGAGAGCTTTGCTGAGAAGTTGATGAAGCGGTATGAGGAGATTGAGAGTCTATAGACGTGGTAAATTTGCAGGCAAATTTACCACAGTAAATTCGTGAACGAATTTACTCCGGGAGGTTGTAATTGTGGCAAGCTTGATGGAAACCTTGATCGAGGTTTTGGAAAAAGAAAATCTGGAATACAAGAATCTGTTAGAGCTTTCCATGAAAAAAACACCTGCCATTGTGTCTGACGATGTAAAAGCTTTAGCCCAGATCACGGATGAGGAGCAAATCATCGTAAGCAGAATCAATCATCTGGATAATCAGAGAAATGAAGCTGTTAATGATATTGCGAACGTACTTAACAAGGATGTTACGAAGCTGAAGATTGCAGATTTGATTAAGATGCTGGCGGCTAGGCCACAGGAACAGGCCAAACTGGCATCGGTATTCGATGAACTGCGCAGGAATGTCCATGCGGTAAAAAGGGTCAACGAGCAGAACAGGGAGTTGATTGAGAGCGCTTTGGAGATGGTGCAGTTTAACATGCAGATTATACAGTCCATGAATAAGGCGCCGGAGACGGCAAATTATAACAGGGGCGCATGTAATACCGGTGATATGATCGGCACGGTCAATAAGGCTTTTGACGCCAAACAATAAAATTGTTAAGGACGGTGGAATATGTCATTAATGTCAAGCCTATATATAGGCGTATCAGGATTACAAACGTCAAATAATGCGCTGAACACCACAGCGCATAACATGTCTAATTTAGACACCCAGGGGTATACCAGACAGCAGATCCAGCAGGGTACGCGGAATTATATCACGCACTCCAAGGATTCTTCGCGGAACTGGATACAGACAGGTCTAGGTGTCAATTATACCCTAACGAGACAGGAAAGAGACGCTATACTGGACAGGAACTATCGCCGCGAGTCGGGGCGGCAGTCTTTTTATGATATTTCAGCGGCGGCGTTGGAAGAGATTGAGTATATTCTGGGAGAATCCAACGAGGGACATGAGTTCTCCGAGGCGCTTTCCGGTGAGCAGGGGCTGTGGGCGGCAGTACAGGAACTGGCTAAGCATCCGACCCTTTCGGTAAACCAGAATCTGTTTGTGACGAAAGCCTTTGAGTTTCTCACGAAAGCGCAGAAGGTGTACGACAGCCTTTGCGAATATCAGGATAACATGAATAAAACGGTCAAGACGGACGTTGATAAGATCAACAGTTATGCGCAGGAAATCGAAGCCCTGAACCGGGCAATCGTGAGGATTGAGGGCGGACCGGAACGCGCGAACGATCTGCGTGACCGCAGAAACTACCTTCTGGACCAGTTGGGGAAGATCGGCAATATCACCTACTCCGAGGATACGTCTGGGTATGTGAGTGTCCGCTTTGAGCAGGTAGATCTGGTGAAGGGCAGCCTGGTAAACGAAATGTGCCTGTATCAGGACCCGAAGACCGGGTTTTACACACCTTACTGGAAGATGCTTGCGAAATACGACAAGTTTGATAAGAATGGCGATCCCATTGTCTCCAAGGAGAATATACAGGGGGCGGAAGTTTTCAATTTAACCCAGGAGATATCTTCAGAATTTAATACGGATATCGGTTCCCTGAAGAGCACGCTGTTAGCCAGAGGCGACCACAGGGCGACCCACAACGAGCTTGACAATATCAATCCGGACGGCGAGTACGAGGAAAACTGGTACAACGTACATGTGAAAGATTCCATTGTCATGAATGTGCAGGCGGAATTTGACAAGCTTGTACATATCATCGCAACAAAGATCAACTCAGTCCTTGCGGATGCGGCGGAAAGGGCGACAAAATTAAATCCCGATTCCGATTATCTGAGGGATGAAAACGGCAATCCCTACCAGCTTTTCCAGCTTATGGTCCAGGAGGACGGGACGCCGGAGACAGGCTGGACGATTAGGAATATGCTGGTTAACCCGGAACTCCGCCAGAATCCTTCCCTGCTGACCTTCCGACTGGATGAGCACTCCGAGGATAATGAGACCATGGAGGCGCTTAAGAAGGCTTTTGAGGAGGCAATATATACACTGAATCCCAACGTGGCAACGCCGGTCAGCTTTCAGGATTATTATAAAAATCTGGTATCCCAGATCGCAAACACAGGTTTCATTTTCCGCGCGGTGCAGGATAACCAGAATGTAGCTACGGACGCTTTGGCGTATGCGCGGGAACAGATCGTGGGCGTTTCCTCCGATGAGGAACTGACCAATATGATTATGTACCAGAATGCTTACAATGCATCCAGCAGATATATCAATGTGATCAGCGAGATGTTGGACCATCTGCTTTCCACACTGGGACGTTAATAGAGAGGTGAATTGATATGGCATCTACATTTTTTGGACTGACAATCGCATCATCGGGGCTTCGGGCGGCAAACGCCGCACTGAATACCACGGGTAACAATATCAGCAATGTGCAGACTGCGGGCTACAGCAGGCAGGAGGTACAGACCGAGGCGGCTAACGCGCTCCGTGTGTTTGCAACATACGGATGTGCGGGCGCGGGCGTGGAGACGCTTGCTGTCGAGCGTGTGAGAGACCTTTTTTACGACCATAAATACTGGGCGAATGAGACGAAGCTCGGCGAGTACGACGCGAAGGTCTATTACTGCAAGATGATAGAAGAGTACCTGAAGGACGATAATAAAACGGGCTTTAAGACGCTTTTCGACCAGATAGGCGTGACCCTTCAGGAAATCACGAAAAATGCCAGCAGCACGGAGTACAAAGCACAGTTTCTGGGTGCGGCAAAGGCACTGACGGATTATTTTAATAATATGTATGGGGATCTCAGGGATCTCCAGTCGGATGTGAATGATGAGATCAAGATCCGCGCGGATCAGATCAATTCCATTGCGCAGGACATTGCCACGGTGAATAAGCAGATCAATACGATAGAGCTGACGGGCAGCCGGGCAAATGAGCTGCGGGATAAGAGGGATCTGCTTCTCGACGAACTTTCCGCGATTGTGGATGTGCAGACGCAGGAACTGCCGATTCTGGACCAGGAGGGCAATCCGACGGCAGCCCACAGATATATGGTAAAAATTGCCGGCGGTCAGACGCTGGTGGATATGGATCATTACAGGTCCTTAGTCTGTGTGTCGCGCACGGACGAAGAGAAGGTAAACCAGACCGATGTGGACGGCCTTTATGATATCATGTGGAACGACGGGGTGGATTTCAGCCTTTACAATGCTTCCATGGGCGGGGAGCTCCGCGGTTTGATCGAGATGCGCGACGGAAACAACGGCGAGTATTTCAAGGGGACGGCAACCAAGGTGTCTTTCTACAACAGCTTTTCCACTGTGAACATCAAGACGACGGAAGCCCATCTGCAGGATATATCCAAGTGTAATCTATCAGACACGGGCGGCGTGATCAACATCGGAAACCAGCTTTTCTATTATACAGAGTGGAGTTACAACGGCAACGGTGAATATACGTTCAAAATTGATAATAATAAGAGCGACATGCCGCTGACACAGGACAAAACATGGACGGAAGCTTCCATAGGCGGCGAGATAAATTATCAGGGCGTGCCCTACTATCTGAAACAGATGAACGAGTGGGTGCGTGAATTTGCAAAAAAGGTAAATGATATTTTTAAGGAAGGACTTACGGCTGAAGACCCGCCGAAGAAAGCGGATATTCTTTTTACGGCGGACTATGTCAGACAGGACGGGCAGTATACGCAAAAGCAGCTGGATGCCTCTGCGCTGAACGGCGAAAATACCGGGTATTACAATATCACGGCAGGGAATGTCACCCTTCTGGACGCGGTGGTGAAGAACCCGGATCTTCTGGGAACCAGAAAGGATATCGACAAGGATCAGGGAGTTGGCGTGCCGGGCGGCGACGGTGTGGATGAAGTAGAGGGCAAAGAGCAGTGCGATCAGGTGTGGGCGGTCATTTCCATGCTCACTGACACGAACCAGTTCAGCTTCCGCGGCAGGGACGCGGGTGGTTTCCTGGAGTGCGTTCTGTCGGATGCGACCTTAAACTCCAGCAATGCCGAGACGTTCTATACGACTTATTTCAGTCTGGAGACGAATATTGATAACCAGAGGACTTCCATTTCCGGCGTTGATGAGGACGAGGAAGCCATGAATCTGGTGAAGTATGAAAACGCTTACACGCTGGCATCGAAGATGATCAATGTGCTGACGGAAGTGTATGACAGATTAATTCTGCAGACTGGCGTATAACAGACGGAGCAGGGCTCAACCGGGGGATTCGTTTCTCGAACCCGGAAAACAATGTGGATATAGAGAGGAAAAGAGGGCTGTAACTTATGAGAATTACAAATAAGATTATGCGTAATAATTCCGCGTACAACATCAACCAGAACAAGATCTTACAGGATAAGCTCACCAATCAGATGACCACCCAGAGTAAGATTGTGCGCCCTTCCGACGATCCCGTGGTGGCAATCAGGGCGCTTCGCCTTCGGAGCAATGTGACCACTGTCACCCAGTACAATGACAGGAACGCGAAGGATGCGGACCAGTGGCTGGCGCTGACGGCGGATGCTATGGACACAGTAGATGAGGTGCTGAAGGATCTCTACGAACAGGCGACCACGGCGCCTAACAAGAATCTGACGTCGAGTGAACTGCGAATCCTCATGTCACAGATGAAACAGCTGACGGCGGAGTTTTACTCCTGCGCCAATGTGGACTATGCGGGACGGTTTATTTTCTCGGGCTACAGGACGGATCTTCCGGTGACCTTTACGGAAGAGGATATGAAGGATATGAAAGACCATCCGTTCTCCTTCAATATTAACGAAGAATTTGGCTTTCAGGATATCAGCAGGATCAACTATATTGATTATGGTACAGTAGCGGATATGCAGAACAACATTGCAGACACTACGGTGACATCCTACGAGCAGAGCGTTGAAAATTCAACGATGTACCGTTTCCGCCTTTCCTATAACAATCTGGATTCGCTGGGGAAAGCGGACATGGAAGGCAACGCCCCGAAACTGACATTTACGATGCCGGACGGGACAAAGGTGGAGGCGTCGGCTAATGCGGTTCCTTCGACAGGCAATTTTGAATTGAAAACAACAGTCACGGCTGGAACTGGCACGGCGCCCCAGATTGTGGAGTTTGCCAATCAGGAGGAAGCGTATAAGGCGATTGCGGAAGGCAAGTTTAACGGCAAGGACTTCAACGGGATCGCTTATATTCCTTCCAGCGGGGAGATGGTGTTTTCCAAGGATTTTTATGACCAGAACTTTAACGAGGCTGCGTTTAATAAGAGTGAGACCGGCTTCAGGGTAAATTACGACAAGACTTCCTGGAAGAACGGCGATATCAATCCCGTGCACTATTTCAAATGTACCGAAACCAAGAACACGGCTGCGCCGGGCGAGAAGCCGGAACTCAGGAAAACCGCTTACAATACCCAGCGCGAGGAGGGAAGGGACCAGGACATCTATTACGATGTGGGCTTTAACCAGCAGATTCAGGTGAATACCCGCGCGGATGAGATTTTCACCCATGACGTGCAGAGGGATATGGACGATTTTGAACATTACTTAAAGCAGCTTGAGGGGATCGAGACGCTGCAGGCTGATCTGGAGAAGAAGCGCAAGGATTACCCGGAGGACAGCGCCGAGTATAAGGATCTGACGCAGCGTATAGAAGGTGCAGATAAGGCGTGGGCATATATCCGGGACAATATTCACACCAAGTTTGAGAACCAGATTACAAAGTATCAGAAATATAGGGACGATTCCAGCGTAGCCATGACGGACAGCGCTACCAGAAGAAGCCGCCTGGAACTGGTTTCCACCAGACTGACGAACCAGAAGGAGACCTTCAAGGAACTGCAGCAGGACAACGAGGGCATTGATATCACCGAGGTGGCGGTTGAACTGACCGCTTCGGAGCTGACATACAGCGCCGCCCTCATGGCCACAGGAAAGATTATGCAGACAAGTCTGATGAACTATATTTGATAAGCAGTGCAGCTGCGGTTTTGCGAACGCGGCACGGCGTGTTACAGAGAAAAGTAAAGCTGTGGCAGAAAGGAAAAAGGGTATGCAGATTACAACGAGGGTATTCGGAGAGGTTACGATTGACGACGACAAGGTCATACATTTTCCCGGCGGGATCATCGGGTTTCCCGATTTGCAGGATTTCGCGCTGATACATGACGAGGAGAAGGGGACAGATACGATTCACTGGATGCAGTCCCTGCAGGAACCCGGTTTTGCAATGCCGGTGATGGATCCGCTGATCGTGCGGCCCGACTATAATCCTGAGGTGGATGACGAACTTCTTAAAAATATCGGGGAGCTGCAGCCGGATGAGTTATTGGTGATGGTGACGGTGACGGTGCCAAAGGACAATGTAGAGAAGATGACAGTGAACCTGAAAGGCCCTATCGTCATAAACGCGGCGCAGAGACTGGCAGTACAGGTAATCGTGGAGGGGGATGAATACCAGGTGAAATATCCCATCTATGACATCCTGCAGAAAAACAAACAGAAGGCAGGTGAGTAAATGTTAGCTTTATCCAGAAAGAAGAATGAAGCGCTTGTGATTAACAACAATGTGGAGATCACAGTTCTTGAAATCAAGGGAGAGCAGGTAAAGCTTGGCATTAGCGCACCGAGGGAAGTGCCTGTGTACCGAAAAGAAGTTTATGTGCAGATTCAGAACGCGAACAAGGAAGCCGGGGATGTGGACAGCATGGAGGCGCTGAGGAATTTGCTGGGATAAAAAGTAATGGAGCGCGGGGCGGAGATTATCTTCGCTGCCGCGCTCCTGTTCCTTATGATGACATCTGCCCCGCGCAGATGCATAGTCCCACTGTTAATGTATTATCCGTTATCTGTTAACACTTTAATCATCTGGGCAAGTCTTATCTCGTATGTGTGGTATTTCGCCACCTTTTCGTATCCGTTGATTGCGATCTCGACCCGTTCTTCATCATGGGTGAGGTAATAGTGGACTTTCGCCTCCAGTTCCTCGGCGGATTCGTATGTCTCCAAATCCCTCCCGATCTCGAAATAGGACGGGATTTCCGACTGGTAGTTGGTGAGCAGGAAACCGCCGCAGCCAAGGATATCCCAGATACGTAGGGAAAGTCCGGTTTCAATGGGACGCATCGTGATGTTTAAGTTGATTTTACTCGCCTGAAATATCTTCGGCATTTCGGTCAGGGTGCCTGCGCCGCCTTTGCAGCGGACTTTTGGGAGGCGGGAAGTGTCGCTTCTGGTGTAGAGGGTTACGTCAAAATGCTCGGAGAGGCGGTTTAGGGTGCGTTCCCGCTCCACGGCGGCGAGTTTGAAGCCAATATACTGGTGGGCGACCAGATAACGGTCCGTATCGCCGTAGGTGTCGGCGCCCCTGTAAAACCCGGGGTCGGCATCTGCGATTTCGCGGATCACATCCTCCGGCAGACACTTCTGGATAAAATTGCAGCCGAAAACCTTAAGCTGGGCTTCCATCAACCCGTCCACAAAGCCGCGGGTGCGGTCGGAAATTTTGCCGACACCTGAAACGGGCAGGCCGGAAGATGAAGTCTGCGCCTGCAGGAGCGAATCGTAGCGGCATTTCTCATAATACAGGGAACCCACGAAAGAAACGTCCCCTCCATAGGTTAGATAATCATCTTCGGTCATGCCGAGTATAATCTGCTCCCAGCGCTTTACGTTTGTACACAGTGGGAGATAATGGATGCAGGAGGGGTTAATCGGGGCAAAAAATTCGTACTGCGCCCTGTCGAATAGAAACACGCGGTTGTAAGAATTTTTCAGGGCGTTTGAAAAAAGTTCAGCTACCGGGGAATCTACACTCCAGCAGACGTAAGGAACTTTCAGCTTCTCGCATGTATAGGAGACTGCCGGGAAAAAATTGATGCTGAATACAAAGGCAAGGGGCTTTTGCAAAATCCATGCGGACACTTTTTCGGCACATTCCCGGGGGGACGTCTGTTTGTTGTGCATCTCCAGCTCCTCCGTATGGACCGTGATGCCAAAATTCCTAAATGTCTGCAGAATGTCAGGTTCGCATATGCTGTTGTAGCGGTAGAATAATATTTCCATAAAAAAGTTCCCCTTGCTCCATAATTGGCAGTTATACTGCATAAAAGCAGTATACTGGAAAACGGGGTGGAAGTAAACAGGAAAAGGGAAGGATGGGAAACTGGAAACAAAAGCGGGAATTAGCAGAAGAAATTTCTTTTCCCTACTAAATATTTATCTGGTTTTTCCGATATAGAATATAAGAGATTGCGTCTGTATGTACGTCTGCAGCAGGCGCTGTCGTGAGACGATTCCATTAATTTTTACAAATATCACACGGAGGTGATTGAGATGGCAACAATTGAACCATTAAGCAGTGCCATGACTTATCAGGCACAGGCGGTAGAGAAACCCCAGCCAGTGGCGCCGGTGAACACGGATGTTCCGGAGGATGGGCAGACGGTCAATGTCGATGAGACGACCGCGTCTGTGGCAAGACCGCAGGCGGAGGACGATAAGGGCAGCGGCAGCGGGGGAGCTGGAAACCAGCAGCAGCAGCCGGCAGCCGGCAGGCAGGCGGCACCCAGAAAGGCGCAGACCCAGCAACAGTCCGAGCAGTTGAAAAAAGCAATTGCGGAAATGAACAGAAAGATCAACAACAGCAATGAAGAGGCTGTTTTTGGCGTCCACGAGGACACCAACCGTATCATGATCAAGATCATGGATAAGGAAACGAAGGAGGTCATCAAGGAGTTCCCGCCGGAGAAGACTCTGGATATGATTGCCAGAATCTGGGAAATGGCAGGTCTTCTTGTGGATGAGAAGAGATAGGCAGTCAGGAGGTAAATAAAATGGCTATCAGAATTACAGGTATGTACTCAGGTCTTGACACCGAGAGCATTATCAACGAACTGGCATCAGCACAGAGCTATAAAAAGACAAAGCTGGTGAAGGCACAGAAGAAACTCAGCTGGAAGCAGGATTCCTGGAAGGCGCTCAACACCAAGCTGTACAGTTTTTACCAGAAGCTGGATGATCTGCGCATGCAGGGTTCCTACATGAAAAAGAAGACCATATCCTCAAACCCCAACGCGGTCAGCGTGGTGAGTAAGGGCATGGCGGCTGACGGCGAGCAGATCATTTCCGTGTCAGAGCTGGCCAAGAGCGGTTTCCTGACCGGCGGGGCACTGAAAAATGTGGATGGCGGTAAAGTGACTGCAGACACCAAGTTAGAGAAGCTTGGCATTACCGCTGACGGGGCGATCAGCGTGAACACGGGAAGCGGTTTTAAGAAGATCGACGTGACCAAGGACATGACTGTCAGCCAGTTTGTTACCCAGCTCAACAATGCGGGCGTAAACGCGAACTTTGATGCCAACTATCAGAGAATTTATATCAATTCCAAGGAGAGCGGCAAAGAAGCCAATTTTGTCCTGATGGGCGACAATGCGGCCGGTATGGATGCGCTTGCGGCGCTGGGACTCCTGTCCAAGGAAGATATCAACAGTGAGACCAACAAGACCTGGGCCGATTATATGACAGATGCCGACGATCCGACCACAAGGACGCAGGCGTATAAGGACCTGATTGATGAAGAGATCGCGCGGCGCGCGGCGGCGTATAAGGCGGAGAACGACAAGCTGAAGGCGCAGAACGAGACGCTTACAAAGAAGAATCAGGATATTCAGAAAGCGTATGACGAGGCTTATCCGGGCGCGACGGACACGGCGGCTGACCTTAAGGAGAAGCTCTATGGACATGATGAAGCTGACGGCACGCATGTACAGGGTGAACTGGAGAAAAAGGTAAGCGACGCGAATGCGGCCCTGCAGACGGCACAGGAGGAGCTGAAGGAGCTGAAGGCAGCGAATCCGCAGGATGCTGCGGCCATCGCAGCCAAGGAGCAGGAGGTGGCTGACAAATCCCAGGCGGCTTCCGAGGCACAGAGCGAGTTTAATACCGCGAAGGGCAAGTACAGCTATCTGAGTGAGATTGAGAAAAACAATAAGACCATTGCGGATAATACGACAAAAATGACCGCCAACTCGGCGAAGTTTACTGAGGATGCAGACGGCAAGGTAAGCGGCACATCGGATCTCAGGAGTGATGTGGAGACAGAGTTTGACGCGAAGGTTAAGCAGGCAAAGAATGCGGCAAGCTATCTTGGCAAAGCTACGGGTGTGAAGATAGACGGTGACGATGCTAAGATCACACTGAACAATGTGGAGTACACATCTTCCAAGAACAGTTTCGAGATAAACGGCATGACGATCACGGTAATGGAAAAGACCGATAAGCCCGTAACCCTCTCCACCTCTGATGATGTGGACGGCATTTACGACATGATCAAGGGGCTTTTCACGGAGTACAACAAGCTGATCAATGAGATGGATGCTATGTACAACGCGGATTCGGCCAAAGGTTATGAGCCGTTGACCTCGGAGGAGAAGGACGCGCTCAGCGATGATGAGATCGAGGAGTGGGAAAAGAAGGTCAAGGATTCGCTGTTAAGAAGGGATTCCAGCCTCAATTCCGTAGCTTCCGCCATGAAGGAGGTTATGCTTCGCGGTGCGGAGGTAGATGGAAAGACCATGTATCTGTCAGACTTTGGAATCAATACGCTCGGTTATTTCAAGTCGGCGGACAATGAGAAGAACGCCTATCATATCGACGGCGATAAGGATGATACTGCGGTCAGCGGCAATGACGATATGCTGCGGACTATGATTGCGACGGATCCCGAGACGGTGATGAAATTCTTCTCGAAGCTTACCAATAACATGCATGACGAGATGCAGAAGAAGATGGCGGCGGTTAAGGATACAAGCAGTGCGCTGACCTTCTACAATGATAAGCTTATGAAGAAGGAGTACGACGAGTACACGACGAAGATCAAGAAGCAGGAAGATAAGATCAACGCCCTGATGGATAAGTGGTATGCGAAGTTCTCGGCGATGGAGACAGCGCTTGCCAAGCTGGAATCCAAGAACAATTCCTTATCCGGTCTGTTTGGCGGTTGATTCCGGCTGAGGGGACGATAGGACTGATCAAGGAGGAGAAGGGCTATGCCGGCACGTAATCCCTATGAGGAGTACACGACAAGTAAGATTATGACCGCCACCCCGGCGGAGGTGACGCTGATGCTTTATGAGGGGGCGATCAAGTTCTGTAATATCGCTATTGCAGCGATTGAACAGAAAGATGTACAGAAGGCGCATACGAATATTGTAAAGGCGGAGCGTATCATCGAGGAATTCCGCAATACCCTCGATCGTAAATACCCTGTGGCGGAAGATTTTGACAGGATCTATATCTATCTTTTGCAGCGCCTTCTGGAGGCGAATATAAAGAAGGATAAGGATATTCTGGAGGAGGTTAATATGCACCTGCGGAGCGTCCGGGATACCTGGAAAGAAGTCATGAAACGCTGTAATGAGAAAAGACAGGCGTAGACAGAGAGGTTGGTAGAGTATGAGCCAGAGCAGTGTACAGATACTGAGGGAGAGTCTGGAGAAGAAGAACCGGGTACTCGACGAGATCATCCGTGAGAACGGGGTACAGGAGAAGATACTCGGGGCAGAAGAGCTGGATATGGATGCGCTGGATGCTTCCACAGACAGGCTGGCTTCGCTTGCGGAGCAGCTGGAACAGCTCGATGACGGCTTTGAAGCGCTTTATGACAGAATCCGTGAGGAACTGGTCGCCAATAAGGAGAGTTACCGGGGCGAGATCAAAGTGATGCAGGGGCTGATCGGACAGATCACTGACAAGGTGGTTAAGATTAATGCCGCCCGGATGCGCAATGAGAGGCAGGCAAAGGTGCAGTTCCAAAAGACCCGGGACCAGATCGGCAAGGCGGCCTCCAAGGTCAGGGCGAGCCGCAACTACTATAACAATATGAACCGGCTCAACTATGTGGGACCACAGTTCTATGACAATAAAAAATAAAAAATGCGGTAAAGCAGGCAATCGCCCGCTTTACCGTTTTTTTTGTTCGGAGATCAGCGCTCTATGATCCAGTCGTCCAGACTGCTTTGCTTCCCGATAACTTCCCATGGGTGGAAATCACCGGCGACACAGTACCGGCAGCGCTCCATCGGTAAAAGCAGCGCTGTTTTGAGCTGCGTAAGAGTAAGCGATTCGTCGTACAGATCAACGCCTTCGTCTGTGGGGAGATCAGTTCCGAAAGCCGCATTAAAATATTTGGTCGTAAATGGGGCGTAGCAGGGGGCGAGCCTGCCGTCCTGCAGGCATGTACAGGACGCCTGAAAACAGTGGTAAAAGAAATCTTCGTCATCGTGGGGCGTCAGAACCTGCGTTTTGCTGAACGCTTCTGTCATTTCCGTCATCGTGTAAGGAATTTCATGCTCGTAGAGGAACTGCCTGATTTCACGGATCTTATTCTGGAGGGGCGGATAAAAGGAAATATGGATAAAGGCCATATTTTCTTTCATTGTCCGAATTAAGTCTTCGTCCATCTGCAGGATCAGCAGACCGTTGGTTACGACGGTGATGATACTTGCAGGATACAGCTGCCTTGTGCGCAGTATAAATCGGCCAAGGTCGGGATTAAGGAGCGGCTCACCGCCCAGAATCCTTATGATGCCGATATCAGGGATGTATTTTTTCAACTGTTCCAGATCGGCGGAAAATCTCTCGTAATCTGTGAACACAGGTTCCGTCACGAGGGGTGAATAGTGGGTGCAGTATTTACAGTTTAAATTGCAGTGATCAGCCACGTGGAATTCCAGATAGGACAGGTAGGGATCGGACAGAGTGGGCGTGATGAGGGCGGCAATCAGCCCGGGATCTGTTCTGACACGGTCGCTCAGCCGAATCCCTTCATATATATCATTGATGTCAATCCCATGCCGAAGAAGGGAAAACACCAGACTGTTATGCCCTATATAGTATTCTTTGGGGATAACGATGGAAATCAAGTCCCCGGAAGCATATCTTTCACTAAATTCCATGAGGGAGATTTCCCCCTCATTTTGCGGAGCGCCAAGGACAACCAGCGCGGCGACGAGGATGCCTTCCCCGCCGTTTCCGATCAGGAGTTCCGAATACTCCTTTTCTAAAATGTCTTTCATGAAAAGACTCCATTTTGTATTGCCGTAAACCGCTATGCGTAACATCTTATATTCCTCTTTCTATACCAATATAGGGATCAAAGTTTTAACTGGGACAATAAATCTCTGTGAAGTTCTTCCGCCCTTGCCTGCCATGTATGCTTGGAAGCGGCAAGCCGGTATCCGGCGGCAGCAGTATCCTGTAATGCCTGCCGATCCGACAACAGACTGCGGATCCTTTCAGGAAGGGCGCACAGACTGTCAGGTAGCAGATCAAATGGAAACCATGAACCGGTGGGCAGGCATTCCTCCAGATAAAGGGAAGTCTCCGAGACGACAGCGGCGCCGCGGAGCATGGCGTTAAAGACACGCTCGTGGCTGCCGTCCTTAAACCATGGCAGCGTGTTCAGGACAATTCTGCTGTCCTCCATTTTTTCAAGAACTGCTTCCGGCAGGATGCGGCCGCCGTAATGCACATTTGGAAGTCCGATCCAGTCGCAGGAGGACCAGCCGTCTCCGTATATCGTGAGGGAAATGCCGGCCTTCGCTATGGAACTGACGATTTTTTCCCTGTAGTGTGAACTGACAACCCGCTCAATGTAGACGCAGGAAGAGATAAACTGTCGGAGCTGTCCGTCCGGGACAACGATTCCGGCATGCAAAAGCTGCTCTTCAACGACCGACTCAATGGTGTATTCTGGATGTGAAAGCAGCCGGGCGATACTCGCCTCGCAGATCTCTTCGGCCGGAAAGGGAAGGTGCGAAAAATCCGGCTTCTGGGATAACGCGTAATCGGCGAGCAGACTGCCGGCGTAAAGGACGTCGATCTTCCGCTCATGGAGGGGCTTGGGGGCAGCGTGGGCAGGCGCTCCGCCGTGGGGGAAAAACCCCGTACAGGGGATATCAGGATAAAACCGCTCGACGTAGCGCGCGTGGTTTCTGTCAATACACAGCACAATGCCGGTTCTGGGCGTGCGCATCAAAATATCGTGGTACCAGTAAGGGTGGTCCACCAGAATATTGACGCAGGGAATGTCAAGCGCCTCCCACATGTTCACGCCGGAGGGGAGCCTCATGCCAAAAAATGGTGTGTTAAAACCGATCATAGCCGTAATCCGGCCATCCCTGATACAATCGTAGAGCAGACCGAGACTCCGGGCGCTCTGCGTAAGGTCAAAGGAAAAGATCTCATATCCGAGTGCCTCAAAGCCCTGCCTCAGCTGCCCGCTGAACAGATCGAGCGTGTCAAGCCCGCTGTGAAACAGAACCAGTCTTTCGGTACCAGCCATAGTCATCCCCATTCCGGGGCGCGTAACTGGCAGCGCCCCTCAGAAGTTAAAAATTTTTTTTATAAAAAAATTGTAACATTTTTGATTTGGCATGTAAAGTTTGCGTGGAAACCACCGATATATATATCGAGTAAAGCAAAAGCAAGTTACTTGACAGCAGCAAAACCGAGGGTTGCGTACGAACCGGAGGGGAGCTGCAAAACAAAACATGCGGCAGGGAAGCCGCAATAAATTCAAGGAGGAATATACCATGATCGTAAAACACAACATTACAGCAATGAACTCTAACA
>CAJTTZ010000026.1 GCA_910579505.1 uncultured Lachnospiraceae bacterium
CTACAGCGACCACGAGTCTTACTTTAGGCGCAACAGCTTATACGGCGGCTATCACACTGACGGCAACGTGGACACCCAACACCTATCAGGTGACACTTGATAACCACGGCGCGACCGGCGGAGACCTTACCGTGAGCCAAACGGTGACCTATGGCGGCAAATATGGCACCCTTCCCGTACCGACCAGAACCGGCTATACCTTCAAAGGCTGGTACACCGAAGAAGCAGAAGGGCAGGGTACTAAGGTTGATGCGGACACGATTGTAGCAACGGCGGATAATCATACCCTTCACGCTCGCTGGAAAGACGAAACCGCACCCGCTAAGCCCGTACTGCAGGATAACGTGACCCTGCCCAAAGACTGGACAAATGCGCAGGACAAAATCCCGCTGAAGCTGTATGACGGCGTAGGCGTGACCGAACTGTGGGTAAGCGTTGACGGAAAAGACTATATAAAAGTAGACGGTTTCTCAGGCGGCACAGGCAGCATGACCTATGATTACCCCTCTGTTTTAGAGGGAGAGCATACCTATCGTTTCAAGGCAAAAGACGCGGCAGGAAATACTTCCGCTGAGAACGACCTGTTTACGGTAAAACTGGATCAGACAAAACCCGTGATCGGCACACTCACCTATGATGATGCGGTGCATCTGAACCTCTGGAACTGGATCATCGGTAAAAAGAGCATGGTCGTTCATGTGCCGGTTACGGACACAGGCAGCGGCGTGACGCAGATCAGCTACAAACAGACGCCCAGAAAGGCGGACGGCACCCTTGACAGCGCCAGCGAAAAGACAGAGACGGCGGAGGTTAAGGACGGTGAGGCGAAGATTACCTTTGACAAGGATTTCTGCGGGATTATCACCATTAACTGTACTGACAAGGCGGGCAATGCCGCCGACAGCAAGACCATAGGCACGGAAGGCGCGGGCGGTGTGCTCGTGGAAGATACCCCGCCAGTTATTACCACAAATGCAAAGACGGATTACTACGATGCCCCCACGGACATCAAGGTGACGGTAAAGGACGACCCGGACAATGCCATCTCAACGGGAATTGCCTCTATCACCTATCAAGTCGGGGAGGACGGCGAGGAACAGTCTGTCAATGTTGCTGCAGACGCATTAAAGACGGAAGTTATTTTTGATATCCCCGCGTCACAGATACCCACAGGCATCACGGAAATAACGATAACCGCCACGGACAACGCGGGAAATACGACCACAACAGAGGGCATCCCTGTAAAAGTCAAGGGACCAGAGAAACAGCCTGCGGCAGAGATCGACTACCGGCAGGAAAAGCTGACCAAACTTGTGCCGGGTGGAACATATGACATAAGCGGCACCGAATACACGGCGGACACGGACGGCTGCATCCCAATCATAGACGGCTGGTTTGGTAACACCGTAAACATCATCAGGAAGGGCAACGGCAATGAGACCACCGACAGCCCCGCCCAGAGCCTGCCCATTCCGGCAAGACCCGCCGCGCCAGATGCCCCGGAACTGGATGCCCGCACGGACAGCAGCATTACCCTAAAGACCATCACCGGCGCACAGTACCGCCGCACGGATGGAACAGGGAACTGGCAGGACAGCACCGCATTTACGGGACTGGCACAGAAAACCATTTATCAATTCAAGGCGTACTACCCGGCGACAGACTTAAGCTTTGCGTCCTTAGAGAGCAATGAGGCGCAGATCGCCTCCATGCCCACCGCGCCCACGAAAGAAAAACTGGTAATCGGCTACAAGGCGGAGACCCTTACGCTGACGGACGGCATCGAGGCGTTTACCGATGCAGCCTGCACCACGCCTGTTACGGCGGGTGGTGTGACCGCCTACATGGGGCAGACCTTATATATCCGCTATCCCGCAAAGGGCATCATCCCGGCGAGCCTGACAACGGCAGTACCGATTCCGGCACGCCCGGCGAAACCCACGCCCGGCAAGACGGACGCATCCTACCCAACAGCCACGGACGGCGCCATCACAGGATTAACGTCTGGCACTACCTACGAATACCGGGTAAAGAACACGGACGGCAGTTTCGGCGCATGGAAAGATGCCACCCCAAGCAGCACGAAGATAGAAAACCTTCCCGCAGGGGAGTACGAGATACGCGTCAAGGCTGTGGAGACAGGCAACGCCAGCTTCCAGAGCGAGACCGCGGCAGTCACTATCGGGGAGATGCCCGGTGTGAAGATAACCTTTATGGCAGACGGAGACGAATATGCAGTCCGCCACACGAAAAACGGCGGTATATTAACGGAAATCCCGCCCGTGCCTGCGAAGGAAAATGCCATAGGCGCATGGTATATGGACGAACAGGGGACAACGCCCGCCGTATTCACGAATATCACAGCGGACATGACTGTCTATGCGGTCTATACCACGGTATATACCGTCACCCTGCAGACAGGCACAGGCTATACCCTGTCCGCGGAGACAGGCAGCCAGAGTCCCGTCAGGGAGGGCGGCAGCTTTACCTTCCGATTTACATTAAGCAGCGGCTACCAGAAGACCGCTGGCTTCGCGGTGAAAGTAAACGGCATGGAAGTGGAACTGACGGCGCAGGAGCCTTATACCTATACCATCAGCGATATCAGGGAGAATAAGACCGTCACTGTGGAGGGCGTGGCGAAGAAGCCCGGAAAACCCGCAGACGGAGGGGACAAAGACAAGGGGGACGACCCGGAGCCGGATAACCCTGCACCCAAGCCGGAGGACACAAACCCGGATAACCCGTCACCCAGACCGCCCGTAACCCCGCCTGCCAAACCCACACCGCCGGAACAGGCACCCGGCACACCCACGGCGGAAAAACAGCCGGAGAGCAGACCCGGAACAAGACCTAAGAAAGAAGAAACAGCCGCGCCGGAAGAAAGCACGGAGCCGGAGAAAGAACCCGGCACGGAGACACCAGAGCCGGACGGCACAGGAACGGATACGGCGGAAAGCACAGACATCGGACAGACCAAAGGCACCCCGGCACAACAGGCGGAAGTGAGACTCGGAAACGGCACGGTCATCGTGACCGTGGTATGCGAGGAAGAAAAATGCACCGCAGCCGTGGCGGACATCGGAGCAGTCGTAAAGGCGGTACTGACGTCCGACCAGCAGGCACTTGTAAACGGCGGCGAGACAATAGAGATTCGGATAGACGTGACGGATATCTCCGAGAAAGTACCCGCACAGGATAAGGAAGTGATCGGGAGCGGCATTGAGGCATACAGCGAAGAAGTACCCGGACTCGTACTCGGCATGTACGTTGACATCTCCATGTTCATCAGGATCGGGGGCGGAGACTGGAACGCCATCACCGAGACGGACGAACCCATAGAGGTCGTGGTCAACATCCCGGAGAAACTGCTAAGTGACGGCAGGGAGTATTACATTATCCGCGCCCATAACGGCGAATATACCTTTATGAACGACATAGACGATAAGCCGGAGACCATCACCATCAGTACGGAACTGTTTTCAAGCTACGCCATCGCCTACGTGGAGACGGACGGCGCAGGAACAGACGCCAAGTGCGGACTCTGCCATATCTGCCCGACCTTTTTGGGGATATGTTACTTTATCTGGCTGGCGGTTATCCTTGCACTGGTACTGGGCATTTATCTCATCATTCGAAGGAGGAAGCGACAGGAAGAAGAAAAATAGAACAGAAAGCATGCAACCAGCGCATAGCTGAAATTTTCGGTGATATTTGGTGGCATTCCAATCGGTTGACGGAGAAAGAATGGAAAGAGGTTTATGGAGGGACTTAAAACGTGGAAGATGTGAAATGGCTTTTAAAAAGGCATGGAGCTTTATACGGAGGTTAAAATTGCATATCCTGAAACGGAGTATTCCCGTATTGAGGGATTTTCTGAAAAACAGAGAAAAGATGTGGTAAAGCGGTTGGGTGAGCAGGGGATTGTAAGCGTTTCTGATGATATGAACATGGAAAACTATCAGAAAATGGAGGATTTCTATTCTGATTATATGTCCGGCAGGGATGCAATGATTACGGTGTTTGACGTATACAGGGAAGGAAATATTGGTGCACTGACATTTATACATAGAGACGGGAAGATACAATCTTATTATGTATTGGTAGGCTGGCGGGAAGGCGGCATACCGAAAATCATAAGTTTTGGAAGCAATGATCTGGAAGAGATAAGACTGACAGAGAAAGGGTATTTTATTTATACTAACACAGAAACAATCGCACATGGAAATCTGCGAGAGTATTACAGGGTAAAGCCATTGTCGGATGAATGTAGGGAACTTACAAGAAAGTACATATATGGGCTCAGCTTCGTAAATTATAATATGCTCGTTACAAACTGGAACGCCGACAATGTGGAGGAAATCTTAATGCCGCGTATGTTTGAGGACATATACCGGGTATATACAAAGGAACCTTTCAGGATGGAGGGCAGGCTGATTCCGGCAGAGACTTATGAGCGTGTTATGACCACCTGCTTTCCGGTATCCGTAGATCAGGTGAGGGAATATTGCGGTTATCATGCAGATGCGGGCGGTTATGAATATGAAATGATATTTGCAAGACAGTTTCCGCCCTTTGGGGAAGTGGTAGATTACAAACAGGGTGCGGATGGGACAATCACACTTTATGTAGATGGGGTCTGGATTGATTACAATTCGGACTATGCTTTTACAAATCAGATTGTGGTTCAGCCATTCCCCGATGGAACATTTCGGTATCTGTCTAATACGATTGAACAAAAGGAACTGGAACTGCCACAAATAGAAAACGAGAGAAAAATCAGTATATCGTACCAGAATGGGAGGATGCCTATAAGGAGATTGCCCGCAACATGGAAAGTTATTTAGCAGATCCATATATCTTACGGCAGGAGACTGACCGGGCAGACAGTGATATTTGCATTGGTTATATTGGGATACATGATTTGGATGATGACGGTTTAAAACCGCATTTGAGCAGATTCCTATTGTTTCCCTCTCGACTGACGCCTCGATGGGTTTTCTCGTCAAATGTCTGTCCGTGCAGGCACGGCATCCATTTTCCTCGTTATTTACCATATACCCATATGGGACAGGATGGAGAGGGAGATTTTTAACGCCCCCTGCATCCAGTACGCGGAAAGCTCAAATGGGTGATTTGTCCCGTCCCATATCATGAAAGAATCATCTGGCGTAATCACACCTTCTTCCAGTACAAACAGCGCATCATAAATTTTGTAAGTAGAATTTGGGGCTGTCCTTAAAGTGGCCTGCTCCATGTCGTAGACATTCCATGCATCGCCGTTTAAATCATATAGTACAAAGCTGCCCTCATATCCATTGAACCGGGCGGACAGGTCAATCGAGGAAACCTTGTCGGAGGGAATATTCTACTGATACCGGCGCTACTCTGCGGCATAGGTGGAGAGCATTGGGGCAAGCCAGAAAAGAATAACACCAATTGTGCCAAAAGCAGTAAATCCCTTTACTTTCCTGAAAACGGAAGGCTTTTTATAAGTGGAAATATTGGCAATTCTTTGCTGCAGTTGTTCCCCGGTTTGATGACACTGTATTTTTCCATACGCCAAGCCATGAGAGAATCTGCGAAAAAGAGGCTGGCCGAAAGGGAACAAACGGGACGGCAAGAATCCCAAGCATCAGAAACCATAAATGGAACTGCATCCGGCTGGTTAAACAACTTTTAAATGCATGTTTTACGATAATAAGAAAACCAATGATAATACAAACAAAAATATTACATAGGAAGAAGCGTATTCCAAAATCTGCCATGCTAATTTCCCCTGTCTTTTGAACCCTTTGCGAGAAGGGAACGGAGCGTGTCAATTTCTGTTTCGGAGAGTCTGTCATTTTCGATATAGGCAGAAAGCATTGCGGTAATATCTCCGTCATAATACCGCTTAAGAAAAGAGTGGCTTTCCCGGCTGATATATTCTTTTTCTTCTATCAAAGGTGTGTAAACGAAAACCCTGCTCTGCTTTTCATAGGACAGGGCCCTTTTGGTTACAAGCCGTTTTATCAAGGTCTGTATTGTCTTGGGGCTCCATTTTGTAGTCTGCGTTAATTTTTCGGTGATTTCATTGGTACTGATTGGCGCGTGTTTCCATATGACTTTCATCACTTCAAATTCAGCTTCTGAAATTTGCGGCAATGTTTTCATCTGCAATTCCCCCTAAATCCTACAATTGTAATATATTATATTTTGTAAATGCGGGAATGTCAATTTTTAAACATTATCAAATTAGGGTTTTTTGACGATATTAACAATATTACGACTATGGCAAAATTCACGGACTCTGTCCTTTACTGGTGGCAGGCAAATAATGACATAAAACACAGGCGGATGGAAGCGAATGAGGGCGAAGGCTTTTTTTGATAAGGAATATAATTACATATGACAAAGGACTTATATCGGAATACTGAGAAAAAAGAGAAAACTGTTCTAACGAAAAAAAGGAAGCGCATTATAGGTATAGCTGCGCTTGGACTGCTGCTTGCGACATGCGGTGCACCGTCAGAAAGTGTGGACGGAAATCCTGATGGGTGGGAGGATTCTGGCGCTGGGGATGGGGTTTACTTAGGAAGGTTTCCTGCAGAGGGTGATATGGGGGAAGGACCACAAAGCCCTGAAACAAAGGAGGAACCGAAAGAATGGCCCAAGGAGCATGACGGCTGCAGGGTACAGGAACTTGGCGGATATCTGTATGAATATACGCCTGTAAGCCCTTATGCCAGTGCAGAAATTTCCATAAAGGATTATGAGGGGGAAAAGCTGGAAACCGGGTGGGATGAGCCGTCGGCTTTTCGGTTCGCGGGAGAGGCGGATATAACATGGCAGTTTTACGATTCTCTTATGGAAATGGAAACAGCGCTAAACGAGGCGGCCCGGCAGGAAACAGACGGGGATGCGCTTGATTTTCTGTACTATACTTTCCCCATGACACAGAACGACCACGCTCTTGACCTGTACCACATGCTGAAAACAGAGTATGATACAAAAGAGCATTCGTTGACTGCATGGGGCATCGACAATGGGAAGATGTTTGGTTTTATGCAGGAAACGGTGAAAGAGGAGGACGGTTATGAGCTTACCTATCTGTACAGCCGGTGTTCGAAGGTCAACCTTTATGTGAAGGATGGGACAGCATTTGGACTTACCTTGTTAAACATGCCGCCAGAAAGTGACGATGAAACTCTGGAATATGTGTTTGAGGATACTTTTCAGCGCTATGGCGAATATGGAACCGGCTGGGGGCTGGATGAGGAAAATCTGTACTGGATCGACCATGATGAACGGTTGACCGAGCTGGAGAATCCGAAGCGCAGTTTTCGGGAAGTCCGTGGAATTGATAAGAATTGGGAGTTCGTCGTGGACGAAGGCTTCATGTGCTATTTTGGTCTGCTTTTGGAGGCAGATTACGAGCTGCCGCTTACGGCGGATGGCAGGATGCTTTCCCTGCACTTTTCACTTGCGGAGAATGAAGATACAAAACTTCGCTATTATCTTTTGAATGGCTTTTGTTCGGAAGAACCATACGATATGACAGTGGCGGATATGGAGACCGGCGAAGTGCTGCAGGAGCGCAGGGTATCTCTCAGCATTGAGCTGCCGGATACAATCACCTATTTGGATTTAAATGGTGACGGTTACGCAGATATGCGGGTTGGTGCGCCGGTTCATGTGAATGGCGCAAAAGCGGTGGAGGAAGATTACAGGTCCCCCTCTTATCTGCTCTGGGATCCGCAGACAGAGCAGTTTGAGCGCAAGTCGGAAAAAGAGGTGGCAAACAGCAGACAGGCGGTGGCAAACGGCTTGACGGAGGAAGAACAGGAAGAAAAGACTAAGCGGGAAAGAAGAGATCCTTTTGCGCTGGTTCAGAAGCTGCCGGAGGGGGCGGAACCAGAGGACTATATCAAACTTACGGGCGATGGGATGCTGGAATACGAGGTGCAGGAGGGAGACTGTCTCTGGCGTATCAGCGAACGTTTATGTGGAAGCGGGTACGAATGGACGGCTATTGTAAGGGCTGAGGATTCGCCGAAGGATCCCGATTATCTGTTGGCGGGGGAGACAGTGCTTGTGCCGGAGATTTTCTACATTCGCAAAGATCCGCTTTCCATGGGCGGTCTGCGCTCTGAGGGGAGTTTCCAGATTGAACAGCCGTATGGGTTTGCCCATTATTTCCTGGATGGCGATGTGACTTATGCGTTTTGGGAGGAGGAGAACCAGATTCACAGTCTGCCGGTAACGAATCCGATAGAGGAAAATCCATTTCATGGGCCGGAGGAATGGGAGGCGTTTCAGGCGGAAGCGGTACGGTGCAGCGAAGCGCTTTGCCCGGGAAAGGTGTCGAATCTCACTTTTGAAAAGTACCATATGGAGGATGGCTGTGATTTGTATGGATATGCCTTCGAGTATGATACAGGGGAAGAAATCTTGGAGTATGTGGATTTCTTTAAATTCGGCAAAGCCAATATGTCGGAAGTAATCGGCGTGCGCGAGCAGGAGCCGAACACGGTGCTGGTGAATACTGTCCGCTATATGGCGGCAAGTTTCACCGATTACGGTGGCGAGCCGGGCATGGGCTGGGGCGATGACGCAGGTCCTAATGTGGGTGCGGATAAGTGGGACTATCCTTACCTTCACAACCTGTTTGAGGCGGCGAGGGAGGAATTTCAAACGCCCGGTAGGGAGTAGATGCAGTGATTGACTGTAACGGATCTTTCAGGGTAAGATTAAGGAGGTACATGAATGAACATAGAATCGCAATTCAACCTGATTGCCAAAGAATACGACGCCAACCGCAAAAAATTTATTCCGTGCTTTGACGATTACTACATAAGTACGACAAAATTTATTGCGTCAAACATAGCGGAACCGAAGCGGGTTTTGGACTTGGGGGCAGGGACAGGCCTGCTGTCCTATTTCTGGTACCGCCACTTTCCGGCGTCCGAATATGTGCTTGTCGATATCGCGGATGATATGCTGCAGGTTGCCCGGAAACGGTTTGCAGGGATAGATACGGTATCGTATCAGGCGGCGGATTATTCCAGAGAGCTGCCGACGCAGGATTTTGATGTGATTGTCTCGGCGCTTTCCATACACCATCTGGAAAACAGGGATAAGGAAAAGCTGTTTGAAAGGATTTACGACAAATTGCCTGAGGGCGGTTTATTTGTGAATTATGACCAGTTTTGTGCCGGGCAGGCTGGCATGGATGGCTGGTTTGATTCCTATTGGGAGAGCCAGCTTGCGGATAGCGGACTGACAGAACATGATATTGCACTGTGGAAAGAGCGCAGGAAGCTGGACAGGGAATGCTCTGTTGAGGAGGAAACGGAGATGCTTTGCAGAGGCGGTTTTAAGACTGTTAAATGTGTCTATTCTTATCAGAAGTTTTCTGTTATTGCAGCGATAAAGTAGGTTCCGATTGCAGCGATATTTTAGCAAAACGCGCTGGGCGGTATGCGTGAGGTGATGGAAAGAAAGATGAAATTGATATTGGAGGGCATGGATGAGCTGATAGCTTCTGCAGGATATTGTGCCAAAAGAAAGTATGAAAATGAAGTTCTGAATACGATATATCATTATTGTCTCTTATTTTATACGAAAGAGGACGAAGTTATTGCGCTTACGGGAAAGCCTCTTGAGGCAGTCCTATATAGTAAGTATTATTGGCTTAAGCGGTATGTGAAAAAATATAATGAAGTAAATGGATATGATGCGGGTATGGAGCAGCAGCAATTTAAACTGATTGAGGAATTGGAGCAGAGGCTTGGAGATGTTGATTGGGACTTGCTTCAAAGAATAGATGATGATATGGTGAAATGAAAAGAGGGAGGAATCGAAAATGACTTTATCCAACATAACTGTCAACACCCAGAGCAGCATCCGCATCGGAGGATCGAAAGTCTTATACTTTGACCCGTACTTAATTCCTGCCGCCGCCCACGACGCGGACTTGATCTTTATCACGCACGAACACTACGATCATTTTGAGCCGGAGTCCATTGCGAGGCTGAAGAAGGAGGAGACATTTCTTATTGCGCCGGAATCCATGAAAAAGAAGACACTTTCGGAGTCAGGCATTGCAGAGGGAAACTGTCTGTTTTATCAGCCGGGCGAAAGTTTCGAGGCAGGCGGGGCAGCGGTTGAGACGATCCCGGCTTACAATAAGCTGAAACCTTTTCACCCGAAGGGAAAGAAGTGGCAGGGATATGTGGTGACGATGGACGATATCCGCTACTATGTGTCCGGCGATACGGATGTGAATGAGGATATCAAAAAGGTGCGCTGCGACGTGGCATTGATTCCGATCGGGGGTTTTTACACGATGGACTGGAAACAGGCGGCTGAGTACATCGCGCAGATAAAACCGCAGGCGGTGATTCCGACCCATTATGGCAGCATCGTTGGAAATAAAACCGACGGTGAGGATTTTCGGAAGATGCTGGAAGGCTTAAACGGCAAAATCCGGGTAGAACTAAAGCTGTAAAGGATAACAAAAAGGCGACTACAAAAATAGTCGCCTTAAAATTTTGAAGGCTATCCACGTCCCTTTCTTTTTTCCAGATACATATTTCTGTCCGAATCGGTAACGCGCATATGGAAGTTTTCCGCTCTGCTTTCCATGACAGACACGCCGAATGAGACGCTTAACTGTTTTTCATGGATGTGAAACAGTTTTTCATTTTCTTTCATTTGCTTAACAAAATCCAGAGCCGTCTCCTTTGTGGTTGCCGGGAGCAAAATAAGAAATTCATCCCCGCCCATGCGGAACAGGATGCGCTCCTTGGGCAGGACCATCTGGAGGAGGATTACTGTGGTTTTGATATAGTCATCTCCCGCGGCATGGCCGTAAGTGTCGTTTACTTCCTTAAGCCCGTCACAATCGGCAGAGATAATGGCGAGGGGGTAGCAGTCGTCCTTGTGTGTCTTGATAAACTCATTCAGATAGGCCCTGTTGTACAGACCGGTCAGCTCGTCCGTGATCGCCTGTTCCCTGAGCTTCTTTTTCAGCAGTTCGTATTCGGTCACATTGTTGATCAGACCGATGATGCCTGTGACAAATCCCTCTTCATTGAAAAGGGGCTGCTTAATAATCTGAAAAAATTCCTGAATCCCATCCTCGTTGATTTCAATGGTATATGTCGCTCCTCTGCCTGTCTCAACAATTTCCAGGTCTTTTTTGTGCGCCGCTATGGCATTTTCTTTGTCCTTGCGCACTTCGGGATCAATTTTTCCGCGGATCGTCCAGCTTGGATCATCCGATTTATTCAGGTGATGCCAATACTTGGTTGCGAAAATATAGCGGCACTCGTTATCTTTGAGAAAAATGTTGGAGGGAAGCTGTTTGAGCGCTGTTTCCATTCTGTAAAAGGTCATGGAATCCGTAAATGCTATCGCGTTTGCGAGTCTGTTTTTTACGACATGGCTCATATAAGGCCTGGTAATACAGTCGATCACACTTCCGCCGAGGCAGGCAAAGTTTTCCACAGGGGTTTCCTCGCCGGCATAAATAAGAATAGGTACGGAGATAAGCCGCCTGCTCTCTTTTACAAACGCGACGGCTCTGCGAATATCCTCCTGCTGGTCCGCGTGTATCAGAAGGGCGTGGATCTCCGTCTTGTGGTCATGCAGGATCGCTTCTGCTTCCGGCATATCTTTTGTGATCTTTATGGCATATTCGTCGTCAAGAATTTGGCACAGTTCTTCATATGTCTGTCCGCTGTCAATAAAGAGCAGAGTCTTTTTCGCTTTTATATAATCCATGCGGTTCTTCCTTTCAGATGAATCGTTTTTAAATGGAAAACGGTTAGGCGAGTTTACCCAGTTTTGCCGTATCGGCGATCACAATCATTTTCATGGACGGCTGTAAAGGCATTTCGGGGTCTATGGAAATGCAGACGTTTTTGTCCTCTATGATTGCCACAACGTTGATGGAATACTTTTTGCGGAGATTTAATTCCATCAGCGTTTTGCCAGCCCATTCTGCCTTGACGGGCAGCTCCACCATGGACACATCCTTGGAAAGTTCCATGATATCCATAAACCCGGAGCTTAAGAGGTTTTTGGCAAGGCGGATGCCGGACTCACTCTCCGGGAATACAACCCGGTCTGCGCCTACTTTGCGTAAGATCTTGCGGTCTAAATCGGTGGCGCATTTGGCGATCACGGTTTTCACGCCGATTTCTTTGCAGAGCATGGTCGCCATGACGCTTGCCTTGAGATTGCTTGCCATGGCAATGATGACAACGTCGATATTGGCGATGCCGAGCTGCCTGATGACTTCCGCCTCGGTGATGTCCGCGCATTTGCAGATGGGGATTTCGGCGATGGCTGCATTGACCAGTTCCTCGTCCAGGTCTACGGCGAGCACTTCCGCACCGCTGCTTACAAGCTCTTTTGCCACGGCAAAACCGTATCTGCCGAGACCGAATACCGCGTAAGATTGTTGAATGCCCATAAGTTTACTTTCCTTTCCCTGTTTCTCAGCCCACACTTATATCTTCGGTGGGATTTTTAATGATATTTTTCGTTTCCTTCTTTGTGTTTAGGGCGATCATAAGAGAAATGGGACCGACTCTGCCCAGATACATGGTTATGATTATGATGATTCTGCCCCAGATATTCAGTTCGGATGTCAGGCTTCTTGTCAGACCTACCGTGGCGGCGGCGCTGACGGTTTCATAGACGACGTCGAGGGCATCCGCATCGGTGACGGCTGACAGAAGAAGGGTTGCCGTAAACAGGATAATAAACGCCATGCTTACCACCGCGACCGCTTTGCTGACAGCGTGTTTCGGAATGGTGCGGTGGAAGAGTTCCGCCTCGGCGTGTGTTTTCATTGTGGCAAATGCCGAGGTAATCAGTACTGCGAAAGTTACCGTTTTAATGCCGCCCGCGGTGCCTACCGGCGATCCGCCGATGAACATCAGGAGCAGGGAAGTGATTGCGGAAGCGTTTGTCAGGTCTTCCTGCGGGATGGTTGCGAAACCGGCTGTTCTCGTGGTCACGGACTGAAACAGCGAAGCCTGCAGCTTGTCAAAAATGGAAAAGCTGCCTATCGTTAACGGATTGTTATATTCAAAGACAAAAACAGCCGCCGTTCCGGCAAGGATAAGGATTCCTGTGACGGCGAGTGCAATTTTGCTGTGAAGGGTCAGATTGGCAAAGCATTTGAGACGCTGCCGCCGTATATTTTTCAGGGCCCCCACGAGATCCCACCAGACAATGTAGCCGATACCGCCAAAAACGATCAGCAGGATTGTCACGGTATTGATAACGGGGTTATGGACATAGGCGTATAGGCTGTTTTCCGAAATTACATCCATGCCCGCGTTGCAGAAAGCGGATACGGCGTTAAACAGGGAAATCCAGACGCCTTTTACGCCAAATTCCGGGACAAATACCGTCATGTACAAAAGTGCACCGATTCCTTCGACCAGGAGTGTGCCGGCAATCACTTTTCGGATGAATTTAACCATGCCGGACAGGGTATTCAGGTTGAAAGCGTCCTGAATGAGCATCCTGTCCCTGATGCCGATTCTGCGGTGCAGGCTGATCATAAGCCCGGACATAATAGTGACGACGCCAAGTCCGCCGATCTGTATGAGAAAGAGAATAACGACCTGACCGAACAGACTCCAGGTCGAAAAGGTGGGAACAGTCACAAGACCCGTCACACAGATGGAAGTGGTCGCCGTAAAGAGCGCGTCTATATAAGGTACGGCTATGCCGTCCGCAGAGCTGACCGGCAGGGCGAGCAGCGCGCTCCCCAAAAGAATTGCCAACAAAAAACTGAGCAGGATTGTCTGTGTTGTGGATAAGTTGATGCGTAACCTTTTTTTCATAGGAAAAGCCTTTCTGTCGATACAGGTATAGTTTACGCTGTATTTTGTACAATTTCAAGGGAATGTATAAAACTCGGCCCATATAGAATTGACAATCGCGGGTCATAATACTATACTTCCTCTTGAACGAGGGAGGCGTTTTTTCTATGGATAACGGGCAAAATGAAAAAAAGGGCGGCAATCAGGCAATGGTCAAAATTTGCGGATTCATTGTGGATAAACGAAACCTGTTTTTCCTGCTATTTGGCATTTTGATCATTTTTTCAGCCGTATCGAGAAACTGGGTAAACGTGGAGAACTCTATGTCCCATTATCTTCCGGATTCTACGGAGACGAAACAGGGTCTGGATCTGATGGAGCAGGAGTTTATTACATACGGAACCTGTGACGTGATGGTGGCAAACGTTTCTTATGAACAGGCGGAGTCTATTGAAAGAAAACTGGAGTTTATACCGGGCGTCTTTATGATAGACTTTGATGACACGGAAGAACATTATTTTAACGGTTCTTCCTATTATAATGTCACTTTCGACTATGACGAGAAGGATGACCAGTGTCTGGAAGTACTTGAAAGGGTAAAGGAAGAACTGGACGGGTATGATTATTATCTGTCTACAACGCTGGGGGACATCGAGGCTGAGCTGATCGCGGAGGAGATGAATGTCATTGTCGTTCTGGTGGCCTTTGTGGTGGTGACGGTGCTTCTGTTGACATCACAGGCTTATGCGGAGGTGCCGGTCCTGCTGATTACCTTCGTGGCGGCGGCTATTTTGCAGATGGGGACGAACTTTGTGTTCGGCACGATCTCCTTTGTGTCCAACTCCGTGACGGTAGTGCTGCAGCTTGCGCTGTCAGTGGATTACGCCATAATTCTTTTGAACAGATATAAGGAGGAACATGTCAATCTGGAATCCCGGGAGGCAATTATCATTGCCCTGAGCAAAGCGATCCCTGAGATCTGCGGCAGCTCCCTTACCACGATAGGCGGCCTGATCGCCATGGGCTTTATGCAGTACAAGATGGGCCCCGATCTGTCCATGTGTCTGATTAAGTCCATCTTCCTGGCGCTTGGCTCGGTGTTCCTGCTGATGCCGGGCGTGATTATGCTGTTTTCCAAACTTATGGATACGACCAAACATAAGAACTTTATCCCGGACATTCCGTTTGTGGGAAAATTCGATTACGCGACGAGACATATTGTGGCGCCGCTTTTTGTACTTGTGATCGTGGGGGCGTACACGGTTTCCAGCAAGTGTCCTTATGTATTCGGCGACTCTACGATCACGCCGCCGATCCAGAACAGCATCCAGAAGACGGAAGAACTGCAGACGGATAATTTCGGCGCCAGCAATATGGTTGCGCTGATTGTGCCGGCGGGAGACTACGAGAAGGAAGCGAAGCTGTTAGCGGAGCTGGAGGCATGCCCGGAGGTGGACTACACACAGGGGCTTGCCAATATAGAGGCGCTTGACGATTACTGTCTGACGGATAAACTGACGCCCAGACAGTTTTCGGAACTGATTGACCTGGATTATGAGGTGGCGGAACTGGTATACGCTGCTTACGCCGTAAATGACGAGGACTATGCGAAGGTAGTAAACGGTCTGCCGGAGTATAAGGTGTCCCTGATTGATATGTTTATGTTTGTCCACGACGAGGTGGAGGAAGGGTATGTCACGCTTGAGGACGATCTGCAGGATACGCTGGATGAGGCGTATGACGCCATGAACTTTGCGAAGAATCAGTTACAGGGCGAAAACTACAGCCGTATGCTTGTTTTTCTGACGCTTCCCGAGGAGAGTGAGGAGACCTTTGCCTTTCTTGACAGGATGCATGAAATTGCGGAAAAGTATTATCCCAATGGTAAGGTATTGGTATGCGGCGAGTCGGTGAGCCAGTACGATCTGCAAAAGACTTTTGGGCGCGACAATCTGGTAAACAACGTTGTGTCTATTCTTGCCGTGCTGGTGGTGCTTTTGTTCACCTTCAAGTCGGCGGGTATGCCGGTGCTTCTGATTGCGGTGATTCAGGGCTGTATCTGGCTGAACTTTTCGATTCCGGCGCTGCAGCATGACAATATTTTCTTCATGTCCTATTTGATTGTCAGCTCGATTCAGATGGGTGCGAATATTGACTATGCCATCGTCATTGCAGGGCGGTATATGGAACTGCGAAAGGAATACGGCAGGCGCCAGTCCATTATAGATTCCATGAATCAGGCGTTCCCGACGATTATTACCTCGGGAACCATGATGGTAGTGGCAGGATTTTTGATCGGCAAGCTGACTTCCAACGCGGCGATCTTCGGTATCGGAAAATGTCTGGGGCGGGGAACTTCCATTTCCATATTGATAACCATGTTTGTTTTGCCGCAGATCCTCCTGGTGGGCGATAAGATCATTGAGAAGACGGCCTTTGTCATGAATATGCCGATTCGCACGAAGAATATGACCGGGCTTATGAGAGTGGACGGTCTGGTGAGAGGCAGGATTGAGGGAACTGTGACAGGTACTATGAGCGCCATTGTCAGAGGTAACGTGAGCGCCTATGTGGAGGCGGGAGATGTAACGGAACTTACGGAAGAAGAATACAGACAGTTGACGGAGACGGTGACTGAGGAGATGGCGAGCAGGGAGGTGACGGATCATGAGTAAGAAAAGATTGATGGCGTTATTGCTTTCCACGGCCGTGGCTTTGAGTACTTTTCCGACATTATCTGTGCAGGCGCTGGAGGAAAATCCGCAGTCGGAGGCGGAGAAAGAAGCGGAAGCGGAGAACAGAGCAGAGGATAAAGAAGAAGACGGGGAGACCGAGGAGGAAGAAGTCGCCAGCGTGGAGGACGCCAACGAGACGATTGCTTCTTACGACGACGAAGAGATCGAATGGGAAAAGATTTATATAAGTAATGCAGAGGAGATGAAGGCTTTTGCCAGAGACTGCTGGCTGGATACATGGTCACAGAATAAGAAAGTGTATCTGACGGCGGATATTGATCTTGCAGGGCAGAACTTTGTTTCCATACCGACTTTCGGCGGCTATTTTGACGGGCAGGGGCATACAGTCAGCGGATTTCTGGTGCATAAGCCGGTATCTTATGTGGGACTGTTTAACTATACGCAGGAGACGGCGGTGATCGCCAATCTGAAAGTGGAGGGCACGGTCAAGCCGACAGGGAAACAGATGGTGGTAGGCGGCATTGTCGGAGATAACAGCGGCATCCTGCTAAACTGTGTCTTTGAAGGCGTTGTGGAGGCCAACGATTATGTGGGCGGTATTACAGGCTACAACGAGATCAGCGGTGTGCTGATGGACAGTGAGGCAAGAGGAACGATCACAGGCGCGCATTATACGGGCGGCATAGCGGGAGATAATGTCGGCAATATTGTAGGATGCCTCAATCGAGCCGATGTCAACATTTCCAGTGAGGATAAGGCGAGATCTCTGGAAGATATTGATCTCGGACAATATACGGCAGGCTTTTTGGCTTCTCTGGAAGGGGGAGCCGACGAGAAGAGCGAAAAGCTCTCCACTACGGAAAATACGGTAGATACGGGCGGCATAGCGGGTCTTTCCACCGGAATTATACAGAGCTGTGTAAACGAAGGTATGATTGGGTACGAACATGTAGGCTATAATGTGGGCGGCATTGCAGGCAGACAGTCGGGGTATGTGTACGCATGCACGAACAAGGGAAAGATATACGGCCGTAAGGATGTGGGCGGTATTGTCGGGCAGGCGGAGCCGTACATAGCAGTGGACCTGTCGGAGGATATTGTAAGGCAGTTATCGGATCACATTGATACCATGCATGACCAGATTGGCAAGATGTTAGATGATGCGGGCGACCGTTCGGATATCCTTTCCAACAGGCTGTCGGTAATTCGGGATTTCGCGGACAGGGCGCTTGACGATACCCATTCTCTGGCGGATCGGACAGTGGAATGGACGGACAGTATGATGGACTCCGTCAACGAGGCGGTGAGCCGATTTGACTATGTGCTGGAGGAGACGGCGAAAGACGGCGGGGTGATGGACCACGCTTCGGATGCGGCGGGAGATGTGAAGGACGCTGCCGGGGAATTGGAGGACATGGTGAAATCCATGGATCTCTACAAATATATGACACCCGATGAGAAGGAGCAGTACGATCAGGCGAAGAAAGCGATTGAGGAGGCAGGGAAACAGCGCGCAGAGGATGTGGCGAAGGCAACGGAGGCTTATGAGAATTATTATATAGATAAGGCGCGGAGCGAGGATACGACCTATGAGTATGATTTAAAACCTGTGACCGAGTCGGGAGTGGATGACAGTTGGGGAGGCCCTTATAGTGAGGCGGATGTGCCTGAGAAATATATTGGTATTACCGGCTGGATTCATACAGAAACAGGGGATGAGCTTCCGTGCTCAGACAGCAGTCACACGACACATTATGAGGCTGACCGCCATCTGCAGGAGAAAGTGGCGGAAAATATGGCAGCCAATGTTTCTCAGATAGCAGAAAATGCCGGCGAATACGCGGATGAGCAGTATAGGAATGCCCACGGCAGCAGCTACTCGGATGATATGAGCGGATATCTGAAAGTCATGACAGATATCGCTTCCAGATATACGGACGAGATGACGGACGACGCGAAAAAGCAGTTGAAGGCGGCTGCTTCTTCTGCAAAGGATGCCGCAGAGAATCTGGAGGATATGGGGGAACAGACAAAAGACATTCTCACCACGCTTAATGATAAATCGGATCTCAGTTTCCCAAGGCTGGGGGAGGATTATCGGTCCACTACCGGAAGCCTTAATTCTAACTTAAAGAATATCTCTGAGAATATGGGATATTTAAATGATGAGATGTCTTCTTCAGGTGATCTTCTGGGGGATGATCTTTCGGATATCAACGACCAGTTCAGCGAGATTATGCTGCTGTATACGGATGCGCTGGATGGGGTGCTGGATATGGATTATTCCGGCAGATACGAGGATGAGTCGCAGGAGAATGCGGAAGAGAGTATGGACGCTACCATTGCGAACTGTACCAACGGCGGGAATGTGGAGGCAGATCTGAATGTGTCGGGTATTGCCGGGACCATGGCGATTGAGTATGATTTCGACTTGGAGAGCGATATTACGGGACTTGACGACGCGAGGGCAAATTCCACTTTCCTTACTAAGTGCGTGCTCAGAAAGAATGTGAACCAGGCGAAAGTTACCGCGCAGAAAAGCTATGCGGGCGGCGTATGCGGTCTGCAGGAGATGGGTATGGTGCTTGGCTGTGAGAACTACGGCAGGATTGAGAGCGCGGCGGGCGATTATGTGGGCGGCATAGCAGGGCAGTCGCTATCCCATATCAAGCAAAGCTATGCGAAATGTACGGTGGCGGGAGAGGAATATGTGGCCGGAATTGCCGGATGGGGCAATGGAATAAACGGATGTATTGCCATGGTAAAGGTGAAGGAGGCGGACGCCTTTTCAGGAGCCATAGCGGGCAAAGTTTCCGACAATGCAGAGATTACAGATAACTATTTCGTATCCGAAGAGATTGCCGGCATTGACCGTATCAGCTACAGCGGTAAGGCGGAGCCGGTAAACTATCAGACGCTTTTACAGACGGAAGGGATTCCCGCGAGCTTCCGCAGGATGAAGGTTACGTTTTACGCGGATGACGAAGAAGTAGGGATGGTTGAGTGCTCTTACGGCGGCAGTGTAGCATTGGAAAACTATCCGAACATTCCGGTAAAGGAAGGGTTTTATGCGGACTGGGACAATAAGGATCTCACAAATGTCAGGCTCGACGAGGATGTATCGGTAGAGTATGTGCGGTACCTGACAACGCTTGCCGGGAGTTGGATGCGGGATAACGGACAGTCCGCGCTTCTGGTGGACGGTCAGTTTGCTCAGGAGGATGAAGTGACTGTCGAGAAGCCGGGAACGGATATGATACAGGTGACGCTTCCTTCGGGAGAAGAGCCACAGGAATTGACTGAGTGCTGGACACTTGAAATCCCGGATGACGGTGCGTCAACCCATCAGATTCGCTATCAGGCGCCTCAGGGACAGACGGAGGGCGTGGAGATTTATATACAGGACGGCACCGGATGGAGAAAGGCGGAGACGGAGCTTATGGGTATTTACCATCTCTTCTTGGCGGAAGGCGGCAGTGTGAAGATTGCAGTCAGCGTGACGGAGAAGGGGATGATGGATTACATTGTCTTTATCGTCGCGGGTGCGGCTGCACTGATTCTGATAATTGTGTTGATCGTACACGGGAAAAGGAAGAAGCGGAAGAGCCAGAAGACAGAGAGTAATGCGGAAGATGGGAGCGACGCGGAGACGGAATAGATGCTTGCATGATTTGGCAGGGTGAGACGACATAGAATAAGTAAGAAGAGGCATATCGAGGGAGTATGCCTCTTCTTAGAGAGAGTTTCAAGTTTTGTGTAAACCCAAAATCTGATATAAGATAAGTGAAT
>CAJTTZ010000027.1 GCA_910579505.1 uncultured Lachnospiraceae bacterium
CCTCCGTATTTATTACGGGCGGGTAAAAGAATATCTTTCTGTTCTTGCAGAATCCAAAGAAACTTAAATATTTACCATCTTCTTTTCATTAGGCCAGCGTTCTGCGGTGGTCTTTTTGTAGTACCCATTTTTCAACCTGTATAAAATTTTCAAAGTTCACAAATTTCTGCTTGACTTTTTATTTGCAGACTTGATTAAATGATGTTTTTAGAAAGACATCGCCCGGGTCATAGTCCCGAAACAACGTCTCCGTATATTCCATGAACATGTGGTAAGTGTTATCATATCTCTCTTTCGGCACTGCCGTTCCCGCATTCCCGTTGGAATAAAAGTACAACTTGTTCCAGATTTCATCATTTAAGATGTCAAAATATTGGCTTCATATCGCTCAATGAATCTGCTGGCATTTCGCTCCTTTGACAACATGCTTTTTTCCAGTAATTCATCCTTCCTCTCTTTTTCTTCCAACTGATCTTTCAGGTACTCCTTCTCCGCCAGCCTCTCCTCAAACTGCTCTCTTAAAAGTTTTCTCTTTTCATAATGATCCAGCGGTGACGGCGTTTTTCTCTGTCCCTTTTTCTCCGATATTTTATCCTGAACACTACCACCAGAGGATGTATTCTTGCTGGTAACATACATATTCGGGCTCATGCCGCCAGTACCATCTTCATAAAAAAACCATTCTTCATTTTTTACTTCCGCCCCCATAGCCTTCCATCCTGTTATCAAATTCTGATGGCTAATCGGCAGATGATCCAAAACCTTCTCAAACGACTCTGCTTCCTTGGGATCTTTGATACATTTCTCCAAATATGCCGGTGATATTGTCACCTTATAATTAGGAGCCGTCAAACACGGGTACTTATCCTTTAGATATGCCTGATACACTGGCGTATTTGTCCTCTCTCTTTCTACGAAAATAACATCTTAAAATCTATTAAATGGAACGCCTCGGAAACTTAACTTTCATTGCAGTAAACGCATCATCCTCCGAAACATGGATATGTCCGCTGCTGTCTATCGCATACTCATTACCATAAACGGAAAATGTATCCCCCTCTTTATAGCCCGCATTTATCCAATTTGTGCTACTCAAATATTTAATTTCCTTACTCACATTTATTACGTCCCCGGACTCCTGAAGTATATAGGTATGTTTTCCGGCCCCTGCATCTATGGAAAAGAATCCCGGCTTAATCCCCACTTTCTCGCAGGTCGCTAAAACCTCCTTCCTGCTGTACAGTTCTTCCCACAGACCCCTTCCCTGCGCCAGATTCGACAAGATGTTACCCGCCTTCCGCATCTTCCATCTATCGCTGTTTTCTCCCCGGTTCATATCTTTATCTTCTGCCAGCATAACTTCCGACGATGCCCATCCGACATATCCGTTAAAGACAGCCCACGGGTACCGGCGGCCGCTGGGCGCTGTCCATGCGTAATAGCTCTTATCATCCAAAACCAATGTATTATTGACGGCATGGATTTCCGAAAGAGCCCCCGCGCTCATTTTGGGTACGGCATAAAGGGGTACAATCTGCCTGCTCCCGTTATAATGAAAGCGCATAACGCCATAATCCTTAAACGCAGGATTGTATCCGCAGGAAACCCCCTCACTGAAATTGATCGCATCCAGAATCGCGCGAGGGTTCTTATAGTTTGCGAAGTAATAAGATAATTCTTCTCTCGATACATTTGCGCTCTTGTCAACCAACGCCACGATACTTTCCCTTGAAAACTTCCTCGCTTCACTGGAAATAGTGAAGCTGTCCCTGCTTCTGCCGCTTCCTGCTCCCGACAAAAGTTGGAGCGCCGCCCGCTGTCTTGCCAGTTTGTTTGTTTTTTTAGAATGTAGCAATGGCTGGCCAAGTCCGGCTGCGCCTGTTAAAGCTGTGTTAATCATCTTATCCTTACCCCCTTTTCTCTCAGAAAATGTTTACGCCACAGAGCATTTCATTTCTCCAAGTATACCGTATAAAACTCTCTTTCATTTCATATTTGTATGACCAATAATGCCCGTGCAAAGGAACTGTCCGTTTTTCCTGCTCCGTCCGCCATTCCATTTTTTTCAATATAATTATTTTTTACATATTCAAACATTTTCTCTTTACTGCTTTCAGGAATATCAATCATCCTCTTATAACTATCTCCCGTTTCATCTGTTACAAGCAGGCCTGTCAATCCTGTAGTCGGTTCAACCCACTCTCCTCTTGCGTTATAGTTTTTCATCAGATTCTTAATTGCCTTAAACACATATAAACATACTGCCAGTACAGCCGTCCTTTGCCATTTGCCGGATAACGACTTTATACTGCCTGCTGCCTGTGTCAATACCCGGTAATGCCAAGCCTGTTCCCCCACCCATGTGATAAATGTTCTTACTTTCTTTATCGCCGGTCTGCAAAAGGAGTTTGATAGATTTGGCGCGAACTGCTCCATTTCAGGCGCAAAACTTTTAGTGTACTGTCAGGTTACTGGCAGATTACCACCGTACGCAGAATCCGAAAATAGGCAGGCACACCTTGTCATCGCAGAATGTATATTTATATTGACACATTATTTTTTATCTGAATTTTGCCATTTCTAACACGAAATCCGACATTTAATTCAGATAAAATTCTCTTGTGCTGTGTCTGTTCATAATTTCTGATTGCCAATATATCTGATTGATAATTTGCATAAGTCAAATTCTTTCCGGGGTCATTAAGCAACATATCCAAACTACGGGACATTCCTCCAATGATTCCATGATCCACTTTTACATCATCAAGTGATATTTTCCCGTTTGTTGCCTTATTTAAGAATTTTTCCAGATCGACTGCCGCTTTTAAGAGATACCTTTCCCTTTCAGACATATTTTGTATATCAGTATCCAAGGTAAAATAGATATCCATAAGTTTTTCTGAAAATTCTATCAGAGTGGTTTCAACCCTTGACTTTATCCATCCATCCTCTATTCCATCTACAATTGTCTTTCCATCTGCACCTATCTGTATATTGAAGGAACATTCCGAAAGATCTATTCCTGCGCTCTTCAACCTCTGCGTTATTTCCTTTAATGTTGAACTTAATTCTGCAGTTGCTTTCGCAGTGTCAAATTCCTGTGCGGTAGCAAAAATATCAACGAAAGCATTTTCCTGTTCTGTGAGTTTCTCTCCCATTGCCATTTTTTCTAACAGTTCTTTTATGTCACTTTTATTCGGAGCCTTTTCTCCTTGCAAATATTCTTTTGCCTGCTCCATATGCAATTGATCCAGCTGCTCTGCATAATAATCCTTATATTTTTTTCTGATCTTTTCTAATGCCTGTATCTCCTCTGTTGCATCCTGCCCATCATGTAATTTTTTCCGTAATGCATAACCATACTCCGACATTTCCTCCATTTGCTTGGCAAGAATATTGTTTTTCTCTGCCTGATTTGTCTGAAATGAAAGATGATAATATTCATCTGGATTGACATCAGAACCGTCCTTTGCCTGCACCTTTACCATATAGCCCCTGTTTTCCAGGTTCCAGTTTGGTAAGGTTATACTTTTTCCACCATTTCCATTATCCGCTCCAATCCCTACCTGATTTCCTTCACTATCATAAAGAACCAAATTGTAATCGCATCCTTCCGGAATATGATCGAGTGTTATTTGCAGCTCAAGATTATACTTGCCTAACAATAATACATTTTGAGTTCTATACCAAAATATATCGAATTTATAATAGTCCACATCTTCTACATCAGATAACCGCCCCTTTAAATATCTTTCCGGCTTATCAATGAGGTAGGTTAAATCTAAATCCCTTCCGATCCAATCCTTCCCTATACACTTATTACTTTTCCAAAAATAATCATTTGAAACCTTTTCATTTTCCCCAATTACCTTCTTGTTCTTAAAAAACTCCGCATCATGCTTAAATTCTTGTCCTATAGGTTGATAATGCAATACCACATGATTCATTACAGCCATTCCATTTCTCCCTTCGCTGTCCAATACATTGTTTTTAATTATTTATCATACAGCCGCCAGATACCCTATAGCCTTTTCAATTTCTCCAAAAATACTGTATAAAACTCCCTTTCTTTCATGCGGGCCTGCTGTTCCTCCATACTTATGACTTTGCCGGGTTCTAAGGGATGGTCAAAATCATATAAAGCCTTCTGGGTTGCCCGTATTGCTGACTCTACGTAATCACCCAAAATATCATTACTATGCAGCAAGCCATAATAATTGGCTATAGCCTGCTGTATATACATTTGTGTTATATGTGTCCTTCCATTCTTGGTTTCACCCAGTCCGTTTACTCCGACTTCTTTTACCGTCTCCATCCAAGCATCTTTTACAGATTGTGGCGCATACGGCCCGGCACTTTGCAACACGCGTTCCTCAAAATCTGTCTCTGACATTCTCCGAATCTGTTCCTCGTCTTTTTCCCCGCACTCGGTCACTTTATCCTGTACTGATTTCTCCGCCACAGTTTCTATGCTGTTTTTCTCATAAACGGCCGAAACCTTTTCCTTTGCTATACTGGCCTTATCATATTGTTCGTTCGCTTCCTGCTCCATCAGCTTACGTTTCAGGGCGCTTTCCTCAACGATCCCCATATATTCAGCTCTCCGCTTTCTCTTTGCCTCCTGCTCTGCTTCAAATTGCCGCTGTGCTGCTTCAGTCGGGCCGGATACTCCCCCACCACTTGTTATACAGGTATGAGCGATCTCCCCTTCTTCATCCAGAACAAGTAAGTAAGAACGTATTCTATTGGGTCTCTTTGTCGCCTCTTTCTCTGCAATAAATGTCTCGACTCTTTCCATTACCTGTTTTGCAAGAGTCGGATCATCCTTCATTTTTATTTCTCCCCCCCCCCATGTGATAAATGTTCTTACCTTCTATATCGCCGGTCTGCAAAATATTTTTCATAGCTTGGGTGCGAACCGCTCCATTTTTGGTGCGAAATTTCTAGTGTAGTGTCAGTTTACTGGCACAGTTACTGACACGGTTTCCGGCGCCGCTATTCCATTCATCATGACTGTAAGGCTGAACCTCTTCCTGCCGCCTGTCTCGGAGATCGCGATATCAATATCACCCATATACTTCCTCGCACATCTTTGTATATTGGATATGCCGATCCCATGCAGTTTTCCGTTTCCCTTGCTGCTGACCGGCAGCCCGCTTTCTTTTTCCATGACAATGTTCCCTGCAAAACCATTCTCAACCTCTATAAAGAACAGACAGCCTCTTACAAAGGAACGTAAGCTGATCTGTTTTTCTCCCTCTGCCCTGCCGCACGCTTCTATGGCATTTTCCAGCGCATTATTCAAGATCACCGCAATGTCATAAACATCTATCGGCAGGTTGCACGGATAGGCAAAATCAACCGAAAACGGCATCTGTTTCTTCTCCGCTTCCTGTCCTTTCTGGTGGATGATAATGTCCGTGATCGGATTGCCTGTCTGATAGGTAAAGTCTAACCTGCTGACCGTTTCTTCCATTTTCCCGATATAGTTTTCCAGTTCTTCCTCCACAGAATCTGCCGCGCCTTTGACAAGCAGGGAGATATTGGCTAAATGGCTTCTCATATCATGCCGGAGCCCCCGCATATCGGTATAGATATCCTGTATCTCCGTGATCTCTTTCTGCATCTGCCGGACTTGGTTTTCCAGCAGGGCGCGTTTCCCTGTCTCCTCATGGTACTGTATCTGTTTCTGAAACAGTACGACATTGGCAATCATGTCAGAAAGCATCAAGACACCGACAACAGGCAGCCAAAACCGAATCGGTGGAACGACCTCATAGATAACAATTCCCATCCCATTATTCAGCGAACTGATGATCAGTCTTATGATGACTGAGATACAAGGCGTAGCAATGCAGGGTAAGAGCAGAAAGACATTCTTATGTGTCTGTAACAGATGGTCCTTTTTTACATACTTCCTGCTTATAAAAAACAGATATCCAGTTAATAGCAGGACGTAAAATAATACACATAAGGCTGTCATCACAGCATTGCAAATTGTGATCAGGTCACAGCTTTTTCTACCGTATATAAGATCTGTACCGAACCTTTGGTACAACCGCACATCTCGGCAATCTCCATATAGCTGAAATCGTACAGCGCATAGAGCAAGAACCGCTCCCGCTGGGTGTCGGTGCTGATTATGTACTCGTCACACTCACGCCCGTCCCAATACCGCTGACGCTCCCGGTAGAGTTTCCGACTGTTCCGCCTGGCCTGTTCCAGATAGTCAGCAACTTCGGCACTGACCTCAACGGACACAAACCGCCCGTTGATTTTGATGGTGATTTCCATTGTCCTTTCCTCCGTTCAGATTTTTGGGATCTGAACGGAGGGGGCGGGGAGCGGCAGCAGGGCCGGGGACACTGGCCCGGAAATAGAAAAACGCCCGAACAGTGCAAATCTGTTCGGCTGCTGGGCGCAACGATATGAAACGACAGAAAACTACTATTTTCGCATATTGGGGTAGAGTGCGCCGCCGGTGGGGTCAGGCCTTTTTTAACGTTAAATCAGGTAACGGGATTATGAAAAAAGAAACGACAACGCCTCCTTGACGGTTGCCGTGTCTTTTCAAAAGAAAGGGCCGATAACCGCATTTTATATCTGCGTGTTATCGGCTCTGCGTCTATGCGTCTGGCTCTGTGATAACAGTTATTTACAAGTCTTTTGCATCAACTAAAGTTTCTTTTTTGCACTTTGGACAGTAAAGAGGATAATTTATTAAACAAGTATCTTCTCGTATTCTGTTACGGGTTTTACTACCACAGGCGGGTCATAGCATCCATTCTATTCTAATATTTTTCACAATATCTTCCATGACGATTTCATTCACCCGCCTACCATCCCATCTCCATGAGCCACCTCGCCACCGTTTCTTCCCGCTGCTTCTCCGCCCCTGCCACTGATTTTCCCAGCGTCAGTTCTGCGGAAATCTGGCCATCCAGCAAGTAAATAATTCGGTCACAACTGCTGGCAATTCTACTGTCATGGGTCACCATCAGGATCGTGGTTCCCTCTTTGTTCAGCTTAACCAACTCTCCCATGACCTCCCCCGCCGCGCTTTTGTTCAGCGCCCCGGTGGGCTCGTCGGCAAACAGGATTTCCGGCCCGTTCATCATGCTCCGGCAGATACACGCCCGCTGGAGCTGCCCCCCGGACACGTGGGTAATCATGCGCTTTTCCAGCCCGGTAATCCCCAGCTTCTCCATGAGCCTGTGCGCCCGCAGATTCAGTTCTTCTTTCGATTCCCGGCCCCGGCCTCTATTAGCCTGCGTTGCTGGGAGCAGAATATTGTCCAATAGATTTAAGTTTGCCATCATGTTCATTTGCTGGAACACAAAGCCTATGCGGTGCAGCCGCAGTCTTGCCTTTTCATCCTCGGACAGCTTCGTGATTTCCACATTCCCAAGCCATACCTGTCCGCTGGTGGGCTGATCCATCCCAGCCACGTTATAGAGCAGTGTCGATTTCCCAGAACCGGACGGCCCCATGAACGCCAGCATTTCCCCCGGCTTCATATCAAATGAGATTTGGTGCAGAATGTGTCCTTTCGTCAGGTTCTCTACCCGCAGTAACTTTTTCATTGTCATTACTCCCTCCCTGTGCAGCACTCATAGGCTTTAACACGCTGGACTTCCGCCGTCCCCATCAAAACCGCAAACATCGTTGTTCCCAGGATGATGGCCGGGATACCAACCAGTAGGCGATCCCAACGGATAATGAAGCGAAAGCTGTCCGCGCCAAAAGATTTTAGTACAGTTCCGCAAAGGCTTTCTCCCAGCAGAGTGCCAAGGGTCAGCCCGAATATGATGCCTGCCGCAGCGGAGAGAAAGCCTTTGAGACAATAGGTGCGCCCAATATCTCCACTGGTGAATCCCAGGGCCTTTTGCAGAGAAATCGCGTCACGGTTCCGCTCCACGATCAGCCGTAGGAACAGCGCAATCACGACAAAGGCCACAAGTACGGCAATCAGCGCGGCCCCTTTTGAGGCCAGACGGAGCTGCCCCAGCGTCGGCCCATAAGTATCCCGCACATAGTCCTCAATGTCCGTTACATCGGCCCCCGTCTTGCTGTAGGATTCCATCCACCGGACGCTGGCAGACCGATCTTTGAGAGAAACATACAGAACACTCCAGATCACAGGACTATTGTTTTCGCTGCTGCTGATTTTCGCTGTTTTACCGCCGTTGGTTATGTCCGAATAAATTCCACAAATGGAGTAGAGCGTTTCTACACCGTTTATCCGCAGTAACAGAGTATCACCAACGGACAGCCCCAATTCTTTCGCGTTCAGAGAGGATAGCGCAATTTCATCATCCATGACCGGCGGCGTTCCCTCCGAATACCGCACAGGGAATACGGTATGATTGCCCGTTTCCACGGTCAGATTACAGGTTGTGCCGTCCGGCAAAACCGCCGGGAGGGATCGGGTTTGCAGGATGGCATATCGCTCTACCTGCCCGTCCCGCTTCAGGACGTCGGCAAGCCGGGCCGTTGTCAAGCTGATGTCCACCCCCTGGCGTATATCCATACGGATGTCCGCATCCCCAATGCCCATATAAGTGACAAACGTGGGAGAGGACAACGTGGAATACAGATTTTGCGGCAGCAGCATCAAAAAGGTGCAGGCCGCGGTGACAAATCCAATCAGCAGATATTGATGCCAGTTCCGCTTTTGCTCCCGAACCGGGAACAGCGCGGCCAGGGCAGACAACCGATCTGTCTTTTTCAGGCTGTGCCACACAGAGAGCAGGATCACAGTCTCCACCACGGCAACGGCGCAAAGGGTAAATGCCACCGCCTGTGCGCCGGTATCAGAAGCGCCGTACAACTCCCGTATCTGCTGTTCCAGCGGCTCTTGCAGGATTGCAGAAGCCCCAAGGCCCAGCATACCGCCGCAGACGGAGAACAGGATATACTTTGAGAAGTAGAGCCGTTTGATTCCGCCCCTTCCAAAGCCTAGGGCTTTCAGCATCCCTACCTCCCGTTTATCCCGCTCCATGCGGATAGACAGGATAAAATGGATGCAGAGCAGGGCAACCAGCAATACCACGACAGCCGCCAGGAAAATCACCACAATCGTTGTTCCGTCTGACAGCGCGTTCATCATGCGGATGAGCGGCTTTGTAATAGCGGGGCCGTTGGCCGGAAGTCCCCACTGCGTGTAAGCGGTGCTGACTGTGTTGGTATCTGCACCGTCCTTCAGGAGAAATTCAATGAGGTATTCTTCCTCGCCGCAGGGTTTCAGTTGCTCATAATCCCATTCGCTCACAAGAAACCGTTTGGAGGATGCCATCATGGAGTTCATCTGCGCGTCCCGCAGAAACCCGGCAACGGTAAGTTCCTCGCTGCCGATTCTCATGGTATCCCCGATGTTCAGTTCATAGCGTGTGCGGTAGCAGACGGGGACATAGACCTGCCCGGGCAGCACCTTCGGACGGTCGTTATCCATGTCCAGAAGATAGTCAAACCGCTTGCTCTGGGTACACAGGCCGTTGTCCTGGGTGCTGTCCAGCAGGCTGTGACCGCCCAGCGTGACTTCGCTGTTATCCATATTTAGAAAGCGGCATATCTGCCATTGGCCAATCTCCTGCCGCTCTCCGGCGAACTGGCTAATCTGTGATTCGTCTAACGTGCCGGTGTGCATCTGTACGAGATCGGGGGCCTGCGCCTGTTCCATCAATCCATTGATCGAACCCAGCAGGCTGGAAAACAGCAGCGCCGTCAAAGCAAGCATCATAGCGGAAACGGCCATAAAGAAAACAGTGGCGGCGGACAGCAGCATATTTTGCCGCACGTCGTTCCAAATTAATTTTTTCAGCATAATGTCTCCTTTTCCAGCCCCCGGACGCTTTTCGGCAAATAGAGTACCGCCGCTGTCAGCCCCAGCAGAACGCCCGCCGCTATTATGGCCCAAGCCGCGCCCCTGCCTACGCTAATCTGGAGCCGGGCGGCGATACCGTCTGCAATCACTCCTGCCGCACCGTAGGCCACCACATAGCCACTCTGCGACAGGAAACCAATCAGGCCCCAGGCTCGGCCTTGCAGTTCATCCGGGATGTTCACCCGGACTAAATAATCCAGACAGTTGTTGGCAACGGGCAGGGTGGCGAAAAAGATAAATCCAAACAGGCAAATCGGATAGATGTTCTCCCACAGTCCGAAACCCACCATGCCAACCCCCGCCGCCAAAAGGGACAGGCACAATTTTTTGACATAACCCTGCTGGATGCCTTTGGCTCCCAGGAACAGGCTGGATGCCAGCATCCCGGAGGCGCAGACTGTTTCCCCGATCCCCAGCGTGGTACTATCGGCAAAGTCCAAAATCAACGGCTGCGCCAGGATTTGGAATGTACCCATAAAGCAGGTCAAAGCTGCGGAAACTGTAATCAGGATCAGGATACCGTGATTGCCGGTGACAGCCTTCCAGCCCTGCCGCAAACTATACAGAAAGGAGTCCTGGCGCTCTGCCACTTTCCTTGCAATGCCCTTCCGCACAAGAGCAGCGGCAAACACAGTGGGAAAAAACGTGCAAATGTCGATGATTAGTAGCAGCTTGATGTCGCTGACAGCCAGAAGTGCGCCCGCTAAAACAGGGGAGATCAAATACCGGGTGCTCCCCGCAAGGCTCACCAGACCGCTGGCCTTGGAATATTCCGCTTTTGTCAGCAGATCGGTCACGGTGGCCCGGTAGGATGGCTCCAGCAACGCGGAAAAGGTGGAGCTGATGAATACGCCGATACAGATTTGCCAGAGCGCCGCTTCACCCCGCATCATGCACAGCAGTATGTAGAGGATGCCCAGCGCCGAACAGCCGTCCCCCAGCATCATCAGCAAGCGCCGGTCATACTGGTCTGCCAGCACCCCGGCGGGGACACTTAACAGCAGCGTGGGCAGAAAGGCCAGCAGCGTGACGAGCGCCATGCTGGCCGCACTCCCGGTTTGCTGAAACACATAGACGCCCAGGCCGAAGCTGGTCAGCCCGCCGCCCACAGCGGAAATCAGTTCTCCCGCCCACAGTAACATAAATTTGGGAAAATTGCTTTGTTTGTTCATGAGTTTGCCCCCCCCCCTATAGACCGTCTGCCTGTCGGTATTAAATTGCAAAATAAAGGAACTCGGTGGTTCCTTTATTGTATGCCTAAAATAACTGCACGATATAATTGAACTCATTTTATCATATGTGCTGTAATAATTGTGTAGCTGTAAGAGTTAATCGTTATTCTGATATTATCAATTTCGCAATACCAATTCTTTCCTCGCGTGCAAATATTGCACCCCTTGTCTAACAGCTTTTTCTTACACCATTCAACCACGTCATCGGTATCTAATCTCAAATTTTTCTTAATCCTATCAATTCCCATTTCCGTAGTATGAACTTTGTCTATATTAGATAACAAAATTTCTTTATTCATATATTACTGCCTTCTGAATCTTTGTTTTCCCACGTTATTCATTATCTGAAAATCGGAAGGATCGCCTCTTGCAGACTGCCCCGTTCCATCCCCAGCAGCCGCTCCAGATTGTAAATGAATGCGCTGACCTTTCTCTGCCGCTCATCCCCACTGTACCCTGCCAGATCATCAAACACCGTGTTGGAATAGAGCATAGTCATTTCCGCTACCTCTGCCGGGTAATCTGTCTGGCAAATCCCTTGGGCAACGCCCTCCTCAATCAAAGCGGTGATGATTGGATTCACCCCAGCCAACAACCGCTCTTGCATCTTCTGGTGCATGAGCGCGTTCTGCGGTTTATGTACCTGCTCCATGATTTCATGTCCGAGATCGTTGTTTACATTCAGTGCCAGCATCATCAATGTCAGTCGCTGTAATACTGGCATATCCTTATCCCTGGCAATTTCGCTGGCCTTTGCCACCAAGCTGCCGGTCATCCGCTCAATCAGGGCATCCAGGATGTCCTCCTTGGACTTGAAGTGGTAGTAAAGCGTTCCTCTGGCAATGCCAATCTCATTGAGAATGTCTGTGGTGCTGGTACCATCAAATCCCTTTGTCCCAAAGAGCCGTTCCGCCACATCCAATATTTCGCTCTTGCGTACATTTGCCTCTTTGACTACTCGCATTTTTTTGTCACCCCTATATACCGACAATCTGTCGGTTTGTATTTTACCATTTCATTTATGACTTGTCAATATATCAGATTCTTTTCAATGAAGCTCCTCTGGCGAATAAAATGCTGATGATTTCTATTCTCCGGTGTGCAGTGTCCATGCCACGCCTCCCGTCATTTTCTATGTAAAACTTCCGCAGTACGGTCCAAATTCGTGTATGATTGACAGGACTATTTTCCTTTCCTCTGAACCACAGGTCACAGCCATTTTTTCCAAGCATTCCAACTGTTCCTGCGTGAGCGTGTTCTGGTACTGCCCGACACCGTACATCTTCATCATTTGTGATGTGGTGAGCTTTTTCCCCGACAGCAACATGCGCTCCATATCACGCCGCTGGAATGCGTTGTCCTTCATGTTTCACCTCCTTCCGCTGTTTGATTCCCTGTGGGTATTATAGAAAAAGTAATGTTCCCCCTATGGCTACCTTCCTCAAAAAATCTGATTATTTTTTCAAAGACAGTAAAAGTTATCCCGACTTTTTTCTGAAAGAATCCCGTATTTGCAGCACTGCCAAAAGAAGTCAGTATAACGAATAGCAAGCACTGCCGGAATTTCTGATTTTTTCACTTATTTTTCTGCACGAATATCCCTCGTAACGGGATAGAAGATAGTTTAAAATCCTTTCATAATCTCATTACAGAAAGGACGTAAAAATGGCAAACAGAGAACGCAAAAACGAGTTAAAATATATCTAAGTGACGATGAGCAGTACATACTGGAACAGAAAGTAAAAGCCTCCGGCATGAAAACAAATCCGCTTTTCTTCGCCGCCAGATTTTGTATGGTTTTATTTATGACATTTACTATTCCGAACTTCGGGAATACAATGCTGCGCTTGGCAAAATCGGCGGCAATCTGAACCAGATAGCATAGCGCATGAACGCCACAGGAAACGTATATGCAGCCGATGTAAAGGAAGTAAAGGAGCTGATGATAAAAGTGTGGGATACACAATTAGCCATGCCGAAAAAGCAGCCCGGCATGAAACAATAAAGCTTCACCAATGCAACTTAACAGTAGTCACCTTTTCACTAAATCCACAAAATCAGAGCCGCAATTAAATACGGAAAAAGCCAAAATTCGACATTAAAAAAGTGTACTGTATTTCAGGTTTAATCTGATTTACAGTACACTTTGATGTGTGCAGTATGCTGTTGATTTTGATAAATACTTCTATATTGCTTATATGTATTATAAATTTTATTTTTATTATATCATCTGTTCCTTATAAAACATCTGAACATACAAGGCATCTACTAGAATTTTTCTCTAGATGCCCTGCACGTTCCATCACCTATATTTTTCCCCTGATCATTCAATTGCTTCGATAGAATTCACAATACTCATTTTGCTAATTCTACTCAATGGAATATACGTTGCCAACAAGCAGGCTCCAATCGCAAGAATGGTTGCCTCTGCGATTGGAATAACGGGGATAGCAACTAACTGAATGGTATCTGTTTTAGCGGCCTCTCCGAAAATCGCGCAAATGTATCCGGCTACACTTCCAATTCCCGCTGCGAACAAGCCATAATAGGCTCCTTCCCATAAGAACACTTTGAATAAACTTCCTGTGCTCATACCAATGGCTCGCTGCATACCAATTTCCGCAATACGGGTATGAATATTTGTATAGACAGTATTGATGATGTTCAGCAAACCAATCAGAGCGACAAACAAAATCAGTCCCCAGGCCAGTAACCGAATCTGCTCGAAACTCTCTGCCTCCTGACGGTCTGCCTGCTCGTAGGATAAAACGGTACTGCCAGGAATCCGTTGGGATAAACTCTCTAATACTTTGTCAACTACACTCCGGTCAGCATCTGATGATAGGATTGGCCGCAGTTCTGCGTAAGTCTCAATCCCGGTAAGTTGGGGGTATAGACGATCACTAACCAAGACTTGAACTCCGTTTGTAAATCCGTTGTTGCCTACGCTAAAATAGGTGTCATACCCATCAAGCGATAACAATACCGAAAATTCTTTTCCCGCAACGGTAATGTGTGTGCCTGCCTCGATTTGGGTAGTGCCAATATGTTCCTCTCCGATCTGCATAGGAATTGGATTGCGTACCACACAGCCTTCTCCGGCTTTTAACTGCTCCATCTGCTCCGCCGATAGGCGCTGTGCGAACGCATTCTCTATCCAACAGTCATTCAAGCCAACGATTTGTAAGCATTCACCAATACCCAAAGTAATGCTGGTTTTTATGCCGATGGGGAGGTACTGTTCATCCAGGTCGTAAAGCGAAAACTGTTCTGCTGCCACGGCGAACACATTTTTATCTGCCTCCAATGCGGCAAGTTCGCCGGAAGAAATGCCGCCGTATTCATTCACAACCGAGTAGTCCCCAAGATGATCTGGCATCGCGGAAGAAGCATCCAACAAAGAACTGAAACTTTGTAGTGCAATAAAGACCGTAATGCTCATAACCAAGGACAAAATTGTAATTGCCGTGCGCCCACGGTTACGCTTTAGATTAAGTCGGGCATAAAACGCCTCAAAATTGCGAACTTTCTTCGTTTTCCGATTTCTCCGTTTGATCTTGATATTTCGTCCCGCCATGGCCACGGTGGGAGATACCTTTGCGGCATATTGAGCTGCTGGGATGGCTGCTACAAACGCAAAAAATAATGTAATGAGCGCACTTACCAGCAGGAAAATTCCTTTGCCAGAGCTGCTTTCTGCAATCAGGAGGTTTAATTCTTCCCTGTTCTGCACCAAAAAAATTTCTGGAGAAACAAAACTGGTTGCGGCAGTCAAGATACCTTTTGCTGACAAAATTCCCAGCAGAAGTCCAATCGGAATACCAATCACACAGAGCAAAAGCACTTGGGCCGTCACAAGAAAATAAAGCTGTCGTTTCTCTCCACCAATGGCCCGCAAAGTACCATACTGTTTAATCCGTTGGGACACTGCAATTTTCAGAATATTATAAATCACCAATCCCGCCGCCAACAGTAGCAACAGTCCGATCATGATTCCCGCTACCAGCATAAGGGAGAATCCTTGGCTGGATGTGTCAGACCAACCAGCATCATAGCGGATACCCAAAGCATCCAGATAGGGAACATTATATAGAATATCCAATTCATGGACACCCAGCGTAGAAATCAGGTCATTCACCGTTTCTTGAAAAGTGCTTTTATCGGCTGTCCGAATATCCACATTATAGTAGAGATAGTTCTCTGGTAACAGAGTTGCTACCGTTCCCTTGCCAACCACGCCGGTGACGCCGCCAGAGGTGTAATTCAGATAATTGCTCTCCAAGATACCTACCAATGTAAAGTCCGCAGTAAAATCATAAGAGGAAATCTCAATACCGTGGCGGAGGATCTTTGATAGTGAGAGTGATACCGGATCACCCAAATTGCCTTCAAGACCGAGGTGTTGCAGCACATCTTCCGGTAACGCTATTTCCATAGGTGCTTCCGGCAATCGGCCATCCTTTAGTCGGGAGATTGTAGGATAGATTGCGGCAACATCTTCCTGATATTCATTCAGCCCCAGGGAAAGGGACGGATTAAGCTCCGTTGTACCCAAAGTTACATATTTCCCAACAAAAGACAATCGCGGGTCATTCTGCAAAGCTGCAACCTGTTCCTGATTCATCTGTAAAAATGTTACATAGCGATTGCCACCCAGAGCAATGGCCTGCTGCTGGCGCATAGCGGACAGCACCCCGGCAGATTGCCCGACCACCGCCGTCATCATGGTTGAAAGGATAATGGCAATCAAAATCAGAATAGAGGTGATTTTCTGCGCCCTTATCTCTTTGAATGCCAGTGTGCGATAGGATTTCATCTTGCTGTCACCTCCGAAAGAACACCGTCCACAATCACAAATTGCCTGTCAGTCATCTCTGCCACCCGGCGGTCATGTGTTATAATTACTAACTTTGTATCCGTCTTTTTCCAAATATTTTCAAGCATTTTCATAACCTCGCCACCGCTTTTGCTATCTAAGTTTCCTGTCGGCTCATCTGCAAAAATAATATCTGGCTTTGCTATCAAAGCACGTGCAATCGCAACACGCTGCTGCTGCCCCCCCTGACAGTTCATGCGGCAGGTGTTCCAGACGGTCACCAATGCCCAGCAATTCCGTAAGTTGTAGTAGATATGCTTCATCCGGCTGCTTTTTGTCCAAAAGCAAAGGCATGATGATGTTTTCTTTTGCCGTCAAAACAGGCAGAAGATTAAACTGTTGAAAAATAAAACCGATACTCCTCCGCCGAAATGCGGACAATTCCTTGTCATCAAAACTGTAAATATCCCTGCCATCATAGGTCAGGTTCCCGGAAGTCGGTCTGTCCAGCCCGGATAATAGGTGGAGCAAAGTGCTTTTGCCGCTTCCTGACGGTCCCATAATGGAAATAAAATCATTTATATCAATTTCCAAATTGGCCTTATCCAGAGCTACAACCCGGTTCTCTCCAACACCATAAATTTTGGATAGTTCTTTGGCTTCAATTTTCATAATAAAAAACTCCTTATCGTTGATAAGGAGAGTTTATATTACAAATCTCAAGAAATGCTCAAGATTTTAAATTTATTTGAAAAAAAGCTGTTGCCATCGCACCTTGCCCATCTATATTTTCCAACTTTAACATACCGCCATGCTTTATACAGAGTATTCCGCTACTATATAACCCCATGCCAAAATGTACTGTATCCTCGTTTAGTTTTCCAAAAGGTTTCGGTCCGTTTTGCACTAATTCCGCAGGATAACCGAAACCGTCATCAATAACTGAAAAGGATAAAAAATCTTTATTTTCCATAATTTGTATTTGAATTTTACTTCGTGAAAAACGAGCCGCATTACTAATTAAATTCTCTGCAACAGTCAAAAACATTCCATGATCTAATTTTACAGAACCCCTATCGGGGGCAGATATTAACAGACATAATTTGGGGGCAAATAATTTTACGGTATCCTCTAACTCTGACTGTAACACAGTATAGGTACACTCGCTAATCTGAACTGGCATTTGCTCAAGCCTCTGAATACTGCTCATTGCTTCCACATATTGCTCAATACGCAGGGTATAGCTTTCCAGCCGTTCAAGTGCCTGATCGTCAGCTATTCCTTGTTTTAGCAATTTTACCGTTCCTTTTATAACCGTGACGGGATTCCGTAAATCATGGGAAAAAGCCGCATTTAATCGTTTCCGTTCCTCGGCCTGCCTCCATAACTCCCGATTGAGATTTGATGATTTTTAAGGGAAACATTAGCTGTTATATTTTGTTATTAAAATCTCCGCTAACCCTTGAAAATACTAAGTTTGTCACAGGTGAACTTTCCCTTATAGTTTCCCTCATGTTATATCTTCCCACAAGGCATTACGAATCCTGATAAGGGAAAAAATGAGGGAAACAAAATCACATAAAACATTATAACACATAATATACGGGAATTGGTAAACTGATTGAAATGCTTTCAAAAA
>CAJTTZ010000028.1 GCA_910579505.1 uncultured Lachnospiraceae bacterium
TGTATAAAATTTTCAAAGTTCACAAATTTCTGCTTGACTTTTTATTTGCAGACTTAATGTTCCCAATAATTCAAATTCATCCATACTGCACCTCAAGCTAACACATTTTATTAAGCTTTCAATTTATAAGCTATTCCTTAGGAATTTACTGTTTCTTTTTTGACTATATTATAAATGACTTTCCTGTATTTTCTCTATCATTTCAACCACCTCGTTATATTCTATAAATTAACGCTCAATTTTCCTGTTCAGCATTTGCTATAAAATATCCACATAGTACTTTCCATTAACCAATGAAAACACCACTTCTTCCGGTAAAATTTTGATTCCGGAATTAGCCATTCCAACCAATGTTATTGCCCAATCTGTATATTGGTCTGGAATCCTGTAACAATTTGCTTTCTTATTTTCCTCTATTGTAACCAAAGGAGCCCCGCTTTTATCTATTCCAACCGATAAAACCATATACTGATTGTGCCCTTCTCGGATTCTCAATTTCGGTTGTCTGGAAATGTCCTTATATACCTTAGCTCCTTTTTGATTAAAAAAATACTCAGCAGAGTCATTAGCAATAGGCTCTACTGGTAATTTATTGCTTATACGATCAAAATGACTTTGAAGCTGTTCACACACAAACAAATTAAAATTCTCTGGCTGCATGTCATAATTATCGTTCCTTATTTCATCTGCATTTTCAAAATGGCTCATATACTGTAGCAATGCTATAAATGAAACTAAATCGTCTGAATATATACCTGCATATGTGCTATACCAATGCTTATTATCAATACATATTATCTTGTACAATTTTCTATATAAATTAAGTTGTCTATTGTTGAGTACAAACCATTCAGTGCCTAATAACGTTTTCTGAACTTTTTCATTTGCACTATCATTAATTAATGCTATATGGAGCGATTTCATCAATCTTGAAATAAGGCCAACAAACATATCCGCCATTCTTATTCCAATATAGTCAGCTGAGTTCCCCTCTTTCACATCCTTCATTCCAATATCTCTAGCAGCATTTAATGTGTTACCTGTATTTCCCTCCTTATCAATCACAAGAGAAAACTTCTTTAAATTCATTTCGTTGCACAACTTAATAAAACCATCAAATGGTGCAAAATATCTCCAATCTAAACTACTAATGGGTTGCACATCATCTAATAAAAGTATAATCTGTTCAAAAACATTATTTTCTCGTTCTTTAAGTGTGACATTCATCTTATTTTTTTCGATTCTTTGTTCAAAAAATATATGTAATTCCTTCACAAAATCATACGGGTTATTATATATCGCTTGTATTACTTTAACTGGACGATATACAAGAAGTGCCTTAATAATTGAATATTTCATTAAATCAACATCAACCAACCAAGAATTATGATAGTCCATGAATAACTGGTTGATAACATACTCGACTTTACTAAACACAGAAAAATAAACTATAATTTCCTTACTATATATTGAAAGTAAATCTTCATAAAACTCTATTGAATGTTTATTTAACGAAGCAAATCCGTATTGCAAATTTTTCTGCTTCATGGTAATACTTTTTAATTCCCCATTTATTTTTCTTTCCTCATATTTGGTTTCAAAATCACTATATCTTTTACAAATTTTAACTTCATTTTCCTCACTCCATCCCACAATAGCTGTGGTAAAATTATCATAATAATTATTGGCCGTTATCGTATTATAATTTATCTTTCGATTGTGTTCTGTTTCATCATAAAAGAAACAATATTTCATTTTGTTACCCCTTTAACATTCATCTTTGAATATATTTAAAAGAATATCATAAAACAGCAACTTTTACCATAAAATACCAATATATTTGTTCATACCTTTATGGTCATAGTATAAACTCTGCTCTTAATTGAAAATGTATATAGTTCACCATTTTAGGAATAAAGTAAAATCTTACTTCTTATCATTTCAATTTGTTTCAGTTACACCTTACCCTTTTACTCCTTCTCATCAAAAAACAAATCATAACCCCGCCAACCACAAAAACCGACACCGTAAACATCACATACCTCCCCAATAACCCCATTACAAAACCCATCTTTTCACCTCTCCATTCCTTTTCTTCTTACTGCGCCAACAATAAAACACCCGTCCCCCGACAGGCATTTTATTCTTACCGCAGACTGGCAGGAACAACGCTCTTTATTCTGTTGTCATCCCTGCCCCGGTTTATTCATTCCCGATCTCCTGCTCCATGACGATGCCGGACTGGAACTGTATCTGTATCCTGCTGCCGACATTACTTTGATGTTTGAAACCAGCCGTCTGACAAGGTCATTGTCAAATTCCGGTATCTGCCCGCTGTTTCCGTTTAGGAAGGCGTCCATGTCCTTCACCCGCTGTTCATAGTTTTCCGCCAGTTTTTTCTTTTCCCATGCCTCCGCCTGTTCTTCTTTCAGAGTGTTGATCTCTTCCGCGATCCTGCGGTAGCGTTCATCAAACTCCTGCGTGTAGGCCCCAGTCTTGGCATTCTCCGCGATCAGGGCGACCATCTCTTCCTGTTTGGCTTTTATTCTGTCCGCGTATTCGTCCGGCTGCTGTTCCCTGCCATAGCTGCCGATCACCCGAATGATGTTCTGCCGGAAGGCTCCCACGAAGTCCCCTTCGTTTCTTGTGATGCGGTGGATGGCCTCCATGACCGCCCTGTTCAGTGCGCCCTCTTCCAGCGTTTCGGAATCGCCGCATTTCTTTACCCCGTTTGTCAGGCGGTTCGAGCATCTCCAGACGATCTTCTTTTTACCGTTCCTTGCCCATGTCACCCGGCGGTATTCCTGTCCGCACTTTCCGCAGAGCAGGATGCCTGTCAGGGCATATCCCGATGAATATTTGCTCTTCTGGTTCTTCTTTCTTGTGACAGCGGATTTGCACATGGACGAGCGCCGCATGATCTCTTCCTGTACCCGGAAAAACAGTTCTTTCGGTATGATGGCCTCATGGTCATCCTCCACATAGTATTGGGGGACGATGCCGTTGTTGATGACTTTCTTCTTCGTCATAAAGTCTACGGTATAGGTCTTCTGCAGCAGGGCGTCTCCCATGTATTTTTCATTGCGCAGCATCTTCATCACTACGGTGGCTTGCCATTTCTCTTTTCCTGTTGTGGTGCGGATGCCTTTCTCCTGCAGATGCCCGCTGATCTTGGCGGCACTGTACCCTTCGAGGTAAAGCCGGAACACTGTCCGCACGATCTCCGCCTCTTCCGGTACAATGACCAGCTCTCCTTTTTCATTTTTGGTGTAGCCCATGAATTTGTTGTGGTTGACGATGACCTGTCCTTTTTCAAACCTCCTGACCACGCCCCATCTTGTGTTCTCGCTGATGTTGCGGCTTTCCTCCTGCGCGAGACTGCTCAGGATGGTCAGCAGGATTTCCCCGGTGCCATCTAAGGTGTTGACGCCTTCTTTTTCAAATACCACCGCCACGTTCTTTTCTTTCAGTTTCCGGATGGTGATGAGCGCATCCACGGTATTCCTTGCGAAACGGCTTACGGATTTGGTGAGGATCATGTCGATTTTCCCGTCCAGCGCGTCTTTTATCATGGCATTGAAATCGTCCCTTTTCTTGGTGTTTGTCGCGCTCTTTCCGCCATTTTAACTCCTTTCTGGATGCCGTTTTACCGATATCCTGTTCTGATGCTGCTCCCATTCAAAAATATCACTTCTGCGGTATCGTCTTTATAGACCACGATCCTTTTCACCAGCTTTCTGTACAGCTCCTCGTCAAACTCCGTCAGCTCCTCCCTGCCAGAAAGGATTTCGAACATTTCTTCTGTACGGAATCCTGCGTCCCTTACCTGCAGTGTGCGGTACCGCTCCTGCGCCCGTTCATAGATGAGCGCCATGATATCCGGCTGTTCTGCAGTCTGTTCCACCCGGTCGGCATCTGTGCTTTCCGGCGCCATGTCCATCCCATCTGGTCTTTCTACCATACTGTCTAGTTTTCGTCTGGTCTTTGCTTCCTCCAGCCTGCGCTGCGCTTTTCTGTATTCCGCGCTGACCTGTTCTTCTGCTTCCGCCGGCGGCCTCATCCGCTTTTTATCCTGTATGATCCGGTTGATGGCGCTGACGCATACTTCTTTTACCTGCTCATCCGTTATGAACCCGCCGGCGCAGGAAAGGCGGTTCTGGTAGATATAATTTTTGCATTTCCACTTTGCCGTCCCACCGCTTCTTTTTTTGTTATGAGGCTGGATATGGCTGTAGGTTTCCCCGCACTCTCCGCAGGTTATGACGCCGCCGAACAGGATTCTCTCGTCCCTGCCCGGTCTGTGGCATCCCCTTCCTTTCTCCACACGCATCTGTTCCCTGCGTTCCTGCACCCGATGAAATAATTCCTTATCTATGATCTGCGGATAGTATTCCGTGCCGGGATAATTATGGTTCTCTAAAATCCTGCCGATGGATGCGTGCGTCCATGCCGCCCTGTCGTGGGCATTGCATACGCCCCGCGCCTTTAAGCCTTCAGCTATCTTTAATGTCGATATCCCGCTGTCATAATCCTTGAAAATTTCTTCCACGATCTTACGGTGTTCCTCATACACGGTTATTTTACCGTTTACGACTTTATATCCGATCGGCATATGCCACTGCATCCCTGTCCCCTCCTTCCTTCTCTGTCAGTTTCAGGCCGTTGTACAGGCAGAATGTAATGTCGTGTTCCTCCGATATCCGTATTTCCTTCACAGTCAGGTCAAACAGGTTTTCATCATACTCTGTTAACGGCTTTTTCTGCTCCGCTATAAGGGCGATCAGCCGGCTGTTGCTCTCCATAAAAAGAGCAGAGTCTATATATCCCTTCTTCATGACTTGGTTCAGGATTCGGCTCTGCTCACTTAAATTCTGTATTTCGTTATCCAGCTGTATGATTTCTTCCGTGTCCGGCATATCCGCCGAAAACTCCGTAAGCTCTTTTAACAGGGGTTCTAAAACACTTCCCTGATTGGTATAGAGTTTGTTCCACATCGTGACAAATGCCTGCTGTAATATATCCTCCCTGACAGCTTTCACGGGGCAGGCATTTTTGTCCTCCACATGCTTATGGCAGGTCCATATGATTTTTTCATAGGGCTGCCCTATGTATATCTTCTGTCTGCGGAAAGAGCTGCCGCATCCGCCGCAGATGATACGGCCTGAGAATATATACTTGTTCTTGTATTTTTCGCCGCCCATATGAAGCGTCCGGTTCCGATACTCCAGAATCTCCCGCACCGCCTCCGCTTCTTCGTGGGTGATGATGGGGATATGCGCATCTTCTATCAGATACTGGTTCCGCTGCCCGGTGTTCTTCTTCCGCGCATAAGGAAACTGTGTCTCCGTATAGGTCCGCTGCTGTAAGCGGTTGCCTTCATAAACAGGGTTTTTCAAGATTTCCTTGATGCTCCCGGTATGCCATTTCTCCCCTGCCCGGATGGTCGGTACTCTTTTTGGGTTCAGTTCCTTTACGATCAGATATATGCCGAGGCCGTTTAAGTAAGATTCAAATATCCACCGCACAGTTTCCGCTTCGCTATCTTCTACGACAAGGTTCCCGTCCCCATCATTTCTGTACCCGTAGGCAGGCGTCCCGATGATATAAGTGCCGTCCCGGAACCGCTTTTCTATGGCCCATCTGTTATTGCCGGAAAAATCCTCCGATTCCCCCTGCGCAATGGAGGACAGTATGGTCAGCAGTACCTCGCCCTTTTCCGTCAGCGTGTTGATATTCTCTTTTTCAAACAGGATGCCGACACCGAGGGCTTTCAGCTTTCTGATGGTCTGGATGCATTCCACGGTGTTTCTGGCAAACCTTGTGACGGATTTGGTAAGGATCAGGTCGATGTCCCCGTCCTCACATGCCCTGACCATCGCCTGAAACTCTTCCCTGCCCTTTATTTTAGTCCCGGTAGCCGCTTCATCGGCGTACATTCCGGCAAACTCCCACAGGGGGTTATTTTCTATCATTTCCGTAAAATACGCTATCTGCGCGGCATAGGATTCTGCCTGCGCCCTGCTTCCCGTGCTGACTCTGGCATAGCCGCAGACTTTCAGTTTCGACCGTTCCTGCAGGCTTGTCTTATTCCGGGCCGCGTTTATGACCGTAACTTTCTTTGCCATGCGCTTCTCTCCTTTCCTTGTGTTTTCAAGGGTTTGTCCCCTGTCAGCAACATACACTACCACACAAGTCGGGACAAAGCCAGCCAAATGGCACATTTGGCATGTTTTTCTACAGATATACTTCTGCAAGTTCCGGGGAGAAAGTCTCAATGTTCAGAACGGTGATTTTTTCCCGTTCCTCCGCGCTGATCAGCCCGTTCTCCTGCATCTTTTTCAGCAAAAATTCCGCCATCTTGTACATGACCTCATTGGCTTCCGTCCTCATTTTCTCTCTATTCCTTCCCAAAAAAGATTTGTCAGTCCGCCTGGTAATTCCCTGCAATGGTGACTGCTACCCCTGCGGTGAATATGCCTAAAAGAACCAGTATGCACACCATTCCGATTAACCATTTCATAGTTTCTTCTCCCATTTCACGAATCCTTTATTCTTATCCTCAAAAAACACAGCTACATCATCCTGCATTCCGCCATGCAGACCGCCTCATCTTCCATTGCGAAGTATGCCTCTGCCGCATCCCTGCTCACGATCAGGATTTCCCCTGCTTCTTTATCTCCCATCTGGATCGGCGCAAGATATCGGTTGATTTCCATGCACAGGTTCTGGTTCGGACACTGGTTGATAAACCCGCCATAGGTATCCAGTATCAGCCGGTCGCACATATCCGTAATTACCATCTTTTCTGCATCCAGAAAGTGGCTTCCCACATAATTTGCCAGATTTTCCGGCGTTGTGGCAAGCACGCTCTCCTGCCTTGCCCCTCCGTCATTCGGATACAGGTATGCGTATCCGATCATCTCCGCATCAAAAATCCAATGCATCATTCTAATGCTTTCCTCATTCAGCGCTTTCTTCTTTTCTCTGTTTATTTTTCCTCCTGACTGTTCCGGGCTGTTTACCCTTGCATACACTGCAATGTTCAATGTTTCCATCTCCCTGTCCTATAAATTTCTACTGCTTAATCCCACAAGAATGCGGCGGAACACAATCCCGCCGCCGCATGGTTTCTGTGATTAAGTCTTACTGCCATAATCCTTCACTTCTTAAAAAGTGTTCTGCTCCTATTCGACACTACTTCCCGGAGCCGGAACGCCGCAAAGACAGAAAAGAGGGAAATAAAAATATCCCCTTCCCCTTCTGTGGCATTCTCTGGGCAGCCGTCCAAACTGTCTGCCGGTTTACAGACATCACAGGAATCTCACCTCCACCACTGCGTGCTGGCTGATCTCAAGGAGTATCATTATAGGCCATTTCCCTCTTCGCACCTGCCCACCACGGACAGGCTGTACCCCGGCTTTCCCGCTTGGCTCCTTAGATGCGATCTTTTTTACAGCCAGCAAATGGCTGCAGGAGTGTCTTAGCGCCCCGGTTACGGCTCCTTAAATGGCTAATGTATCTGGACTGCTGGATATGGCTGGCATGGCGCACCGTGATTCTGCGCACGCTCTCGGAAGCCCTGCTCCCAGCATTTGTCAAAGGTCTGTAGAGAGGCTTTCCCGGAAGAGACCATCTGCCCGGAAAATATCCTCTCATAAGGTACTCACACTCAGGTGCATTTTGCACACCCTGAAAGTGAAAAAATTTTTTATATTTCATTTTCGAAAAATCCATAGTATAATGTCATTAGAATTGATGTAGAATATTACTATAATTGAAATTGGCTGTTACGAAAGGAGTTTTTATGCAGACATTAATCAAACCATCTGCCGCTATCCGTCAGAACTATACTGAAATCGCAAATCTTTGCAAGGAAACCGGGGAACCTGTTTTCCTGACTAAAAACGGAGAAGGCGATTTGGTTGTCATGGATATCGCTGTATATGACCAACGGGAAAAACAGTTGGAATTGCGGGAGAAGCTGGTGGAAATTGAAGAACTGAGAAAGGCTGGCATCCCGGACATTCCTGCCTGGACAGCATCCGCTAATCTTCGTTCTCTGTTAAAGGAGCATTCCCATGTATAAAGTTGATATTTCCCCTGCCGCAAACGCTGTGCTGGAAGATTACAGTCTCCGCTGTGCCAGCGACAATGGCGTAGAATGCGCGCTCCGGCTCTTGGATTCTTTTGATGAGAAAGTGGGCTATCTTGAAACCACCCCAATGATTGGATGTGCCAAATTAAAATATATTCCTTCCAAATACCGTGTGATTACTTTCTGGCCCCATTTATGGCTTGTATTTCAGGTTAAGGAAGAGGAAAAATGTGTAAAAATCGAATATATCATTGACGACAGGCAAAATTATGGCGCCTTCTTAAAATAGCAGGAATGCAGAGACTTCCGCCTCTGCACTCCTGCTTTTCTTATACAAAAAATGATCTTAACTGTTCTAAAATGACCTGAAGCGACTTCCAGACCGCGTTGCGGTTTACTTTCTGCTTTTCCGCGATTTCCCTAATCGTCATCCCCTCAAAAAAATAAAGGTGCAGCCGCTCTCTCTGTATCCCCGTGAGTGACTGCATCGCTTCCTGCAGGGTTTCCAGTTCCATCCGACGGATTACCGCATCTTCCAGCGTTTCTCCCCGTTCCGTCATCAGGTCTTCCGTTTCACCCTCTGTATATCCATCTGCCGTGGTATGGCGCAGGTCACGCATTTCCTCTGCGTGCGCCTCCCTGCGGAACGTATCCGCCAGCGCCTCATATACCTCTTTTGACACATAGGCATATTCCTTTTCTCCGACAGCGTTTTTATAAAAATCTTTTATCCTGATTCTGATCCATTCTGACATTTCTGTGTCCTCCATTTCTTGTTTTTGAAATGAAGGACACAGGCGGTCCCCTTACACAGAACCAGCTTCTGCGTCGGCAGGATATCCCTTTTCCGATCCTGTCAAATTTTTACTCCCGTATGTCCCTTACCCGTGGGACTATACCTGTAAGAAAAGACCGATTCAATAAATGTGAAACAAGTCTTACGATACCTGTAAAAGATAGCGCAATGTGCTTGTAATCTTTCTGATTCAGAGTTAAGATACAACATCACGAAAGGAGGGATTTTATGGAAAAAGAATCCATACTGGAATAGCTGATGAAAGTACGCATGGACGGTCTGCTTGACAAGACTCTTGACAGGGATGCCGTATATGCGCAGACAAGTGAACAGGCTGCGGAATACTGCGCCAAGCTGGATGGACTGCACCTGCCGCCGGAAGTTTCACTGCTCATTGAACGTTATGCCAACGCACAGATGGCAAACGGGGCCCGTTATGGGGAAATCGCCTGCATGCTTGGTTTCTCCGACTGCTCCCAACTGCTTTCAAGAAGATTTCCTTTGCCGTTCCTGTAAGGCTGCGCTGCTGAATCTCAGGCATGGATATCCAGCTGACTGTCTGCTTCTGACTTGTATACGGCATATCTCTTAAATTGCCACTAAAGTCGCGGCACAAAAAAATCCCTTCCTGGTTTCCATCTACCGAAAGGGATTTCTACTTTTCCATATGAAGTTGTATATACAGCTGGACTTTGTCTGCCAGCATAAAGACCGCCGTAATGCAGATACACGAATAAACGGCATATGTGCAGTCTGGATATCCCAGACGCCACAGCAGAAAAAGCACCGCTGTCTGCAAAACGGCGGTAATTCTTGCCCGCCTGCCGAAATGTCTTTTCTCTTTCTGGTCAAGTTTCCTGTTCTTGCTGTGCATGGGACTGATCGCCAGTATGATCCCCAATGCAGCCGCCAGTATAAACAGCACAGCCGGAACGGGCGTTTTGACAAGCAAGCTGCCCGTATATACCGGGATAAACAGGACAAGGTTCGACTCGATATAGCACAACAGCCTGCTGTCGCAGTGATAACCGCCGGTAAAACTCCTGAGCGTCATAAAGGAAACCGTGAACACGAATACCACGAAAAGCTGCTCCGTGAACAGTCCGATCAGGAATGCAGTGGCAATGTTTAACAGAATGATAAATCCGTTCCGGATTCCAAACTGATAAATCTCCCTGTCCTCTTCCTTTATGATGCCCCGTTCTGCCATCCGGCGGCTCAGCCACCCGGACATTAAAACTTCCGCAGTTTCTCTGCGTTTTCCGGCATTTCATCCTGCCCAAAAAACCACATACAGCAGCGGTTCGTTGCAAAAGCAGTCACCATGAGCGCCATAGCTACCACTCCAGTCATCATGCTGCCGCTCGCTTTATACAGCAGTTTCCCAAATTTCTTCTGCATGGAAGCACCTCCTTATGTTTGATGTTTCCACTCTATCATCTGCCGCTAAAAATACAACCTATCTGTAATAAGTCTTACGTTCGCTGTAATAAGTTGCATTTTTCCTATGTCGTTCTACTTTTCCTAACACTTTACTCCAGTTGCGCCACCCCTGTCAGCAGAAGTTTTGCCTCAAATATATTTCCCATATCTTCCAAAAGCAGTGTTCCGCCATATTACTCCGCCACCCTGCGTACTGCCCAGATTCCCCTGCCATGTTTCCTTTTATCTGTTTTCGTCGTGGCAAGCCGCCTGTTTTCCTCTCCTGTCTTACTGTTCCTTACCAGAATAAAAAGATTCCCTTCCTGATATTTTGTCTCAAATGCAAGATGCCTTTCCTCCGTCCTGATCTGGCGGCACGCTTCGATGGCATTATCTAACAGGTTCCCATATAGGACGCCCATATCTCCAGTTTCAATGGACAGCCGCTTGGGGATAAACACCTGTATGTCGGTTTTTATGCTGCTTTCCTTCGCTTTCGCCGCCTTCAGTTTCAGGATGGAATTTAAAACTGGATTGGCAGAATAGATGATGTCTTCCGCCAGACTGATATTTTCCAGCATTTCCTTTAACGCCGCCGTCATCACGCTGCTGTTCCCCTCCTCTGCCGCATCATAAAGCGCTGCAAGGCGGTTTTTCATGTCATGCCTGATATCCTGTATCTGTTCTTGATATTTCTCCATGTCTTCATAATACTCGTTCTGGTAGGCAACCTCGTTCAACACCAGTTCCTCTTCATAGCGCTTTTCTTCTATGTCGGTATATTTCTCTATCATCAGAAAAACCACATAGTTGGTAATGACAATGGCAAAAACAATACATATACACAATATCACCGTCCGCACAGATATCAGTTCTTCCGCCACTTCCATTACCAGAAAACAGCAGACCAGACTTGCGGACGGGATAAAAATCAGCATATATGCCACTTCCTTTGGGATTGCAGATACCCGAAGCCGTTTCCCTGTTTTAATGCGGCAGAATATTTCTACCACAACCGCGCGGAATAACACAACGGCAAATGCCATAAAATAATATGCCGCATCCACATCCCTGATAAATTCAAACTCAAACAGCCTGTATATAACATACCCTGCCGGCTCCGCCACCACCACAAGTCCCATATACAGCAGTACCGCGATTACTTTTGCAGATATTTTCCCCTGATACTGGCATATGAATATCCCCAGAATAACTGCCAGTGCAATGAAATTCAGCCAGTTAATCCCTAGCTCATTGACTGCACTTCCGGCTATTTCGCATACTGCAAGAAACACAATGGCAGTTTCTACGGAAGTCTTCCGCTTTCCCAGAAATACTTCCAGAAACCGCCAGTAGATGCACAGGTCAAAAATATTAATTAACAGCCGGACTCCGTACAGCGCCATGTCACATCCCTCCCTGCACAAATGCCATGTGCTTTTCGGCAAGGCTCTTCCGGTATCCTCTGGTGACCGCAAGCTCGCTGCCGTCCGACAGGCACACTGCTCCGCCCGAAGCAGATTTCACATGTTTCAGGTTCACGATAAAAGAGCCGTGTATGGCGGCAAACATCCTCTCATCTAAACATTCCCATATTTCTTTTGTTGTCATGTTCGTCCTGTATATGGTGTCTTCTATATGGATAAGAGCCTGACGCCCTTTTTTCTCCAGATAAAGGATTTCGTCAAACTTAAGACTGTAACGGCTCCTGCCGTAGCTGAAAGAAAAACTCTGATTTGTCATTCCAAGATAGGTTTCCGCCTTTTCCAGCAAAAGCCTCAGCCGCTCAATCGTAATGGGCTTCTGTATGTAGTCAAAGGTAACTACCTCAAACACATCCGGCATATATTTGGTAAAGCTGGTCAGAAACACGATCAGCGCTTTGGAATCCCTGTTTCTGATTTCCCGCACCACAGCAAGTCCGTCCAGTCCCGGCATCTCTATATCAAGAACATACATGTCCGGTCCCTGCTCCTGTCCGGCATACGCCGCAAGCATTTCCGCCGGATTCTGGTAAAACTCATAGGTAAAGGCATATCATCAGCTTCTTCATGTACGAAAGCGCCTGTCCGATAAACTCATCCCGTTCTTCTCTGCTGCTGTTGGCGAGAAAAGCCTCCAGATCAAAAGTCTCTCTTTTTTCACCGGTAATCAGGTAAGTCGGGTCAATCCTGTATGCTTCGTACAGTACCAGCATCTTTTCCGGCTGCAGACCATAGGCGCCGCTTTCCAGCTTGCGGTAATGTTCCACGCTTACATCCAGCGTTTCTGCAAAATTCTCCTGTGTATATCCGCCGTTTTCTCTGGCGATTTGCAACCGTTTCCCTATCTGTATATTGATTTCTTTTTTCTCTGCTCTCATGCTTTATACCTCGCTATTATGCTAATCATAGCAACGCAAGGTATCGATAAACAGATTGCATTGCAACCTATATTATGTTGCAATGCGCTATTTCCCTATACATGAAAAGAGAGCAATGAGCCTTAGGCCCATTACCCGTCTTTTCCATTTTCATACTTTTTGTTCTATTTTTCCTGTTTTTCTTCTTCCTGACGTTTCCTTCTCCGAATGACGAAATAAATAATCAGTGCAAGTGCAAGGATAACCGCCAGCCAGATAAAGTAACATATCCCCAAAAAGGTCGGGCAGATATGGCAGAGTCCGCACTTGGCATCTGCTCCTGCGCTGTCCGTCTGCACGTAGGCGATGGCGTAGCTTGAAAACAGTTCCGTGCTGATGGTGATGGTCTCCAGCTTATCGTCTATGTCGTTCATAAAGGTATATTCGCCGTTATGGGCGCGGATAATGTAATACTCCCTGCCGTCACTTAGCAGTTTCTCCGGGATGTTGACCACGACCTCTATGGGTTCGTCCGTCTCGGTGATGGCGTTCCAGTCTCCGGCTCCGATCCTGATGAACATGGAGATGTCAACGTACATGCCGAGTACGAGTCCGGGTACTTCTTCGCTGTATGCCTCAATGCCGCTCCCGATCACTTCCTTATCCTGTGCGGGTACTTTCTCGGAGATATCCGTCACGTCTATCCGAATCTCTATTGTCTCGCCGCCGTTTACAAGTGCCTGCTGGTCGGACGTCAGTACCGCCTTTACGACTGCTCCGATGTCCGCCACGGCTGCGGTGCATTTTTCTTCCTCGCATACCACGGTCACGATGACCGTGCCGTTTCCGAGTCTCACTTCCGCCTGTTGTGCCGGGGTGCCTTTGGTCTGTCCGATGTCTGTGCTTTCCGCCGTATCCGTTCCTGTGCCGTCCGGCTCTGGTGTCTCCGTGCCGGGTTCTTTCTCCGGCTCCGTGCTTTCTTCCGGCGCGGCTGTTTCTTCTTTCTTAGGTCTTGTTCCGGGTCTGCTCTCCGGCTGTTTTTCCGCCGTGGGTGTGCCGGGTGCCTGTTCCGGCGGTGTGGGTTTGGCAGGCGGGGTTACGGGCGGTCTGGGTGACGGGTTATCCGGGTTTGTGTCCTCCGGCTTGGGTGCAGGGTTATCCGGCTCCGGGTCGTCCCCCTTGTCTTTGTCCCCTCCGTCTGCGGGTTTTCCGGGCTTCTTCGCCACGCCCTCCACAGTGACGGTCTTATTCTCCCTGATATCGCTGATGGTATAGGTATAAGGCTCCTGCGCCGTCAGTTCCACTTCCATGCCGTTTACTTTCACCGCGAAGTCAGCGGTTTTCTGGTAGCCGTTGCTTAATGTAAATCGGAAGGTGAAGCTGTCGCCCTCCCTGACGGGACTCTGGCTGCCTGTCTCCGCGGACAGGGTATAGCCTGTGCCTGTCTGTAAGGTGACGGTATATACCGTGGTATAGACCGCATAGACAGTCATGTCTGCCGTGATATTTGTGAATACGGCGGGCGTTGTCCCCTGTTCGTCCATATACCATGCGCCTATGGCATTTTCCTTCGCCGGCACGGGCGGGATATCCGTCAATGCCGCGCCGTAATCCACGGATACCTCTCTGTATTTCTGCCCGTCCGCCATAAAGGTCACTACAATCTGATAAGCGCCTATCTCTGCCGGGTCGCTGTTCTCGCTGGCAAAGTTAGAGGTTCCTGCCTTGACGCGCACGGTATAGGTGCCGGGTGCAAGCCCTGTGATCTGTCCGTTTCCGTCTGCTGTATGGCTCACCCATGTCTTTCCGCCGTCCGTGGAAACCTCGTAGGCAGTACCGGCGGTAAGGTCAGTCAGTTTCCCGGTGCCGCCCGGCGCAGTCACATCTACGCCTTTGGGCGTGGGTTTCGCGGGTCTTGCCGGGACGGGAAGGCTCTGGATGTCGCTGTCCAGCTTATCCTTGTCATTGCCGTTTCGCCTGATGGACAGGGTGGTGCCGAACCACTCCTCTTTGATGGGCAGGGTGCCGTCGGCACCTGCGGTTATGATATCGTTGTTTATGGTGTATGCCGCGCCGGGTACAAAACCGGTCAGTGTCTCTTTGGTGTAGTCAATACGGATATCCGGCTTCTCGTACTTGGTGGCGGGTTTCGCCCCGATGGTGACCGTTGCGGTCCCGCTCTGGAAGCTGGCGTTTCCTGTCTCCACAGCCTTGATGCGTATCTCGTACGCCCCTGCGGGAAGGTTTTCTATCTTCGTTCCGCTTGGCGTGGCTTCTTTCCACGCACCGAAACTGCCGTCCGTGTTCTTTACCCGGTATTCGTAGGTGGTGCCGGAGGTCAATCCTGTGATGGCGCCGTCCGTGGCTGCGGGGTAGGACGCGTCCGTCTTGCCGGGCGTGGGTTTCGCCCGGCGTGCCGGGACGGGTACTGCCGTTGTCAGGCTCGCCGGGATGATGCCCTTTGCGGGATAGCGGATATATATGGTCTGCCCCATGTAGGCGGTCACGTCACCTCCGCTTACGGGGTTCTGGCATCCTGCATCAATAAACGCCTCGATGCCGTCCGTCAGTGTAAGTGTCTCCGCCTTGTAGCCGATTACCAGTTTTTCTTTCGTGGGCGCGGCGGGCATGGTGGCGATCTGCGCCTCATTGCTCTCCAAGGACGCAAAGCTTGAGTCTGTCGCCGGGTAGTATGCCTTGAATTGATAAATAGTCTTTTGTGCCAGTCCCGTAAATGCGGTGCTGTCCTGCCAGTTCCCTGTTCCATCCGTGCGGCGGTACTGTGCGCCGGTGATGGTCTTTAGGGTAATGCTGCTGTCCGTGCGGGCATCCAGTTCCGGGGCATCCGGCGCAGCAGGTCTTGCCGGAATGGGCAGGCTCTGCGCGGGGCTGTCGGTGGTCTCATTGCCGTTGCCCTTCTTGATGATACTTACGGTGTTACCAAACCAGCCGTCTATGATCGGGATGCAGCCGTCCGTGTCCGCCGTGTATTCGGTGCCGCCTATGTCATATGTTCCACCCGGCACAAGTTTGGTCAGCTTTTCCTGCCGGTAGTCGATCTCTGCCGCAGGCTGTTTCTCCGGTCCCTTGACTTTTACAGGGATGCCCTCTGTTGTGGTCGTATTTCCCGCGTTGTCCGTGGCGGTGACCGTGATCTCCGTGATGCCCGTGGGTATCTGTGACGCGGGGATATCAAAAATAACTTCCGTCTTTAATGCGTCTGCAGCAACATTGACAGTCTGCTCCTCGCCGTCCTCCCCGACTTGATAGGTGATAGAGGCAATTCCCGCTGAGATGGCATTGTCCGGGTCGTCCTTTACCGTCACCTTGATGTCCGTGGGGGTATCGTAGTAATCCGTCTTGGCATTGGTGGTGATGGTCGGCGGGGTATCTTCCACGATCACGCCGCCCGCGCCTTCCGTGCCTATGGTCACGCTGTCGGCGGCATTGCCCGCCTTGTCAGTACAGTTAATGGTGATAATCCCGCGGAAATCCTTGTCAAAGGTAATCTTCGCCTCGCCGTCCTTAACCTCCGCCGTCTCTGTCTTTTCGCTGGCGCTGTCAAGGGTGCCGTCCGCCTTTCTGGGCGTCTGTTTGTAGCTGATCTGCGTCACGCCGCTGCCTGTGTCCGTAACCGGCACATGAACGACCATGCTTGTTTTGCCGACGATCCAATCCCAGAGGTTTAGATGCACCGCATTATCATAGGTAAGTGTGCCGATCACGGGTTTTGTCTGATCCAGTTTTACCGTAAATGTGTCACTCTCGGAAAAATTGCTTGCCGCATCTACTGCCTTGAACTGATAAGTATGTCCCTTCCCCGGCTCACGCTCTCCCTCCAGAACAGGGGTATAATCATACGTCATACTGCCTGTGCCGCCTGAGAAACCGTCTACTTTTATATAGCCTTTTCCGTCAACGCTCACCCACAGTTCGGTCACGCCTACGCCGTCATACAGTTTCAGTGGAATTGTGGTCTGATCATTTGTCCAGTCCGTGGGCAGGGTCACGTTATCCTGCAGTACGGGCTTAGCGGGTGCGGTTTCGTCTTT
>CAJTTZ010000029.1 GCA_910579505.1 uncultured Lachnospiraceae bacterium
CTATTCACTTATCTTATATCAGATTTTGGGTTTACACAAAACTTGAAACTCTCTCCTTCATGGCGATTTTACCCTCCGCCTTCTGAAGCTGCTTAGTTTACCCTCATTACCTTTTTAAATCAGGGCTTATTCCACGTAATCCGACTTCACATACGCGGTCTTGCCCTTATATTTGATTTTTGTCCAACCGTCGGCCTGTTTCATGAGCACCTCAAGCTTTTCACCCGCATAAGCCGTCGCCAGCTTGTCCGAAGTCTCGCTTGCCCCACTCCTGATCCTGACGTTTTCTTTCACTGTCACCGTGCCTGTCGTCGCAGCAGTCTCATTGTCATCCGGCTCTTCGGACGTCGTCGCTCCTTCGGTCTCCGTCGCTTGGGCAGTATCGCTGACTTCCGTCTTAGAAGGCTCCAGATAATCGCTCTTGATAAAAGCTTCCCCGCCGTTATACACTACCTTGCTCCAGCCGTTACCCCGCTCTTCCAGAAGCTTGAACGTATCTCCGATCTCCGCCTTGCCGAGCTTATCCGCGGTCTCGCTGTCGGAAGTCCTGATATTGACCACACCAGTCGATTTCACCTCGGTCACTACCGTCTCCGATGTCGGGTTGCCGCTAATATCCGGCGTATCTGACTCCTGTGTGTCTTCCTCCGCATCGTCTTCTCCGCTGTCAGTCTGTTCTGTGCCTTCAGCACGGGCCAATGTCTCGCCCACGTTCTTCGCAATCTCTTTCGTAAGGCCATAAAGGAAATCCGCCAGCGCACTGTCTTCGGCAATCATATCATTATAGGCTGCCGCCACCTTATTGTTCAAATCAATCACATCATCCTGAAGCAGCACTTCCCGCATATAACGCCGCTCGCTCTCGTTCGGCTCGTAATCTTCATTGATATAAAACGAACCGTCCTCCTTCGTACACACATAGTAGGAACGCATACCGGGAATGGGCTTATCGTAATCATAAAAATGGAACTCCGTATAAACCAAAGCGATGTAGGTACCTTCGCTGGGTCCAGCCTTCGTATAGACTTCAATAGATGCGGATTCCGTGTATTTACTGGTTTCCGCAACGCGCAGCTTCTCCGTGGCATCCAGATAGTAGAGCAGATTACTCATTGTTTCGGTATCTCCGTCCATCACAGCCTTATAGTAGGTCTCAAAAAACTCGTTCATTCCGGGAACCGCATCTTTTTCAAGAGGCACTTGCGGGATTTCTTCCAGCGCTTCGTCCGCACCTTCCCCACTCTCCACCGAAACTGCCGATTCCGCTAGTTCCACCTTACGCTTGTTCGCTTTGATCGCAATTATGATCGTAAGCCCCACGCAGATCACAAGGATGACAGGCAGGACAATCTTAGAATATCTTATGAACCAGTCCCTCAGCGCATCAAACTTCGCCTTCAGGAAGCCCTGTATTGTGTTGTTTGATGTGCTCATTAATCCACAACCTTTCTTTAAATGCACCCGACAGGCCTCGAATCTGCATCAAAGGCGTCGGAGGTCTACGTTTTATCCATTAGACTACGGGTGTCCGCATTCTATACAAAATTGTTACGAAAATATTACAAATTTGTTACATCTTTTGCATCATATCAAAAGCAGGAACACTTGTCAAGTAATGGCAGCTAAGAAATAATTTCCTTGATTTCAGCGTTTTTGCGATTATAACGGTACAGCCGGGGAGTTTTACAGTTGCATATCAGAAAAACTGGATACCTGAAGAGAAATGAATTATCAAGTAGAAGATAGTGTATTTGGGATTCAAAGTATTACAAGGGAGTTGTATAGGATATCAGTTATATCATATAAATGGTAGATGTCAATTTAAGCAGTCCGATTGACGTGAGGAATGCAGGAGTGAAAGCGTTGCAGGAGACTCTGGAGCCTGTTGGAATGGTGAAATTTATGCAGCAGTATTTGGATATCTGTGGAGTCATTTGCACTTCCCGACATGACATACATTTCATCGGGATCACAGTGAAAAAAGACCGTCAGTATATGTCTAATCCAAAATATTGTAATAATCTGTAGATTTATGCAATCAAATATTCTTATATTATTATCCAGACACAATAACAATCCCTGTGCCGCTTAAGGTACAGGGATTCATCTATCTTTAGGAGGAGATAAAAATGGCTGCTAACAGTAAGAACATCCAAGAAAACAACGCTGATTTAAAGGAGAATTTCAGGATCTATGTCACGAATCCTATGCTGTATGACCGATTACATACCCTCTCAATGGAGTACTCTTTATCAGTTGAGTCGCTAGTTAATGCGGCGGTTAAACGGCTTGTTAATGATGTCGACTTTGTACGGGGCCTCCGTATGGGAAAGGCGGATATGGAATAAAGAGTTTGCCTGTATCTTTTAAGGGCTTTCCCTAAATATTAAGATTTGTGGAAGTTTTCATTAATTTCTAAGACATTTACGAAAAAAGTGGAAAAGATATGGTAAGATTAAGAACGCCGAGAGGGAAAAACGGCTCTGATATGGAGGCTTGAATTGAGATGGCAGATACAAGGAAAAGAAGACAAAATATAAACACGCTGCTGCTGGTTCTGATCGGCTTCTGTGTTCTGGCGATCATAGAAATTCTGTATGGACAGGCGCAGATGAAGATAGCACGTGAGCGGCTGGCGCTGGAGGAGCAGAACAGCCGTATGCTGGAGGAACTGAAGGAAGAGTGGGGAAAGCAGCCAGACGGCGGCAGCGTGGCGGTCATGAGTGGGGAGGCCGGGACTGCAGGAGACGAGGGGAAGCAGGATAACCTCCCTGTGAAAGCGACCAGCCAGCCGAAGGCGGAAAAGACAGACGCTGGGGATATTGCGGATAAAAAACCTGAGATGAAGGAGGAAGATAACAGAAATTACGACATGCAGATCGTGATTCTGGGCGACAGCATCATGGACGGCGACAGGACGGAGAGCGGTGCGGCTGATATTATCGGAGAACAGCTGAACGCGAAGATTTATAATATGTCCATGGGCGGTACAACGGCTGCGCTTATGCCAAATGAGCAGTACGACTTCGCGAAATGGGATTCCCGCAGCCTGCTGGGTGTAGTGAATGCCATAATTGGCAATATAAACACGGACATTTTTGAGGGCTATGCCGCCGGTGAGGTTCTTAAGACATGTGACTTTTCCAAGACGGACTATTTTATCATTGAGTATGGTATCAATGACTTCCTGACGGGGCAGATTCCCAGAAGCAGATATCTGGATGGCGGGGGTACACTGGCGGTAGACGGGGTGCATACTTACGTGGGGGCACTGGATGACGCGGTTAACAGATTAAAAAATGCTTTCCCGGATGCCGGGATTCTGATTATTGCACCGCACTATTGCCAGGTTTTTAGCGGTGATACGTTTATTGGAGACGGCTATTCCATTGACTACGGATACGGTCCGCTGGTTCATTTTGCGAGAGGCGCCGGTTATGTGGTTGGTGAGCATGAGGAAGAAAACATATTTTTCTTCAACGCATTTGAGGACAGCGGCATTGACGCCTATACGGCGGACGATTATCTGGCGGACGGGATTCATATGACGCCAGCCGGTGCGCGTGCCTACGCGGAGAAAGCGGCGGCGATGATCCGCGAGAATTTTAAACGGGAGGAGTGAAACGAAAAACCACATAAAAAAGAAAAACATAAATACAAACCTCTATATTATTGTCTTGACACTTCGATCCCCGTGCAGATCTGGCACGGGGATTTCGCTATTTATTCATATTCGTTTTCAAAATAGGAAAAGAGGGTACGAAGTATATTGATTGCCAGCTGTTTACGTTCAGGCGGCTGACCGTCTGTGATCTGTCTAAACTGCGCTGCTATATTCGAGTCGTTGTTGGCTACTGAGTCAGAAAGCATGTAATCGACGGTGACACCAAGTCTGTTGACGAGCCTCACGAGAGTGTCTAACGTGAGGCTTCTTTCTCCGCGCTCAATCGCACCCATATAGGTATCTGATATGTCAATAGCTTCGGCAAGCTGAGCCTGTGTGAGACTTAGCCGCTGCCGCTCTTCGCGGATTCTTTTTCCTAACCGCTTATAGTCCATGTATTCACCCCCTTCTGTTCATTTTAGAATCTAAATAGTATAGACTGAAACATCTATAAGGGGTATTAATATTGACTATATGGGTTATTTCGGGATATACTTAGACAGATCAAATAATACAAAAGCTGAGAAGAGTGGAAGGAAACGAAAGAATGAAAAGATTTCTGTTCTTGTGTTTGGTTTTACAGATATTGATTATTTCAGGCTGTGGACAGAAAGAAGCGGATGCCGTATGCACCAGGAACCTTCGGACGGAGTACAGGGAGAATCCGATTGGCATTGATGCGGAAAATCCCCGGTTCAGCTGGCAGATGACCAGTGATATCCGCGGTCAGTATCAGAGCGCCTATCAGATTTTTGTGGGAGACTCTGCGGAGAATCTGGCGGATGGTATCTATGTCTGGGACAGCGGCAGGGTAGAGAGCGGTAACGCCGTGGATATCCGTTATGCCGGTGAACCTCTGGAACCCTGTACCCGTTACTACTGGCAGGTAAAGGTCTGGGATAAGGATGAAAAGGCTGTTCTTTCCACAGAGGAAGCCTATTTTGAGACTGCGCTTATGGATGGCGACTGGAGCAATGCGCAGTGGATCGCGGCACCGAAGGAGCCGCTTTATGACAGCGAAGCCAATCCCTATTTTACGGTGGAGGCCGTGGTCAGGGCGCCGGAAGGGGATGCCAGTATTGTCTGGGGATATACGCCGCAGGATGGCTCTTCGTGCAATCTGAAAGTCAACTATGGGGAGGATGATACGGTTGCCATCGGCTGGTACCGGGAAAACCGCTTTGGTGAGCAGACAGAGAGCGGAGGCGGCAAAACAGATAAATTTTCTGCGGCTGATTTACAGGGCAGGGCATTTAAACTGACTTTGAAGGTGGCGGAACAGAGGCTTACAGTCTACATTGACGGTGAAGAAGCGGCCAGTGGGGATTTCGGCTATACAAGGGGTACTGACTGTGGCTTTGGCATGAACGCAGGGCGCAACGAAAAGGCGGTATATTATCAGTCCTTCAGGGTTACCAACGATACGACAGGTGAAGTGATATATGACGAAGACTTTTCCGACCCGTATAATACCATTTTCGGGGAGGTTTTTATTGACAGGACCGATGACGGCTGGTACCGGCATAACGGTGCGGTGATCGCCACGCCCTCTGCCTATTCTATGGAAAACGATCCCGCGCCCATGATGCGCAAGGAGTTTACGGCGAAAAAGGGCGATATAAAGAGTGCGCGGCTCTATGCGACTGCCGCCGGTATTTACGACTTCTATATCAACGGTGAAAAAATATCAGACACCTACTTTAATCCCGGAGCAGCAGCGTATAACATCCGCTCTGCCTATCAGACATTTGATGTGACTGATCTGGTCAAAGAGGGCGGCAATGCCATGGGGCTGTATCTGGGACACGGCTGGTATGATAAAAATACATCAACGGATAATACGGGTATTGTCTGGGGTGACCATCTGGCCTTTCTGGGCAAGCTGGTGATCACGTATGAAAATGGGGAGCAGGATGTGGTCGTCACGGATGATACATGGAAACTGTATGACGATGGCCCGATCCGCACCAACAGTTTCTGGCAGGGGGAGATTTACAGGGCGGATAAGGAAGTGGACGGCTGGTGTGAATTTGGTTTTGCGGATGATGCATGGCAGGCTGCCGCTGTCCGCCGTCCCACGGATATGAATGGTAAAAATCATGATTTTAAGCTGGCGGCACAGTTCGATCCCCCTGTCCGTGCGGTTGAGATTCTGGAGCCTGTCTCTGTGAATGAGCCGAAAGATGGCTGTCAGGTTTACGATTTTGGACAGGAATTGACAGGTGTGGTGCGCGTTACCGTGAAAGGAAAAGCAGGGGACGTGATGACCATGCGGCATGGCGAATGGCTGAATGAGGAACATCTGCTTACGGCAGATGGCAGTCCCGGAACAGTCTACACCCGCAATCTTTTGGGCGCACAGCAGACCGATCAGTATTTCCTGAAAGGCGATGCCGGGGGTGAAACTTACAGCCCCGTCTTTACTTATCATGGCTTTCGTTATATGGAATTTGTGGATCTGGAGGAATCCGTGGAGATCATCAAGGTGGAAGCGCTGGCGTTGTCTTCCGATACGGAGCGCACCGGCTCTTATGAGACTTCCAGTGAAGCGGTCAATCAGTTATATTCCAATTCCTATTGGAGTCAGGTGGGAAACTTTACCAGCCTGCCGACCGACTGTCCCCAGAGAACAGAACGTTACGGTTGGAGCGGAGACGCACAGATCTTTTCCCGCACGGCGTCCTATCATGCCGATGTCCTGAATTTCTATGCTGACTATGTACAGGAATTAGCAGATACCCAGAGGGAAGATGGCGCAGTGGCAGACATGGCGCCCCGTACTCTGGGGTATGTGGAGGATAACGGAAAAGGCGGGAATGGCGGCAACAACGGCTGGGGGGATGCTATCGTTATCATCACATGGAATCTGTATCAACAGTATGGAAGCACACAGATCATTGAGGATTCCTATGAAGGGATGAGTATGTGGGTCGAGTATCTGGTGTGCAACAGCACGGACTGGCTCCGCCCTGACAGCGGCTATGGAGACCATCTGACACTGAGTAATCCTGCCCGTGACTGTGTCAACACGGCATGGTCGGCTCACTCCTGCGAGCTATTATCTAAAATGGCGGCGGTGATCGGTAAGACTGAGGATGCGGACAGATTTATGGGATATCACGATCATTTCAAGGATGCGTGGATTGCGAACTTCGTCAAGGAAGACGGCACTACCACTTATGACACACAGACCACTTATGTGATGGGGCTGGCCTTTGACCTTTTCCCGGAAGAACTGCGGGAGAGTGCGGCGGACAGACTGTCTGTGATCATAGAATGGAATAATAACCATCTGAGCACCGGATTTGCGGGGCTAAGTTTCCTGAATCCGACTCTGTGTGATATCGGCCGTGATGATCTGGCCTATGCGCTGTTGGAGCAGGAGGAGGCGCCTGGCTGGCTGTACAACGTCCTGCAGGGAGCGACCACATCATGGGAGGACTGGAATGCCTATTCGGTTCAGAATGAAGCTGGGGATTACTATATAAATGGTTCGCTGAACCACTTCGCATACGGCTCTGTCGCGGAGTGGATGTACCGCTACTCTGCGGGGATTGAATGTGATGAGGAACATCCCGGCTTTAAGCATTTCATCCTGCAGCCTTCTGTCGGCGGCAGTCTGACCTATGTAAAGGGCAGCTATGATTCCGTTTATGGAACAATCGTGAGTACATGGACCAAGACGGAAGATGGGCTGCTGTATGAAGCGACAGTTCCAGCTAATACCACTGCGACTTTATATTTGCCTGCGGGGAGCTATTTGGAGGGCGGTGCAGCTGCCGAAAAAGCGGATGGTGTTACCTACATAGGGACGGATGGTGGAGATATGATTTTTGAACTGCAATCGGGTGTTTATTCCTTTATGGAAGTGAATGGGGAAACTGTTTTGAATGAGTAGGTATCAGATGATAAAGAAAAGCTCCATATCGTATATGCAGAATACATACTGATATATTCTTTTCATAGTATTATGCAGACCATCTAACCCGGTGGCACTGTGAGAATGAAAAGCGAAAGGAGAATCATATGGGCAAACTGAAATTATTTGAGAACATCTTAAAAGCAGTAACCACTTTAGTAACTGCAATTACGTCTTTCGTAAAATTTGTCGGCATGGCTTTCAGTATGAAAACAAAAAAGGCATAGCTTTTGCCGTGCGGCATTTTGTACGGTGTCTGGGACGTTACCCTTTAAAAGACGGCTTACAAAAAGATATCAATGACAGAGCGAAAACGGAATAAAAGATGTGAACAGGGGCTTTCCATGCGGGAGCTCCTTTTTTACATGCTTTTACCAACACATGAAGAAAGAGAAAAGGAGATGATCTGATGGCAGCAAATGTGGAACAGATGTTTTCCGTAAGGGAGAAACCGTGGCATGGCTTAGGCATTGTTGTTAGGGAAGCGCCTGCATCAGCGGATGCCCTGCGGCTTGCGGGACTTGACTGGATGGTGGTGCAGGAGCCTGTGTATACGGGACATGATGAGATTGTGAAAGGGTATAAAGCAAATGTGCGCAGTTCCGACAGGAAGGTGCTTGGTGTGGTATCTGACCGCTATAAAGTGGTACAGAATACAGATGCTTTTAGCTTTACCGATGAACTGCTCGGAAAAGGAGTACGGTACAAGACCGCCGGGTCTCTGCAGGAGGGGAAAAAGGTATGGCTGTTTGCAAGACTGTCCAAAGAGTATGTCGTTGCGGGAGAGCACATAAGCCCCTATCTGGTATTTTCTAATACTCATGACGGCTCTGGGTCTGTGAAAGTAGCCGTTACCCCGGTAAGGGTTGTGTGTAACAATACCCTCAACCTTGCACTTGATTCCGCAAAACGGAGTTTTTCTATGATCCACACAGGCAACATCCACGATAAGATACAGGAAGCAAAGGATACGCTCTTTATGGCAGAACGGTATATGGACAGCCTTGGGATTGAGTTTGAGCAGTTACGCAGACAGAAGATGACTGACGCACAGGTGAAGGAATATATTGAACTGCTCCTGCCTATGGAGGAGGAAGCTACGCCAATCCAGAGTAAGAACACCGTTAAACTGCGGCGGGATATGGAACGGCGGTATTATGATGCGCCCGATCTGCAGAAAGTTGGGAATAATGCATACCGCTTTATCAATGCGGTATCAGATTTTGCCACACATAGCAGCCCGTTAAGGAGGACGGTGAATTACAACGAGAATCTGTTTGCCCGCACGATAGACGGCAATCCTCTGATTGATAAGGCATATCAACTAATAAAGGCGGCGTAAACAGGAAGAAATTTTAACCTTTTGGTCTTAAAGAAATAAGTATATCACGGGAAATAAAGTCTGCAAATAAAAAGTCAAGCAGATGAACTTTGAAAATTTTATACAGGTTGAAAAATGGGTACTACAAAAAGACCACCG
>CAJTTZ010000030.1 GCA_910579505.1 uncultured Lachnospiraceae bacterium
AAGCGGGAATCTGCTCCTCGCCGCAGGCGACTTGGAATGGGCAGATTCCGTAACAGGGAAGCCGAAAGGCTGAACCAATGTCATTAAGTTAAGCCGGACGCGCCTGACATGATAGGAATCTCCTAAGGACGCGCTTTCGCTCGGTTCCAAACGCAGCGGTACTAAATTCGTGGAAAACCTCATTAAGTACCGGCGTTTTACAACGGTCTTCAGGAGAAACATAAAATGCCAGACGCTGTGTAGCGACTTACTATAGTTAACGACATTAGAAATTTCGTTTTTGGCCTCGCAGGGGCTACCGTATATGGCTCCTGCAAGAGCCGGAAACAGAAATTTGTTATGTCGTTTACTATAATTATAACAGCCTGCAAATTATGTCTTCAAGACCATATCATCCAACCCGACTTCCGCATTCACAAAACCTGCGCTTACGCGCTTTTGCGTCTGCTTGCGCATCCGCATTTTGCTCATTTGGAAGTGGGTTGCTAATCCAATGCCTTGCCTGCATTGCCATGAATGGCAGGCAGACTGGTCATTGGATTGCAACCGCACAGGTGGCATATTTTTCGGAATGGATGAAAATGGATGAAGAACAGCATTAAATTAAAGGGAAGAATGAAGAACTACCTGCAGTCTTCTTTATATCTGGGATTTTTGTTGATCGCAGTGGATGTTCTGATCTACTTTATTGATTACCGGGCAGGTATAGTGCTCAGTGGTTTTATTGTATTTTATATTGCAATCATTCTATATATGATGCTGTATAATAAACCGGTGATCATGAATGAACTGGTAAGCTTTGCTACGCAGTACGGGCAGATACAGAAACGGCTTCTGCGGGATCTGGAACTGCCGCATGCTTTGTTGGATGAAGCGGGCAAAGTCATATGGACAAATATTGCATTCGAGAGAATGGTTCATCAGGATAAGGGATACCGCAAATCGATCACGTCCCTGTTTCCGTCTATTACTAAGGACAAGCTTCCGGGTGAGAACGAGGAAGATGAAGTGGAATTTGACGTGGAATATGAGACGGGGAACTATATCGCCAAGCTGAAGAAGATCTCACTGCATGAGATGGCGGAGAATAGTGACATCATAGAAGCACAGGGGTATGATGGTTATCTGATCGCCCTATACATGTTCGATGAGACGGCACTGAAGATCGCACTCCGCGAAGTGGACAACCAGTCTCTGGCCGTGGGTCTGATCTATCTTGACAATTATGACGAGGCGCTGGAGAGTGTGGAAGAAGTCAGGCGCTCTCTGCTGATCGCGCTGATCGATCGTAAGGTTAACAAATATATTGCAGCACTTGACGGTATCTGCAGAAAGCTGGAGAAGGACAAATACTTTGTGATCATGCGCAAGGAGGCAGCCATGCATCTGCAGGAGAGTCGGTTTGATCTGCTGGAAGATGTCAAGACGGTCAATATCGGCAATGAGATGGCTGTCACGATCAGTATCGGTATGGGACTTAACGGGCTCAGCTATTCGCAGAATTATGAGTTTGCCCGTAATGCGATCGATATTGCGCTGGGACGCGGCGGCGACCAGGCGGTGGTGAAGATACCGGAGAACGTCACCTATTATGGCGGCAAGAGCCAGCAGATGGAGAAGAGCACGCGTGTTAAGGCCAGAGTTAAGGCGCACGCATTTAAGGAGATCGTGTCGGTCAAGGATGAAGTGTATGTTATGGGACACCGAATGGGAGATGCCGATAGCTTTGGCGCCTCCGTGGGCATCTACAGGATTGCCCGGACATTGGATAAGCCGGCGCATATTGTCCTGAATGATATCGGGGCATCCATGCAGCCGATGATCGATATGTTTAGAAACAGTGACGGCTATGAAGAGGATATGATCGTGAACAATGCACAGGCATTGGAGATGGTGGGGAACAACGCAGTACTGGTAGTGGTAGATGTGAGTAAGCCCAGCATCACGGAATGTCCCGAGCTGTTGAAACGGTGTAAGTCGGTGGTGGTACTGGATCATCACAGACAGGGGGCAGAGATCATCGAGAATGCAACACTGTCTTACATTGAATCGTATGCATCATCAGCTTGCGAGATGGTATCGGAGATTCTGCAGTATACAAGCGATACATTGCGTCTGCGGCCGGAGGAGGCGGATTGTATGTACTCCGGCATTATGATAGATACCAATAATTTTATGACGAAGACAGGTGTCAGAACCTTTGAGGCGGCGGCTTTCCTTCGGAGAAACGGTGCGGATGTGACTCGCGTCAGGAAGTTGTTCCGGGATGACGCCGCAGAGTATAAGGCGAAGGCGTATGCTGTCAGCCATGCGGAGATCTACAGGAACTGCTATGCCATTTCAATATTCCATGGCGATAATCTGGCGAGTCCTACGGTGATCGGGGCGCAGGCGGCCAATGAACTGCTGAATGTGAAGGGGATCAAAGCGAGCTTTATATTGACCCCATATAACGGAATGATCTATATCAGCGCACGCTCCATAGATGAGGTGAACGTGCAGGTGATCATGGAGAGGATGGGCGGCGGCGGACATTTGAATATTGCCGGAGCACAGATGGAGAACGGTACGGTTGAGGAAGGAATTGCTTCGATCAAGAGAACGCTTGATGCGATGATCGCGGAAGGTGAATTAGACGGATAAGTGAGGATAAGGATATGAAAGTTATTTTATTACAGGATGTAAAATCACTCGGCAAAAAGGGTGAGATCGTAAATGTGAGTGACGGCTATGCCAGAAATTTTGTTTTGCCTAAGAAATTAGGTGTGGAAGCCAATTCGTCAAATATGAATGATCTGAAGCTGCAGAAGGCTAACGCCGATAAGGTTGCACAGGAGCAGCTTGCAGCGGCGAAAGAACTCGCGGCTCTTATGGAGACCAAAGAAGTCATACTGACAATGAAAGCGGGGGAGGGCGGCAGAGCTTTTGGTTCCGTCTCTTCCAAGGAGATCGCAGCGGCGGCGAAGACGCAGTGCGGTTTAGAGTTGGATAAGAAGAAGATTCAGCTTCCGGATGCGATCAAGGCACTGGGTGTCTATGAGGTGAATGTCAAGCTGCACACGAAAGTGACCGGGAAGCTTAAGGTCAAGGTAGTGGAGGCGAACTAAACGCTTATCCGTGAATAGTAACTCGTATTCTGCAGTGCTTGCAGCGCATACTGCATGCAGGGGCAGACAGAGTTATGGCAGCGTGGGCGCGTTTGGCGCAGCGGCGTAGATTGCAAAACGGCAGGTGACAGACGTTGGAAGAAGCATTACTGAAGAGAATATTACCGCACAGTATGGAAGCAGAGCAGTCTGTCATCGGTTCTATGATCATGGACAGAGAAGCTATCATTGTTGCTTCAGAGATTGTTCTGGGAGAAGATTTTTATAATAAACAATATGGTGTACTCTTTGATACTATGGTGGAGTTAAATGATGAAGGCAGACCGGTAGACCTGGTCACACTGCAGGACAGATTGAAAGAGAAAGATGTGCCACCGGAGGTGAGCAGTCTGGAATTCATCCGGGATCTGATCACGGCAGTGCCTACATCGGCCAATATTAAACACTATGCCAATATCGTGGCGGAGAAGTCTACGCTGCGGAGACTGATCAGGATCAATGAAGATATTGCCAATACCTGTTATGTGGGCAAAGACAGCCTGGAAGATATTCTGGCCGATACGGAGAAGCGGATTTTTGATCTCGTGCAGCGGAGAAATACAGGAGAGTTTGTGTCGATCAGACAGATCGTTATGAACGCTATGGACAATATCGAGAAGGCATCCCATAATAAGGGGAATGTGACGGGTGTTGCAACGGGCTTTCTGGATCTGGACTACAGAACGGCCGGTATGCAGCCCTCAGACCTCATTCTGGTAGCGGCAAGGCCTTCCATGGGGAAGACTGCCTTCGTGCTGAATATAGCCCAATATGTGGCTTTTAAGCAGGCAAAGACAGTGGCGATCTTCAGTCTGGAGATGTCCAAGGAACAGTTGGTGAATCGTTTATTTTCCATGGAGTCGAAAGTAGATTCTCAACATCTGCGTACAGGGAACCTGTCGGATGTAGAGTGGGAGAAGCTGATCGAGAGTGCGGGGGTGATCGGGAAGTCCAATCTGATCATCGATGATACACCGGGTATCAGTATTTCGGAACTGCGTTCCAAGTGCCGGAAATACAAGCTGGAACATAACCTGGAGATGATCATCATCGATTACTTGCAGTTGATGTCGGGCAGCGGTCGGTCCACGGATTCCAGACAGCAGGAAATATCGGATATTTCTCGTTCCCTCAAGGCGCTGGCCAGGGAGCTGCACGTTCCGGTGATAGCCCTTTCGCAGCTGAGCCGTGCTGTGGAACAGCGGCCGGACCACAGGCCGATGCTCTCAGATCTGCGTGAATCGGGAGCGATCGAGCAGGATGCCGACGTGGTCATGTTTATCTACAGGGATGACTACTACAATAAAGACACAGAGAAAAAGGGAATCGCGGAGATCATCATTGCGAAACAGAGAAACGGTCCGATTGGTACGGTAGAACTGGTATGGCTGCCGGATTTTACCAAATTTGCGAATCTGCAGAGATAGAGGAGACAGTACATGCGGAATTTGTGATACAGCAACCGCATGCGGGAAAGATACGAAAGAGACAAACCTTAGGGGGAGTCTCTTTTTTTGACATCTTGATTCAGAATATACGATCGGTATATAAGAAAAAGGCATAAGAGGGAAGGAGTATCAGTATGGAACAGAAAACGATCTACTACATATCGGAAGCTGCTAAGAAGGTGCAGGTGGAAAGCCATGTGCTGCGTTATTGGGAGGAGGAGTTGGAGCTGCCTATCAAGCGCAATGAAATGGGACATCGCTGCTATACGGAGCAGGATATCAGACAGCTAAAGGAGATCAAACAGCTGAAAGAACAGGGATTGCAGCTGAAGGCGATCAGAACGATCCTCTTTCGACTGCCGGGGCAGACGGGAAGCAAGACAGAGGATATTCTGATGCGGCAGGTAAGCCGGCAAATGGAAACGGAAACGAAGACGGAGACGGTGCGACCGGAAACAGTAACAGAAAGGAAAGAAGAAGCGGCGAGGAATCAGGATATGACAGAAAACATCATGGAAAATATGACAGAACAGGAAAAGCAAACGGAGGATAAGAATGCGCCGGAGAAGAATGTGGAAGGCGGAACAGAGAGGAAACCGGAGGGGCGGGAGACGGAAATGGATATCACGCATCCGCAGCGATTCGTAGTGGCTCTGTCTAAGGAGAAGGAAGCACCCGCAGATACGGAGGCAGAGTACGTAGATGCAGATAAGAGCAAAAAAGCTGCAAGACTGCAGTATCTGTTGCAGCACATGATCACGGAGGCGGTCAGATCGGCCAATAGAGAGCTGTGTACGGATGTCAAGGAGAGTATATTGAAGGAGCTTGACTATCAGTTCCGGATGCAGGAAGAGCGGGATGAGGAGCGTTGGAAGAAGGAAGAAGAGCATTACCGCAGAATAGATGAAATGATCAGGGAGCGCCACCGGCCGAAAGAAAGACTTGGCAGAGGGAAAAAGAAATCCCTCATCACAGAAGACACGACCAAACCCTGATCGTATCGTCCGCGGTGAGGGACCCAAGTCACACCGGACTCCTGTTTGAATTAACCCTGTTCGATAGAACCTGTAGGGCAAGCGCCTGCGCAGGAACCGCAGTCAATGCATTTAGCAGGGTCGATTTCGAACTTGCCATCACCCATGCTGATCGCGCCTACCGGGCACTGTGCTTCACAAGCGCCACAAGATACACAACCGTCATTAATTACGAATGCCATATTGATATCCTCCTTATGTTATAAAACTATGTGAGATTGATATAAATTTATCAACTTCTATTTTAATATAAAAGGACACAATATACAAGTGGCAATTATTGAAAAACAATTGTTACCATTCATGGTGCCCTGCATCTCGCAGCAGGGCATCCGACCAATACCTTTACGGTTTCAAACAATTGCTCTTTCCGATCGGTAAGCTTATTCTGTCAGGAATGCTGGATGTTAAGCTCCTCGCGACGTTTACGGATACCGTCCAGTATCACCTGCTTCTTCTCGATCAGCTTGCTCTTGTCCATGGGCTCCACGCCATCCAGTTTATAGGCCATGCCCAGCTTCTCGTATTTGGGCTTGCCCATGGTATGATAGGGAAGGGCGTCCAGGGCTTTGAGATTAGTAAATGCACCGATAAAATAGCCCAACTGGTACAGGTACTTATCATCGTCCGTGATGCCGGGAACGATAACGTGACGGATCCACATATCCACATGTTTCTCGTTCAGATATTCTGCGAAAGCAAGAATACCGTCATTAGGCTGTGAAGTCAGTTCTTTATGTTTCTCTGGATCGATATGTTTGATATCCAACATTACCAGGTCGGTCATCGTCATCAGCTCATCCAACTTGGCAAGCCATTCGGGATTGGCAGTCTTCTTATAAGCAATACCGGAGGAATCGATACAGGTATGGATATTCTTCTTCTTTGCCAGACGGAACAGATCCAGCAGGAAATCCACCTGCATCAGAGGTTCCCCACCTGTCACAGTGATGCCGCCGCCTTTATAGAAGCTGATATTGCGTTCATATTGTTCAATGATGTATGAGGGTTCCATCAGTGTGCCGCCGTTCATTTCCCAAGTATCGGGATTGTGGCAGTAAGCGCAGCGCATGGGACAGCCCTGCACAAATACGACGAATCTGACGCCTGGTCCGTCTACGGTTCCGAAACTCTCTAAGGAGTGTATTCTTCCCTGCATAAGTAAATACCTTCTTTCTCTTCATGATTCTTAGTAAGGAACTGTTAAAGATTTATCCTACGTCATATGCAAAAATAATTCTTAACAGTTTCTAAGTATAGTATAACCTGTATTTATGAAAAAAACCAGATTTAATTAGGGATACAGTATTTAGGGCATTAATAGGAAAAAAAGAAAACCAGGGAACAGTGTCCCTGGCTTTCGTTAAATACAGTATGCACAGTCTATAAAGACTGTCTGTTATCTGCCGATCCAATGTGCCAGATTAAACTGACTCATGGAAAGTACGGGAGATAACGTCTGCCTGCTGTTCCGGTGTCAACTTGATGAAGTTAACTGCATAACCGGATACGCGGATCGTCAACTGAGGATAGTTCTCAGGATGCTTCTGAGCGTCCAGTAAGGTATCTCTGTTGAGTACGTTAACGTTAAGGTGATGGCCGCCTTTTGTTGCATAACCATCTAATAATGATACTAAGTTATCTACCTGAGCATTTGCTGCCATTGTTGTGTCCTCCTTTAAATTTGTTTTATGATATCTAGGCCATACGCTTGTAACACGTCGCTTTGCGACTTACTCCTGGCTGTTATGCCAAGGGTCCGTGTGGCTGGATGGCTTACTTAAAGTCGTCAAGACCCTCCTGGAGAGTCGGAACGCTGCAGGCAAGAGGTGTACGGGAACAATCGGTACAACCCATTGTCTGAACATTCATAGAATCTTCGGCCTTGTCGTCGACGTCCACATTCACGTGTCCGACACCCTGTGCCATTCCGGAATCCATCATCTTGACAAAGTCGTCAATCATCTGCTTGTTATCCATATATTCATCTTCCTTTCATACCTCTCCTTACCACCCATCACTATAAGATATGCGGCAGGAGACAGTTATTGTAATCCTTCGGAAAAAATCTTCATATATGGATTTTTTCCGGCCGGATACAAGAATGTCGTACCCAGCCATATTATTTCAAATATCCAAATAAATTATTTATTCAGATCTAACTCAAGATCGCCTGCAAATACCTGATCCTCTTTACCAAGAGCACCCGGAATGATGGTGAAGGTATTGGAGATACCATCCTGTGCATCATTGAACGGAAGCTTAGATACGGAAGACAGGGAAGCTACTGCACCATGAGTGTCACGGCCGTGCATCGGGTTAGCGCCCGGAGCAAAAGGCTGGCCTTTCTTACGTCCGTCAGGTGTGTTACCTGTAGCCTTACCGTAAGTTACGTTGGAAGTAATGGTAAGGATGGAAGTTGTCGGAACACCGTTCCTGTAGGTGTGATGTCTTCTGATCGCTGTCATGAACTTGTGAACGATCTCCTGAGCAATCTCATCTACGCGGTCGTCATCATTACCATATTTCGGGAAGTCGCCGGTTGTCTTGAAGTCAACGATGATACCGTCTTCGTCTCTGATCGGCTCAACCTTAGCGTATTTGATAGCGGACAGGGAGTCAGCTACGATCGACAGACCTGCAACACCTGTTGCGAAATAACGCTTAACGTCTCTGTCATGAAGAGCCATCTCTGCTCTCTCATAGCAGTATTTGTCATGCATGTAGTGGATGATGT
>CAJTTZ010000031.1 GCA_910579505.1 uncultured Lachnospiraceae bacterium
ATTCTTGTCTTTGTGCCGTCGGTATTTTTCAGGCTGTCCGGCACGTCTATCGTAACGGTAATCTTACCGTTTGTCTCCGTAACGATGTTCCGGCTGTCCCCAATCACTTTGTACAGGCTGATGTCGAGATACTGTCCCAACGTATAGCCCTTTGCCCAAGAACCGTTTAACGCCTTTTCCACAAGGGCTTTGTCCGCCGCGCTGACAACCGCGGAGGCGTCTTTCACATCAAGGACAATCTTTATGTCCGTCCCCGCTGCCGCCCGCTGTTTCTCCTCCTTCGTCAAAACAATATCCGCCAGCTCCGAAAGGGATGTCGCCACTGATGCATCCAATGCAGCCGCTCCCTCGACTCTCACTTCCTTCTGGATGTTTCCCTCTTTCTCCTGCTTTACTTTAGGCTGCCCTGTGCCGGATGTGCCGGGTTTGGGAACCGCGGTGCCTGTACCGCCGGAGTTATCGCTGCCGCTTCCGCTGCTGCCGGGCTTGTTACCGCCACCCGGCTTGTTTCCTCCACCGGGCTTGCTGCCTCCCGTCGCCGGAATGGTCTCTTCTTCCCTGTAAGCGCAAGTCTGACAGTCATGGTGCTTTGCCCCCGCCTCGGTCGCCGTTGCCTCCTTGTCTGTGATCCAGTCCCCGAAATCATGGTTTCCTCTGTCAATTTCGTCGCCGCAGGGGCAGGCCTTCCAGTGGTGCGTACTGTCATGCTGCCAGTTGCCGTAATTGTGGGTATGTTCCCCTGCTATGTCCTTATAGGTCGCCGTCACACTTACCGCTTCTGCGGACATGGTAAAGGTCGTGGTGCTGCTCGTCGCATCGGTTAAGGTCACGCTTCCACTGTTTACCACCCACCCGTCAAACTGTTTCCCGCTTTCCGGAGTATTTGCCGTGATTGTCACGGTGGCTCCTGCTTTATAATCGCCTCCGCCTGTTCCGTTATTTACAGTCACGGCATATGTCTGTGCCTTTATGGTTACTGTTACTGTAGTGGTATTTCCAGCCTTATCCGTGGCAACGATAGTCTGTGGACCATCTGCCGCTTCTATCAAAAATATCCCCTCATACGCACAATTAATTTCCTGACCGTTTACTGTCACGCTTTCAAGATTCGTCTCTATTACACGTATAGGCACTTGGTTTACATAGTATGTCGCCCCATCCGTCGCGCCTGCAATGACCGGGGCTGTTCCATCAAACACCAGACCATCCGAGGAAAGATAAGTCACATTTCCTGCCTTGTCGGTTATCTTTGCGTAAAGGATGCATTTTCTGTCCGAGATTATGTCAATGTCATTCCCTTCCGTCCAGTCCGTCTCTCCGAGTGCCTTTACTTCCGCTAATGAAAGTGCGCTGTCTGAAAGATAATAATAAATCTTATCCACGCCGGACCCTTTATCATCTGCGCTAATTTCTACGAACGCGGGTTGCCGATAATACCGATTAAACCCGATTGCCTCTTTGTCAATGAAGACCTCCCAACTGCTGCCAATGCCGATCTTAATCTTTCCTGTAGGGGGCTGCGTATCTGCCGCCTTGACGGTAAGCTGCACCTCATTGTTGTCGCTGTTCTTTATTTCATAGTCCGCATTGTCGCTGTGGAAATACCGGCTGTAATCCGCACTGTTTGTTCCCGTGATATTGACCGGGCTTCCTTCCGTGGGTGTGGTTTCTGTTGTCACGCCGATATTGGCGGAACCGGAAAGCGGGTTGTCCGGGTCAATGCTAAAAGTGCCGGAACTAATAAAGAGATTTTTATCTTTCCCGCTTTCATCTGTACTGCCGGTGATAACGATATTACCGCCTGCCGTCATTGTCGTGCCGCTACAAAGATATAAGCCGCCGCAGTAAGCGTCCGTATTGCCGGTGACTTCCCCGCCGGACATATGAATTTCAGATCTACCTGCATATATTCCATTTGTATTGCCTGATATTTTACCACCGCTCATATGGAATACACCGCCGCCCAGATATACACCGCCGCCGTATCCACTAGTTCTATGGTTACCTGAAATCTCACCGCCCTCCATATAAAATGTTCCTCCAGAGACATTTACACCGCCGCCCAAAGCCTCATCGCTTACCTCTGAAGTACTAATGCTATTGTCTGCTATCTTACCGCCGCTCATATGGAAGTTGCCCCGATACACATATACAGCGGGACGGCAGCCAACAATGCCGGATATATTACCGCCGTACATATAAAAAGTACCGCCGTCGCCTACGGATACGCTGCCGGCATTTCCTCTGTTGCCTTCTCTGGTTATTTTCCCGGCGTCCCCGTCGTCATAAAGCTTAAGCGCGCTTCCCGAACTGATAGAAACCGCCCATGCACTTTCTGTTGTCTGTGTAATGGTCTTTCCGTTCAGGCAGATGCTGACTTCACCGCCTGGCACGTTCCATGTTCCAGTAAGTATCACATCCTTCGTCAGATAGTAATGCCCCGCCACATCCGGCAGGCTGTCCGTTTTATCCCATGCAGTGAAGGTCACACCGCTATGCTCGTGTTTTTCCGCGGGTGTGGTGCCGTCCGCGATATACGCCGCCCAAGCCTGCCATGTGTCTTTATATGTCTGCGCGTTCGGGACATGGATGCCTTTTTGATCGTTCTTGACAAAGCCGCACCGCAAATCCGAACCACCACTAAACTCACTCCCAAATACACCATACCCAAGCATCGGCGGATCGTCACTCAAAAATGTGATGCTCTCAAGCGATGCACACCCCTCAAAAGCCATGTTGCCTATTTGTGTGACTGCACTTGGAATCGTAATTTCCTGCAATCCACCGCAAGCATAAAATGCGCTGCCCCCTATGGAGGTAACATTCTGCGGAATTTTGACGGTTTTTAGGCTGTTGCAACGAGTAAACATACCATCTCCTATGCTCGTCATATCAGTCGGCAGCGTAACACTCTCCAGACTGCCGCAATCTTGAAATATATTATTTCCTATACTCATCACAGTGTCTGGTATGGTTATGCTTTGCAGACCGTCGCTTACAGCAAATGCCGAATTTCCTATGCTTGTCACGCTTTTCGGTATGGTTATGCTTTGCAGACCGTGACATGCAAAAAATGCTCTCTCCCCTATGCTCTCCACTCCTTCCGGTATCGTGATACCTGTCATCTTCTGGCAATTATCAAACGCTCTGTCCCCGATAACTTTCACACCGCTTTTTATCTCTGCACTCGTTACCAGCAATTTATATTGATCTCCATCAAGATTTTCATTTGTGTTGGCAATCCAGCCTCTCATCCCTGTATCCGACTCAATCGTCAGCCTGCCATCCGCCGCAAGCGTCCAGCCCTCGCCGGAGGCGATATTGTCAGCCTGCGCAGCCGCCCGCATCACCTTCTGCGGCGCCGCCAAAGGTCTTGACTCCACACCGTTCCCGCTGACGCTCTCCGGCTCCTTCTCCTCCGTGCCCGGCTCCGGGGTTTCCTGTCCCGCTCCGGCATCCGGCGCAGGCGCCGCCCCGCCGTCTGGTCCTCCCGTCACGGGTGGCTCCGCTCCGGGTTCCTCCCCCGGTTTCAGCACTCCTTCTCCCGCTTCGGGATTCGTCGGTTTTATTTCAGGCGCATCCCCCGGCTCTTTTCCCGGCTCGATTTCCGGCGTCTCTCCCGGTTTGATCTCCGGCACTTCTACCGGCTCTTCCACTGGCTTCGTCCCGGACTCATCTCCCGATTCTGTCCCTGTTTCTTGTCCCACAGACACTGTCACGTCCCCGCCGCCGCTTTTCTGTGGTTCCGTATCCGCAGACGCGTCCGCCGCCTCTTTCGCCAACACGGTCATCGGAACCGCATCCGCCAGCATTCCCGCAATCAGCATGGCAGAAAGCAGGATCGCGGCCGCTCCCCGGATTCGGCTTCTTTTTCTCCTTTTCACCTTTCTACCCCCCCCCCTGAAAAATCTGCACTCACACGTATTCCTTTCTTTACCCATCATGCACCTCCGTTTTTTCTTAAGTACCGTTAAAGGGCTGTCGGTTTCAGCTCATATATTGTCATTCTACAATATTTTGGAGAGAAAAAAGCGTCAGGCAACAGATGTTACCTGACGTTTACTTTCGCGGGCAATTTTCCTAATAGATGCTTCTTTTTTACTGATTTTTCTAAATATATGTTTACAATTCCGTTAAAGATGTGCTATAGTATGAAAAAGCATATTTTCTAACGAAAACATTTCACAAAGTTCTATGGCGGTTCATTCCTTAGTTTGACTGCCACTC
>CAJTTZ010000032.1 GCA_910579505.1 uncultured Lachnospiraceae bacterium
AGGGCCGCTCTCGCTACCTCTTAAATACAATCAGCAGCGAGAGCGGCCGCACATTCCAGGGGATTTGTCAACCCCCTTTTTTAAAAGACACAAAAAAATGGTTAGACCTCATAATAAGAATCTAACCATTTCAGACAGTTCGCTATTAACTTAATGACATTGATTCACAGTCGGTTTGATGGAACGACAAATAAAGCGGAGCTGTAACACCGCTTTCAATGTTCTGATGTGTTTTTAGGAAGATTAGACCGAGAAGATTTCGGCAACCGTATAAGGATTCCCCTCGCATAATCGTTGCAACGCATCGATTTCATTTATGCCATTACGACGGCAGGTTTCGATGTATGTTCGGTTGAGCGCATGGTTATCGGCCGCTGTCTCTGATTCAAACTGTCCCGATATTTTCATGTGGGATTTTACACCTCGAAGCCCGCGTTCACTGAGATTATTGGTGGTCGGCAGACTGAAATCCTCAACCCACAGGAAATAGTTTCTGCGGTATTGGGCAATTCTGGTAAGCAGAGTCCGCTCAAAGGATGCCCCGTAGTTGTTTGGATCAGACTCATTTTCACTCCATCCGTTTTTAAGGTATTCATCTATTTTATGATGAAACTCGTTTATGCAGGCTTCGCTGAAAGAATCCTCGCCCCGGGCTATGGCATCATTGCGATCCCTGATGGTTGCGCTGATATGCTTTTTCAGATCATCAGACCATTGATGGCAGGTATCATCCGTATTCTTCTGGCAGTCACGCTGAAGATGCTGATTACACTCGATATTCTCAAAGCTGTACTTTTCATTGTAGTTTACGGTGTTATGGTCGTGCATGGTTTTGGTATCCGATGTCAGGAGATTCAGTACATTGTCGTCATCAAGGCTTTCCATGTCTTTGTGTGCATGCGCTGTATAGCAGGCAATGGACTCGTCTCCATAAAATCGGAAACATGCTCTTTGCGCAAGAATGAAGATGACCGTGTCGTCCCAGTAAACGATCTTTCTTGTGATCAGGACAAGCTTCAGATCCTGGCGAAACTGGCGGAGCCCATTTGCGGCACGGGCCTGGAGTTTCGCAATGTATCCCTCACAGGGCATTAATTCACCGCCGGTGATTCCGGCAAGAAACATGGATGCTTTGTTCATAGCAGCATTGACGGTATTTGTGAGTGATAAAGCAAAAGCCTGCAATCCGCTGCCATACTGAACCTTCTCCTTGAGGTTTGGGGGTATCTGTGACCGGAATACAGTGCCGCAGTTGCTGCATTCGTAATAAAAGAATTCGTGTTTGATCTTAACGACTTTAATGCGTACATCGTATTCAAATTTAACTTCGGACTCGCCGGTTGGGACGCAGTCTGTAAGCCCGCATTTTGGACAGCATTCATCGTCCTGTAATGGGTGCCCGACGGTATCTGTGATCTCAGATTCCTCCGGCGCTTCAAGGGCTGCTTTGGGATGTCCAGGCTGTCCGCCTTTCTTCCTGCCTGAACTGCGGCGGGAGTTTGGGATAACCTTGTTTTTATTTATCGGTGTCTGCGATGTTGGGGTACCGGTATTGCTGCCATCATGGTTAAGGAGAGCCTCCGCATGGGCAAGACGGTTCTGCAGTTCCTTGATAATGGCATCTTTTTCAGCGAGGGATTCCTGATAATTCTTTTTATGGAAATCGTTGGACTGCTTAAGGCTCTTAACTGAAGCCCGTAGTGAAGCTGTCTGCTCCTGGTATCCCACGATGCGGTCTTTGAGTTTCGTGATTTCTGCCGTTGCTTTTTCAAAGTCACAGCGCAGATCGCCGGTATATTTAATCATAGATCACAGGGGCCTTTCTTAAAGTATTGGAGATAGAAGTGCATACTTTTTCATATGCCCTGACAGTAGCTTTTAGGGTTTTCACCTCAGACTGTAAAGAGGCGATTTGTGTTTCTTTCTCGGAAATGATTTTTTGAAAATCTCTGTTCCTTGCAGAAGCAGTATCTTCTTCCGTGGTGGTAACATTTTTCGAAGATGCTGTTCTGCCCCTGCGACCGGAAGAGGGGATCAATTCCTCTGTTTCGGGATCGAGGGTACCAAGATATTTCCTCTTCGGTCTTGATTGCTTGGTAACAGGGTCATAGTGGGGAGTAGATTCGTAAACCCGGGTCTTTCCTGATTTTTTATCGAAGTGTTTAACAATAGTAGGCATAACGTTTTCTCCTTTCAATAGTGGCTATATATAGATTATATTACAACCACTACAAAAAGTCAATATATAGTGGCTATATTTATCAATAAATAAAGCCACCAAAAGCAGTGCATTATGCCAATAAAAAAGCCCCAATGGGAATTCGGTTCTTTCTGAACTTTGGGTATTCGCATATTCTCAGATTTTGCTACAAGCCACCAAATTGGCTTAGTAAATCAAAATGAGAATAACGGAGTTACCCAAACTTCAGAAAGAACCGGGAATTCATTA
>CAJTTZ010000033.1 GCA_910579505.1 uncultured Lachnospiraceae bacterium
GATCATATGTTAAAACAGATATACCACAGCGGAATACAAATTGCAAAGACTTTTGCCGAAATAAGATGTAAAAAAACCATGCGCAAAATATCGTATATTTACTCTATGTTTCTATATCTGGAAAAACAGATATCCGATTCATAAAGAAAATACAAGATATGGTATTGTGCAACTTTTTAATTACTTACATTTCTAAAAATACGCGAAGACATTTTACTATGTTCGTCCAGCCTGCCCCCTCTTTTCCCTCAAAACATACTCCCCCACTCCCAACAGCAGGAACACGAACGGCGTACAGCACACCTGTTGGTAGCAGAAAAAATTAAAGGCCATATAGGACACCGCAGAAGCCGCTGCGCCAACCAGCAAATAATCCTGCTGCCCTGCCCGCAGATATCTTCTGACAGCCGTGACAAAAATTCCTATGTAGGACAACGCCCCGAAAATTCCCGTATTAATCAACGCCGTCAGCCATTCATTGTGCGCGTTGGTCAAAATTTTATCCCCCCAGAGTAGATATACTTCTTCTCCGTGAAAAGCCGCCAAGTAACTACTAAAGCAGTCCGGTCCCACACCAAACAGTTTATGCAAGAAGCTCTCACCTGCAAACACCTTCACCGCAAAGCTCCAGATCCGTCCCCTGCCGTTCCCCCATGCGTCATTCCAGTTAAAGTAGGACACTGCGCTGAGGACCTCACCGAGCCCGCCGGATAATGCGTTCCTGCTCTGTAGGACAATAAGCCCTGTCATAATTACCACGACTGCCGCCGCCATGAACACTGCCAGCCGGCCGACTCGCTGCATCCGCACTGCCGGGTATGGTCTGTTTCTCCTACCATACAAAAAAATGCAAAGAAGCAGACAAAGCCCCAGAAGAATCCAAGTAACGGTTCCTTCCAGAATCAAAGCCGTTATAAAATCATATTCTAAATCCGGGTTAGGATGAATCTGCATAAGGAAATACATTACCTTGCCCACTGCAAAGAAGAGCGTACAAACCTCCACAAAGCGGTTCAGCGTCTCCCTCCTCTTCGTGCACATTAAAAAGAAAACTAACATAAACCCGGCGAGGGCAAAGTAAGCGCTGTCACTGTTCTGCGTCACCAGAGACGCAAAACCCACCGCCGTATAAATGCCGCCCAAAATTCGCCACAACGGCTTCTCCACAAAGAGAAACGCCGCCACTCCCACCGGCAGCGCAACCGCAAGAAAGCTGGCATACCACGTCGCCTGCCCCATGGTAGAGAGAAACTGCGCCATCTGGTACCCCTGTAAACCCTCGTAGTACCCGATTGGATCTATCAGCATACGGTGTAAAACCGCAATCAGGAATACAATCAGCGCCGCTCCGCAAAAAATCTTCAAAATGCTGTGATAATGCCTTCCAAACCGGGACACCGCCAAATAAATAAGTAAAAAACTAAACTGCGACATCCATCCCATGTTCCAGCCAAAGCTGCCCCACAGCGCATCCTCATAAAACCCGCCGGAAATCACAGATACCGTCGAAAAAAACAGATACGCAAATACACAGAAATCCGTAACAGACAGTCTCTCTTTCATACCCTTGAGAAAATCTGCCGTTAAAGGTTTCTGCTCCCACCATCTCTCAGACAGCCACACAGCCATCCAGACCGCGCCTACCACTGCAAAAGCCGAAAATCCGACTGACATCACCGCCCTGTATGCCGCAAATTTCGCGTTGCCGATCTGATTGTAACCGTCTTTTGCATAGAAAGAAACTGCCAGACACATTGCCGCCATCACTGCAGCCACAATGTATTCCATCGTTATCCCCATAATTTCCGATTTGGATATATCTTTGGATTTTTTTCTATTTTGTGCCTTTTTCACTTTATTGCTCATATGACGGAATTCCTTCTGCCCCTGTCTGGTTTTCTCTTCTATGTTAATACACATCATAGAGTTCGTCAAACTTCTGCGATTTCTCCTATCTCAATATTTGAAATTTGTCAATATATCTCCCGATATATTTTTAA
>CAJTTZ010000034.1 GCA_910579505.1 uncultured Lachnospiraceae bacterium
ACAAAGCCCATGCCTATGTGGAGTGTTGGGAGGAAATGAAAGCCGGGAATATCGGCTATCTGTTATGGGGCATGGTAGGCACAGGCAAAAGCTATTTCGCCGGGTGTATCGCCAACGCCCTCATGGAGAAAGAGGTTTCCGTGTGCATGACAAACTTTGCCCTTATCCTCAATGACCTTGCCGCCAGCTACAAGGACAGGAACGAATACATAGCCCGCCTTTGCAGCTTCCCTCTGCTTATCCTTGACGATTTCGGCATGGAGCGTGGCACGGAATACGGGCTTGAACAGGTTTACAACGTGATAGACAGCCGATACCGAAGCGGCAAGCCCTTAATCGTGACAACAAATTTGACGCTGGAAGAATTGCAGAACCCGGAGGACACCGCCCACGCCCGCATTTATGACCGCCTTACGGAAATGTGTACCCCCGTCTGCATTACCGGGGAGAATTTCAGGAAAGCCAGAGCAAGGGAGAAAATGGAACAGCTTAAAAAGCTGCTGAACGGAAAGGAGATTTGCCTATGACCGACACGCCCAAGAAAAGCACCGCCACCACCGCCCGCCGCCCGGATTGCGTGACAGAGGTACGCCGTGGGAACACCGTCCTTGTGGTTTCCGGCTACTTCAAACAAGGCACTACCGCCACCGCCGCCGACAAGATGATGAAAGTGCTGGAAGCGGAAAGCGCAGCCGGACACAAGCCGATTTACAGCGCATGACAACCCGCAGATAAAAACCGTCATTTTGACGGGCGGTAAAGAAGCAAAAAAGACTGTACAGCCAGCCCCGCCCTATGGTATAATAAACCTACGGAATAGTGGGGCTGGCTGTCGGAAACGGAGGACATTATGCCAAGACAGACCACCCAAAAACTCATTACCGCCCTTTATCCGAGATTGTCGCACGAGGACACGCTCCAAGGCGAATCCAACTCCATAAGCAACCAGAAGCGGATTCTGGAAGCCTACGCAAAAC
>CAJTTZ010000035.1 GCA_910579505.1 uncultured Lachnospiraceae bacterium
GTTTCCCGCCACGCTGAAAAGTTTTGCGTCAATAACTCAAAAAAGCACTTGACAAAACGCTTCATGGGGAACCGCCGACGATATAAAGCCGTACACAGACCCGGTATTTGAGAACAATATCCCCTTAACACAGACGGAACGGCTCACCATGAACAGCCGCCCGAAGCAGCCGAAATATGCCAGCAACAAGAACATTCTTGTAATCGGCGGTTCCGGCAGCGGCAAGACCCGCTTTTTCGTCAAACCGTCGCTCATGCAAATGCACAGCAGCTATGTTGTCACAGACCCGAAAGGCACCGTCTTAATCGAGTGCGGGAAGCTCTTACAGCGGGGCGGCTATAAGATAAAAGTGCTGAACACGATCAATTTCAAGAAGTCCATGCGGTACAATCCCTTTGCGTATCTGCGGAGCGAAAAGGACATTTTGAAGCTGGTAAATACCATAATCGCCAACACCAAAGGCGACGGGGAGAAATCCGGGGAGGATTTTTGGGTGAAGTCGGAACGGCTTTTTTACTGCGCCCTTATCGGCTATATCCACTATGAAGCCCCGGAGGAAGAAAAGAACTTCACGACGCTGCTTGAAATGATAAACGCCAGCGAAGCCCGCGAGGACGACCCGGAATTTCAAAGCCCGGTTGACCTCATGTTTGAACGGCTGGAAGAAAAAGACCCGGAGCATTTCGCTGTCCGGCAGTACAAGAAATTCCTGTTATCGGCGGGCAAGACGCGAAGCTCTATCCTCATTTCCTGCGGTGCGCGGCTTGCGCCATTTGACATACGGGAGCTGCGGGAGCTTATGGAAACGGACGAAATGGAGCTTGACACGCTGGGGGACAGAAAGACCGCCCTTTTCGTCATTATCAGCGACACCGACGACACTTTTAACTTTGTCGTGAGTATTCTCTACACCCAGCTATTCAACCTCTTGTGCGACAAGGCT
>CAJTTZ010000036.1:0-351 GCA_910579505.1 uncultured Lachnospiraceae bacterium
TTTACCGTCTTGATTGCTTCCGTCTGGTCGATACTGTGGATATGCAGGTTGACAATCACGCCCGTTTCAAGGTCTAACATATCCGCTAAAATGCGGTCGTTTAACTCCGGCGCAAGTATCTGTAAGAACGATACCGCGCCGATCTTGCGCCCCATGCGGAAATAACGCCCCTCGCCAAAACGGAAAGAGGACGGGGCGATAAAGTCCTTTGTGGAAAGCCCGGACGGGGCAAGCCATGAAAAATCAAAGGCAAACTGCCCGCCCTCCGGGTGGAAAATGCCATGCAGCATTTTAAGGCGTTCATAGCCCGTCATGGGGCGGGCAGACACGCCTAAGAGCTTAAAGTTGTTC
>CAJTTZ010000036.1:389-863 GCA_910579505.1 uncultured Lachnospiraceae bacterium
AGGCGGGATTTCGCCGCGCCCAGACTGTCGGCTTCAATGGCAAAGGTGATATATTTTGCTTTGACAAGCCCGTTGTTGCCCTTTGCAAGCTGGTTTTTCAGCATATCCCGGTATTCTGTGCGGATAGAATTGAAAGCGTCCTCCTGTGCCGGGATATTGACCGCCTTTTCCGCTTCGCCCTGCTGCGTCCCCTGATTGATGAAAGAGAGCTGCACCGAAACGGAAGCGTCAAAGTAGTTGAGGAAGTCGCACCAGTTCTCAAAAATGGCGGTCTTGTCGTCTGCCTGTGCAAGCTGATAGTTAATATCTTCAAAGGCGACGGTCTTTGAGTATTTCCGTCCCGTAACCTTGCAGATACCGTCCGGGTACATCTGGATATAGGGGATTGTCTGCTGTGCGGTGTGGGCTTTCCCGTCGCCCTTTGCCTGTCTGATGATTTCCGCAATCTGCTTTTTCTCGGCGCGGGTGAGCTTG
>CAJTTZ010000037.1 GCA_910579505.1 uncultured Lachnospiraceae bacterium
TCTGTCCCCACCGATTTGTATTATAACGGGCATGACAGGTCAAATGACATAAAAACCCGGCTTTCCGACGGACTGACCCAGGGTATTGTGATTTGCGGCCAGACCTTTACGTTCAGCGGCTGGTCGGTGGAGGTCAGCAGGACAGACGATTCGCACTATACTGCTACTTATACGAATACTGACAACTCCACCACTTTCCAGAAAACCATCACGCTCCAGCAGTCCGGCACAACGCTTGACGGCGCTGTGAAAACCTACAAAGACGGCGCGGAGTGCAGCGACTTCACCGCTGATGATACCATCACCGTCAAGGCCACGCCCACCGCAACCGGGGAGGCTCCGGCCAACTCCGCTATGTTTGCGGCCAGCTTCACCGGGCCGGGCGCGGGCCAGATGGCGGTGTTTGTGGGTGATACGCAGGTGTCCGCTCCCGCAGACAAAGGTGCGGACGGCGCCTACACCATGACCGTCAGCGCCGCCGATGTGCTGGCTGCGGCAGGAGGCCCAGGTACGGGAATCACCCTCACAGCGAAATTCGTAGGGAATAACAATATGGCGGACGCGGCAGGGACGGTAAATGTCAATATTTCCGCCGTTGCGAAGGTGGAGAAGTACGGCTCTACCACCTATGTGGGCAATTTGGACGATGCGTTCAAAACGGAAAACGATGGCGCGACCATTACGCTGCTGAAGGATGTGACGCGAACACCAGTACTCGACATCCAAATCACCTGCAACCTGGACCTGGGTGGGCATACCATCACCTGCACTGGTAGAACAGCTATCAGCATTTTGAGTAACGCAAATGTGACCATTCAGGGTGCGGGCGAGGTTGTTTCTG
>CAJTTZ010000038.1 GCA_910579505.1 uncultured Lachnospiraceae bacterium
CTATCCGATCCTGCTCTATTTTTCTCTCGTAACTGCGCAAGTCCTGATAGTATTCCTCTCTGTCACGGCACCGTTTGCGAACCAGGTCGTCCGCGCTCATGCGGAATATGGTTTCAGACGCCTCCTGCAAATATTCATCCTTCGATGCCAGCATTTTGATCTCCTCCCAGGTTTCCGCCTTAAACAACATTGCCCACTCGTGAATATGATACTTCTTATCTTCTTCGGTTGCTAAGTCTGTCCGAGATAAGTCTACCACATTTAGGGTCAGACTGTCACTATATTTTTGATGGTTTTTAACGTTTATCAGTTTATAGGATGCATAAAACTCTGGCTGTCCCTCAAACAGTGTATAGTCGAGAAATCCGATATGTACGGCAGGCTTTGCATCCAGATAATCCTGTCCGTGGTTTAACTGGTCAAAGGAACGGCACAGATACATGACTGAGCGCTCCCGCCAGTTCAGCTTATTGGCGATTTGCATCTCCAGGTTTATCAAGGTATGGTTATTTAAAACCACGTTGATATCCAGACGGAACTCCTTGTCCGCCACAGTCTCCCCCAGAATGACAGGATTGGTGATCTCCACGGATATGACTTTCCGTTCGGGGAGATGGAGCAGGGAACAGATCAGCCCGCGCAGGACTTTATTGTTGGACTGTAATACTGCCCGGAACATGTAGTCATTGGTCATGTTGTAGGGAATCTGACCGTTCGAACTCCAAAACCCGTAATGATTGCCGGATGACTTGTCTGGAACAGTCGGATAATTCGTGGCAGAAGAACGTGTAAACAAGCTGTTTCCTGTGTCTGAAGAATGGTCGATAAGTTGATTCAT
>CAJTTZ010000039.1 GCA_910579505.1 uncultured Lachnospiraceae bacterium
AGATCTAATATATAGGAGAAAGCAATATCAGCAACAATAAAAATATTATACGAGTTAGCTAGTACTCCGTACTGAAAACCCTTGTGCAAATATTTCGGTCTATTTTCCCGATTGCACAAGTCCAGAATACTCAACGTAGCCCGCTACGCCTCCGTTTCTGAACTTGTACACTCGAAAAAATATCCTCGAAAATTTGCACAGGAACTTCAAGTACGGAGTACTAGTCACGGCCCAGGGGCCGCTCGTAGTAACGATTCGGGGCGATATTTAAAATTTTGCTTCGCCAAAATCGCCCCTCACTCCTGAATCATGTTCTCACGAATGCACAGTTTTGCGCATTCCTGATCCGTGAATCAATGTCAGTTATTAAGAACTCTAAAAACTAAATAAACGGTATGAATAATACCATTTGTCAAGCAGTGTTTTTGTTTTATTCCCGCGAGCAACGAGCCAAGTGGCTGCTTGCAGACATTTGGCGACTGCCGCGAGGGTCAAATACCCCGCTGCTCTGCAGCGCTGCAAGTTTGATACCCCGTTGCTTGCAGCGGGGTCTTTGATTGTGGTCCCAGATGTAAAGGCCTACGGTATCGACCAGACCGGCCTCTTTGAATACCGGATACAGGTGGTCCTTCAGGAAGATCTTCTGTTCCTGAGCGGTCCAGACGCAGCTGTCCCAGTTGGTTGCCGCTATAGTCTCGTTCTGCAAGGTCATCATCGTGACAGGAACGCCTTCGTCCAGGTAAGCCTGTACATATTTGGCAAGATAG
>CAJTTZ010000040.1 GCA_910579505.1 uncultured Lachnospiraceae bacterium
CGGTGCTTGTCATGTTCCCGTTTTCTTCCAGTGCTTTTGCTGCGATATTTTCCATTTTGGAAAGGTTGTCATGCAGTTTCAGAAAAGGGACAAACTCATGTAAAATCATTTCCCGCTGTGCCTTGTCCGCTTCCAGTGCTTCCTTTCCCTCATTGTGTAAAATATAATTTTCCCATTCGCTGTTATTCTCATAGTAGGCGTGGTAATCTTCGATATGCTCTATGAGTGTGCCGTCCCCGTCCCCTAAGTCCTGCCGCCCGCCGTAATAATCGGGCTGTCCGTCCATTACAAAGTCAATGCGGAACTTGGTCTTATAATAGCCGTCCTCTTTTGTAACTGCTGCGTCAAGGTTTCCGATAAGTGCGTTTGCTTCGGAAAGGCTCATTGTTTCGCCGTCATGGAAGCGGCTGTGTTCGCTCCAAATAATAGTGACAACCGGCTCTCCGTTGGGGTCGGGGATTGGGAAATTATCTTCCTCCGATTGCTCCGGCTGCATGGCTTTTTTTGCGGGTTCTTCCGGGGTTGTTTTTTCCTCTGGCGGTGTGTCCGCTGCGGGTTCGGCTGTGGCTGAAATTTCCTCCTGCGGTGCTGTCTGCTCCGGCTGTTTTTCCTCCGGCGTGGGTTCATTTTCCGGCGTTTCCTGTGCCTGCTCCCTGTCCTTTGTCAGCTCCGCAAAGTTTTTATCTATATCCTTTATCAGTTCGGAAGCGGTGCTGCGGATAGTTTCAAGGGACGCTTTCAGTTCGGCAAGCTCCC
>CAJTTZ010000041.1 GCA_910579505.1 uncultured Lachnospiraceae bacterium
AAGAAAGAGGACAGCGCCGAAAATACGTTTGACAGCCTGCAAAATCTTCTTGTAAATTATGCCTCAGGCGGCAGTAAAAATAATATGGTGCTGGATCTGTTAAATGCCAATAATGTAGAAAGTATTAACAGAATGCTCCAGTATTGGTCAGCTATGTTCTAAAAGATTCTTACATTACGGTGCGGCTCTGAAAGAGATTCCGCCCGTGCCGGATAAGGAAAGTGCGGGTTCTGCCATATCTGCCCGACCTTCCTTGAGATATGCTACTTTATCTGGCTTGCGGTTATCCTTGCACTGGCACGGCTCATCTATCTCATCATCCGAAGCGGGAAGCGACAGGAAGAAGAAAAACAGGAAAAATAGAACAGAGCGTATGAAAATGGAAAAGACGGGTAATGGGCCTAAGGCCCATTGCTCTCTTTTCATGTATAGGGAATTGGTGCATTGCTATGATTAGCATAAAAGCGAGGTACGGAGTAGGAGGGCAGAGAAAAAAGGAATCAATATACAAATAGACAAATGTATATTTGATATGGAGTAAGAAGACGAAATGTGATACAATAGAACGACAAAAGCAAGAAGGAGATTTTTGGCTATGCAAATTAAACGGTTTGATATTCAAAATTTTAGGAAGTTAAAAAACTGCAAAATTGAGTTGAGTAATGAAACCACAGTATTTGTCGGTGCCAATAATAGTGGAAAAACTTCTGCGATGGATGCTTTAGCAAAATTTTTA
>CAJTTZ010000042.1 GCA_910579505.1 uncultured Lachnospiraceae bacterium
GCCGCCTTGAAGTTTGAAGTCTTGCAGAAAGTAGGTGAAGCCGTTGGCAACATTCAAACATATCAGCTCTAAAAATGCCGATTACGGAGCTGCCGAGCAGTACCTAACCTTTGAGCATGACGAATTTACCATGAAGCCCACACTGGACGAAAACGGGCAGCTTATTCCCCGTGACGATTACCGCATTTCCTCTCTGAATTGCGGTGATGAAGATTTTGCAATCGCCTGTATGCGCTCCAATCTGAAATACGGCAAGAACCAGAAACGGGAGGACGTAAAGAGCCACCATTACATTATCAGCTTTGACCCCCGTGACGCACCCGACAACGGCTTGACCGTTGACCGGGCGCAAGCATTGGGCGAGGAATTTTGCAAGACGCATTTCCCCGGACACCAAGCCCTTGTATGCACCCACCCGGACGGGCATAACCACAGCGGCAACATTCATGTGCATATCGTAATCAATTCTTTGCGGATTGCGGAAGTGCCGCTATTGCCCTACATGGAAAGACCAGCGGACACAAGGGAGGGCTGCAAGCACCGCTGTACGGACGCAGCTATGGAGTATTTCAAAGCGGAAGTCATGGAGATGTGCCACCGGGAAAACCTCTATCAGATTGACTTGCTGAACGGGAGCAAGAACCGAGTTACCGAGCGTGAGTATTGGGCGAAACGGAAAGGACAAGCCGCACTGGATAAGGAGAACGCTTCCCAAGCCGCCAC
>CAJTTZ010000043.1 GCA_910579505.1 uncultured Lachnospiraceae bacterium
ATCTTCTTGAATGATTCCACCGTCTTAATATGCCCTTCTGCAATCCCTCCGCAATAAGGACATGGTTTTAATTCAATCTTCACGCCGATTCCTCCATCTTCACAAACTGAAAACCAATTACCTTTATTGCTCTGGTAGATTTCTTTTTCATTTGAATCTTTCCTTCATCTTCCAGCTTCAATAAGTACATGTATACGCTTGACGTAGAACTAAGATCAGTTCCAGTACAAATTTCTCTCACACTCGGCGCATACCCATTATTCTTGATAAACTCCACAATGAAGTTATACACTCGTTCCCGTCCTGTTCCTCTTATACGCTTAATTCCATTGTCCATAGCTTTCACCTATCCTTTAAACTGTTTATAGTTCTCATAATCTGTATCTACAATCCAACCGTTGTGCTGAAAATCTCCAATGGCGATTAACATAGCGGTCTTTGCATCTACTGTCTCAATAATTACTTCTCTATCCATTCTATGGGTATTGTAAGTAATACTGATAGGAACAATAAACTTTTTCGCTCCATGTTCTTCATCCCATGTACTCTGAATATCATCCATAATATCCATTAGATTCTGCTTTGCATCTTTTAACCAGTACAATTCCCCATTAATTTCTACCGGCTTACCAATCTCGAATTGATGAGCAATGTGATCCGCTAACTGTTTCCGTCCTACTTCCATACCTAATCTGAAAATCTCATTGTTTGCCATATCCAT
>CAJTTZ010000044.1 GCA_910579505.1 uncultured Lachnospiraceae bacterium
GGGAAATCTCCAAATTTTGCTCCACATAGGAAAATATCAGTGTGACCCGGTGCAGTACACCGGCGCTGTCACACAGCTCGGCACTTTCAATGGCATCGGCAATGTCCTTTATATACCAGTCACGAATCTCCGCCAGCACATCATACTGGCTGCCGTAATGGTTGTAAAAAGTTGTGCGGTTGATGCCTGCAATATCACAAAGCTCACGGATAGAGATTTTATGAATATCCTGTTTTTTCAGCAGACTGATCAAGGCACGATGGATTAGTTCCTTGGTCAGGGCAATTCTCTGGTTTGGCTTCATTCCCATAATCATTCCTCTCAACACTTTCGTTTCATCTGTCGGTTGCAACTTCAACACCTGTTGAGTATAATTATAATCAAAAAGTCAACGAAAATCAAGGAGTAAGTTTATGTTTTATGAATATGTAGTAGTCGCAATCGCCGCCATGCTGGCTGGTGTTGGCACAGGACTGGTCGGGCTTAGCGCGGCAACAGCCATGGTTCCGCTGATGATCGTGCTGTGCCCCACCTTCGGCGGTAAGCATGGCGCTTATGTGGCAACGGCCATTGCCCTTGCCAGTGATGTCCTCGGCTCTGCTGCTACCACGGCGGTGTATGCTAAGAATAAAAAAATCGACCTGAAGCACGGCTGGCTCATTGCCGCCTGCATCATCGGTACGTGTACAGTCGGTTCCATTGCA
>CAJTTZ010000045.1 GCA_910579505.1 uncultured Lachnospiraceae bacterium
CCACCACGGTTTCCGGGAGTGCTTTCTGTGCCTGTAAAGCCCGCCTTGCACGGCGTTTGCGCTCCCCCTCGGTAGAGGACTGACCGATTAAGAGCTCTATGTTGCTCATGTACAAAGCCCCGTTCTGCAAAGGTTCTACAAGCCCCAGTTTCATAAAAATCTGCAAAGCCCTCTCGACTGTGCCGACTTGCTGGCGGGTGATTGTGGCTATCATCTGTGCGGTGTAGGGGATATTCTCGTCAAGCTGGAGCTTTCCCCCGTTTTTCAGTGACTTTAGGTACATCTTCAAGAGAATGTTTGAGTAGAGCATACCGTCCTGCATACTTTCCAGCAGCACGATAGCGTCCTCGTCAAAATAGCTCTCTTTCAGCTTTAGGTAGTAATATTTGCGGTTGTCTGCCATTCGTTCCTCCTTTGGTCTGTTTTGGGCTTCTGTTACGCTTTAGAACGCCGTTTTCGGGGATAAAGGATAAATGTATCGCATACCCTTTGAGGGCGGTCAAAAAAGCCTTGATTTATGGGGGTCTGGAATATCCTAAAGCGTGACATTTATCCCTCTGTTTCCGCTTGCGCTGTGCGGCTTTGATTCTTTTCATGCGTCCGGCGCAATCCGGGCAGTATTTCCCCCGGTTTGACTTGGGGAGAAAATACCCGCCGCACTCGGTACAGCGTTTCAATTCTGCCCGGTGTAAAAGGGCGGC
>CAJTTZ010000046.1:0-470 GCA_910579505.1 uncultured Lachnospiraceae bacterium
GGCATAATATATATTATGTCTGCATTGGCTGTCATTTTTATGCTGACAGGTATTCTCTTTTCCGGACAACTGACAAGATTATTAGGCGCTGATAAAAATGTCTATCATATGTATACTTGTAGCGTTATACCTCTTCTGAGAAAACGAGAGAATTTTTTCTTTAGGAAAAGCGGTAGGGACAATCAATTCCCTACCGCTTAAGTGCTTTATACAAAAATCAGTTCTGTTTGTACGATTTCTCTTGCCCTTAATTTTGCCCTTATAAGCAGTCAGGGAAAGAGTAAACTTGTGTGAAATCATAAGCATTGACTATCCCGCCGCCCTGTCTGTTATCGCTCCATATCCTGCTTTCCGTGGGGCTGTTATTCCCGCTGTTCCTGCCGCAAGATACTGTAAACGCTCTTTCTGATTTTTGCGTGCTTCTGCTGAGTCCTGATAGGTATGGAGATAGATTTCCTCCTTTTTCAGCA
>CAJTTZ010000046.1:480-694 GCA_910579505.1 uncultured Lachnospiraceae bacterium
TGGAACGACTCAATCAGGCATTGTCATAGGGGTTCCCCTTACAGCTAAACGAATGCAGGATTCCCTGCTGACCAGATTTTCAAATATCTGGCTTGTATACTGGCTTCCAAGGTAACTGTGTAGGATGATTCCCTCTGTTTCCTTAACATTCAGACACGCATTCTTTACTGCCCGGACTGTGTACTAACCCTATTTTGATGTACAGTAAAACCTC
>CAJTTZ010000047.1 GCA_910579505.1 uncultured Lachnospiraceae bacterium
ATACAGTCAAGCACAAAGCGGATATGTTCGCCGTTCAGTTTCATAAACTTTGACTTCACAAGCTCTGCCGGGTAGTCGTCCCCCGCAATCCGCACCCGCTTTCTGGCGGTGCATACGGTTTCAAGCATGAGGTCTACAATCTCGTCCAGCCTGTCACTGTCAAACTTCATGTCCTGTTTGAGAATGTCGTAGTCGATATTGTCCTTGATGATTTCCCGGTATATCTCTACTGCGCTCTGTGCTGCCGCTTCCGTTCCTTTCCGTTCCGGCGGCGTAGCCGCTTCTCTGCAAGGAGAGGGGTTAGGGGAAAGGATAGGAATGGAATGGGTACTTTGTTCATCAGTAATTATTTTTTCTTTTTTTGGTAAGTCAGTTCTTTGTATATCTTTATTTAATTGCATTGGATTTTCCAACATAGGTTTTTCCAATGTTGGTTTTTCCTGCGTTGGATTATCCAATGTTGGATTTTCCAATGTAGGTAAATCCGGCGTAGGCGGCTGCGGCTGCTCGAATATCACATAGTCCGCGCCCCGCAAGCGTCCTTTCTCGTCGCGCTCCCTTGAACGGACGATATACCCGGCGCGTTCAAGCTCCTTAATGGCTTCGCGGATAGCGTCTATCTTCTCCCGGTTGATAAGGGATAAGCCTTTCAAGGTGTAGTCCCAATCTTCGGGGAGTGACAGCAT
>CAJTTZ010000048.1 GCA_910579505.1 uncultured Lachnospiraceae bacterium
TAGGAACGGCAAAATTTTTTACACTTCTATTACTTCTTTATCACACATAAGCAAAAAGCCAGGGCATGAAGCAGCTCATGGCGGGCGGCGGTGTCGCCCTGATCGGTGGCACCCTCGTACCCCTGCTGTCCGGGCTGTTCGGTTAAGCGGCAGGGTAAGAGCCTATGCAGAGCATACTTGACGCGATTAACGAATGGATAAAGGAAATCCTCATAGGAGCCATAAACGGTAATCTGTCAACTATGTTCGGGGACGTGAACGAGAAAGTCGGCACTATCGCCGCAGAGGTAGGGCAGACCCCGCAAGGGTGGAACGCAAATATATTCTCCATGATACAGACCCTTAGTGAGAATGTGATCGTACCCATTGCGGGGCTTGTCATTACCTACGTCCTATGCGTGGAGCTTATCAGCATGGTTACGGAAAAGAACAATATGCACGACGTTGACACATTTATGTTTTTCAAGTGGTTTTTCAAGGCGTGGGTGGCGGTGTACCTTGTCACCCACACCTTTGATATTACTATGGCAGTCTTTGACGTTGCGCAGCACGTCGTTTCCGGCGCGGCGGGGGTGATAAGCGGCAGCACAGAAATTGACGTTGCCGCCGCCCTTGCTTCCATGCAGGAGGGGCTTGACGCAATGGAAATCCCCGAACTTTTATTACTGGTTATGGAA
>CAJTTZ010000049.1 GCA_910579505.1 uncultured Lachnospiraceae bacterium
CTTCCGCAGATGCAATGTGCAGACTGTCAAATGCCCGTATCCTTGAAACTGACATGATTTCTGCAGACCGTTTCTTGATATTTTCTGTATATGGTATATGCATACCCGCCACGCGATACAGGTCAAGTACCTTCTGCTTCTTATTTTCATCCTGCATACGGTTCATCTCAAGTTCCAGTACTTCGCTTCCGGCTATAACCACCTGTTTCATCTGTCCCATTTTTAGGACTGTCAAAATAACTTCACTTTCCAAGTGGATACGCTCCTGTGTCTGGTCATCAAATGGTCTGTTATAGCAGCAATTGTCCAGATAAATTATCATCTATGGCATCCTCCTGCTTCTTTTCTTTCTTTTTACATTGTACTTTATTTCAGGTATTTATTCAATCACTCTTATTTTTAACATGCATCAGCTTCTAATTTTAAACAATATATATTTGCTGTGGTATCAGATGGTATAATGACATACATGCCACCCTTGCTATTGCTTATGTGTTAATATCGAGTTCATAAGATAATGAAGGGAACAATAAGCCGCACAATATATCAATACTTTAGGAAGCGCATAATCTCTTCCATTTCCATCCGCACCCTAATCCCATCCTCCATTCCGAATCGGTAAGCTACAGCGCCATATGCCGTGCCACATTCATTATATGC
>CAJTTZ010000050.1 GCA_910579505.1 uncultured Lachnospiraceae bacterium
CTGCATTATACCACATGTTGAAGAATGGAGAAAACTATAATGCGGAACTTTACAGGAAATCCAATCTGCCTCCAGTTGATCGCGAGATTACAGTGGAACAGGCAATCATCATAGCAAGGAATCAAGGTTATAAGATTAAGCCAGCAACTGCATAACCTTAACAATCTCAATATTCAATTTTTAAAGCAGCCACCGAAAGATGGCTTGTTTGTTGTGTGCTTAAGGTAATGGATACCCTCTACTTTTCATTTTCAATCTTCTCCTTCCTAAAATGCCTCGATTTGCCGTGTTTTGGTGTGATTTGCGAGGTTTGAAATTTCTGTCAAGTTTGTTAAAAATGTAACGGAAATGGCAAAACGGGGTATATTGATTCCGTCAATCGTAGTAAAAACGTAGTAGGAATTGGGGATTTTACTACTGTGGGGTTTTAACACGAGCCTGTGTTATAAAACAATGTATCAGTGGCTTTGATATTGTAATAATGTTTTTAAATGTCATACCTTGTTCTAATTCTTCACTCCACCGCCCAATCCCTATCTAAAAAGTTTGGAATTTCGTCCATTTGTATAGGTTGGTATTTCATTCCAAAAAAGTTATCCGGTCCTAAAAAACCTAGGGAACCGCTGATTAATTAGTTTTA
>CAJTTZ010000051.1 GCA_910579505.1 uncultured Lachnospiraceae bacterium
CCAAGCCAAGCCAAGCCAAGCCAAGCCAAGCCAAGCCAAGCCAAGCCAAGCCAAGCCTTAGGTGATCGGCGCTCTTTTGCGCCTTTTTTTGCTGTCCGCTCTATAAGATTGTTATCACGATTATATAGCCGTTATCTTCACGGAACCGTATGTTCCTGTGAGGGTAGCGGCTTTTTGCGCGCATAAGCAGAGTCGGAAAGCGGCAGAGACAGGATGCGTGCTTGCACGCAAGACTGTTTATGACGATTTATGACGAGCAACGCGAACGAGAAATGCGAAGCATTTCGAGTCTGCTTATGCGCATAAGCAGAGACAGGATGCGTGCCTGCAGGAGGGTGAGAAATGTTCTATCGGATCGCAATACTGGATGATGACGCGGACGCCCTGCGCAGGATAGAAGAAATGCTCTCCGCTTACAGCGCGGCGCGCTCGGCGTATGAACTGGAAACCGTCTGCTTTACACAGACCGGCGCGTTTATGGAAAGCGTATACCAGATAGGAAGTGACGGCTGGTGGGCATTTGACATCCTGCTCATGGACATCTACCTGCCGGACGGCAACGGCATGAACTGTGCCCGGACGCTGCGGGAAAACGGCTACGAGGGAATC
>CAJTTZ010000052.1 GCA_910579505.1 uncultured Lachnospiraceae bacterium
GAAAACCAACTTAAAAAATCAACTGATTTTGGTATGTTCAGTTGAAAAAGTCAACTGATGTTTCGGGAGGCATTTTCAATGTGATGTAAGATGGCTGCAAAAAGTCAACTGACATTTCTGATTGCACTTTCTACTATCATGGTTGCATTTTTCACTATCATAAGTGACAGCACTTTTTGCTATCATAGTGACATCATTTTGGGCATGATGATAGTATTTTTTGCTATCATGGCGGCTGATTTTACCGGCATAATCCGAACAGTTTCAAGGGAGATTCCCTTCTCTTAAAGCCCTCGGCGTTTGAGAGCGAAATACACCCATTGCACAAACTGTGTTTATGCAATGGGGATTTCGCCCTTGCAGGGGGCAAATTCACGCTAGCGTGAATTGCAAATGCTGACGCATTTGTGATTACCGCCATAAGCGGATATGTTCGCGAATGTGCCGCCTATGCTGCCGCTCACAATTTGTCATGCCGACACTGCTGCTATCCCCGTTCCGCTGCCATTTGCAGGAGGGAGGACAAGGCACAATACAAAGACATTCATTTATCCGCATGAGCAAGCTGCATAATGTCA
>CAJTTZ010000053.1 GCA_910579505.1 uncultured Lachnospiraceae bacterium
GGGAATGTGGTTGACAGGGCGAACTATGAGCTTGTCTATTCCGCGCCCCTTGCGCCGGAAACTTCCCTTGAAGATATTTACGCCCGTTTCAATATCGACCACCCCAAAGATTTTAAGGGACACAGCCTTTCCGTTTCGGACGTGGTAGTGCTTCATCAGGACGGACAGGACGCGGCGCATTTCGTTGACAGTGTAGGTTTCCGGGAAGTGCCGGAGTTTTTACAGGAGCAGAAGCAGCTTACCCCGGACGACTTGGAAACGGGCGAAACTGTCAAAACACCGAGGGGGACTTTCCATGTGACCGCCATGAGCCGGGAGCAGATAGAAGCCGCCGGATATGGCTTTCACCACCAGTCGGACGACGGAAAGTATCTGATTATGGGGAATGGGACGCGGGCGTTTGCCGTTGCCGCAGAACAGGCGCAGCGGGACAATCCCTTGAAAACCGCCGAGCAGACCACAGAGCAGAACGGGAACATGATTGACGGTATCATCAACAACACCCCCACCGTTGACGAACTGGAAGCAAAGGTAAAGGCGGGCGAGCAGATTTCCCTTGTTGAC
>CAJTTZ010000054.1 GCA_910579505.1 uncultured Lachnospiraceae bacterium
GCGGTACACCCCATGTTCGGATTCCGCATCCAGATGCCGCATGATTTCCTCAATCATCTCTCTGTCATTTCCTTCCATACCAGCCCTCCCTTTTCTCACACAAACCGCCATGATTCCGCTCTGCGAAATCTCAAATCAGTGCAGAGAATGCCACACTTCAGGCATTCTCTTACGCGAAACTTAGTACTTCTTGGCGTTCCGCCCCATGGCGGAACGTCTTTAGAAGTACTTTTCGCGTTTCTCACGCAGTTACCACCACATACCGTATATCGACTGCATCAGATTTTCGTAACTTCTGTACACCCTTTCAAAGATCGTCTCCCATTCTCTGTCAGACATCTCAAAAAACGGCGTCTTTGCCCTCACATTCTGTTTTACCCGCCTTTTTAGCGGCGAAAGGCCAATATCGCCCCTGACCAGACAAACCTCCTCGTCATTCGCGCTGAGCGTCATCTCATCCAGTTCCAAATCAAAGCTCTCTCCCTTTGTGACATGGGAAAGGCCGCCCGCGGCCTGTAAAACCAATTCAAAATTATCCGACACAT
>CAJTTZ010000055.1 GCA_910579505.1 uncultured Lachnospiraceae bacterium
AGAGCGCGGCAATCAAGAACATCAAGCGCAAGATTACCGACCTCGACCGCATGAAGATTGAGGAACAGAAAAAGGCAGTCCGGGCAGGGTACGACATGGACATCATCCCGTCCGACCTTGCCACGTTCGGCAGCGAAGCAAAGACGCTTCTGGAAGATTTGCAGAGCCGCAACGAGCGGATGTTCCTTGTGACCATGCTGGTGATGAACCACGCCGGGACGCGGCAGAAGCTGGAAAACAACATCTTCCAGGCGGCGGGCGTGGCGCAGAAATACAACTGCGCGCTGCGCCGTCTGGACTACCAGCAGGAGCAGGGCCTGATGTCCTCCCTCCCGCTGGGCCTTAACCAGATCAGCATCCAGCGGGGCCTTACCACATCCAGCACCGCGATTTTCGTGCCGTTCACCACCCAGGAGCTTTTTATGAACGGCGAAGCGCTGTACTACGGCCTGAACGCCCTCTCCAACAACCTGATTATGGCCGACCGGAAGAAGCTGAAAAACCCCAACGGCCTGATTTTAGGCACACCCGGCAGCGGCA
>CAJTTZ010000056.1 GCA_910579505.1 uncultured Lachnospiraceae bacterium
GTCCGTTTTATCTTCTGTATCTTCCGATGTCTGCCCTGTCACAACCGCCTCCAGCGTGTCGGGGAGCGTCAGTTCCGAAAGCGGGGTTCCTACCGGGACAGACTGCTCTCTAATCTCCTCAGACAGCGCAGTAAAATCGATGATGTGACGCACTCCCGGCTGTTCCGATTCCACCGCCGCAAGGACGGAAAGTGTCGCCAGAATATCCGGGTAGTTGTGAAACAGCACACAAAAGCTGAGCATCACCGCCAGTATGCGCAGACGCCTTTTTCTTCTCGCTTTCAACCATGCACGTTGTTCATCCATAACTTATCCCTCCTGTAAGCTTTCTGCTCTGCTTATGCGCATAAGCAGACTCGGTTCGCATGTTGCTCAGTGCTTACATGCGCGCAAAAAGCCGCTATCTCCACGGGAACCTATGGTTCCTGTTCCGTGAAGATAACGGCTTTGTAATGTAATAACAGTCTTATGGAGCGGGCAGTAAAAAAGGACGCAAAAGAGCGCCGGTCACCTAAGGCTTGGCTTGGCTTTGC
>CAJTTZ010000057.1 GCA_910579505.1 uncultured Lachnospiraceae bacterium
CGTTGCTATCGTGCCTACTTTGTCGTTCACGTCCCCGAACATATTTGACAGGTTTCCGTTAATCGCACCGATTAAGAGTTCCTTTAGCCATTCGTTAATGGCTTCAAATATGCTCTCCATAGGCTCTGTCCTCCCGGAATATTAAAACAAGCCGGAAAGCAGCGGGATTAAGGTTGTGCCGATAAGCGCAACGCCGCCGCCTGCCATAAGCTGTTTCATGCCCTGTGATTTTGCGCCGGGGTTGTCGTTGCCGTAGCCCTCTAAGAGATTGATAACGCCCCATACGCCCAATCCTGCGCCCAATGCGATAACAAGTGTCTGCAAAACGCCTACTGCTGATTGAAAAAATGCCATAAAGTCCTCACTTTCTGCCGCTGTGCGGCTCTGAAAAATATGTTTTGTTGGTTTTTGGGTATGAAAAAAGCCGCCTGTGTCGGCGGCTGTCCCCATGCTGCGTAGGTGCTGCGGCGTGGCGGTATTCAGTTGTAACGGGGTAGTGCGTCCAATGGTGGGCGCACGAACCA
>CAJTTZ010000058.1 GCA_910579505.1 uncultured Lachnospiraceae bacterium
AATACCTGCCGCAGCGTGTGCACGCTCAGGGAGTACCCGACCGTCAGGGATGAACAGGCAATCCTGCGCCATCATGGGGAAAGGAAACACTTTAATGATTAGGGCAAAAAAATAGGTATGGCATGTTGATGTATAATAGCCCATATATGAGTTACTCCGCAAATAAGCAGCAGAGAGCTACCATGTATATAGGGAGTAGATTTCACACCCAAAATGAAGCAACTGGCACCCCGTCGCTAGTGGGTAATACGGCAATGCCGATATAATAAATGATGCCGAAGTATTACTTCGTATTGCCAGTGACACACAGCCGGTCAGCGGGGCTGTCAATGTTCCCCCGACACTGGATGATCTCTATCTGTATCATTTTCAGGACGAGGAAGCAGGGAGAGGATGAAATGAAACGATTATGGATTCTTGATTTAAAAACTTTTGAAGAAGCGCATGAATATTGGTGTCATAACAGTCTGCCTGTTATTAGTCGGGATATTGTTTTATCTTCTGATCTATCAGT
>CAJTTZ010000059.1:0-235 GCA_910579505.1 uncultured Lachnospiraceae bacterium
GCCTTGAAATACCGGGCGGCAGATTCGGAAATGATAAACTCGCTTTCGTGCTGCTCCCGGTAAGCTCTCCGGGCTTTCTCCGTTTTCTGCGCCCGCAATCCGTCACGGGCTGGCTTGGTCTTGATGTACGCCAATAGCTGTTTCTGCAAGTCTTTTTTCTCCCGTAAAGTGCTTTCCACGGTTTTCAGTTCGGCGTGGACGCTGTTCAGTCCCGCACTGGCGGCGGTAAGGGCGG
>CAJTTZ010000059.1:277-504 GCA_910579505.1 uncultured Lachnospiraceae bacterium
GTAAATGCTCATGGTCGCCGCCATTTGCTTCAGATTGTGCAAAGTCGCCCACTTCTCGTAGCCTTTCCCCTTGCCCTCGGCTCTCTTGGCGGCTATGTCTACCATGCGCTGTACGCTGTCCTGTTTCGGGGCGTTTATAGTGGCTTTGCCACGCTGTAAGCGGTCTTTTATGCTGCGGGGGTATTCCTGTTTGGGTGCGGGCGTTTCGGCGGCTCTGACGGCGTTCT